>NZ_JAHSTY010000001.1:0-1203810 GCF_019145355.1 Pseudomonas azadiae | reverse complement strand
TCGCTGATGTGGGTCTGCAGGTACAAATCTGGATACTCGCCCAGCAGTTGCCCGGCCAGTGCCAATTGCTCCGGCGTGCTGGTCGGTGCAAAACGCGGCGTGACCGCATAGTGCAGGCGGCCCTTGCCGTGCCAGCGCTCGATCAGCGCCTTGCTCTCCTGGTAGCCGGATTCGGCGGTGTCGGTCAGGTAGTCCGGCGCGTTGCGGTCCATCATCACTTTGCCGGCGATCATGCGCAGGTCGCGCTTCTCGGCCGCTTCAAAAAACGCGTTCACCGATTGCGGGTGCACACTGCCGAACACCAGTGCGGTGGTGGTGCCGTTGCGCAGCAGTTCCTTGATGAAAATATCCGCGACTTCCTCGGCATGGGCTTTGTCGGCGAACTGGCTCTCGCAGGGGAAGGTGTAGGTGTTGAGCCAGTCCAGCAACTGCTCGCCATAGGCGCCGACCATGCCGGTCTGCGGCAGGTGAATGTGGGTGTCGATCAGGCCGGGCGTGATCAGCGCGTCCTGATAATGGGTGATGTCGATATCGGCGGGCAGGGTCGGCAGCAAATCCCCGGCATGGCCGACAGCGCTGATCTGGCCGTTCTCGATCACCAGCAAACCATCTGCGAAATACGCATAGGACGCTTCGATACCCACTTCAGCGGGGTCGGCGATGCTGTGCAGAATGGCGGCACGGTAGGCTTTGCGAGTCAAAGGCATGGTTTTCTCAATTCAGATGGCTTGGCTGCGACGCGAAGCCGGCAGCAGTTTGGCAATAGGTTCGGCGCCCGCAGCGTGCTGGCCGAAATGGGCGTTATAGGTGGCGATGATTTCGCCGGCGATGGAGATGGCGATCTCCACCGGCAATTTGCCCTTCACCTCAGTGAGGCCCATCGGGCAGCGCATGCGTTGCAACTGCGCGGCATCAAAGCCGCGATCCCGCAGGCGATGTTCGAACTTGACCCGTTTGGTTTTCGAGCCGATCAGGCCGAAGTAGGCGAAGTCATTGCGTTTGAGCAAGGCCGCGCTGAGTTCCAGGTCCAGCGCGTGATTGTGGGTCATCACGATGCAGTAACTGCCCGCCGGCAGGTCGGCAATTTCGTCGACCGGCTCTTCGCTGACGATTTTACGCACGCCCTGTGGGATATGTTCCGGAAACTCCTGTTCGCGCGAATCGATCCAGCGCACCCGGCACGGCAGGCTCGCCAGCAACGGCACCAGCGCTCGGCCGACATGGCCGGCGCCAAACACCGCGATCTGCGCCTGCACCTGGCCCATGGGTTCGAACAGCAATACGGTGACGCCACCGCAGCACTGGCCCAGGCTGGCGCCGAGGCTGAAGCGTTCCAGATGGGTGGTCTGCTGGCCACAGGCGAGCATGTCGCGGGCGATCTGCATCGCCTTGTATTCCAGGTGGCCGCCGCCGATGGTATCGAAGGTTTGCGCGGCGCTGATCACCATCTTGGAGCCGGCGTTGCGCGGCGTAGAGCCGAGCTCTTCGATGATGGTGACGAGTACGCAGGGTTCGCCGCTGTCTTGCAGGTGGGCGAGGGCACTGATCCAGTTGTTCATGTCTACCTCAACATCTCTGTTGTCAGTTTGACCGCTATCGCAGGCAAGCCAGCTCCCACACTTGAATGTGTTCACAAATCCAATGTGGGAGCTGGCTTGCCTGCGATGGCAGCGCCTCGGTCTAGAGCGAAGCCATCTCGGTTTCAGCCGCTTTCACCGTCTGCAACTGGCGCATCTGCTCACACCCCCACAACACCCGCTCCGGCGTCGCCGGCGCGTCGATCCTGGGCTGATGCCGATAGTCACCCAAACTCGCCACCGCATCCTTGATCGCGCACCACGACGCAATCCCGAGCATGAACGGCGGCTCGCCCACGGCCTTGGAATGGAACACCGTGTCTTCCGGGTTCTTGCGGTTCTCCACCAGCTTCACCCGCAGGTCCAGCGGCATGTCGGCCACGGCCGGGATCTTGTAACTGGCCGGGCCATTGGTCATCAGCTTGCCTTTGTTATTCCACACCAATTCTTCCATGGTCAGCCAGCCCATGCCCTGGATAAACCCGCCTTCCACCTGGCCAATGTCGATGGCCGGGTTCAACGAGGCACCCACGTCGTGGAGGATATCGGTGCGCAGCATCTTGTATTCGCCGGTCAAGGTGTCGACGATCACTTCGCAGCAGGCCGCGCCGAACGCGAAGTAGTAGAACGGCCGGCCACGCGACTGGCTGCGGTCGTAGAAGATCTTCGGGGTTTTGTAGAACCCGGTGCTCGACAGCGAAACCTGAGCGAAATACGCCTGCTGGATCAACGCCTCAAAGGTCAGGATCTGCTCACGCACGCGCACATGGCCGTTGCGGAACTGCACATCCGCTTCACTCACTTCGTACTTGCGCGCGGCGAATTCCACCAGGCGCTGCTTGATGGTTTCGGCGGCGTTCTGCGCGGCCTTGCCATTAAGGTCGGCGCCGCTGGAGGCGGCGGTCGGTGAGGTGTTCGGGACTTTGTCGGTGTTGGTCGCCGTGATCTGTACGCGGTCGATCTCCACCTGGAACACTTCGGCCACCACTTGCGCCACCTTGGTGTTCAAACCCTGGCCCATCTCGGTGCCGCCGTGGTTGAGGTGGATGCTGCCGTCGGTGTAGATGTGGATCAGCGCCCCGGCCTGGTTGAGAAAGCTGGCGGTAAACGAAATGCCGAATTTAACCGGCGTCAGCGCCAGGCCTTTTTTCAGGATCGGGCTGTGGGCGTTGTACCGGCGAATGGCTTCGCGGCGCTCGGCGTATTGGCTGCTGGCCTCAAGCTCGGCGGTCATCTCTTCGAGCAGGTTGTGCTCGACGGTCTGGTAGTAATGAGTGACGTTGCGCTCGGTCTTGCCATAGTAATTGGCCTTGCGCACGGCCAGCGGGTCCAGCGCCAGGTGGCGGGCGATGGCGTCCATCACTTCCTCGATGGCGACCATGCCTTGCGGGCCGCCGAAGCCGCGGTAGGCCGTGTTGGACGCGGTGTTGGTCTTGCAGCGATGGCCGTTCACCGTGGCATCGCCCAGGTAATACGAATTGTCGGCGTGGAACATCGCACGGTCGACAATCGAGTTGGACAGGTCCGGCGAACAGCCGCAGTTACCCGCCAGTTCCAGATTGATCCCGTGCAGGCGCCCGCTGTCGTCGAAACCCACGTCGTATTCGATATAGAAGGGGTGGCGCTTGCCGGTCATCAGCATGTCTTCCACACGCGGCAGGCGCATCTTGGTCGGCTGGCCAGTGAGGCGCGCGACTACGGCGCACAGGCACGCCGGGCTGGCGGCCTGGGTTTCCTTGCCGCCGAAACCGCCGCCCATGCGGCGCATGTCCACGACAATCTTGTTCATCGATACGTCGAGCACTTCGGCCACCAGTTTCTGGATTTCGGTGGGGTTCTGCGTGGAGCAGTAGACGATCATGCCGCCGTCTTCGGTGGGCATCACCGAGGAGATCTGGGTCTCCAGGTAGAAGTGTTCCTGGCCGCCAATGTGCAGGGTGCCCTGGATGCGATGTTTCGCCGTGGCCAACGCGCCGGCCGAATCACCGCGCTGGTGGGTGTGGCTGTCGAGCACGAAATGCTTGTTGCGGTAGGCCTCGACCACGTCGAGCACCGGTTCCAGGTCTTCGTATTCGATGATCGCCGCCATCGCCGCCTTGCGCGCGATTTCCAGGTCGCACGCAGCCACCGCCAGCACCACTTGGCCGACGAACTGCACGGTATCGATGGCCAGCAACGGATCGCCGGGCAGCAGCGGTCCGATGTCTTTCAGACCCGGCACGTCTTCGTGGGTAATCACGATGCGCACGCCGTCGAAGGCGTAGCAGGGCGCGGTATCGATGCTGAGGATTTTTGCGTGGGCGCGGTCGGACAGGCGCGCATACAGGTGCAGTTGGTTGGGAAATTCGAGGCGGTCGTCGATGTACTGCGCCTCACCGCTGACGTGCTTGGCGGCACTGTCATGCTTGACGCTGCGGCCGACCCCGGAGGTCAGGTCCTGGGCGAACAGCTCGGCCAGTTCGGCCTGGGTTTTTACCACGGCGTGATGGTTAGACATAAGCGGTCACCCGAGTCTCGATGTGCGGCGTTTGCAGTTCGATGAAGTATTTGCGCAGCAGGTTCTGCGCGCTGAGCAGGCGGTATTCCTTGCTCGCGCGAAAGTCCGAGAGCGGGGTGAAGTCCTCGGCCAGCGCGGCGCAGGCTTGCTCGACGGTAGCGGCATTCCAGGTGGCGCCGATCAATACCGTTTCGCAGTGTTTGGCGCGTTTTGGCGTGGCGGCCATGCCGCCGAAGGCGACGCGCGCGTCACGGATCACACCGTTGTCGAGTTTCAGGTTAAAGGCGGCGCAAACGGCGGAAATATCGTCGTCCAGGCGCTTGGAAACCTTGTAGGCGCGAAACAGCGCGTGGCCCTTCGGCACGATGATTTTCTCGATGAATTCGCTGCCCTGGCGCGCGGTGACGCGGTAGTCGATGAAGTAGTCTTCCAGGGCCAGGGTACGGCGGGTTTCGCCCTTGCACAGCACAATCTGCGCACCGAGGGCGATCAGCAGCGGCGGCGAATCGCCGATCGGCGAGGCGTTGCCGATATTGCCGCCGAGTGTGCCCTGGTTGCGGATCTGCAGGGAGGCAAAACGCTGCAGCAGCTCGCCGAAGTCCGGGTAAGCCTGGTGCAGCGCGGTATAGCAGTCGGAGAGGGCGGTGGCGGCGCCGATTTCCAGGCGATCGTCAAAATCGTCGATGCGCTTCATGTCTGCAATGTTGCCGACATAAATCATCACCGGCAGCGTGCGGTGGAACTGGGTAACTTCCAGCGCCAGGTCGGTGCCGCCTGCCAGCAGCCGGGCCTGCGGGTAAGCATCATAGAGGTCGGCCAGGTCGGCGACGGTCAAGGGCACCAGGCAGCGTTTGTCGCCGCTGTTGAGTTCACCGGTTTGCGTCGGCGCGATGGCTTTGAGGCGGGCGATGGTGTCGGCCTGGCGGCTGTCGAACTGGTCCTGCGGCTTGTTGCAGCAGGCCTGTTCGGCAGCGGCGAGGATCGGACGATAACCGGTGCAACGGCACAGGTTGCCGGCCAGGGCTTCATGGGCTTTCTGGCTGTCGGGGGCGTCGCTGTTCTTTTGCAGGGCGAACAGCGACATCACAAAGCCTGGGGTACAAAAGCCGCATTGCGAGCCGTGGCACTCGACCATGGCCTGTTGCACGCTGTGCAGTTGGCCCTGGTGCTTGAGGTCTTCGACGCTGATCAGTTGTTTGCCGTGCAACGAGGAGACGAAGGTCAGGCACGAATTGAGGCTGCGATAGCGGATCTGCTCGGCGCCCTGGTCATTGGTGTGCAGCTCGCCGACCACCACGGTGCACGCGCCGCAGTCGCCGCTGGCGCAGCCTTCTTTGGTACCGGGCTTGCCCAGGTGCTCGCGCAGATAGTTGAGCACGGTCAGGTTGGGGTCCAGGGCGTGCTCGCTACGGAGTTCCTGGTTGAGTAAAAACTGGATCACGGAAGGCCTCGCAGACTCATTATTGTTGTTAACCGCTTTGCGCCGAATCTAGTCATGTCTGACTTTTCGGTCAACGATTTTCTGACCAGAAGGTCAAGAAAACCCAGTTACAACACTTTCAATTATGGTCCAGTCTTCTGAAACCGGTGTTTTTGCAGGCTGATACACGGCAGGCGCTGCTTATTCCGTGCCAAATTCGCCACCGTGGGCGTAGCGCCATCAGCGGGCCAATGCGCTACACTGCCGCGCTTGTACCGATAGAAGATTTTGAAGGGAAAACATGACGTTCAAGGCGCCGGACAGTCTCGCCGAGCAAATCGCTCACCACCTCGCCGAACGCATCATTCGCGGCGATCTCAAGCCTGGGGAGCGGATCCAGGAGCAGAAGGTCACGCTGGCACTCAATGTCAGCCGTGGTTCCGTGCGCGAAGCCTTGCTGATCCTCGAACGTCGTCACCTGATCGCGATCCTGCCGCGCCGGGGCGCCCACGTTACCGAGCTGACGGCGCACAAAGTGCAAAGCCTGTGTACGCTGATGGGCGAAATGTACATCCTGCTCGGCAATGCGGTCGCCGAAGGCTGGCAGAGCCAGGCCGACATGGCGCCGTTCCTGCAGATCCAGCAGCGCCTGCAGGTCAGCTATGAGCGCGAGGACATTCGCGCCTTCGTTGAAGAAAGCTTCAACGTGATGCGCGCCGCGTACCCCTTCGCCAACAACCCGTATCTGCAGGAGACCGTCGAGAACCTGCAGCCGGCGATGAACCGCGCCTATTACCTGGCCCTGGATCAACGCAAGGCGTCGATGAGCGAATACCTGGCGCTGTTCGAACAACTGCTCGCCGCCGTATTGGCCCGTGACCTGGTACAGATTCGCAACGTGCTGTCGGCCTACTGCCAGCGCAGCAGCTCGCTGGTCATCGCCGCGTTGGCGGACGCCTAAACGTGCGGCTCAAGTGCATCAAACTGGCGGGGTTCAAATCCTTCGTCGACCCGACCACGGTGAACTTCCCCAGTAACATGGCGGCCGTGGTCGGGCCCAATGGTTGCGGCAAGTCGAATATCATCGACGCCGTCCGTTGGGTGATGGGCGAGAGCTCGGCAAAAAACCTGCGCGGCGAGTCGATGACCGACGTCATCTTCAACGGCTCCACCAGCCGCAAGCCGGTGAGCCAGGCCAGCATCGAATTGGTGTTCGACAACTCTGACGGCACCCTGGTCGGCGAATACGCCGCCTACGCGGAAATCTCCATTCGCCGCAAAGTCACGCGCGACAGCCAGAACAGTTACTTCCTCAACGGCACCAAGTGCCGGCGTCGCGACATCACCGACATTTTCCTCGGCACAGGCCTGGGCCCGCGCAGCTATTCGATCATCGAGCAGGGCATGATCTCCAAGCTGATCGAAGCCAAGCCCGAAGACCTGCGCAACTTTATCGAAGAAGCCGCCGGCATCTCCAAATACAAGGAGCGCCGTCGCGAGACCGAAAACCGCATCCGCCGCACCCACGAGAACCTCGCCCGCCTGACCGACCTGCGCGAAGAGCTGGAGCGCCAGTTGGAGCGCCTGCACCGCCAGGCCCAGGCCGCCGAGAAGTACCAGGAATACAAGGGCGAAGAACGTCAGCTCAAGGCGCAATTGTCGGCCCTGCGCTGGCAGGCGCTCAATGATCAGGTCGGCCAGCGCGAAGCGATCATCGGCACCCAGGAAATCAGCTTTGAAGCGCTGGTGGCCGAACAGCGCAACGCCGACGCCAGCATCGAGCGCTTGCGTGACGGGCACCACGATTTGTCAGAGCGCTTCAATCTGGTGCAGGGCCGGTTCTATTCGGTGGGCGGCGATATTGCCCGCGTGGAACAGAGCATCCAGCACGGCCAGCAGCGTCTGCGCCAGTTGCAGGATGACTTGAAGGAAGCCGAACGCGCGCGCCTGGAAACCGAATCGCACCTGGGCCATGATCGCACCTTGCTGCTGACCCTCGGCGAAGAGCTGGACATGCTCACCCCCGAGCAGGAAGTCACCAGCGCCGCCGCCGAAGAGGCCGCCGCCGCCCTGGAAGAAGCCGAAACTACCATGCACGCGTGGCAGGAACAGTGGGACACCTTCAACCTGCAATCCGCCGAGCCACGTCGCCAGGCGGAGGTACAGCAGTCGCGTATTCAGCAGTTGGAAACCAGCATGGAGCGCCTGGCCGAGCGCCAGCGCCGTCTGCAGGAAGAGCGCGTATTGCTCGCCGCCGACCCGGAAGACGCGGCGATCATGGCATTGAGCGAGCAACTGGCTGAAAGCGAAATGACGCTTGAAGAGCTGGAAGCCAGCGAAGACCAGCAAGTGGAGCGCCTGGAGCAACTGCGTCAGCACCTGCAACAGGCGACCCAGGCGCAGCAGCAGGCGCAGGGCGATTTGCAGCGGCTCAACGGTCGCCTGGCCTCCCTTGAAGCCTTGCAGCAAGCCGCGCTCGACCCCGGCACTGGCACGGCCGCATGGCTGCGCGATCAGCACCTGGCCGAGCGCCCGCGCCTGGCCGAAGGCTTGAAGGTGGAGGCAGGCTGGGAACTGGCGGTCGAAACCGTACTGGGCGCCGACCTGCAAGCGGTGCTGGTGGATGATTTCGGCGGCTTCGACCTGGCCGGTTTTGCCCAGGGCGACTTGCGTTTGCTCAGCCCCGCCGCCGATGGCGCGCGTGTGCCGGGCAGCCTGCTGGACAAGGTCGAGGCGGCGATTGACCTGGCGCCGTGGCTGGGCCAGGTCAAGCCGGTCGAGTCACTTGAGCAGGCCCTGGCCCTGCGCGGTCAACTGGGCGCCGGTGAGAGCCTGATCAGCCGCGACGGCTTCTGGGTCGGCCGCCACTTCCTGCGCGTTCGCCGTGCCAGTGAAGCCGAAAGCGGCGTATTGGCCCGTGGCCAGGAAATCGTCAACCTCAGCGCCGAACGTGAAGAGCGCGAGGCGACCCTCGACAGCCTGGAAACCGAACTGCAAACCCTGCGCGCCACCCAGCGCCAGCAAGAGACCGGCCGCGAACACCTGCGCCGCCTGTTGCAGGACGAAGCGCGCCAGCAAGGCGAATTGAAGGCTCAGCTCTCGGCGAGCAAAGCCAAGGCCGAACAACTGACCCTGCGCCGCACCCGTCTCGACGAAGAAGTCGCCGAAATGGGCGAGCAGCGTGCGCTGGAACACGAACAGATCGGCGAAGCGCGCCTGCAACTGCAGGAAGCCCTCGACAGCATGGCCCTCGACACCGAGCAACGCGAACTGCTGCTGGCCCAGCGCGACAGCCTGCGTGAACGCCTCGACCGCGTGCGCCAGGAGGCCCGCCAGCACAAGGATCATGCACACCAGCTCGCGGTGCGCCTCGGCTCCCTGCGCGCCCAACACAATTCCACGGCCCAGGCCCTTGAACGCCTGGAGATGCAATCCGAACGCCTCACCGAAAAACGCGAGCAACTGAGCCTCAACCTGGAAGAGGGCGAAGCGCCACTGGAAGAGTTGCGCCTCAAGCTCGAAGAGTTGCTCGACAAACGCATGACCGTCGACGAAGAACTCAAGACCGCGCAGATCGCCCTGGAAGACGCCGACCGTGAATTGCGTGACGCCGAAAAACGTCGGACCCAGGCCGAGCAGCAGTCCCAATTGATTCGCGGCCAGCTCGAGCAACAACGCATGGAATGGCAAGCCCTGACCGTGCGCCGCAAGACCCTGCAAGACCAGTTGCTGGAAGATGGCTACGACCTGCACGGCGTGCTCAATACCTTGACCGCCGAGGCCAACGAGAAAGACGCCGAAGAAGAACTCGAACGCATTGCCGCGCGTATCCAGCGACTTGGCGCGATCAACTTGGCGGCCATCGACGAATACCAGCAGCAGTCCGAACGCAAACGTTACCTGGATGCCCAGAACGCCGACCTGGTGGAGGCCCTGGACACCCTGGAAAACGTGATCCGCAAGATCGACAAGGAAACCCGCAACCGCTTCAAGGATACCTTTGATCAGATTAATGGCGGTTTACAGGCCTTATTCCCAAAAGTTTTCGGCGGTGGCAGCGCTTACTTGGAACTGACGGGCGAAGATCTACTCGATACAGGGGTGACGATCATGGCGCGGCCTCCGGGCAAGAAGAACAGCACCATCCATTTGTTGTCCGGCGGCGAAAAAGCCCTGACCGCATTGGCCCTGGTATTTGCCATCTTCAAGTTGAACCCGGCGCCGTTCTGCATGCTCGATGAAGTTGACGCACCGCTGGATGACGCTAACGTTGGGCGCTATGCGCGCCTGGTCAAGGAGATGTCCCAGACTGTGCAGTTCATCTATATCACCCACAACAAGATCGCCATGGAAATGGCTGATCAGTTGATGGGGGTCACGATGCATGAACCGGGCTGTTCGCGTTTGGTGGCGGTGGATGTGGAAGAAGCGATGGCGATGGTGGAGTCTTGAACCCTGCCCGCAGCGAATTTTCATAGCGCGCGGTAAGAGGCTTTACCGCTCTGGTGAAAGTGGCAAATGGACATATTTGTTCAAGGCATTTTGACAGACGGTGTAAAGTTATCTTTGGTCGTGCTAGTTTAATGTCAAATTTTCGTATGCGTGGGCAAAACGTCAGTCAGAACATAGAGTTGGCGCCACGTTTTAAAGCGGTTTGCACGGTGCTAAGCCCCTTATTTTTCAGCATTTTTTATTAGAGGCACGGGATTACATGGAAATCGGTCTGCGCGAGTGGCTGATCGTCATCGGCATTATTGTCATTGCCGGTATTCTTTTTGATGGCTGGCGCCGCATGCGCGGTGGCAAGGGCAAGCTCAAATTCCGTCTGGACCGCAACCTGTCCAACTTGCCCGACGACGACGGCAGCGCCGAGCTGCTGGGGCCGCCCCGTGTGCTGGATACCCATAAAGAACCGCAGTTGGACGAGCACGACCTGCCGTCGATGAGCGCGCCGCTGCGTGAAGCCCGCGAGCCGTCGTCCAAGCGTGGCAAGCGCGGCAGCGCCGCTGGCGCCGAGCCGCATCAGGGCGACTTGAACCTCGACGTCGACGAAGGCCCGAGCTTCAGCAGCCGCGACGATGATTTCCCGGATGAAAACGCCGGCAAGAACGCGCCGCGCCAGTCGGTCAACGATCAGCCTGCCGCCGAAGAAGTACTGGTGATCAGCGTGATCTGTCGCGACGCCGCCGGGTTCAAGGGCCCGGCGCTGTTGCAGAACATTCTGGAAAGCGGCCTGCGCTTTGGCGAGATGGACATCTTCCACCGCCACGAAAGCATGGCCGGTAATGGCGAAGTGCTGTTCTCGATGGCCAATGCGGTCAAGCCGGGCACCTTCGACCTGGACGATATCGACCTGTTCAGCACGCCGGCCGTGAGTTTCTTCCTGGGTCTGCCAGGCCCGCGTCATCCCAAGCAAGCATTCGACGTGATGGTGGCCGCAGCGCGCAAGCTGTCCCAGGAACTCAACGGCGAGCTCAAGGACGATCAGCGCAGCGTCCTGACCGCGCAAACCATCGAACACTACCGTCAGCGCATCGTCGAGTTCGAGCGTCGCGCCCTGACACAAAAACGCTGAGGATTGCGCCTCGGCGTTGTCGGATAGAATAAGCGCACTACCATTTGAGCAGCTTCGGCTGCTCTTTTGCTTTTGAGAGAACACCATGACCGCTGCCCACACCCGCATCCTCGAACTGCGCGCTGAACTGGATCAGCACAACTACCGTTACCACGTCCTCGACGAGCCGAGCATTCCGGACGCCGAGTACGACCGGCTGTTCCACGAGCTCAAGGCCCTGGAGGCCGAGCACCCGCAACTGGTCACACGGGATTCGCCGACGCAGCGGGTCGGCAGCGCGGCGTTGTCGGCGTTTACGCAAGTCAGGCACGAAATCCCCATGCTCAGCCTGGGCAACGCCTTTGATGAAACCACCATGCTCGAGTTTGATCGCCGGGTCACCGAAGGCCTCGATCTGCCGGTGGGCGATCTGTTTGGCACGGGCGCGGCGGTGGAATACAGCTGCGAACCGAAGCTGGACGGTCTGGCGGTCAGCCTGCTATATCAGGACGGCGAACTGGTGCGTGGCGCCACCCGCGGCGACGGTACCACCGGCGAAGACATCAGCGTCAACGTGCGCACCGTGCGCAACATCCCACTGAAGCTGCACGGCAGCGGCTGGCCGGCGACGCTCGAAGTGCGCGGCGAAGTGTTCATGTCCAAGGCCGGTTTCGAACGGCTCAACGCCTCGCAACTGGAAGTCGGCGGCAAGACCTTCGCCAACCCGCGCAACGCCGCCGCTGGCAGCCTGCGGCAGTTGGACTCGAAGATCACCGCCAGCCGCCCGCTGGAATTTTGCTGCTATGGCATCGGCCAAGTGACGGCGGATATCAGCGACACCCACATCGGCAACCTGAAGCAGTTGCAGCAGTGGGGCATGCCCATCAGTCATGAATTGAAGCTGGCCAAGGGCATTCAGGAGTGCCTGGACTACTACCGCGATATCGGCGAGCGGCGTAACAGCCTGGGCTATGAAATCGACGGCGTGGTGTTCAAGGTCAACAGCATTGCCTCGCAGCGCGAACTGGGCTTTCGTGCCCGCGAACCGCGCTGGGCTATTGCGCATAAATTCCCGGCCATGGAGGAGCTGACCGAGCTGCTCGACGTCGAATTCCAGGTCGGCCGCACCGGTGCCGTCACCCCGGTGGCGCGCCTCAAGCCGGTCAAGGTCGCGGGTGTGACGGTGTCCAACGCCACCTTGCACAACATGGACGAAGTCGCGCGCCTGGGCCTGATGATCGGCGACACGGTGATCATTCGTCGCGCCGGTGATGTGATCCCGCAAGTGGTCTCGGTGGTGCCCGAGCGCCGCCCGGAGAACGCCCGTGCGGTGCAGGTTCCCGAGTGTTGCCCGGTGTGCGGTTCCCATGTGGAACGCACGCAGCTGGTCAAGCGCAGCAAGGGCAAGGAAACGGTCAGCGAAGGCGCGGTGTACCGGTGCGTCGGCCGCCTGGCCTGTGGCGCCCAGCTCAAGCAGGCGATCATCCACTTTGTCTCGCGCCGCGCCATGGACATCGACGGCCTGGGCGACAAGACCATCGAGCAACTGGTGGATGAAAAACTGATCGGTTCGCCGGCCGATCTCTACAAACTCAAGTATGAGCAGATCATTGATCTGGAAGGCTTTGCCGATATCTCCAGCAAGAAGCTGATTACCGCCATCGAAAACAGCAAGACGCCGACCCTGGCGCGCTTTATCTATGCGCTGGGCATCCCCGATGTGGGCGAGGAGACCGCCAAGGTGCTGGCGCGCTCCCTGGCTTCCCTGGAGCGGGTGCAGAAGGCTTTGCCGGAAGTGCTGACCTACTTGCCGGACGTGGGCCTGGAAGTGGCGCACGAGATCCATAGTTTCTTTGAAGACAGCCATAACCAGGACGTGATCGGTGCGCTGCTGGCACCGGATGAATGCGGTCTGCAGTTGCAGGATCAGGGCGACCTGAGCGCCGAGTTTGCCGCCAGCACCACCTTGGGCGGTCTGCTCGATAAATTGCATGTGCCGAGCATCGGCCCGGGCGCTGCGCAGAAACTGGCGGACAAATTCGTCACCCTTGAAGGCGTGATAGCGGCCGACTGGCTGGACATGCGCCAGGCGCTGCCCGAGAAGCAAGCCAAGGCCGTACGCGAGTTCTTCGATAACGAAGGCAATGCCAATCGTGCACGGGCCATCGAGCAGCAACTCAAGGCCTTCGGCATGCACTGGCAGAGCGAGAAGAAGGTCGTCGAAGGCTTGCCCGAGGCGGGGCACACCTGGGTACTCACCGGCTCCCTGGAGCTGATGAGCCGCGACGTGGCCAAGGACAAGCTCGAAAGCCTGGGGGCCAAGGTGGCCGGGTCCGTCTCGGCGAAAACCCACTGTGTCGTTGCCGGGCCGGGTGCGGGTTCGAAACTGGCCAAGGCCAGCGAGTTGGGCGTGAAGGTGCTGGGCGAAGAGGCCTTCGTGGCGTTCCTGGCCAAGCACAATATCCCCATCTGATTATCCACATGTAGTGAGCGGGCTTGCCCCGCGCTGGGTGGCGAAGCCGCCCCAGAACCAGGCCGCCTGGTTTTACCTGACACACTGCGGCGTTCCGGTTGGGGCGGCTTCGCCACCCAGCGCGGGGCAAGCCCGCTCACTACAAGTGCTCGGTCCCTATGTGCGAAGCGTGGGAACGATCCTGTCAGGCAAATGATCTAGTCTCAGTCACCCAGGGAGAGATCGCCATGTTCCGCTACTTCGAGCAACTCAGTTCGCGCATCGCTGCACCTTTCGTAGCCGGCACGTCGCGCGACAGCAAGGTGTGGCAGTGCCGTTGCGGGCAGTCCCTGTTCTTTCGCAACAGCCAGTGCCTGGCCTGCCAGGCGTTGCTGGGTTACCTGCCGCAACAAAGCCGCCTGTCCTCCCTGCAGCCCGGCCCGGTCGAAGGCACTTGGCTGCAGGACGACAACCTCGACGCCGGCGCCTTCCGCCGCTGCGCCAACCTTGACACCCCGGCTGCCTGCAACTGGCTGATACCGGCCCACAGCACGGCACCGCTGTGCGCCGCCTGCAGCCTGAACCGCACCATTCCCGATCTGTCGATCGCGGAAAACCACGAACGCTGGCGTAAGGTCGAAACCGCCAAGCGCCGCCTGGTCGCGCAACTGATCAGCCTGGGCCTGCACGTGGTGCCCAAGAGCGTCGACGAGCATAACGGGCTGGCCTTTGACTTCGTCGGCATCGACCTGCAAGGCAACGCGCCCATGACTGGCCACGCCAATGGCCTGATCACCCTCGACATCAAGGAAGCCGACGACGCCCACCGCGAGAAGGTCCGCGCACAGATGCGCGAACCCTATCGCACCCTGCTCGGCCATTTCCGCCATGAAGTCGGCCACTACTACTGGGACCGCCTCATTGCCAATACCCACTGGCTCGAACCGTTTCGCAGCCTGTTCGGCGACGAACGCGCCAGCTACGCCGAGGCCCTCGACCAGTACTACCAGAACGGCCCACGCCCCGACTGGCAGCAAACCTGCGTCAGCGCCTACGCCACCATGCACCCCTGGGAGGACTGGGCCGAAACCTGGGCCCATTACCTGCACATGATGGACGCCGTCGACACCGCCCTGGGCTTCGGCATGAGCGCCCGCGCGATGGACCTGGACTACCCGCCATTCCCGCTGAGCACGCTCTATGACCCGGAGCACCCCGGCGGCGTCGCATTCCTTTCGTTCGTCAACGCCTGGATCGAACTGGCCGGCATGCTCAACGAACTGTCGCGCAGCATGGGCCAGCCGGACTTCTACCCCTTCGTGCTGCCACCGGCGGTCGTCGCCAAGCTGCACTTCATTCACCTGGTGATTCAGGAGGAGGGCGGCCGCGCGGATGAAGTGATACAAGCGCAGTGACCCGTACCCGGCGATCGACTGTAGTGAGCGGGCTTGCCCCGCGCTGGGTGGCGAAGCCGCCCCAGAACCAGGCGCCTGGTTTTATCTGACACACTGCGGCGTTCCGGTTGGGGCGGCTTCGCCACCCAGCGCGGGGCAAGCCCGCTCACTACAGAGCCTCAACAAGTGCTTGAGCCCCTTCATATTTTTTATCCGGCGCCAACGGTTGTAACTTCCGATGAGATCGGTACAATGGCCCCGCTTGCCGAGAGGCAGGCGTCGTTATGGTGACCCCATCGGTCCCCCCGCAACGATTACCCGTGAACCTGGTCAGAGCCGGAAGGCAGCAGCCACAGCGGGAACATTGTGTGCCGGGGTGTGGCTGGTGGGGTTGCCTCCATAACGCTCTTCCTTGCAACACCTCCTTCAAATTCAATTCAAAAAATGCTTTCACGCCATCTGCCATCGGGCGGTTCATGGCGGCATACTCCAGTGCCCGGCATTCGGAGACAGTACCCGTGGAAAAAGTGGACGACCTCACCCGCGAAAAGCTGCGCGAGTGGCAGATGCGGCGCCTGCAGATCAAGGACCGTATTCAATCGCACCCCGAGCAGACCCTGGAGTTGTCGAAGGTGCTGGACCTCATGGACGACGAGCATGCTGAGATCCTCAGCCAGGCTGAGATGATCCGTGCAGCTGACGTGAACGATGACCCCGTGCCAGGCGCAGAGCAGGCGGCGCC
Source organism: Pseudomonas azadiae (assembly GCF_019145355.1). Taxonomy (NCBI): domain Bacteria; kingdom Pseudomonadati; phylum Pseudomonadota; class Gammaproteobacteria; order Pseudomonadales; family Pseudomonadaceae; genus Pseudomonas; species Pseudomonas azadiae. The sequence continues at coordinate 1,188,174 of NZ_JAHSTY010000001.1, read as the reverse complement.
ACCGCTTACGGGCGCCTGCACGCTGCAATTGAACGTGGCGGCGCAGAGTGTCGAAGACTTGCGCAGGCTGCTCGACATGGCCGTCTTCGAACTCCAGCAACAGATCAACGCAATGGTGCCTTTGGCCCAAGCGAGTCGCGGCGGTATGTCGGGCTCGCTGGGCGAATATCGATTCGAGCTGAACGGCCACGACAATGCCTGACTTTTGCGACGTACGTCGGCCCCTGGCTGCGAGGAACTATGCAACCGGAACACTTTGATTTAACCAGCCCCGTCTTCCTGCCCGTCACGGATGAAACCTGCACGGCCCTGCTCGGCGCGGACGGCGCCAAGGCCCTTGTCGGCCTGACAGACCCGGAACTGGCTGCAGTACTGGTCATCCAGAACCTGGCCCAGACCGCAGAAAAAGACCTGACTTGCGCGGGCGCCGAGCGCGTCCTGACCAAGCTGATCGATTGGGCGGTGGACGCTTCGCCATCAGGCGCTGCGACGTTGCTGTCCGAAGCCCGGCGGCTGTTTGATCCGCGCAAGTTGTACTTCGGTTTTAATGCACTCAAAAATGTGAACCTGCGCCTGCTGTCGGCTGAAGAAGTCGCGGCGCGGGATTACCTGCTGCCTACAGGCAAATGGGATATCGGCTACAAGGTCCGCCACCTGCGCAGCAATGACCCGTTCAGCCAGCAGATGGTTACGCCCCGGCACCGTGAACGCTGGCTAAGCCCGGCCCAGGACAAGCTGGTGCGCACCTTTCGCGCCAACCTCATCGAAGACCTGCATGTGCAAGGCTATGCCGGCATCGGCAAAAGCCACTTGCTCGGCGCCTTGATGGAGTGCCTGCGGCCTGAAAAGACCCTGGTACTGGCACGCACCGGGGCCAAACTGGCGACTCTTCGCGAGCGCATGGGCCTGCCCAAGGCCGGCTCGACGTTTGCCGCCTTCGCCAAGGCCCTGTTGCAGGGGCCGCGCCCCGTCACGCAGGGCGTCCCGCCCCGATTGCCCGGCAAACATGTAGTGGCGCAGACCCTGGATATCCACGGTTGGCGCGGTCACGATGGCCAGGCAACATTCGATGTCTGCCTCAAGGTGCTCGAACGCTATTGCCACTCCGGCCATCACGCGCTGTCGGCCCGGCACTTGCCGCATTTCAAACAGCCGTTATCCAGCGTGGATGCCCAGGCGCTGCTGGAGTATTCCAGCCGCGTGTGGACGTACCTCGACGCGAACCCGCATTGGGCCGCCCAGACCGGTTTCGCGGCATTGTGGCTGATCAAGCGCGCCAGCCTCGAAGGGTGCGTGGTGCCGCCCCGGTATACGCATGTATTGATCGATGAAAGCCAGGACATCCCGCCGTCGTTGTTGCAGATCATCGAGCGCGGCCGCCAGGTGCTGATTACCCTCGGCGATGAGTACCAACTGGCCAGTGGGACGATGGTCAGGCGAAAGCGCGAAGTCCGGCATACCGACATCAGTTATTCCGTGCGCTCGGGACGCAACGTCGAGCGCCTGGTCAACCCACTGATCAGCGTGCACTCGCAAAAGTGCAAGACCCCCTTCGAAGGCGCCCGGGATGCCGACGTCGGCATCGAACATTACCCCCAGGGTTTTGTGCCGCCGGAAGGCTGCGTGGTGCTGACCGCCTCGCATTGGGACACGATGAAATGGGCCATCCAGTTGCAGCGGGCCAACTGCCCGTTCGGTTTCGTCGACAACCCGGCGCAGCAGGATCTCGAACGCTTCATGACCAGCGTCATTGCGTTGTTCAAACCCGACTTCTACAGCAACGAGTACTTTGATACCGGCGCGCATGCCTATTTCAGCGACATGGACGACTGGCACCAGGTGCGCGAGGCCAGCCAGTTCGATGAGTCGTTCCTGTGGGTCGAGAGTGAGCTGGAGAAAGGCTTCAACGTTGCCGATATCACACGCTTGAACCGGCTGAGCGGTGCCCCCGGCAAGCGCTGTCTGCTGATGCAGGCGCAAGAGGCGGGCGGCATGGAATTCGATCGGGTGCTGCTCACGCCTGAGCTGCTGACCAACGTCAAGTTCAAGGACGCCTACGCGTTCGACCAGCGACTTTGCGCGGTGTACATCGCCATTTCCCGGGCCCGGGTGCAGCTTTACCTGCCGTACGATGTGGTCGAGTGGATTGATTTTCACAAGTATCAGAAAACCCGTGAATCCCACGGTTACTGATTTTTATTGATGTGGCTGTTTCACAACTTTCACCGGTCGTTCTGGACAACCTAAATCCACCTTGTTAGTTTCCGCCAGCCGCTTGTTTCAGAGTATGACAAGGGCGTCAGGTTGATATCGAAGTGCTATCACTTTATTAACTAACAAGGATGTCTGTGATGAAAAGCCTGCAAGGGTTGCCCCGTCTTATCAGTGCTTCGGTAGGCGCACCTGGGAAAGCCCGCAACTTGCCCGCCGATGTGCAGTGCATCCAGTATCTGTTCAATCTGATCATCCCCAAGCTGGGGTTTCCGCTGGCCGAAAACGGTAAATGCGATGGCCAGTTGGTGCAGTGCATCAGCCAGTACCAGTTCCGTCATCTTAAATATGCCCACCCCGATGGAGTGATTGACCCCACCGGCCGCACGTTCAACAGCCTGATTGAAGAGGCCGTGAAGGTGCCGGTAAAGGCTTTCCCAAACACGCGTATCCCAAGCTTTCTGAATACGTTCGGCAACAACTCGGGGGACGCCGTGCAGGCCACTGTCAATGTGTACCTGGACCGCATGCGCGCAATGATCGAGGCCGAGCGCCGCAATCGCCAATTGATGCTCCAGGCCACGTGCGATGGGGGCATGACCCTCAGCGAGACGGACTTTCAAAACGCTGCCACGCAGCTGGGTGGGGGAATTGCGGTGAATATCATCAAGGCCTTCGCCACCGTGGAATCCGGCGGCCGTTCGGGCTTCGGCCCGGCCAGGCTGCCGGTGATTGCGTTTGAAGGGCACGTGTTTCGCAAGTACACCAAGAACATCTACGACCAGGCGCACCCGCTGCTGTCTTACCCCTACAAGAAAAAGGCCGGGCCGCAGTGGCAAGTCAACAACAAGGACCAGATCAAGGCCTGGGAAACCATGGCTACTGCCTTTGCCTTGGACCAGGAAGCTGCGCTGATGTCGGCATCCTGGGGCATGTTCCAGGTCATGGGGTTCAACTACGGGTCATGCGGTTACAAGACGGTGTTCGAGTTGGTCGCGGCCTTGAAAGTGAATGCCGGCAGTCAACTAAAGGCATTCCTAGGCTTTTGCAGCAAGAGCCCGGCGCTGATGAAGGCCATGAAAGCCAAGGACTTCACTTCCATGGCGTTCAATTATAACGGCGAGGACTACGGCAACTATGACGTCCTTATGCAAAAAGCCTACGAGAAACTTGAAGGGAAAAAATGAAATGATGCGTTTTCTAGCGATGGGCGTGTTGTCGTTGTGCGCCGTAGCGCCTGCCTTTGCCGGTTCGCCCGCGCTGCATTCAGGCAAGTACGAAGGGCTGATGCTGGCGGTGACACCGCAGCGCCAGGTCGAAGGCTACTACTCGCAAACCATGGGCGAGGGCGTGACGCGCGGTTGCACGTTCTACCTGCAAGGCAAGCCCGCCGCGTTGACCACGTGGCAGGACGAAACCTACCCCGGCAGCGTGGCACCTTCGTCGGACGGCGTGACCCTGACGGTGGAGCAGGGTCGTCAACACCCCGGTTGCCTCAATGTGCTGATGCCGGAGATCGCCACGGGCCTGGACCTGACCCAGACGGCCAGCAAGCAGTGGATCGGCTTGGTGAAAGTCTCCGCCGATAAGGCTTACCTGCTGAAGAACCCAAGTGCCAAGGCTGGCAAGCGTCCATATATCGTCAAGAATGACGTTGTCGGTGTGCTGGCTTTCAAGGACGGCTGGGCGCAGGTTGAGTTTATCAATGCTGAGGACCGTTCGTTTACCGGCTGGATCAGCCAGGATCAGTACGGCCGTTTGGTGGTGCCCGGAAGCTGATCTTAATAGCGGTTGCTGCTGTGGCGGCCTTTGGGCCGGCCGGGTTGTTGTTGTTGTTGTTGTTGACGGTGTACATATCCGTTATTTGGGTAACGGCGGCTGGCGGTTCCGCTCTTACAGCGGGTCACTTTTTGAAGGACCAAAAAGTAACCAAAAAGTCCTCGCCCCACCACTCGGCACCTCGCTTAGGCTCGGTGTGCCCGTAATTCGACACTGATTTGGGGGGCCGCCGCCCACGCGCCATCCTTGGCGCGGGGGCGGCTAAACCGGCATCCTTGCCGGTTTACCCCCCAAATCACTGTCGAATTCCGGCCAGCGTGGTTGACGGGGCGATTGCAGATCAAAAGCCAGAGCGCGGCGGCCTTAGAGCCGACCGATAATGTGAGTCGATCCCGGTTCAATGTGGGAGCTGGCTTGCCTGCGATAGCATCAACTGGGTGTACCTGATGTACCGAGTTGTCTGCATCGCAGGCAAGCCAGCTCCCACAGAAAAGCAGATCGGTGGAGTGCCACCTAGCCTGCTCTGGCTCTGGCTCTGGCTGTGCTTTAGCTTTGATCTGGCTTTTGATTTTGATCTCAGGCGCCCCGTCAACCACGCTGGCCGAACGCAGGCTTGAATCCGTGGGTAACCCGGCAGGACGCCGGGTTAGCCGTCCTGGGCCAAGGATGGCCCATGACGGCGGCCCACGGATTCAAGCCGGAGTGAGGGCGGAACCAATAGCCGCCGCTACCCAAATAACGGATATGTACCCGCTCAACTCCAACAGCCTGGTCGACCCAAAGGCCGCCACGGCAACAAGCTCTCTAGCCACAACCCTCTATTGGTATGCCCGCCAAGATATGTTCACTGACCGATAACTATCGCAGGCAGCCCCACATTTTCCTGGACAGACATCAGCCGAAGGTCTCGCGCAACAACCCGGCAAACGCATCCCGCGCCAGATGCCGTCGGGTGTCTGAATGCCAGAACAGCAGGTTGTCCACCGCCTTCAGTTCGTCAAACCGGTAAGACACCAGCTGATTGGTCTGCTCATAGCGGGCCAGGATGCCTTCAGGCGCCAACGCCACGCCGATGCCTGCGCTGACGCAACCGATGATGGTGCCCCAGCTGGCATAGCTGGCAACGGCCGGCTGGAAAGTATGCGGCTTGAGCCAGTTCTCCAGCGCCGCACGGTAAGGGCAGCCAGGCGGCCATACCAGCAGCGTGCGGCCCGCAAGGTCTGCGGCGCTGTGGATCGGTTCGCTGCAGGCGCTGGCGATCAGCACCAGGCGTTCGCTGTAGACCACGCTGTGTTCGAGCTTCGCGCGTTTGTTGCCGGCGGCCACCAACGCCACATCCAGGCGGTGGTGTTGCAGATCGTCGAGCAGCTCGCTCCAGGCGCCGGTCACCAGTTCCAGGCTGACATCCGGGTAACGCCGGTGATATTCCGCCAACAGTGGCGGCAGACGGCCGCTGGCGCTGGACTCCACCGCGCCGATACGCAGGGTACCCCGGGGAATGGCCGTAGCGTCGACGGCGCGTTTGGACTCCTCCACCAGCGCCAGGATGCGTTCGCAATACTCCAGGAAAATCTCGCCCGCCGCACTGATCGCCAGCCCACGCCCGGCGCGGATGAACAGCGGTGTGCCCAACTCGGCTTCCAGTTGCTTGATCCGCATGGTGATGTTGGACGGCACACAGTGCAACCGCAGGGCGGCCTGGGCCACGCTGCCGGTTTGCGCCACGGCTCGCACCATGTTCAGTTGGGCCAGTTCCATTGCTCAGTTCCAATGATTTCAGAAGTCAGAAACGCTTAATTGTCCTACGCGTTGGGCGGGCCAAGACTGACGGCATTCCTTCTCAGTTTCCGGATGCCTTCGATGAATACCCCGTCACGCCTGAAGCTTACGCTAGTCATCGCCGGCGTCATCCTCTGTTGGGCCTATTCGCCGATTGGTGTGCACCTGGGGTTGCGCAGCTACAGCCCTGGCCACGTCGCGCTGCTGCGGTTCCTGATTGCCTCGCTGTTCATGACCGGTGTGGCGCTGGCGATGGGCATTGGTCGGCCGCGTCTTGGGGATGTGCCGTGGTTGCTGGTGTTGAGTTTTTTCGGGGTGTTCCTGCATCACAGCAGCCTTAACTACGGGCAGCAGTTCGTGACGGCGGCGGCGTCCAGCGTACTGGCACAATCGGCGCCGTTGTTCAGTGTGTTGATCGCGTTTTTCTGCTTGAAGGAGCGGGTCAGCTTCTGGCGCTGGAGCTGCGTGCTGCTCGGTTTGCTTGGCGTGATGGTGGTGATCTGGGGCGACCAGGGCGTGGGCGATATCGACCCGCGTGGCTTGCTGATCCTGCTGGCGGCGGTGTCGTGGAGCCTCTACTTCGCCATCCAGAAACACTATGCCCATCGTTACAGCCCGCTGACGATGGCCTGCTACATGGTGTGGGCGGGCACCTTGATGCTCTGCGTGAACCTGCCAGGCTTGCCCGCTGCCGTGGCGCAGGCGCCGTGGGCGGACAACCTGGCGATGCTGGTGCTCGGCATTTTCCCCAGTGCCTTGGCGTACCTGGCCTGGGGCTATGTGTTAAAGCATGTCGAAGTCAGCCGCGCGTCGGTGGCGATGTACCTGATCCCGCCCGTGGCCATGGCCCTGGCGGCGACGCTGCTGGGTGAGCACATCGCTCTGCAGGTGGTGCTGGGCGGTGGGATCGTGCTGGCCAGCGTGGCCGCGATCAGCCTGGAGAGGCGCTATACAGGCTGTTAATCCGGGCAATCTGCCCGTCTTTTCAGGACAAACCAGAAGCGCTTGATCAGATTAGGCGAGCGTGCCGGATGCAATTTCCCCCTTGCTCCGCTAGCATTACCGGCTTCCGCTTCCCAGTTGCGACGGTTTTCGATGAGTTATCAGGTTCTTGCACGTAAATGGCGCCCGCGCTCGTTCCGCGAAATGGTCGGCCAGACCCATGTGCTCAAGGCTCTGATCAATGCCTTGGACAGCCAGCGGCTGCACCACGCCTACCTGTTTACCGGTACGCGGGGCGTGGGCAAGACCACCATTGCGCGCATCATCGCCAAATGCCTGAACTGTGAAACCGGCATCACGTCGACGCCGTGCGGCACCTGTTCGGTGTGCAAGGAAATCGACGAAGGGCGTTTCGTCGACTTGATCGAGATCGACGCCGCGAGCCGCACCAAGGTCGAAGACACCCGCGAGTTGCTCGACAACGTGCAGTACGCGCCCAGCCGCGGCCGCTTCAAGGTCTACCTGATCGACGAAGTGCACATGCTGTCCAGCCATTCCTTCAACGCGCTGTTGAAAACCCTGGAAGAGCCGCCGCCCTACGTCAAATTCATCCTGGCCACCACCGACCCGCAGAAACTTCCTGCAACGATTCTGTCGCGGTGCCTGCAGTTCTCCCTGAAAAACATGACGCCTGAGCGGGTGGTCGAGCATTTGACCCACGTGCTGGGCGTCGAGAACGTACCGTTCGAAGACGACGCGCTCTGGCTGCTCGGCCGCGCCGCCGATGGTTCGATGCGTGACGCCATGAGCCTCACCGACCAGGCCATCGCCTTTGGTGAAGGCAAGGTCATGGCCGCCGATGTGCGCGCCATGCTCGGCACCCTGGACCACGGCCAGGTGTTCGACGTACTGCATGCGCTGATCGAAGGTGACGCCAAGGCGTTGCTTGAAGCGGTGCGGCACCTGTCGGAGCAGGGCCCGGACTGGAACGGCGTGCTCTCGGAAATCCTCAATGTGCTGCACCGCGTCGCCATCGCCCAGGCCCTGCCTGAAGGGGTCGATAATGGCCATGGCGACCGTGACCGCGTGTTGGCACTGGCCCAGGCGTTGCCGGCCGAAGATGTGCAGTTCTACTACCAGATGGGCCTGATCGGCCGCCGCGACTTGCCGCTGGCGCCGGACCCGCGCGGCGGCTTTGAAATGGTGCTGCTGCGGATGCTGGCCTTCCGGCCCGCCGATTCAACGGACGCGCCGAGACAACCGCTAAAGCCAGTGGGGATCAGCCAGGCCACAGTTGATTCCGCCAAACCAGTGGCTGGCGCGGCGGTGACTGCACCAGTGGTGGCTGCACCTGCGCCAGTGGTGACTGCGCAGGTGCAGCCGGTGCCGGAGCCTGTGGCCGCTGCGCCCGTGGTCGAGCCCGAGCCGGTCAATGAGCCTGAGCCGGTCGTTGACCTGCCATGGAACGATCCGGCAGACGCGCAAGCCGAAGTCGAGCAGGCGCCTGCCGTCGAGCCGATGCTGGAAACCAGCGGCGAGCAGCCCGAGCTGACGCCGATGCCCACGCCGACCCCGGACAGCGTGGTGCCCGACGCCCCGGAATGGGCCTCTGCGCCTGTCCCGGAGCCCACCGTGGCCCAGGTGGAGGCCGCCACCCCAGGCATCGACCTCGACGACGAGCCGCCGCTGGACGAAGACTACATCGAGCCGGACATGGATTCGGCCTACAGCTATCTGGATGATCTGGCCAGCGAACACACCGCCGAGCCGGCCCCCGAGCCCGAGGTGGAACCCGCGGCGGCCCCGGCCACCGGCCTGGCTCTGCAATGGCTGGAATTGTTCCCGAAACTGCCGATTTCCGGCATGACCGGCAGCATCGCCGCCAACTGCACCTTGATTTCCATCGAAGGCGACCATTGGCTGCTGCACCTGGACCCGGCCCATAGCGCCCTGTTCAACGCCACCCAGCAACGCCGCCTGAACGATGCGCTGAACCAGTACCATGGGCGCACGCTGACCATCACCATCGAGCTGATCAAGCCCGAGCAGGAAACCCCGGCCCAGGCCGCGACGCGCCGGCGTATCAACCGCCAGCGCGAGGCCGAGGACTCGATCCAGGGTGATCCGCTCATCCAGCAAATGATGCAACAGTTCGGTGCGGTCGTCCGTCACGATACTATTGAACCTGTCGACGTCCCGGTGCCCAAGCGTCATGAACCGGGCTACTAACTAATTGATCCACGTACTTTTGAGGTGATTCCCATGATGAAAGGTGGCATGGCCGGCCTGATGAAGCAGGCGCAGCAGATGCAGGAAAAGATGGCCAAGATGCAGGAAGAACTGGCCAACGCCGAAGTCACCGGTAAAGCCGGTGGCGATATGGTCAGTGTGGTGATGACCGGTCGTCACGACATCAAGCGTGTGAGCATCGATCCAAGCCTGCTTGAGGGCGTCAGCGATGACGACCGTGAAGTGCTGGAAGACTTGTTCGCCGCCGCGGTCAACGACGCGGTGCGCAAGATCGAAGCCAGCAGCCAGGAAAAAATGGGTGGCGTGACCGCCGGCATGCAACTGCCACCGGGCATGAAGCTGCCGTTCTGATCGTTGGACGCACCTAGACTCAAATGCCAGGCTTGATGCCTGGCATTTTTTTTGGGCGTAACGGAGCAACTGTGGGAGCTGGTTTGCCTGCGATGCGGACAACTCGGTGTTGACCGTTCCCACGCTATCGATCTGAACCCCAACCGCCCGCTGATGGTCTGCACCCTATACCGATGCATTCGTTAAAGGAGCCCTTCATGCCTCAAGAACCGACACTGAACCAGCGCATCGTCCTGGTCTCACGCCCCCAAGGCGCACCGACGCCGGAAAACTTCCGCCTGGAACGTGTGAATCTGCCGGAATTGGCCGACGGCCAGGTCCTGCTCAAGACGCTCTACCTGTCCCTCGACCCCTACATGCGCGGACGCATGAGCGACGCACCGTCCTACGCCGCGCCGGTGGAAATCGACGATGTGATGACCGGTGGCGCTGTCAGCCGTATTGAACAGTCGCGTAATCCGAAATTTGAAGTGGGCGACCTGGTGGTCGGCTCGACCGGCTGGCAGAGCCACAGCATTTCAGATGGGCGCAACTTGATGCCAGTGCCCAAGGGTTTGGCCAGTCCGTCGATGGCGTTGGGTGTGCTGGGCATGCCGGGCATGACCGCCTATATGGGCTTGATGGACATCGGCCAGCCCAAGACCGGCGAAACCCTGGTGGTCGCGGCCGCGTCCGGTGCAGTGGGCTCGGTGGTGGGGCAAGTGGCCAAGCTCAAAGGCCTGCGGGTGATCGGTATTGCGGGTGGCGCCGACAAGTGCCGCTACGTGGTGGACGAATTGGGCTTTGATGCCTGTATCGACCACAAGAGCGCCGAGTTTGCCGATGAGTTGGCCCAGGCGTGCTCCGAGGGCATAGACATCTATTTCGAAAACGTCGGCGGCAAAGTGTTCGACGCCGTGGTGCCCTTGCTCAACCCCAAGGCGCGCATCCCGCTGTGCGGGCTGATCGCCGGCTACAACGCCCATGAAGCGCCCACGGGGCCTGACCGCCTGCCGGCGCTGCAGCGGACCTTGCTGACCAAGCGCGTGCGCATCCAGGGCTTTATCGTGTTCGATGACTATGGTGACCGCCAGCCTGAGTTCCTCAGTGCCATGGCGCCGTGGGTGCGCGACGGCAAGATCAAGTTCCGCGAGGATGTGGTCGATGGCCTGGAGCAGGCGCCCGAAGCCTTTATCGGTTTGCTGGAAGGACGCAACTTCGGCAAGTTGGTGGTGCGGGTCGCACAGGATTGAGCATTTGACGCTAATCCGAGGCGCGGGTATAAACCGCGTCTCGTTGTTTTGTCGGACCCTTCGCCCATGAGCTTTAGCCCCCTGATTCGCCAACTGATCGACGCCCTGCGCACGTTGCCGGGCGTGGGTCAGAAAACCGCCCAGCGCATGGCGCTGCAGCTGCTCGAGCGTGATCGCAGCGGCGGCACCCGTTTGGCCCAGGCTTTGAGCCAGGCCATGAGCGGGGTAGGCCACTGTCGCCAGTGCCGCACCCTTACCGAGGAAGAACTCTGCCCGCAATGCGCCGACCCGCGCCGCGACGACACGCTGCTGTGCGTCGTGGAAGGGCCGATGGATGTGTACGCGGTGGAGCAGACCGGCTATCGCGGCCGCTACTTCGTGCTCAAGGGCCACCTGTCGCCGCTGGACGGCCTGGGCCCGGAAGCGATCGGTATCCCGCAACTGGTGGCGCGCATCGAAGCGCAGGGCACCTTTACTGAAGTGATCCTGGCCACCAACCCGACGGTGGAAGGTGAGGCGACCGCGCACTACATTGCGCAGTTGCTGATCAACAAAGGCCTGATCACCTCGCGTATCGCCCATGGCGTGCCGTTGGGCGGCGAGTTGGAGTTGGTCGACGGCGGGACGCTGGCGCATTCGTTCGCCGGTCGCAAGCCGATCGCGCTCTAGAGACCTGCGCAACAATACATGTGGGAGCTGGCTTGCCTGCGATGCAGACACTGAGGTGTATCAGTCACACCATGGTGATGCTATCGCAGGCAAGCCAGCTCCCACATTTGGAATGCACTCCCTGTGGGAGCCGGGCTTGCCCGCGATGACGTCGCTTCGGTTAGCCGTTAACGTTCGGTCAACGCAAACTGCGTCAGGCAAAACGTGGGAATCCCCATATCTTGCAACCGCTGCGACCCACCCAGCTCCGGCAAATCAATGATCGCCGCCGCTTCGAAAATCTTCGCACCCATGCGCCTTACCAGGTTAGCCGCCGCAATCAACGTACCTCCCGTGGCGATCAAGTCATCGAACATCAACACCGAGTCGCCCTCGCAGAGGCTGTCCGCGTGCACTTCCAGCAAGGCCTCGCCGTACTCGGTCTGGTAACCCTCGGCCAGCACGTCCGCTGGCAGCTTGCCTTGCTTGCGGAACAGGACCAGCGGCTTGTTCAGTTGATAGGCAATGATTGAACCGATCAGGAAGCCGCGCGCATCCATCGCGCCGATATGGGTGAAATCGGCTTCGACATAACGATGGGCGAAGCTGTCCGCCACCAGGCGCAGGGCGCGGGGCGATTGGAACAGGGGGGTAATGTCGCGAAAGATCACCCCAGGCTTGGGGAAGTCGATGACGGGGCGGATCAGGGATTTGATGTCGAACGAATCAAAGGTCATCGTCGAGGAGTCCTGGGCTGGAAACGGACGCCAAGTATACCTGCGGCCTCGCCGATTGGCGCGGCCGCGCGTGTCTGCGTCAGCCCTCCAGCGAGCCACCCGCCAGCGCGCACAGTTGGATCGGGTCGAGGATATGCACTTCCTTGCCTTCGGCGGCAATCAGCTCGTTTTGCTGGAAACGGGTGAATACACGGGACACGGTTTCCACCGCCAGGCCCAAGTAGTTGCCGATTTCATTGCGCGACATGCTCAGGCGGAACTGGTTGGCCGAGAAGCCGCGGGCACGGAAGCGAGCCGACAGGTTGACCAAGAAGGTGGCAATGCGCTCGTCGGCGGTTTTCTTCGACAGCAGCAGCATCATTTGCTGGTCGTCACGAATCTCGCGGCTCATCACGCGCATCAATTGACGGCGCAGTTGCGGCAATTGTACGGCCAGTTCATCCAGGCGTTCGAAGGGGATTTCGCACACCGACGTCGTCTCCAGGGCCTGGGCCGACACGGGGTGCATCTCGGTGTCCATGCCCGACAACCCCACCAGTTCACTGGGCAGGTGGAAACCGGTGATCTGCTCTTCGCCGCCGTCGCTCAGGCTGAAGGTTTTCAGTGCGCCCGAACGTACTGCATAAACGGAATCGAACTTGTCGCCCTGGCGAAACAGAAACTCGCCTTTTTTCAGCGGGCGACCGCGTTTAACGATGTCGTCCAGCGCATCCATGTCTTCCAAATTCAACGAAAGTGGCAAGCAGAGGGGAGCCAGGCTGCAATCCTTGCAATGGGCCTGGCTGTGAGCGCGCAGTTTGACTGGCTCGGACATTTCTTAAATCCTTGTGGGAAAACACACATAAGACGTAAGGGTAACTTACTGGGGGGCAGTGAGGCCAGCGTGTACAAAAAAACCACTTCGGTATAAAGATTTTTGTATCGGGGCCGATACAGCAGGCACATCTATTAGTCGGAGCTGGATCATGTCTGTTATAGCGGCCTACAACCCCTCCATCCGTATTCCGACTGTGCCGAACGCAAACCCGATTGCCAAGGTCAAGGAAGAGGCACCCGCCGAGGAAACGAGCGCGGCGCCCAAGGTGGTTGAAGGGGTATCGGTGACTATTTCCGCTGAAGCCTTCAAGTCCGCAGGTGCGGCCAAGAGTTCCAATGCGGATATTGATGACAGCGGGCTGGATGACAACGTCAAGCAGGTGCTGAAAATGATCCGCCAGTTGAAACAGCAGATCGCCGAAAAACAGGCTGAACTGGCGGCGATTGCGGCGGCCAATAACCTGTCACCCGAAGAGGCACGTGCCAGGACCAGCGCCTTGCAGAGCGAGATCAGCTCCCTGCAGGCGGGCCTGATGTCGGCCCAGACTTCACTGGCCAAGTCGATGAAAGGCATGAGTGCCGAGGACTCGATGAAGGCCGCCTCACTGTCGATGTAATCAGATCACCCGTGAAAATCGTTGCCTGTTCTGGTGTTCCAGATAGGCATCGAACACCATGCACACCGAACGCACCAGCAGGCGCCCGGCAGGCAATACACGAATGCCCTGGGCGTCGAGTTCGATCAGGCCGTCCGCGGCCATGGCCTCAAGCTGCGGCCAGATGTCGTCGAAGTAGCTGCGAAAATCCAGATTGAAGGCCTGTTCGATCCCCTCGAACGCCAGGCTGAAATTACAGATCAACTGCTGGATCACCTCCCGCCGCAACCGATCATCCGTGGTGCACACCAGTCCACGGCTGGTGGCCAGTTGCGCGCCGGCCAAGGTGTTTTGGTAGCCGTTGAGATCGCTGCTGTTCTGGCAGTACAGGTCGCCGATCTGGCTGATCGCCGACACCCCGAGCCCGATCAAGTCGCAATGGCCGTGGGTGGTGTAGCCCTGGAAGTTGCGTTGCAGGGTGCCTTCTTCCTGGGCGATGGCCAGTTCATCGTCGGGCAGGGCGAAGTGGTCCATACCGATGTAGCGGTAGCCGGCCTGTGTCAGTTGCTCGATGGTGGTTTGCAGCATCAGCAGTTTTGACGCCGGGGAGGGCAGGTCGGCGGTGTCGATGCGCCGCTGCGGCATGAAACGTTCCGGCAGGTGGGCGTAGTTGAACACCGACAGGCGGTCGGGTTGCAGCTTGATCACTTCCTCCACGGTGCGCGCGAAGTTGATCGGCGTTTGCTTGGGCAAACCGTAGATCAGGTCGATATTGATCGAGCGAAATTGCAGGGTGCGCGCTGCCTCGATCACTGCGCGGGTTTCTTCCAGGCTTTGCAGGCGGTTGACTGCGCGTTGCACCTCGGGGTCGAGGTCCTGCAGGCCGATGCTGACGCGGTTGAAACCCAGTTCACGCAGCAGGCCCATGGTGGCCCAGTCGGCTTCGCGAGGGTCGATCTCGATGCCGTAATCGCCGGAGTCATCGTCCAGCAGGTTGAAATGCTGGCGCAGGCAGGTCATGACCTGGCGCAGTTCATCGTGGCTGAGAAAGGTCGGAGTGCCACCGCCGAAATGCAGTTGCTCCACCGGTTGTTTCGGGTCGAGGTGGCAGGCCACCAGTTGAATTTCCTGCTTCAGGCGTTGCAGGTAGGCCTGGGCGCGGCCACGGTCCTTGGTGATGACTTTGTTGCAGGCGCAGTAGTAGCAGATGTTCGCGCAGAACGGCACATGCACGTACAGCGACAACGGACGCGCGGCCTTGCGGCTCTCGCGCAGGGCGTGGAGCAGGTCGAATGTGCCGACCTGGCTGTCGAATTGTACGGCGGTGGGGTAGGACGTGTAGCGCGGTCCCGCCAGGTCGTAGCGGTGAATCAGATTGGCGTCCCAACGAATGGCGTCGAGCATGCGGGCGGTCCCCCGGATTGGCTGGTGGGCCGAGTCTAGGGGCTGGCGGACGCGGCCACCTTGATTTGCATCAACAGGGAGCGGCGCTATGCCACATCGCCAGTCAGTGCCCCATCAGCCAGTGCTGGTGGGGCCCCGGCAATGTCCATAGGCCAAACAGGATCACCAGCACGCCACCCGCCATACGCACGCTGCGTTTGCGCAGCAGCGCGGTGACCCGCTCGGCCGCAAGCCCGGTGGCCAACAGCACCGGCCAGGTACCCAGGCCGAACGCCAGCATCAGCAAGCCGCTGTCCAGCGCATTACCCTGGCTGGCGGCCCACAGCAGGGTGCTGTAGACCAACCCGCACGGCAACCAACCCCACAGCGCGCCCAGCAGCAACGCGCGCGGCAGGCTCGACACCGGCAGCAGGCGGTTGGCGACGGGCTGGATAAAGCGCCACAGGCCGCGACCGAGGCTTTCAATGCGGGTGAGGCCGCTCCACCAGCCGGCCAGGTACAGGCCCATGCTGATCAACAGCAGCCCGGCAAGCACACGCATGAACATCGCCGCCGGGCTGTTCGCCACGGCCCAGCCGGCGAGGCCGATTAATACCCCGGCGACGGCATAGCTGAGCACCCTGCCCAGGTTGTATGCCAGCAGCAGTCGAAACCTGCGGCCGCGCTGCTCCCTGGGAATCGCCAGGGTCAGCGCGCCCATCAGCCCGCCGCACATGCCCAGGCAATGGCCGCCGCCCAGCAGGCCGAGAATCAGCGCGGAGACCAGCAGCGGCGCCAATTCAAGCATGGGGCGGCTCTTTGGGCGCGCGCGGTTGCTCGGGGCCGTTGGCTTCGTCGATGGCGGCGAGGTGGTTCGGGTCCTGATCGTCGAACAAGACGCTGTGGGCCGGGCCGTCGAGGTCGTCGTACTGGCCGCTGTCCACCGCCCAGAAAAAGATGTAGATGGCCACGCCCACTAACAGCAGCGCCGCCGGAATCATCACGTATAAAGCTGGCATCTGCACTCCATGCCCGCGCGGCTCAAGCCGGCAGCGGACGGGTTACTGAGGGGGCTCGTGCCACCGGCGCGCTCGGCAGGCGAGTCAGGCGCAGGGCATTGAGCACCACGGTCAACGAACTGAGGGACATGCCGACCGCGGCCCAGATGGGCGTGATCCAACCCAGGGCGGCAAACGGCAGCATCAGGCCATTGTATAGGCCTGCCCACAGCAGGTTTTCAACAATCACCCGACGGGTGCGCCGTGCCAGGGTAAAGGCGTGTACCAGGGCGTCCAGGCGGTTGGAGAGCAACACGGCATCGGCGCTGGTCTTGGCCAGGTCCGTTGCGGTGCCCATGGCCACGCTGATATCCGCGGCGGCGAGCACCGGCACATCATTGACGCCATCGCCGAGCATCAGCACCTTGCGGCCTTCCTTGTGCAGCCGTTGCAGCACGTGCAGCTTGTCATCGGGGCGCAGGCCGCCGTGGGCCTCGTCGATACCCAACTCAAGCGCGACGCTGGCGACCATCGGCGAACTGTCCCCCGACAACAGCAGCGTGCGCCAGCCACGTGCCTGGCAGGCCGCCAACAGCGCAGGCGCATCACTGCGCAGGCGGTCGTCGAGCACGAACCAGGCCAGCGCGCCTTCGCGGTCACCCAGCAGCAGCCATTGGCCGCCATCCTGCGGCGCGGCCGGAACCTGGCAACCGCTGAGTTCACAGACAAAGCCCGGTTGGCCGATGCGCAGCTGGCGCGCGCCCACGCGGCCTTCAAGGCCAAGCCCGGGCGAACTGACGACCTCGTCGGCGGCCAGCGTCGCGCGCCCGAAGGCACGGGCGATCGGGTGTTCGGAGCGGTTTTCCAGGGCGGCGGCGAGGCTCAGGCACAGGTCCGTGCTCAAGGTGCTCAGTGGCCGGATGGCACTCAATACCAGGCGTCCTTCGGTCAGGGTGCCGGTCTTGTCGAAAATCACCGTATCGATCTGGTTCAACCCTTCCAGCACATGGCCGCGTGTCAGCAGCAGGCCGAGTGTGTGCAAGGTGCCGGTGGCAGCGGTGAGGGCGGTGGGCGTGGCCAGGGACAGCGCGCAGGGGCAGGTCGCCACCAGCATGGCCAGCACAATCCAGAACGCTCGCGATGAATCCAGTTGCCACCATAACAACCCGATCAGGGCGGCGGCGATCAGCGAACACAGCAGGAACCACTGCGCGGCGCGGTCGGCGATCCGGGCCAGGCGCGGTTTCTCGGCCTGGGCTCTTTCCAGCAGGCGCACGATGGCGGACAGGCGTGTGTCATGGCCCAACGCGCGTACTTCGACGATCAATGCCCCCTCGACATTCAGGGTGCCCGCCGTGACCGCATCCCCGGCTTGTCGGGGTTGCGGCAGGTATTCACCGGTGAGCAGGGATTCATCGATACTGGATTGGCCGTCGAGGATCAGGCCATCCGCCGGCAGCACGGCGCCGGGATGCACCAGCACGCGATCGCCCAGCGCCAGCTCGGGGAGCAGGATGCGTTCGCTCTGGCCGTCCGCCTTGAGCCGCAGGCACGAAGCGGGCAGCAGGTTGACCAACTGCGCGGTCGCAGCAGCCGTACGCTCGCGGGCACGGCGCTCGAGGTAACGTCCGGCCAGCAGGAACAGCGCAAACATGCCCACTGCGTCGAAGTACAACTCACCGGTGCCGGTGATCGCGGTCCAGATGCCCGCCAGGTACGCACCGCCGATGGCCAATGAAACCGATACATCCATGGTCAGGTGGCGCGTGCGCAGGTCACGCAGGGCCCCCTTGAAAAACGGTGCGCAGCTGTAGAACACGATAGGTGTTGTAAGAAACATCGCCACCCAACGCAGGATTACGTGCAGCTCCGGGCTCAGGTCGACATTGAATTCCGGCCAGGTCGCCATGGTTGCCATCATTGCCTGGAACCACAGCAGGCCGGCCACGCCCAATTGGCGCAGGGCCAGGCGATTTTCGCTGGCCAGTTGTTCGGCGGCGCGGTCGGCCTGGTAAGGGTGGGCGGCGTAACCGATATGCCGCAGTTCGCTCAGCACTTGGCTCAACGGCAGTTGCCCGTCAGCCCAGCGCACCTGCAAACGATGGTTGGACAGGTTCAGTCGCGCCTCGGCCACCGCGGGCAGGCTGCGCAGGTGTTTCTCGATCAGCCAGCCACAGGCGGCGCAACTGATGCCTTCCATCAGCAAGGTGGCTTCGGCGAGTTCGCCATCGTGGCGCACAAAGGGTTTTTGCACGTCGGCGCGGTCATACAGCGCCAGCTCGTCCACCAGTTGCACCGGCAACGCTTCAGGGTTGGCCGAGGCTTCGCTGCGGTGCTGGTAGTAGCTTTCCAGGCCGCCGGCCACAATCGCTTCGGCCACCGCCTGGCAGCCTGGGCAGCAGAGTTCACGGCGTTCGCCGAGGATCACCGCCGTGAAGCGGCTGCCCGGCGGGACGGGTAGGGCGCAGTGGTAGCAGGGGACGGGAGCGGTCATGGCTGGGAATCTTTGGTGGCTGGGAGGACCTCATCGCGGGCAAGTCGAATCGTCGCACCGCCGCTCCCACAGGGGAATGCAATCCAAATGTGGGGTGGGGTTGCCCGCGATGCGCGAAGCGCAATGTTTTACTTCTTCAGGTCTTCGGCGCCCTGCAACGGCTCATCACCCAGGAGCAGGTCCTTGTCGTGGCTCACCTCTTCCTCCTCGAACAGGCGCCAGGTCTTGTCGCCTTCCACGCCCAATAGCTCCACGAAACGGCGGCCTTCGACCTTGTCGGTGACCTGGCCGATGTAGCGGCCAGGCTCACTGTCGCTGCGCGCCAGGCTGATCTTGCGGTCCTTCTCCGGCTGGGTCGGGGAGATCAGGTTCAACTCCAGGGTATTCGGGTTGCTGTAGCCGGTCAGGTTCAGCTCGACTTCGCCGGTCAACTCATCCAGGTGCAGCCTGGCGCGCAGTTGCAGGGTCTGGGCCAGCCGCTCGCGGTCCAGGGCGCGGTTGATGCCTTTGCCGGCCTCGTAGTAGTTGTCATTGACCAGGTTGTCCGGGTTATTCACCGCGATGGTCACCATGGACAAGGTCAAGGTCACCGAGCAGGCCAGGATCGCGATGATGATCCAGGGCCAGAGGTGCTTGTACCAAGGGCTTGCGGCGGTGGGTGCGGACATTGTCGGGTTCCTGTTCAACGAACGTGTGGGCCGATGAATCGGCTCTTGGCTTCAATCTGGACGCTGGTGTCGTCGGCATCCTTGAGGATGAACGTCACCTCGTTGGTGCTCGACGGCAATTGCTCCGGCGCACTCGAGAGTTCCACCGGCAGGCTGACGATGTCGCCGGCGGCCACTTTGATTTCGCGTCGGCCCTGCAGCTTGAGGTCCGGCAGGCCCGCAGCATCAAGCACATAGGTATGGTCGCGCTGGTCCTTGTTCATGATCTTCAGGCTGTAGACGTTTTCGATACGGCCTTCGGCGTTTTCGCGGTACAGCACACGGTCCTTGCTGACGTCGAAACCCACCAGTGAGCGCATGAAAAATGCCGCCACCAACAGGCTGATCATCGCCAGCAACACCAAGGCATAGCCGATCAGGCGCGGGCGCAGTTTATGGGTTTTCTGCCCGGAGAGGTTATGTTCGGTGGTGTAGCTGATCAGGCCGCGCGGGTAGTCCATCTTGTCCATGATGGTGTCGCAGGCATCGATACAGGCGGCGCAGCCGATGCACTCGATTTGCAGGCCGTCGCGGATGTCGATACCGGTCGGGCACACCTGCACGCACATCGTGCAATCGATGCAATCGCCCAGGCCCTGGGCCTTGTAGTCGACGCCTTTTTTACGTGGGCCGCGCACTTCGCCACGGCGTGGATCGTAGGAGACGATCAGGGTGTCTTTGTCGAACATCACGCTCTGGAACCGCGCGTACGGGCACATGTAGATGCACACCTGCTCGCGCAGCCAGCCGGCGTTACCATAGGTGGCGAGGGTAAAGAATCCGACCCAGAAATACGACCAGCCATCGGCCTGCCCGGTGAAGAACTCGAACACCAGCTCGCGGATCGGCGAGAAGTACCCGACAAAGGTCAGCCCGGTGACAAAACCGATCAATAGCCACAGCGTGTGCTTGCTGAATTTGCGCAGGAATTTGTTGGCGCTCATCGGCGCCTTGTCGAGCTTGATGCGCTGGTTGCGGTCACCCTCGGTGACTTTTTCGCACCACATGAAGATCCACGTCCACACGCTTTGCGGGCAGGTATAGCCGCACCACACGCGCCCGGCGTACACAGTGATAAAGAACAGGCCAAAGGCCGCAACGATAAGAATGCCCGAAAGCAGGATGAAGTCCTGGGGCCAGAAGGTCGCGCCGAAAATGAAGAACTTACGCTCCGGCAGGTTCCACCACACGGCCTGGTGGCCACCCCAGTTCAGCCACACGGTGCCGAAGTAGAGCAGGAACAATCCGGCGCCACCGAGCATGCGCAAATTGCGGAACAGGCCGGTGAAGGCGCGGGTATAGATCTTCTCTCGCGAAGCGTAGAGGTCTACGGTTTTGGCAGGCGAGGTAACGTCATGTACCGGTATCTGGTCGCTCATCATTGCATCCCACGGCGGTGGAGATTTGCCTCGGCCAGTACGTGCCAACCGGGGTCAAATTAAGGGTGTTGCAGTGGCCCAATGATACGCCCCCGACGGTGCGCAAGGGGTGCGACCTTTGGTCGCGTTGGGTGATGTCAATTGATGGTGTAAGTGATCTGGATCAATTGACTTGGCAAGTATGGACGGTTTTCACCGGCAAACCGGTCATTCGTCCCATGGATTAATCAGTGGAACACCGCTGGATCTGAAATCGCTGACATTGCGCGTAACAACGGTGAGCCCATGAACCAGAGCAGTCGCAGCGATCAGCGAATCACTTTCATTGACTCGATCCGGTACATGCAGGTGTGCGCATCGTAATGCGACTGCAGCATCCACGGGCAGGATTCTGGCATCAAAGGCGGGTAGCACATGGCGCTTGAGCCAGGTCCGCAATACGTTCCCCTGGGCCGGGTCACGACGCTCAATGCGCAACACTCCGGTTTCCAGTTCCTTGAGCGTAATCGCTGAGATGAACATGCGCGGCGCCATGACACTTTTGGCCCAAGCGACCACATTTGCATCGGCCTGGGGTTTACGAAGTTCAGAGATAACGTTGGTGTCGAGTAGATACATCAAGAGAGGTCCACGGGTCGATGAGTGATCACGGCGCGTTCGGTTTGGAAGTCGATCTCGGCCGCTTCTGGCATCACCAGCAGGTCAACGATGTCAGCATTGAGACCTGTCAATTTCTGGTAATCCTCAATGCTTAGCAGTACATGGGCAGGCTTGCCGCGATCAGTGATGAAAACCGGGCCGTGGCGCGCGGCTTTTTTGGCACCACTTGTGTCTTGGTTGAATTCGCGGCTGGAAATGGTAGTGATGGTCATGGGGTGATTCCCCCTTCGTAGAATATATGTAGACACGTTACTACTTGGTGCCTGTGCGCGACAAGTCCAAGGTTACAAGCGGTAGCGCATCGAAGCGCCCGAAACCGGAAACAATAAAGCCCCGTCAGTTCATGCTGCGCGGGGCTTTATTGTTTTGACGACCTTGCTATTGCGCAGCCTTCTTCTCCCCATGGGACAAGCTGTACACATACGCCGCGAGCAAATGCACCTTGTCATTGCCCTGCAGCTGTTCCTGCGCCGGCATCTGGCCCTGGCGGCCCCAGCGAATGGTCTGTTGCAGTTGGGCGAAGCTCGAACCGTAGATGAAGGCAGCCGGGTGGGTCAGATCGGGCGCGCCCATGGCCGGGGTGCCTTTGCCGGCGGGGCCGTGGCAGGCCACGCAGTTGGCGGCGAAGAGTTTTTCGCCGTTGGCGACATCAGCCTTGACGCCTTCCGGCAGTTTGCGACCGTCGAGGTTGGTCAGCACGAAGGCGGCTACGTCGCTGACGCCCTGTTCCTTCAGGATATCCAGCCAGCCCGGCATCACCGCGTGGCGGCCCTTCATGATGGTTTCCTTGATGGTGGCCGGCTCGCCACCCCAGCGCCAGTCGGCGTCGGTCAGGTTGGGGAAACCATAGGCGCCCTTGGCGTCGGAACCATGGCACACCGAGCAGTTGGAAGCGAACAGCCGGCCACCCATCTTCAAGGCTTGCGGGTCCTTGGCGACTTCTTCAATCGGCATCGAGGCGAACTTGGCGAAGATCGGCCCGAACTTGGCCTCCGACCTGGCCATTTCCTTTTCCCATTCATGCACGCCGGTCCAGCCGGTCTGGCCGTTGGCGAAAGGGGTTTGCTTGTCGTTGTCGAGGTAGTTGTAGCCCGGCAGCAGGCCCTTCCAATTGCCCAGGCCCGGGTACAGCACCAGGTAGCCGAGGGCGAAAATGATGGTGCCGACGAACAGCATGAACCACCACTTGGGCAGCGGGTTGTCGTACTCCTCGATGCCGTCGAACGAGTGGCCGACAGTCTCGTCGGTCTGCTCGGCGCGCTGGCCCTTGCGGGTCGACAGCAGCAGCCAGGTCAGGGCGAAGATGGTACCCAGGCTCAGGACTGTGACGTACAGACTCCAGAACGTAGTCATTCTTTATTACTCCTAGAAGCTTGCTCGACGTGCTTGATGGCTTCGGGATCATCCGCAAAGGGCAGCAAGGTCGCGTCTTCAAACTCCGACTTGCGCTTGGGGCTGAACACCCACAGCGCCAGGCCGATAAAGGCCACCATCACCACAACGGTGCCCAGCCCACGAATCATCCCGATATCCATGAAGAATCACCGTTTGCTTTTGATGATGGTGCCCAGGCCCTGCAGGTAGGCCACCAATGCGTCCATTTCGGTCTTGCCCTTCACGGCGGCGGCCGCACCGGCGATGTCTTCGTCGGTGTAGGGCACGCCCAGGGTGCGCAGCACTTCCATCTTCTTGGCGGTGTCCTTGCCGTCGAGCTTGTTTTCCACGAGGAACGGGTACGCCGGCATTTTCGATTCAGGCACGACGTTGCGTGGGTTGTACAAGTGCGCGCGTTGCCAGTCGTCGGAGTAACGACCGCCGACACGGGCCAGGTCCGGGCCGGTGCGTTTGGAACCCCACAGGAATGGGTGGTCCCACACGCTTTCACCGGCGACCGAGTAATGGCCGTAGCGTTCGGTTTCGGCACGGAACGGGCGGATCATCTGCGAATGGCAGCCGACGCAACCGTTGGCGATGTAGACGTCGCGCCCTTCCAGTTCAAGGGCGGTGCGGGGCTTCATGCCTTCGACCGGTTTATTGGTCACGTCCTGGAAAAACAGCGGCACGATCTGGGTCAAGCCACCGATACTCACGGCAATAACCATGAAGAAGGCCAGCAGACCGATATTCTTCTCGACGACTTCATGCTTCATCAGTGGGCTCCCACAACGGCAATCTTGGCGGCGGCTTCAGCCTGCGCAGGGTCGGAAGCACGCACCGTGCGCCAGACGTTGTAGGCCATGAACAGCATGCCGGTGGCAAAGAACGCACCGCCCAGGGCGCGGACGATAAAGCCCGGGTGGCTGGCTTGCAGTGCTTCGACGAAGGAGTAGGTGAGGGTGCCGTCATCGTTGATCGCACGCCACATCAGGCCCTGGGTGATGCCGTTGACCCACATCGAGGCTATGTAGAGCACGGTGCCGATGGTGGCCAGCCAGAAGTGCGTGTTGATCAGCGCGACGCTGTGCATCTGCGCACGGCCGAACAGTTTGGGGATCATGTGGTACAGCGCGCCGATTGAGATCATGGCGACCCAGCCGAGCGCGCCGGCGTGTACGTGGCCGATGGTCCAGTCGGTGTAGTGGGACAGCGAGTTGACGGTCTTGATGGCCATCATCGGCCCTTCGAAGGTCGACATGCCATAGAACGCCAGCGAGACCACGAGGAAGCGCAGGATCGGGTCGGTGCGCAGCTTATGCCAGGCGCCCGACAGGGTCATCATGCCGTTGATCATGCCGCCCCAGCTTGGCGCCAGCAGGATGATCGACATCGCCATGCCCAGGGACTGCGCCCAATCCGGCAGCGCGGTGTAGTGCAGGTGATGCGGGCCTGCCCAGATATACAGAGTGATCAGCGCCCAGAAATGCACGATGGACAGGCGATACGAGTAAATAGGACGTTCGGCCTGCTTGGGCACGAAGTAGTACATCATCCCGAGGAAACCGGTGGTCAGGAAAAAACCTACAGCGTTATGCCCGTACCACCACTGGATCATCGCATCCGTCGCACCGGAATAAGCCGAGTAGGACTTGAACAGGCTGACCGGCAACGAGGCGTGGTTGACGATGTGCAGCATCGCCGTGACCAAAATAAAAGCGCCGTAGAACCAGTTGCCCACATAGATGTGCTTGGTCTTGCGCTTGACAATGGTGCCGAAGAACACCACCGCGTAGGTCACCCAGACAATGGCGAGCAAAATGGCGATGGGCCATTCGAGCTCGGCGTATTCCTTGGTGGTGGTGTAACCCAGCGGCAGGGTGACGATGGCGCCGAGGATGACGGCTTGCCAGCCCCAGAAGGTGAAGGCCGCAAGGCTGTCGGAGATCAGTCGCGTCTGGCAGGTTCGCTGCACGACATAGTAGGAGGTGGCAAACAATGCACATCCGCCGAAGGCGAAGATCACCAGGTTGGTGTGCAGCGGGCGCAGGCGACCGAAGGTCGTCCATGGCAAGCCGAAATTCAATTCCGGCCAGACCAGTTGCGAGGCGATGAACACCCCGAGCCCCATGCCAAGGATCCCCCAGACCACCGTCATGATGGCGAACTGGCGGACTACCTTATAGTTATAAGCAGTCGGACTGATTGCTGTGCTCATTCTAAGGTTCCACGGTTTAGTTTTTTTATAGGTAAAAATCGGCCGCAAGTATGTAGAAAGCGAGGGGCCAATGCAACGCAACGCTGACGTGCGTCAAGGCGTTCCACGCCAGATTCTGCGCCCTTTCCATGTTTGATGTAAGGACAAATCACAAAATCGAAAGCTGATCGAGTGGACAGGAATTTTTTCGGGTCGCAACGGCGCTTGTCGCGCACGCCGGAACCGCTCCGCTTGCAGGGAAGCGTAGACCCGAATGGCGCAGGGGGAAAGGTGTGCTTTGGAAGGGTGCGACACTGGGTCGCGCAGTATCAACCCACTGTAGGAGCGAGCTTGCTCGCGAAGAGCTCAAGAGCGCCGCGTTCATTCTGGATGAACGCGGCATCCTCAGGTTCTTCGCGAGCAAGCTCGCTCCTACAGAAAGGCCGGTTGCCTCCCCTGATCAGGCGAGGCAATCGGAGGTTATTGGGCTTGGCTTTCCGGCGTTGCGCCATCTGCGTTGTGGGACAGGCTGTAAACATAGGCCGCCAGCAGGTGCACCTTGTCATTGCCTTGCAGCACTTCCTGCGCGGGCATCTGGCCTTGGCGGCCGTGACGGATGGTCTGCTGCAGCTGCGCCAGGCTGGTGCCGTAGATATAACCGCCCGGTTTGGTCAGGTCGGGTGCACCCATGGCTTGCATGCCGTGGCCTTCAGCGCCATGGCAGGCGACGCAGGTGGTGGTGAATGCCGCTTGGCCTGCCGCCAGGTCGGCGCGGCTGTCGGCCGGCAATGGCAGCTTGGCCAGGTCATGACGCACATAGGCGGCGACGTTTTTCACACCCTCGTCGCCGAGCATGTCACCCCAGGCCGGCATTGCCGCGTGACGGCCGTTGAGGATGGTGGTCTTGATCGCTTCGGCCGAACCGCCCCAGCGCCAGATGTTGTCCGCCAGGTTCGGGAAACCAAACGCGCCCTTGGCGTCCGAGCCGTGGCACACCGCGCAGTTGGAGGCAAACAGGCGGCCGCCCATTTTCAAGGCTTGCGGGTCTTTGGCAACCTCTTCCACCGGCATGGCCGAGAACTTGGCAAAGATCGGTCCGAACCTGGTGTCGGCCTTGGCCATCTCCTTGTCCCACTCCTTGGCCGAGGTCCAGCCGTCTTCATAGCCTGGCAACACGCCCTTCCAGTTGCCCAGGCCCGGGTAGAGGATCAGGTAGCCGACCGCAAACACCAGGGTGCCGGCGAACAGCATGAACCACCACTGGGGCAGCGGGTTGTCGTATTCCTCGATCCCGTCGAAGGCGTGGCCCATGGTCTGGTCGACGCTGCCCTTGGTCTCGCCCTTGCGGGTGCCGATCAAGAGCCAGGTCAGGCCGATCAGGCTGCCGAGGGTCAGTACGCAGATCCATGTACTCCAAAAAGTGGTCATGGCCGATTGCTCCTTGTTGCAGGCTCTTGGTGGGCGTCGGATGGCGCAGGTTCGTCGGCGAAGGGCAGCAGGCGCGCTTCCTCGAATTCCGCATTGCGCCGGTTGTTGAATACCCACAGCGACAGGCCGATAAAGGCGATGGCGACCACCAGCGTGCCGAGGCCGCGGATAGTGCCCGCATCGAATTCAAATCCCATGGCTCACCTCTTGCTTTTGATGGCGGTGCCGAGCACTTGCAGGTACGCGACCAGCGCGTCCATCTCGGTCTTGCCCTTGAGGCTGGCGACGGCGCCCGTGATGTCGTCGTCGGTGTAGGGCACGCCAAGGGTGCGCATCACTTTCAACTTGGTCTCGGTGTGGCTGTTGTCGACGGCGGCGGTGACCAGCCAGGGGTAGGCCGGCATTTTCGACTCGGGCACCACGTTGCGCGGGTTGTACAAGTGCGCGCGGTGCCAGTCGTCCGAGTAACGCGCGCCGACGCGCGCCAGGTCCGGCCCGGTACGCTTGGAGCCCCACAGAAAGGGGTGGTCCCACACGCTTTCACCGGCGACCGAGTAATGGCCATAGCGCTCGGTTTCGGCGCGGAACGGACGGATCATCTGCGAGTGGCACTGCACGCAGCCTTCGCGGATGTAGATATCACGGCCTTCCAGTTGCAGCGCGGTGTAGGGCTTCATGCCTTCCACCGGCTTGTTGGTCACGTCCTGGAAGAACAGCGGGACGATCTGGGTCAGGCCGCCGATGCTCACGGCAAGCACCATGAGCAGCATCAGCAGGCCGACGTTCTTTTCAATCGTTTCGTGTTTCATCACAGACTCCTCAGGCCAGCTGCGCGACAGGGACGGCTTCGACGGGCTGTGCCGAACGCACGGTGCGCCACGTGTTGTAAGCCATCAGGAACATGCCGCTGAGGAAGATCGCACCGCCCACCAGCCGCACGATGAAGCCAGGGTGACTGGCCACCAGGGTTTCGACGAAGGAGTAGGTCAAGGTGCCGTCTTCGTTGATCGCACGCCACATCAGGCCCTGGGCGATGCCGTTGACCCACATCGAGGCGATGTAGAGCACGGTGCCGATGGTCGCCAGCCAGAAGTGCGCGTTGATCAGGCCGAGGCTGTGCATCTGCTCGCGGCCGAAAACTTTGGGGATCATGTGGTACAGCGCGCCGATGGAGATCATCGCCACCCAACCGAGGGCGCCGGCGTGTACGTGGCCGATGGTCCAGTCGGTGTAGTGGGACAGCGAGTTGACGGTCTTGATCGCCATCATCGGGCCTTCGAAGGTCGACATGCCGTAGAACGCCAGCGAGACCACGAGGAAGCGCAGGATCGGGTCGCTGCGCAATTTATGCCAGGCGCCCGACAGCGTCATCATGCCGTTGATCATGCCGCCCCAGCTCGGTGCCAGCAGGACCAGTGACATCACCATGCCCAGGGACTGCGCCCAGTCCGGCAGCGCGGTGTAATGCAGGTGATGCGGGCCTGCCCAGATGTACAGGGTGATCAATGCCCAGAAATGCACGATGGACAAGCGATAGGAATACACCGGACGCTCGGCCTGCTTCGGCACGAAGTAATACATCATGCCGAGGAAACCGGCGGTGAGGAAAAAGCCTACCGCGTTGTGCCCATACCACCACTGCACCATGGCATCCGTCGCACCGCCGTAGAGGGAGTAGGACTTGGTCAGGCTGACCGGGATTTCCAGGTTGTTGACGATATGCAGGATCGCCACGGTGAGGATGAACCCGCCGAAGAACCAGTTGCCGACATAGATGTGCTTGGTATTGCGCTTGGCCACAGTGCCGAAGAACACGATGGCGTAGGCCACCCAGACAATGGTGATCAGAATGTCGATCGGCCATTCCAGCTCTGCGTACTCCTTGGAACTGGTGTAGCCCAGCGGCAGGCTGATCGCGGCCAGCAGGATCACCAGCTGCCAGCCCCAGAAGCAGAACGCCGCCAGTTTGGGCGCGAACAGCTGGGTCTGGCAGGTGCGTTGCACCGAGTAGAAGGAGCTGGCAAACAGTGCGCAGCCGCCGAAGGCGAAGATCACCGCGTTGGTGTGCAGCGGCCGCAGGCGCCCGAAGCTGGTCCAGGGCAAATCGAAATTGAGTGCAGGCCAGACCAATTGGGCGGCGAGAAAAACCCCGAGCCCCATGCCGACGATGCCCCACACCACCGTCATAATGGCGAATTGGCGGACCACCTTGTAGTTATAGGCGGTACTTAAAGTAGTGTTCATGGTTCCCCATCCACGGTTCAACCCAAGCAGATGCGGCACTTGGGCTGGAGTTATAGGCAGACTAAAAAGCGAGGCAAGCATGGGCAAAGAGCACAAGGCCAGTATTGACGGGGATCAATGGGCGCAGCGTGCGCGGGAACACGGGTGGCTGTGGGATGTCGCGTCGGGCAAGCGAGCGGGCGAAGCCGTCACGCTGATCCTGGCCCACGGCGCCGGTGCACCGATGGATTCAGTCTTCATGAATGACATGGCTGCACGCCTTGCCGGGCATGGCGTGAACGTGTTGCGCTTCGAGTTTCCGTACATGGCCCAACGCCGCGCAGACGGCGGCAAGCGCCCGCCCAACCCGGCGCCGAAACTGCTGCAAGCGTGGCGCGAGGTGTATGCCGAAGTGCGACGTCATGTCGCGGGCAAGCTGGCCGTTGGTGGCAAGTCGATGGGCGGGCGCATGGCCAGTTTGCTCGCCGACGAGCTACATGCCGATGGGCTGGTGTGCCTGGGGTATCCGTTCTATGCCGTGGGCAAGCCGGAAAAACAACGGGTCGAACATCTCGCCGGGTTGCAGACGCCGACGTTGATTGTGCAAGGCGAGCGTGATGCGCTGGGCAATCGCGCGGCGGTGCAGGCGTATGCGCTGTCGCCGAGCATCGAAGTGATGTGGCTGGTGGCGGGGGATCATGACTTGAAGCCGTTGCAGGCTTCAGGGTTCAGTCATGAGCAGCATCTTGAGGCGGCGGCGGTGAAAGTGGCTGGGTTTATTGCAAGCCTTTAGGGCCCCATCGCAGCATAGGTATCTACACAATTTTCAGAGGCTGACAAATCTCCGTGTAGTGAGCGGGCTTGTCCCGCGCTGGGTGGCGAAGCGGCCCCAAACCAGGCGGATTGAGTTTGTCTGAAACTGCGCGGTGTCTTTATTGGGGCGGCTTCGCCACCCAGCGCGGGACAAGCCCGCTCACTACAAAAATGTGTAGATACCTATGCCCATCGCAGGCAAGCCAGCTCCCACATTCGAGTGGGTTCACACGTCAAAATGTGGGGGCGGCGGTGCGACGATTCGACTTGCTCGCGAAAGCGGTCTACCGGTTAAACCGCTCCACCAGCGAATACTGGGTATTGGCGGTATGCGTCAGCTCTTCACTCAACTGCGCCGAGCTCATTGCCTGTTCCGACGTCTGGTCCGCCAACAGCGCAATGGTGCTGATGTTACGGCTGATTTCTTCGGCCACCGAGCTTTGCTCTTCGGTTGCCGCCGCGATCTGGGTGGTCATGTCGGTGATGTGCGCCACCGCTTCGCTGATGCCCACCAGCGCCTGGTCCGCCTCCATCACCCGTGCCACGCCTTCTTCGGCCTGGCGATGCCCGGCGTCCATGGTTTGTACGGCAGCGGCAGCCGTCTGCTGCAGCTTGGCGATCAGGGCATGGATCTGCCCGGTCGATTCGGCAGTGCGTTGCGCCAGTTGACGCACTTCGTCAGCGACCACGGCAAAGCCGCGGCCCATCTCGCCGGCACGCGCCGCCTCAATCGCGGCGTTGAGCGCCAGCAGGTTGGTCTGGTCGGCGATGCCTTTGATCACGTCGACCACGCCGCCGATTTCATCGCTGTCCTTGGCCAGTTGGGTCACGGTCACGCCGGTTTCACCCACCGCAACGGACAAACGCTGGATCGCCTCGCGGGTTTCCCCGGCGATATCGCGGCCGCGACCCGTCAGGCGGTTGGCCTCCTGGGTCGCATCGGCGGTGCGCTGCACGTGGCTGGCGACTTCCTGGGTGGTGGCCGCCATCTGGTTGACCGCGGTGGCCACCTGCTCGGTTTCCACGCGCTGGCGTTCCAGGCCGCTGGAGCTGTTATGCGCCAGGGTGTTGGACTGCGCGGCCTGGGCGTTGAGGTGTTCGGCGGTGTCCTGCAAGCGCGTGAGGCAGGTCTTCAGGCGGGCTTCCTGGCTGAGGATCGACATCTCCAGCCGCGCCTGGGCACCACGGCTGTCGGTGTACATCTGCGCGATCAGCGGGTCGGAGGTGGTCTGCTCGGCCAGGCGCAACAGGCGCTTGAGGCCGCGCTGCTGCCAGCTCAGGCCCAGCAGGCCGAGCGGTACCGACAGCCCCGCCGCCAGGGCAAAGCCCCATTGCGAGGTCAGCGTGGCGCCGATCATGAAGCTCAACTGGCTGATCAGGATAAACGGCAGCCAGTCCTGCAACACCGGCAACCATTTGTCCCGCTGGGGAATCGCCGACTTGCCCTGGTTGATGCGTCGGTAGAGCGCTTCGGCACGACGGATCTGCTCGGCGGAGGGCTTGATGCGCACCGATTCGTAGCCGACCACCTGGTTGCCTTCGAAGACCGGGGTCACATAGGCGTTAACCCAGTAGTGATCACCGGTCTTGCAGCGATTCTTGACAATGCCCATCCATGGCAAGCCTTGTTTGAGCGTGGACCACATGTGCGCGAACACCGCCGCCGGAACATCCGGGTGCCGCACCAGGTTGTGCGGGGCACGGACCAGTTCGTCGCGGGTGTACCCACTGATCTCGACAAACGCGTCGTTACAGTAGGTGATCACGCCCTTGGCATCTGTGGTGGAGATCAACCGTTGCTGAGCGGGGAAGGTACGTTCGCGCTGGGTAACGGGCTGGTTATTACGCATGATTGTTCAATCCGCAAGGCTTTCAGGGGTTGTCGGCCGGAATACGCTTTTATTTAACTTATTTTTGCAACAATCGGCCGGTCAATGAGCACTCACAGCCATCATGGACAGACCTTGGAAAAAATCCGCGCGGCATTATAGCGACCAGCCCTGCAGGGCCCACATGAAAACGCGTCCACGCACAGCGCGTGGGTTAAGTGTTTGCAAAACGTACCAACGGCTGGTTATAGTCCAGACCTCTTCATCCTTCACACAAGATCAGCCCATGCCAGCTTTCCAGCGCATAGCGGTAGTCGATTCAGCGTCCAACGCTGTGGTCGTGCCGTGCGGGAACCGGCAGCCTGCGCAGATCAGTCACTACCCCCCACCTGTCAGTAGCACGCCGGTGTACGCAGTCGTATCACCGCCGGGTGTTGGCTTTTCGGGCTGATCAGCTGATTGCTGTGCCCGTCTGCCCGCCTGAAAAAAACCTACTGAGTTTCAGCAACTGCTGAATCGGCTTTTTTTGCCTGATTACAGGTGGTATCCATGTCTGTTTTTTCGAAACACTCCGTGGCCGCGGCGGCCTCGACGAGCCTGTTTGTCTTGCTGTGGAGCAGCGGGGCGATTTTCTCCAAGTTGGGCCTGGCCCATGCTTCGCCCTTTGCCTTTTTGTTGATTCGTTTTGCCATCGCCCTCGCGGGCCTGGTGGTGCTCGCACCGATCCTCAAGCTGAAACCGCCGCGTCCCGGCAAGCCCATGTTGTATGCAGCGGCGACCGGCTTGGTATTGTTGGGGGCGTATCAGATTTTCTATCTGCTCGCCCTGGACCTCAAAGTCACCCCTGGCATGATGGCAACTATCATGGGCGTCCAGCCGATCCTCACCGTGGTGCTGATGGAGCGTCAGCGCTCGTTCAGCCGTTTGTTCGGCCTGGGCCTTGGGTTGGCGGGGTTGATCATGGTGGTCTATCAGGGCATCGGTTTGTCCGGCATGTCCCTGGCGGGGATGGTATTCGGGCTACTGGCCCTGGCAAGCATGACCTTCGGCTCGATCATGCAGAAGCGCATCACCGACAACCCCTTGGGCACGCTGCCGGTGCAGTACCTGGCCGGGCTGTTGCTGTGTTCGGTGTTTGTGCCGTTCCAGCCGTTCCATTTTGAGCACAGCAGCGGTTTTTACCTGCCGGTGCTGTGGATGGGGCTGGTGGTGTCGGTGCTGGCAACGCTGTTGCTGTACCGCCTGATCGCCCGGGGCAACCTGGTGAATGTCACCAGTCTGTTTTACCTGGTGCCGGCGGTGACGGCGGTGATGGACTACCTGATCTTTGGCAACAAGCTCGCCGTGCTGAGCCTGTTGGGGATGGGGTTAATCATCATCGGATTGGCGTTTGTGTTTGCTGTGAGCGGGCGTGCACCGAGCCGGGCTGCATAGCAGCCTATAAAAAAAACTGCATTTTTTCGGCATGAGGCGGCGCCACACGGTGGCGCCGCCTTGCAAGGGCTCCATACCCTCTGCTTACCCTGAGCCATCCCGAACCCAATGAAGCGTTTTCTGCAGGCCTGGCCCCGGCCCGCCGACGGCTTCTGGCTCGCCAGCATCGTGGCGGATTGGCTGGCGGGAACCCTACTTCACCCCTTAATGAACGGCTCTTCAGTGCTTAAGTCACAAACTTCTTTTCTTGGCTGATGGTTAACGGTTGAGGGGGTTATGGGGAGTACGTGTCAGGTGATAATGCTAACATCCTTGAGATCATAAGTGCCCGCCATAAAGAAGCGTTGAGTTGTATCGTGCTGGTTAACCATCTCGCAATCCTTGAAATCGCCGTGAATGCGCTCCTGTCCGAGTGTGCGATTAGATGTGAGGTTTAAGGTGCCACTTTCTGCATGCCAAGACCTAATGATGTTATTGATGACCAAGGCCCAAGTGACTGTTACATCTCCAAAGTTGCTAACTTGGAGTGGGCCATCGAGGCATTTGTCCTTGAATGTGATCACGATAGCTTGGTAGTTGTAAGTTTGCGAATCTACTCCGACCCTTCGAGCGATCCAGGTTGTCTCAAAAAAATCGTTGCCCATGTGTTTTTCGAAATCATGACGCTTAGGGTCTGGCAGTTGAAGTTGGCCAGTATTTTTGGTGATATCGATCGTGCCGGTGGCAAGCGTGGTTTGTTTGTTACTGCGATGGATGAGTTCATTTAGATCTTTGTTAGACATGTTATTCTCCCGGTGTGAGTGCTGTCTTTACTATTGCTGCCCCTTTATTATTCATCACTGGGAAATGCCGTCTACTGTCATTGTTGACAGGTATTAGAATCATGTTTTAATACTTTCATTTATAAAAATTGTTCTGGAAAGTTGGGCTCGCTACGGTTTTTTCGGCCGCAACACCAGCCACAGCGCCCCAGCAATAAACGCCCCGCCATACACGTGCGCCATGGACAACGGCTCGTCCAGCAGCAACGCGCCCCAGAGTACGCCGAACGGCGGGATCATGAAGGTCACGGTCATCGACCTTACCGGTCCGATGGACGTCAGCAGGCGGAAGTACAGGATGTAGGCAAACGCCGTGCATATCAGTCCCAGCCCCAGCAGCGACAACCACACCTGCCACCCACCCCAACTGGCAGGCGGCTGGCTGATCGCGCTGTAGGCAAAGAACGGCAGCAGGAATAACGTAGCGCCCAGCATACTGCCCAGCGCTGACAGACGGCTGTCCAAGCCTCCGCGCTGATCCAGCCAGCGCCGCGCAAGGAACCCGGCAAAGCCATAGCAGGTGGTCGCCAGCAAACAGGCCAGCGCACCCATCAGCAATGCCAGGTCAAACGCCACCGGCCCCGCGCGGGTCAGCACACCCACACCGAACAGGCCAAGGCACACACCGGCGATTTTTGACGGCGTGAGTCGCTCGCTGAAAAACAGCCCGCCGATCAACACGCCCATCAATGGCGTGGTGGCGTTGAAGATCGCCGAGTAACCTGCCGGCAGCACTTGGGCCGCCACCGAATACATAGTCGCGGGAATCCCGGAGTTAATCACCCCCAGCAGCAATACCGTCTTGAACTTGCCCTGGAAATCCCAGCTCACCCGCATCGCCGCCAGGATCACCAGCAACCCGGCGGCCGCGATCGACACACGGAAAAACGCCGTCGGCAGCGTGCCGATCTCCGGCGCGATAACGCGCATGAACAGGAAGCTCGCGCCCCAGATGGCGGCGAGCCCCAGCAGGTACAGGGTGTCGACAGGTCTCACGGAACACTCCCAGGTCAATAAGGCGGCGAGTGTACAGGGCCGCACAAAAAATGCCCCTTCTCCTTCTCCCCCTATACTGGCTAAGCTCAGGGCTTCCCGATGCCCGTTCGAGGTTTCCCGCATGCCGCAGTCCGCCCTCGCCATTGCCCGGATGATCCTCGAAGGTTTTGATGATTACCGTGAGCACTTCCGCCAGATCACCGATGGCGCCCGCGAGCGTTTTGAAAAAGCTCAGTGGCAACAGGGCCAGGCGGCGTCGGCGGCGCGGATCAACCTCTATGAAGAAAAGGTCGGTGAAGTGACCACGCGCCTGCGTGCGCATTTCGATGCCGCCGCATTGCTTGATATTGATCGCTGGCCGTTGGTGAAAAGCGCCTACATCCGCCTGATCGATCTGCGCTTGGACGATGAATTGTCCGAGACCTGGTACAACTCGATCTTCTGCGGCCTGTTCAGTCATGACCTGATCAGCGATGGCTGCATGTTCATCCACACCACCCGGCCCAGCCTGCGCCGGGCGCGGGCGGCGCAAACCCGCACATATGCCCCGGTCGGCAACATTGCGGACATGCTTGCGCAGGTCTTTGCAGACTTCAGGTTCAGCGAACCCTACGCCGATTTGCCCGCCGACCTGCACCGCCTCGAAGCGCAACTGCGCGAAAACCTGCCGGATTGGGTCCGTAAAGACCCGGATCTTAAAGTCGAGCTGTTCTCCTCGGTGCTTTACCGCAACAAGGGCGCCTACCTGGTGGGGCGCATTTATACCCTCGACGAACAATGGCCGCTGGTCATCCCACTGCTGCACCGCGAAGGGCAGGGCATCCAGATCGACGCGCTGATCACCGATGAAGCCGACGTGTCGATCATCTTCTCGTTCACCCGTTCCTACTTCATGGTGGATGTACCGGTGCCGGCGGAATTTATCGGCTTTCTCAAGCGCATCCTGCCCAGTAAACATATCGCCGAGTTGTACACCTCGATTGGCTTCTACAAGCATGGCAAGTCAGAGTTCTATCGCGCGCTGATCAACCACCTGGCCAGCACCGACGATCAATTCATCATGGCGCCCGGCGTGCGCGGCATGGTCATGAGCGTATTTACCCTGCCGGGCTTCAACACCGTGTTCAAGATCATCAAGGACCGCTTTTCACCCTCCAAGAATGTCAACCGCGCCACGGTGATCGAGAAGTATCGCCTGGTCAAAAGCGTCGACCGGGTCGGGCGCATGGCCGATACCCAGGAGTTCGCCGACTTCCGCTTCCCCCTGAGTAAATTCGAGCCCGAATGCCTGGCCGAACTGCTGGAAGTGGCTGCCGGCACTGTCGAGGTGGAAGGCGATACGGTGCTGATCCGCCATTGCTGGACCGAGCGGCGCATGACGCCGCTCAACCTCTACCTCGAGAACGCCAACCCGGCCCAGGTGCGTGAAGCCCTGGAAGACTACGGCCTGGCGATCAAGCAGTTGGCGGCGGCGAATATATTCCCCGGTGACATGCTGCTGAAAAACTTCGGCGTTACCCGCCATGGCCGTGTGGTGTTCTACGACTACGACGAAATCTGCTACCTCACCGAAGCCAACTTCCGTCATATCCCCGCGCCGCGCACCCCTGAGGATGAAATGGCCTGCGAACCCTGGTACTCCATAGGCCCGCTGGACGTGTTTCCGGAAGAGTTCCCGCCTTTTCTTTTCGCCGACGCCAGCCAGCGCAAGCTGTTTGATGAGCTGCATGGTGAGTTGTACAACGCGGACTACTGGAAAGGCCTGCAAGAGGCGATTCGCGCCGGCAAGGTAATCGATGTGTTCCCCTACCGCAGAAAAGATCCCCTGTAATTGCTCCCACGGTTTGGCCTGCCGGACAGGCTGCTTTTCTGCCACACTTACCGGCCGTGCATAAATAGATGACCGCCAAAGTACCTGATGACTGACCAAGCGCCCACTATCGACCAACTGCTCAACACCCTCGATCACGCCATGCTTGCCGACCGCCAGCGCTTGCGCCGGCAGTTGCTTGAACTGCGCAAGAAACCCGACGAGGGCAAGCTGGCGCAGTGGGTGGCGCGCATGCAGGCATCGTGCGCGCAGGTCACGGCGCGGCGCGCGAGCCTGCCGGTGATTCGTTACGACGACAGCCTGCCGATTGCGGCCAAGCGCGATGAGATCAAAGCGGCGCTGAACAAGCATCAGGTGCTGATCATCGCTGGCGAAACCGGCTCGGGTAAAACCACCCAGTTGCCGAAGATTTGCCTGGAGATCGGCCGCGGCCAGTTCGGCCTGATCGGCCACACCCAGCCGCGCCGGATCGCCGCGCGCAGCGTCGCCAGTCGGGTCGCTGAAGAGTTGGCCACGCCGCTCGGCGCGCTGGTCGGCTATCAAGTGCGCTTCGAAGACCAGAGCGATTCCAACACGCTGATCAAGCTGATGACCGACGGCATCCTGCTGGCGGAAACCCAAAATGATCGCTATCTGGAACGCTACGACACGATCATCGTCGACGAAGCCCACGAACGCAGCCTGAACATCGACTTCCTGCTGGGCTACCTGAAAACCCTGCTGCCGCGTCGTCCGGACCTCAAAGTCATCATCACCTCCGCGACCATCGACCTGGAGCGCTTTTCCAAGCACTTCGACGATGCGCCGATCGTGGAAGTGTCGGGCCGCACCTTCCCGGTCGACACCTGGTACCGCCCGCTGACCCTGGAGCAGGACGAGGAGGGCAACCGCGTCGAGGACGACTTGACGGTGGACCAGGCGATCCTGGCCACCCTGGACGAAATCGCCGCCTATGAGCGCAGCGAGCGGCGTAGCCCTGGCGATGTGCTGGTGTTTTTGCCGGGCGAGCGCGAGATTCGCGACGCGGCCGAGATGCTGCGCAAGGCCCAGCTCAAGCACACCGAAATCCTGCCGTTGTACGCGCGTCTGTCGCCGGCCGAACAGCAGCGTATCTTCCAGTCCCACCCGGGACGGCGTGTGGTGCTGGCGACCAACGTTGCGGAAACCTCGCTGACGGTGCCGGGCATTCGCTATGTGATCGACAGCGGCACCGCGCGCATCAGCCGCTACAGCTACCGCGCCAAGGTGCAGCGCCTGCCGATCGAGGCGATCTCCCAGGCCAGCGCCAACCAGCGTAAAGGCCGTTGCGGCCGGGTCGAGCCGGGCATTTGCATTCGCTTGTACAGCGAAGAAGACTTCATTGGCCGGCCGGAATTTACCGACCCGGAGATCCTGCGCACCAACCTCGCCGCCGTGATCCTGCAGATGCTGCACCTGCGCCTCGGCGAAATCACCGATTTCCCGTTTATCGAACCGCCGGATGGCAAGGCCATCAGCGACGGATTCAACCTGCTGCAAGAACTCTCGGCGGTGGACCGCAACAGCCAGCTCACGCCGCTGGGCCGCCAACTGGCGCGCCTGCCGGTCGACCCGCGCATGGGCCGCATGCTGCTGGAAGCCGCCAAGCTCGGCAGCTTGCAGGAAGTGCTGATCGTCGCCAGCGCCATGTCGATCCAGGACCCGCGCGAACGTCCGCCGGAGCGCCAGCAGGCCGCCGACCAGGCCCACGCCCAGTGGAAAGACGCGGACTCGGACTTCGCCGGGCTGGTCAACCTATGGCGTGGCTTTGAAGAACAGCGCCAGGCGCTTACCGCCAGCCCGCTGCGCAACTGGTGCCGCAAGAACTTCCTCAATTACCTGCGCCTGCGCGAGTGGCGCGATTCCCATCGCCAGTTGAGCCTGATCTGCCGCGACATGCAGTTGACGATCAACAAGGAACCGGCGGATTTCCCGAAATTGCACAAGGCGGTATTGTCCGGCTTGCTCAGCCAGATCGGCCAGAAGACCGAGGACGGCGATTACCTGGGCGCGCGCCAGCGCCGCTTCTGGATTCACCCCTCGTCGGGCATTGGCAAGAAACGCCCGCAATGGCTGATGACCGCCGAACTGGTGGAAACCACCAAGCTGTATGCGCGCATGGTGGCCAAGATCGACGCCGACTGGATCGAGCCGTTGGCCGGGCACCTGATCAAGAAAAACCACTTCGAGCCGCATTGGGAGAAGAAGCGTGGCCAAGTCGTGGCCTTTGAGCAGATCACCCTGTTCGGGCTGATCGTGGTCGGGCGCCGGCCGGTGCATTACGGGCCGATCGACCCGGTGGTGTCGCGCGAGCTGTTTATCCGCGAAGGCCTGGTGCGGGGCGAGATCCAGTCGCGCGCCAAGTGCCTCACGGCCAACCAGCAGTTGCTGGAGCAGCTCGACGAACTCGAAGCCAAGGCGCGCCGCCGCGACATCCTGGCGGACGAGGAGACCCTGTACGCCTTCTACGATGCGCGCCTGCCGGCGGAGATTCACCAGACCGCCACCTTCGACAGCTGGTACAAGGTCAACAGCCAGAAAGACCCGCAACTGCTGATCATGCGCGAAGAAGACGTGCTGGCCCGCGACGCCAGTGAAGTCACCGCCGCGCATTATCCGGACACGCTGCACCTGGGCGACCTGGAATTGGCCTTGAGTTACCACTTCGAACCCAACCACCCGCGCGACGGCGTGACCCTGCGCGTGCCGGCGCCGCTGCTGCCGGCCTTGCCGCCGGAGCGTCTGGAATGGCTGGTGCCGGGGGTGATCGAAGCCAAGTGCATCGCCCTGGTGCGCAACCTGCCCAAGGCCTTGCGCAAGAACTTCGTGCCGGTGCCGGACTTCGTCAAGGCTGCGCTGCAACGTATCGAATTCGGTCAGGGCTCGCTGCCTCAGGCGCTGGGCCGCGAACTGCTGCGCATGACCGGCGCGCGCGTCAGCGATGAAGCCTGGGCCGAGGCCGCGCAGCAGGTGGAAAGCCACTTGAAGATGAACCTGGAAGTGGTCGACGGCCAAGGCAAGTTTCTTGGCGAAGGCCGTGACCTGGCCGAGCTGACGGCGCGCTTTGCCGAAGCCAGCCAGGCCGCGTTGGCCGTGCCGCAGACCGCGAAGAGCCAACAGCCGGTGCAAGCCAAGGCGTTTGCCGCGGTGGCGGAAAAGACTCAACAAAAGATCGCCGGGTTGTCGATGACGGTTTACCCGGCGTTGGTGGAAGAAAACGGTACGGTCAAGGAGGGGCGTTTCTCCACGGCGGCTGAAGCGGAGTTCCAGCACCGTCGCGCATTGCAGCGCTTGCTGATGCAGCAATTGGCCGAGCCGGCGAAATTCCTGCGCGGCAAATTGCCGGGCCTGACCGAACTGGGCCTGATGTACCGCGAATTGGGGCGTATTGATGCGTTGGTGGAAGATATCCTGCTGGCCAGCCTCGACGCCTGCGTGCTTGAAGGCGAAGCCAGCCTGCCGCGCGACGGTGCTGGCCTGGCGGCCTTGGCCGAGCGTAAACGTGGTGGCTGGACCGAACAGGCCGAACGCCTGGCGCGCCAGACCCTGGAAGTGCTGAAACTCTGGCACGGCCTGCAAAAGCGCTTCAAGGGCAAGATCGACCTCGCCCAGGCCGTGGCGCTTAACGACATCAAGCAGCAACTGGGCAACCTGGTGTACCCAGGGTTTGTGCGCGAAACCCCGGCGCAGTGGTTCAAGGAATTGCCGCGTTACCTCAAGGCCATTGAACTGCGCCTGGAGAAACTGCCGAGCCAGGTACAAAAGGACCGTGTGTGGAGCACCGAGCTGGGCGGCTTGTGGGCGCAGTACGAGAATCGCCTGAAAAAGCACGCCCAGGAAGGCAAGCGCGATCCCCAGCTGGAGCTCTACCGCTGGTGGCTGGAAGAATACCGCGTGTCGCTGTTTGGCCAGCAGTTGGGCACCAAAGTGCCGATTTCCGACAAGCGCCTGAGCAAGCAGTGGAGTCAGGTAGAGCCCTGAATTCTGCCTGTCCCTTGTAGTGAGCGGGCTCGCCCCGCGCTGGGTGGCGAAGCCGCCCCAAAACCAGGCGCCTGAGTTCTGTCTGGAGAAATGCGTTGCTCCGGGTTGGGGCGGCTTCGCCACCCAGCGCGGGCAAGCCCGCTCACTACAATGAGTGTGCATCTCCCGGCTTCCACCAATAGGGTGTTTATGTGGGATAGGGCGCCAAATCCCCGGGTTTGTGGCAAACTTCGTCGCTATAAATGCCGGGATCGTCGTGAAGGGCTGCGACGCGATGGAATAAAGCGATGCCGGTTTGGTGCCTGCGGTGCGGAATCGGACTACTTACAGTTTGGTACGACGGTACCAATATCTTCTGCCTGACAGATTTAGAGGAACGACCGTGCATAACGTCGTCATCAGCGGCACCGGCCTGTACACCCCGGCCAACAGCATCTCCAACGAAGAGCTGGTGCAGTCTTTCAATGCTTACG
This sequence comes from Pseudomonas azadiae, assembly GCF_019145355.1. Classification (NCBI taxonomy): domain Bacteria; kingdom Pseudomonadati; phylum Pseudomonadota; class Gammaproteobacteria; order Pseudomonadales; family Pseudomonadaceae; genus Pseudomonas; species Pseudomonas azadiae. Next base: position 1,147,794 of record NZ_JAHSTY010000001.1, on the reverse strand, counting down.
TGCAACAGTTCAACAGCGAAAACGCTGTCGCCATCGAGCGCGGTGAGGTGCAGGCGCTGACCGAATCCAGCGCAGCCTTCATCGAGAAAGCCTCGGGCATCAAAAGCCGCTTCGTGATGGACAAAGACGGCATCCTGGACCCCCGGCGCATGGCTCCGCGCCTGCCCGAGCGCAGCAACGACGAATGGTCGGTGCTCTGCCAGATGGCCATCGGCGCCGCTGAACAGGCCCTGCAACGCGCCGGCAAGACCGCCGCCGACATCGACGGCGTGATCGTCGCCTGCTCCAACCTGCAACGCGCCTACCCGGCCATCGCCATCGAAGTCCAGGAAGCCCTGGGCATCGAGGGTTTTGGTTTTGACATGAACGTGGCCTGTTCCTCAGCGACTTTCGGCATCCAGAACGCCGCCAACAGCATCCAGCTCGGCCAGGCGCGGGCGATCCTGATGGTCAACCCGGAAGTTTGCACCGGGCACCTGAACTTCCGCGACCGCGACAGCCATTTCATCTTTGGTGACGCGGCCACCGCGGTGATCCTGGAGCGCGCCGACCTGGCGACCTCCGAGCATCAGTTCGACGTGGTGAGCACCAAGCTGCTGACCAAGTTCTCCAACAACATCCGTAACAACTTCGGCTTCCTTAACCGCACGGCGGAAGAAGGCATCGGCGCGCCCGACAAGCTGTTCGTGCAGGAAGGCCGCAAGGTGTTCCGCGACGTCTGCCCGATGGTTGCCGAACTGATCGGCGTGCATTTGCAGGAAAACCAGCTGGACGTGGCCGATGTAAAGCGCTTCTGGCTGCACCAGGCCAACCTGAGCATGAACCACCTGATCGTAAAGAAGCTATTGGGCCGCGAAGCCACCGTGGAAGAAGCCCCGGTGATCCTGGATACCTACGCCAATACCAGCTCGGCGGGTTCGGTGATTGCGTTCCACACCTACCAGGACGATTTGCCCAAAGGCTCCGTCGCCGTACTCAGTTCGTTCGGCGCCGGGTATTCGATCGGCAGCGTGATCCTGCGCAAACGCTGATCTATCGACCGCTGCGGTCAACTGTGGGAGCTGGCTTGCCTGCGATAGTATCAACTCGGTCTCCCTGACATACCGAGGTGCCTGTATCGCAGGCAAGCCAGCTCCCACAGGCATCGGGTTTGCAGAGCCAAATCGAGGTAGACAATGGCAGCAGCGGACGACGCGCACCTGCTTGAACGGCTGCTCAAGGGCGAGCAACGGGCCTACAAGGAATTGGTCACCCAATACCAAAGCGCCATGCGTGCCGTGGCCTATGCCATTGTCGGCCAGCGCCACGCCGATGAAGTCGTGCAGGATGCGTGGCTCTCGGTGGTGCGCAACCTGGCCAGATTCGAAGGGCGTTCCAGCCTCAAGACCTGGCTGTTGACCATCACCGCCAACGCCGCCAAGGGGCGCTACAAGCAGAATCGTCGCGAAGTGTTGCTCGACGACTTGCCCTCACCCCACGGCACCCTCGGTGACGACCGCTTCGCACCCGACGATGGCCACTGGGCTGTCGCCCCTTACGCCTGGCATCAGGACACCCCGGAAGCCCTGCTGACGGAGGATGAACTGCGCAAGTGCCTGGAGCATACGTTGCTGAGTTTGTCGCAGTTACAGAGCAGTGTGCTGGTGCTGCGTGAGCGCCAGGGCCTGGAGCTGGAGGAAATTTGTAATTTGCTGACGCTCTCGCTGTCCAATGTGCGTGTGTTATTGCATCGGGCGCGGCTTAAAGTCTTTGCCACGGTGGAGCATTTTGAGGAAACGGGCGAATGTTGACCTGCAAAGAACAAGTGGCACGTTCCAGTGACTATCTCGATGGGCAATTGACCTTTCGCGAGCGTCTGCTGGTGCGTCATCACCTGATGTTCTGCCCGAACTGCCGACGGTTTATGCGCCAGATGCGCCTGATGCAGGCGACGCTGAAGCTCATGCCGGAGGCGCCGGTGGAGGATGTGGATGCCTTGGCGCAGCGGCTGGCTGAAGAACGGCTCAAAGACCGCAAAGGCGGGGAATAGGCGGGCTCGCGCAGGTGGAACGGGCGGATGATGGGGACCGATCCACCACGCAAGACAGTTGCAGCTACCTCGAGCCGTCCTGGCTCGAGGCTTTCAACACTGAAGGTTAGAACTTGGCTTCTGCATCCAACTGCAGCGTGTTGGCGTTGGCATCGCGATAGCCGGTGGCGCTGGCGTAGTCGGCCTTGGTCAGGAAGTAGGTGGCGCCGATGGCGAAGTTCTTGTCGATGTCGTAGCCGACCTTGAACTTGTGACCACGTGCACCGGTGAAGCCGCCGGCGAAGTCCGAATCCGTGAAGGCGCCGACCACTGCGTAGCGCTGTACGTCGCGGTAGTTGTAGTCCAGGTTCAAGCCGAACACCTTGGATTTGGCACCGAGCAACCAGGCAGTGTCCTTGTCTTTGTCAGTGGCCTTGGTGTTTTGCACGTACTGGCCGTAGAACGACAACGGTACAGCCAGGCCGCCGATGTCGACTTGGCTGAAGCCTTCGTACAAGCGGTACTCGCTGGCATTGCCGGCAGTGGTATTGGCGACGGTTTCGCTAGGGGTCAGGCAGCCAGGGGTAGTACCGGTGGCAGTCGGGCAACGGCTGTCTTCGTCGTTCTGGAACGCGTAGACGCTGCCGCCCAGGGTCAGTTTCAGGTTGTCGGTCAGCGAGAAGCGCGAGCCCAACTGGCCAGCCGTCATGCGCAGGTCGTTGCGAAATTGCACGCCGTCGCCGTTGACGTTGTCCTTGAGGCTGTAGTTACCCAGGCTGCCGAACAGCTCGGCGCTGCTGCCCAGCGGGTATTTGTAGGTCACGGCCAGACCTTCCGGGTTGATATCGCTGTCCCAGATCACGTCGGCCATGCTCACCCAAGGCTGCAACATCTTGCCGCCGATCACGTGCAGGTTCTTGATTTGGGTCGGGTGGTAGTCGATGTAGCCCAGGTCCAGCCAGATCGACTTCTTGTTGAAGTAGCCATCCAGGTCCTGGTTGGTGGAACGAGCATCGTCGCTGCTGCCGGTGGCGACGCGGATGCCGGTGTCGACCTGCGAGTTGATTTCGGTAAACGCGCCCAGACGGGCACGAATACGATCACGGTCCTTGTCTTTACCGCCATTGTTGGGGGTGCCGTCGATCTTGATGGTCTCATGACGGAAGCGCACATCGCCCTTGAGCTGGGTCTTTGCCGCCCAGGCCAGCTTCTGGTCGAAGCTGCTCAGCTCGTTGGTCTTCTTCGCGGTGGCCGCGATCTGTTCGTTGGTCTCTTGTTGAGCTTGCCGTGCGATCTGCTGTTCTTTCTGGTCCTTGGCCAACTCGCTTTGCAGTTCAGTGTACTGCGCTGCGGTGATCTGGCCGTTGGCCTTGAGCATGTCGAGCAATTTAGCGTCGACTGCAGCGCTGGCCGGAACGCTCAGGGCCAGTAACAGGCCGCCGCACAGGACCGCCGCAGTTTTGGTGGAAGCAAGACGCATATCAATCTCCGAAAGTGAGGAGGGATGGCAAACCATCCAGGACACAACCGACCGATGACGGACGGAAAAAATAACCACCTGCTAGAATCAGGCGCTCTAAAAACAGGCGTCAGTATCGCGATGGTTTATGACGGAGCAGTGGCGAAGTAATGTCATCTAGATGACAATTTGCTTTAGCTGGAACTATTGGTTCAGAGCCTTGTCGCGCGAAACGCAGGTGTGCGAAGCCCGGCAATCGGCGATACTCGCGAAGCTTTCATGCCCCTGAACCAGTGAGGATGCCAATGCCGTTGCAACGCCTGGACAGCCTGTCCGAGATCGCCCCGCAAGCCTGGGATGCGCTGGTGCCGCGGGGCCAGCCGTTCGTGCGGCATGCGTTCCTGAGCGCGCTGGAGGACAGCGCCAGCCTGGGTCCGCAATCGGGCTGGCGGCCGGAGCATTTGTTGCACTGGGAGGGCGATCGGCTGGTGGCGGCGCTGCCCGGTTATCGCAAGTGGCATTCCTACGGTGAGTACGTGTTTGATCACGGCTGGGCCGACGCCTGTGAGCGGGCCGGCATCGACTATTACCCCAAGCTGCTGACGGCCGTGCCGTTCAGCCCGGTCAGCGGGCCGCGCCTATTGGCAGCCAATGCTGACGACGGTTTCGAACTGCTCAAAAGCTTGCCGGGTTATTTGGAAATAGAAGGGCTCTCCAGTGCCCATATCAACTTCACCGATGGCCTGGCCGATGATGCGCTGGCGCAACAACCGGGCTGGCTGCAGCGCCTCGGGTGCCAATTTCACTGGCAGAACCGTGGCTACCGCGACTTCCAGGATTTCCTCGATGCCTTGAGCTCACGCAAGCGCAAACAGATGCGCAAGGAGCGCGAACAAGTCGCGGGGCAGGGCATCGAGTTCCAATGGCTGCAAGGCCATGAACTGAGTGAAGCGCAGTGGGATTTTGTCTACGCCTGCTACGCCAACACCTACGCAGTGCGCCGCCAATCGCCCTACCTGACCCGCGCCTTTTTCAGCCTGCTGGCCGAGCGCATGCCCGAAGCGATTCGCGTGGTGCTGGCCAAGCAAGGTACTCGCCCGGTGGCCATGGCGTTCAGCCTGATCGACGGCGACAGCTTTTATGGCCGCTACTGGGGCTGCCTGGGGGAATTCGACCGCCTGCATTTCGAGACCTGCTTCTACCAGGGCATGGACTACGCCATCGCCCACGGCGTGCAACGCTTCGACGCCGGAGCCCAAGGCGAGCACAAGTTGATACGCGGTTTTGAACCGGTGATTACCCGATCCTGGCACTACCTGCGTCATCCGGGTTTGAAGAACGCCGTGGAGGATTTCCTCGAGCGCGAGCGGGTGGGGGTTTTGGCGTATGCCGAAGAGGCGAGGGCCGCCCTGCCGTATCGGCAAATCGGTAAGTGATTGTAGTGAGCGGGCTTGTCCCGCGCTGGGTGGCGAAGCCGCCCCAAACCAGGCGACCCGGTTCTATCTGGAGGCGGCGGTGTCTTTATTGGGGCGGCTTCGCCGCCCAGCGCGGGACAAGCCCGCTCACTACAAAGGACAACATGTTGCCTCAGCTCGTCTGCTCCTTGCCCAGCCATCGATAGATGAACCCGCCGATTACCGCGCCGAGGATTGGCGCGAGCCAGAACATCCACAACTGCTGGATCGCCCACCCGCCGACGATCAGTGCCGGGCCGGTACTGCGGGCCGGGTTGACCGAGGTGTTGGTCACGGGAATGGAGATCAGGTGAATGAGGGTAAGCGCCAGGCCGATGGCGATGGGCGCAAGACCCTGAGGGGCACGGCGGTCGGTGGCGCCGAGGATGATGACCACGAACATCGCGGTCATCACCAGTTCACTGACAAAACCCGCCGCCATCGAATAACCGCCGGGCGAATGCAGCCCATATCCGTTGGACGCCAGGCCCGAGGCCAGTTCGAACCCCGGTTTGCCGCTGGCAATGAAATACAACAACGCAGCGGCGAGTGTGCCGCCGACCACCTGCGCCACGACGTAGGCGGGTAACTCCCTGGCCGGAAACCTTCCGCCCACTACCAGCCCTACTGAGACCGCCGGGTTGAGGTGACAACCGCTGATATGCCCGATGGCGAAGGCCATGGTCAGCACCGTGAGCCCGAACGCCAGGGACACACCCAGCAACCCTATTCCGACCGCAGGAAACGCTGCGGCCAGCACCGCACTCCCGCACCCGCCCAATACCAGCCAAAACGTTCCTAACCCCTCTGTGACTGAACGCTTGAACAAAGACATGCCACACGTCCTTGATAGATCGCTCTACCGAATCAGTAAATCAATGATGCTCCCTGCAGATTTACTTCAGCGCCCGTCTGGGCACTGCACTGAATTACAGCAGGCTTTTGGTACAAATCCAGGGTCACCAGAGATGCCAAGGGGCTTTGGTACGGGAGCTTGATGCAAATTATGCTGATTGAAGCGGTCAAGTGTGGGAGCGGGCTTGCTCGCGAATGCGGAGTGTCAGTCACCTGATATTTCGACTGATCCACCGCATTCACGCGAGCAAGCCAGCCATAGTTGAGCTGCGCTGCTGCACAGATGCGTTCGCAGGCACAACGAGATCCAGCCGACAAAGCAGGTCCCCTGTGGGAGCTCCCGAGCTTTAGCGAGGCTGCGAAAGCGGTGGGTCAGGCGATAAAAATGCCAGCAGTGCCGCCGCCTTCGCAGCCTCGCTGGGGCTCGACAGCTCCCACAGTTGACCTGCGCTGTTGCACAGATTGCGTTCCCAGGCACAACCGAAATCCCGCCGACACCGCAAATCCCTGTGGGAGCTCCCGAGCTTTAGCGAGGCTGCGATAGCGGTGGGTCAGGCTATGAAAATGCCAGCAGTACCGCCGCCTTCGCAGCCTCGCTGGGGCTCGACAGCTCCCACAGTTGAGCTGCGTTGCGGCAGAGATTGTGTTCGCAGGCACAACCGAAATCCCGCCGACACCGCAAATCCCTGTGGGAGCTCCCGAGCTTTAGCGAGGCTGCGATAGCGGTGGGTCAGGCGATAAAAATGCCAGCAGTGCCGCCGCCTTCGCAGCCTCGCCGGGGCTCGACAGCTCCCACAGTTGAATGTGTGCACGCCCGTAACATGTCAGTCGATACCGACGAAGCCCCCGGTCTGATGCTGCCACAACCGCGCATACAACCCGCCATGGGCCAGCAACTCGGCATGGCTGCCGCTCTCGGCAATCCGGCCTTTCTCCAGCACCACCAGACGGTCCATGCGCGCAATGGTCGACAGCCGGTGCGCAATTGCAATCACGGTCTTGCCTTGCATCAGGGTCTCCAGGCTTTCCTGGATCGCCGCTTCCACTTCCGAGTCCAGCGCCGACGTGGCTTCGTCCATGATCAGAATCGGCGCGTCCTTGAGCAGCACACGGGCGATGGCGATACGTTGACGTTGGCCCCCGGAGAGTTTCACCCCGCGCTCGCCGACATGTGCGTCCAACCCGGTGCGGCCTTCGGCGTCCGACAGCAGCGGGATGAATTCATCGGCGCGGGCCTTGTGTACGGCGGCCATGAGTTGTTCGTCCGTGGCGTCGGGCTTGCCGTACAGCAGGTTGTCGCGGATCGAACGGTGCAGCAGCGACGTGTCCTGGGTGATCATGCCGATCTGCTCGCGCAAGCTTTCCTGGGCGACTTCGGCGATGTCCTGGCCGTCGATCAGGATGCGTCCGCCCTGCAGGTCGTAGAGGCGCAGCAGCAGGTTGACCAGGGTCGACTTGCCCGCGCCGGACGGGCCGATCAGGCCGATCTTTTCCCCGGCCTTGATCTCGAGGTTCAGGCCGCCAATGATCCCGCTCTGTTTGCCATAGTGGAAATCCACCTGTTCGAAGCGCACCAGGCCATGGGGCACCGTCAGGCGCGGGGCGTTGGCGCGGTCGACCACCGCCAGCGGCTGCGCGATGGTCTTGAGGCCATCCTGCACGATGCCGATGTTCTCGAAAATACCGTTGACCACCCACATGATCCAGCCGGACATATTGACGATACGGATCACCAGGCCGGTGGCCAGGGCGATGGCGCCTACAGAGATCAGCGACTGCGTCCACAGCCACAGGGCCAGGCCGGTGGTGGTGACGATCAGCAGGCCGTTCAGGATGGTGATGACCGCATCCATGCTGGTGAGCACGCGCGCCGCCAGTTGGGTTTTTTCGGTTTGCTCGACGATCGCTTCCTTGGCGTATTCCTGCTCACTCTGGGTATGGGCAAACAGCTTCAAGGTGGTGATGTTGGTGTAGCCGTCGACAATGCGCCCCATGAGTTTGGAGCGCGCTTCGGAGGAGATCACCGAACGCTCCTTGACCCGTGGCACGAAGTAACGCAAGGCCAGGCAGTAGCAGACGATCCAGGTGATCAACGGAATCATCAGCCGCCAGTCGGCCTCGGCAAACAACACCAGCGAGGTGATGGCATAGATCGACACGTGCCAGATCGCCTCAGCCGTCGCCACCGCGGAATCACGCAACGAGTTGCCGGTTTGCATGATGCGCTGGGCGATGCGCCCGGCGAAATCATTCTGGAAGAAATTCAGGCTCTGCTTGAGTACGTAGCTGTGGTTCTGCCAGCGGATCAGGCTGGTCATGCCGGGGTTGATGGTCTGGTGCACCAGCAAGTCATGCAGGGTGTTGAAAATCGGGCGCAGCAGCAGGGCGACCACGGCCATCCAGATCAGCTCGGTGCTGTGCACCTCGAAGAAATTGGCGGGCGGTGTGCCCTGGGCCAGGTCGATGATGCGGCTCAGGTAGCTGAACAGCGCGACCTCGATCAGCGCACCGACCAGGCCCACCACCAGCAGCGCGGCAAAACACGGCCACACCTGACGCAGGTAATAGAGGTAGAAGGGCAGGACTTTATCGGGCGGGGCTTCGCTGGGGGCGTCGCGGAAAATATCGATCAGGTGTTCAAAACGGCGATAGAGCATCAGGGTTGACGCCCGACTGGCGGGCTCTCCTTTCAAATGCGCGCGCGGCCTTGTGGGCCGTGCGCGAAACTACCTGTTACCTCAGTCGATGCGCTTGGCCGACTTGATGTACACAGGATCGATTGGCACGTTCTGCATGCCTTGCTTGGTGGTGGTCTGCGAATTGACGATCACATCCACCACGTCCATGCCCTTGACCACCTTGGCGAATACCGCGTAACCGGCATCGCGACCCGGGTCGAGGAAGGCATTGTCAGCCACGTTGATGAAGAACTGGCTGGTGGCCGAGTTCGGGTCGTTGGTGCGCGCCATGGACAAGGTGCCGCGCACGTTATGCAGGCCGTTGCTGGCTTCGTTCTTGATCGGTGCTTCGGTCGGCTTTTGCGACATTTGCTGGGTGAACCCGCCGCCCTGGACCATGAAGCCTGGAATCACGCGGTGAAAAATCGTGTTGGTGTAGAAGCCCTTGTCGACATAGGCCAGGAAATTCTTGGTACTGATCGGCGCCTTGACCGGGTCCAGTTCGATTTCGATGTCGCCATTGGTGGTGGAGATCAATACGTGAGGCGCCTTGGCGGGCTCGGCGGCCATCAGGTTGGCGGCGAACAGTACGGATCCGGCAAAGAAGGCGATTTTTTTCAGCATGGGTCAGTGATCCTGGGTAGTGGTGTCGACGGTCTTTAGAAAGTCGAGCAGGGTAGCGTTAAAGACCTCGGGTTGATCCAAGGGCGTGGCATGGCGGGAATCCTTGATCACCTCCAGTCGCGCATTGGGCAGCAGTTTTACATGGTTTTTTTCTGAGCGGAATCCATTTCAGGCTTGCCGGGGCGCGGCGAAAGGCGCGTCCAGCGGGGCGGTGTCAAAGGTGCGCAGCAGTTCCACCAGGATCTGCGTCGCCGGCCCCAAGGGTTTGTCCTTGTTTGAATACAGGTAGAACGTGGGGTGGCGGCTGCCGCCCTGTTCCAAGGGTAGCTGCTTGAGCACGCCTTCGGCGAGTTCGCGCTCGATCATGTGGCGGGGCAACCAGGCAAAGCCCAGGCCGCTGCCCACGAAGGAGGCGGCGGTGGCCAGGCTGCCGACGGTCCAGCGTTGTTCGGCGCCCAGCCAACCCACATCACGCGGTTGCTGGCGGCCGGAGTCGCGGATCACCACTTGCATCTGGCTTTCCAGGTCCTGAAAGCTCAGCTCGCGATTCATGCGGTGCAGGGCATGTTCGGGATGGGCCACGGCGACAAATTCCACATCGCTCATTTCCGTGCCCAGGTAGCCGGGGATGCTGAAGCCGCAGATCGCCAGGTCCGCCACGCCTTCGATCAACAACTCCTCAACGCCGGACAGCACTTCTTCACGCAGGCGCACCCGGCAGCCACGGCTCTGCGGCATGAAGGCGGTCAGGGCGCGCACCAGGCGTGCGTTCGGATACGCCGCGTCCACCACCAGCCGTACCTCGGCTTCCCAGCCCTGTTCCATATGATGGGCGAGGTCCTCCAGTTGGCTGGCGTTCTTCACCAGTTGCCGGGAACGGCGCAACAGCACTTCACCGGCGTCGGTGAGCACCGCCTTGCGCCCATCAATGCGCAGCAGCGGTACGCCGAGCTGGTCCTGCATGCGGGCCACGGTATAGCTCACCGAGGACTGCGAACGGTGCAGCGCTTCGGCCGCCTGGGCGAAGCCGCCATGGTCGACCACGGCTTGCAGCGTGCGCCATTGATCGAGGGTAACGCGGGGCGCTTTCAAGATGGGTTCCTCTTGTCCTAAGCTGGCGGTCCTTATTGGAGACTGCCGAATGAGAAAATTCTGTTGTGTGTTGCTGGCGCTGCTGCCGATGACCGCGTTTGCCTACCCCATCGACGTGACGAAAAAGATTGACGGTGTGAGCATCGATTACACCGCCTCCGATGTGGATGGCGATATCAGCTCGATCCAGCTCAATAACTACGGCACCCGAGACGCCGTCTGCTCGGTAATCTTCACCAACGGCCCGGAAGCGCCGCGCCGCAGGACGGTCACGGTGCCGGCGGGTAAAAGCACCAACACCACCGCCAAATTCAACCGCGCCATTATCAAGATGCGTATCGCCCTGGCCTGCGCGCCGAAGTAAGGCGATGACGGAGCATGCCTGGCCTATAAACAAATTTATAGATGGGTTATAGCAGTTTTTTGCGCTTTTTAATCGAATTGGCTCTGTTTAATCTCCACTCCATCGACTTACAGCAATTACCGATGGAGCCTACGCCGCCATGTCCAATGTTCTGATCATCGAAAGCAGCGCCCGCCAACAGGATTCCATCTCGCGCCAGCTGACCCGGCAGTTCATCAGCCAGTGGCAAGCCGCCCACCCGGCAGACCGGATCACCGTGCGTGACGTGGCGCTCAACCCGGTGCCTCATCTGAATGCCGACCTGCTCGGCGGCTGGATGAAACCGGCGGACCAGCGCAACGAGCGCGAACAGGCATCGCTGGACCGCTCCGACGAATTGACCAACGAACTGCTGGCGGCCGACGTGCTGGTGATGGCTGCACCGATGTACAACTTCGCCATCCCCAGCACGCTCAAGGCCTGGCTGGATCATGTGTTGCGCGCCGGTGTGACCTTCAAATACACCGCCACCGGCCCTCAGGGGTTGCTGACCGGCAAACGCGCCATCGTGCTCACCGCTCGCGGCGGCATCCATACCGGCGCCAGCTCCGACCACCAGGAACCTTACCTGCGCCAGGTCATGGCCTTTATCGGCATTCACGACGTCACCTTCATTCACGCCGAAGGGGTGAACCTGAGCGGGGACTTCCAGGAAAAAGGCATCAACCACGCCAAGGCCTTGCTGGTTCAGCTCGTCGCCTGAGCCGGTGGATCGTTTAATCGTCACGTAATCGCGGGGTGTTTTTATCGCTCCACGCAAACCCTTCAAGTCCGCGTATCGAACCTCCCTTTGCACTTTTTGCTCCTGAGTGCTCCTGCCCGACTGCCGCTTCAGCGAGGTCGGGTTTTTTTTGCCCCGAGTTTCTTCAGTCGGCGAAAACCTTTAATGTCGCGCCCATTCGAAACGAGGCGCGCATGGGCTATCTACTGGTTGTCACCCTGATTCAGGCATTTTCCTTCAGCTTGATCGGCGAATACCTCGCCGGTCACGTCGACAGCTATTTCGCGGTACTGGTGCGCGTCGTGCTGGCCGGGCTGGTGTTCATCCCGCTGACCCGCTGGCGCTCGGTAGAGCCGGCCTTCATGCGCGGCATGCTGGTGATCGGCGCCTTGCAGTTTGGCGTGACCTACGTGTGCCTTTACTTGAGCTTTCGCGTGCTCACGGTGCCGGAGGTGTTGCTGTTCACCATCCTCACGCCGCTGCATGTGACCCTGATCGAAGATGCCCTCAACCGGCGCTTCAACCCCTGGGCATTGATCGCTGCGCTGGTGGCGGTAGCGGGCGCGGCGGTGATCCGTTTTGACCAGATTACCCCGCACTTCCTGATGGGGTTTCTACTGCTGCAACTGGCCAACTTCACCTACGCCGCCGGGCAGGTGATGTACAAGCACCTGGTGGCGCGTTACCCGAGCGATTTGCCGCACTATCGACGTTTCGGCTACTTCTACCTGGGCGCGCTGCTGGTGGTGCTGCCAGCGTTCCTGTTGTTCGGCAAGTCCGACTTCCTGCCCGAAGCGCCGCTGCAATGGGGCGTGCTGGTGTTCCTCGGGCTGGTCAGCACTGCGCTGGGCTTGTACTGGTGGAACAAGGGCGCCTGCCTGGTCAATGGCGGCACCCTGGCGGTGATGAACAACTTGCATGTGCCGGTGGGCCTGCTGCTGAACCTGCTGATCTGGAACCAGCACGAACCGCTGGGCCGCCTGGCGTTGGGTGGCTTGGTGATTTTGGGCGCGGTGTGGATCAGCCGCCTGGGCCTGCGCGCGGCGCCAGTGAGTTCACGCTGATCGCGCTGACGCTCATGCTTACCTCAGCGTAATCACCACCTTGCCCTTGGATCGGCCTTGTTCAACGTAGCTCAAGGCCTCGGCGGTTGACTCGAAAGGGAAGGTCCGGTCGAGCACCGGCCGGATAATCCCCGACTCGACAAGCGCAGTGATTTTCTCCAGTTGCGCACCACTGGCCTGCATGAACACGAACCTATAGTCGACTTCACGTTTGCGCGCTTTGCTGCGGATCCCGCGACTTAACATCCGCATTACCAGGCTCAGGACCCAGGACAGCTTTTGCTCTTTGGCGAATGCGGGCGTCGGCGGTCCCGAGATCGAGATAAGCCGGCCGCCCGGTTTCAAAATGCCGAGGGACTTGTGCAAGGCATCGGCGCCGAGGCTGTTCAAGACGACGTCGTAGCCGTGCAGCACGCGCTCGAAATCCTGCTTTTTGTAGTCGATCACCACGTCGGCACCCAGCGCCTTGACCCATTCCACATTGTCTGTGCCGGTGGTGGTCGCAACGAACGCACCCAGGTGCTTGGCGAGCTGGATGGCAACGCTGCCGACGCCGCCGGAACCGGCATGGATAAAGACCTTCTGGCCTTTTTTCAGTTGGGCGGTTTGCACCAGCACCTGCCAGGCTGTCAGCGCGACCAAGGGCAGGGCGGCCGCTTGTTCCATGCCGATAGAGGCGGGTTTCAACGCGAGGGCGTCTTCGTGCACCGCGATCAACTCGGCAAAGCTGCCGATGCGCTGCTCCGGCGGGCGTCCATAAACGGCGTCGCCCGGCTTGAAGCGCCGTACAGCAGGCCCCACGCGCTCCACGACGCCGGCCAGGTCATTACCGAGGATCAGGGGGAATGAATACGGCAGGATCAGTTTGAATTCGCCTGTGCGAATCTTCAAATCCAAGACGTTGGCGCTCGCCGCATGCACTTGGACCAGCACATCGTGGGGCCCCACTTCAGGCGCGGGCACCTCGCCAATACGTCCCTTGTTCTTGCCGTAACGCTCGATAAAAAAGGCTTTCATGATGATGTGCTCTTAGGGGGCTGAGGGCCGTGACGGAACATCTTCAGGCATTCAGGAAGGCTGATGCCTGGGCCACGAAATCGGCGTGATACTGGAAAATCCCGCCATGGCCCGCGTCCTGGTAGATGATCAGTTGCGCGTTCGGTATCCGGTTGGCCAGCTCGGCGCTGTTGCTGCTCGGCACCATGATGTCGTTGTCGCCATTGGCGATCAGCGTCGGTGTATGCAGGCGGCCGAGGTCTTGCGCGGGCTGGCGGCCCCATGCCTGAATGGCTTTCAGTTGCCGCAGGAATGCCCGGGGTGTCGCCTGCTTGTCTCGATCGTTGCGGCGCTCCTTCAAGCGCTTCAGGAAGTCCCGGGCGGCGCGCCGGCCGGTGGCCGTTGAGGTGAAGAATAGGTAGGTCTTCGGATCGCGCAACGTCAGCAAACCTTTGACCATCAATGGCCAAGACACTGACCAGACGCGATCAATGCCCTTGCCGCCGGCGGGCCCTGTGCCGGTCAAGATCAGCTTGCGCAGCAGGTTCGGCGCTTTCAGGGCGATGTCCTGCGCCACGAACCCACCCAGGGAAAACCCCAACAGGTCGACTTTTTCGAAGCCCAGCGCAGCGATCGTCGCAATGACGTCGTCTGCCATGCCACTGACGGTCAGCGGGGCAGTGCCGCCGGATGCGCCGATCCCGCGATAGTCAACCGCGATAACGCGCCGCGTGCGCGCCAGGCCATCGATGAGTCGCGGGTCGAAGTTGTCCAGGACCGCGCCCCAGTGGTTCAGCAAAACCAGCGGCAGTTCGCCCTTGGGCCCCAGGTCACGGTAAGCGAAGGGCGTGCCTTGGACATTGACCCATTGGTTCGCCGCGTTTATGAACTGCGCGGGCGGTTCGGGATGAAGGGGTGGGGCTGGTGTTTGCATGAGTGCTCCGTATGCCGGATGGCGACGCTGTTACCGTGACAAGCCTGTAACAGCGTCGAGGACTGCGTTGATCAGGCCTTGGCGTGATAACGCTCGGCGACCTCGGACTGCCGGATCTGCCCCAGCAGGCCCTGGCGCGCCGCCTGCAAGGCGTCCCAACGGGCGGCGTCATGCAGCGGGGGAATGGTCACCGGCTCACGGCGATCAAACCCGAGCAGTGCGGCGTCGACCAGGTCGTCGACTTCCATGATTTCACTGAGGGTGTTGACGTCGATACCCGCCCGGTCCCAGATCTCCGTGCGCGTGGCTGCCGGGAGAACGGCTTGCACATACACCCCTTTGGGCGAGAGTTCCAGGCTCATGCCTTGTGACAGAAACAGCACGAACGCCTTGGTCGCGCCGTACACGGTCATCCCGAACTCAGGGGCCAGGCCGACCACCGAGCCGATATTGATGATCGCGCCTTTGCCTGCGTGGGCCAGGCGTGGCGCGATGGCGCTGGCCAGCCGCACCAATGCCGTGGTGTTCAACGCGACGAGGTTTGCCACACTGTCGGTGGACTGTTCGATGAAGCTGCCCGACTGCGCGGCGCCGGCATTGTTGACCAGGAGAGTGATGCGTGCATCATCACGCAGGCGAGCTTCAACGGTCTTCAGGTCATCGATCCGGGTCAGGTCAGCTTGCAGGACATCCACAGCGACCTTGTGCTTCTCGCGTAACGTTGCGGCGAGGGCGTCCAGGCGAGTCTTGTCGCGTGCCACCAGGACAAGGTCGTGCCCGCGTCGTGCGAAACGCTCGGCATAGGTGGCGCCGATGCCAGTGGATGCGCCGGTAATCAGGACGGTTTCAGGAGTGTTCATGGGTGGATTCTCTGCCAAGGGACGTTGATGGGCGACTCAGGGGTATCACAGGGTGTTCAGTTCAGCTGTGCGTGGGCACAGCCAGCGCCGGGTAGTCGGTGTAGCCGGCTGCGCCACCGCCATACAGGGTTGAAGGGTCGAACGCTGACAGCGCGGCGCAGGTTTTGAAGCGCTCGACCAAGTCCGGGTTGGCAATGAAGGGGCGTCCGAATGCGATCAGGTCGGCGCGGTCCTCGTTGAGGGTCGAGGTGGCCAGGGGCAGGTCGTAGCCATTGTTGGCGATATAGGTATTTCCGAAGCGCTGGCGCAACGAGCCAAAGTCGAACGGCGCTACGTCGCGCGGCCCGCCGGTGGCACCTTCGACCACATGCAGGTACACCACGCCCAAGGCGTCGAGTTGATCGACGACGTAGTCAAACTGCGCTTGTGGCGCGGAGCTCGAAACACCGTTGGCGGGTGAGACAGGCGACAGGCGGATACCAGTTCGCTCCGCGCCCACTTCGGCGATGACCGCCGCAGCGATTTCCAGCAGCAGGCGGGCGCGGTTTTCAATCGAGCCGCCGTAGGCGTCCGTGCGCACGTTGGCGCTGTCCCTGAGGAACTGGTCAAGCAAGTAGCCGTTTGCGCCATGGAGCTCTACGCCGTCGAAGCCTGCGGCGATGGCATTCGCTGCGGCCTGGCGAAAGTCATTGATGATCCCCGGCAGTTCGTCAATGCCCAGGGCGCGGGGCTCTGAGGCATCTGCGAAGCCGTTGTTGACGAACACTTTGGTCGCCGCACGCAAGGCAGAGGGGGCCACGGGTGATGCGCCGTTTTCCTGAAGGTCAACGTGCGACACCCGGCCTACATGCCACAGCTGCAGGAAAATCCTGCCGCCGTTTGCATGCACGGCGTCGGTGACCTTGCGCCATCCTTCGATCTGCGCCTGCGTATAGATCCCAGGCGTGTCCTGATAGCCCTGGCCCTGTCGCGAGATCTGGGAGGCCTCGGAAATCAGCAGCCCTGCTGATGCCCGTTGCGCGTAATACGTGGCCGCCAACTCACTGGGCACAAAGCCATTCGCCGCTCGGTTGCGGGTCAACGGCGCCATGACGACTTTATTGGAAAGTGTCAGCGCGCCGAGCGGGTAAGGCTCGAACAAGGTCTTGTCGTTCATATCGTTTCCGTGATCGTTGGGCAATGACGGCGAATGCGCCGTGCCGGCGGGAATTCGCGACAGCGCATTTATGATGTTGGTCGTAATCAAAACTGTCAATACTTTTGATTACGGTCGACATCATAGTAAGATGCGGGCATTGCTCAGCGATGCAGAGGCGAACACATGAAAATCACCAAGGCACAGTCACTGGCTAATCGAGCGCATATCGTGGAGACGGCTTCAGAGCTGTTTCGTGAGCGCGGCTACGACGGCGTGGGGGTGGCGGAGCTTATGGCCGCAGCCGGGTTTACCCAGGGCGGTTTCTACAAGCATTTTGGCTCCAAGGCGGATTTGATGGCGGAAGCGGCGGCCACCAGTCTTTCGCAGTCGGTTGCCAGCACGGAAAGCCTGGACTTGCAGCAATTCATCAATCTTTACGTATCGCGGGACCACCGCGACGGCAGGAGCGAAGGGTGCACCCTGGCGGCGCTGTGCGGGGACGCCGCGCGTCAATCGGGCGAGTTCAAGGAGACCTTTGCCGAAGGGATAGAGCGCACGCTGGCCAAGCTCCAGCAGAAGTACCTGGCCGATGAACAGGCGCCCAGGGATCTTGCGCGCGCAAAGATAATCGACATGCTGGCGCATGCAATCGGCGCGGTCATGTTGTCGCGGGCATGCCCGGATGACTCTCCCCTCGCGGACGAAATCCTCGAGGCATGCCGCGCTGAAATGACCGCTTCATTGCCGCAGTAGAAGCGATTACGCCAGGCTGTTCTGGGGGGCAGGCAAATGGCTGGCTCCCATGACCGCCGGCATCATTCCCGCGCGCAAATCGTTGCCGCTGGGCTGCTGGTACAGGCTCAAGCCAAACTCCGGCAATACCGCCAGCAGGTAATCAAAGATGTCCCCCTGGATCCGCTCGTAATCCGCCCACGCCGTGGTGCGGGTAAAACAGTAGATTTCCAGCGGCACGCCCTGGGCGGTGGTTTGCATCTGACGCACCATGCACGTCATGTTCGGCTGGATGTCCGGGTGGCTTTTCAGGTAGGCCAGCGCGTAGGCACGGAAAGTACCGAGGTTGGTCATGCGGCGGCGGTTGGCCGATAACTGCGCACTGTGGCCCTGGGCTTCGTTCCAGGCCTTGAGTTCGGCCTGCTTGCGCCCGATGTAGTCGGTGAGCAGGTGCACCTGGGTCATGCGCAACTCCTCATCGTCACGCAGGAAGCGCACCCCGCTGGCGTCGATGAACAGGCTGCGCTTGATGCGGCGCCCGCCGGACTGCTGCATCCCGCGCCAGTTCTTGAACGACTCGGACATCAGGCGCCAGGTGGGGATGGAGACGATAGTCTTGTCGAAATTCTGCACCTTGACCGTGTGCAAGGTGATATCCACCACATCGCCGTCGGCGCCGACCTGGGGCATTTCGATCCAGTCGCCGACCCGCAGCATGTCATTGCTGGTCAGTTGCACACTGGCGACGAATGACAGCAGGGTGTCCTTGTACACCAACAGGATCACCGCCGACATCGCACCCAAACCCGACAGCAGCAACAGCGGCGAACGATCAATCAGGGTGGCGACAATGATGATCGCGCCAAACACGAACAGCACCATTTTCGCCAACTGCACGTAGCCCTTGATCGAGCGGGTGCGCGCATGTTCGGTCCGCGCGTAGATGTCCAGCAAGGCACTGAGCAGGGCGCTCATGGCCAGCACCAGGAACAGGATTGTCAGCGCCAGGGCCACGTTGCCGATGAACAGGATCGCGGTCTTGCTCAGGTCCGGCACCAGGTAAAGGCCGAACTGGATCACCAGCGACGGCGTCATCTGCGCCAGGCGATGGAAGACTTTGTTGTGCCGCAGGTCGTTGAGCCAATGCAGCGCCGGTTGCCGGCCGAGCAATTTGATGGCGTGGAGGGTGAGGTAGCGCGCCACGCGTCCGAGCAACAGCGCCACTACCAGCAATACCAATAAGCCGAGGCTGGCGTGCAGCAGCGGGTGTTCATCGAGGGCGCCCCAGAGGTCCTGGAGGTTGAGCCAGAGCTGTTTGATATCCATGGGTGAAACCGATTCTTCTGTGGGACAACAGGGGGGCGATTAGAGCATTTAAGTGCGGCGAAGTTGATGTCATGGACAAATGTCCTGACAAAAAAGCGGCTCAATAGCACCGTTCGCGTAAAGAAACTCGGTTTGGACGCGCGAAACCGGTACCCTATGCAGCTGTTTTTTTGTATTTCTTCGAGGTAGCACCCGTGTTTTCCCAATTCGCCCTGCACGAACGCCTGCTCAAAGCCGTGGCCGAGCTTAAATTTGTCGAGCCTACGCCTGTGCAGGCAGCGGCCATCCCGCTCGCGCTCGAAGGGCGTGACCTGCGGGTGACGGCTCAAACCGGTAGCGGCAAGACCGCCGCTTTCGTCCTGCCGATCCTGCATCGTCTGATCGGCCCGGCCAAAGTCCGCGTCAGCATCAAGACCCTGATCCTGCTGCCGACCCGCGAGCTGGCCCAGCAGACGTTGAAGGAAGTGGAGCGCTTTTCGCAGTTCACCTTCATCAAGTCCGGCCTCATCACCGGCGGTGAAGATTTCAAGGTCCAGGCCGCCATGCTGCGCAAGGTGCCGGACATCCTGATCGGCACGCCAGGGCGCATGATCGAGCAGCTCAACGCCGGCAACCTCGACCTCAAGGAAGTCGAAGTGCTGGTGCTGGACGAAGCCGACCGCATGCTCGACATGGGCTTTGCCGACGACGTGCAGCGCCTGGTCGCTGAATGCGTCAACCGCCAGCAGACCATGCTGTTCTCCGCCACCACCGGCGGTTCGACCCTGCGCGACATGGTCGCCAAGATCCTGAACAACCCGGAGCACTTGCAGGTCAACAACGTCAGCGACCTGAACGCGACCACGCGCCAGCAGATCGTTACCGCTGACCACAACGTGCACAAAGAGCAGATTCTCAACTGGCTGCTGGCCAACGAGACCTATCAGAAAGCCATCGTGTTCACCAACACCCGCGCTGCGGCCGACCGCATCTACGGTCGCCTGGTCGCCCAGGAATACAAGGCGTTCGTGCTGCACGGTGAAAAGGACCAGAAGGACCGCAAGCTGGCCATCGACCGCCTCAAGGCCGGCGGCGTGAAGATCCTGGTCGCCACCGACGTTGCCGCGCGCGGCCTGGACGTCGACGGCCTGGACATGGTGATCAACTTCGACATGCCGCGCAGCGGCGATGAATACGTGCACCGTATCGGCCGTACCGGGCGTGCCGGCAACGACGGCCTGGCCATCTCGCTGATCTGTCATGGCGACTGGAACCTGATGTCGAGCATCGAGCGCTACCTCAAGCAATCGTTCGAGCGTCGTACCATCAAGGAAGTCAAAGGCACCTACACCGGGCCGAAGAAGGTCAAGGCGTCGGGCAAGGCCGTTGGCGTGAAGAAGAAAAAAGTCGACGCCAAGGGCGACAAGAAGAAAGTCGGCAAATCGCCGACCAAGCGCAAGATCGCCAACCGGCCGAAGACCGACAACCTGTCCCTCGTCAGCAAGGATGGCATGGCGCCGCTCAAGCGCCGCAAGCCGGAAGCGCCGGCTGCCGAGTAAGGTTGGGCTGATATGAAAAAACCGGACAATCGTCCGGTTTTTTTTTGGAGCGTTCCCCACGCTCCTTCACTCAGTTTTTGGCGTTGGCCGCCGCTTCCCTAAGTTCCTTGAGCCGCGCATCGATCAATTGGCATTTGTCAGGAAACTCGGCGCTTTCGGTATCCAGGTCCATCTTCTGCAGCTCGTCGTTCATCTCCTTCGCCTTGGTCGGGTTCTGCTCAGTCAGTTTGGCGACTTCTTGAGCCAGTTGCTCGCGCATGGCGGTGGCTTCGTCCGGTGTGCAGGCCCAGGCGGGCAGGGCACTCAGCAGTGTGGCGGCGACGGCCAGATTCATCAGGGTTTTCATCGGGGACCTCCTTGGCGGTTGTGTTCGGTTGAGGGTGCGAACGTCTGGAAAGTTCAGCGAACCCACGCCCGTCGATCAGGCTGAACGGCAACTGAGGGGGCGTGTCACAGTTTCTGATGGGCTACTTTTTCGTGGGCCTGCAGGAGGAATCAGGATGACGACTTACAACTGGGATCTGATCGAACGTCTGCTGCATGAAGTGCAGAACGGCGAGGGCAGTTTCGCGCCGCGTAAATACGCCGAGCAGGAAGCGGCCGAGAAGGCGACGGCGGGCGAGTCCACCGGCAATCTGGACGCGCTGAAAAAGACTGCGGCCGATTACGAGGCGCTGCTGTTCAAGCGCGGGTTCATTGAGTCGCGCCCCGAGGAAGAGGGCGGCAATGGCGAGAATTTCATATTGACGGCGTTGGGGGCACAGCTCCTGGCGTTGATAGACAGCTCCATTCCCGGCAATGACCATCCGCGTCAGGTGCTGGATGAACAAGCGGATGCGCTGGATCCTGCGACGTTTGCTGAAGTGGCGTCCAAGGCCCAAATTGCTTGAATGGCATTACACCGAGCAAATGTGGGAGCGGCGGTTCGACGCTTCGACTTGCTCGCGAATGCGTAATGTCAGTCATCGGATAAGTTGACTGATACACCGCTTTCGCGAGCAAGCCCGCTCCCACAGGTTTAATTCGCGGCGGCCTTGAGGCATTTGAGTGCCTTGAAGTCGCTGCGTACGCCGTCGATTTTTTGCGTAAGCTTCAGACGCTGTTGTGCACTACTTTCAGCCATCAAATCGACGATCAGACTGCGCGCCGCCGCCTCTGTGCGCCCATAAGCCTCGCGATATTCCGGCGTCCACAGGCTTTCCCGGTCTACCAGCAATTGCTGCATTTGCTGCGGGAAGTCGGCGTTGCGGCGTTGCTGCACGGCCTGGATAAATTGCGCCTGCCAGTTCGCTCGGTTACCGATCCATTCCTTATTCTGATCCCCCAATGTGATAGACCAGGCCGTCACTCGATTCTGCTGGCTGGTGCTCAGCGGGCCGATCCAGGCATCCAGGCGCTTGCTCATACGCTCGGCGCGCTCCTTGATCTGCTGCGCAAGGGGCGGCTTGAGGAATTCGTCCTGGCGCTTGCGCAAGTCCTTGGCCAGGGCGTCGTTCATTTCTTTGACCTGTTGGTCATCCAGCCCCTGCAACAGCTCGATGGCCGACGGAGTGATTTCACGGGCGACTTCGGCGATGGCTTGCTTGGCTTCGACGGTGCGGGCCTGCAGCGCCGCGTCGGTGACCTGGTTGCTGTCGACCATCTGCTGCAGGCGGTCCAGCCAACCCAGGTAACCCGGCAGTTGCGTGGTGCAGTGCCACGCCAGGTGTTCCTTGAGTTTGTCGTTGAACCAGCTCTTCTGCCCGGCATTCATGTCCAGGTAGTCATTGAGGGTCCAGGGGATGATCACGTCCAGGTTGCGGTAGGCCAGGCCCACGCGACTGCAGCCGGCGAGCACCAGGCTAAGGCTCAGCAGCAGCACCAGAAGTTTGAGCCGACGTAGCATGGGCGGGTCCTTGCGCAGTGGGGAGTTAACGCATGTGAACCCGCGACGAGGGCGACAGTTCAGCCTGTCAATAAAACGATCGTACGGCCTTCAAGGTCAAGAGGCCGTCGCATTGCGAATTGTGTCCGGAGTAGGCCGAGCAGTCGCCGCCGCTGAGGCTGGAGTCGCTGTAGATCAGGTCCAGGTCGACACCTTTCCAGGCGCGGGAGAGCTGCACCGACCAATCGCTGAAGCTGCTGATGGCACCGCCGTCCACCGAGGTCGGGGTGCCGAGCTGGTGGGTGGTGTACTTCATGCTCACGCCAATCCCGAAGGGCTGCGTGCCGCCAAGGTCGGCGAACAGCGTGCTGTCCTGGCGGTCCGGATCATGGCTGAAGGAGACGCCGAAGCGATTGCCCAGCAGGTTCAGGCCGCCATAGAACGCCTGGCTGTCGAGGGGGCTGAGCTTGGGGTAGCTGTAGTGGATCAAACCCACTTCGTAGCCCAGGGTCTGGTCGAAGGGCTGTTTGAAGCCCATATAGGAGTCGACTTCGAGTGTACTGGCCGGCGACAACCCCATGTTCGGTGAAAACTGGCCGAAATACAGGCCGCTGTCGTGGCTCAGGTCCAGCCCGCCATGGAACGCGTCGCTGCCGGGGGCGGTCGGCTTGACCAGCCCCTGGGCCATGCTGCGGCTGGGGGTAGTGCCCAATTTGAGGTCGAAGTCGCCCAATTCGCGCTGGAAGATCTGCGCGTGCGCGAGGGGGCAGGCGGCAAGGACGCTGACCAGGAAAACGCAGGATTTGAGCATGCTTCACTCCATGAAAAGCGAGGAGCAGTGACGGAAACATCGGGCAGATGCCCGTGCTAGACGTGTGCAAGCATACCGACGATTGCCGAAGGATGAAGTCCGTTCGTCGATTAGCGCGATGGTCAATGTGCAGCGAGGGTGTTTCGGGCTCTAGTCCTAGCGCCTTGAAGGCAAGACGCTTAGGGACCAGGTGCGTTGCGCAGTCTTACTTTTTACCCAGGCTGATCTGCTTGGATGGGCCGAAAGTCTGGCCGCTCACGCCCTTGGCAATTTGCTGGATTTCGCCACCGGACTTGAGGAACGCAGCGATCTGGTTGTTGATCGACTCGCTGGTTTCAACGGCTGGAGCTGGCTTTGCTTTGCTGTTGGATGCTTTTACACGCATGGCGGCCACTAACCTGTAGAAAATTAACTTGGCCAGGCATCGTACAGGAAATACTTGACAATTGCTTGGCAAATATCCCCTTGGAATAAGCGTGGAGCCCGGGAGTGAACCAAAGTTCGCGGCTGAAATAAGCCCCTAACTTGCTGTTTTACCTCGAAACCATGGTGCGGTATTAGTGTGACCATCAGGGGCAATTGCGCCGAATGATCGGACGAGCGGGGCCATGACCCGCGCCGTGCCACCGGATCGCCACGCCAGCCCGCGTTTTTGCAGGCGCACGCGCGTGGCGCTCGCAACTCGGGTAGAATGCCGCCCACGCAATGAGGGTATTTGAAAATGGCTTTGGTCGGGCGCTACAACAGCTTGCAAGTGGTTAAACACACTCACTTTGGTTTGTACCTGGACGGTGCGCAAGATGGCGAAATCCTCTTGCCCAATCGGTACATCCCTAAAGATATTCCCAGTGAAGATGAAGACTGGCTTAACGTTTTCATTTATCTGGACAGTGATGACAAACTTATCGCCACCACTGAAAAGCCCAAAGTTCAAGTGGGTGAGTTCGCCAGTTTGAAAGTGGTAGAAGTCAACAGTATCGGCGTGTTCCTCGACTGGGGCTTGCCCAAGGATCTGCTGCTGCCCTATTCCGAGGAAAAACGCCAGCTGACCGCCGGCGAATATTGTGTGGTGCACGTCTACCTCGACAAACACACCAAGCGTATTACCGCCACTGCGCGACTGGATCGCTACCTGGATAAGACGCCGGCCAATTACCAGGTGGGCCAGGAAGTCGACCTGCTGGTGGCCGAAGCCACTGACATGGGTTTCAAGGCGATCATCAACAACAAGCACTGGGGCTTGATCCACAAGAACGAAGTGTTCAAGTTCCTGCGCCCGGGCAAGGAAGAAAAGGGTTTTATCAAAGAGATCCGCGCCGACGGCAATATCAGCTTGAGCCTTCAACCGGTCGGTCAAGAAGCAGCCTCCAGCCTGAACTCCAAGATCCTCGCCAAGTTGCGTGAGAATAACGGCACCTTACCGGTGAGCGACAAAAGCGACCCCGCCGTAATCAGCAACTTGTTCGGCGTGAGCAAGGGCAACTTCAAGAAGGCGATTGGCGCGCTGTATAAGCAGGGCCAGATCGTGATTCACGCGGATCGCATTGAACTCAGCTAAATGCACCTTCCTACTCTGAGTTTTATCCCAGGCGTCTCTGCAACTTTTGGTGTTGCAGAGGACCTGTAGCGGGACGGCGGCACTGCCAACATCTTCGTCGCCTGTTACACCGCTTTCGCAGCCTCGCTAAAGCTCGACAGCTCCCACAGGAAATCTGCGTTGTCAGCGGGATCTGGATCTGCCGCACGGTGGGTTATCTGTGTGCACATCGAGTGCGCCGATGATTGTGTACAGGAATTACGTGCACCGTTGCTGAGCGTTAACGCCTTTCCTTAGATAGGTATCCCACCCTATGGAGCGCCGTGCCAGAGGGATTGCGTTCAATTGGCACGCATTCTGCTAACTTCCTCGTATACAACCCGGCCGCCTTCCGTATGCACACCCGTGACGCAAGCGCAGGCTGGTACTTCGAGGAGCCCAGCGATGACCGAACAATTGCCCAAAGGCTACAGCCCGCGCCTGTACAACAAGGACCTCGGCCCACTGCCGCAAAAGTGGAACTGGTACAACATCTTCGCCTTTTGGATGAGCGATGTGCACAGCGTCGGCGGCTATGTGTTCGCCGCCAGCCTCTTCGCCCTGGGGCTGGCCAGTTGGCAGGTGTTGATCGCCTTGCTTGCCGGTATCTGCATCGTGCAGTTGATCGCCAACCTGGTGGCAAAGCCCAGCCAGCAGGCCGCTGTGCCTTACCCGGTGATTTGCCGCTTGGCGTTCGGTGTGTTCGGGGCGAACATTCCTGCTGTGATTCGCGGATTGATCGCCGTGGCCTGGTACGGGATCCAGACGTATCTGGCCTCAAGTGCCTTGATCATCGTGGTGCTGCGCTTTTTCCCACAGATGGCGGTGTATGCAGAGCCGCATTTTGCAGGCCTGTCCTACCTTGGCTGGTTCGGGTTTCTCAGCCTGTGGTTACTTCAGGCGGCTGTGTTCTGGGCCGGTATGGAGTCTATCCGCCGCTTTATCGATTGGGCGGGCCCGGTGGTGTATGCGGTGATGTTTGCGCTCGCGGGTTGGATCGTGTGGAAGGCGGGCTGGTCGAACATCAGCTTTACCCTGGGGGAAAAATCCCTCTCAGGTTGGCAGGCGTTTGGCCAAGTGATTGTGGCGACGGCGCTGGTGGTGTCGTACTTCTCCGGGCCGACCTTGAACTTCGGTGACTTCAGCCGCTACTGCCGCAGCATGCAGGATGTACGACGGGGCAATTTCTGGGGGCTGCCGGTGAATTTCCTGGCGTTTTCCCTGGTTACCGTGGTGATCGTCTCGGGTACGTTGCCAGTGTTTGGTGAAATGCTGCACGACCCGATCGCCACGGTGTCGCGCATCGATAACAGCATGGCGGTGTTGCTCGGTGCCTTTGCCTTCGTAACGGCGACCATCGGCATCAATATCGTGGCCAACTTCGTGTCCCCGGCGTTTGACTTCGCCAACGTCGCGCCGAGCAAGATCAGTTGGCGCGCCGGCGGGATGATCGCCGCCGTGGCATCGATTTTCATCACACCGTGGAACCTGTTCAACAACCCGCTGATGATCCATTACACCCTGGATATCCTCGCGGCCTTTATCGGCCCGCTGTTCGGGATACTGCTGGTGGATTTCTACCTGATCAAAAAACAGAAGATCGACGTAGATGCGCTGTTTGATGACAGCCCGAGCGGGCGTTATTACTTCGATGGCGGCGTGAACTGGACGGCGGTCAAGGCGTTGGTGCCCGCGACGCTGGTGGGCGTCGCGATCACCTTTACGCCGGTATTGCAGGGCATGGCCAACTTTGCCTGGTTCACCGGCTGTTTCCTGGGTGGGCTGTTTTTCCTGGTGCTTGCGCGGCGAGAGCAACTTCGCACGCCCCTGCCATTGGTTGCCGGCTAAGCAATACCGCACCCGCCAGTACCAGGCCGCAACCGGCAATAACCAACGCCGGTTGCAGGCCACCGCTGATATGACTGCTCACCGAGGCCAGCAATGGCCCGCTCAATTGGCCGATGGCAAAGCAGGCGGTCAGCAAACCGGTGCTGCGCTGGTAACCATGAGGCGCGACGTCCCGCAAGCGAGCCATTACCAGTTGCATGCAAGCCAGGAACGGCCCACCGCACAGCAGCACGCCCAGCGCCAGGCCCCAGCCATTACCCAGCAGACAGGCAAATACCCCAGCTGCTTGCAGCCACAGTGTGGTCATCAGCCAGCGGCGGGTGGTGTGCGGGTCTTTGCGGCGCAGACTGGCCACCCCCACGCCAATCGCCGCGGCCAGGCCAAAGCAAGGCCAGAACAGATCAGCCTGCCAGACGCCGTTGAATTGCGCGCTGGCCATCTGCGACAGGAATGTCGCCGGGATAATGTAGCCAAGGCCGTATAACACGTAGATCCAGCACAAATGCGCGATGCTGCCATTGCTGCCCGCGTCGCCAGGGCCGGAGAGCGGTGTGCTGGTGACGGAAGGCTGGGGCAGTAGAGGCAGAATCACCAACAACATCAGCAACGCCACGACGCCATACACCAGCCACAACGTGGCCGAGCTTTGCCCCAACAGGTTCGAGCCCAGCGCCAGCAACCCGGTCAACACAATCCCCAGCCCCGGCCCGGCAAATACCAATGCGCCCAGGCGCGGGCGCCCGGCGGCAAGCGCCAGCGGCTGGCTCAGGCTGGTGACCATCACCAGTGCCCAGGCACTCGCGACACCGGTACCAAAGCGCAGCAACAGGTGCGGCCAGAAGCCATGCGCCCAGGACGACGCCAGGGTCAACAGCACGCATAGCCACAGCCCACCATATAAACGCCCGCGGACATGTTGATGGCTGCGCGCAAAGATCGAATCCACCGCACCGACCAGGTAGCCCAGATAATTGGCGGCGGCAATCAGCCCGGCGCCGGTCAAGTCGACCTGCCCCTCGCTGAGCAAGTGCGGCATTTGTGGGGTAAGGGCGAAGCGGCCGATACCCATCGCCATCATCAAGGCGACAAAGCTGGCAAGCAGGCGAATCAAGGGGGACATGGTCAGGTGCCTAAGGGTGAGCGAATACCCTCAGGCTAAAGCGGATTGACTTTCTGTAAAAATGAATAATAGTGAGTAACTTGTTCAATTTTGGAGAAAGTTATGGAGTTCAGTCAGCTGCGAATTTTTCAGGCGGTGGCGCAAGAGGGCTCCATTACCCGTGCGGCCGAGCGGCTGCATCGAGTGCCGTCGAACCTGTCGACACGGCTCAAGCAGATGGAAGAACAACTGGGCGTCGAGCTGTTCGTTCGCGAGCGTCAACGCTTGCAGCTTTCTCCTGCGGGCAAAGTGTTGCTGGACTACAGCACTCGTCTGCTGGCCCTGCACGATGAAGCCCATGGCGCCGTGCAAGGAGGGCAACCGGCCGGCGACTTTGTGTTGGGCAGCATGTACAGCACGGCAGCGGTTCATTTGCCGAAGCTGCTGGCTTGCTATCACAAGGCTTATCCGAGGGTGAACCTGCAGGTGCAATCGGCGCCCAGCGGTGAATTGCTCGAAGGTTTGATGACCGGTCGGCTGGACGCTGCGTTTGTGGACGGGCCCATCACGATTGCCTCCTTGGACGGTGTCGCCCTGTGCGAAGAACGCTTGGTGCTGATTTGCGAAGCCGATCACCCGCCGGTGCGCGGGCCGCAGGACGTGGCGGGGCGTGCGGTGTTCACCTTCCGTCGCAGTTGCGCCTACCGCACGCGCCTGGAAACCTGGTTTTCCCACGAGCGCGTGGCGATGGGCCGGGCAATCGAGATCGAATCCTACCAAGGCATGCTCGCCTGTGTGATCGCAGGGTCGGGCGTGGCGTTGATGTCCGAATCCATGCTCGACAGCCTGCCCGGCAAGGACAGCGTGTCCGTTCATCCGTTGATTGGGCCTTTTGCCACTGCGACCACCTGGCTGATGTGGCGAAAGGGTATGCTCGGCGCTAACCTCAACGCATGGATCGACCTCCAGCAAGAGGGCAAGACCGAAGTCCGGCAAGACGCACGCGCAATTGCTTGAACGATCCGTCAGGATTTGTATCAATTCAGTAACAGTTCGTTGTGGTTTCGTTCAAGCATTACGTAGGACTTAGGGCTACTATCAATGTAGGAAAAGGTGACAGAACTTGCACCTACCAGCATTACCCTCAAGGGGGGCAACCATGAAAGAGAAAATTCAAAACTGGCTCCATGATCTGGGTGTTGCACTCGGCTTGATCGAGCCTCCGCTGCAGCCGGTGCCGATTCGCACGGATGATGAGCAGCGGCGTCCGCGTCGGCGATAAGCTCCGTTTTTCAAACTGCCGCACAATTCCCCTGTGGGAGCGGGCTTGCTCGCGAAAGCGGTGTATCAGTCGATGAAAAGTTGACTGACACACCGCTTTCGCGAGCAAGCCCGCTCCCACAATTGTTTGTGCTTTACGAAAAAACCGGATTTACGCCTGTTTATCAGGCTTTGGCGTTCAGTTGTCGGAACTGGACTACCGGATTGTCAGAATCGGCTGGCTTATTGGATTTTAAAAACGCGCGTAGGTTGGGTTCCCTCAGAGACCGAGACAACTTGTTTCGGACCAAGCCCATGCGCCTTTTCGAGGTGCTCCAATACGTCAAGATGGTTGGAGACACGCCATGCCGCTCTCTTCGGTTCCGCCGGTCGCCGCATCCCTCATCGCCACAACCGACTGTGTTTTACATATCGCACCTGTGTCGAAAGGCTGGAAAGCTGACGCACCCAGTAACGTCGTGTTTCTTCCCCCGACATTAACCACGCAAACGCTGCTGCTGCAGATCGCGCTCCTGCGCCCAACAACCATCGTCGCTGGAGACCAGGTCATCGATGCAGAGGTTATTGCCCAGTGGCGTGTATCCCACCCATTTGGCGACCTCAACCTGATCCGCAGAGGAGCGAGCCTGGACAAGGTGCAACTGGATCTGTGCAAAGCCAACGGCATCCGAGTGGTCAATACGCCCGGGATCAACGCACCGCATGTCGCAGCCTATATCGCGCACTGGCTGACACGGGCCGATGGCTCCATGCCCGCCGATGTCCGCGTACTCGGATACGGCAACGTGGGAAAAGAGCTTGTCAAATTACTGCTTGATCGAGATCCGGATGTCCGGATCAAGGTGTTGGTTCGGCACGGTCGATCGCCGGACACTCACGGCGGGGCCTTTTACGACAGCCGCGTGTCATTTGTGGTGGACTGGTCAGAGGCGCTGGAGGGAGCCACTGCTGTCGCGATCTGCTTAGCCCTGAATGATGACTCCACCCATCGCATCGATCCGGTCATGATTCAGGGTATGCAGGAACACGCGCGCCTGGTCTGTGTCGCCAAGCCGGATGTGTTTAGCGACGATGCGTTGCACGCGCTGGCAGTCGCTGAAGGCATCCAGCTTATTATGGACTATGGGCCTGCGACATTGGATGCGTTTCGCATACGCACGCAAACCCTTGGCTGCGATGTCTCCACATGGCGCAACCCGGCGACGCTGACTACACAGGCGGCAACCACCGAAGCCTGCCATTGCGACCTGGACTATGCGGTTTGCGTTCAACTGAGCTTGACGGCCTTGCGCGGCCTCGTCAGGCGCAAACTTGCACACTCATTGACGATTCCATCTCTACGGGTAGGTACCGGTGCCCCTTGCGTGTCGATCATCGGCAGAGGTATTAACGGTCTGTTCCAGGCCTCGATGCTCCGTCTGGCGAATTATCATGTCGTGGTGTACGAAGGTAATCAGCAGAGCGATGGAGCCGGTCACAAAAGTGTGAACATGCGTCATCTGTCAGCAATGGAGACGACTGCAAAGCCGACACACACTGACTATGTGCTTTCAAGAAATCAGTGTTTGACCGATGAGTGCAACCGCGCAGGTACTCAGTTGGTGGAAAAGTTACGGGCGGACAATCCTTCGCTGGGGCGCTTCGCGCAGGTGTCGGATTACGATGAAGAGATCCATCTTGAGGATGCGCTTGAGGAACTCTTACAGCGCTCTGGCGTTCAGTTTCGTCCCCAGCGTTTGGATTTGAGACAAATTGCTGAGTTGAGCAAAGAATACTTCGTCGTCAGTGCCGCGGAGTTAAAGGAAGGACTTTCAATAGTTTATAGATCTGCGTACAACCGAATCGCAGACGGGGCAACTTATACTGGGAGCTGGACGCAGGGGCTGGTCTGGGCCTCTCTGGTCCAGGAAATCATCCAGGCAAACGCTAAGTTGAATGGAAAAAACGGGCACGACATCCGACGTCGCACCCGCTGAAGAAACCGCTCTAGAAAACCGCTACGCCTCAAACCGTCCGAGCCACCGCCGCATCCGGCCTGCGCGACAACACACTCACCACGACAAAACTCACCAGCCCAACCGCCAGGCTGTAGTAAATCGGCGTGTTCGCATCCAGCCCATCCTTGAACATGAACACCAGCGCCGTCACAAAGCCCAGCACCATCGACGTGATTGCCCCCGACGTGGTCGCGCGTTTCCAGAAAATCGCGCCCATCAGCGGAATCAACATGCCGCCCACCAGCAGGTTGTAGGCCAGGGTCAGGGCGCTGATCACGTCGCTTACCAGCAGCGCGATACCCAGCACGGCGATACCGGTCAGCAGGGTGAACAGGCGGTTGAGCGCCAGGCTCGATTGCATGCCGCCGCGCAGACGCGGCAGCAGGTCTTCGGTCAGTACGGTGGAGGCGGCCAGCAGGCCG
This sequence comes from Pseudomonas azadiae, assembly GCF_019145355.1. NCBI lineage: Bacteria > Pseudomonadati > Pseudomonadota > Gammaproteobacteria > Pseudomonadales > Pseudomonadaceae > Pseudomonas > Pseudomonas azadiae. Next base: position 1,117,014 of record NZ_JAHSTY010000001.1, on the reverse strand, counting down.
GCGCTGGCGGTGGACATCATCGCCGCCAGGGCGGCGGCGATCACCAGGCCGCGAATACCGTCGGGCAGCGACACTTTGACGATCGCGGCGAAGGCGTTGTTGACGTTGTCCAGGTCCGGGATCAGCACATGCGCCGCCATGCCGATCAGCGCACAGGCCAGGCCGTAGAGGATGCAGTAGAAACCGGCGAAGGTACCTGCGTACTTGGCGACCTTTTCGTCACGTGCGGTGAACACCCGCTGCCAGACGTCCTGGCCAATCAGGATGCCGAAAAAGTAGATCATGAAGTAGGTGATGATCGTGCCCCAGCCGATCGCAGTGAAGCTGAAGCTCGACGCCGGCAGCTTGGCCACCAGTTCGTCCCAGCCGCCGACGCGGTACAGGCAGATCGGCAATAGGATGAACATGAGGCCAACGGTCTTGATCACGAACTGCACGATGTCGGTTAGGGTCAGCGACCACATGCCCCCGATGGTCGAGTACACCACCACCACGCCACCGCCCAGCAGCACCGAGATCCAGAACGGCAAGCCGAACAGCACTTGCAGCACGGTGCCGATGGCCAGGATCGAGGTGACGGCAATCATCAGCGCGTAGGCCAGCATGATCACCGCGCTGGCCTGGCGGGCCATGGGGTTGTAGCGTTTTTCCAGGGCCTGGGTCACGGTGAAGATCTTCAGCTTCAACAGCGGCTTGGCCAGGAACAGGTTCAGCGCGATGATCCCCGCGCCCAGCGCGGCACACAGCCAGAAGCCCGAGATGCCATGCACATAACCCAGGCGCACGGTGCCGACGGTCGATGCACCGCCCAGCACCGTAGCGGCCATGGTGCCCATGTACAGCGACGGACCCAGGTTGCGCCCGGCCACCAGGTAGTCTTCGTGGGTCTTGGCGCGACGCATGCCGTAGTAGCCGAGCACCAGCATGCCGGCGGCGTAGATGAGTACGACGAATAAATCCAAAGCCATGACGGCGATTCTCCGATTATCTTTTTTATGGGCGATCAGGCGGCTGGATGCAGCGCCGGTTTAACGTGCGCATCCGTGCGCTGGCTGCGGGGGGCGGTCGGCCCGTACACGGCCGCCGGTTCCGCAAATACACGAAGCAAGGTCAGGTACACCACCGAGGCCAACCCCAGCGTCACCGGCAGGCTGATATCAATGCCACCGGCCAGACTTCCCAGCGGGCCGACAAACTGCCCCGGCAGGTTGACGAAGCACAGGCCCACCAGCGCGCTCGGAATCCAGGCCCCCAGCCCGCGCCAGTTCCAGCCATGACTGAACCAGTAGCGGCCGCCGGTTTCACCACGGGTGAACACCTGCAAGTCGTCCGGGCAATAGAAACCGCGACGCACGATCAGGCCGATGATCATGATCACCATCCACGGCGTGGTGCAGGTGATGATCAGCACGGCGAAGGTCGATACGCTCTGCACCAGGTTGGCGGCGAAACGTCCGATAAAGATGAAGGCAATCGACATCACGCCGATCAGCAGCGTGGCCCTGACCCGCGACAACAGGCGCGGAAACACACTGGACATGTCCAGTCCGGTGCCATACAGCGCGGTAGTACCGGTGGACATGCCGCCGATCATCGCGATCAGGCACACCGGCAGGAAGAACCAGCTCGGCGCCACCGCCAGCAATCCGCCGACATAGTTATTGGCCGCGATGTAGTCCGGTGCCTTGATCGCCACGATGGTCGCAGTGGCCAGGCCGAACAGGAAGGGGATCAGGGTGGCAATCTGCGCAGCGACCACGGCGAGCATGATGCGTGTTTTAGGCGTTTCACGCGGGATATAGCGCGACCAGTCACCCAGGAAGGCGCCAAAGGAAATCGGGTTGCTCATGGCCACCAGTGCCGCACCGATGAACGCTGCCCAGAACCCGGCCTGGCCCATGGCGACGGTGCCGGCGAACTGGCTGTCGAAGGCCGGTGCAAAGGCGAAGATCCCCAGCAGAAACAACAGGCTCGCCGCCCACACCGCAATGCGATTGACCCACAGCATGAAGCGAAAGCCGTAGATGCACACCGTCAGGACGAGCAGGGCGAACACGCCGTAGGCCAAGCCCAGGGTCAGGTCGGTTTCCGGCAAGCCGATCAGGCGTTTCGCACCACCCACCAGCGCATCGCCTGAACTCCACACCGACAGTGAGAAGAAGGCAATTGCCGTCAGCAGCGACAGAAACGAGCCGACGATCCGTCCGTGTACGCCAAAATGCGCGCCGGAAGACACCGCGTTGTTGGTGCCATTGAGCGGCCCGAACAGGCCCATAGGCGCCAGGATCAGCGCACCCACCAGCACGCCCAGCACAATCGCCCAGACGCCCGCCTGAAATGACAGACCAAACAGCACGGGGAAGGACCCCAGCACTGCGGTGGCAAAGGTATTGGCACCGCCGAAGATCAGGCGGAACAAGTCCGTGGGGCCGGCGGTACGCTCGTGGTCCGGGATCTGTTCGACCCCGTTGGTTTCTATCTTGCGAATAGGTTTATCGTTGTTTTTATTATTCATGATCAGCTCCGATCACATTGGCTAAGGGGGCGGCAGCCCTTCCGGCATAGCGGACAAATGTTCGTGACAGGCCAGCCACAGGCCTTGTTCTTGTTGTGTGCGAGCGCCTTGCCGTTTGAAGACAATGGTCTCGCGTTCCTGGCTGAAGAATTGCTCCCCGTTCATGCGCAGCTCGGTGGCCACGTCATGCATGAGAACCGCCACGTCACCCTGCAGGCTGACGAAGGCGTTGCTCGAGGCGCAAGACAGCACCTCGAACCCCTCGTCCCGGCGCCAGCTGTCCCACAACGCCTGGTAGGCATCGCGACTGAGCAGCGGCTGGGGGAGGGTGTGAAACACAAAGCTGGCATCGGCCGTGAATGCGTCGAAGTAGGCGGCGCGGTCATTGCGCGCGAAGGCCGCCACCAGGTCGGCGGCGGCTTGCAGCACTTCGTGCGTGCTCATCAGCGATGCGCCACGCCGGGCAGTACGCAGAGCATTTCGTACAGCAGGTTGGCGCCCAGCAACGAGGTGTTGCCGGTAGTGTCGTAGGGCGGCGAAACTTCTACCAGGTCGCAACCCACCAGGTCGAGGCCCTGGCAGCCACGGATGATCTCGATCGCCTGAATGGTGGTCAGCCCGCCGATTTCCGGTGTGCCGGTACCGGGCGCCCAGGCCGGGTCGATGCCGTCGATGTCGAAGCTCAGGTAGACCGGGCCGCCACCGACTTTTTCGCGCACCTCGGCCATCAACGGCGCGAGGGAGTGGTGCCAGCATTCTTCGGCCTGGACCACGCGGAAGCCCTGTTTGCGGCTCCAGTTGAAGTCTTCGGCGGTGTAGCCCTGGGCGCGCAGGCCGATCTGCACCACGCGGTTGCAATCGAGCAGGCCTTCTTCCACGGCGCGGCGGAAGGTGGTGCCGTGGGCGATTTTCTCGCCGAACATATGGTCGTTGACGTCGGCGTGGGCATCGATGTGCACCAGCCCGACCTTGCCGTGCTTCTTGTGGATCGCCCGCAGGATCGGCAGGGTGATGGTGTGGTCGCCGCCCAGGGTCATCGGGATGACGTTGTGCTCGAGGATCTCGTCGTAGGCCTCTTCGATGATGCGCACGGCGTCGAGCAGGTTGAAGGTGTTGATCGCGACGTCGCCGATGTCCGCCACCGACAGCGAGTCGAACGGCGCGGCGCCGGTGGCCATGTTGTAGGGGCGGATCATCACCGATTCGGCGCGGATTTCACGCGGACCGAAGCGGGTACCGGCGCGCAACGAAGTGCCGATGTCCAGGGGCACGCCGACAAAGGCGGCGTCCAGGCCCTTGGCCGTTTGCAGGTGGGGAAGGCGCATCATGGTGGCGATGCCGGCGAAGCGCGGCATTTCGTTGCCGCCCAGTGGTTGGTGGAAAATCTTGTCCACGGGAATGCCTCATCGTTGTTGTGGTTATCAGGGGCCGATTCTGCGAAATACATCGAAACGAAAGAATCGGCAGGGGCAAATACTTAGTTCAGACTTTTCTAAACTAAAGCCTGGGGTAAACTGCGCGGCTTGACTGTTGGCCTGTCGAACTCGGTTCAGGGTGGGAGCTGGCTTGCCTGTGATAGTCATAGGTAACTACACGTCTTTGTAGTGAGCGGGCTCGCCCCGCGCTGGGCCGCGAAGCGGCCCCAAACCAGGCGATGTGGGTTATCTGAAATTGCGCGGTGTCTTTATTGGGGCGGCTTCGCCACCCAACGCGGAACAAGCCCGCTCACTACAGGGAAATTTGTCAGCCTTTGAAAATTGTGTAGATACCTGACAGACACACCGCAATCGCAGGCAAGCCAGCTCCCACAAGGGATTGCGCTGCATCAGTTGAATCCGGAGAACCCATGGCCAACGCCTTGCCCGACCTGAAACTCCTGCGCATCTTCGTCAGCGTCGTGCGGCACCAAGGGTTTGCCAATGCCCAGCACGAACTCAACCTGTCGACGTCGGCCATCAGCACTTACATGAGCCAGTTGGAATCGGCGCTGGGCCTGGTGCTGTGCCATCGCGGCCGGGGCGGTTTCAGCCTGACCAGCAAGGGCGAGCTGTTTCATCAGGAAACCCTGCGTCTTTTAGGGGAGTTGGAAGGTTTCGAGCAATATGCCGCTGCGCTCAAGGGCGAGTTGCGCGGCACCCTCAAGCTCGGCGTGCTCGACTCCACCGTCAGCGACAAGGCCTTGCCGTTCGCCGAGGTGATCGGCGCCTACAGCCTGGAGCACCCGGCGGTGCACCTGCATTTATCGGTGATGAGCCCCTACGAACTGCAGTTGGGCGTGCAGGACAATCGCCTGGACCTGGCCATCGGCGCCTTTTCCAACCGCATGAGCGGGCTGATCTACATGCCGCTGTACCGCGAACAGCACTGGTTGTATTGCAGCACGCGGCATCCGCTGTTCAACGAGCGGCGCATCCCCGAGCAAGTGATCACCCAGCAGCGCATGGTCGGGCGCGGCTACTGGAGCCAGGCGGAGCTGGCGCGCCACGGCTTCAAGCACAGCGCCGCCACGGTGGAAAGCATGGAAGCGCAACTGATCCTGGTGCTGTCCGGCGCCTACATCGGCTACCTGCCGGAGCACTACGCCCAGGCCTGGGCCGACAAGGGCGACTTGCGCGTGCTACTGCCCGCCACCTTTGGCTACCAGGCGCCGTTCTCGATGATCATGCGCCGTGGCCGCAGCCGCGAACCGCTGATCCAGACCTTTCGCGATCTGCTCAAAGCCCAGCTCAACCAGGCCTGAAAACACCATGTCCAGACCTCAATGTGTCCGTTGCCAACGCCCCGCCAGCCATTGCTTGTGCGCGCTGATTCCCAGCCTCGACAGCCGCACCCGTGTGTTGCTGTTGCAGCATCCGAGCGAGGTCGGCCATGCGCTGAACACCGCGCGGCTGGCAGCGTTGGGCTTGAATAATGCGCAGTTGGTGGTGGGGGAGGTGTTCGAGGATTTGGCGACGTTATTGAACGTACCCGGCTATCAGGCGCGGCTGCTGTTTCCGGCGGACGATGCCCAAGCGTTGCAGGCTTATGCGCCGGACGAACAGCCGCTACTGCTGGTAGTCCCCGATGGCACTTGGCGCAAGGCGCGCAAGCTGCTGCATCTCAATCCGCTGCTGGCGGCGTTGCCACGGGTGACGTTGGCCGACGGCGGCGTTTCGCGTTACCGGCTGCGCAAGGCGCCGGGCCCAGGGGCGCTGTCGACGGTGGAGGCCATCGCCCAGGCGTTGCAGGTGCTGGAAGCGCCAGCCTCGTTCGAGCCATTGCTCAAACCCTTCGAAGCGCTGATCGAAGGGCAGATTGCGGCGATGGGCCCGGAGGTTTTTCAAACAAATCATGGCGACGGGCAGGTGCGTTAGGCGGGTTATCGAGGCGCGGCCATCGGGGGCAAGCCCCCCCCCACAGTTGACCGTGTTCCAGCATGAGAATGCGGTCGAATGTGGGAGAGGGCTTGCCCCCGATGGCGTCCGCTCAGCCACCACCTTTCTCCCTTATTCCTTTAAGCCATAAGCACCGCACTTTGCGTGATATGGCCCGCCGGCCTTTCCCGGTATGATGTGCGCCCCGCAGTCTGGATTGCGAATACGCCATGACCTTGCAGTACCCCACAATCGCCGATTGCGTCGGCAATACGCCCCTGGTCCGCTTGCAACGCATGGCGGGTGAAACCAGCAATACCCTGTTGCTCAAGCTTGAAGGGAACAACCCGGCCGGGTCGGTAAAAGACCGCCCGGCATTGTCGATGATCACCCGCGCCGAGTTGCGCGGGCAGATCAAGCCCGGCGACACGCTGATCGAAGCCACCTCGGGTAACACCGGGATCGCCCTGGCCATGGCCGCGGCGATCAAAGGCTACAAGATGATCCTGATCATGCCCGACAACTCCAGCGCCGAGCGCAAGGCCGCGATGACGGCCTATGGCGCCGAGCTGATCCTGGTCACCCAGGAGCAGGGCATGGAAGGCGCGCGCGATCTTGCCGAGCGCATGGCCGCCGAAGGCCGTGGCCAGGTGTTGGACCAGTTCGCCAACGGCGATAATCCCGAGGCGCACTACACCAGCACCGGCCCGGAAATCTGGCGCCAGACCCAGGGCACCATCACCCATTTCGTCAGCTCCATGGGCACTACCGGCACCATCATGGGCAACTCGCGCTACCTCAAGGAGCAGAACCCGGCGGTGCAGATCGTCGGCCTGCAACCGATGGAAGGCGCGGCCATCCCGGGTATCCGCCGTTGGCCCGAAGAATATTTGCCCAGAATCTACAACGCGACCCGCGTGGACCGCATCATCGACATGGACCAGCGTGAGGCCGAAGACACTACCCGCCGCCTGGCCCGTGAAGAAGGCATCTTCTGCGGCGTGTCGTCCGGTGGCGCCGTGGCCGGTATGTTGCGCTTGTCCCAAGAGGTGGAAAACGCGGTGATCGTCGCGATCATCTGTGACCGAGGCGACCGCTACCTGTCGACCGGCATTTTCGACGAACCCAACTGATGGCCAAGCACGAGAGAGGCCTGCGCTTCCAACCGACGGGCGGCAGCCGGGCCCCGCAGATTCCGGTGGGCAAGAAGCAACGCCTGACCATCGAACGCCTGGCCAATGACGGTCGCGGCATCGTGTTCTTTGAAGGCCGCACTTGGTTCGTGAATGGCGCGCTGGCCGGTGAAGAGGTGGAAGCGCGGGTGCTGGGCGCCCACGGCAAAATCGTCGAAGCCCGCACCGAACGGGTGTTCAAGGCCAGCCAATTGCGCCGCCCGGCGCCCTGTGCGCATTTTGGCCGCTGCGGCGGCTGCAGCGTGCAGCATTTGCCCCATGCCGAACAACTCGCCCTGAAACAGCGCATGCTGGCCGAGCAGTTGTCCCGTGTGGCCGGTGTCGAACCGCAAGCGTGGGCGGCGCCGTTGAGCGGTCCGGAATTCGGCTACCGCCGCCGCGCCCGCGTGGCCGTGCGTTGGGACGCCAAGGCCAAGCATCTGGAAGTCGGTTTTCGTGCTGTGGCCAGCCAGGACATCGTCGCCATTGATGAATGCCCGGTGCTGGTACAGGCCTTGCAACCGATCATGCAACGCCTGCCCAACCTGCTGCGCCGCTTAAGCAAACCTCAGGCACTGGGGCATGTGGAGTTGTTCAGTGGTACGTCGATCGCCGTGTTGTTGCGGCACATGTCGCCGTTATCGGAAGCAGACCTGCAGATTCTCAAAGAATTTTGCGCCTTCCATGAGGCCCACTTGTGGCTGCAGGGCGAAGGGCGACCGGAACCGGTGGAGTCTGATCAGACGCTCGGTTATCGCCTGGAACAGTGGGACCTGGCGCTGGCCTATCGGCCGGGGGATTTCGTGCAGGTCAATGCCGCAGTTAACGCGGCGATGGTCGCCCAGGCCCTGGAATGGTTGGCGCCACAACCCGACGAACGGGTGCTGGACCTTTTTTGCGGCCTGGGCAACTTCGCCCTGCCTCTGGCACGCCACGTGCGTGAAGTGGTGGCGGTAGAAGGCGTGCAGGCCATGGTGGACCGCGCGGCCCTCAACGCCGCCGATAACAATTTGCATAATGTGCAGTTTTTTCAAGCCGATTTGTCCCAGCCTTTGACTGACGCGCAATGGGCCAAGCAGGGCTTTTCTGCGGTACTCTTGGACCCACCCCGTGACGGTGCCCTGGAGGTTGTGCGTACGCTCGCGACCCTTGGGGCCAAGCGCCTGGTGTATGTGTCCTGCAACCCAGCCACGCTGGCGCGGGACACGGTTGAGTTGGTCAAGCAAGGCTACCGGCTAAAACGTGCCGGGATCCTCGACATGTTTCCGCAAACCGCGCATGTCGAGGCCATGGCGTTATTTGAAGCGGGCTAGGATGCCCGTTTAATCCGACCGGCCTGCCGTCTCCTGGGCCTGTGATCTGCCAGGGAGCCTGCAGTAGAAGGTCGGCGATGAATTCTGGCGCAGCCAAAGGTGCGTCATAGGGAAGGTAAGCAAGATGGTACAGGTGAGAGCACACCAGCCGATCAACACCGACGGCAGTATCAATCTCGAGGCATGGCTGGATCATGCCATCAGCGTCGACCCGGCGCTGGACCGTGAAGCCTTGAAAGCAGCCTGCGAGTTCGCTCGCGAGTCTGAGCAGCAAGACAATGCGGCCAAGAACCTGTGGGCCGAAGGCACTTCAAGCTTTCGTACCGGGTTGGAAATCGCCGAGATCCTCGCCGATCTCAAGCTGGACCAGGATTCGCTGATCGCCGCCGTGCTGTATCGCGGCGTGCGTGAGGGGCATATCCCGTTGGCCACCGTCGGCCAGCGTTTCGGCTCCGTCGTGGCCAAGCTGATTGACGGCGTGCTGCGCATGGCCGCGATCAGCGCCAGCCTCAGCCCGCGCCAGTCCATGGTGCTGGGCACCCAGGGCCAGGTGGAAAACCTGCGCAAGATGCTGGTGGCGATGGTCGACGACGTACGTGTCGCCCTGATCAAGCTGGCCGAGCGCACCTGCGCAATCCGGGCGGTCAAGACCGCCGACGACGAGAAACGCAACCGCGTCGCCCGTGAAGTCTTCGATATCTACGCGCCGCTGGCGCACCGCCTGGGTATCGGCCATATCAAGTGGGAGCTGGAGGACTTGTCCTTCCGTTACCTCGAACCCGATCAATACAAACAGATTGCCACGCTGCTGCACGAGCGCCGGCTTGACCGTGAGCGCTTCATCAGCGACGTGATGGGCCAGCTGCGTTCCGAGTTGCAGGCCACCGGCGTCGAAGCCGACATCAGCGGCCGCGCCAAACACATCTATTCCATCTGGCGCAAAATGCAGCGCAAGGGCCTGGCGTTCAGCCAGATCTACGACGTGCGCGCCGTGCGTGTGCTGGTGCCGGAAATGCGCGACTGCTACACCGCGCTGGGTATCGTCCATACCTTGTGGCGGCACATTCCCAAGGAGTTTGACGACTACATCGCCAACCCCAAGGAAAACGGCTACCGCTCGCTGCACACCGCCGTGATCGGGCCTGAAGGCAAAGTGCTGGAAGTGCAGATCCGCACCCATGCCATGCACGAAGAGGCCGAGCTGGGCGTGTGTGCGCACTGGCGCTACAAGGGCACCGACGTCAAGGCCGGTTCCAACCAGTACGAAGAGAAAATCTCCTGGCTGCGCCAAGTGCTGGAATGGCACGAAGAACTCGGCGACATCGGCGGCCTGGCCGAACAGCTGCGGGTGGATATCGAACCGGACCGGGTCTACATCTTCACCCCCGACGGCCACGCCATCGACTTGCCCAAGGGCGCCACGCCGCTGGATTTTGCCTACCGCGTGCACACCGAGATCGGCCACAACTGCCGGGGCGCCAAAATCAACGGGCGCATCGTGCCGCTCAACTACAGCTTGCAGACCGGCGAGCAGGTCGAGATCATCACCAGCAAGCACGGCACGCCGAGCCGCGACTGGCTGAACCCGAACCTGGGCTACATCACCACGTCGCGGGCGCGGGCGAAGATTGTCCATTGGTTCAAATTGCAGGCGCGCGACCAGAACGTCGCCGCCGGCAAGACCTTGCTCGAGCGCGAACTGGGCCGCCTGGGCCTGCCGCAGGTGGACTTCGACAAGCTGGCCGAAAAGGCCAACATGAAGATCGCCGAGGACATGTTCGCCGCGCTCGGCGCCGGCGATTTGCGCCTGGCGCAACTGGTCAACCTGGCCCAGCAACTGGTCGAGCCGGAACGCGGCAACGAACAGCTGGAACTGATCCCGCGCAAGGCCACTGGCTATAAGCCCGGCAAGCGCGGCGACATCCAGATCCAGGGCGTGGGCAACCTGATGACACAAATCGCCGGTTGCTGCCAGCCGTTGCCGGGCGACGCGATTGTCGGCTACATCACCCAGGGGCGCGGCGTGAGCATCCACCGCCAGGACTGCGCCTCGGTGCTGCAACTGGGCGGGCGCGAGCCGGAGCGGATCATCCAGGTCAGCTGGGGCCCGGTGCCGGTGCTGACCTACCCGGTCGACATCGTGATCCGCGCCTACGACCGTTCCGGTTTGCTGCGGGATGTGTCGCAAGTGCTGCTCAATGAGCGGATCAACGTGCTGGCGGTCAACACCCGCTCGAACAAAGAGGACAACACCGCGTTGATGTCCCTGACCATCGAGATTCCTGGGTTGGACGCATTGGGGCGGTTGCTGGGGCGGATTTCCCAGTTGCCGAACATCATTGAGACGCGGCGTAACCGTACGCCATGAGACAGTCTGGAACTATGTGGGGCTGCTTTCTGTGGGAGCTGGCTTGCCTGCGATAGCATCACCTCGGTCTGGCTTGAGCACTGCGGTGACCGCATCGCGGGCAAGCCCGGCTCCCACATTTGATCTTCAGCGTTTCCAAGAAATGGGCAGAGATTGACCGATGTATTCACTCGAAGACCTGCTGCACCTGATGAACCGCCTGCGCGACCCGCAATACGGCTGCCCGTGGGACATCAAGCAAACCTACGCCAGCATCGTGCCGCATACCCTCGAAGAAGCCTACGAGGTGGCCGATGCCATCGAACGGGGTGATTTCGATCACCTGCAAGGCGAGTTGGGCGACCTGTTGTTCCAAGTGGTGTACTACAGCCAGTTGGCGCGTGAAGAAGGGCGCTTTGAATTCGCCGGTGTAGTCGACGGCATCACGCGCAAGTTGATCCGTCGCCATCCCCACGTATTCCCCACCGGCGATCTGTACGCACCGCTGGATATCCCGCAGTTGAGCGAAGAGCAGGTCAAGGAACGCTGGGAGCAGATCAAGGCCGAGGAACGCGCGCAGAAGTGCGACGCTCCCAAGCAACTGTCCCTGCTGGATGATGTGCCCACCGCGTTGCCATCCCTGTCCCGTGCCGCCAAATTGCAAAAGCGCGCCAGCCAGGTCGGTTTCGACTGGCCGTCCGCCTTGCCGGTGGTGGATAACGTGCGCGAAGAACTGGATGAAGTGCTCGAAGCCATGGCCAATAACGATACGGCGGGTATCGCCGACGAGGTCGGTGACCTGTTGTTTGCGGCGGTCAACCTGGCTCGCCATCTCAAGGTCGACCCGGAAACCGCGCTGCGTGGCGCCAACGCCAAATTCGAACGACGTTTCCGATTTATCGAACAGGCATTGCGCGAGACCCACCGTCCCATGGAAGATTGCACCCTCGAAGACTTGGACGCCCTGTGGGGCGAAGCCAAACGTCAGGAAAAGAACGTGTCCAGCTGCGGTTGAGCAGTTGCCTAAGTGAGTAAGCACCATGAGCCTTTCCCTTCGCGACCAGTTGCTCAAAGCAGGTCTGGTCAACCAAAAGCAGGCCAAGCAGGTCGGCAAAGACAAACAGAAGCAGCAGCGCCTGGTCCACAAAGGCCAGATCGAGGCGGATGACACCCAGGCCCGCCTGGCTGCCGAGGCACACGCCGAGAAGGTCAAGCGCGACCAGGAGCTGAACCGCCAGCAGCAGGAAAAAGCCGAGGCCAAGGCGCGCGCCGCGCAGGTCAAGCAACTGATCGAGACCTCGCGCCTGCCCAAGCTCACCACCGAGGACTACTACAACTTTGTGGATGACAAGAAGGTCAAGCGCCTGTCGGTCAACACGCTGATGCGCAACAAGCTGAGCAACGGCTCCCTGGCGATCGTGCACCACGGCGGCGGCTACGAGGTGATCCCGCGCGAAGCGGCGCTGAAGATCCAGGAACGCGCACCGGAGCGTATCGTGCAGCTCAACCTGCTGACCGAAAGCCAGGTGCCGGATGAAGATGATCCATACGCCGCCTACCAGATCCCTGATGATTTGATGTGGTAAGGCTTTAGAGACAACAAACCCCGCTCAAAAGGCGGGGTTTGTGTGTGTAGAAGACAGGTTCAGGAGCTTTGCGCCTGGCGTCTCATCTCAAGGGCTTCGAGCTCGTTTTTATAGTTATGAGCGTCGCTCTCGTTGTGAAACATGCCGACCAACAGGTCTTGTTGGTGTACATCCCAGATATGAATCCCATGGCCCAGTGCTTCGTGGGACATATGTTCGTCGTCGCGTTCAGTTACTTTTACAGTCATCTGCTTGCTCCAATCTCTGGTGGATCTGCGGCAAGTCGTCGCAGGCCTTTGTTATATATTTTGATAGCTTGCTAAGTAAACGGCTTTGACGGTTTATGACAGAAGTTTCATGTTGGGGTGCTGGTGAAAGCTCTGTGGTGAAGCATCCATCGCCATCGCAGGCAAGCCAGCTCCCACCTTGGAATGCATTCCTACTGTGGGAGCTGGCTTGCCTGCGATGGCGGCAGAAGCTTCAACAAAACTTTCAGGCGAAAAAAAGCCCCGCATTCACAGGCTGTGTGAAAACCTAGCAATTTGCCGCCCGGTTTAAGAAAATGCCCGTATCGCAAGATACGGGCATTTTTCTTATGCGCTATATCCAAGGTGAAGACCGCTCTCAAGGAACCCTATTTCCAGTCTCGCTGGACGAACTCATCCCCGAAGATCATTTGGTTCGGGTAATCGAAGCCTATATTTCTCTGCTCGACCTTGAGCAGTTGGGTTTTGACAAAGCCGTCCCCAAGGCTACCGGCCGCCCTTCATACCACCCGGCTGATCTGCTCAAACTCTACCTTTACGGCTATTTCCAACAGGTTCGTTCCTCGCGTCGGCTGGAAGCTGAATGTCAACGCAACGTCGAGGTTATGTGGCTGCTGGGCCGCTTGGCACCTGACTTTAAAACCATTGCCGATTTTCGACGGGACAACAGCGCAGCCTTCGTTGCCACGTGCCGTGCATTTGTTAGTTTTTGCCGCGGGGCCGGCCTCATCCGCGGCGACCTGATAGCCATTGATGGCAGCAAGTTCCAGGCAGTGGCCTCGAATCGAAAGCACATCACACCCAAGAAGCTCCAGCAGCGCGAAGCGGTTTTGGACAAGCGTATTGCCCACTACCTGGCGCAACTTGACGAGGCTGATCGCGGTGAGCAAGAGCAAGAGCAAGCGATTGATCGCTCAGCAGTACAGACTGCGCTTGAGACGTTGCGCGTAAAAAAGGCCAATAACCAGACCTGCCAAGCGCTGATGCAAGCTCAAGGTCTGGTTCAGCACGTGGTGGGTGAAGCCGATGCGCAAAAAATGCGGACACCTTCAGGCCCGCGTATTGCCTACAACGTTCAGAGCGCGGTAGATGCGAAACACTGTCTGATTGTTCACCACGAAGTGACTCAGGAAGGTACCGACAATCGCCTGCTTGAACCGATGGCCAAGGCGACTCAAGCGGTGCTGGAACGAGCCAAGCTCAACGTCACCGCTGATGCGGGCTACTCCAACGGCGCGCAATTTCAGGCGTGTGAAGACGCTGGTATCACACCCTTTGTCCCGCCCAACCGGGCGATTAACACCAAAGGTGGCGAAGAGCAATTTTTTGACCGCTCGCTCTTCAATTACAGCGAAGAGGGTGACAGCTATGAATGCCCTAATGGCAAGACGCTCACGCTTAAAGCACTTAACAAGGGAGACCGGGTTTATCACGCATCAATCAGTGACTGCGGCACTTGCGCACTGAAAAGCCGGTGTACCAAGGCTGAACGCCGTTACGTCACGCGCCATGCCCATGAATCAGCATTTGAACGAATGGAACAGCGCATGAAGGCGAATCCCGACATGATGATCAATCGACGATCGATCGTCGAACACCCATTTGGCAACTTGAAGCAATGGGCCTTCGGCAACGCTAGGTTTTTGCTGCGCCAGCTAAAAGGTACACGGACAGAAATGGCACTTGCGATACAGGCCTACAACCTGAAAAGGACCATCAACGTGTTGGGAGTGCCGAAATTGATGGAGTTGATGGGCTGAAAGGCCCTTTTTTTCTTCAAGTCCGCAAAAACAAATGCCCCGACAAGTCGGGGCATTTGTTTTTGGCCGGTGCAGGCTGCGTTTTCACACAGCCTGATTCAGCGAGGCCTTTTCTACCCACCAGCTCAATCAGCTACCTTTGACAGCCTTACCGTCAACGGTACCGTCCTGCAGCATGATGTTGTATTCCTTGCCATCGGTCTCCACCTGGCGCAGGGCAACCAGGATGCCGCCCTGGTCCTTGGCAAACCACATCTGGGTGATGCGCTTGCTCTGCGACGGATCACGCACGCGCTCGACCTTGATCGCGTCGATGGCGCCTACCTTGGTCTGGACCTTTTCCTGGCCAATCACGCGGAAGTCATAGGTGTCGACATCAGTGCCTTCGACCACGCGGTAGCTCATGCTCTTCTTGCCGCCAGCCACGTCACGTTGCAGGGCGAGCTGGTAAGTCGACTTGTCGAGCATGCCGCTTTCAAGCGTGACGTTGACCGGGTCCTTGTTCTCAAAGCCGGTGACTTTCTTGGCGGATTGGTCGAAGTCCAGGTTGATCTTCTTCGCCTTGCCCAGGCCACCGCGTTCGAAGCTGTAGCTCTTGGGTTGCAGGGAGTCCTTGTCGAACAGGATCACGCTGGTTTCGGTCAGGCTGGCGATCATCATGGAGGCCTTGAAACTCAAGGTCCAGCTGCCGTCACCGTTTTTGGTCAGGCTGCGTTCTGCCGAACCACTCATGGGCAACTGTTTCCAGTCGGCGGTGTAGCTGGCGGAGAAAGGATGTAAATCTGCTGCTTGCACGACAGGCAAGGCGAACAGCGCAAAAGCGAAGAGCAAGGCGCGACGCATAAAATCTCCTAGGTTCGAATCAAGTGGCCGCTGGCCGCAAGTAACTGACCGTCCAATAATGCACCCTGGTCGCCAAGAATCAACCGCCCCTCGGCAAACCAGCGAACAGCCAGTGGGTAAATCCTGTGTTCCTGGGCGTGAACCCTTTGCGCAAGGCTCTGCGCCGAGTCGTTGGACTCTACCGGAACCACTGCCTGTACGACCAGAGGCCCGCCATCGAGTTCCTCGGTGACAAAATGCACGCTGCAGCCGTGCTCGCGGTCGCCGGCATCGAGCGCACGCTGGTGCGTGTGCATGCCTTTGTACTTGGGCAGCAGGGAAGGGTGGATATTGAGCAGGCGCCCCTCGTAATGCCGCACGAAGTCAGCGCTGAGGATGCGCATGAAACCGGCCAGTACCACGAGTTTGGGGTTGAAGGCGTCGATCAGTTCGATCAAGGCGCTGTCGAAGGCCTCGCGGCCCTCGAACGCCTTGTGATCCAGCGAGCGGGTGTCGATGCCGGCGTCCCTGGCGCGTTGCAGGCCGTAGGCGTCGCTGCGGTTTGAGATCACCGCCGCGATGCGCACCGGGCTATCGCCGGTGCGCGTGCTGTCGATCAGGGCCTGCAAGTTACTGCCGGTGCCGGAAAGCAGCACCACGACATCACAGGTTGCGGACATCAGTGAGCCTTGAGGTTCTTCAGTTCAACCTGGGCCGCGCCTTCGGCAGCGCTGGCGATCTGGCCGATCACCCAAGGCTGCTCGCCGGCTTCACGCAGTACGTTCAGCGCGGTTTCAACGTGTTCTTGAGCCACGCAGATGACCATGCCCACGCCGCAGTTGAGCACGCGGTGCATTTCGGTTTCGTCGACGTTGCCTTTCTCTTGCAGCCAGTCGAATACCGCAGGACGCTGCCAGCTGGCCACGTCGACGATCGCCTGGGCGCCTTTTGGCAGCACGCGCGGGATGTTGTCCAGCAGGCCGCCGCCCGTGATGTGGGCCATGGCCTTGACCGCTCCGGTGTCCTTGATCAGCTTGAGCAACGGCTTGACGTAGATACGGGTCGGGGCCATGAGCAGGTCGGCCAGTGGCTTGCCGTCGAGTTGGGTGTTCTCGATGTCGGCACCGGACACTTCGATGATCTTGCGGATCAGCGAGTAACCGTTGGAGTGCGGGCCGGAGGATGGCAGGGCCAGCAGCGCGTCACCGGCGGCTACCTTGGAGCCGTCGATGATCTCGGCTTTTTCCACGACGCCGACGCAGAAGCCGGCCAGGTCGTAGTCTTCGCCCTCGTACATGCCTGGCATTTCAGCGGTTTCGCCGCCCACCAGGGAGCAACCCGACAGCTCGCAGCCGGCACCGATGCCGGTCACTACTTGCGCCGCGGTGTCGACGTTCAGCTTGCCGGTGGCATAGTAGTCGAGGAAGAACAACGGCTCGGCGCCGCACACCACCAGGTCGTTGACGCACATGGCGACCAGGTCGATGCCGATGGTGTCGTGCTTGTTCAGGTTCAGCGCCAGGCGCAGCTTGGTGCCCACGCCGTCGGTGCCGGACACCAGCACAGGCTGCTTGTAGCCGGCCGGGATTTCGCAGAGGGCGCCAAAACCGCCCAGGCCGCCCATGACTTCGGGGCGCGCAGTGCGCTTGGCGACGCTCTTGATGCGTTCGACCAATGCTTCACCGGCGTCGATGTCTACACCGGCGTCCTTGTAGCTCAGGGAGGGTTGCTTGCTCATGATCCAGGCCTTTAGGGGGGATTTCTGGGTAACGACCGGGCGGGCAGGCGCTTTTGGTAAAAGGCCCAGCCGTTGACGGTCTGCGAAGGCGCGCGATTTTATCAGGCTTGAGGGGCAGCGGCCATCCTCGGGCCGACGGGCAGGGGCATATCGGTAAAAAAGCCGGTTAAAAAAATGCTGATCGGCTCGGCTTTGGCACGTATTAAGGTATAGCCTTTAACTCGCTATCGTTATGACAGTACCAAAACTACCGGGACCCGTGAGTGTTTTGCCGGTTGCTGTGGTCACAGCCCTGCCAAACCGAGTCCACGCGGTCTGATCCAGCCGCTAAATTTGTCGTTCGGGAATCTTCCATGCGTCTGTGTAAATTCTTCTTTGTAGGCTGCTTGTCATTGGTCAGCCTGGCGAGTCATGCCGAAACACTCAATGGCCTGTATCAAGTACTCGAACCGGTCGGCAGCCAGTCTGCGCAAGAGCGCGACCAGGCCACCCAACGCGCCGTGCAGACCCTGGTGATACGCCTGACCGGCGATGCCAAGGCGGCCGAGGGCCCGGGCCTGGCGGCGGTCCGTAAAGACCCGCAGCAAATCATCACGCAATACGGCTATGACGCCGGCCCGCCGGAAAGTCTGCAAGTTGATTTCGATCCGGTGAGCACTGATCGTGTGCTGCGTGAAGCAGGCTTGTCGATCTGGGGCAGCAACCGGCCGTCAATCCTCAGCTGGTGGCTGAACGACTCCACCGAAGGCAGCAGCCTGGTCGGCGATGGCCAGACCGTCGCGCAGGCGCTGCGTCGGGCGGCGCAACACCGTGGCTTGCCGCTGCGCCTGCCGCTGGGCGACCTGGATGAGCAGGTAGTCGCCACCGCACCGAACCTGGAAAGTGCTGATGCCACGCCATTGCGCGCCGCCTCCGAGCGCTACGGTGCCGACGCCTTGCTGGCCGTGCACGCGCGCCAGGAAGGCAGCCAATGGCAGGCCAAATGGCGCCTGTGGTTGGGCGACAAAAGCGAGCAGGGCACCGCGCAAGGTGCCGACACGGGCGCCGTGGCGGACGCGGTGATGCTGGCGGTCAGCCAGAAACTGGCACCGCGCTTTGCAGTCAAGCCTGGCGTGAGCGCCGAACAGTTGCTGGAAGTGCAGGGCATGACCCTTGAGCGCTATGCCGCGCTGGGCCATCTGCTCGAACCCTTCGGCGGTCAGCCGCAGCGGGTGGAGGGCGATCGCATTGTGTATCGCGTCAACGGCAGTGCCGATCAGTTGCGTACCCAGTTGAGCCTGGCCAAGTTGCAGGAGATTCCTGCCGGTGAGGCGCCGGTTCAACAGCCGTTGGCGGATGGCGCTCAGCCAACTGCTGCGCCTGAGCCTCAGGCCCAACTGCGTTTTCGTTGGTAGCAGTTTTCTTCTTTATATAGCTGGAGTGGTTTATGGCGGATACGCGTCGTTGGGTGTGGCTTGGCGGGATTGTCCTGCTGTGCGTCTTTGTATTCTTGCTGCATTCGATCCTGACGCCGTTCCTGGTGGCGTTGTTGTTGGCCTATCTGTTCGATCCCGTGGTGGATCGCCTGGAGAAGGCCGGCTTGTCACGTACCTGGGGCGTGGTGGCGGTGTTCGCCCTGTTTACCTTGATCATCACGGCGTTGGTGCTGGTGCTGGTGCCGATGTTGGCCAAGCAACTGTTTCGCCTGTATGAGCTGGCGCCGCAGATGCTCGATTGGCTGCAGCACACGGCCATGCCGTGGGCCCAGGCCAAGCTGGGGCTGTCGGATGGGTTCTGGAAGTTTGACAAGGTCAAGGCGGCCATCAGCGAACACATGGGCCAGACCACCGATATCGTCGGGGTCATCCTCAGCCAGGCGACCGCGTCCAGCCTGGCGCTGATCGGCTGGTTGACCAACCTGGTGCTGATCCCGGTGGTCGCGTTCTACCTACTGCGCGACTGGGACATCATGATGGCCAAGATCCGCAGCCTGCTGCCGCGCAACCGTGAGGAGCGCATCGTCTCCCTGGCCGAGGAATGCCATGAGGTGCTGGGTGCCTTTGTGCGTGGCCAGTTGCTGGTGATGCTTGCTCTGGGGATCATTTACGCTGCGGGCTTGATGGCGATTGGTCTGGAGCTGGGCCTGTTGATCGGCCTGATCGCCGGCCTGGCGGCTATCGTGCCGTATATGGGGTTTGTGATCGGTATCGGCGCGGCCCTGGTGGCGGGGCTGTTCCAGTTTGGCGGCGACCTGTACCCGATGCTCGGGATCGTGGCGGTGTTCATGGTGGGCCAGGCCCTGGAAGGCATGGTGCTGACGCCGTTGCTGGTAGGCGATCGGATCGGCCTGCACCCGGTGGCGGTGATCTTTGCGATCCTGGCGGGCGGTGAATTGTTCGGGTTTACCGGCATCCTGTTGGCGCTGCCGGTGGCGGCGGTGATCATGGTGCTGGTGCGCCATGTGCACGATCTGTACAAGGACTCGGAAGTGTATACGGGGGTCGAAGACCCCGACTTGTAATCGGTGCATCACAAACCCGGCTCCGGCCGGGTTTGTTATTTGTGGCGCCGTAACGTCAAACAATCTTCGTGAATCCAACGGGTTAACGCAAACCTTTGATTTTGCTTGGAGTCTGTTGCATTGTGCGCCCGGCGTCACGGGTATAAACTTTGCAAACTTTACACAGAGGCCACTAACGGTTCGTTTGGAGCCGTTCAGTCAGCATGAAACCGATTCAGCTGCCCTTGGGTGTGCGTCTGCGTGATGACGCCACCTTTATCAACTACTACCCAGGCGCCAATGCCGCTGCACTCGGCTATGTCGAGCGGCTTTGCGAAGCCGACGCCGGGTGGACCGAAAGCCTTATCTACCTGTGGGGCAAGCACGGCGTAGGGCGTACCCACCTGTTGCAGGCCGCCTGCCTGCGTTTCGAGCAGATGGGCGAGCCGGCGGTCTACCTGCCCCTTGCCGAGTTGATGGACCGCGGTATCGGCATCTTCGACCATCTTGAGCAATACGAACTGGTCTGTCTGGACGACTTGCAGGCGATTGCCGGCAAGGCGGATTGGGAAGAGGCGCTGTTTCACCTGTTCAATCGTTTGCGTGACAGCGGGCGGCGCCTGCTGATCGCAGCCTCTACCTCGCCACGCGAATTGCCGATCAAGCTGGCCGACCTCAAGTCGCGCATGACCCTGGCGTTGATCTTCCAGATGCGCCCGCTGTCCGACGAAGACAAATTGCGTGCCCTCCAATTGCGCGCATCGCGGCGCGGCCTGCACCTCACCGACGAGGTCGGGCATTTTATCCTCACCCGTGGCACCCGCAGCATGAGTGCATTGTTCGAGTTGCTCGAGCAGCTCGATCAGGCCTCTTTACAGGCACAACGAAAATTGACGATCCCTTTTCTCAAAGAGACGTTGGGCTGGTAACTCGTTGATTCGTTGGGGTTCGGCATTTTACAGGCGCCAGAAATCCTGCGTTATGGCCTGTTTGACCGCGCATTTGAACCGATAAATGGAATTACGGCTTAGATGTCAGGGTCCAATCGCCAAGTCACATAAGCCACGATTGAATTTGCAAATCGATGTGATAGAAGGCATAGTCTCGGCTTCTTTACATACCAGCCACGGTCGTGCCCATGCTAAATCGCTTCGCACCCCTCGTGCCTCTCGCACTCGTTACCCTGTTGTTTGGCTGCGCCTCCCACCCTCAACAGGTGGTTGAGCAGCAGAAGCCTCAACAACAGTCCCAGGCAAAATTCGTCGCCGCACAGTCTTCTTCCGTATATGAAGAAGAGGTGGCAACTGAAAAGGAACTGGCCGATTTCTCCGGCAGCAAGCCTTATCAGCTTCCGGTACTGGCCGACAGCATCCTTGAACGCGGCATGTCCCTGATCGGTACCCGTTACCGTTTCGGCGGTACGTCCGAAGCCGGGTTCGACTGCAGCGGTTTCATCGGCTACCTGTTTCGTGAAGAAGCCGGCATGAACCTGCCGCGCTCCACCCGCGAAATGATCAACGTGAAAGCACCGTTGGTCGCACGCAACAACCTCAAGCCCGGTGATCTGCTTTTCTTCAGTACGGCAGGCCGTGGTCGTGTCAGCCATGCCGGTATCTACCTGGGCGATAACCAGTTTATCCACTCCAGCAGCCGTCGCAGTGGTGGTGTTCGTGTCGACAGCCTGGGCGACAGCTACTGGAGCAAAACCTTCATCGAAGCCAAGCGCGCACTCGCGATGGCCCCGACTACGGTTACCGCCAGTAAGTAAACTTAAAGTGATACTTGAAGTTTGACGTGTAAGCGCTAGAATCCCTGGACATTGCTGTAATCCGTTCGCGCGAGCCTTGCTTGCGCGTTCTGGTTTTCAGCGTTCGGCAGCGAAAGCCGCATCCAGACCAGGATTGTTCTGCACATGTCGACCTCGGCCCGCCTTATGCTCCTTGTTTGCGCCGCGTTGCTCAGCGCCTGCGCCAGCCGCCCACCGCCGCCCGCGCCTGTCGCGGTCAAGCCTAAGCCGGTGTTCAACTATTCCACCCAGAATTTCTCGCCGGCGGCCGACGACGTGCTCTTTCGCGCGCTCGGCCTGGTCGGCACGCCATACCGTTGGGGCGGCAACACGCCGGACTCGGGGTTTGATTGCAGTGGCCTGATCGGTTTTGTCTTCCGCGACGCCGCCGGAATCTCTTTGCCGCGCACCACCCGCGAACTGATCGTGATGCGCGCGCAAGATGTCAGCGAGCAGAACCTGCAGACCGGCGACCTGCTGTTCTTCGCCACCGGCGGTGGTTCGCAGGTCAGCCACGCCGGCATCTATGTGGGTGAGGGCCGCTTTGTGCATGCGCCGCAAACGGGGGGGACGGTGAAGCTGGATACCTTGTCCAAGGCGTATTGGCAGAATGCTTATCTGAGTGCCAAGCGGGTGTTGCCGGGGAATCTGGCGCGTAATCCTTGAGAGGGTTTTTTCGGTGTACATATCCGTTGCTGCGGTAACGGCTACTTAGGGTTCCGCTCTTACAGCGGGTCACTTTTTGAAGGACCAAAAAGTAACCAAAAAGTCCTCGCCCCACCACTCGGTGCCTCGCCTAGGCTCGGCATGCCCGTAATCCGACACTGATTTGGGGGGCCGCCGCCACGCGCCATCCATGGCGCGGGGCGGCTAAACCGGCGTCCTGCCGGTTTACCCCCCAAATCACTGTCGAATTCCGGCCAGCGTGGTTGACGGGGCGATCCCAGATCAAAAGCCAAAGCGCGGCGGCCTTAGAGCCGACCGGTATTCGTGTCGAACTCGGTTAAAACTGTGGGAGCGGGCTTGCTCGCGAATGCGGTGTGTCAGCGAGTGCATCTGTAACTGATCCACCGCATTCGCGAGCAAGCCCGCTCCCACAGTTTGATCTCCATACATCAGATAGACCTCAGACTGCCTGGCTCTGGCTCTGGCTCTGGCTCTGGCTCTGGCTCTGGCTCTGGCTCTGGCTCTGGCTCTGGCTTTTGATTTTGATTTTGATTTTGATTTTGATTTTGATTTTGATCTTGATCTCAGGCGCCCCGTCAACCACGCTGGCCGAACGCAGGCTTGAATTCGTGGGTAACCCGGCAGGACGCCGGGTTAGCCGTCCTGGGCCATGGATGGCCCATGACGGCGGCCCACGGATTCAAGCCGGAGTGAGGGCATACCGAGCCTAAGCGAGGTACCGAGTGGTGGGGCAAGAGCCCTTTGGTTACTTTGGGCTGGGCCGGCATTCCGGCTTTTCCAAAGTGACCCGCCGTAAGGGCGGAACCCATAGCCGCCGTGACCCAAATAACGGATATGTACCCGTCCAACCCCAACAGCCTGGTCGGCCCAAAGGCCGCCACGGCAACAAACTGTTTTGTGATCTGCCCAAGATAGCCTACTTGGCCCCCGACACCCGCCACACCGTATTCCCCACATCATCCGCCACCAGCAACCCCCCCTGCTGGTCAATCACCACACCCACCGGCCGGCCCATGGCCTTTTCATCCTTATCGAGAAACCCGGTCAGCACATCCACCGGCTGCCCTGTCGGCTTGCCACCTTCAAACGGCACGAAGATCACCTTATAACCACTGTGCGGCTTGCGATTCCACGAACCGTGCTGCCCGATAAACGCGCCATTGCTGAACGGCGCCGGAAGTTTGCTGCCTTCGGTAAAGGTCAGGCCCAACGAAGCGGTGTGCGGGCCGACCGCGTAGTCCGGCGCAATCGCCTTGGCCACCAGGTCCAGGTTCTGCGGTGTCACACGCACATCCACATGCTGCCCGTAATAACTGAACGGCCAGCCATAGAAACCGCCATCCTTGACCGAAGTGATGTAGTCGGGCACCAGGTCGCTGCCGATCTCGTCACGCTCGTTCACTGCCGTCCACAGCTTGCCGCTCTGCGGCTCCCACGCCATGCCGTTCGGGTTGCGCAGGCCGGAGGCGAAGATACGGTGCTGGCCGCTGGCGCGATCCACTTCCCAGATCGCCGCTCGGCCCTGTTCCGCTTCAAGCCCGTTTTCGCCGACATTGCTGTTGGAGCCCACGCTTACGTACAGCTTGCTGCCGTCCTTGCTAGCCACCACGTTTTTAGTCCAGTGGTGGTTCAGGGGGCCGCCGGGCAGGTCGACGACTGTCGTACCGGCGCCCTTGATCGCGGTTTCACCCGGTTGATAGGCAAAGCGCAGCAGCTTGTCCGAGTCGGCCACGTACAGGTCGTTGCCGACCAGTGTCATGCCAAAGGGGGAATTGAGATTTTCCAGGAACACTGTCCGTGTCTCCGCGACGCCGTCGTGGTCGGCGTCACGCAGCAATGTGATGCGATTCGCGCTCGGCACGCCGGCGCCGGCACGGCCCATGACTTTCTCCATGACCCAGCCACGAATGCCCTTGGCGTCGTCCGGCTTGGGCGGCGCGTTGGTTTCCGCCACCAGCACGTCGCCATTGGGCAGCACATACAGCCAGCGCGGATGGTCCAGGCCTTCGGCGAACGCCGCTATTTGGGTGCCGGCGGCGGCCGTGGGCTTCACGCCTTCGGGCCAGCCGATGGCGGGGGCGATATTGACGGTGGGGATCAGGGTTTTGTTCGGTTCGGGCAACTGGGGCGACGGTCCGGTACCGTCGGAGACCTGGAGGGTGGAGCTTTCACCGCAGGCAGCGAGGGTGCCGGCGACCATGATGAGTAGGGCGAGTCTTGTTTTGTGCATGGTGTACTCCTTGATACCTGTAAGGGTAGAGGAGGGCGACGGTGCGATGGTTCAAGTACACCACCAGCTTTAATTGACGCTCCACCCCCAACCCACTAACCTTCGCGGCTTGTTCCAGGTGCTCTGTGGCGTGCGCGTCGACAGAGTGAAACAGGGAAGCCGGTGAGCGAGCGCACTTGTACACAGTGCTGCCGCGATCCCGGCGCTGCCCCCGCAACGGTAAATGAGTCAAGGCGCTGCCTTTATTGCCACTGTATCCATGTGATATGGGAAGGCGCAGCGTTGGCCTGCTGTGCATGCACAGGCCACTCATGAGCCCGGAGACCGGCCTGAAACATCCAACAGCATCACGGTGGGCGATGCTTGGCTGTCTGTTTTTTGTTTTTTCCTGCCCGCCGTTTTTGTCCAGCCCCAACGGAGAGCTGTCATGACCGATTCCCCCGACCGCGACGAACGCCACCTGGCGCGCATGCTGCGCAAAAAAGCCGTGATCGACGAACGCATCGCCAATTCCCCCAACGAGTGCGGCTTGCTCCTGGTGCTGACCGGCAACGGCAAAGGCAAGAGCAGCTCCGCGTTCGGCATGCTCGCCCGGGCCATGGGCCACGGCATGCAGTGCGGCGTGGTGCAGTTCATCAAGGGGCGCCACAGCACGGGCGAAGAGTTGTTCTTCCGCCGCTTCCCCGAGCAGGTACGTTTCCATGTGATGGGCGAAGGCTTTACCTGGGAAACCCAGGACCGCCAGCGCGACATCGCCGCCGCCGAAGCGGCCTGGGCGGTGTCCCGCGCGATGCTGCAAGACCCGAGCATCGGCATGGTGGTGCTGGACGAACTCAACATTGCTCTCAAGCACGGCTACCTCGACCTCGACCAGGTGCTCGGCGACCTGCAAGCTCGGCCACCGATGCAGCACGTGGTGGTCACCGGCCGTGGCGCCAAGCCCGAGTTGATCGAGATGGCCGACACCGTCACCGAGATGGGCATGCTCAAGCACGCATTCCAGGCCGGCATCAAGGCACAGAAGGGCGTCGAACTTTGAATCAGCCCCGTCATTGCCCGGCCGTATTGATCGCCGCACCGGCGTCCGGCCAGGGCAAAACCACCGTCACCGCCGCGCTCGCCCGTTTGCACCGCAACCTGGGGCGCAAGGTGCGCGTGTTCAAATGCGGCCCGGATTTCCTCGATCCGATGATCCACGAACGCGCCAGCGGTGCGCCGGTGTATCAATTGGACATGTGGATGGTGGGCGAGCAGGAAAGTCGCCGGTTACTGTGGGAAGCGGCAGGTGAAGCGGACCTGATCCTGATCGAAGGCGTGATGGGCCTGTTTGACGGAACTCCGTCCAGCGCCGACCTGGCGCGCCATTTCGGCGTGCCGGTATTGGCCGTGATCGACGGCACGGCCATGGCCCAGACCTTCGGCGCGTTGGCGCTGGGCCTGGCGCGCTATCAGCCGGATCTGCCGTTCGCCGGCGTGCTGGCCAACCGCGTCGGTACCCTGCGCCATGCGCAATTGCTCGAAGGCAGCCTCACCGAGGGCCTGCGCTGGTACGGCGCGTTGTCCCGTGAGACCGGTATCGAATTACCCAGCCGCCACCTTGGTTTGGTGCAGGCCAGCGAATTGAATGACCTGGATGTGCGCCTGGACGCCGCCGCCCAAGCCCTGGGCAGCAGTTGCGAAGTCGCCTTGCCGCCGCCGGTGACCTTTGCCGCGCCGGAAGTGATCGAGGCCGAGCCACTGCTCAATGGCGTGCGTATTGCTGTGGCCCGCGACGAAGCCTTCGCTTTTACCTACGGTGCCAGTCTTGACCTGCTGCGGGCAATGGGCGCCGAGCTGAAGTTTTTCTCGCCCATTCACGATCGCGCATTGCCTGATGCCGACAGCCTCTACCTGCCCGGCGGTTACCCGGAACTGCACCACCAGGCGCTGTCGCAAAACACCCCGATGCTTGACGCGATCCGCGCTCACCATGCGGCCGGCAAACCCTTGCTTGCCGAGTGCGGTGGCATGCTCTACCTGCTGGACTCGCTGACCGATGTCGACGGCACCCGCGCCGAACTGGTCGGCCTGTTGCAGGGCGATGCGGTGATGCAAAAGAAACTGGCGGCGTTGGCGTTGCAAAGTGTCGAGCTGCCGGAAGGCACGTTGCGTGGCCATACCTATCACCATTCCCTGACCAGCACCGAATGCCAGCCGATTGCTCGTGGCCTGAGCCCCAATGGTGGGCGCGGGGCAGAGGCGGTTTACCGACAAGGGCGGATGACGGCTTCCTACGTGCACTTTTACTTTCCATCCAATCCATCGGCGGTGGCCGCATTATTTGCGCCGGACCTTGAGACCGCTATCGCAGGCAAGCCAGCTCCCACCTTGGATAGTGTTTCAACTCGGGCAATTGTGGGAGCGGGCTTGCCCGCGATAGGGCCATGACTGACAACGCCTTCCCCCAGGCCGACCGCGACGCCGTTTACCGCGCCATCGCCGAACGCCGCGACATGCGCCACTTCAGCGGCGGCACGGTAGCCCCCGAGTTACTGCACCGCCTGCTCCAGGCTGCGCACCAGGCCCCCAGTGTTGGCTTGATGCAGCCCTGGCGCTTTATTCGCATCAGTGACCGTCACCTGCGTGGGCAAATCCAGCAACTGGTGGAGGAAGAGCGCATCCGCACCGCCGAAGCCCTGGGCGAGCGCTCCGATGCGTTCATGAAGCTCAAGGTCGAAGGCATCCACGATTGCGCCGAAGTGCTGGTGGCTGCGTTGATGGACGATCGCGAGCGGCACATTTTCGGGCGGCGTACCTTGCCGGAAATGGACATGGCCTCGCTGTCCTGTGCCATCCAGAATCTGTGGCTGGCGGCCCGCGTCGAAGGGCTGGGCATGGGCTGGGTCTCGCTGTTCGAGCCGCAGGCGCTCGCCGACCTGCTGGGTTTGCCGCCTGGCGCAAAACCCCTGGCTGTGTTGTGCCTGGGACCGGTGGCCGAGTTTTATCCGGCACCGATGTTGCAGCTTGAAGGCTGGACCGAGCCTCGGCCGCTGAGTGACATGTTGTATGAAAATGTGTGGGGAGTGAGTCAATGAGTGTGGCCTTGCTGTGTGTCGCTGCAGTGGCGCTGGATGCGCTGCTGGGCGAGCCCAGGCGCTGGCATCCGCTGGTGGCGTTCGGCAATTTCGCCGGGCGCATCGAACGACGTTTCAACAGCGGTGGCCGCGGTTGGCGCAGCCATGGCGTGACCGCGTGGTTTATTGCCGTGGTGCCGCTGACCCTGCTGGCCACGGCGTTGTCGTGGGCGCCGTATATCGGCTGGGCCCTGGAGATCCTGGCGTTGTACCTCGCCCTCGGCATGCGCAGCCTCGGCGAGCATGTCGTCCCGGTGGCCCAGGCCCTGCGCAGCGATGACCTTGAAGAAGCGCGCACACGCGTGAGCTACCTGGTCAGCCGCCAGACCAGTGAGCTGGACCGCACCGAAGTCGCCCGCGCGGCCACTGAGTCGGTGCTGGAAAACGGCAGCGATGCGGTGTTCGCCGCGCTGTTCTGGTTTGTGGTCGCCGGCGTGCCGGGCGTGGTGCTGTATCGCCTGAGCAACACCCTCGACGCCATGTGGGGTTATCGCAATGAACGCTTTGAGCGCTTCGGTTGGGCGGCGGCAAAAATCGACGATGTGCTGAACTATATTCCCGCGCGCCTGGTGGCATTGACGTACGCCGTGCTGGGCAAGACGCGCCTGGCGCTGCGTTGCTGGCGCACCCAGGGGCCGACCTGGGACAGCCCCAATGCGGGGCCGGTGATGGCCGCCGGTGCGGGCGCCCTGGGCGTTGAGCTGGGTGGCGCGGCGATCTATCACGGCCACGTGCACCAGCGCCCGCAACTGGGCGAAGGCCCGGCGGCGGATGCCGATTCGATTGATCGGGGCTGGCAACTGGTGCAGCGCGGCGTATGGTTGTGGCTGCTGATCCTCTGCGTGGGAGCGCAATACTATGCTTGAACACGGCGGCCGGCTGCGCAAGGCAGCGATTGAATACGGGATAGCCGAGGCCGAGTGGCTGGACCTGTCCAGCGGCCTCGCGCCCTGGCCCTGGCCGATCCCCGAGATTCCTCTGCGGGCCTGGGCGCGTCTGCCGGAAACCGACGACGGCCTGGAGCAGGCCGCCAGCGCCTATTACGGCGCTGCGCACCTATTGCCGGTGCCAGGCTCACAGGCGGCCATCCAGTTGCTGCCACGCCTGCGCCGCTCCGGCAAAGTCGGCGTACTCTCGCCGTGTTATGCCGAGCACGCCGAGGCCTGGCGCCGAGCCGGTTACGTGGTGCGCGAAGTGCAAGAGCAGGAAGTCGATTTCTTCCTCGATGTGCTCGATGTGCTGGTGGTGGTCAACCCCAACAATCCCACGGGGCTGAGCCTGGCTCCCCAGCGTTTGCTCGACTGGCATGCCCGGCTGGCCCAGCGCGGCGGTTGGTTGGTGGTGGACGAGGCGTTCATGGACGTAACGCCCGAACTGAGCCTCGCGGGCCAGGCGCATCAGGTCGGCCTGATTGTGCTGCGCTCGTTCGGTAAGTTCTTCGGCCTGGCCGGCGTGCGGCTGGGCTTTGTATTGGCCGAGCGCAAGCTGCTCAAGTTGCTGGCCGAACAGGTCGGCCCTTGGGCGGTCAGCGGGCCGACGCGGGTGCTGGGCCAGGTATGCCTGCGCGACAGCGCCGGGCATGCACGGCAGCGCGCGCGGTGCACCGAGGCCGCCCAGCGCTTGTTCGACATGCTTGAGGGGCACGGCTTCCACCCCCAGGGTGGCTGCGCCTTGTTCCAGTGGCTGATCACGCCTCACGCCGAGCGCATGCACGCGTTCATGGCCCAGCGCGGCATCCTGCTGCGCCTCTTCGTGCATGACAGCAGCCTGCGTTTCGGCCTGCCCGGCACCGAGGCCGACTGGCTGCGCCTGGACCAGGCCCTGGCCGCCTACAAGGCCGCGACATGACTACGCTGATGGTGCAAGGCACTACCTCTGACGCCGGCAAGAGTACGTTGGTGACGGCGCTGTGCCGCTGGCTGGTACGCCAGGGGGTGGCGGTCGTGCCGTTCAAGCCGCAAAACATGGCGCTCAACAGCGCGGTGACCGCCGAAGGGGGCGAAATCGGCCGCGCCCAGGCGGTGCAGGCCCAGGCCGCCAACCTGGCGCCGCACACCGACATGAACCCGGTGCTGCTCAAACCCAACAGCGACACCGGCTCCCAAGTGATCATCCACGGCCGCGCCGTGACCAGCATGAACGCGGTGGCCTATCACGACTACAAAGCCATCGCGATGCAAGCAGTGCTGGCCTCCCATGCGCGGTTGAGCCAAGCCTACCGCGTGGTGATGGTCGAAGGCGCGGGATCGCCTGCGGAAATCAACCTGCGCGCCAATGACATCGCCAACATGGGGTTTGCCGAAGCGGTGGATTGCCCGGTATTGCTGATCGCCGATATCAATCGCGGCGGGGTGTTCGCCCACCTGGTCGGCACCCTGGAGCTGCTTTCGCCGACGGAGCAGGCGCGGGTCAAAGGTTTCATCATCAACCGTTTTCGCGGTGACATCGCCCTGCTGCAGCCGGGCCTGGATTGGCTGCAAGCGCGTACGGGCAAACCCGTGGTGGGTGTGTTGCCCTACGTGATGGACCTGCATCTGGAAGCCGAAGACGGCATCGACAAACGCCAGGTCGACAAGGCTGCCCAAGTGCTCAAGGTGGTGGTGCCGGTGCTGCCGCGCATCAGCAATCACACGGATTTCGACCCGCTGCGCCTGCATCCGCAGGTGGACCTGCAATTCATCGGGCCGGGCCAGCCGATCCCCGCTGCCGACCTGATCATCCTTCCCGGCTCGAAAAGCGTGCGCAACGACTTGGCCTATCTGCGCGCCAATGGCTGGGATGTCGCTGTGTCACGGCATCTGCGCTATGGCGGCAAAGTGCTCGGCATCTGCGGCGGCCTGCAGATGCTCGGCGAGCAGGTGCACGACCCGCTGGGCCTGGAAGGGCCGGCCGGCTCGAGCGACGGCCTGGGGTTGCTGGCGTTCAGTACCACACTTGCGCAAGAGAAACAGCTGCGCAATGTGCGCGGGCGCCTGTTGCTGGAGGATGCCGAGGTCAGTGGTTATGAGATCCATGCGGGCGTGACGTCCGGCGAGGCCTTGGCGAATGCGGCGGTGCGCCTGGACGACGGGCGCAGCGATGGCGCCCGGAGTGACGACGGACAAGTTCTCGGGACGTATCTGCATGGCCTGTTTGAAACCCCGGCGGCGTGCAGCGCCTTGCTGCGCTGGGCGGGGTTGCAGGACGTGCAGAACGTGGATTATCACGGCTTGCGCGAGCGGGATATCGAGCGCTTGGCGGATCTGGTGGAAAACCATCTGGACACTGAATTGTTGCGCAAGCTATGCGGGGTTTGACTGTGTGTGGGAGCTGGCTTGCCTGCGATGCGGGCAGCTCGGTGTATCAGGAGCAACCGGTTGATGCCATCGCAGGCAAGTCAGCTCCCACATTTGACCGCGTTGTAAATAGAGGTGTGACGCCATGCTGCAACTAATCCTCGGCGGCGCCCGTTCCGGCAAAAGCCGTCTCGCCGAAAAGCTCGCCGGCGACAGCGCCTTGCCGGTCATTTACATCGCCACCAGCCAGGCGCTGGACGGCGAGATGAACGAACGTGTCGCCGTGCATCGCCAACGTCGCCCCAGCCACTGGGGCCTGATCGAAGAGCCCATCGAACTGGCGCGCGTGCTGCGTGAAAATGCGGCGCCCGGGCAGTGCCTGCTGGTGGACTGCCTGACCCTGTGGCTGACCAATCTGCTGATGCTCGAAGATCCCGCGCGCCTGGCGTTCGAGCGTGACCAACTGTTGGAGACCCTGGCTGTGTTGCCGGGTGAAATCATTTTTGTCAGCAACGAGACCGGCCTGGGCGTGGTGCCAATGGGCGAATTGACGCGCCGCTATGTGGATGAAGCCGGTTGGCTGCATCAAGCCTTGGCCGAGCGGTGTCAGCGTGTGGTCCTGACCGTTGCCGGCCTGCCCCTGACTTTGAAAGGTACTGCGTTATGACGGACAGCTGGTGGCTCAACCCTTGTAAGGCGCTTGACGCTCAAACGTACGAAGAAGCCCTGGCGCGCCAGCAGCAATTGACCAAGCCGGCCGGTTCCCTTGGCCAATTGGAAGCGCTGGCGGTGCAATTGGCCGGCCTGCAGGGCCAGGTCAAGCCGTCGGTGGATCAGCTGTGGATCGCCATCTTCGCCGGTGACCATGGCGTGGTTGCCGAAGGCGTGTCTGCGTTTCCCCAGGCAGTCACCGGGCAGATGCTGCACAACTTTGTCACCGGCGGCGCGGCCATCAGCGTATTGGCGCGGCAGTTGGATGCACCGCTGGAAGTGGTCGACCTGGGCACGGTGACGCCAGCCCTGAACCTGCCCGGTGTGCGTCACCTGAATATCGGCGCGGGCACCGCCAACTTCGTCAACGGCCCGGCAATGACCGAGGCCCAGGGGCAACTCGCTCTGCAGGCCGGTCGCGACAGTGCGCGGCGCGCGCTGGCAGCGGGGGCTCAGCTGTTTATCGGCGGCGAGATGGGCATCGGCAACACCACCGCCGCCAGCGCGCTGGCCTGTGCGTTGCTCGATTGCCGGGTCAGTGACCTCACGGGGCCAGGCACCGGTCTGGACGCTCAGGGCGTCAGCCGCAAGGTGGCGGTGATCGAGCGTGCATTGGCCTTGCATGCCGGCCAGCGCGGTGATGCGTTGCACACCTTGTTCAATCTCGGCGGCTTTGAGATTGCTGCGCTGGTGGGTGCGTACCTGGCGTGCGCCCAGGACGGCATGGTGGTGCTGGTGGACGGGTTTATCTGCAGCGTCGCGGCGCTGGTCGCTACGCGCTTGAACCCGGCCTGCCGTGAGTGGCTGGTGTTCGGCCATCGCGGTGCCGAGCCTGGCCATCATCATGTGCTGCAAAGCCTTGACGCGCAGCCGCTACTGCAACTGGGCTTGCGCCTGGGCGAAGGCAGCGGCGCGGCGTTGGCGGTGCCGTTGATGCGCCTGGCCTGTGCGCTGCACGGGCAGATGGCAACCTTCGCCGAAGCCGCCGTGGCGGACCGCCCGGCATGACCTTGCGCCTGGACCTGCTGCGCCACGGCGAAACCGAGCTGGGCGGCGGCTTGCGCGGCAGTCTGGACGATGCCCTTACCGCCAACGGCTGGGCGCAGATGCGCGCGGCGGTGGAGCAGCAGAGGCCGTGGGACCGCCTGGTTAGTTCGCCGCTGCAACGGTGCGCACGGTTTGCCGAGGAATTGGGCGCGCGGCTGAACCTGCCGGTGACGTTGGAAAAAGACCTGCAAGAGCTGCACTTCGGCGCTTGGGAAGGGCAGAGTGCGGCGGCCTTGATGGAGACCGACGCGCAAGGGCTGGGTCTGTTCTGGGCCGATCCCTACGCTTTTACGCCGCCCCAGGGCGAGCCTGTCGCTGAGTTTTCCCAGCGGGTGCTCGGCGCAATCGCACGCTTGCATCGAGCCCATGCCGGTGAGCGTGTGTTGCTGATCAGTCATGGCGGCGTGATGCGGCTTCTGCTGGCGCAGGCGCGCGGCTTGCCTCGGGAGCAACTGTTGAATGTCGAGGTCGTTCACGGTGGGTTATTCGGCCTGCACGTTTGCGCGGGCGGCGTCCTCAAGGAAGCGGTGTAAGCATGCTGCCGTTCTGGATCGCCGTGCAATTTCTCAGCAGCCTGCCGATTCGGCTGCCGAGCATGCCGCAACCCCAGGAGTTGGGACGCTCCCTGTTGTTTTATCCCGTGGTCGGCTTGTTGTTCGGCCTGTTGTTGTGGGCCTTGAATACGGCTTTGATGGGCGCACCGCTGTTGCTGCACGCCGCGCTGCTGCTGACGGCCTGGGTGCTGCTCAGCGGCGGCCTGCACCTGGACGGCCTGGCGGACAGCGCCGATGCCTGGCTCGGCGGCTTCGGTGACCGCGAGCGTACCCTCACGATCATGAAAGACCCGCGCAGTGGACCGATTGCCGTGGTCACGCTCGGGTTGGTGTTGCTGCTTAAATTCACCGCGCTGGTGGCCTTGATCGAGCAACACAACGGCGCTGCACTGATCCTGGCGCCGCTGATAGGGCGCGCCTCGATGCTCGCGCTGTTTCTCACCACGCGCTATGTGCGTGTCGGCGGATTGGGCCAAGCGTTGTCGGATCATTTACCCAGGATCGTCGGCCAACAGGTACTGATCCTCAGTGGCCTGGCCTGCATGTTGATCGGCGGTTTCAACGGCGGGCTGGCCGTATTGTTCGCTGCCCTCTGTTTTGTGGCGCTGCGCCGGCTGATGATCAAGCGCCTGGGCGGCACGACGGGCGACACCGCTGGGGCGCTGCTGGAGTTGCTCGAAATGGCGGTTCTGGTCGCGCTGGCGCTGTAACACTTTCTTGCATTTCCTTAATCGCGGGTATATACACCTTCCATGCTTGCCTCCCAATGTTTGTGCACCAACCTGCGACGTGCCGCCCGTGGCGTCAGCAGGCACTACGACGGCGCCCTCGATGGCTTCGGGATCAACGTCGCCCAGTATTCTTTGCTGTGCAACCTGCAGCGACTTGACCAGCCGAGCATTTCCAGCCTGGCCGACGCCATGGGCTTGGACCGCAGCACCTTGGGTCGCAACCTGCGGGTGCTGGAAGGCGAGGGGCTGGTGCGGTTGGTGGAGGGCGATGACCTGCGCAATCGCCTGGTGATGTTGACCGGGGAGGGTGAAGCACGACTCGCTGCGGCATTACCCGCCTGGGAAGCGGCACAGCGGAAATTGATCGATCGACTCGGCGCGCAAAAACGCGAAACCCTGTTGGCCTTGCTGGACGAACTCGCCTGAACGCGGGTTTGTCGCCTACAAACGGGTATATACCCGCAGCGGAGAATAAGAAATGACCTCGATGTGGCGCACCAGTGGCTGGATTCTTTTAGGAAGTGCGCTGATCCTGGCACTGTCGTTGGGCGTGCGGCATGGTTTCGGCCTGTTCCTGGCGCCGATGAGCAGCGAGTTCGGCTGGGGCCGTGAAACTTTCGCCTTCGCCATCGCCTTGCAGAACCTGATCTGGGGCCTGGCGCAGCCGTTCACCGGCGCCTTGGCCGACCGTTTTGGTGCCACCAAAACAGTATTTGTCGGCGGCGTCCTGTACGCGGTGGGCCTGGTGTTGATGGGTATGTCCGATTCGGCGTTGACGCTGTCCCTCAGTGCGGGCTTGCTGATCGGGATTGGTCTGTCCGGCACTTCGTTCTCGGTGATCCTGGGCGTGGTCGGCCGTGCCGTTGCGCCGGAAAAACGCAGCATGGCGATGGGCATCGCGAGTGCCGCCGGCTCCTTCGGTCAGTTTGCGATGGTGCCGGGCACACTGGGGTTGATCAGTTGGCTGGGCTGGTCGGCCGCGCTGCTCGCGCTGGGCCTGATGGTGGCGTTGATCCTGCCGCTGGTCGCCATGCTCAAGGACCGGCCGTTGCCGGCAATGGTCGGTCAGCAAAGCTTGCGTGAAGCGTTGAAGGAAGCCTGCTCCCACTCCGGTTTCTGGCTGTTGGCCTTCGGCTTTTTTGTCTGTGGTTTCCAAGTGGTGTTTATCGGCGTGCACCTGCCGGCCTATCTGGTGGATCAGCACCTGCCGGCCACCACCGGCACCACGGTGCTGGCGCTGATCGGCTTGTTCAATATCTTCGGCACCTACACCGCCGGCTGGCTCGGTGGGCGTATGTCCAAGCCGCGCTTGCTGACCGGTTTGTACGTGCTGCGGGCAGTAGTGATCGTGCTGTTCCTGTGGGCGCCGGTCACCGAAGTCACGGCCTACCTGTTCGGCATGGCCATGGGCTTTTTGTGGCTGTCCACCGTACCGCTGACCAACGGCACCGTCGCGACGCTGTTTGGTGTGCGAAACCTCTCGATGCTCGGTGGGATCGTGTTCCTGTTTCACCAGATCGGTTCGTTCCTGGGTGGCTGGCTGGGCGGAGTGGTCTATGATCGGACCGGCAACTACGATTTGATCTGGCAGGTGGCGATTCTGTTGAGCCTGCTCGCCGCCGCCCTGAACTGGCCGGTGCGCGAGCGGCCAGTGGCACGATTGCAAGCGCAGATGGAGGCGGCATGAGCATAGCGATACGCGGTGTGATACTCCTGGCGGGGCTGGGTTTGCTTCTGCTGGGCTGGCTGGGCTGGCAACACGGCGGGCTGGCGTTGATGCAACTGGGTATGTCGATCTGTTAAGTTCGTAGCCTGAACACTGACAAGGACATAACCATGCCGATGCGTTGGCTCGCTGTACCCGTCCTCATGGCCGTTGCGAGTGCCGCAATGGCCGCCGGTTGCCCGCCGTTGCTGGAAGGGCAATTGCCCAAGCTGCGTGCCAAGGAATCCATCGACCTGTGCCAGCGCTTTGCCGGCAAGCCCCTGGTCATCGTCAATACCGCCAGCTTTTGCGGTTTCGCCCCGCAATTCAAAGGCCTTGAAACCTTGTATCAACGCTACAAGGACGAAGGGCTGGAAGTGATTGGCGTGCCGTCCGATGACTTCAAGCAGGAAGCCAAGACGGGCGAAGAGACTGCCAAGGTGTGTTACGTCAATTACGGCGTGACCTTCACCATGACCGAGCCCCAGAAGGTCAAGGGGCCGGATGCGGTGCACCTGTTCAAGGTATTGGCGCAGCAGAGCAACGCGCCGAAGTGGAATTTCTACAAGTATGTAGTGGATCGGCAGGGCAAGGTGATTGCCGACTTTTCCAGCTTGACCAAGCCGGACAGCCCGGACCTGATCAAGGCGGTGGAACAGGCGATAGCGTCCAAACGTTGAGGGTCAGCCATTAAAAAGCCCCGCTTCCTTCGCAGGAGGGCGGGGCTTTTTTACACCGGTCTGTGTCAGAAGGTGTAGGTCATGCCCAGGCCGAAACCGTTGGCACTGTTTTCGTACTTGGCGCGGTAGCTGGCGGTCGAAGGTGCATCGGCGGTCTGGTTGACCTTGATGTCTTCTTCTTTCAGGTAGGAGTAAGCCAGGTCGACGGTCATGTTATCCATGACTTTGTAGCCCAGGCCGACGCTGAAGATCGTACGGTCGCCCGTCGGGATGCGCGGCGAACGATCGGTGTTGTTGGTCGGCGACTGGTCGAACGTCAGGCCGGTACGCAGCACCACTTGCTTGGTCAACTGGTACGAGGTACCCACCGCGTAGGCCCAGGTGTCGTGCCAGTTCTGTTCTTCGGTAATGGAAGTGAGTTGGCCGGGCGCCAGCAAGCCGCCGGCAGCCGACACGCCTTCGTTGTCGACGGTGATTTCCTTCAGGCGGCTCCAACGCGTCCAGGTCGCGCCACCATAGAGTTTCCAGGCATCGGTCAGGTCTTGAGTGACCGACAGATCGTAGGACTCAGGGGTATCGATCTTCAGGGAAGCGTCGTAGCGGTTGTTACGCAGGAACGGCTGAGTCGCCGCCGGGCCGCTGACGGTGGTGTGGCCTTCCAGCTTGTATTTGACCTTGGAGTGGTAGGTCAGGCCGACACGGGTGGTATCGGTGGCCTGGACCAGTACGCCGACGTTGAAGCCCAGCGCAGTGTCGTCGCCCTTGATTTTGACGTTGGTATCGCTGACGGCGGGGTTCAGCGTCCGATCCGATTCCAGCACGCCGGAAATCCGGTTGAAAGTCGGGCCAAAACCGATGGATACGCGGTCGTTGAACGCATAGCTGACCGTCGGCTGGAAGGTCATCACCTTCACTTCGCTCTTGCTGCCGAAGCCACGGCCCTGGAAGCCGTTTTCATAGTCGGTCACCAGGCCGAACGGCGCATAGACACCGAAGCCGACAGCCCACTGATCGTTGAGTTTGTTGGTGTAGAAACCAAAGGGCACCGCGGTGAACGGAACCATGTCACCTTTGTTGGAGCCGCGAGAGTTGCCGCCGGTATCGCTGATATCGGTCGACGCATCAATCGCCGCAACACCACCGGTGATCTGCTGGCCGTTGAGGCGAGCCATACCGGCAGGGTTGCCATACACAGTGCTGGCATCATCGGCAGAAGAAGAGCGACCGGCGAAACCCGTACCCATCCCGCTGACGCTCTGTTCGTTCAGTGCGAAACCGCTTGCAAACAGGTGGGAGGATGCCATGGCAACGGCGAGGCTAAGTGTGGTCTTGAGCATTACTTTTTTCATTATTAGAACTCCGTGGTGATCACCGCTGCGGAAAGTAACAATAATTTTGAGATCGCGCTATAGGCTGTAATGCAGGAGATAGAGCGTTTTTGTAGGACAATCCGACCAGAATTCTGGGTTTTTGGCGAATCTTGCAAATTGCCCGGTCAGCAAACCACGTGATTCATGGGCGAAACACAGGTCTGCCACGCTTGAGTGAAATCACGCAGGCGGCCTTGAGGGTGAAATATTTCTTTCCAGATACGCGCCATGGCCAGCACATCGCCGGGCGGTGGCAGTGCGGGGCTGTGTTGTTCCACCAGAAGCCAGGCGATGGCGGTGGCGTAACGCAGGTTCACCGTCAATTCGAGTTGCGGCGCGCTGAGGAACGCATGCTGGCTCGCCAGTCCGCGTACCAGGCTGGCGCGCTCGGGATCCAGCGCCAAGTAACCATCCCACAGGGCGCGGTGGCGCGGTTCGGTGATGCTGTACAGGCCGTGCCCGCGACGGTCATGCAAGGCGGAACCCAATTCCGACTGGCTGGCGGCAATGCCCAGCAGCAAGGATTCAGCCGTGGGATCCTGCCGGCCGAGGTACGACAAGGTTGGCCGGATCACATAACGACACAATTCGCTGGCAGCGATACCCATAGACGCCTCAACCCAAGAAAGTGGTCGGCGAGGCCTGAGAGGGGCTTGGCAGCGGTGGATCGGGTCTCAGGCTCGCCGGAAGCGGATCATGCCGCTTGAGTTGAAGTGTAGTGTCATATTTGTGATGTAAAGGATTGTTTTTAAAACATCTTAGCCATTCAGTTATAACGGTTATATCGTTCTGAACTTAGTGCAAAAGCTCAATACACAAATCACAGGCAATAAAAAACCCTGCTTGTTAAACAGGGTTTTTGTGTTTCAGCGACTCGGTCGATCAGGCGGTCAATGCCTGACGGGTACGCTCGATCACGGCCTGCAGCGGTTCTGCGCTGGAGTATTGATCGGGGTACAGGCGTTCGCTGTGACGAGCGATGCCGTGTTCGTTGACCAGGGTGAAGCTGAAGCAGCCTTTGCGAGCGGCCATGATCAGGCAGTTCATTGGAGCAAAAGCGTTGGTGAGGGTGCGGATGGCATCCTGAGTATGGATTTGAGCGTTCATAATTATTGGTGTTCCTACAAATGACACAGATAAGAACCGTGCCGTATTAAAACGTTCCAGTGACGTTGATCACCATTGATCAAACGAAGAACCCGACTGGAACAAAGCAGCCAGTTTGAAGCGCTATTAAATGAGGCGCGCTTGGGCTGGCAGGTAGGTACTTAGGAGGGCAGGCAACACAACAGGGGCAAAGGTTCTGGGCCCAGGGTGAAGATCCTGATCAATTTGCAGGTTGGTTCGGTCAGAGTATTGAAACTTCGCGACACCCTTTGCTTGTTCAAAGGCAGTGTCGTCGCAAGTGATACCTGGAAACCATCGAGGTGGTCGATCCCGTGTGGTACAAGGGAGTGGTTCGACCAGAATTGACTTTCAGCTTGGTACTAACGCCGCGGATAGTAACGGATTGAAACGGGCAAGGGAAGCGTATTGGCAAAAAAACTTCAATCAGCCGCCCAGCAGGCCCTGGTACACCAGCACCGCCGTCGCTGCCGCGAGTGAGCAGCCCAGCCCGTACGCGGCGAGGGTCAAGCGCAGGGACTGGCCGGTCTCGACCACTTTCATCACGTCGCCCATGTCATTGATCCGGCCTTCACCCAGTTCGATGCAAAGGCTGACGGCAGTAAAAGCTGCCGACAGCAGGATCGCAATGGCGAACAGCGCCCCGTCCGGTGACGGTAGCGCCGCATTGATCCCCAGGGAGACGGCGCAGATCGCCAGTAGCAACACGGCGAACACCAGCATTCCTTTCATCGACTCACCCCACCGTTTCGCTGTAGGGCGGGGAGTGTGGCGAGCCGGAACCGATTTGAAAAGTCTTTGCTTTGCCCATGCCGTAACAATTTTTGCGGCAAACGGCTTCAAAGAATGCCGTTGATATAACCATCGGATGGGTACTTGTGCACATTCGTGGCGATGCGTGTAACCCTACCGCCAGTTGCGCTGCAATGCCGCCATTTGCCTGTAATGGAAATTTAAGTCAATGAAAAATCGGGCTTTTTTTTATTGGTGAAAAAATCGTCAGTTTGACTGCGGCCCCCGTTCCATGGGGCTTTGCGCGGGTTGGAAGAGGGTTGTCCACTGAGTTATCCACAGCTTCTGTGGATTGTCCCGAGCGCTTGCTCTAGCACGGGCGTGCAGGGTTTTTCAGCTTTACCTGTGTGAAAAAAAGAGTAGAGTGGCGCGCCTTCCGTCCCGTCCCACAGTGCTTTATGAAGTTTCGCTCAGTATCACCTTCTGTTACCGACAACCCCCAGATTGTTACCGTCCCTAAGCGCTTTTCGTTGAAGGTCGCTTTGTGGTTACTCGACAGTCCACGCCTGGGCCATAGCACCAACGTCAAGCACTTCGCCGGGCGTTTGCTCAAGCAGCCGGCCCGCGAGGGCGTGGTTGTCGCTCAAAGCCGCCTGGGCCAACTGATGTGCCGTGAGTGCGGGAATGCCCGTGACCGCCGCATCGGCCATGACCTGCTGCGCCTGGCGGCGCGTGCCGGCGACCTGCGCGCCCAGCGTGAACTGGGCCAGGTCGAAGACTGAGCTGTCCTCACGCCCTGTGCTCCGTTAACCTTGTTTTTTTTCGGTAATGGCAGAATCGTCTATGGTTTTTGACTGGACCAGTATTGCCTTGGGCCTCGCTGGCGCTGCCGTGCCTTTATTGGCCGTATGCTGGCAACTCCAGCGACGACTGACCGCGCGTATGAACGGCTGGGAACTGCTTGAAGAGCGCCTCGCCACCGCGCTGTTGGCCCAGGAAGGCCTCGCCGCGCAGTTGGATGCCAGCCGCGATGAGATCAGTGACCTGAGCCAGGCTAACGCAGCCAAGCAAGCTGACCTGGCCGCCGTGCGCCGCGAAGTCGAATTGCTGCAGATCGACCGCGACAATGCCCGCGACGCCGCCCACGCCTGGAACCTCGACCGCAGCGCCAAGGAGACCGAGCTGCGCCGCCTCGATGCATTGTCGGCGGCCTTGCGCGCCGAACTGCGTGAGCAGCAGGAGAGCCATCAACAACGCCTCGCCGACCTGCAGGGCTCGCGGGATGAGCTGCGTGCACAGTTCGCCGAATTGGCCGGCAAGATTTTCGATGAGCGCGAGCAGCGCTTCGCCGAAACCAGCCAGGAACGCCTGGGCCAGTTGCTCGACCCGTTGAAGGAGCGCATCCAGTCGTTTGAAAAACGCGTGGAAGAAAGCTACCAGAACGAGGCGCGCGAGCGTTTTTCCCTGGCCAAAGAGCTGGAACGCCTGCAGCAACTGAACCTGCGCCTGTCAGACGAGGCCACCAACTTGACCCGTGCCCTCAAGGGCCAGAAAACCCAAGGCAACTGGGGCGAGCTGATCCTGGAGCGGGTGCTGGAACACGCCGGCCTGGAAAAGGGCCGCGAGTACCAGACCCAGGTCAGCCTCAAGGGGCCGGACGGCGAGCGCTTCCAGCCCGATGTGTTGATCATGTTGCCCGGCGACAAGCAGGTGGTGGTGGACTCCAAGGTCAGCCTCACGGCTTATCAACAGTACGTGGCGGCGGATGACGAGGTGATTGGCCAGGCAGCGCTGAAACAGCATGTACTGTCGCTGCGCAATCACGTCAAAGGCCTGGCCGGCAAGGATTACAAGCGCCTGGAAGGTCTGCACAGCCTGGATTTCGTGTTGCTGTTCGTGCCGATCGAAGCGGCGTTTTCCGCCGCGTTGCAGGCTGAACCGAACCTGTTCCAGGAAGCGTTCGACCGCCACATCGTGATCGTCAGCCCGACCACTTTGCTCGCCACCCTGCGGGTGATTGACAGCCTGTGGAAGCAAGAGCGCCAGAGCCAGAACGCCCGGGAAATCGCCGAGCGTGCCGGTTGGTTGTACGACAAGTTCGTGCTGTTTATCCAGGACCTGGATGAAGTGGGTAACCGTTTGCAACAGTTGGATAAGGCTTACAGCGCGGCGCGAAACAAGCTGACAGATGGGCGCGGGAATCTGGTCAGCCGGACCGAGCAATTGCGCTTGCTCGGTGCTCGGGCAAGTAAAAGCTTGCCGGCGGATCTGTTGGAGCGGGCGATGACCGATTCCGATGGCGTGGCGCATTTACCTGAATAGAATGCGGTCCTGTGGGAGCTGGCTTGCCTGCGATCGCAAGGGTGAATTCAACACCGCCATCGCAGCATGGCTATCGCAGGCAAGCCAGCTCCCACCTGCTGACCGATCAGGACCTGATTACAACGGCAAATGCCGACTTAACAAGGCCCGCAACGCCGCCGGCTTCACCGGCTTGGCCAGGTAATCCAACCCCGCCGCATGCACCTTGGCGACCGTCTCCGGGCGGCCATCGGCGCTGATGACCACGCCGGGAATCGGCTCGGCCAATTGCGCGCGCAGCCACCCCATCAGCTCCGTACCGGTTTCTCCATGGTCCAGGTGGTAGTCCACCAGCGCCAGTTGCGGGCGCATGCCTTCGGCCAGCAGCGCCGCGCATTGCGCCTGATCGGTGGCGGTCCATACTTCACAGCCCCAGCGCGTCAACAGGCTGCGCATGCCGATCAGGATGCTCTCTTCGTTATCCACGCACAGCACCTGTGCGCCGCTCAATGGCAAACCGGTTTCCTGGGGTGCCTTGAGCGCCGGG
Organism: Pseudomonas azadiae; assembly: GCF_019145355.1. Classification (NCBI taxonomy): domain Bacteria; kingdom Pseudomonadati; phylum Pseudomonadota; class Gammaproteobacteria; order Pseudomonadales; family Pseudomonadaceae; genus Pseudomonas; species Pseudomonas azadiae. Next base: position 1,075,069 of record NZ_JAHSTY010000001.1, on the reverse strand, counting down.
CTGGCCTGGTTACGCGCCAGCGGCACGCGCACGCTGAATACGCTGCCCTTGCCCGGCCATGAGCGCACGCTCAGCCGGTGGCCCAGCACGCGGCACAGGCCATCGGCGATCGCCAGGCCAAGTCCCAGGCCTTTCTCCGCGCGGGTCTGGTGGCTGTCCAGGCGCTTGAACTCTTCGAAGATCACCTTCTGTTTGTCCAGCGGGATACCCGGGCCGCGGTCCCAGACTTCCAGGCACAGTTCGCCCTTGCGTCGGCGTACGCCAAGCAGCACCGGGCCGTCGGCATAACGGAAGGCGTTAGTGAGAAAATTCTGCAGGATTCGCCGTAGCAACTTGATGTCGCTGTCGATACGCAACCGACTGCCGCGCAACCGGAAGCGCAGGCCTTGTTCCTGGGCGAGCGCCTTGAACTCCGCGCCCAAGGTGTCGAACAGTTCGTTAAGCATAAACGGCTGACGCTGTGGATTGATCTTGCCGTTTTCCAGGCGCGAAATATCCAGCAAATCGCTGATCAAGTCTTCGGCGGAGCGCAGCGAACTGTCCAAGTGTTGCACCAGTTGCCGGGCTTCGCTGGACAGGCCATCGTTCTGGTGGGAGAGGGCGGCGGAGAACAGACGCGCGGCATTCAGCGGCTGCATCAAGTCATGGCTGACCGCCGCCAGGAAGCGGGTTTTCGACTGACTGGCGGACTCGGCCACGCCCTTGGCGTCGGTGAGTGCCACGTTGAGTTGCGACAGTTCATGGGTGCGCTCGGTGACCCGTTGCTCCAGGCCTTCATTGGCCTCGGTAAGCGCCTTCTCGGCTTCGCGGAACGCGGTAATGTCAGTGAAGCTCATGACGAAACCGCCGCCGGGCATCGGGTTGCCGATCAGCTCGATCACCCGTCCATTGGGGAACAAACGCTCGGAGGTATGCGCGCGACCCTGGCGCATCCAATGCAGCCGTCGCGCCACGTGCACCTCGGCCTCGCCGGGCCCGCACAGTCCGCGTTCAGCGTTGTAGCGGATAATGTCGGCAATCGGTCGGCCTACGCTGATCAGCCCCTCCGGGTAGTTGAATAGCTCCAGGTAGCGTCGGTTCCAGGCCACCAGCTTGAGGGACTGGTCGACCACGCTGATGCCTTGGGTGATGTTCTCGATGGCGCCTTGCAATAACGCGCGGTTGAACTGGAGCACCTCCGACGCTTCGTCGGCGATGCGAACTACGTCCTCCAGCTGCATTTCCCGCCCTTCAATGGCGGCTTTCACCACGGCTCGTGTCGACGACGCGCCAAGTACACCGGCCAGCAAGCGTTCGGTGTGGGCGATCCAATCGTTGTCGGCATTCTGGTTGGGGTTGAAGCCTTTGCCCTGGCGATAGGCGAAGCGGATAAAGCTCTGCTGGGCGCGTTCTTCGCCGACAAAACGTGCGGCCAGGCTGAGCAGGTCGCTGATCTGCACCGACAGCATCGAGCGGGCATTGGCGCGCTGGCTGATTTCCTGGCCGATAAAACGCCCGGCTTGCCAGTGCTCGGACACCCGCGTGCGGGAGAACATCGACACCCAGACAAACAGCGTGAAGTTACCGGCCAGGGAGAACACGGTGCCTAGGGTCAGGGAGGTGACTGACAAACCGAACGGGTGGGAATGCAGCCACGTCAGGCCTGGGAAAAGGCTGAGGGACCAACCCAGGCTCCTCGCCGTGACCGGTAGGACGAGGGTGTAGAACCACAGAAAAGTGCCCGCCGCCAGCCCGGCGAACACGCCGCGTCGGTTCGCCTGTTTCCAATACAACGCACCGAGCATCGCCGGCGCCAGTTGAGTCACGGCGGCGAAGGCGATCTGGCCGATCGTTGCCAGGCTGGCGGTGGAACCCAGCAAGCGATAGCTCACGTAAGCCAGCAACAGAATGATCACGATACTGACCCGCCGCACCGACAGCATCCAGTGGCGGAACACTTCGAACGGGCGCTCGGCGCTGGAGCGGCGCAGCAGCCAGGGCAACAACATGTCGTTGGAAACCATGGTCGACAAGGCGATGCTCGCCACGATCACCATGCCGGTGGCCGCCGAAGCGCCGCCGATGAACGCTAGCACCGCCAGGGCCGGATGAGCTTCAGCCATTGGCAGGCTGATCACGTAGGAATCCGGCAGTACCGAGCTGGGCAACATCATCTTGCCGCCCAAGGCGATCGGTACCACAAACAGTGCGGCAAGAATCAGATATGCGGGGAACACCCATTTAGCCAGGCGCAGATCCTGGGGGTCGATGTTCTCCACGACCGTGACATGGAACTGGCGAGGCAGGCAGATGATCGCCATCATGGCCACGCCGGTCTGCACCACCATCGATGGCCAGTTGACGGTCTCTTTCCAGTATTCCTCCAGGCGGGGCGCCAACATGGCCTGGCTGAACAGGTCAGCGAAACCGTCATATAAGCCATAGGTCACAAACGCGCCAACGGCAAGAAAGGCGAACAGCTTGACCAGCGACTCAAACGCAATCGCCAGCACCATGCCACGATGGTGCTCCGTGGCGTCGAGGTTGCGCGTGCCAAAGACGATGGTGAACAGCGCCAGCACCAGCGACACGATCAAGGCCGTGTCCTGTGCGCGGGTGCCCGTGGTGTCGGCGCCGGCGCCGATCAGCAGGTTGACCCCCAACACGATGCCTTTGAGTTGCAGGGCAATATAAGGCAGTACGCCCACCAGGCAGATCAGCGCGACCACCACCGCCAGGGACTGGGATTTACCATAGCGCGCGGCGATGAAGTCGGCGATGGAGGTGATGTTTTCCTGCTTGCTGATCAGGATCATCTTCTGCAGCACCCAGGGTGCCAACACCAGCAGCAGCACCGGTCCCAGGTAGATCGGTAAAAAAGCCCACAACTGTTCGGCGGCCTGGCCTACGGCGCCGAAAAACGTCCAACTGGTGCAGTAGACGGCCAGCGACAGGCTGTACACCCAGGCACGCATGCGCGGCGGCAATGGCGCGCGGCGGCGGTCACCGTAGAAGGCGATGGCAAACATAATGGCCATATAGGCCAGGGCAACGGCGGCAATCAGCCCGCTGGACAGCGTCATGGTAACTCCGAGCATGGGAACGCCCGGGCATTCCGGGCCCGGTCGGACAGTCTCGCATGATGCCTGGGGTTAGTCAGTGTCGACCAAGGTCGCGTGGGATTTAATGTCGCAGGCGCGCTTAGCGCGGTGGCAGGGTTTTCTGGCGCAGGATGTAAACAGTCACCAGCACCGCACTGGTCAGCATGAACACCCGTGCCCAAGGCAGCGGCACCAGGTAACCGGAAAAGCCGATGCTCAGCCACATCAGGCCGATTGCGTAGACCTTGCCCTTGAGCGGGATGCCGTTGCCGTCAAGGTAATCGCGGATCCACGGCCCCAGGCGCGGGTGTTCCACCAACCAGTGGTAGAAACGCGGGGAACTGCGGGCGAAGCAGGCAGCGGCGAGCAGCAGGAAGGGCGTGGTCGGCAACACCGGCAGGAAAATGCCGATCACACCCAGCGCTACGCTGAGCCAGCCAATGGCCAGCAGCGCGTAACGCAGGAGCGGTGAACGATTGCCCATGGGCCTCACGGGCAAGCGGCTCAGTGGTGACGTGGCTTGAGGATCGCCGGTTTTTCGTCAGGGGCGTTGCACAGCAGGTACAGGGCGGTGAGGGCTTCCGGGATCTGTACGATCATGTCATCCATCAAATTGGCGTCGGCGGCGATGTCGGAGAACTCCGCTTCTTCTTCGAACAGGCCCGAACCGACCATGATCGGCAGCAGCATCTCGCTGACTTCTTCTTCGGCGGATTCGAACCAGGCGGCTTCGCGCAGGAACACGCCCTCCATGAAGCCGATGCACCAGCCGCGCAGGTCGGAATCGTCCGGGTCTTCGCCCAGGTCCAGCTCGCACGGCAGCTCGAATTCCTCATCGGATGCCAGTTGGCGACCGATGTGGGCCTTGAGGGCCAGCAGGGTCGATTCGATTTCTTCACGGTGCGCGTCGTCGGTGTAGTGAGGCTCCTCGGCGAACAGCGCGTCGATCCATTCGCGGTCGGGTACGACCTCGGAGCAGATCGACAGGGCGGTCAGGTAGCCGTGGGCGGCCACGTAGTCCAGCGCCTCGTCATGCAGCTCATCGGCGTCGAGGAAGGCTTGCAGGCGGGTTAGTTGCTCAGCGAAGGACATTGAAGGACTACCTTGGAAATAAACGATGCTGAATTCTAGGCCTTCTTGAGCGCCCAGGCCAGCCGCCATGCAGATTTGCCAGGTTTTAGAGACGGGCTGCAATTCGTCAGCGGCGCCCTTTGCCGGATGACGCTCGGGTATACTGCCGCGTTTTGTGATGCCCTTGCAGGCCAAGCGCCAGTCCGAGAAAAATTCGCTTACGGATTATTTTTCCTGAAACCGTGTTTTTTCGACCAGCCTGTACAGAGCAATTGCGGCACTATTTTGGAGTTATACATGCTCGAGCAGGCACAACGCGTCCTCAAGGACATCTTCGGCTACGACAGTTTTCGTGGCCGTCAGGGTGCGATTATTGAGCGCGTGGCCAGTGGCGGTGACGCGCTGGTCCTGATGCCTACCGGCGGCGGCAAATCGTTGTGCTTCCAGGTGCCGGCGTTGTTGCGCAGTGGCCTGGCCGTGGTGGTGTCGCCGCTCATCGCGTTGATGGACGATCAGGTGGCCACCCTGGAAGAACTGGGTGTGGCCGCCGCCGCCTTGAACTCCACCCTCAGCGCCGAGCAGCAGCGCGACCTGGCGGCGCGGATCAAGCGCGGTGAAGTGAAGATGCTTTACCTCGCCCCGGAGCGCTTGGTGCAGCCGCGCATGCTGGCGTTCCTGCAAAGCCTGGAAATCGCGCTGTTCGCCATCGACGAAGCCCACTGCGTGTCGCAATGGGGGCATGATTTCCGTCGCGAATACCTGCAGCTGGGCCAATTGGCGGAGCTGTTTCCCGATGTGCCGCGCATCGCCCTGACCGCCACCGCCGACAAGCGTACCCGCGAAGAGATCGTCGAGCGCCTGCATCTGCAAAACGCCGAGCGCTTCCTGTCGAGCTTTGACCGGCCGAATATTTTCTACCGGATCGTGCCCAAGGAGCAGCCGCGCAAGCAGTTGCTCGCATTCCTCTCCGAACGGCGCAGCGATGCGGGCATCGTCTATTGCCTGTCGCGCAAGAAAGTCGATGAAGTCGCGGCGTTCCTCTGCGAACAAGGCTACCCGGCGCTGCCCTATCACGCCGGATTGCCCAACGAGACGCGCTCGGCTCACCAGAAGCGCTTTCTCAACGAAGAAGGCCTGATCATGGTGGCCACCATCGCGTTCGGCATGGGCATCGACAAATCCAACGTACGCTTCGTGGCCCACATGGATCTGCCCAAGTCCCTCGAGGCCTATTACCAGGAAACCGGCCGCGCCGGCCGTGACGGTCTGCCGGCGGATGCGTGGATGGTCTACGGCCTGCAAGACGTGGTGATGCTCAAGCAGATGCTGCAGAACTCCGAGGGCGACGAGCGGCACAAGCGCCTGGAGCAGCACAAGCTCGACGCGATGCTGTCGCTGTGCGAGGAGACCCGGTGCCGTCGCCAGACGCTGCTGGCGTACTTCGACGAAGACATGCCCGAGCCTTGCGGCCATTGCGACAACTGCATTGACGGTGTGCAGACCTGGGACGCCACCGAACCGGCGCGTCAGGGCTTGTCGGCCATTTACCGCACCGGCCAGCGCTATGGCGTGGGTCATCTGGTGGACGTGCTGCTGGGCAAGGACAACGAAAAGGTGCGCAGCTTCGGCCACGAGAAACTTTCGGTCTACGGTGTCGGTAAAGCCCGTGCAGAGGGTGAGTGGCGCTCGTTGTTCCGGCAGATGGTGGCGCGCGGCCTGGTGGATATCGACATCGAAGGGTATGGCGGCCTGCGTCTGAATGACAGTTGCCGGCCGTTGCTCAAGGGCGAGGTCACCCTGGAGCTGCGCCGCGACCTCAAGCCGCAGACCACCGCCAAGAGCAGCACCAGTCAGGCCAGCCAGCTTGTCCGGGGGGAGGAGCGAGAACAGTGGGAAGCCTTGCGCACCCTGCGGCGCAAACTGGCGCAGGAACACAGTGTGCCGCCTTACGTTATTTTCCCGGACTCCACCTTGCTGGAAATGTTGCGTGAGCAACCGACCAGCATGGCCGAGATGGCGCGGGTCAGCGGGGTGGGCGCGCGCAAGCTGGAGCGTTACGGTCAGGCCTTCCTCGAAGTGCTCGGCGGCCAGGCCGAAGCGCCGAAGGAAGTCGCCGATATACGCCACGAACTGATCAGCCTGGCACGCGCCGGCATGACGCCGATCCAGATTGCCGGCCAGCTGCAATGTTCGGAGAAGAACGTCTACACCCTGCTCGCCGAATCCATTGGCAAGCAGCAGCTATCGTTGGAGCAGGCCCTTGATTTGCCAGAGGATCTGCTCGGCGAAATCCAGGACGCCTTCCTTGACGGAGAGGGCGAATTGCCACCGGTGGCGGAGATTGCACCGCTGTTTACCGGGCGTGTTCCCGAGGGTGTCTTGTACTGCGTTCGGGCGGCGTTGCAGTCGGAATTCGAAATTTAGGGTGCCAATTACGACAATGTAACAGATCAGTACATAGCACCTCTTGCCTAGCGGCAACGCTCATGCTTAGCTGACTAATAATTAGCCAAACTTTATTTTCAGTCTAAACCAAGAGTTTTTTATGCCGTTAACCGATCAACACCGATTTGGCATGCAGTTGGCGCAGATGTCCCGTGGTTGGCGCGCCGAGTTGGACCGCCGTTTGGCGGGGCTGGGCCTGTCCCAGGCACGCTGGCTGGTGCTGCTGCACCTTGCCCGTTTCGAAGAAGCGCCCACTCAGCGTGAGCTGGCGCAAAGCGTTGGCGTCGAAGGCCCGACACTGGCCCGTTTGCTGGACAGCCTCGAGGGCCAAGGCCTGGTGCAACGCCAGGCAGTGGTTGAGGATCGTCGTGCCAAGCGCATTCTGTTGTGTGACACCGCCCGGCCGTTAATCGAACAGATCGAAACCATCGCCACCGAGCTGCGGCATGAGTTGTTTGAGGGCGTGAACGAAGCCGATTTGAGCGTGTGCATGCGTGTGCACGGGCGCATCCTGGCGAATCTGGAAAAATCCTGACCTGTTAGAGCTGGCTTGCCTGCGATAGCATCGCCGCGGTGTAGCGGACATACCGAGTTGTCTGTATCGCAGGCAAGCCAGCTCCCACACAAGCCAGCTCTCATATTGGGTTTGATGTTGGTTTTTAGAACGTCTGCCCCAGGTTCAGGTACACCGCCTTCTGATTATCATCATTGAACCCATAGCTGAAGTTCAGCGGCCCCAACGGCGTATCAAAGCCCAGGAAAATACTCGCTGCGTTGATGTAGCCGCTGTCGAATTCATTGTCGTTGTTCCACGCCCGGCCACGTTCCAGTGATGCACCCAGGTACAGCGGGAAATCCAGCGGCAAATACGACCGTGGCGTGAGCCTGCGGTAGTACACCGCCCGCATCAGGCTGATGTTCTGGCCCGATATCGCATCCTGACGGAAGCCCGACAACTGCCGGGCACCCCCCAGCAGGAAGCTGGAACTGACCACATTTTCCGAGTCGTCCAAGGTGCGCCCATAGCGTCCGCCCAGCACCAAGGTGTCCGGGCCGTGGCTCATGGCCTTGTCCAGCTTGAACTCCCATTGGCGGTAGCGTTGGTCCGAGCCCAGGCCCGGTTCGAATTCACGGTAGGCCAGGCCGATGTCTTCACCGGTATGGGGGAAGTACACGTTGTCCAGGGAATCGAAGGAATACTTCAGCTCATAGAAGCCCTCACTGAAACTCACGCTGGGCAAATCCCGGTCGCCGATGCGCACATCCGCCTTGCCCCAGGCCTCGCCGACGCCGAAGCGGATCTCGCCGCTGTTGCCAATCTGCCTGCCGACGTTCAGGCCGAAACCGTAGCGTTCAAGGCGGTATTCGGAGATCGGATCGTTGTCCAGGATAAGCTCCACGTTCTGCGCCTGGGCCTTGATGTAAGGCGCGACAAAGTAACGCGAACCGGTGTCCATCGGCTGGTAGAACTCGCTGTACAGCTCTTGGCGGTCACCGATCTGCACCCGCGTCAGCCATTCGGCACCGAGGCGGTTGATGCCATTGATGCGGTAGCTCGCGCCCAGGTTGAAGGCGCTGTCGCCGCGCATGTCATCCGACAGGTTCAGGCCCAGGCGCAGGTAATCGGTGCCGCTGCGTTTGCCGCGCGCGCTGATCATCAAGGTGTTTTGCTGGCCTTTTTTGACCACGCGGTATTGCACCTGCTCGAAGTAATCCAGGCCGTACAGCGTGCCCATGTCCGACTGCAGGCGGCCCAGGTTCAGCGGCTCGCCCAGAGGTTGGCGGATGTAGTAACGGATCACATCGTCGCTGACTTTCGAGTCGTTCTCCACATCGATGGCGGTGATGACCGGCGTGCGTTCGCCCGGGGTGCGTGCGGCGATCAGTTGCGGGTCGACCTGACCGGCGGGGCGCAGGTGGGCGATGCGCGCATCGAGTGCGCGGGTGGCGCGGTAGCCGGCGTCGATCATGTCCTTGGCGCGGCCGAAGTCGGTCACGCCATACGCGGCCAGCGGCGGCTGGATCAGCACGTCCCTGGGGTGCAGGTCCTTGAGTTGTTCTTCCGAGTTGCGCCGGGTCATCAGGGTGATGGACTGGTTAAGCACATCGACCACCGTGGCCAGTTGCTTGCGCGAGCGCAGCGGGGTGCCGATGTCGACGACGATGGCGATGTCCACGCCCATTTCCCGCGCCACATCCAGCGGGATGTTGTCGGTCATGCCACCGTCCACCAGCAGCCGGCCGTCCAGTTCAACTGGCGCGAACACGGCCGGGATCGACATGCTGGCGCGGATCACCTGGGGCAGGTGGCCCTTGCGGAACACCACCTTTTCACCCGTGGTGATATCGGTGGCCACGGCCCTGAAGGGGATGGGCAACTTGTCGAAGTTCCGGGTGTTGCTGCTGTGGGCGAACATGCTTTCGAGCAGCAACGCCAGGTTCTGGCCCTGGATCACACCCAGTGGCAGGCCCAGGCTGCCGTCGTCGCGAAAGCTGAGTTTCTGCTTGACCAGGAAATCCCGATCATCCTGCTTGCGCCGGAACGGCACGTCTTCCCGCGGCGGTGCGTCGGACAGCGCCTGTTGCCAGTCGATGCTCAGCGCCAGCTTTTCCAGCTCGTCGATCTTGTAGCCTGAAGCGTACAACCCGCCGATCACCGCGCCCATGCTGGTGCCGGCAATCGCATCGATCTGGATACCTTGCTCTTCCAGTGCCTTGAGCACGCCAATATGCGCCAGCCCACGGGCGGCACCGCCCGACAGCACCAGGCCGATTTTCGGGCGTGGCGGTTCAATGGCGTCGGCAAAAAGGGGGAAGAGGCACAAAAGCAGGCAGGACCACAGGCGGCGCATCATGAATCTCGAGGCTGGGCGATAAAGGCCGGTATTATAGCCACTCGACCCTCATCCCTCGTTAGGCCTGGAGTCAGTCAAATAATGTCCGTGAGCAAACCCGAGATCGTCATCACCTATTGCACGCAATGTCAGTGGCTGCTGCGCGCGGCGTGGCTGGCGCAGGAGTTGTTGAGCACATTCGCCGATGATCTTGGCAAAGTGTCGCTGGCGCCAGCCACCGGTGGCGCGTTTCGCATCACCTGCGATGGCGTGCAGATCTGGGAACGCAAGGCCGACGGCGGCTTCCCCGAAGCCAAAGTGCTCAAGCAGCGCGTGCGCGACCAGATCGACCCTGAGCGCGACCTGGGGCACAACGACCGTACGCAATAGCCGTCGGCAATCAGGCTGTCGCAGCTGGCTGTTTGGCCTGGCTGGCGCTGCCCATCAACCCCGACAGCACAATCGCGACGATGATCAGCGCGCCGCCCAGCAGCATGCGCAACGTCGGGGTCTCGGCAAACAGCAGCCAGGCCGCGGTGATCCCGTAGACCGGCTCCATGGCAAACACCACCGAAGCGGTGCGCGCCTTGATCACCGCAAGGCTGGCCACGAACAGGCTGTGGGCCAGGCCGGTGCAGAACACGCCGAGCAAGCCGATCCACAGCCAGTCGATCGCGCGCACCTCCGCCAACCCAGGCGCTGCCACCGGCAACAGGCATGCCGCGACCACCACGTTCTGGCACAGCGCCGCCTGCACCGCCGGAATACGCCCGGAACTGGCGCGATTGTTCAGCGACAACAGGGAAAACAGCAGCCCCGAGGCGATTCCCCAGAGCAACCCGGCGGTGGCTTCGCTGGCGAGGTTGAAGTCCGGTGTGACCAGCACCAGACCGATGCTGACCAGCACCACCAGCAGCACCTCATTGGCGCGGATGCGCTCGCGGAAAATCAACCCTTCAAGGATCACGGTAAAGGCCGGGAAAGCCGTGAAGCCCAGGGTTGCAACGGCCACGCCGGCCACTTTGACGGCAATGAAGAACGTCACCCAATGCGCCGCCAGCAACACGCCACTGACCAGCAGCCGGCGCCAGTCACGCAGTTCGAGTGTTCTCCACGCGGTGCTGCTGGCGAACCGTGCGAATATCGCCAGGGCCAGCACGGCAAACACGGCGCGACCAAAGACAATGATGGCCGGTGAGGCGGCCGCCAGCTTGCCGAACACGCCGGTAAGGCCGAACATCAATGCGCCGATGTGCAGGGCGCCGAGGGCTGAGCGGGGGGTCATTGGGATCCTTGTATCGAGCGGGGTGACTGATGCGCAGTCTAGTGGGGCGGCTTGTCGGTGTCTGTCGTCCGGCTCGCGTTTTTTAGCGTCAGGCTCGTCCTACGTGTCGTGTACATATCCATTATTTAGGTAACGGCCACTGGCGGTTCCGCTTTTACAGCGGGTCACTTTTGGAAGGACCCAAAAGTAACCAAAAGGTCCTCGCCCCACCACTCGGTGCCTCGCCTAGGCTCGGCATGCCCGTAATCCGACAGTGATTTGGGGGGCCGCCGCCCACGCGCCATCCCTGGCGCGGGGGCGGCTAAACCGGCATCCCTGCCGGTTTACCCCCCAAATCAATGTCGAATTCCGGCCAGCGTGGTTGACGGGGCGATCCCAGATCAAAAGCAAAAGCGCGGCGGCCTTAGAGCCGACCGGTATTTGCTGTCGGTCTCGGTTCAAAATGTGGGAGCTGGCTTGCCTGCGATTGCATCAACTGGGTGTACCTGATGTACCGAGTTGTCTGCATCGCAGGCAAGCCAGCTCCCACAGAAAAGCAGATCGGTGGAGTGCCACCTAATCGGCTCTGGCTCTGGCTGTGCTTTCGCTTTTGATCTGGCTTTTGATTTTGATCTCAGGCGCCCCGTCAACCACGCTGGCCGAACGCAGGCTTGAATCCGTGGGTAACCCGGCAGGACGCCGGGTTAGCCGTCCTGGGCCATGGATGGCCCATGACGGCGGCCCACGGATTCAAGCCTGCGTTCGGGCATACCGAGCCTAAGCGAGGTACCGAGTGGTGGGGCAAGAGCCCTTTGGTTACTTTGGGGCTTTTCCAAAGTGACCCGCCGTAAGGGCGGAACCCATAGCCGCCGTGACCCAAATAACGGATATTCACACGGTCACCCCCAACGACATGGTCGGCCCAAAGGCCGCCACGGCAACAAAGCCCTACACATAACGCCGCAGAGAACTCGGCGAGGCCCCAAACTCACGCAACATCGCCGCAGCAAACGCACTCTGCGAGGTATAGCCGACCCGTTCGGCAATCGCGCCGATAGGCAACGGCGTCTTGCGCAAAAGCTCCAGCGCCATGTGCAGTCGCCGGCTGCGGATATAATCCATCGGCGTCTGCCCGCATTCGACCATGAAGCGCGCATGCAAACGCGCCACCGACAGGTCGGCAAGGCGCGCCAGGTCAGCCACTTGCAGCGGGTGCGCCGCGTGCCGCTCGATATGTGCATTGAACGCCGCGTACGGCAGGCGCCGCCCGGCCGGCGTCTGCGCCAGCGGATGATTGAGGCTCGCCAGCAACAGCACCGCGCCTTGCTGCACAATCAGCGGGTCCTCCACCGGGCTCTGTGCCAGCCACTGCACCAATTGGTTTTGCCGCGAGTCCAGCGTCAACCGAGCGGGTTGGTCGAGCAGGCGGCGACTGGCATCGGCGTGCTCGCCCAACGATTGCAGCACCCAGTGCTCGGTGGGCACATCCAGCACCAGGCAGCGGCTGCCATCACGGCTGCCGCAGGCGTGGTGGGCGCAGAAGGGCAGCACCATCACGCTGCTTTCGCGAACCTGGCTGCCACGTCCCTCGACTTCCAGGTCCAAATGCCCGGACAGGCCGAACACCAATTGCGCATGGTCATGGCTGTGCACGATTGGTGCTTCGAGGTAATGGCGTAGCGTGAGGGCAGGGCTCATCGCGGTCTCCAGGGCGGCAAGCGGCCAGTCTACAACGCTTCGCGGCTGCCGAGCGCTGTCATCAGACTGACGCATCGTTGTCATGGGCTATTAATCGCGGTGGCGCAAGCTCGCGAAAACACCGTCGAGGGATGCCCATGACCAGTGCCGAGTTCGTCAAGCCCAGCCGCAAGCAACGGGTTCGAACCCTGTGGATTTCCGATGTGCACCTGGGCACCCGGGATTGCCAGGCCGAACACTTATCGCAGTTCCTCAAAGGCTACCACGCCGACAAGGTTTACCTGGTGGGAGACATCATCGACGGCTGGAAACTGCGCGGCGGCATGTATTGGCCCCAGGCCCACACCAACGTGATCCGTCGCCTGTTGACCATGGCCAAGCGCGGCACCGAGGTGATCTACGTCACCGGCAACCACGACGAATTCCTGCGCCGTTACTCCAAGCTGATCCTGGGCAATATCCAGTTGGTGGACGAAGTGGTACACGTGACTGCCGATGGCCGCCACTTGCTGGTGATCCACGGTGACCAGTTCGACGTGATCACCCGCTATCACCGCTGGCTGGCGTTCCTCGGCGACTCGGCCTACGAGTTCACCCTCACGCTGAACCGTTGGCTGAACCATTGGCGTGCGCGGTATGGCTACGGTTACTGGTCGCTGTCGGCGTACCTCAAGCATAAGGTCAAGACGGCGGTGAGCTTTATCAGCGATTTCGAAGAAGCCATCGCCCACGAAGTGACCAAGCGCGAGCTGCATGGTGTGGTCTGCGGGCATATCCACCATGCGGAAATTCGCAAGGTGGGCGAGGTGGATTACCTCAACTGCGGGGATTGGGTGGAGTCGTGCACGGCATTGATCGAGCACTGGGACGGGAGTATCGAGTTGTATCGGTTGGCGGATGCGCAGGCGAAGGCGGCGCTGCTCAAGGCCGAAATGGTTGCGGGCTGAACCTGTGGGAGCTGGCTTGCCTGCGATAGCGGTTTATCAGTGAGCAATGTGGGGCTGACACACCGCTATCGCAGGCAAGCCAGCTCCCACAGTTTGATTCGGTTTATTCAGTTGCAGACGTCGGCGATGGCTTCAGCCAGCGACGCCAGACGCGTCGCATCAACCCCCGCCACATTGGCCCGCCCGGAACTGACCATGTACACGCTGTGTTTCTCGCGCAGTCGCTTGACCTGCTCGGCGCTCAAACCGGTGTAGGAAAACATGCCGCGCTGCGCCCCAATGTGCGCAAACCGCTCTGACAAACCATGGGGCGCCAGCGCTTCCACCAGCCCTGATCGCAAGTGTGCAATCCGCGAGCGCATGGCCTCGACTTCCTCGCTCCAGCGCTTTTTCAGCTCGGCATCGCCCAGGATGGTCGCGACCACTGCCGCCCCATGATCCGGCGGTGTCGACCACAGATTGCGCGCGGTATTCGCCAGCTGGCTGCGCACGTCAGTGAGCTTTTCGGCGTCCGCCGCGCACACGATCAGCGCGCCGACGCGGTCGCTGTACAGGCCGAAATTCTTCGAGCAAGAGCTGGTGATCAGGACTTCCGGCAATTCGGCGGCAAACAGCCGCACCGCCCAGGCGTCCTGCTTGAGGCCATCGCCGAAGCCTTGGTAGGCAAAGTCGATCAACGGCAACAGTTGGCGCTCGCGCACGATCTCGAGCACCTGGCGCCAATCAGCCTGGGACAGGTCGAAACCGGTCGGGTTGTGGCAGCAGGCGTGCAGCAGCACCACATCACCCTTCGGCACGCTGGACAGGGCGGCGAGCATCGCCGTCACGTCCAGGCGATTGTCAACCGCCACGTACGGGTAGTGGCTGACCTTGAGACCGGCCTTGGCAAAGAGGGTCTCGTGGATCGGCCAGGTCGGGTTGCTCAGCCACACGCCACGGCCGGGAAGGTTGTGGGCGATGAAGTCGGCGCTCAGGCGCAGCGCACCGGTGCCGCCCGGGGTCTGGGTGGCGCCGGCACGGCGTTCGCGGATCAGTGCAGAATCGAAGCCGAGTACCAGTTCGCTGATCAGCGTGCCGAACGCGGCATTGCCGTGTCCGCCGATGTAGGTCTTGGTGGCTTGCGTGTCCACCAGGCGCTGTTCGGCGAATTTGACCGCGTGCAGGATCGGCGTAAGGCCCTGGTCATCCTTATACACGCCCACGCCCAGGTCGAACTTGTTCGGGTTGGCGTCCTGGGCGTACAGGTCCATCAACCCCAGAATCGGGTCGCCGGGCACGCGGCCGATGGCATCGAAGTGCATTACTTGCGGCCCTCGGCGTCCTTGGCCACTTCGTCGGTGCGCGCGGCCATGATGAAGTCGTTGCGGTGCAGGCCCTTGATGGAGTGGCTCCACCAGGTCACGGTGACCTTGCCCCATTCGGTGAGCAGGCCTGGGTGATGGCCTTCGGCTTCGGCGATTTCACCCACGGCGTTGGTGAAGGCCAGGGCGAACTTGAAGTTCTTGAACAGGAAAACCTTTTCCAGCTGCATCACGCCGTCGCGCACTTCGATATTCCAGTCGGGGATCTGCTTGAGCAGTACCGGCAACTCTTCGTCGCTGACTTGCGGGGCATCGGCGCGGCAGGCTTCGCAGTGGGCTTGGTTCAAGGTGGTCATGTGAGGTGTCCTGAATTCGAATGATTGAAGATCAGTGGGCGTCACCCTAAAGCAACGCAAGGCCAGGGAAAAGACTCACCTGGCTACAAAACATGGGGTTCACGCAACCTTGGGTTGGGTGGCTGCTTTTGGGGTAAAAAGCGGGGCGTGCAACCCGAGCTGCATGCCGCGCTCGACCATGCCCATGATGTCTTCCTGCGCCACGTCGAACAGGCGCTTGAGTTCGGGCAGCACGAAGTACAACGGTTGCAGGATGTCGATGCGATACGGCGTGCGCATTGCCTCCAGCGGGTCGAACGCCTGGTGCTTGGGCTCTGAAGAAAGGCTGTACACCGTCTCTTTGGGCGACGACAGAATGCCGCCACCATAGATGCGCCGGCCTTCGGGCGTGTCCACCAGGCCGAACTCGATGGTCATCCAGTACAGGCGCGCCAGGTAGACGCGCTGCTCCTTGGTGGCCGCCAGGCCGAGCTTGCCGTAGGTGTGGGTGAATTCGGCGAACCAGGGGTTGGTCAGCAGCGGGCAGTGGCCGAAGATCTCGTGGAAAATGTCCGGTTCTTGCAGGTAGTCCAGTTCTTCGCGGGTACGGATGAAGGTGGCCACTGGAAACTGCTTGCTGGCGAGCAACTCGAAAAAGGTCTGGAAGGGAATCAGTGCCGGTACGCGGGCGACTTGCCAGCCGGTGGTCGCGGCCAACACCTTATTGACTTCGCCGAGTTGCGGAATGCGGTCGTGTGGCAGGTCGAGCTTATCGATGCCGTCCAGGTACTCCTGGCAGGCGCGACCCTCGATCACTTTCAACTGGCGAGTGATCAAGGTGTTCCACACCGCGTGTTCTTGCGGCGAGTAGTGGATAAAACCTTGCGCGTCGGGTTCGCGGGCCACGTATTGCGTTTGCTTCATACGGTTCTCCTGCTAGGCATTCGTTCTTGTTATGTCCTGCTATGGGCTTATTGATAACCCGTGAGCGGCAAGATTCCATCCGCCTGAACAGCCGCCATGTAGGACGAATTACCGGTTATCGTAAAGTATTCGTTACGTTTAGGCGGATGGCCGTGGTGTTGGGCTGGGAAATCCCTCGGAACTGTCACATAATCTTGACGACTATCTGCGCCCAGCGACAAAAAGACGCGGCGCCTATCCACCTTTCGAGCTTCTTCATGCGTATCAAAGTGCATTGCCAGAACCGCATCGGCATCCTGCGGGACATCCTCAACCTGCTGGTGGAGTACGGCGTCAACGTCGCCAAGGGCGAGGTCGGCGGTGAGCATGGCAACGCCATTTACCTGTACTGCCCTAACCTTGTGAACATGCAGTTCCAGGCGCTGCGCCCGCAGTTCGAGGCAATTGCCGGGGTATTCGGCGTGAAACGGGTCGGGCTGATGCCCAGCGAACGGCGGCACATGGAGCTCAACGCGCTGCTCGGCGCCCTGGAGTTTCCCGTCCTGTCGATCGACATGGGCGGCTCCATTGTCGCCGCCAACCGCGCCGCGGCGCAGTTGCTTGGGGTGCGGGTGGATGAGGTGCCGGGCATTCCGTTGTCGCGCTATGCCGAGGACTTCGACTTGCCGGAGTTGGTGCGCGCCAGCAAATCGCGGATAAACGGCCTGCGGGTCAAGGTCAAGGGTGACGTGTTCCTGGCAGACATCGCGCCGCTGCAGTCGTCCGAACACGATGACAGCGAGGCGATGGCCGGTGCCGTGCTGACCCTGCACCGTGCCGACCGCGTGGGTGAGCGCATCTACAATGTGCGCAAGCAGGAGCTGCGCGGCTTTGACAGCATCTTCCAAAGCTCCAAGGTCATGGCCGCCGTGGTCCGCGAAGCCCGGCGCATGGCGCCGCTGGATGCGCCTCTATTAATAGAAGGCGAAACCGGCACCGGCAAAGAACTGCTGGCGCGCGCTTGCCACCTGGCCAGCCCGCGTGGGCAATCGCCGTTGATGGCGCTTAACTGCGCCGGCTTGCCCGAGTCGATGGCCGAGACCGAACTGTTCGGCTACGGCCCGGGCGCCTTTGAAGGCGCACGCGCCGAAGGCAAGCTGGGGCTGTTGGAGCTGACGGCGGGCGGCACCTTGTTTCTGGACGGTGTAGGTGAAATGAGCGCGCGCTTGCAGGTGAAGTTGCTGCGCTTTTTGCAGGACGGCTGCTTTCGGCGGGTCGGCAGTGATGAAGAGGTTTACCTGGACGTGCGGGTGATCTGTGCGACCCAGGTGGACTTGTCCGAGCTGTGCGCCCGTGGCGAATTCCGCCAGGACCTTTACCACCGCCTCAACGTGCTGTCCCTGCACATTCCGCCTTTGCGCGAATGCCTCGATGGCTTGGCGCCGTTGGTTGAGCACTTCCTCGACCAGGCCAGCCGACAGATCGGCTGCCCGTTGCCCAAGCTGGCGCCCGCCGCAATGGATCGCTTGAGTCACTACCACTGGCCAGGCAACGTGCGGCAGTTGGAAAACGTGCTGTTTCAAGCGGTGTCGCTGTGTGAAGGTGGCACGGTCAAGGCCGAGCATATTCGCTTGCCGGATTACGGGGTGCGTCAGCCGCTTGGCGATTTCTCGCTGGAGGGGGGGCTTGAAGCGATTGTCGGTCGGTTCGAGAAGGCGGTGTTGGAAAGTTTGTATGCCGAGCATCCGAGCAGCCGGCAGTTGGGCAAGCGGTTGGGGGTTTCCCACACGACCGTTGCCAACAAGCTGCGCGATTACGACATTCTCAAGGCCGATCGCGGTTGAAAAGTGGGAGCTGGCTTGCCTGCGATAGCCATAGGTATCTACACAACTTTGTAGTGAGCGGGCTTGTCGAATCGTCGCACCGCCCGCGCTGGGTGGCGAAGCCGCCCCAAACCAGGCAACTGTGTTCTATCTGAAACACTGCAGTGTTCTTAGTTGGGCGGCTTCGCCACCCAGCGCGGGGCAAGCCCGCTCACTACAGGGATACTTTTCGGTCGTTGAGAGTTGTGTAGATACCTATGCTGCGATTGCGGTCATTCAGTCACAGATGAGCAATATGACACTTCCCAATCGCAGGCAAGCCAGCTCCCACATTGGATCTTTGGCGCCTTCAAGACCGGCGTTTGCCGTAAGCGGCAGTAGTCCGCCGTTTTTTCGACTCTCACCCAACCCTTAAATCCCCATAGCTGCCCGCAACCCCCCGTCCCGCCTGCACTTCACCGTCTTCTTCAAAGTTGGTTCGCAAATTGCTTAAGCCTCATCAGTACAGCGGTGGGCGGCAAGCGTCCGTCAGAAAGAGGAAGAAGCGTGGACAAGTACCTTTATGTGGCAATGACCGGCGCCAGTCAGAATGCTCTGGCGCAGAAGGCCCATGCCAACAACCTGGCGAACATTTCCACCAATGGTTTCCAACGTGACCTGGAGCAGGCGCGTTCGATGCCGGTGTTCGGTGACAGCTTTCCGGCGCGGGCGTTTGCCCTCACTGAGCGTCCGGCCACCGACTTCACGCCGGGCGCCATGATCGAAACCGGTCGCGACCTCGACGTGGCCGTCAGCGGCGACGGCTGGATGGCCGTGCAAACCCCGGATGGCGGCGAAGCCTACGTGCGCAGCGCCAGCATGAATGTGGATGCGCTGGGCGTGCTGCGTGCCGGCAACGGCATGCCGATCATGGGCAACGGTGGCCCGATTGCGGTGCCGCCCCAGCAGAAGATCGAAGTGGGCGCCGACGGCACCATCAGCATCCGCGCCATGGGTGAAGGCCCACGGGTGATGGCTGAAGTGGACCGCATCAAATTAGTCCAGCCCGACCTGAAGAACATGACCAAGGGCCTGGACGGCACCATCCACACCAAGGATGGCCAGCCGGCCCAGGCCGACGCGAACGTCACGCTGAACTCGGGCTTCCTGCAGGCGAGCAACGTCAATGCCGTGGAGGAGATGACCGCGGTGCTGGCGCTGGCCAAACAGTTCGAGCTGCACATCAAGATGATGAACAGCGCCAAGGAAGATGACCAGGCCATGACCCGCGTCATGCAGATGAGCTGACAGGCGATCACCGAATTCTAATTGTGTAACGCGGCGCCAACAAACAGGCGCGCAGAGGAGAACAGCATGCTTCCGGCTCTATGGGTTGCCAAAACAGGTTTGTCCGCTCAGGACACCAACCTGACCACTATTTCCAACAACTTGGCCAACGTATCGACCACGGGTTTCAAACGTGATCGCGCCGAGTTCCAGGACTTGCTCTACCAGATCAAGCGCCAGCCTGGTGCCCAGTCGACTCAGGACAGCGAGCTGCCATCGGGCCTGCAACTGGGTACTGGTGTGAAGATCGTCGGCACCCAGAAGAACTTCACCGCCGGTAACCTGCAGCAGACCGGCCAACCGCTGGACATGGCGATCAACGGCAAAGGCTTCTTCCAGATCCTGCAGCCGGATGGGACCACGTCCTACACCCGTGACGGTACTTTCCACCTGGATTCCAACGGCCAGATCGTCACCGCCAGCGGCTTCGCCCTGGAGCCTGCGATTGTGGTGCCTGCCGATGCGCAGACCTTCACCGTCGGCAATGATGGCACCGTCTCTATCACCGTGGCCGGCAACCCGGCGTCCCAGGTGATCGGCAACCTGCAGACCGCCGACTTCATCAACCCGGCCGGCCTGCAGGCCATGGGTGGCAACCTGTTCCTGGAAACCGCTTCCAGCGGCGCGCCGCAAATCGGCACCCCCGGCCTGAACGGTTTCGGCACCACGCTGCAAAGCACCCTGGAAACCTCCAACGTGAGCACGGTTGAGGAGATGGTCAACATGATCACCACCCAGCGCGCCTACGAGATGAACTCCAAGGTGATCTCCACCGCCGACCAGATGCTCTCGTTCGTCACGCAGAATCTGTAATCAAGTCTATGGGCGCCCTCGGGGGCGCCGGCAACACCGTGAGGTTAGGGTCATGAATCGCTTTGTTTCTGTTCTGGCATTGAGTGGGATCGCCGTGCTTGCGGGCTGTGTCGCCCCGACGCCGAAACCCAATGACCCGTACTACGCGCCGGTGTTGCCGCGCACGCCGTTGCCGGCGGCGGCCAATAATGGCTCGATTTACCAGGCAGGTTTCGAGCAGAACCTGTACAGCGACCGCAAGGCGTTCCGGGTCGGTGACATCATTACCATCACCCTGAACGAGCGTACCCAGGCCAGCAAGAACGCCAACTCCCAGGTCGGCAAGACCAGCAAGGCAGGACTGAGCCTGACCTCGCTGTTCGGCGCCGTGCCCAACGTCAACAACCCGCTGGGCGATGGCGACCTGAGCTTGAACGCCGGCTACAGCGGTGACCGTGCCACCAACGGCAAGAGCGCGGCAGGGCAGGGCAACAGCTTGACCGGTTCGATCACCGTGACCGTCGCCGATGTATTGCCCAACGGCATCATTGCCGTGCGCGGTGAGAAGTGGATGACCCTCAATACCGGCGATGAGCTGGTGCGCATTGCCGGCATGGTCCGCGCCGATGACATCTCCACCGACAACACTGTACCGTCCACGCGGATTGCCGATGCGCGCATCACCTACTCCGGTACCGGTGCTTTTGCCGATGCGAGTCAGCCAGGCTGGTTCGACCGTTTCTTCCTTAGCCCGCTGTTCCCTTTCTAGGTGGCCACTTTGAAACTCAAACAGCTGATGGCGGCCGCATTGTTGCTGAGCCTGAGCGCCGTTGCCCAGGCCGAACGCCTGAAAGACATCGCCAGCATCTCGGGCGTGCGCTCCAACCAGTTGATCGGCTACGGCCTGGTGGTGGGGCTCAGCGGTACGGGTGACCAGACCACCCAGACCCCGTTCACCCTGCAGACCTTCAACAATATGCTCTCGCAGTTCGGCATCAAGGTGCCGGCGGGTTCGGGCAACGTGCAGCTCAAAAACGTCGCGGCGGTGTCGATCAGCGCCGACCTGCCGGCGTTCTCCAAGCCGGGCCAGGTGGTGGACATCACCGTGTCGTCCATCGGTAACTCCAAAAGCCTGCGTGGCGGCACCTTGCTGATGACGCCCCTCAAGGGTATCGACGGCAACGTCTACGCCATCGCCCAGGGCAACCTGGTGGTGGGCGGCTTTGATGCCGAAGGTCGCGACGGTTCGAAGATCACCGTCAACGTGCCCTCGGCGGGTCGTATTCCCGGCGGCGCCACGGTTGAACGCACCGTGCCCAGTGGTTTCAACCAGGGCAACAGCCTGACCTTGAACCTTAACCGCTCCGACTTCACCACCGCCAAGCGCGTGGTCGACAAGATCAACGAAATGCTCGGCCCTGGCGTGGCCCAGGCCATCGACGGCGGCTCGGTCCGTGTGACGGCGCCGCTGGACCCAAGCCAGCGCGTCGATTACTTGTCGATCCTGGAAAACCTCGAGGTCGACCCGGGCCAGGCGGTGGCCAAAGTCATCATCAACTCGCGTACCGGCACCATCGTGATCGGCCAGAACGTCAAGGTCTCGCCGGCGGCGGTGACCCACGGCAGCCTGACCGTGACCATCACCGAAGACCCGATCGTCAGCCAGCCTGGGCCGTTGTCCAACGGCCAGACGGCGGTGGTGCCACGTTCGCGGGTCAATGCCCAGCAAGAAGCCAAGCCGATGTTCAAGTTCGGTCCCGGCACCACCCTGGATGAGATTGTCCGCGCGGTGAACCAGGTGGGCGCAGCGCCCGGCGACTTGATGGCGATCCTTGAAGCTTTGAAACAGGCCGGCGCCTTGCAAGCCGACCTGATCGTGATCTGAGGCAATGGCCATGGACATGCGCAAAAGTGGTATCAGCAGCACGGCGGACTCGGGGTCTTACTCCGACTTGAACCGGCTTAACCAGCTCAAGGTCGGCGACGACAAAAACAGCGAAGGCAACATGCGCAAAGTGGCGCAGGAGTTCGAGTCGCTGTTTTTGAACGAAATGCTCAAATCCATGCGTTCGGCTACCGAGACGTTGGGCAAAGATAACCCGATGAACACGTCTGCGGCCAAACAGTATCAGGAAATGTACGACCAGCAGCTGGCGGTCTCGATGTCCCGCGAAGGCGGCGGTATCGGCCTGGCCGATGTGCTGATGCGCCAGATGCAAAAAAACAAACCGGTGGAGGCCCAGGCCGCCACCCTGCAGGGCCCGGCAGCGGTTGAGCCTGTGAAGAAGGCCAATGTGCCGACCGAGATTGCTGCCGGTACCCAGGCGCAAGGTCCACTGGGCCGCTCCAACGGCCAGCGGCCGCTGTGGGCGATACGTGTGGCTGAACCGCAGGGCGGCGCCGCAGCCTCCCACAGCAACGACATCGCCTTGATGAACCAGCGGCGTATCGCGTTGCCGAGCAAGCTGGCCGATCGCTTGCTCGCCGGCATCGTGCCGACCACCCAGGTCGCCACCGAAGCCAAGGCCGCGCCGCTGCGCAACAGCGCCTTGCAAGACAATGTGGTCAACAGCGCCGCGCGCCGCGTTGGCGTGCCCAGCGACCGCATGCAGGTTTACAGCCGCGCCGTGGCCCAGCCTCCGTTGGCGCCGGCGAAGAAAGCCTTCAGTTCGCAGGATGAATTTGTCGCCACCATGTTGCCGATGGCCGAAGCGGCCGCCAAGCGCATTGGTGTCGATCCCAAGTACCTGGTGGCCCAGGCCGCGCTGGAAACCGGTTGGGGCAAATCGGTGATGCGCGCCCAGGACGGCACCAGCAGCCATAACCTGTTCGGCATCAAGGCCGGCCAGAGTTGGCAGGGTGAGAAGGCGCGTGCAATCACCAGCGAGTTCCGTGACGGGGCAATGGTCAAGGAAACGGCGCAGTTCCGTTCCTACGACTCCTACCAGGACAGCTTCCATGACCTGGTGACGTTGTTGCAAAGCAATGATCGCTATAAAGACGTGCTGAGTTCGGCCGATAACCCGGAACAGTTTGTACGCGAGTTGCAGAAAGCCGGGTACGCCACCGACCCGGCCTACGCCAGCAAGATTTCGCAGATCGCCAAGAACATGAACAGTTACCAGAATTACGCTGCCGCGGGCGCGACCACTCTTTTATAAGGTCTGAACCATGAGTTTGCTCAATATCGGGATGTCGGGGCTTAACGCCGCTCAAGGATCGTTGACGGTCTTGAGTAACAACATCGCCAACGCCAATACGGCCGGCTATTCGCGTCAGCAGACCACCCAGAGCGCGAATGCGTCGAACCCGTTCGGCGGCGTATTCATCGGCAGCGGCACCACCCTGGCCGACGTGCGCCGGGTGTACAACGAATACTTGGACACGGCCTACCAGAACAGCACCTCGCTCAACGCTGATGCCAAGGCGTACCTGGACCAGGTGAGTGCAGTGGATAAGACGCTGTCGGACAAGACCACCGGTATGTCGGCGGTGCTCAGCGATTTCTTCGCCGCGGTCCAGTCCGCCTCGGCCAGCCCGAACAATACGTCGACCCGCCAGATCCTGCTGACCAGCGCCCAGACGTTGAGCAACCGGTTCAACTCGATCTCCAGTCAGTTGAGCCAGCAGAAAGAAACCATCAACAGCCAGCTGACCTCCCTGACCGATCAGGTCAACCAACTGACGTCGTCGATTGCTTCGCTCAATAAACAGATCAATCAGGTGCAGGGTTCTTCGAACACCACGCCGGCCAACCTGCTGGATGCGCGCGCCGAAGCCGTGCGTTCGCTCAATGAACTGGTCGGTGTCACCGTCGGCGAAAAGAATGGCGTGTTCAGTGTCAGCACCGGCAGCGGCCAATCCCTGGTGCTGGGCGATCGGTCCAACACCCTGTCCGCCGTACCGAGCAAGAGCGACGCCAGCCAGTACACGATCCAGCTCAATGCCGCAGGCGGCGGTACGACCATGGACCTGGGCAATGTAATCAGTGGGGGCAGCATCGGCGGCTTGCTGCGCTATCGCAGCGATGTCCTGACGCCGGCCATCAATGACCTGGGCCGCATTGCGATCGTCACTGCCGACACGATCAACAGCCAACTGGGCCAGGGTCTCGACCTGAACGGCGAGTTCGGTGCGTCGATGTTCAAGGACATCAACAACGCGGCGTCCGTCGCCCTGCGCAGCGTGGGCGCCCAGGGTAACCAGGGCGCCGGTAGCCTGGGTGTGACGATCAAGGACACCAGCAAGCTGACCAACTTCGATTACAAGGTCAGCTTCAACGACCCGGCCGACCTCAACAAGGTCACCGTGCTGCGTTCCGATGGCAAGGCCATGGGTAACTTTGATATCAGCGCCACACCGCCCGCGGTGATCGACGGCTTTACCCTGGAACTCAAGAATGGCCCGATGCAGGCCGGTGACAGTTTCAAGGTCAGCCCGACCGCCAGCGGCGCCAAGGACATCGGTACCGTCCTCACCGACCCGAACAAGGTTGCGTTTGCCGCGCCGTTGAAAGGGGAGGCCAGTAAAACCAACCAGGGCACCGGCAGCTTTACCCCGCCGACTCTGACCCTGCCCCTGGATATCCAGGGCGGCGCCGATACCGCGCAACTGCGCGTCGGCATCGAGAGTTCGATGCCGGTGAAGATGGTCTTCGCCAAGCCTGCGGCCGATGGCACCCAGGCCTATACGCTCAATGACGCCAAGGGCGATCCGATCGGCTCCGGCACCATCATTCCGGGGCAGTCGAACAAGATCACCATCAACGTGCCGATGCGTGATGCCAGCGGCGCCCTGGTGGTGCCGGCCAAGAGCTTCGGCTTTGATACCTCGGTTGCGGGTTCGCCGGCGCCGGGTGACAGCACCACGTTTTCGTTCAATGCCACGGGCGAGTCCGACAACCGCAACGCCCAGCAACTGCTTAACCTGCAAACCAAGGCGACCGTGGGCGTGGCGACGGATGGCACCGGCGGCACCAGCCTGGTGGGTGCCAACAGCAAGTTGGTGTCCACGGTAGGCGCCAAGGCCGCTGCGGCCACCACGGACACCACCGCCACCAACGCGTTGTTGGCGGCCAACAAAAATGCGCGCAACTCCGTGTCCCAGGTCAACCTGGACGAAGAGGCGGGCGACATGATCAAGTTCCAGCAGTACTACACAGCGTCGTCGCAGATCATCAAGGCTGCGCAAGAAACCTTCAGCACGCTGATCAATAGTCTTTAAGGGAGTCTGGGACGATGCGCATTTCTACACAGCAATTTTTCGACACCAGTGCCGCCAAGTACCAGAACAACTATTCCGGTGTGGTCAAGGCACAAGAGCAGGCGAGCTCCGGCGTGCGCGTGCAAACCGCTGGGGATGACCCGGTGGCCGCGCAGCGTTTGCTCATGTTGCAGCAGCAGAAAGATATGCTGGCGCAGTTCAGCGGCAATATCACCAACATCCAGAGTGCGCTGACCAACGAAGAAAGCGTGCTGCAGGCAGTCACCCAGACGATCCAGGCGGCCAGCCAGTTGGCGTTGAAGGCCGGTGGCGTGACCAGCGATGCCGACCGCAAATCCATCTCGGTGGAGGTGGGTGCCCTTGAGGACCAACTGCTGGGCTTGCTCAACAGTAAGGATGCGTCGGGCAACTTTCTGTTCTCCGGCTCCAAGACCGACACCCCGCCGTACGCGCGCAACATTGACGGCACCTACAACTATCAAGGCGACGAAAACGAGCTGAGCCTGCAAGTGTCCGAAACCCTGAGCGTGCGCACGGGCGACACCGGCAAGACCATTCTGGAAGGGGCGGCCAACAACAGTCGCACCCAGACCCAGTACACCACGCCTGCGCCGGTGCCACCTGCGACCACGCCGTCTGCGGTGGATGACAAGAAAGTCTCCATTTCGGCCGGGTTGGTGACCTCCAGTGTCGATTACACCAAGTCGTTCGCCGACGGCCAGCCCTACAAGCTGACCTTCACCAGCAGCACCCAATACGTGGTGCGCGACAAAGACAACAACGACATCACCTCGCAGCTCCCAGGCAACGGTACCTTTGATGCCACCAAGGAAGGCAGCGCCAGCATCAACCTGCGCGGGGTCAAGTTCGATATAGCCGTCGACCTCACCGACATATCCACCGGGCCTGTTGCCGATGCGATGGTTGCAGGCCGCGAGTTCAGCCTGGCGGCCAAGCCGGACGTGTTCAACGTGTCGCGAACCGCGAGCAACGCCTCGGCGACCCAGTTGACCAACGCCACGGTCAGCAGCCCGGCCAACTATGCCAGCACCTTTCCGGCCAACAGCGGTGTGCTGATCAAGTTCAGCGACACTGACCCGTCGGCGTTCCAGGTGTTTGCGCAGCCGTACAGCGCCAACAGCAAGGCGATTGACTCGGGTGTCATCGACACGACGACCACGCCCAATTCCATCACGGCGGCCGGTGTGACCTTTGGCCTGAGTGCCGCGCCTGCGGTCGGCGATCAGTTTTCGGTCGGCGCCAGCACCCAGAAAACCCAGAGCGCCCTCGACACCCTGAGCCAGTTGCGCAAGGCCCTTGAACTGCCGGCCGATGGCATCCCCGGTGCACGGGTGAAGCTGCAGGATGCTTTGAACGCGGCGGTCAGTAACCTGACCAGTTCGGCCGACCAGGTCGACAACGTGCGTGGCTCCCTCGGTGCCCGGCAGAACGCGCTAAATGTGCAGGCCTCCGAGAATCAAAGCGTGGGCCTGGCCAACAAGACCACGATGAGTGCCCTGGCGAACATCGACATGGGCGAAGCGGCGATCAACCTGACCCTGCAGCAGACCATGCTGGAAGCCTCGCAGCTGGCCTTCGTGAAAATCTCGCAGTTGAGCCTGTTCAACAAGATGTAAGCGGCGTTACGTCAAGCGGCCCGCCCTGGAAACAGGGCGGGCCGTTGTCGTTTGTGGGGGTTAATGGTTTGAAGGTTTTGCATAAAGCACACAAAATTAGGTGACCTGCGGGTCATAAAGCGCATCTTCACTGTATCGTGTGAGAAGGACAAGTCGTCACAGGATCCTTGCGGGACGGCTTTCAGCGAGATTTTTATGGGGTTATCCCCTTTATTGTCAGCACGCCGGGCGTAGGTCCTGGGGTGTTCTCCAGCTATTTAGTATTGGGAAGCCACAATGATTGGCATAAAAAGCATCGCCAGTTACGTGCCGGCAGACGGTATCGATAACTACGCCCAGGGTGCGAAGTTCGCCAAGGATGAAGAATTCATCATTGGCAAGATCGGTTCAGCATTCCTGCCGCGCAAGGAAGCTGCGCAGGAAACCTCCGATCTGTGTGTCGAGGCGGTCAACGCTTTGTTTGCCAACAACCCCGATTTGAAGCGCGAGTCGATTGACGCGCTGATCGTCGTCACCCAGAACGGTGACGAAGAGGGCTTGCCCCACACCGCGGCCATCGTCCAGGACAAACTGGGCCTGCCGACGCATGTCGCGGCGTTTGATATTTCCCTGGGCTGCTCCGGCTACGTCTACGGCATCTACGCGATGAAGGGCTTCATGGAAGCCGCCGGCCTGAAAAACGGCCTGCTGGTCACTGCCGACCCGTACTCGAAGATTGTCGACCCGGAAGATCGCAACACCACCATGTTGTTTGGTGATGCGGCCACCGCCACCTGGATGGGCGAAGATGCGCCGTGGTTGTTGGGCAAAGCCAAGTTCGGCACCGACGGCTCCGGCGCGCCGCACCTGAAGGTCAGCAACGGCGTGTTTTTCATGAACGGCCGCCAGGTGTTCAACTTCGCCTTGCTCAAGGTGCCCGCGCACCTGCACGAGCTGCTTAATGAGTCGGATCTCAAGGCTGACGACATCGATGCGTTCTGTATTCATCAGGGCAGTGCGGCCATCGTCGATGCCGTGGCGCGGCGTTTTGAAGATGCGCCGGTGGACAAGTTCATCAAGGACATGGTCGAGACCGGCAACACCGTGTCGTCGAGCATTCCATTGCTGCTGGAAAAGCACGTGATGGACGCCACCTGGAAGCGCGTGGCCATCAGCGGTTTTGGTGTGGGCCTGTCGTGGGGTTCGGCGATTCTTTATCGCCCGTGACACGCTAACAGGCTGTATAAAAAACGCCCATGACCGAAAGGTGATGGGCGTTTTTTATTGGGCGATCGCCCTACATCTCTGTGGGTCTGTGGCGAGCGGGCTTGTTGTGGCAAGCCCGCTCGCCACAAGAGATTCGCAAGCTACTGAAAGTTATGTCCACTCAAGGCAGGCTTATAGGTCAGGAGGTGGGGGAGAGGTGTGAAATGTCGTCCGCCTCAGTGGTGATACTGATCGTGTAATCACCGGCGTTTTTTATTGGCGCCAGAAAGGTCAATGAATCCGGGGCTTTGGGCTGCTGTAACCCATTGAAATGCAAGGGGTGGCACGGTGCTAGTAAAAAATTTCAAAAAAACCCTCAAGCAACCGGCTCCCACGACGATAACTATTACGTAGGTTCTCAGGCCACACCCGGCGGTTGCCAGGGCCGGAAGCCGCAGTATCCATCCAACGAGGATTTCGTCATGGCTTTAACAGTAAACACCAACATTGCTTCGATCACTACTCAGGGCAACCTGAACAAAGCTGGCGGCGCCCTGGCCACTTCCATGCAGCGCCTGTCTTCCGGCCTGCGTATCAACAGCGCTAAAGACGACGCTGCCGGCCTGCAGATCGCTAACCGTCTGACCAGCCAGATCAACGGCCTGGGCCAAGCAGTCAAGAACGTGAACGACGGTATCTCGATCGCTCAGACCGCTGAAGGCGCGATGCAGGCTTCGACCGACATCCTGCAAAAAATGCGTACCCTGGCTCTGTCTTCGGCAACTGGCTCCCTCAGCCCTGACGACCGTAAGTCGAACAACGACGAATACCAGGCTCTGACTTCGGAACTGACCCGTATCTCGCAAACCACTACTTTCGGTGGCCAGAAGCTGCTGGACGGTTCGTACGGTACCAAAGCCATCCAGGTTGGCGCAAACGCTAACGAAACCATCAACCTGAGCCTGGAAAACGTTTCGGCCAACACCATTGGTTCGCAGCAAGTCAAAAGCAAAGCCATCGTGCCTAGCGCAACTGGCTTGGCTGGCGGCGCCATCACTGTTACCGGTAATGGCCAAACCAAAACCGTTAACTACGCTGCTGCTGCCTCGGCAAAAGATATCGCTGCCGGCCTGAACGGTTCTATCGGCGGCCTGACCGCTACCGCCAGCACTGAAGTTAAGCTGGAAGTGGGTGCTGCAACTCCGTCGAACTTCACCCTGGCTGTAGGTTCTAGCGGTGCAGTGAGCTTCGTGGGCGTTACCGACCTGGCTGGTCTGGCTGACCAACTGAAATCCAACGCTGCCAAGCTGGGTATCAGCGTCAACTACGACGAAGCTAACAAGAGCCTGTCGGTTAAGTCGGATTCCGGCGAAAACCTGTCGTTCGCTGGCGCTGATGCCAACGCTCAGGCCAACATCCTGGTTGGCGCGAAAGATGGCGCAGGTGCATTCGCAACCCCAGCTGCATTGGGTGCTGCCGCGATCGTTGTGACCGGTCAGGTCTCCCTCGATTCTGCCAAAGGCTACTCGCTGAGCGATGCCGGTACAGGTGTTTCGGACTTGTTCTCTGCCGCTACCGTGTCGTCGACCAAAACCACCATCGCTCAAACCGACGTGACCGACGCCGCCAAGGCCCAAAACGCCCTGGCTGTCATCGACAAAGCCATCGGCACCATCGACAGCGTTCGTTCGGGCCTGGGTGCTACCCAGAACCGTCTGACGACCACTGCAGACAACCTGCAGAACATTCAGAAGAACTCCACCGCTGCACGCTCCACTGTTCAGGACGTCGACTTCGCTTCCGAAACCGCCGAGCTGACCAAGCAACAAACCCTGCAATCGGCTTCCACCGCGATCCTGTCGCAGGCTAACCAGCTGCCATCCGCTGTACTGAAGCTGCTTCAGTAACACCAGCGCTTGGTAACTAACGGAAGGGCGCGTCTACGTGCCCTTCCGTTTTTTCGGTTTAGAGGAGATTGGACATGGACATGAGTGTAAAGCTGAACCAGTCTTATCCGCCGGTTGCCCCCCAAGGCGCACCTGTGCAGGTGACCGCCGACAAGAGCATTGCCAAGGTTCAGGAAGTGGCGCCCGCAGGCAAAGAGGCTGAGCGTGCCGACCTGGAAAAAGCCGTCACTGATATTCGCGAATTCGTACAAGCTTCCGAGCGTAAACTGGACTTTTCAATCGATGACTCCACTCATCGCGTGGTGGTCAAGGTCATCGCCACCGACAGCGGTGAAGTGATTCGCCAGATTCCGTCGGAAACGGCATTGAAACTGGCCCAGAACCTTTCCAGCGCAAGTCACTTGTTGTTTGACGACAAGGTCTGAGCTGGCATGAAATTTGTTGCTGTACTGTCTTGAGGTGTCATGAGTCAAGATAACGGCAGCCACCGAACAGGAGAGACGAAGATGGCAGGTCCAACCATAAGTGGTATCGGTTCGAACATCGATACGCAAAAGATCGTGACTGCCTTGGTCGATGCCGAAAAGGTGCCCAAGCAATCGCAGATCAATACCGCTTCTGCGAAGGCAACCACTCAGCTGTCTTCGATCGGCAAGATTCAGGCGGCGCTGGATGCCTTCCGTGGCGCCCTGGACACAATGGCCAAGGACAGCAGTTTCACTGGGTTGACCGGCTCGTCCTCGGATGAAAAAGTCGCCACCATGAAGGCCAGCAATACGGCGTCCAATGGCAGTTTCCGTCTGATTATCGATCAGCTGGCCCAAGCGTCGAAGCTGTCGACCACCACTTTCAAGAATGGTACCTCTTCGGTGGTCAATGCCACTGGCGCGGCGACCAAGCTGACCATTGCCCAGTCTGGCAAGAGCTACGACCTGAGCATACCTGCCGGGGCGACCCTGCAGCAGGTGCGCGACTCGATCAACACGCAGTTTTCGACTGCGGGCCTGAGTGCCAACATTCTCACCGACTCGAACGGTTCGCGGTTGATCCTGACGTCCACCAAGATGGGTACCGGTTCTGACATCACCCTGTCCGGCAACTCCGGGCTCGATGTCGGTGCGACCGTGATCGACCCACCCAAAGATGCCAAATACAGCATCGATGGCATTCCGGCTGTTTCCACGAGCAACACCATCACGGGCGCCTTGAGTGGCGTGGACATCACGTTGGTAACGGTTTCGCCGACCAAGATTGCCAATGATCCTGACTCTGAGCGCACTGCCACGCTTATTACCGTCAGCACCAACAACACGGCACTCAAGTCCGGCGTGAAGGGTTTCCTGGATACCTACAATGCGCTGATGACCGCCATAAACGCAGAAACCAAGGTCACCAAGAACGCGGATGGCAGCACGACCCCGGCGACCCTGACCGGCGATTCAACCATGCGCTCGCTGCAGTCTGCGATTCGCAACGAGTTCAACATGCTCTCCGGGACAGGCCAGCTCAAGTCCCTGGCTCAGTTTGGTATGACGACCAGTTCCACCACGGGTTTGCTGACGCTGGATGATAAGAAGTGGGACGCGGCGGTGAAGACCAACGCGGCCGATATCAACAGTATGTTCACCGGCCCTACCGGTATGCTGGCGCGCATGAAAAGTGCTACCGAAGATTACGCCAAGGCCACCACTGGCGTCTTGGCCACGCGCTCGTCATCTCTATCGGATTCGTTGAGAGACATCGGCAAGCAGCAAGCGGCCCTGGAAGAGCGCATGACCCTGCTCACCAGCAGCCTCTCCGCCAAATACAACGCCATGGACACCCTGGTCGCTCAGCTGCGCCAGCAAAGCACCAGCGTCATGACCACGCTCAATGCCTTGAACAACCCAAAGACCAATAATTGATCCCTTGAGTGGATAACGGCCAGACACTTGTCTGGCCTTTTTTTATCGTTGACGACTGGCCCTAAAGCTTTTTGCGGGCCAGTCGACATATTGGTTACTGAATTCCTTTTCGCTGTCGCCTGTCACGAGGTAGAAACATGAATCCCATGAGAGCCCTTCGCCAATACCAGAAGGTCAATTCCCATGCTCAGATCTCCGAAGCCAGCCCGCATCGCCTGGTGCAGATGCTGATGGAAGGCGGGCTGGATCGCATGGCCCAGGCCAAGGGTGCGCTGGCGCGAGGTGATATCGCCGCCAAGGGCCTGATGCTCGGCAAGGCGATCGATATCGTGATCGGCCTGCGTGACGGCCTGGATGCAGAAAAAAGTGATAACCCGGCTTACGTCCAGCAGTTAGAAAGTTTGTATGCATATATGACAAACCGACTGATGGAAGCGAACCTGCATAACGACGCCGACATGATCGACGAAGTGGCGCGCTTGCTGATCACCGTAAAAGAAGGCTGGGACGCCATCGCGGCGCCACAGGCAGCAGCAGAATAAGGCCTCGGGCCTTGAGGAACACGTCATGAGCCAAGCACTGCAACGCATTGATGAAACCCGTGAGGCGCTGATCGGCGCGCTGGCGGACCGTAACTGGGACGCCATCGGCGAGCTGGACATGGGCTGTCGTGGCGTGATTGACGAAGTGCTCAGCGAAGTGCCGGTGGATGAAGATGCGCTGCGCGAGAAGCTTGAGAGCCTGTTGACGGTGTACCAGCAGTTGCTTGAGGTGACGACGGGCGAGCGCCAGGCGATTTTCGAAGAGATGTCGCAGATCAACCAAGCGAAGAACGCGTCAAAGGTCTACCATCTGTTCGGTTGAAGCAGGCGCAGTTAATCCGACCGGCGCGTCATAAATTTGACCGTGCCAGCTTTTTTGACTTAACTAGTGCTGTTTTAAGATTTCAGACGTCTATAGAGTAAGAAGTCCTACAGCCGTCTCGATTGCTCTCACCGAGCAGGAAGTTTTACTAGGGAAGTTGCTATTGCATGTGGCGTGAAACCAAAATTCTGCTGATCGATGACGATAGCGTCCGCCGCCGCGATTTGGCGGTGATTTTGAATTTTCTTGGGGAAGAAAATTTGCCCTGCGGCAGCCATGATTGGCAGCAGGCGGTCAGCTCGTTGTCATCGAGCCGTGAAGTCATCTGTGTGCTGATCGGGACGGTAAACGCTCCTGGCGCTATTTTGGGCTTGTTAAAGACACTGTCTTCCTGGGATGAGTTCCTTCCGGTGTTGCTAATGGGCGATATTTCTTCTGTCGACCTGCCGGAAGACCAGCGCCGCCGCGTGCTCTCCACCCTGGAAATGCCGCCCAGCTACAGCAAATTGCTCGACTCCCTGCACCGCGCCCAGGTCTATCGCGAGATGTACGATCAGGCCCGCGAGCGCGGTCGCCACCGCGAACCCAACCTGTTCCGCAGCCTTGTGGGCACCAGCCGCGCCATCCAGCATGTACGCCAGATGATGCAGCAAGTGGCCGACACCGACGCCAGCGTGCTGATCCTCGGCGAGTCCGGCACCGGCAAGGAAGTGGTTGCGCGCAACCTGCATTATCACTCCAAGCGCCGCGACGGGCCTTTTGTGCCGGTCAACTGCGGGGCGATCCCTGCGGAGCTGCTCGAAAGCGAATTGTTCGGCCACGAGAAGGGTGCCTTTACCGGGGCGATCACCAGCCGTGCCGGGCGTTTCGAGCTGGCCAACGGCGGCACATTGTTCCTCGACGAAATCGGCGACATGCCGCTGCCGATGCAGGTCAAGCTGCTGCGCGTGTTGCAGGAGCGCACTTTCGAGCGCGTGGGCAGCAATAAGACCCAGAGCGTCGACGTGCGCATCATCGCGGCGACCCACAAAAATCTCGAAAGCATGATTGAGATCGGCAGCTTTCGCGAAGACCTGTACTACCGCCTTAACGTATTCCCCATCGAGATGGCTCCGCTGCGTGAGCGCGTGGAAGACATCCCGCTGCTGATGAACGAACTGATCTCGCGCATGGAACACGAAAAGCGCGGCTCGATCCGTTTCAATTCCGCCGCGATCATGTCCCTGTGCCGCCACGCCTGGCCGGGCAACGTGCGAGAGCTGGCCAACCTGGTGGAGCGCATGGCGATCATGCACCCTTACGGGGTGATCGGTGTGGTCGAGTTGCCGAAGAAATTCCGCTATGTCGACGATGAAGACGAGCAACTGGTCGACAGCTTGCGCAGCGACATGGAAGAGCGGGTTGCCATCAACGGCCATACCCCGGACTTCGGTTCCACCGCCATGCTGCCGCCAGAAGGCTTGGACCTGAAAGACTACCTCGGCAACCTGGAGCAGGGCCTTATCCAGCAGGCCCTGGACGACGCCAACGGCATCGTCGCCCGTGCCGCCGAGCGCCTGCGTATCCGTCGCACCACCCTGGTGGAGAAGATGCGCAAGTACGGCATGAGCCGCAAAGAAGGTGATGAACAGGCGGATGATTGACGCCTGTTTTTCAAGCCACTGATTTTGGGTGTCCGGCCTCGCCAATACTGTTCCGTTTTTGACGGCGTCTGTTGCCGTCATACTGCGTTGCAGCTCCTCCCCATAGCCAGCTATGAGTCGTCGCTGCGCCTTGTCTGACGGCAACAGCCACTCGTCAAAACGAAACTGTATTGGCGAGGCCGGGCACCCTGGTTTTTTTTCGGCACGGGTATTGCTACAGCCCTCGCAACGTTCCGTTTAACTGACGGTCAGCCAGCGAGAGAGCATGATGCCCCACGCCGCCCAAGTATCTTCAACCCCAGCCATCCCGGGGCTCGTTCCGTCTGTAGAGCCGCTGGCCCGCCAGGGGCTTGAACACGCGTTCTCGCAGTTCAGCCAGATGTCGAGCCAACTGACCGACTCCTACAGCCTGCTCGAAGCCCGGGTTTCCGAGCTCAAGGGCGAGCTGGCCGTGGTCAGCGCCCAGCGCATGCAAGAACTGGCCGAAAAGGAACGCCTGGCCAACCGCCTGCAAAACCTGCTCTCGCTGTTGCCGGGCGGCGTGATCGTCATCGATGAAGAGGGCCGCGTGCGCGAAGCCAACCCGGCCGCCTGCGACATGCTCGGCCTGCCGCTGGAAGGGCAGCTGTGGCGCCATGTGATCACCCGCTGCTTTGCGCCGCGTGAAGACGACGGCCATGAAATTTCCCTCAAGGACGGCCGCCGGTTGTCCATCGCCACCCGTTCCCTGGACGCGGAGCCCGGCCAGCTAGTGCTGCTCAACGACCTGACTGAAACCCGGCACCTGCAAGACCAGTTGGCGCGCCACGAACGGCTGTCGTCCCTGGGGCGCATGGTCGCTTCCCTGGCGCATCAGATCCGCACGCCGCTGTCGGCTGCATTGATCTACGCCAGTCATTTGACTGACGAACAACTGCCCGCCGCGACCCACCAGCGCTTCGCCGGTCGCCTCAAGGAGCGCCTGCATGAGCTGGAGCACCAAGTGCGCGACATGCTGGTGTTCGCCCGGGGTGAATTGCCGCTGACCGAGCGCCTCACGCCGGCCGAGTTGATGCAGGCCCTGCAAGCGGCCGCCGCCACCCATATTCATGAAGCCCAGGTGCGCTGGCAATGCGACAGCCACCTCGGTGAGCTGCTGTGCAACCGCGACACGCTGGTCGGTTCACTGCTCAACCTGATCGAAAACGCCACCCAGGCCAGCGGCACCGGCGCGCGGCTCAAGGTGCACCTGTACAACCGCGGGCAAACCCTGCGCCTGTGCATCAGCGACAGCGGCAGCGGTATCGAGCCGGCCGTGTTGCGCCGCTTGGGCGAGCCGTTTTTTACCACCAAGACCAACGGCACCGGCCTGGGCCTGACCGTGGTCAAGGCCGTGGCACGTGCGCATCAGGGAGAATTGCAGCTGCATTCGCGCCTGGGGCGTGGTACCTGTGCATTGATGACCTTGCCGCTGTTTTCATGCGCGGCAAGCGCGGAGTAAAGAGGATATGGCTATCAAGGTTCTGTTGGTGGAAGACGATCGCGCCCTGCGTGAAGCATTGGCTGACACGCTGCTGTTGGCGGGCCATGACTACCGGGCGGTCGGTTCTGCCGAGGACGCCTTGGAAGCGGTGGAGCAGGAGTCCTTCAGCCTGGTGGTCAGCGACGTGAACATGCCTGGCATGGATGGTCACCAATTGCTAGGCCTGCTGCGCGCGCGCCAGCCGCAGTTGCCGGTGCTGTTGATGACCGCCCACGGCGCCGTCGAACGCGCGGTCGACGCGATGCGCCAAGGCGCGGCGGATTACCTGGTCAAACCGTTCGAACCCAAGGCGCTGATCGAGCTGGTCGCGCGGCATGCCCTGGGCGTGATCCCGGCCACTGAAGGCGAGGGCCCGATTGCCTTCGAACCGGCCAGCGCACAATTGCTGGAGCTGGCGGCCCGTGTGGCGCGCAGCGATTCCACCGTGTTGATCTCCGGCGAGTCGGGCACCGGCAAGGAGGTGCTGGCGCGTTATATCCACCAGCAATCGACCCGTGCCAAGCAGCCGTTTATCGCGATCAACTGCGCGGCGATCCCCGACAACATGCTTGAAGCCACGCTGTTCGGCCATGAAAAAGGCTCGTTCACTGGCGCCATCGCCGCCCAGGCGGGCAAGTTCGAACAGGCTGACGGTGGCACCATTCTGCTCGATGAAATTTCGGAAATGCCCCTGGGCCTGCAAGCCAAGTTGCTGCGCGTATTGCAGGAGCGCGAAGTGGAACGCGTGGGCGCACGCAAGCCGATCCAGCTGGATATCCGCGTGGTCGCTACCACCAACCGCGACCTGGCGGGCGAAGTGACGGCGGGGCGCTTCCGTGAAGACCTGTTCTACCGGCTGTCGGTGTTCCCCCTGGCCTGGCGCCCATTGCGCGAGCGCCCGGCAGACATTATTCCGCTGGCCGAGCGTCTGCTGAACAATCACGTCAAAAAAATGAAGCATGCCCAGGCGCGCCTGTCGGCCGAGGCCCAGGCGTGCCTGATCGCGTATCCATGGCCGGGCAATGTGCGCGAACTGGACAACGCGATCCAGCGCGCGCTGATCCTGCAACAGGGCGGCCTGATCCAACCCCAGGATTTCTGCCTGGCCATGGGCAGCGGCGCGGCGCCCTTGCCCACGCTGGCGCCCGCGCCACTGGTGGCGGAGGCGGAGCCCGCCGGTGCCCTGGGCGACGACCTGCGCCGCCGCGAATTCCAGATGATCATCGACACCCTGCGTGCCGAGCGCGGCCGCCGCAAAGAGGCCGCCGAGCGCCTGGGGATCAGCCCGCGCACCCTGCGCTACAAGCTGGCGCAGATGCGCGACGCCGGGATGGACGTGGAAGCGTATCTGTTCGCCACCTGACTTCACCCCATAGCCATAGCTCCCTACACACCTTGTAGTGAGCGGGCTCGCCCCGCGCTGGGTGGCGAAGCCGCCCCAATGTAGACACCGCCGAGTACCAGATAGAACAAGGTCGCCTGGATTGGGGCGGCTTCGCCACCCAGCGCGGGCGGTGCGACGATTCGACAAGCCCGCTCACTACAGGGCGATTTCTAGCGGCGTGCCGGTAACCGGGCCGACAAGGTTTGTCGCCTTTTCTTACGAGCTGAACCAGAGCTGGCACCCTTGTTGCTACCTCCCTTAGTAATCGCTGCGTAGTGTCAAAAATTTGCGGGTTGTCGGAGAGAGAAGGTCATGAGCCAAGGTATTGAGTTCAATCGGTTGATGTTGGATATGCGCTCCATGCAAATGGACGCCATGGCTCAGCCGAAATCCGTCGCGCAGGTGCCGCAACTGGGCCAAAGCAGTTTTGCCGACATGCTGGGTTCGGCCATCAATAAAGTCAGTGACACCCAACAAGCGTCCAGCCAGTTGGCCAACGCCTTCGAGATCGGTAAAAGCGGCGTGGACCTCACCGACGTGATGGTCGCTTCGCAAAAAGCCAGCGTGTCCTTCCAGGCCTTGACCCAGGTGCGTAACAAGCTGGTTCAGGCCTATCAAGACATCATGCAGATGCCGGTTTAAGGACGAGATTTAAGTCATGGCAGAAGCAGTCGTGGACAACGTACCCGCCAAGGCAGAAGGCAAGGCGCCGCTGTTTGGCCTGTCGTTCCTGGAAAACCTCTCGGAAATGACCATGTTGCGTCAGGTCGGCCTGATGGTCGGCCTGGCTGCCAGCGTGGCGATTGGTTTTGCCGTGGTGTTGTGGTCGCAGCAGCCCGATTACCGGCCGCTGTACGGTAGCCTGGCGGGCATGGATTCCAAGCAGATCATGGAAACCCTCGCCGCCGCCGACATCGCCTACACCGTGGAGCCCAACTCCGGCGCCCTGCTGGTCAAGGCCGACGATGTGGCCCGTGCGCGCATGAAGCTTGCGGCCGCCGGTGTGACGCCGTCGGATGCCAACATCGGTTTTGAGATCCTCGACAAGGACCAGGGCCTGGGTACCAGCCAGTTCATGGAAGCCACCCGCTACCGTCGTGGGCTGGAAGGCGAACTGGCGCGCACCATCTCCAGCTTGAACAACGTCAAGGGCGCCCGCGTGCACTTGGCCATTCCGAAAAGCTCGGTGTTCGTGCGCGATGAGCGCAAGCCGAGCGCTTCGGTTTTGGTGGAACTGTTTTCCGGC
Source organism: Pseudomonas azadiae (assembly GCF_019145355.1). Lineage (NCBI taxonomy): Bacteria > Pseudomonadati > Pseudomonadota > Gammaproteobacteria > Pseudomonadales > Pseudomonadaceae > Pseudomonas > Pseudomonas azadiae. The sequence goes on along the minus strand of NZ_JAHSTY010000001.1, from coordinate 1,036,756 downwards.
CGCTCCCTGGAGCCTGGCCAAGTGTTGGCGATCATCAACCTGGTCGCCACCAGCGTGCCTGAATTGAGCAAATCGCAGATCACCGTGGTCGACCAGAAGGGCAACCTGCTGTCCGACATGGCGGAGAACTCCGCATTGACCCAGGCCGGCAAGCAGTTCGATTACAGCCGCCGCATGGAAAGCATGCTCACCCAGCGTGTGCATAACATCCTGCAGCCGGTATTGGGCAACGACCGCTACAAGGCTGAAGTGTCCGCCGACGTGGACTTCAGCGCCGTCGAGTCGACGTCCGAGCAGTTCAACCCGGACCAGCCCGCGCTGCGCAGCGAGCAGTCCACCAGCGAACAACGTACCGCCAGCAATGGCCCGCAAGGTGTGCCGGGAGCCCTGAGCAACCAGCCGCCGGCGCCAGCGTCAGCCCCGCAAACCACCGGTGGCGCCGCGGCGACCGCCGGCGCGATTGCGGCGGGCCAGCCTTTGCTGGACGCCAACGGCCAGCAGATCATGGACCCGGCCACCGGCCAGCCGATGCTCGCGCCGTACCCGGCGGACAAGCGTAACCAGTCCACCAAGAACTTCGAGCTCGACCGTTCCATCAGCCACGTCAAGCAGCAGCAAGGCCGCGTCAATCGCCTGTCGGTGTCGGTGGTGGTCGATGACCAGGTCAAGGTCAATGCGGCTGACGGCGCGGTGACACGTGCGCCGTGGAGCGCCGACGAATTGGCGCGCTTCACCCGCCTGGTGCAGGACGCCGTCGGTTTCGACGCCAGCCGTGGCGACAGCGTCAGCGTGATCAACATGCCGTTCTCCGCCGAGCGTGGCGAAGTCATTGCCGAAGCCGCGTTCTACACGCAGCCGTGGTTCTGGGACATCGTCAAACAAGTGCTGGGTGTGTTGTTCATCCTGGTACTGGTGTTCGGCGTGCTGCGTCCGGTGCTCAACAACATCACCGGCAATGGCAAGAACAAGCAACTGGCGGCCTTTGGCGGCAGCGACGTCGAATTGGGTGGCATGGGCGGCCTGGACGGCGAACTGGCCAACGACCGCGTCAGCCTCGGTGGCCCGCAAAGCATCCTGTTGCCGAGCCCGAGCGAAGGCTATGACGCTCAGTTGAACGCAATCAAGAGTCTGGTAGCAGAAGACCCGGGCCGTGTGGCCCAGGTCGTGAAAGAGTGGATTAACGCAGATGAGTGATCGAGCCGCTGTTGCCAAGCTCTCCCGGGTCGACAAAGCCGCCGTGCTGCTGCTGTCGCTGGGCGAAACCGATGCCGCCCAAGTGCTGCGTCACATGGGCCCCAAAGAAGTCCAGCGCGTCGGCGTGGCCATGGCGCAAATGCGCAATGTGCACCGCGAGCAAGTCGAGCAGGTGATGAGCGAGTTCGTCGAGATCGTCGGCGACCAGACCAGCCTGGGCGTCGGCTCCGACAGCTACATTCGCAAAATGCTCACCTCGGCGCTGGGCGAAGACAAGGCCAACGGCCTGATCGACCGCATCCTGCTCGGTGGCAACACCAGCGGCCTCGACAGCCTGAAATGGATGGAGCCACGCGCCGTCGCCGATGTGATCCGCTACGAGCACCCGCAGATCCAGGCGATCGTGGTGGCGTACCTCGACCCGGACCAGGCCGGTGAAGTCCTCGGCCACTTCGACCATAAAGTGCGCCTGGACATCATCTTGCGCGTGTCGTCGCTGAACACCGTGCAGCCGGCGGCCTTGAAAGAATTGAACACCATCCTGGAGAAGCAGTTCTCCGGCAACTCGAACGCCTCGCGTACCACCTTGGGCGGTATCAAGCGTGCGGCCGACATCATGAACTTCCTCGACAGCTCGGTCGAAGGCCAGTTGATGGACTCGATCCGCGAGATCGACGACACCCTGTCCGGCCAGATCGAAGACCTCATGTTCGTGTTCAACAACCTCTCCGATGTCGACGACCGTGGCATCCAGGCGTTGCTGCGCGAAGTGTCCTCCGACGTGCTGGTGCTGGCCCTCAAGGGTTCGGACGAAGGCGTCAAGGAAAAGATCTTCAAGAACATGTCCAAGCGCGCCTCGGAACTGTTGCGCGACGACCTGGAAGCCAAGGGCCCGGTGCGCGTCAGCGACGTGGAAACCGCACAGAAAGAAATCCTCACCATTGCCCGCCGTATGGCCGAAGCCGGAGAAATCGTTCTCGGCGGGAAGGGCGGCGAAGAAATGATTTAAGGCGCCTCTGATGTCGAGCAAAGATGAGGCACCCAGCGACCTGATTCGCGCCCGCGACGTCGGCGGGTTCGACATCTGGTCGCTGCCCAGTTTCGATCCGCACGTGCCGGAGCCCGAGCCGGAACCGGTGATCGAACCGCCGGTGGAAATGGAAGAAGTGCCCCTGGACGAAGTCCAGCCACTGACCCTGGAAGAGTTGGAAAGCATCCGCCAGGAGGCCTACAACGAAGGCTTCGCCGCCGGTGAAAAAGACGGTTTTCGCAGCACCACCCTCAAGGTGCGCCAGGAAGCGGAGGCGGCGCTGAGCGTCAAGCTGGCCAGCCTGGAGCGCTTGATGGGCGGCCTGTTCGACCCCATCGCCGAGCAGGACTCACAGATCGAAAAAGCCATGGTCGGCCTGGTGCAGCACATCGCTCGCCAGGTGATCCAGCGTGAACTGGTGCTCGACTCCAGCCAGATCGAAAGCGTCATGCGCGAAGCCCTCAAGCTGCTGCCCCTGGGCGTCGGCAATGTGCGGCTGTACATCAATCCGCAGGATTTCGAACAGGTCAAGGCCCTGCGCGAGCGCCATGAAGAAACCTGGCGCATCGTCGAGGACGCCGCGTTGCAGCCCGGTGGCTGTCGCGTCGAGACCGAGCATAGCCGCATCGATGCCACGGTGGAAACCCGCATCAGCCAGATCATGGCCAAGCTGCTGGACCAGGCCCACGAGCAGGTGTTGAACCCGGCCGAACCCGACCTGAGCCTGGACCTGGACGCCGCCGATGCGCCTTGATCGCACCAGCTTCGCCAGGCGCTTGAGCGGTTACACCGACGCCACGCAGTTGCCCGGCCAGCCAATCCTCGAAGGACGCTTGTTGCGCATGGTCGGCCTGACCCTCGAAGCCGAGGGCCTGCGTGCCGCCATGGGCAGCCGCTGCATGGTGATCAACGACGACAGCTACCACCCGGTGCAGGTCGAAGCCGAAGTGATGGGCTTTTCCGGCAACAAGATTTTCCTGATGCCGGTGGGCAGTATCGCCGGCATTGCGCCCGGTGCCCGCGTGGTGCCGTTGGCCGACACCGGCCGCCTGCCGATGGGCATGAGCATGCTCGGCCGCGTGCTCGACGGCGCCGGCCGTCCGTTGGACGGCAAGGGCGGCATGAAGGCCGAAGACTGGGTACCGATGGACGGGCCCACCATCAACCCGCTCAACCGCAACCCCATCAGCCAGCCGCTTGACGTGGGTATTCGCAGCATCAACGGTTTATTGACGGTCGGCCGTGGCCAGCGTCTGGGCCTGTTCGCCGGTACCGGCGTGGGTAAATCGGTGTTGCTGGGCATGATGACGCGCTTTACCGAGGCCGACATCATTGTGGTGGGGCTGATCGGCGAGCGGGGCCGTGAGGTGAAGGAGTTCATCGAGCACAGCCTCGGCGAAGAAGGCCTCAAGCGCTCGGTCGTGGTCGCCTCGCCGGCGGACGATGCGCCGCTGATGCGCCTGCGCGCCGCGATGTACTGCACGCGCATCGCCGAATATTTTCGCGACAAGGGCAAGAACGTCCTGTTGCTGATGGACTCGCTCACGCGTTTCGCCCAGGCCCAGCGGGAAATCGCCCTGGCCATCGGCGAACCGCCGGCGACCAAGGGCTATCCGCCGTCGGTGTTCGCCAAGCTGCCCAAGCTGGTGGAGCGCGCCGGTAACGCCGAGGCCGGCGGTGGTTCGATCACCGCGTTCTACACCGTGCTGTCCGAAGGCGATGACCAGCAGGACCCGATTGCCGACTCGGCGCGGGGCGTGCTCGACGGGCACATCGTGCTCTCGCGGCGGCTGGCCGAGGAAGGGCATTACCCGGCCATCGACATCGAAGCGTCCATCAGCCGGGTGATGCCGGCGGTGGTCACCCCGGAGCACATGGCCCGTGCGCAACAGTTCAAGCAGTTGTGGTCGCGCTACCAGCAAAGCCGCGATTTGATCAGCGTCGGCGCCTACGTGGCCGGTGGTGATCGCGAGACCGACCTGGCCATCGCCCTGCAACCGCAACTGGTGACCTACCTGCGCCAGGGCCTCAACGACAACATCAGCATGGGCGAGAGCGAAGCGCACCTGCAGTCGATCTTCGCCCCCGCGCCGGGCGGCTAAGCCATGGCCAACAGCCGCGCCGCACGCCTGGCTCCGGTGGTGGACATGGCCGAGAAGGCCGAGAAAACCGCCGTGCAACGCCTGGGCTACTTCCAGGGCCAGGTGCGCCTGGCCGAAAGCAAGCTGGGCGACCTGGAGCGTTTTCGCAGTGAGTACCAGCAGCAATGGATCGACCGTGGTGCCAAAGGCGTATCGGGCCAATGGCTGATGGGTTACCAGGGCTTTCTCAATCAGCTGGAAACCGCCGTCGGCCAGCAGCGCCAGAGCCTGGCATGGCACCAGAACAACCTGGATAAAGCCCGCGAAAGTTGGCAACAGGCGTTCGCCCGTGTCGAAGGGCTGCGCAAGCTGGTGCAGCGTTACATCGACGAGGCAAGAGCGCTGGAAGACAAGCGCGAGCAAAAACTGTTGGACGAGCTGTCACAGCGACTGCCGCGACAATCGCAGTTCTAACGGTGTGCTGCCTTGCCTGTTGTGGTCCATTTTGTTGTAGTGAGCGGGCTTGCCCCGCGCTGGGTGGCGAAGCCGACCCATAAAGAAGACACCTCGGTGTTTCAGAAAAATCTGAGTCGACTGGTTTGGGGCGGCTTCGCCACCCAGCGCGGGGCAAGCCCGCTCACTACAGATAGCTTATGCGCCTTCCGGGTTTGCTCAGGTCCGGTTCACCTGCTAAACCTTCCTTCATTGCCAATGACAAGGAAGCAGTCGCATGTCAATCGAGTCAGAAGTCTCCCTGGACGGGAAGAAGTTGATAATCGCCATCAAGGGCCGGTTCGATTTCGGCAGCCACCAGGCCTTTCGTGAAGCCTACGAGCGGTTCTACAAGGTGCCTGAGGCATACGTCGTCGATTTGAAGGAAGCCACGTACATCGACAGTTCGGCCTTGGGCATGCTCCTGTTGCTAAGGGACCACGCCGGTGGCGATGAGTCAGATGTCAGCGTGATCAATAGCAACCCCGACGTGCGCAAGATCCTGGCGATCTCCAACTTCGACAAGCTGTTCGACATCAATTGAGCGTCCTGGCCCCCCTCGAGACGCTGACGATTCTGATCGCCGAAGACAGCGCCGCCGACCTGCTGCTGTTGTCGACCATCGTGCGCCGCCAGGGTCACCAGGTACTCACTGCCACCAACGGCGAGCAAGCCGTTGAGATCTTCGCCCGCGAGCGTCCGCAACTGGTGTTGATGGATGCCTTGATGCCGGTGATGGATGGCTTTGCCGCCGCGCGATGGATCAAGCAGTTGGCCGGTGAAGCGCTGGTTCCGATTATCTTCCTCACCTCCTTGCGCGAAAGCGCCGACCTGGCCGAGTGCCTGGATGCCGGCGGCGATGACTTTTTGCCCAAGCCTTACAACCCGCTGATCCTGGCGGCCAAGATCAACGCCATGGACCGCTTGCGTCGGTTGCAGGCCACGGTGCTGGAGCAGCGTGACCTTATCGCCAAGCATCACGACTACCTGCTGCATGAGCAGCGGGTGGCCAAGGAAGTGTTCGATAAGGTCGCGCATTCGGGCTGCATCAATGCCGCGCCGAACATTCGCTACCTGCAATCGCCTTATGCGCTGTTCAACGGCGACTTGCTGTTGGCGGCCTACACGCCTTCGGGTGACATGCACGTGCTGCTCGGCGATTTCACCGGCCACGGGCTGCCGGCCGCAGTGGGCGCCATGCCCCTGGCGGAGGTGTTCTACGGCATGACTGCCAAGGGCTACGGCCTGGCGCAGACCCTGCGCGAGATGAACGCCAAGCTCAAGCGCATCCTGCCCGTGGACATGTTCTGCTGCGCCACGCTGTTGAGCCTGAGCACCCATCGGCGCGTGGTGGAAGTGTGGAACGGCGGCATGCCTGAAGGCTATGTGCATGACATTGCCACCGGCACGCGCACGCCGCTGGAATCGCGGCATTTGCCCTTGGGCGTGCTGTCGGCCGACGCCTTTGATGATCGCACCGAAGTCTGGCCCATGGCCCTGGGCGACCGGGTGTTCCTGCTCTCCGATGGCGTGCTGGACACCGCCGACCCCAATGACCAGCTGTTTGGCGCAGAGCGCTTGCAGCAGGTGTTCGCCGCCAATCGCGAGCCTGATCGGTTATTTGACGAGATCGAGCAGGCCCTGGCGGCGTTTCGAGGTGTGGCGCGCGATGACGTGAGCATGCTGGAAATCACCCTGCAACCCGGCGAGTCGCTTCGCGCGGCGGGGCCGTTGTACGCCGACAGCGGGCAGTCGTGTCCGCTGAATTGGTCGGCGAACTTCGAGTTTCGCGCCGAGACCTTGAAACGCTACAACCCGTTGCCGTACCTGCTGCAATTGCTGCTGGAGATCCACGGCCTGCGTGAGCAAAGCGGGGCGCTCTACAGCGTGATGGCCGAGCTGTATTCGAATGCGTTGGAACACGGCGTGCTGGGCCTGGATTCGCGGCTCAAGCGCGATGCCGCGGGGTTCGCCGAGTATTATCGCCAGCGCAATGAACGCCTGGCGCACTTGAGCAGTGGTCACGTGCGCGTGCAGCTGCAGGTGCTGCCGACGGAAGGGGGCGGTCGCCTGAGCTTGTGTATCGAAGACAGCGGGCCAGGTTTTGACGTGGAACAGGTACTGGCGCGGACGCTGGACATCGACCGTCTGTCTGGCCGGGGCCTGAGCCTGGTGCGCCAGCTGTGCAGCGCTGTACGCTGGTCGGAAGGCGGGCGCCGTGTCTGCGTGGAGTTTTCCTGGGAGGCTCTGGCATAATCCACCGATTCTTGATCAAGGAGCGAACAAGTGGTTGATATGCATCTGGACCCGGCGGTGTTGTCGAGTTTGCAGGAGGTCATGGAAAGCGAGTATCCCAAGCTGCTCGAGACCTTTCTTGATGATTCCGAGAAGCGCGTCGAGGCCCTGCGCACGGCGCGCGATGACGCCAAGGCGTTGGGGCGGATCGCGCATAGCTTCAAGGGCAGCAGTGGAAATCTCGGGGCGGTGCGGCTGGCGCAGTTGTGCCAGCGACTTGAGGCGGAGTCCGCCGGCGCCACTGCGGACCTGGGGGCATTGGTGGACCAGATTGATCAGGAGTTTGCGTTCGTCAGGCCGTTGTATGAGTCGGAGCGCCAGCGCTTTCAGCTCTGACCCAACCGCTTTCAAACCTGGCCCGACTTTTGCTCTATGTCTTCGTACTGCATCCCCGATCCCCATGCAGTGGAGACCTTTACTTATGCCAGTCGCCCCGAATTCGCTCCTTCAGGCTGCCCCTGCGGCCAAGCCTCAAGCGCCCGCCGCCAATCCTCCGGCAGTGGCTGCGGACCCACGGGACAAGGGCCCTGGCTTCGCTCAAGTGTATGCCAGCCAGGGTGCCAAGCCCTCCGCCAAGCCTGACGACAGCGTGGCCAAACCCGCGCGGGACAAGCCGGCCGACGCCAGCGCCAAGCCTGTGGCGGGCGGCGACAAGCCTGCCGCCAGTACGCCAGCGGTTGCCGATAGCGGCAATACCTTGCCTGCCAGCCCGCCGGCCAAGACCGATGACAGTGCCAGCAGTGATGACGACGCAGCTGTCGACCCGAGCCTGGTACAACTGCCCCCGGTTGAGCCGGTGGTCGACCCGGCGTTGATCGCCAGCGTCACCCCGGTGGCCGTGCCGGTTCCGGCGCAAACCCCGGCGCCCGCCGCCACCACGGATGACCAGGCCCTGCCGGTGGTGGCAGCGCCGATCACGGCGGCCGAGCCGGCCAAGCCGACTTTCGATCCGCAAGCCGATCCCCTGGACGCCATGCCGGCTGTACGCCTGGCGATGGAGCAGGGCGGGCACGTGTCGGCCAGCAGCCAGGCCGCGGCGAAAACCGCGCCGCCCGCGTCCCAGGATCAACCAACCGCCGCGCAGAACTTCACCGCAGGTCTGGCCGCTATGGTCGACCAGCAAGCCACCAAGGACAGCACCGAGGGCGGCGATAAGGCCTTCAGCGGGCTGATCGAAGAGGGCCTCAAGGACCTGAAGGGCGCCAGCAGCGACACCCGTGTCGATGATTTCGCCAATCGCCTGGCCGCGCTGACCCAGGCCGCCACGCCGAAAACCGCCAATGCCTTGCCGCCGGTAGCCAACGCACCATTGGCCATGCACCAGAGCGGCTGGACCGACGAGATCGTCAACCGCGTGATGTACCTGTCCAGCGCCAACCTCAAGTCGGCGGAGATCCAGTTGCAGCCGGCTGAACTCGGCCGCCTGGACATCAAGGTCAACATGACCGCCGACCAGCAGGCCCAGGTCAACTTCATGAGCGCGCACCCGGTGGTGCGTGAAGCCCTGGAAAGCCAGTCCGGCCGATTGCGGGAAATGTTTGCCCAGCAGGGCATGGGGCAAGTGGATGTGAATGTGTCCGACCAGTCCCGTGGCCAGGAACAACAGCAACAGGCGCAGGCCCGTGGTGTGAGTGGCGGCGGTGGACGCGGTGGCGACAACGGCGACAGCGGCAATGCCATTGATGTGGCTGAAGCGGTAACGCCGGTGACCTCCACCGTGGTCGGCTCCAGCGCCGTCGATTACTACGCCTGATTTGAACCAAACGCAGGCCAAAATGTGGGAGCGGGCTTGCCTGCGGCCTGTAGTGAGCGGGCTTGCCCGCGCTGGGTGGCGAAGCCGCCCCAAACCAGGCGACTCGGTTCTACCTGGAGGTCGGCGGTGTTTTTATTGGGGCCGCTTCACGCCCAGCGCGGGGCAAGCCCGCTCACTACACACCGCCATCGCAGGCAAGCAGCTCCTACATTGGGTTTGTGGTTTTGCTTCTTCCCTTAAGTGCCAGACAACTCTGGCATAACACTTGCTCTTGCCTTCCCGTAGATCTATGAATCCCCGAATAGTGACGGATTATTGGCATGGCGAAGAGCGACGACGCAGCAGCAAAACCACCCGCGGGCAAAGGCAAGCTCAAGCTTATCCTGATGATTGTCGCAGGCCTGCTCCTGGCCATCGGCGCCTCGGTGGGCGGCACTTGGTACATCATGCACAGCAGCGCCGCCAAACCGGCGCCTGCCGCCGAAACCGCCACTAACGTCAAGCAACCGGCAATCTTCGAGCCGATGCTTCCGGCCTTTGTCGCCAACTTCAATCAGAACGGCCGTCAACGCTACCTGCAGGTGAGCATCACCTTGCTGGCGCGAAACCAGTCGGACCTGGATGCCCTCAAGGTGCATATGCCAGTGATCCGCAACAACCTGGTAATGCTGTTCTCAAGCCAGGGCTTCGACACACTCGCAACGCCAGTGGGCCAGGAAATGCTGCGTCAGAAGGTCACCGCCAGTGTGCAGGAAGTGGCCCAGAAAGAACTCGGCAAAGTCGTGGTCGAGCAGGCGCTCTTCACTAACTTCGTATTGCAGTAGGATCACGACATGGCCGTGCAAGACCTGCTGTCCCAGGATGAAATCGACGCGCTGTTGCATGGCGTCGACGACGGTCTGGTACAGACCGAAACGGCTGCCGAGCCCGGCAGCGTCAAAAGTTACGACCTGACCAGCCAGGATCGCATCGTCCGCGGACGCATGCCGACCCTGGAAATGATCAACGAGCGCTTCGCCCGCTACACCCGCATCAGCATGTTCAACATGCTGCGCCGTTCGGCGGACGTGGCGGTGGGCGGCGTGCAGGTGATGAAGTTCGGTGAATACGTGCACTCGCTGTACGTACCCACCAGCCTCAACCTGGTCAAGATCAAGCCGCTGCGCGGCACCGCGCTGTTCATCCTCGACGCCAAGCTGGTGTTCAAGCTGGTGGACAACTTCTTCGGCGGTGACGGCCGTCACGCCAAGATCGAAGGCCGCGAATTCACCCCCACCGAGCTGCGGGTGGTGCGCATGGTGCTGGAGCAAGCCTTCATCGACTTGAAGGAAGCCTGGCAGGCGATCATGGAAGTCAGTTTCGAGTACATCAACTCGGAAGTGAACCCGGCCATGGCCAACATCGTCGGGCCCAGCGAAGCCATTGTGGTGTCCACCTTCCACATCGAACTCGATGGCGGCGGCGGCGACCTGCACGTCACCATGCCGTACTCGATGATCGAGCCGGTGCGCGAAATGCTCGACGCCGGCTTCCAGTCCGACCTGGACGACCAGGACGAACGTTGGGTCAAGGCCCTGCGCGAAGACCTGCTGGACGTCGACGTACCGCTGAGCGCCACGGTTGCCCGTCGCCAGTTGCGTCTGCGCGATATCTTGCACATGCAGCCGGGCGACATCATCCCGGTCGAATTGCCACAAGAAATGATCATGCGCGCCAACGGCGTGCCGTCATTCAAGGTCAAGCTGGGTTCCCACAAGGGCAACCTGGCGCTGCAAGTGGTGGAACCGATCAACCGTCGGTGATGCACCCTAATCAATTTATGAATGTTTGCTCCGCCGAGGACATGTAATGGCTACCGAACACGAAAACACTTCCGCCGAAGACCAGGCCCTGGCTGACGAATGGGCGGCTGCCCTGGAAGAAACCGGCGATGTTGGCCAAGATGACATCGACGCGCTGCTGGCCGCCGACGCCGCCACCGCGCCGGCCGGCAACCGCCTGACCATGGAAGAATTCGGCAGCGTGCCGAAGAACAACGACCCGGTGACCCTCGACGGCCCGAACCTGGACGTGATCCTGGACATTCCGGTGTCGATCTCCATGGAAGTCGGCAGCACCGAAATCAACATCCGCAACCTGCTGCAACTCAACCAGGGTTCGGTGATCGAGCTTGATCGTCTGGCCGGCGAGCCGCTGGACGTGCTGGTCAACGGCACCCTGATCGCCCACGGTGAAGTGGTGGTGGTCAACGAAAAGTTCGGCATCCGCCTGACGGACGTGATCAGCCCGAGCGAACGCATCAAGAAGTTGCGCTGATATGAAACGCTTGCTGGTGGCACTTCTTGTCGCGCTGCCGTTGGATGCCTGGGCAGCCGAGCCGGTGGCTCAGGCCGCCGCCGCGCCTGCCGTGGGCAGTGTCGGCGGGCAATTGACGCAGCTGGTGCTCGGCCTGTTGCTGGTGGTCGGCTTGATCTTTGCGCTGGCCTGGCTGATGCGCCGGCTACAGAACGCAGGGCCGGGCAACGGCCAGGTGATCGAGATGATCGGCTCCCGTGCCCTTGGCCCGCGCGATCGACTGGTGTTGGTGCAAGTGGGCGAGGAGCAGATTCTGCTGGGCATCACCCCGGGCCGCATCACCCCCCTGCACGTGCTCAAGACACCGGTGGACGTGGCCGAGACCAAGGCCGCCACGCCAGAATTCGCCCAACGCCTGATGGAGTTGCTGGGCAAGGATCAGAAGGATAAGAAGTAATGCGCGTTTTATTGGCGCTCATGCTGTTGCTGGCCGCGCCGCTGGCGTTTGGCGCCGACCCGTTGTCGATCCCGGCGATCACCCTGGGCACCAATGCGGCAGGGGCGCAGGAATATTCGGTCAGCCTGCAGATCCTGCTGATCATGACCGCGCTGAGCTTCATTCCGGCGTTTGTCATGCTGATGACCAGCTTCACGCGCATCATCATCGTGTTCTCGATCCTGCGCCAGGCCCTGGGCCTGCAGCAGACGCCGTCGAACCAGATCCTCACCGGCATGGCCTTGTTCCTGACCATGTTCATCATGGCGCCGGTGTTCGACAAGGTGAACCAGCAAGCGCTGCAGCCCTACCTGGCGGAAACCATCACCGCCCAGGTGGCGATCGACCGCGCCCAGGTGCCGATCAAGGACTTCATGTTGTCGCAGACCCGCTCCAGCGACCTTGAACTGTTCATGCGCCTGTCCAAGCGGACCGACATCGCCACGCCGGACCAGGCGCCGTTGACCATTCTCGTACCGGCATTCGTCACGTCCGAATTGAAGACTGCGTTCCAGATCGGCTTCATGATCTTCATTCCGTTCCTGATCATCGACCTGGTGGTAGCAAGCGTGCTGATGGCCATGGGTATGATGATGCTCTCGCCGCTGATCATCTCGCTGCCGTTCAAGATCATGCTGTTTGTGCTGGTGGACGGCTGGGCGCTGATTATCGGCACCCTGGCCGGCAGTTTCGGCGGGGTATAGGGCTATGACACCCGAAGTCGCCGTCGACCTGTTCCGTGAAGCGCTGTGGCTGACCACCGTGATGGTCGCCGTGCTGGTCATACCCAGCCTGTTGGTGGGCCTGCTGGTGGCGATGTTCCAGGCCGCGACGCAGATCAACGAACAGACCCTGAGCTTCCTGCCGCGCCTGCTGGTGATGCTGGTCACGCTGATCGTCGCCGGCCCGTGGCTGGTGCAGACCTTCATGGAATACATCCTGCAGTTGTACGGCAGTATTCCGCAGTTGATCGGCTGACCCGATGCAGTCCTTGCTGGCATTGACCGACACCCAGATCAGTACGTGGGTGGCGTCCTTCATCCTGCCGCTGTTCCGGGTCACGGCCATGTTGATGGCCATGCCGGTGTTCGGCACGACCTTGGTACCGCGGCGGGTGCGCCTGTACTTTGCGGTGGCGATTACCGTGGTGATCGTGCCGGGGTTGCCGCCGATGCCGCCGGTGAATGCCATCGACCTCAGCGCGTTGCTGCTGATTGCCGAGCAGATCCTGATCGGCACACTCATGGGCTTTTCCCTTTCGCTGTTTTTCCAGGCCTTTGTGATCGCCGGGCAAATTATCTCGGTCCAGATGGGCATGGGCTTCGCGTCGATGGTCGACCCTACCAACGGCGTCTCGGCGGCGGTGATCGGGCAATTCCTGACCATGCTGGTGACCTTGCTGTTCCTGGCCATGAACGGCCATCTGGTGGCCTTTGAGGTAATGACCGAGAGCTTCACCACCTTGCCGGTGGGGTCGGGGCTGGTGGTTAACCATTTATGGGAAATCGTCGGGCGGCTGGGCTGGGTGTTCGGCGCCTCTCTGTTGTTGGTGCTGCCGGCGATCACTGCGCTGCTGGTGATCAACATCGCCTTTGGCGTGATGACCCGCGCGGCACCGCAGTTGAACATCTTTTCCATCGGTTTCCCGTTGACCCTGGTGTTGGGCATGTGGATTTTCTGGGTCGGCCTGGCTGACATTCTCAATCAGTATCAACCGCTGGCGACTGACGCCCTGCAGTTCTTACGTGATCTGGCACGGGCGCGCTGAGCCATGGCCGAGAGCGAGAGTGGTCAGGACAAGACAGAAGACCCCACGGAGAAACGCAAAAAGGATTCCAGGGAAAAGGGCGAGATTGCGCGCTCCAAGGAACTCAATACCGTCGCCACCATGATGGCCGGCGCCGGCGCCTTGTTGATCTACGGCGGCGGCCTGGCGCTGGACTTGATGGAGTTGATGAAGCACAACTTTGCCTTGCCCCGCGAAGTGCTGCTCAACCCTGACGCCATGGGCCAGTACTTGCTGCACTCTGGCAAGATCGCGCTGCTGGCGGTGCAGCCGATTCTGATCACCTTGCTGCTGGCCGCGCTGATCGGCCCGGTCGCCCTCGGCGGCTGGCTGTTTGCCGCGGGCAGCATGGCGCCCAAATTCAGCCGCATGAACCCCGGCGCCGGGCTCAAGCGCATGTTCTCCGCCAAGGCCCTGGTGGAGCTGCTCAAGGCCCTGGCCAAATTTATCCTGATCCTGTTTGTGGCGCTGGTGGTGTTGTCGTCCGACATCGACGACCTGCTGCTGATCGCCCATGAGCCGCTGGAATCGGCGATCATCCACAGTGTGCAGGTGGTGGGCTGGAGCGCGCTGTGGATGGCCGCCGGGCTGATCATCATCGCGGCGGTGGATGCGCCGATCCAGTTGTGGGAGAGCCACAAAAAGCTGCTGATGACCAAGCAGGAAGTGCGCGACGAACACAAGGATTCCGAAGGCCGGCCCGAGGTCAAACAGCGTATTCGCCAGCTGCAGCGTGAAATGTCCCAGCGCAAGATGATGGCGGCGGTGCCCGACGCCGACGTGGTCATCACCAACCCGACACACTACGCCGTAGCGCTCAAGTACGACCCGGAGAAGGGTGGCGCGCCGATGCTGCTGGCCAAGGGCAGTGATTTTACCGCGTTGAAAATCCGCGAAATTGCCGTGGCCAACGACATCCTGCTGTTGGAGTCGCCGGAGCTGGCGCGCTCGATTTTCTACTCCACCGACCTTGACCAGGAAATCCCCGCCGGGCTCTACCTGGCCGTGGCCCAGGTGTTGGCGTACGTCTATCAGATCCGCCAATACCGCGCGGGCAAGGGCAAGCGCCCGGACCCGCTCAAGGACCTGCCGATTCCGCCGGATTTGCGTCGCGATTCCTGACGGTCGCGCTCCTGTAATTGAGCGTTTGCCTGTCAACGTTGACAGTAGCCAATACGCCGCCTGCACGGTTTGATAGAGCGATGAGGCGCGCGGCCCTGCGCGGCTCGGGAGACGGTGATGGAGAGGCCTACGGTCAGGTGGTTTGATGCGGTCAAAGGCATCGGCTTTATCGCCCGGGATCGCGATGGCAACGAGGTTGCCGTTCAGTCTACCGGCACTCAACGCAGTGACGTCCCGCCAGCCCCAACCAAACCGCGAAAACCCCGCAAGCGCAAAAAGTCATCGGATGCATGAAGTGAACCGTGGATTGCCACCGTGCCATTCGTCTTAAACCCCTTCTACCTGTCAACTTTGACAGTAGTCAGCGTTAGACGCTTGCGGTTCCATAACGCCAGATACTGCGCGCGGGTAGTCAAGAGATGCGGGAGGGTGATCATGGAAGTGGTGATGGGCACGATCAGTTCTTATAGCCGCGCCACCGGAGAAGGTTTGATCGAACTGGACGGTGGGCGGGAGCCGGTACTGGTGGACCTGAGGAGCTCGGCAGGTCGGCGGTTTAGAAAGGGCCAGCGGGTTCAATTTTCCAGAATCCATGGTCCCAAGGGCATCTATGCGTTTCGTCTGAAACTCATTCGCATGCCCCGTGCAAATCTTTGAAAGTGACGGCAGGAGAACGGTCATGGCGACAGGTATGGTGAAGTGGTTTAACGCGGAAAAAGGGTTTGGGTTTATTCAGCCCGAAGACGGCAGTGCGGATGTTTTTGTCCACTATTCAGCCATCCAAGGTTCTGGTTTCAAAAGTTTGGAAGAGGGGCAAAGAGTCGAGTACGACACGGCTCAGGGCCCAAAAGGCCTGCAGGCCGAGAACGTGCGTAATGCCTGACCCGGTCTCAAGGCGAACAGGGTCAACCTGTGGGAGCTGGCTTGCCTGCGATAGCGGTGGGTCAGCTAATGCATTTGTTACTGATGCACCGCAATCGCAGGCAAGCCAGCTCCCACACTTGAATCGGGGTTAGCCCGTCGCAGTCGACGGCTCAACGCCCTCCAGCACCCGCTCGGCCAGTAACTGCGCCACTTCAATCAACTGCGCTACACCCAATGCGCCTTCGCGCCGCGAGCTGTCCAGTTCGAAGGCAAAGTTGCAGGTCAGGGCGTGGGCTGACGCCAGTGTTTCGGTGAGGTTGACCAGCAGGTCTTCGGTGGGGATACCGTCTTTTACACGCAATAGCACGACGGGTGCGTCGTTGGCGTCGAGTGGGGGATTTGGGGTGGGTTTGATCATTGTGAAGTTCCTAGAAAGTGGAGCTGCCACTGATCGCCGCGACGCGATGGAGGGTGGCAGCTGTACGCAGGTTCGCGGACCGGTCCAGGAACAACAACCCGGCATACCCGAAGGTATCCCGCGCACAGCCGCCATAGCGCCGCACAGTAGACGATAAAAAACCGCTTACTGAAAGGCAGAGGGTGCTTTTGTTCCGTAGCAAACCGGGCCGCGACGCCCGACCACTGCGTTTGCAGCGGTGTACGGAGACTAGAGATCGAGTTTCCTAGGGGCAACCTCAAAACGCTGTCGGAAATTTCCTCGGCAGCACTGGGCTATACACAAATCCAAAGGTGGGAGCTGGCTTGCCTGCGATAGCGCTGGGTCAGCTAATGCATCTGTCACTGATACACCGCTATCGCAGCATGGGTATCTACACAACTTTCAAAAGCTATCAAATCTCCCTGTAGTGAGCGGGCTCGCCCCGCGCTGGGTGGCGAAGCCGCCCCAAACCAGGCGACTCGGTTTTATCAGAACACTGCGGTGCCCTTATTGGGGCGGCTTCGCCACCCAGCGCGGGACAAGCCCGCTCACTACAAAGATGTGTAGATACCCACGGCTATCGCAGGCAAGCAATCTCCCACACTGGAGCCGCGCCATAGCCGGCAACGTGGACGTTCTACGTGGGAGGGAGCCGCGAAGACTACCGTCCTGCCAATCACCGCCTATCTGAAATTTCATTCGACCTGTCAACGTTGACAGTAGTCCGCTCAAATTTTCTAGGGTTGACTAAGGGAGTGGTGCCGCACACGGGGTGCGGTAACGCAAGTGAACCAAGGAGAGTCATCATGGCAACTGGAACCGTAAGCGTGGTCGATTCAAACAATGGCTTTGTAATTATCTCCCCGCGCAGTGGCGGTGGGGTTATCACCGTCGACGAACAAGGCCTTCGAGAAGCTGGTTTGACCGATCTTAAAATGGGTGATGAGGTGTCTTACGAAATAGGAGCCGGCGGTCAAATTCAGCATCTAAAACGCGCGTAGGTGTTAAACCTCCTCGAGAGAATTCCCCACCGGTATTCCTCTAGAGCAAAAGTTGGAAGGCTTCTTGCAATACCGCCTCCAGGACGCCCCGCGGCGTCAAAACTTTGCTTCAAGGAAACGAGGAATACCGGTGGTGGATCGCTCTCAAATGTTCGGCACGGCCCGTACCACCCTGACTGACCTCTCCCGAGGCAATCTGGGTGTGCCGTTGTTGTTGCTGGTGATGCTGGCAATGATGATGTTGCCGATGCCGCCGTTCCTTTTGGACGTGTTCTTCACCTTCAACATCGCCCTGTCCGTCGTGGTGCTGCTGGTGTGCGTCTACGCCCTGCGGCCGCTGGATTTCGCGGTATTCCCGACGATTCTGCTGGTGGCGACCCTGTTGCGCCTGGCGCTGAACGTGGCTTCCACCCGCGTGGTGATGCTCCACGGCCAGGACGGTCACGCCGCCGCCGGTAAGGTGATCCAGGCCTTCGGTGAGGTGGTGATCGGCGGCAACTACGTGGTCGGTATCGTGGTGTTCGCGATCCTGATGATCATCAACTTCGTGGTGGTGACCAAGGGCGCCGGGCGGATTTCCGAGGTGAGCGCGCGTTTTACCCTCGACGCCATGCCCGGCAAACAAATGGCCATCGACGCCGACCTCAACGCCGGCCTGATCGACCAGAACCAGGCCAAGTCGCGCCGCCTGGAAGTGGCCCAGGAAGCCGAGTTCTACGGCTCCATGGACGGTGCCAGCAAGTTCGTGCGCGGTGACGCCATCGCCGGCCTGCTGATTCTGTTCATCAACCTCATCGGCGGCATCGCGGTCGGTATCTTCCAGCACGGCATGACCTTCGGCGATGCGGGCAAGGTGTACGCCTTGCTGACCATCGGTGACGGTTTAGTGGCGCAATTGCCATCACTGTTGTTATCCACAGCAGCGGCCATCATGGTGACCCGTGCTTCGGGCTCCGAAGACATGGGCAAGCAGATCAGCCGCCAGATGTTCGCCTCGCCCAAGGCACTGGCCGTGGCGGCGGGCATCATGGCGATCATGGGCATCGTGCCGGGCATGCCGCACGTGTCGTTCCTGAGCATGGCGGCCCTGGCCGGTGGCGGTGCCTACCTGTTCTGGAAGAAGCAGAACGCCGTGAAGGTCCAGGCCCTGCAGGAAGTCGCGCGTCAGCAGGAGCTGCTGCCATCCCCGGCCCGCGCCCAGGAAACCAAGGAGCTGGGCTGGGATGACGTGACCCCGATCGACATGATCGGCCTGGAAGTCGGTTACCGCCTGATCCCGCTGGTGGACCGCAACCAGGGCGGCCAATTGCTCGCGCGGATCAAGGGCGTGCGCAAGAAGCTGTCCCAGGACCTGGGCTTTTTGATGCCCACCGTGCATATCCGCGACAACCTCGACCTGGCGCCCAGCGCCTACCGCTTGACCCTGATGGGCGTGATCCTGGCCGAGGCCGAGATTTACCCGGACCGCGAGCTGGCGATCAACCCGGGGCAGGTGTTCGGCAGCCTCAACGGCATCACCGCCAAAGATCCGGCTTTTGGCCTGGAGGCGGTGTGGATCGAAATCAGCCAGCGCAGCCAGGCGCAGTCCCTGGGTTACACCGTGGTGGATGCCAGCACCGTGGTCGCCACGCACCTCAACCAGATTCTGTACAAGCACTCCCATGAGCTGATCGGCCACGAGGAAGTCCAGCAATTGATGGGTTTGCTCGGCAAAGCCTCGCCAAAACTCGCCGAGGAGCTGGTGCCGGGCGTGCTGTCGCTGTCGCAGTTGCTCAAGGTGTTGCAGGCGCTGCTGGCCGAACAGGTGCCCGTGCGCGACATTCGCAGCATTGCCGAGGCCATCGCGAACAATGCCGCCAAGAGTCAAGATACTGCCGCGCTGGTGGCCGCGGTGCGCGTCGGATTGTCGCGTGCAATCGTGCAAAGCATTGTAGGGCTTGACTCCGAGCTGCCTGTGATCACCTTGGAACCCAGGTTGGAACAGATATTGCTCAATAGTATTCAGAAGGCAGGTCAAGGCCAGGAAGAAGGCGTTTTGCTGGAGCCAAGCATGGCTGAGAAGCTGCAGCGTTCGTTGATCGACGCCGCACAGCGCCAGGAAATGCAGGGCCAACCGGTGATCTTGCTGGTGGCCGGTCCGGTCCGCGCGATGTTGTCGCGATTTGGACGTCTGGCAGTACCGAATTTGCACGTTTTGGCTTATCAGGAAATTCCTGACAATAAGCAAGTGACTATCGTCGCGACAGTAGGGCCCAACGGCTGAGGGTAGTGGGTTATGCAAGTGAAGCGTTTTTTCGCCGCCGATATGCGTCAGGCCATGAAACTGGTTCGTGATGAGCTGGGCGCCGACGCCGCGATTATCGGTAACCGTCGTATTGCCGGCGGTGTCGAGCTGACGGCTGCCCTGGACTACACCCCCCAGGCCCTGGCGCCGCGTGTGCCAAACATGGAGCTCGAAGACGAGCTGCGCAAGACGGCCTCGCGCATTGTCTCGGCCCAGGCTGAACTGAGCATGCGCGGTGACAGCGATGCCACCACCAACCGCCAACTGTTCGCCGGCCTGCCGCTGACCGCGGCCGAACCCTTGGTCGAGCCGACGTTCAAGGAGCCGCCGCGTCCGGCAGCGCCTGCACCGGCCGCTGCTGTCGACCCGCGCGTGTTTGACTCGATGCGCTTTGAACTCAACGGCCTGCGCGAGCTGCTCGAAGTGCAGCTTGGCTCGCTGGCCTGGACCCAACTGCAAGGCAGCAAGCCGCAACAGGCCAACCTGTGGCGCCGCCTGCAGCGCATTGGCCTGTCCGGCCCGTTGTCCCGCGACCTGCTGGCCTTGACCACCGAGATCCAGGAACCTCGCCAGGCCTGGCGCATGCTGCTGGCTCACTTGGCGCGCATGATCGCCACGCCGGAAATCGAACCGCTGGAAGAGGGCGGTGTGATTGCCATGGTCGGCCCCGCCGGCATGGGCAAGACCACCACCCTGGCCAAGCTGGCCGCGCGCTACGTGCTCAAGTACGGCGCACAGAATATCGCGCTGGTGAGCATGGACAGCTACCGCATTGGTGCCCAGGAACAGCTCAAGACCCTGGGCCGCATCCTCAATGTGCCGGTGACCCACGTCGACCCGGGCCAATCCCTGGCCAATGCCCTCGACCCGCTGCTGCGCAAGCGCGTGGTGCTGATCGATACCGCCGGCCTGCAAGCCAGCGACCCGGCATTGCGCATGCAGTTGGAAAGCCTGGCCGGGCGTGGCATCAAGTCGAAAAATTACCTGGTGCTTGCAACCACCAGCCAGAAACAGGTTCTTACCGCTGCGTACCATAGCTACAAGCGCTGCGGCCTGGCCGGTTGCATCCTCACCAAACTCGATGAAACCGCGAGCCTGGGCGAAGTGCTGAGCCTGGCCATCAGTCATGAATTGCCGGTCGCCTACCTGACCGACGGCCCGCGGATCCCGGATGATCTGCATCTGCCGCGCCGTCATCAATTGGTCAGCCGTGCAGTCAGCGTGCAAATGCAAGAAGAGCCTAGCGAGGAAGCGATGGCCGATATGTTCGCCGACCTTTACCACAACCCGGCAAAACGGGTGGGATAAGTCAGGATGAACACCGTGAAATGTATCTACATCGATGGTCTGCAAGCGATTCACGCGGCCAAGCCATGTAGCCTGCGTCTAAGCAAGACAAGGTAAAGAAATAAAATGGGCAGCATGCATCCCGTACAGGTGATCGCGGTGACCGGCGGCAAAGGTGGCGTCGGGAAAACTAACGTGTCAGTGAATTTGTCCCTGGCCCTGGCAGAGCTTGGCCGCCGCGTCATGCTGCTGGATGCTGACCTGGGGCTGGCGAACGTCGACGTTCTGCTGGGGCTGACGCCCAAGCACACCCTCGCCGACGTGATCGAGGGCCGTTGCGAGCTGCGCGACGTGCTGTTGCAGGGCCCGGGTGGCATCCGCATCGTGCCGGCCGCCTCCGGCACCCAGAGCATGGTGCACCTGAGCCCGGCGCAGCATGCCGGCCTGATCCAGGCGTTCAGTGATATCGGCGACAACCTCGACGTGCTGGTGATCGACACCGCCGCCGGGATCGGCGAGTCCGTGGTCAGCTTTGTGCGCGCCGCGCAGGAAGTGTTGCTGGTGGTCTGCGATGAACCCACCTCGATCACCGACGCCTACGCCCTGATCAAACTGCTTAACCGTGACTACGGCATGAACCGCTTCCGCGTCCTGGCCAACATGGCCCAGAGCCCGCAGGAAGGGCGCAACCTGTTCGCCAAGTTGACCAAGGTCACGGACCGCTTTCTCGATGTCGCCTTACAATACGTTGGCGCAGTTCCCTACGACGAGTGTGTGCGCAAGGCTGTGCAAAAGCAGCGTGCGGTCTACGAAGCGTTCCCTCGTTCCAAATGCGCCTTGGCGTTCAAGGCTATTGCCCAGAAGGTCGATACCTGGCCGTTGCCCGCCAATCCGCGGGGGCATCTGGAGTTTTTCGTCGAGCGATTGGTGCATCAGACGAGCGCAGGACCGGTGCTATGACAGCGAACGGCTACAACGCCTACAAGAAATCCGCCCGTGACAGCCAGGGCGAGTTGATCGAGCGCTACGCGCCCTTGGTCAAGCGCATTGCCTATCACCTGTTGGCACGCCTGCCCGCGAGCGTCCAGGTCGAAGACTTGATCCAGGCCGGCATGATCGGCCTGCTCGAAGTGTCGACCAAATATGACGCGAGCAAGGGCGCCAGTTTCGAGACGTATGCGGGGATCCGTATCCGTGGCGCGATGCTCGACGAGGTGCGCAAGGGTGATTGGGCGCCGCGTTCGGTGCACCGCAATACGCGCATGGTCAGTGACGCAATTCGCGCAATTGAAGCAAAAACCGGTCGCGACGCTAAAGATCACGAAGTTGCGGCCGAACTCCAATTGAGTCTCGACGATTATTACGGGATTTTGAACGATACCTTGGGCAGCCGCCTGTTCAGTTTCGACGACCTGTTGCAGGACGGCGAGCATGAAGGGCTGCACGAGGACGGCGCGAGCGCTCATATGGAGCCATCGCGCGACCTGGAAGATGAACGCTTCCAGGGAGCGTTGGCGGACGCGATTGCCAATTTGCCGGAGCGTGAGCGGCTGGTGTTGGCGCTGTACTACGACGAAGAGCTGAACCTTAAGGAAATCGGTGAGGTCCTGGGGGTCAGCGAATCGCGGGTCAGCCAGTTGCATAGCCAGTGCGCAGCCCGCTTGCGGGGGCGTTTGGGAGAGTGGCGAGCGCGCTGACAGGCAGTGTGGGGGGCACTGCAGACGATACCGCGAGGGCGCCGAGCCTTCGCGGGTTCGGCCCGTGGAGCCCCCGGCAGTCCTTTTTGTGTAATGCCTGTTGATTGAAATGGCGCGTCCAGGTGCTGGGCGCGTTTAAGACTGCTTGGAGGTCGAATTGGACAAGAACATGAAAATCCTCATCGTTGATGACTTCTCAACGATGCGGCGGATCATAAAAAACCTGTTGCGTGACCTTGGGTTCACTAACACGGTCGAGGCGGACGACGGCATTACGGCGATTCCGATCCTCAACAGCGGGAGCATCGACTTTCTGGTAACGGACTGGAACATGCCTGGCATGACCGGTATCGACTTGCTGCGCCACGTGCGCGCCGACGAAAAACTGCGCAGCCTTCCCGTGTTGATGGTAACCGCCGAAGCCAAGCGTGAGCAGATCATCGAAGCCGCCCAAGCCGGGGTAAACGGTTACGTGGTCAAGCCATTCACTGCATTGGCCTTGAAAGAGAAGATCGAAAAAATCTTCGAACGCATCCACGGCTAATGCCATCGCGGGGGAGCTATGGAGCATAAAGAAACGTCACAGGGCGACTTTGAGTCGACCCTGAAAAAGCATGCTCACCAGTTGGTCGACAGCCTTGAAAAAGGCCAGTTCGGCGACGCGGTGCAGTTAATCCATGAGCTCAACCAGACCCGTGACCGCGGCCTGTACCAGGAAGTGGGCAAGCTCACGCGCGAGCTGCACAGTGCGATCGTCAATTTCCAGATTGACCCGCATATGCCCCAGGCCGAAGAAATCTCGCAAATCACCGATGCCACCGAACGCCTGTCCTATGTGGTCAGGCTGACCGAGGCGGCGGCCAACCGCACCATGGACCTGGTGGAAAACGCCACGCCCCTGGTCAATGGCATGGCCACCGAAGCCCAGGCGCTCAGCGTTGACTGGGGCCGCTTCATGCGCCGCGAAGTCGGGGCTGAAGAATTTCGTGAATTGGCGCGTCGGGTCGAAGGGTTCTTGTCACGCAGCGAGCAGGAAAACCGCACGGTTTCCAGCAACCTCAACGACATTCTGCTCGCCCAGGATTACCAGGACCTCACCGGCCAGGTGATCAAACGTGTGACCCAATTGGTCACCGAAGTGGAAAGCAACTTGCTCAAATTAGTGCTGATGGCAGGCCAGGTCGACCGCTTTGCAGGCATCGAACATGACCGCGAAGCGATCCTCTCGGAAAAAGATCCACAAAAACATCTCGCCAAGGGTGAAGGTCCGCAGATTCATGCCGATAAACGTGAAGACGTTGTATCGGGTCAAGATGATGTCGATGACCTGTTATCCAGTTTAGGCTTCTAAGGAGCACACCCATGAGCTTCGGCGCCGATGAAGAAATCCTTCAGGATTTCCTTGTAGAGGCCGGCGAAATTTTAGAGCAACTGTCCGAACAACTGGTCGAGCTGGAAAGCCGACCGGATGATGCGAACCTGCTCAATGCAATTTTTCGCGGTTTTCACACTGTAAAAGGGGGCGCCGGCTTCCTCCAGCTCCATGAGCTGGTGGAGTGCTGCCACATCGCCGAGAACGTGTTCGACATCCTGCGCAAGGGTGAGCGTCAGGTTGACTCGGAATTGATGGACGTGATTCTCGAAGCACTGGATGCGGTCAACGGCATGTTCAGCCAAGTGCGTGAACGTGCACCGGTTACCGCCGCCACCCCGGAACTGCTGGCCGCCCTGGCGCGCTATGCAGAGCCTGCCGATGTGTCCGCGGCGCCGGTGGCGCAAGCCGAGCCCGAGCCTGTAGTGCAAGCCGAGCCGGATGTGACCGACAGTGAGTTCGAGCAACTGCTCAACTCCCTCAGCGCAGTGAAGGCCGAGGCAGAAGCACCGGCCGCCGTTGCGCCGGCCGCGGCACCGACCAGCGAAGACATCTCCGACGCAGAGTTCGAATCCCTGCTCGACCAGTTGCACGGCAAAGGCCAGTTTGCGGCCGACGCCGTGGCACCTGCGGCTGCCGCTGCCGCCGCTGCGGATGCGCCGGCCGCCAAGGCCAGCACCGACATTACCGATGACGAATTCGAAGCCTTGCTCGACCAACTGCATGGCAAGGGCACTTTCGTGGCCGACGCCTTGCCGAAGGTCGCCGCCACGGCTGCTAGTGCCACTGCTGCAGCGCCTGCCGCTGCCGGTGCCGCCCCGGCTGGCGATGGCCTGATTTCGGATCATGAGTTCGAGTCGCTGCTGGACGAATTGCACGGCAAGGGCAAGTTCAGCGAAGTGGCCCCGGCCGCTACAGCCGCACCGGTTGCCGCCAAAGCGGCCGCCCCGGCGCCGGTGGCCAAGCCTGCGCCAGCGCCTGCGGCCGCACCTGCTCCGGCGCGTGCCGCCGCGGCACCGGTGGCCGACAAGCCCGCCACTGAAGCCGAAACCACCGTGCGGGTTGATACCGCGCGCCTGGACGACATCATGAACATGGTCGGCGAGCTGGTACTGGTGCGTAACCGCCTGGTGCGACTGGGCCTGAGCAGCGGCGATGAAGCCATGCAAAAGGCCGTGTCGAACCTCGACGTGGTCACCGCCGACCTGCAGACCGCCGTGATGAAAACGCGGATGCAGCCGATCAAGAAAGTCTTCGGCCGCTTCCCGCGCCTGGTTCGCGACCTGGCGCGCCAGCTCAAGAAAGAGATCAACCTGGAGCTGGTGGGCGAAGAAACCGACCTCGACAAAAACCTGGTCGAGGCCCTGGCCGACCCGCTGGTCCACTTGGTGCGCAACGCCGTCGACCACGGCGTGGAAACCCCGGAAGAACGCGAAGCCTCGGGCAAGTCCCGTGGCGGCAAGGTGATCCTGGCGGCGGAGCAAGAGGGCGACCACATCCTGCTGTCGATCACCGATGACGGCAAAGGCATGGACCCGGCCATTCTGCGCAATATCGCCGTCAAGCGTGGCGTGATGGACAAGGACGCCGCCGACCGCCTGACCGACACCGAGTGCTACAACCTGATCTTCGCCCCAGGCTTCTCGACCAAGACCGAGATTTCCGACGTGTCGGGCCGTGGTGTGGGCATGGACGTGGTGAAGACCAAGATCAGCCAGCTCAACGGCTCGATCAATATCTACTCGACCAAGGGCCAGGGCTCGAAGATCGTCATCAAGGTGCCGTTGACCCTGGCGATCATGCCGACCCTGATGGTGATGCTGGGCAACCAGGCTTTCGCTTTCCCGCTGGTCAACGTCAACGAGATCTTCCACCTCGACCTGTCGCGCACCAACGTGGTGGACGGCCAGGAAGTGGTGATCGTGCGCGACAAGGCATTGCCGCTGTTCTACCTCAAGCGCTGGCTGGTCGCCTCGGCTGCCCATGAAGAGCAGCGCGAGGGCCATGTGGTGATTCTCTCCGTGGGCACTCAGCGTATCGGCTTTGTCGTCGATCAACTGGTGGGCCAGGAAGAAGTGGTCATCAAGCCTTTGGGCAAAATGCTGCAGGGAACCCCGGGCATGTCGGGCGCGACCATCACCGGTGACGGTCGGATCGCGCTGATTCTCGATGTTCCGAGCATGCTCAAGCGTTACGCCGCTCGGCGTATTTGATTCTGGTGGGTCAGGGCGGTATTGCCCGCCCCACCTAACGGAGTGTTTATGGCAGTCAAGGTCCTGGTGGTGGACGATTCGGGCTTCTTCCGCCGACGCGTCTCGGAAATTCTCTCCGCCGATCCAACGATCCAGGTGGTCGGCACGGCCACCAACGGCAAAGAGGCGATTGATCAAGCCATTGCATTGAAGCCCGATGTAATCACCATGGACTACGAGATGCCGATGATGGATGGCATCACGGCAGTTCGGCACATCATGCAGCGCTGCCCGACCCCGGTGTTGATGTTCTCCTCGCTGACCCACGAAGGCGCCCGGGTGACCCTGGATGCGCTGGACGCCGGCGCGGTGGACTTCCTGCCGAAGAATTTCGAAGACATCTCGCGCAACCCCGACAAGGTCAAACAGATGCTGTGCGAGAAGGTGCACAGCATTTCGCGCAGTAACCGCCGCAGCCTGTTCAGCGCGCCGACGCCCGCCGCAACCCCAGTGCCAGCGCCTGCTCCAGCGGCCTCGACGAGTGCTTATGCACGTCCCGCCCCGGCGCCGATTGCGCGGCCGGCGGCGACCGCGCCTGTGCGTACCGCCGCGCCTGCTGCTCATTCGCCCGCGCCCAAGCGCAAAGCCTACAAGCTGGTCGCCATCGGCACGTCCACCGGCGGCCCGGTGGCCCTGCAACGCGTCTTGACTCAGCTGCCGGCCAACTTTCCGGCGCCGATCGTGTTGATCCAGCATATGCCCGCCGCGTTCACCAAGGCTTTCGCCGAGCGCCTGGACAAGCTGTGCCGCATCAGCGTCAAGGAAGCCGAGGATGGCGACATCCTGCGTCCCGGCCTGGCGCTGCTGGCGCCGGGTGGCAAGCAAATGATGGTGGATGGTCGTGGCGCGATCAAAATCCTGCCCGGCGATGAACGCCTGAACTATAAGCCGTGCGTGGACATCACGTTCGGGTCGGCGGCCAAGTCCTACGGCGACAAAGTTCTGGCGGTGGTGCTCACCGGCATGGGCGCCGACGGCCGGGAAGGCGCGCGCCTGCTCAAGCAGGGCGGCAGCGCCATCTGGGCCCAGGACGAAGCCAGCTGCGTGATTTATGGCATGCCCATGGCCATCGTCAAGGCTGACCTGGCCGACGCCGTCTACAGCCTGGATGACATCGGCAAGCACCTGGTGGAGGCCTGCCTCTGATGGATGTACTGAGCCTGATCGGCATCATCATGGCGTTTGTCGCGATCATCGGCGGCAACTACCTCGAAGGCGGCCACCTCGGCGCCCTGGCCAACGGCCCGGCGGCGCTGATCGTGATCGGCGGCACCGTGGGCGCGGCGTTGCTGCAGGCGCCGATGAGTTCGTTCAAGCGGGCGATGCAGATCCTCATCTGGATCATCTTTCCACCCCGTGTCGATTTGGCCGGCGGCATCGACCGCGTGGTCAACTGGAGCCTCACCGCACGCAAGGAAGGCCTGCTGGGCCTGGAAGGCGTGGCCGATGCCGAGCCGGACAGCTACGCGCGCAAGGGCCTGCAATTGCTGGTGGACGGCGCCGAGCCGGAAGCGATCCGCAGCATCCTGGAGGTGGACTTCTACACCCAGGAAAGCCGCGACATCAACGCCGCCAAAGTCTATGAAAGCATGGGCGGCTACGCGCCGACCATCGGCATTATCGGTGCGGTCATGGGCCTGATCCACGTGATGGGCAACCTGGCCGACCCTTCGCAATTGGGCAGCGGGATTGCCGTGGCGTTCGTCGCCACCATCTACGGCGTGGCCAGTGCCAACCTGGTGTTGTTGCCGGTGGCCAGCAAGCTCAAGTCGATTGCCATGCGCCAGTCCCGTTATCGCGAAATGTTGCTCGAAGGCATCCTGTCGATTGCCGAGGGCGAGAACCCGCGTTCCATCGAATTGAAGCTCCAGGGCTTCATGGACTGATGGCCATGAACCTCTGCTTCCCTGTAGGAGCGAGCTTGCTCGCGAAAATCGTCAACGATAACGCGGGTATCCTGAATAAACGCGTTGCTCTCGGGTTTTTCGCGAGCAAGCTCGCTCCTACAGGTGATTCGTTTTGTGGAGGTAATTGCCTGTGAGCCGTCGCCGTCGCGAACCTGAAGAACACGTCAACCACGAACGCTGGCTGGTGTCCTATGCCGACTTCATTACCTTGCTGTTTGCGTTTTTCGTGGTGATGTACTCCATCTCTTCGGTGAACGAAGGCAAGTACAAAGTCATTTCCGAGGCGCTGATCGGGGTGTTTTCCGATTCTGATCGCGCGCTCAAGCCAATCCCGATTGGCGACGAGCGACCCAAGACCGTGACCCCGGCCAAGCCGCTGGTCAACGACAGCGACGAAACCGCCGCCGGCGTCGGGGGCACCAGCGATCCGCTCAAAAGCATCGCCGATGACATCAGCGCTGCGTTTGGCGATTTGATCAGCTCCAACCAGATGACCGTGCGCGGCAACGAGTTGTGGGTGGAGATCGAGCTCAATTCCAGCCTGCTGTTCGCCAGCGCCGATGCGATGCCCAGTGACCAGGCGTTCACCATCATCGATAAGGTCGCGGCGATTCTGCAGCCGTTCGAGAACCCGATCCATGTTGAAGGCTTTACCGACAATGTTCCGATCAGCACCGCGCAGTACCCGACCAACTGGGAACTGTCGTCGGCCCGCGCCGCGAGCATCGTGCGCATGCTGGCGATGCAGGGCATCAACCCGGGTCGCCTGGCGTCGGTGGGGTATGGGGAGTTCCAGCCGGTGGCCAATAACGCCACGCTGGAAGGTCGCTCACGCAACCGCCGGGTCGTGCTGGTGGTGTCACGCAACCTGGAAGTGCGCCGCAGCCTGACGGGCACCGGCACCGCCAACGCAACACCGGATGCGGCCTTGAAGCGGGCTGGCACACAAACTGCACCGGCCCTTGTAAAGCCGCCGGTTCGTCAGAGTGCCGTCAATTCTCCGTCGCCGGCTCAATAACCTTATGCAATGTCTCGGTCGCGCGTGTGCCTGCCGGGAGGAATCAACCGAATGAGAGTCTGGGCAGTTGCCAATCAAAAAGGTGGAGTCGGCAAGACCACCACCTCCATCGCCTTAGCCGGTTTGCTGGCCGAGGCGGGCAAGCGTGTGGTCGTGGTGGACCTGGACCCTCACGGCTCCATGACCAGCTATTTCGGCTACGACCCGGACGCGCTGGAACACAGCAACTATGACCTGTTCCTGCACAAAGGCAGCGTGCCGGCCGATTTGCCTGGGCAACTGCTGTTGCCCACCAGCCACGAGCGCATTTTCCTGCTGCCGTCCAGCACCGCCCTGGCCACCCTTGAGCGCCAGTCGCCGGGGCAGAGCGGCCTGGGCCTGGTGATCGCCAAGACCCTGGCGCAGCTGTGGCAGGACTTCGACTACGCGATCATCGACAGCCCGCCATTGCTTGGCGTGTTGATGGTCAACGCCTTGGCGGCGAGCCAACAGTTGGTGATCCCGGTGCAGACCGAGCACCTGGCGGTCAAAGGCCTGGAGCGGATGGTCAGTACGCTGGCGATGATCAATCGCTCACGCAAACAGCCATTGCCCTACAGCATCGTGCCGACTTTGTTCGACCGCCGCACCCAGGCTTCGCTCGGCACGTTGCGGGTACTGCGCGACGCCTACCCGCAGAGCATCTGGAATGGCTACATCCCGGTGGACACGCGCCTGCGTGACGCCAGCCGCGCAGGGCTTACGCCGTCGCAGTTCGACGGCAAGAGCCGTGGTGTGCAGGCCTACCGCGTGTTGCTCAAGCATTTGCTGTCGCAGCAGCTTGTGGCGCAGGTGGCGTGATGAATCGGCCTACCGAACTCAAGACCCGGCCGCAACTGGCACTGGAATCCTACCTGGATGCCTTGTTGCAGGAAGCGACCGCGGAAGAACTGCCGGAAGCGATTCTGGTGCTGGAGCCGGCCGTGGAGCCTGCAAGCACGCTGGATGAATTCCAGCTGGCGGTGCTCGAAGAGCAGGCGCGTGATGCGCAGGTGGTGGTGCCGATCACACCGGTTGTGACCGCGCCTGCCGTGGTTGCCCCGGTGATGGTCGAGCCGCTGGTGCAAGTGCACCTGCCGCCGAGCATCACGCCGCCGCCGGTGACGGGCGATGGTCGCCCGAGCTGGGCGGCCGAGCCGTTCGAATGCCTGCTGTTCGACGTCGCCGGGTTGACCCTGGCGGTGCCGCTGGTGTGCCTGGGCTCGATCTATTCGCTCGAAGGCCAGGAACTGACGCCGCTGTTCGGGCAACCGGAGTGGTTCCTCGGCATCCTGCCCAGCCAGGCCGGCAATTTGAAAGTCCTCGATACCGCGCGCTGGGTCATGCCCGACCGCTACCGCGACGACTTCCGCCAAGGCTTGCAATACGTAATCTCGGTGCAGGGCTACGAGTGGGGGCTGGCGGTGCATCAAGTCAGCCGCTCGTTGCGCCTGGACCCGAACGAAATCAAATGGCGCAGCCACCGGGGCCAACGGCCTTGGCTGGCGGGCACCGTGATCGAACACATGTGCGCGTTGCTCGACGTCGCCGAACTGGCCGAGTTGATCGCCAGCGGTGCGGTCAAGACGATGCCGGTGGCCAAACGCAGTTGATTGAACAATAAGGGCCGCACGCGAGTGCGGTCAAAGAAGCACACACGCCGTGTCGAACGGTATTTGAAGGGGTCAGAGAAATGAACAAGTCAGCGTCCGCACAAGGTTTGGATGATCCGATCCTGCAATGGGTTACCTTCAAACTGGACAACGAGTCCTATGGCATTAACGTGATGCGCGTGCAGGAAGTGCTGCGCTACACCGAGATCGCGCCGGTACCGGGTGCGCCCAGCTACGTGCTGGGTATCATCAACCTGCGCGGCAACGTGGTGACAGTCATCGACACCCGCCAGCGTTTCGGGCTGGTACCGACCGAAGTCAACGACAACACCCGTATCGTCATCATCGAAGCCGACAAGCAAGTGGTCGGGATCATGGTCGACAGCGTGGCGGAAGTGGTCTACCTGCGCCAGTCGGAAGTGGAAACCGCGCCGAACGTGGGTAACGAAGAATCCGCCAAGTTCATCCAGGGCGTGTGCAACAAGAACGGCGAACTGCTGATTCTGGTTGAGCTGGACAAGATGATGAGCGAAGAAGAATGGTCGGAACTGGAGAGCATCTGATTGTTTCTTGAGGCCGTGGTAATTGTCCTGGCCCTGTTGTGGGCCGGGACCTTGGCATTCCTGCTGCGCCATGTGCGCCAGCAGCGCGAATTATTGCTGCAGCAGGCCGAGCGTGACGCCGTGCGTGACCGGCGCATTCTCGAGTTGCTCAAGCGTGTGGATCATTACCAGCAGAGTGCGGTGAAGGTCGGTGACGAAGTGCATGAACTGCGCGCCATTCTCGCGCCGTTGCCGGATAAGCTGGCGCAGATCGAGCAGCGTGATCCTTCGAGCGTGTCGTTCGCCCAGGCTGCCAAGCTGGTGGGGATGGGAGCTACGGTGGATGAGCTGACGCAGTCGTGTGGGTTGACCCAGGCCGAGGCGCAGTTGATGAGTAAGTTGCATAAAAGTTGATCAGCCGCCGGTTCGCTGAACAACGTGTCAAACCCTTGAGCCAGAGCCTTCCCGCTCGACCCTGAGGGTGCTGAACGCTGCTGCTTTTGCGGATCATGTCACAATGCTATGTTTTTCATGGCACTTATTCGTCTTTGTGGTGACCAAGCCTGCGCATGTAGGAAGTTTCACTTACAAGGATGCGAAATGTCTTTCGACGCGTTACCAAAAACAAAGCCGTCTGTTTTGCTGCATTCCTGCGTAGCCACCGGTATCACGTTCGGTCTGCTCGCCAGCGTTGCTGCGCTGGCGGCCGAGCCTGTAGCGCCCGCTCAACAACTACTCCTGCAGCAACAGCGTGAGCGTGCGCAGCGCGAACAGTTGGAGCCTTCGCCGGATGTACGTCTGCAAGCGCCGCAAGACACTGACGGCAGCCTGCGGTTGTCGCGCACTGAATCGCCCTGCTTCAAGATAAACCGCGTGATCCTCACCGGCGACCAGGCCGAAGATTTCCAGTGGGCCCTGCGCGCCGCCAACCCGTCGAATGATCCGGTGCAAGGGCGTTGCATCGGTGCCGGCGGCATAAATCTGACGATGAAGCGTATCCAGAACGCAATTATCGCCAAGGGCTTCATCACCACCCGCGTACTGGCCCAAGCCCAGGACCTGAACCAGGGCACCCTGTCGCTGGTACTGGTACCCGGCCGCATCAAGCAAATCCGCTTCGCCGAAGGCACCTCCTCACGCGCCAATTACTGGAACGCGATGCCCGCGTCCGCCGGCGACGTGCTTAACCTGCGCGATATCGAGCAGGCACTGGAGAACTTCAAGCGTGTGCCCACCGCCGAAGCCGATGTGCAGATCAAACCGGCCGAGGGCGAGGATGCGAAGCCTGGGGAGAGCGACGTGGTGATCGCTTGGAAGCAGGCCATTCCGGTACGGGTCAGCCTGTCGGTGGACGACTCCGGCAGCAAGCAAACCGGTAAATACCAAGGCAACGTCGCCTTGTCGCTGGACAACCTGGCGACGCTCAACGACCTGTTCTATATCAGTTTCAACCATGACTTGGGCGGCGGCGAAAGCGGCGACCGCGGCTCCAAGGGACATACCGTGCATTACTCGGTGCCCTATGACTATTGGCAGTTGAGCCTCACCTCCAGCGAATACGACTACCACCAGACGATTGCCGGTGCCAACCAGACTTACTCCTACCAGGGCCGTAGCCGCACCAATGAGATCCAGGTCTCGCGGGTGATCTACCGCGATGCCGTGCGTAAGACCAGTGTGTCCTTCGGCGGTTGGAGCCGCACCTCCAGCAATTTTATCGAAGACACGGAAATCGAGTTGCAGCGTCGGCGCATGGCCGGCTGGCAGGCCGGGATCAACCACCGTGAATTCATCGGTGTCAGTACCCTCGATTTGGGCGTGGGCTATCGCCGCGGCACCGGGGCCCGCGATGCGTTGCGCGCACCGGAAGAAGACACCGGCGAGGGCACCTCTCGCTCCCAGATCATTTCTGCCAACGCGCAATTGCAAGTGCCATTTACCCTGGCCAGCCAACGTCTGCGCTATGTCGCCGGCTGGCGCGGGCAATGGAACCGCACGGCGCTGATCCCGCAGGACCGGTTTTCGATCGGCGGACGTTACACCGTGCGTGGTTTCGACGGCGAGCAGATCCTCTCGGCCGAACGGGGTTGGACGTTCAGCAACGACCTGGGCCTGAGCCTGGCCAACACTGGCCAGGAACTTTACCTGGGCGTGGACTATGGCGAAGTCGGCGGGCATTCCACCCAGTACCTTTCGGGCCGGCGCCTGGCGGGGGCGGTGGTGGGTCTGCGCGGCGGCTACAAACAGTTTTCCTATGACATTTATACCGGCAAGCCCCTGGAGAAACCCAAGGGCTTCCAGACCGCCGACGTAACCAGTGGCTTCAGCGCCAACTGGTCCTTTTGAAGGAGCGCAGCATGCATCGTGGCAGCCTTGAGGTACTCGCCCCCGAACGGGCCGACACCTCCCTCGACGAAGCGCAGGTGCTGGGTTCGGCGGTGTGGCTGTGGATGCACTCGAGCGCCCATCGCGATGCGCCGTTGCACAGCCTGCCGACCTTGCTGCTGCCGGCCATCAAGGCGCGCCAGTTCATTCTGATGAGCGAAGGCGGGCGGCCGGTGTTTTTCCTGTCGTGGCTCAACCTCAGTGCCGAGGCCGAGGCACGTTATTTGAGCGAGCCGGCGGTGTGCCTGCCGCCGGAAGACTGGAACAGCGGCGACCGTATGTGGGTCAACGACTGGGTTGCGCCGTTCGGTCACACCCCACGGGTGATGAGCCTGTTGCGTCGGCGCGTGTGGGCCACGCGTATCTGTCGTTCGTTGTACCACCGGGGCGAAGAGCGCGGTTTGCGCGTGATGAATTTCCAGGGGATCGCCGTTTTGGACCTGGAGGCGAAAGCCTGGTTTGCCACCCACCCGTTACCCAGCGACGCGCTCTGATCTGCCACTGCGCAAAGGACTTGCATGAATAAGCATCTGTATCGAATTGTATTCAACAAGGCGCGCGGCCTGATGATGGTCGTGGCCGAAAACGTCAAGAGCGCGTGCAAGGCACCCGGCACCATGGGCGCTGTGTCGGGCGCCGGCAGCGTGGTGGCGACCTTTACGCCGCTGCGTTTTGCGCTGATGGTCGGCATGGGCTGGGTCGCCCTGGTGGCGCCCGCCCAGGCCCAGGTGGTGGCCGACGGCTCGGCGCCCGCCGGCCAGCGCCCGACCATCGGTGCCGCCGGCAACGGCGCCCCGGTGGTGAACATCACGGCGCCGAGCGGGGCAGGGGTGTCGCGCAACACCTACTCGCAGTTTGATGTGGACAAGCGCGGGGTGATCCTCAACAACGGCGCGACCAACAGCCAGACCCAGCTGGGTGGCTGGATCGAAGGCAACCGTGCGTTGGCCAACGGCAGTGCGCGGGTGATTCTCAACGAAGTCAATTCAAGCAACCCCAGCCAATTGCGCGGGTTTGTCGAAGTGGGCGGCTCCAAGGCCCAGGTGGTGATTGCCAACCCGTCGGGCATCGCCTGCGACGGTTGCGGCTTCATCAACGCTGACCGGGCGACCCTGACCACCGGCCGCGCACAGTTCGAGAACGGCCTGATTAGCGGTTACCAAGTCTCGGGCGGCAAGGTCAGCATCAACGGTGCTGGCATGGACAGCACCCGTGCCGACTACACCGAGATCATCGCGCGCACCGTCGAGGTCAACGCGGGGATCTGGTCCAGGGACCTGAGCATCAAGGCCGGGGCAACGGACAACACACAGTCGGACGTCCCGGCGGTCGCCATCGATGTGGCGCAACTGGGCGGCATGTATGCCGGCAAGATTACCCTGGTGGGCAACGGTGCCGGTGTCGGCGTGCGCAATGCCGGGCAGATCGGCGCCAGTGCCGGTGAAGTGGTGATCGGCAGTGACGGGCGTATCGAGAACCGTGGCCAGATCAGCAGCGCCACGCAACTGACGGCCACGGCCGACAAAGGCATCGACAACAGCGGCACGCTGTTTGCCCAGACCGACCTGCACCTGCAAACCGCTGGGGACATCGACAACAGCGGCATCGTGTCGGCCAAGGGCAATACCCGCGTGACGGCCACGGGCGCGCAGTCAGCGATTCGCAGCCACGCCGGTTCCGCACTGGCCGCCGGTGTCGACAGCGACGGCAAGCTCGGTGACACCGGCTCGCTGACCCTGACTTCGGCCGGAACCTTGAGCGCCAAGGGCCAGAACCTGGCGGCCGAGAAGCTCACGGCCACGGCGGCGCAGGTTGATCTGAGTGACAGCACCACCTCTGCCGGCAACGTGGCGTTGACCAGCACCGCCGGCAACCTTGACCTGAGGCGTGCGCGCATCACTGCCGCGCAGGCCCTCAGCGCAGACGCGAGTCAGACCTTGCTCAGCGATGCGGCGCAGGTCGGCGCGGCGCAGATCACCGTCAACGCGTTGGACTTTTCCAACGTCGCCGGCAAATGGGTGCAGACCGGCAAGACCGGCATGCGTGTCACCGTGACGCGCAACCTGGATAACAGCAGTGGCACCCTCGCCAGCGGCGGGCGCCTGGACGTCACGGCCAATGCCCTGGTCAACAGCGCCGGCCTGGTGCAATCCGGTGGCCTGGAGGACCTGCACGTCACCGCCCATGAGCGGCTGGATAACCAGAGCGGCAAGCTGCTGACCGCCGCGCAGATGTACCTCAATGGCGGCACCCTCGAAAACCGCGGCGGGCAAATCACCGCCGGCGGCACGATGGACGTCAATGCCGGCCAGTTGAACAACAGCGCCGGCACGGTCGCGGCGGCCCGGACCTTGACGGTCAACGCGGACAGCATCCTCAACAACGGCGGCACCCTCGGTTCGGTCGCGGGCGACCTGCTGCTGACCAGCCGCACCCAGCCGTTGGACAACACGGGCGGCCGCCTGGAGTCCACCAAGGCCCTGACCCTCAACGTCCAGGGCCTGAGCAATACGGGCGGCGTGATTACCGGCGCGCAATTGCTGATCGACACCCACGGTCAGCAGTTGAATAACAACCGGGGCACGCTCAACGCCAGCGACACGCTGACGGTCGACAGCGGTGTGCTGCTCAATGACGGCGGCATCGTGCAGGCCAAGTCGAGCCTGTTGCTGGACACCCACGGCCAGTTGCTGAGCAACCGCAACTCGGGCAGCAACGGCGGCATTCTTGGCCAGGACACGGTCACGGTACGCGCCGGGCAATTGCTCAACGACCAGGGCTTTATCGGCAGCGCCAAGGCCCTGGATGTCGGTGCACAATCGGTGAGTAACCAGGCCGGCCTGCTGCGGGCCGACGGCCATCTGCTGCTCACCGCCGGGAGTGTCGACAATAGCTCGACCCAGGGCGCCAACCAGGGCATCAAGGGCCAGTCCATCACCCTCGATGCCGATAACCTCACCAACCGCGTCGGCTCCATCGTTTCCGATGCGGTCATGAGCGTCACCGGTCGCGGCACCCTGGATAACACCCAGGGCGTCGTCTCCGCCGGCATTCTGCTGACCGTGGCCGACCGCGATCTGGCGCAGAAAGCCCTGGCCGTGAGCAACGAAGGCGGCACGCTGATCGCCGGGCAAGCGCTGCGCGTGGACAGTGCCAACTACAGTGGTAGCGGCCGGGCCTTGAGCCTGGGCGACCTGACGTTCCGGCTGGCCGGCGACTTCGTCAACAGCGGCCTGTTCCAGGCCAACGGCGGCCTGACCGTCGAGACCGGCGGGCGCCTGACCAACCAGGGCACCTTCCAGGCCGCTAACTTGTTGCGCGTGAACAGCAACACCCTCGACAACACCGGCAGCGGCCTTATCAGCGCGCGCCAGGTGGAAGTCAATGCGGGCGGGCAGCTCGACAACCGTGGCTTGATCGACGGTGAAATCACCCGGGTCAACGCCGCGACCGTGAACAACCTGGGCACCGGACGTATCTACGGCGATCACCTGTCCATCGCCGCCACCACGCTGAACAACACCCTTGAAGGCGGGGCCGCTGCGACGGTTGCCGCGCGCAACCGCCTGGACATCGCCAGTCAGTACGTGAACAACCGCGAGCATGGCTTGATCTTCAGTGCCGGCGATCTGGTGATCGGCAGCGCGCTGGACGCCAACGGTAACGCCGTCGGCCAGGCGCAGGAACTCAACAACGCGAGCGCCACCGTTGAGGCCCTGGGGAATCTGGGGGTCAACGCCAGGGTGATTCGCAACACCAACGAGCACTTTGCAACCGAGACGGCGGTGGTATCGCGCGGGGTATTGCAGGAGTTCCAGCTATCAGGCTCGACCAACCGCTACGGGCCTGGCGACGTGTCCACCTATAACGACGAAGTGCAGCATCTGGTCACGCCGGAAGGCGTGAGGGACCGCTGGAACCGCTACGACTACACCCGTGAAGTCACCGAAACCCGGATCACCCAGTCTGACCCTGCGCAGATGCTGGCCGGTGGCAACCTCACCCTGATCGCCGATCAGGTCATCAACGACAAGAGCCGGATCATCGCGGGGCAGGCCCTGAACGGCAGCATCGGCAGCATGACCAATACCGAGGTGGATGGCCAGCGCATCACCACCGACAACGGAACCCTGACCAACTTCTATCGCATCCAGCGCAAAGGCCGCGACCGTCAGGGCCGCAGCGTCACTACCTACACCCCGGCACCGCTGATCCAACAAATCAAGCTGACCCCGACCGTGTTCACCGAGTACGCGGCGATCAACGGCAGCGGGACACAGGTCGGTGCGTTGGTGTTGGCCAACGTCACCGATCAGACCGCCGGCACCGGCGACCTGTCGGGGGTTGGTCGAACCTACGCGGTTACGCCGATCAGCCAAGTGCAGGCGCTGACCCAGCAGAATGCCACCAGCGGTGTGGAGCAGATCCGCACCGGCGGTTTTAACCCGGACCTGCCCGACAGCAGCCTGTTCCACACCCACCCGACGAGCACCGTCGGCTACCTGGTGGAGACCGACCCGCGCTTCGCCAATTACCGCCAGTGGCTGTCTTCGGACTACATGCTGCAGCGCCTGAACCTGGACCCGGCGGCGACCCAGCAACGCCTGGGCGACGGCTTCTACGAACAGAAGCTGATCCGCGAGCAAGTGGCGCAACTCACCGGGCGCCGGTTTGTCGACGGCTACGCCAGTGACGAAGAGCAGTACCGCGGCATGATCGACAGTGCGGTGACCCTGGCCGATCAGTGGAAGCTGATTCCGGGCGTGGCACTGACCGCCGCGCAAATGGCCCAACTGACCAGTGACATCGTGTGGCTGGTGTCCAAGGACGTCACCCTGGCCAGCGGCGAAGTCCGCCAGGTGCTGGTGCCGCAGGTGTATGTGCGGGTTCGCGAAGGCGATGTGGACGGTTCCGGTGCACTGATGGCCGGGCGCACGTTGAACCTCGATGTGCGCGGCGACCTGGTCAACTCCGGCAGTATGTCCGGGCGCGATGGCGTAAACATCAGCGTGCAGAACCTCGACAACCTCGGTGGCCGTATCCAGGGCAACGACGTCAGCCTGAATGCCAGCCGGGACGTGAATAACATCGGTGG
Source organism: Pseudomonas azadiae (assembly GCF_019145355.1). Taxonomy (NCBI): domain Bacteria; kingdom Pseudomonadati; phylum Pseudomonadota; class Gammaproteobacteria; order Pseudomonadales; family Pseudomonadaceae; genus Pseudomonas; species Pseudomonas azadiae. Next base: position 998,438 of record NZ_JAHSTY010000001.1, on the reverse strand, counting down.
TGTTATCCGCGCCAACAGCAGCCTGGCCGTCAATGCCGGCAACGACCTGAATGTGCGTTCGATCAGCACCGACAGCCAGAGCGACCAGGGCACGCGCACCGCGTTGTCGCGGGTGGCCGGGCTGTACGTGTCGGCCCCGGCGGCGAACCTGATTGCCACGGCCGGCAACAACATCAACCTGCAAGGCGCCGAGGTCAGCAACACCGGCGTCGGCGGCAAGACCTCGCTGGTGGCGGGCAACGACATCAACCTGACCACGGTGAGCGAGTCCTACACCCAGGCCAACCAGTGGGATGGCAGCAACTGGCGCAAGGAAGCCGGGCGCAATGAAGTCGGCAGCGCGGTGAAAGCCACTGACGATATTCGCCTGGGGGCCGGGCGCGACGTGCAGGCGCGCGGTGCGGTGGTCAACAGCGAGGCGGGGGCCGTGGTGGTCAGCGCGGTACGCGACATCAATGTCGAGGCCAGCGAGCGTTTTGACAGCGCCGATGAGGCGCACAAGGTCACCGGCAGCAACGGCATGTTCTCCAAGAAGACCACCACCACCCGTGACACGGTCAGCCAGACCCGTGCCCAGGCCGCCACCCTGAGTGGCGAGCAGGCGGTGCTGCAGGCCGGCAACAACATCACCCTCACCGGCAGCAACGTGGTGTCGACCTCGGGCACGGTGCTGGCGGCGGGCAATGACATCAAGGTCCTCGCCGCCACCGAACAGTTGGATGAATCCCACAGCAAGGATGTGAAAAAGAGCGGGATGTTCAGCGGCGGTGCGATTGCCGTCACCATTGGCTCGCAGCAGCAGACCAACAAGGACCGCAGTCAGCAGACCACGGCAGCCGCCAGCAGCCTCGGCGCCACCGACGGCAACGTGCTGGTCAGCGCGGGCGGCGAATACCGCCAGGTGGGCAGCAACGTCGTGGCGCCCAAGGGTGATGTGTCGATCCAGGCCTCCGAGGTCAACATCCTCGAGGCGCGCAACCTCAGCTCGCAGCAACAGGAACAACGCTTCAAGCAGACCGGCGTGAGCCTGACCCTGACCAGCCCGGTGGTGAATGCGGTGCAGACCGCGCAGCGCATGAAGCAAGCCTCCGAGCGCACCGACGACAAGCGCATGAAAACCCTGGCCGCGCTGAGCACCGCGTGGTCCGCCAGCGATGCCTACACCCAGGTCGCGGCCGATCCGGCGGCCATGGGCGGAATCAACCTGAGCATTTCCCTGGGCACTAATCAGAGCCAGAGCAAGAGCGAACAGAACGGCAACACCGCCGCCGGCTCGACCGTCGCGGCAGGCAACGACGTCTCGATCATTGCCAGCGGCGGCACGCGCAATAACGACTTGACGGTGCAAGGCAGCCAGATCACCGCCGGCAACGATGCGTTGTTGCAGGCCGACCGCAATATCCTGCTGGTGGGCGCCGAGAACACCATGGAGCAGCACAGCACTAACAAGAGCATCAATGGCAGCATCGGCATCGGTATTTCGTTCGGTGGCGAGAAAAACGGCCTGAGCTTCAACGCCTCGGCGTCCCAGAGCCGTGGCAATGCCGACGGCAACGACCTGGTCTGGAGCAACACCCACGTGACAGCGGGGGATCAGGTCAGCCTGATTTCCGGCAAGGACACGACCCTGCGCGGCGCGGTGGTCTCGGGCACCACGGTCAAGGCCGATGTCGGCGGCGACCTGAATGTCGAGAGCCTGCAGGACACCAGCACCTTTGCCTCCGAGCAGAAGAGCATGAGCGCCGGGATCAGCATCTGCATCCCGCCGGTGTGTGCCGGTGCCGCCACGGCCAGCTTCAGTTCCACGAACACAAAGCAGAAGTCCAACTTCGCCAGTGTCATCGAACAATCGGGCATCCGCGCCGGCGACGGCGGGTTCGACCTGAATGTGCGCGGCAATACCGACCTCAAGGGCGGCGTGATCGCCAGTTCCGACAAGGCCATCGCCGACGGCAAGAACAGTCTGACCACCGGCACCCTGACCGTGTCGGACATCCGCAACGTGTCCGAAGCCAGTGCCAAGACCTCCGGTGTCGACCTCAGCTCGGACATGCTCGACGGCAAGCTCGGCACCGCCAAGGCGCTGCTCGCCAATAGCCTGAACAATGCCTCGGAGTCCGACTCCGAGGCCACCGACACCCGCAGCGCCATCAGCGCCGGCACCCTGGTCATCACCAACGCCGAACGCCAGCGCGTGGTCGCCGGCATGAGCGTCGACGAGACCATTGCCGACCTCAACCGCAACACCGAGGCCGCCCACGCCGCCGTGGATCGTCTGGATGTGGCGGAAATGGGGCGCAAGGTCGAGGCCGAGCAGGAGATCAAGCGTGAGCTGTATCGCCAGGTCTCGTTGCTGGCGGATGAGGCGTATCGCAAGATTTTCCTTGAGAAGGCCAGGGTCTATGAGGTCATGAAGGATGAGAACGGCAATGCGATGCGCGATGAAAACGACAAGGTTCGCTATCGCGAGCTGAGCGCCGAAGAGAAGCAGCACCTCAAGCCCGGCCCGGACGGCAAGGTGCACATCGCCAACAACGGCATCTTCAACGACGCCGACGGTGCGGCCAAATATGCCGAGCAGCACAGCTCGGCTGGTACCGGGCCGCAGTACCTGATCCACTTCGAGAAGGCCAACAACTTCACCTCGGAGCTGATGATTGCGGCGTACCAGAAAAATCTCGAGAACGATTTCTGGGGCTTGTCCAACGCGACCGTGCAGACCAAGGAATACATGGTCCAGTTCGGTCAGGGCGGGCTGCACATCGACGGTCACAGTCGGGGCACCATGACCACGGGCAATGCCATGGAGTCGCTGGCACGTGATCCCGCCAACGTGGGCATGCTGAGCGATACGGCGATGAATTTCTTCGGTGCCGCGTATGGGGTGCAAAAAGCCGATACGTTGCTGGGGGTATTGCAGGATCGCTCCAGCGTGACCTCCGCAGAGCAACGCGAGAATATGGGGCTGCAGTACCAGAATCACAATTTCGACCCGGTGGCCCGCGCGCCCCTCGTCGGTTTCAACCCCGGGACCGGCGGTAACATTCCCGAGGGCAGTAACCGTGTGTGGGAATGGCTGAAGGTCTTTGGTGCCGAACACACCGCGCATAACTGCTATGCCAATGGCGGCCAACAGTGCGCCAAGTACTGGACCAATTCGCCCAACGGCCAACCGGAGTTCATCAGGGTCAAACCGCAGTCATGATGGATACCCCTGTACCAACGTCGCTGATAAGGAAGAGTCCCATGGTCGCTATGAAACTGCTGTTGAGTGTTTGCGTGTTGTCACTGATTGGCTGCACGGGCAGGGGCTTTCAGCCGCCGCCGGGTGAATTCACCCAATGGAAAAAAAGCGGGGTTTCTCAGCAGGGCGTCAAAGACGCCATGCGGGCCTGCGGGTATACCAACCTGGATGGCGCGGGGGACCGTTCGCCCATCGATGAAAAACTTATGCGCTTTTATTGCATGAAGGACGCAGGCTTCAAACGCAACGATGACCTGGACCTGTGCAAGCTTGGCCGCATTGGTGAGTCCCCGGTGTGCGACGGCCGCCGTTAATCTTCGACTAAAAAGGAAGCAAGAGATGAGCAAGATACGCAATGGACTGTACGGCAGCGCACTGCTGCTGGCGGCGGCCACCCTGGGTGGGTGCGCGTCTTCGGCGGCCATCACCGGCGAGCCCGGGGTGAACATGGGTGACAGCTACCAGCAGGTGCTCGCGGTGGTGAGCCGCAACAACGCGGTGACCAAACAGGTCGACGGCCAGGGGTTTCGGGCCGAGGGCTATTCGAAAATGTTCAAGGATTGCCGCATCAAGTACTTCATGTTCCAGGGCACCGATGGGCTGCAGCGCGTGAGCTACGAGCCGGCGCCGCAGTTGTCGGTCAGCCAGAACTGCCGTCAGCCCTGACCGGCGCCTTGTCCTTTTTGAGTTGAATGCCCATGACCGTTTTACCTGCCGTTCCCCTGACGCTGCTGGTGCTGCTCACCGGGTGCGGCCAGGTGGCGAATATTCGCTCCCTCAGCACTGCCTATGCGCCGCCGCAATCGGGTGAGACCGCGCGCGTCCGGGTGATTACCGACGGCATGGTGCGCGCGGTGCCGGGGCGTGATTGCCTGGACTGGAATGTGCCGGGCGCTGGAGTGATGGCGTCGGTGAAATCCGGCTTCCCCGACCATAACGGCGAAACACTCGGCATGCCCGGACCGGTCTACACGTGGAACGCAGCGGTGACGTCGGAGCTGTTGGTGCCGGCGAACAAGCCGATTGCGTTCCACTACCTGGGCCGCCTGCAGTATTCCCGGCAATGCTTCAGCACCATGAGCTTCGTACCGCGCCCCGGTGCGGATTACATGGTGCAGGGCTCAATGTCGGCGAACTGCTCGTTCCAGCTGCATGAACTGCCGGCGGGCGCCAAGCAATGGGTGGCCGTGAACCCCCCGCCCACCGGGAAAATAGCCATGTGCAATGCGATGGACAATTTTTAGCCCGCCAATTAATTTCCAGGCTCACTGACTTTTTCCTACTCCTTAAAGGTCAACATCCTGCATGCACCTATGAACCAGGAGTTTTCCCATGAGCATCCCCAAGGCACTGTTGATCCTCCACGGCAAGCAAGCCCTCAACGAGGACGTGCGAGCGGCCGTGCAGGCCCGGCGCGAGCAGGGTGGGGAGCTGGCGGTACGGGTGACCTGGGAGGGCGGTGACGCCGGGCGGCTGGTTAACGAAGCGTTGGCCGACGGCTATACCCACATCATTGCCGGTGGCGGCGACGGCACTTTGCGCGACGTGGCCGAAGCCATGGCGCTGGCCAAGACCGACGCCAGCCTGGTGTTGATGCCGCTGGGCACCGCCAACGATTTCGCCAAGGCCGCCGGTGTACCGCTGGAACCCGGTCCGGCGCTGGCGCTGCTGGACGTGCCGGCCCGGGCAATCGACCTTGGTCAGGTCGGCGGGCAGATCTTCCTCAACATGGCCACTGGCGGCTTTGGCAGCCAGGTCACCGCCAATACCTCGGAAGACCTGAAGAAGATCCTCGGCGGCGCGGCGTATCTGTTCACCGGGCTGTCGCGCTTCAGTGAGTTGAAAGCCGCCTATGGCGAACTGGAGGGGCCGGATTTTCACTGGAAGGGCGAGCTGCTCGCGCTGGGCATCGGCAATGGTCGTCAGGCGGGTGGCGGGCATGAGCTATGTCCTGGTGCCATGGCGGATGACGGGTTGCTGGACGTCAGCATCCTGCCGGCGCCTCAGGAGGTGGTCGGCACGCTTCGCGAGCTGATGACCAACGGCTGGGGCCTGGACACCATGTTCGTCCGCGCGCGCCTGCCCTGGGTGAATATCAAGGTTGCGCAGGGCCTGTACATCAATCTCGATGGCGAGCCGCTGGAGGGCGATGACCTGCACTTCGAAGCCTTGCCCAAGGCTTTGCGCGTGCACCTGCCGGTCGATTCGCCGCTAGTCGTCAAGGCTGATGATCTGCTCGCGCACCGCGAATAACACCAGGCCCGCCACGTCGAAGATCTGCAGGCGTTTCATGATCTGCGAGCGGTGGGCTTCCACGGTCTTGATGCTCAACCCCAGGCCGTGGGCGATTTCACGCGTGGATTTGCCGCGCACGATCAGGCGCAGGATCTCCAACTGCCGAGCGGTCAGGTTATGACTATGAGCCGCAGGCGTGGTCGGGCCCTGGCTGCGCTCCAGTGCCTGGTTGATTACGGTGTGGGCAATCGCCGGGCTCAGGTAGCGTTCGTTATTGCACAACGCCCGCAGCGCGTGTTCCAGCTCGTTGGCGGTGGTGTCCTTTAGCAGGTAGCCATGGGCGCCGGACTCCAGCGCGCACATGATCAATTGCGGGTCGGTGTGCATCGACAGGATCAACACGCGGCTCTGGGGGTAGGCACGCTTGAGTTGCTGTAAGGCGTCCAGGCCGCCGGTGTGCTTCATCGACAGGTCCAGCAGCACGACATCGGGCAGCAGCGTGCTGAACTGCTCCAGCAACTGCGCGCCATCGCTGGCTTCGCCGATCACCGTGTAGCCGGGAATGTCCTGCACCAGCGCGCGTACGCCGGCCCGGATCAGTGCGTGGTCGTCCACCAGGAGTAATGTGCAGCTCACTCGAAAACCTTAGGGGAACTGGCCCGTTCGAGGGCGCGGGGCGCCCAGGGCAAGAGTACGTCGATCCGGGTCCCTTTGCCCGGTTGGCTGCTGACCGACAAGGTGCCGCCCAACTGATCAACCCGCTCGGACATGCCGGCCATGCCCCGTTGGCCTTCCAGGCCTGGGTCGGCGGCTGGCGAGAAGCCCTGGCCGTCATCGCAGATACTCAGCGACAGGCCCTCGGGCAGGCGTTGCAGGCGGACCAGCAGATTGCGCGCCTGGGCGTGACGCAGCATGTTGGTGACCGCTTCCTGGGTGATGCGAAAGGCCGCCACGGCCATTTCTTCCGGGATGCCGGTCAACCGCTGCTGGCATTCCAGGCTCCAGCACACCGGTGTGTTTTCCAGGGTCTTGAGCAGGTGCGCACGCAGGCTGGCTTCCAGGCCCAGGCTGGCCAACTGGCGGGGGTTGAGGATGGCAGAGACGTCACGCACCTTGGCCAGGGTTTCATTCAACGTGTCGCACAGCACCGTGCACTGGCTTTGCAGGTCTTCGGGCAGGCGACGCTTGAGCCATTCGCTTTGCAGCTTGGCGGCGGTGAGGAGTTGGCCGATATCGTCATGCAGTTCGCGGCTGAGGCGGTGGCGTTCGTTTTCCTGCACTTGCAGCAAGCGGTCAGCCAGCTCTTGGGGCTGGAACTTGATGGACGTGCGTGAACGCCGCTGCTGCAGGGCGAGCACCGCCAGGGTGGCGAGGTTGAGCACAATCGCCAGTAATGGCAGCGGCGCGGCGTGGGAATAGACCCATAGGCTCAGCAACAGCGAACCAAGGCACAGGGCGGTGATCCAGCGGCGTGCATGGCTGCAGGAGGCGGACCTGGCGATGAGGGTCTTGAGGCTGGCAGACATAGCGGATGAAGCCAATGAGGGTTCGCTGCGGGAAGAGCGGTCACGGCGGCTGACCGGGCTCTGTTTGGAATACGTAGTCGAATCGTCTTTATGCATATGAAGTGAGTCACTTCGAGCGGAGCATAGTACCACCACTATTACCGTTGGTCGCCTGATGCTGTGCCCGGCCGAGTTATTAACCGCGCAAATACTCCGGGCGGTATTCCCAGAGTTCTTGGAGTGGGGCGCTCTATTATTTGTGTGTGAAATAGTGGCTAATTGGGATCATTTGCGCGCTATTCCAGCCAGTGAATGGGTTAGCGCTGTCGTTATTCAGATAACATCGGCTCAAGCACGACCTTCAGCCGATCAAGAGACGCGGTGTACAGGCTGCGCAGGTTTATAAATAAACGCTTTCTGCGGGATTTGCAGCGTGACCGTAGCAATCAATTTCGCTTGCTCGCTTTCATCCATGCCCAGTTCGCCCGTGCGGGTATCGATCAGTTCCAGTTGCCAGGCCAGCAACGTCAGGCACGCGTGCAAGGCATCCAGCGCCTGGTCATGCAATTGCAGGGGGCAGGCGGCATTGGCGATCAGGTATTGGATGTGCCGGGAAAATTCGCTGATGGCCTGCAGGGCCAGACTGTCGGCCTTCTCGGCCAGTTTGGCGAGGCTGGACTTCATGCAATCGATGGCATCGCTGTCGTCGCGAATCAGCTGCAGGTGACTCAAGCACTCTTCTGACTTGGCCAGCAGTGTTTGTGCATCCAACAGGAATTCGGGAAGTGTGGTCTGCCATTCATTTGCGCTGTTCATCATGCAAGTCTCCACAACATAAGGTCGGGTGATGAGATGCCGCACCGGGTGAATGGCATAAAACTAGCGCTGAAATATGAATGATATCTGTAGGCTGCTTCTGAGTTTTCAGTAGGACGTTTATGAGAGTGTAGGCGACGGCTATGCGCGACCCTCATGAATGGGGCCGATTGTGCACCTTCGATTGCTGACGTCCGGATGTCTGGGAGACCCGCGGGTCGAGGGCTTGGTATGGCAAACAAAAGCCTGACTCCATTCATGCAGTGAGAATGGCGTCACATTAATGGCTATTAGATATTGCGAATATCAGGTTGGGCCTGATTGCGCATAGGGGAATCCCTTACATGGCGGAACCTTGCGTCGAATCGAATGTCGCGCAACGAGGCTGTACCGCTCTGTGTAGAAGGCAATGCAGTAAACCATGATGTCAGTGTGACATCAATGTATTTACGTGGCATTTTGCAGAGGGTCAAGGTCTGGCGTTCGCCGCCGATAACCACCTCATGTGAACCGCACAACCCCTTTTACGCATCAGGAGCTTTCAATGGCCGGCATTCTCGACACGGTAGATCAACGCACGCAACTGGTGGGTGAGAATCGCCTGGAGATCCTCATGTTTCGCCTGGCCGGGCGCCAGTTGTTCGCGATCAACGTGTTCAAGGTGCAGGAAGTCCTGCAATTGCCCAAGCTGACCTTGATGCCCCAGCGTCATCCCTTCGTGTGTGGCGTGGTCAATTTGCGTGGCCAGACCCTCCCGGTGATCGACCTGTCCCAGGCCATCGGCATGCGCCCACTGGTGCCGGGGCCCAACAGCACCATTATCGTCACCGAATACAACCGTTCCGTGCAGGCGTTCCTGGTGGGCGGCGTGGACCGCATCGTCAACATGAACTGGGAAGCCATCCTGCCGCCACCGGTCAGTGCCGGGCGCCAGCATTACCTCACCGCCATCAGCAAGGTCGACGACCAGTTGGTGGAAATCATCGACGTGGAAAAAGTCCTGGCCGAGATCGTGCCGTACAACGCCAAGGTTTCCCGTGAAAAACTTGAAGACCCGGTACTGGAGCGCGCCCGTGGCCGCGAAGTGCTGCTGGTGGATGACTCCAACGTGGCCCTCTCGCAACTGCGCGACACCCTCGGCCAGTTGGGCGTGAAGATGCACATCGCCAGCGACGGCCTCAAGGCCTTGAACATGCTCAAGGGCTGGGCCGACAGCGGCCAGGTGATGACCGACAAGCTGCTGATGATTTTCACCGACGCCGAAATGCCCGAAATGGACGGCTATCGTCTCACCACCGAGATCCGTAACGACCCGCGCCTGCGCAAACTCTACGTGGTACTGCACACTTCGCTGTCGGGCAGCTTCAACGACTCGATGGTGAAGAAGGTCGGGTGCGACAACTTCCTGTCCAAATTCCAGCCCGACAAGCTGGTGGATGTGGTGCGTCAGCGTTTGATGCTGGACGAAGTGCCCGCTTCGTAGTGAGCGGGCTCGCCCCGCGCCGGGTGGCGAAGCCGCCCCAATAAATCCGCCGCGCAGTTCGAGGAAGGACCGGGCCGCCTGGTTTAGGGCGGCTTCGCCCCCCAGCGCGGGGCAAGCCCGCTCACTACGGGATATAGTGTGGGCTCTATTGGTTCAGGAATGCAGGCCCATGCTTCGTCTCAGCGCGTTGTACCGTTACCCCTTGAAGTCCGGCAAGGCCGAAATACTGCAGCAGGCCCGCCTGGATAAGCTCGGGGTGGACGGCGATCGACGCTGGATGCTGGTGGACGAAGCCAGCGGGCGTTTCCTCACGCAGCGCGCCGTGGCGAAGATGAGCCAATTGTCGGCGCTGTGGAACGGCAGCGGTGGTCTTACCCTGAGTTCGCCGGGTTGCGCGCCGCTGAACGTGGCGCTGCCCGGCGGCGACGCTGCGTTGCGTGGTGTAACCATCTGGCGTGACACCCTGCGCGTGCCGGATGCGGGCGATGAAGCCGCCGCCTGGGTCAGCGACTTCATCGGCAAGCCGACGCGCCTGGTGCAACTCCCCTTGGAACGCGCGCGGGCCACCGATGCCGGATACGGCCAGGACGATGACCAGGTAGGCTTTGCCGATGGCTACCCGTTGCTGTTGATCGGCCAGGCTTCCCTGAACGATTTATGTGCGCGCATCGGTCGCCCGATGGACATGCTGCGCTTTCGTCCCAACCTGGTGATCGAAGGCGGCGACGCCTTTGCTGAAGACGGCTGGAAACGCCTGCGCATCGGCGATGTGGAGTTCCGAGTGGTCAAGCCGTGCTCGCGCTGCATCCTGACCACCATCGACCCGCAGACCGGTGAACGCAGCGCCGACCGCGAACCCTTCGCCACGCTGGAGACCTATCGCAAGACCGAGCAGGGGGCGATGTTCGGCCAGAACTTGGTCAACGATGGCAACGGGCGCCTGGAAGTCGGGATGCCGGTGACGATCCTCGAATAGTGTTCCTGGTCCATGAAAAATGCCCGTCTCTGGGGAGACGGGCATTTTTTATGCCTGCAAAGAAACCTTAGCTGCGGTATTCGCACAGGTAAGCGGTGTCCACGGCGACCTTCAACTGGAACTTGCTGTTGGCCGGCACGTTGAACTGGCTGCCGGCGGCGAAGGTTTCCCACTCGGCGTCAGGCAGTTTGACGACCAGGGCGCCGGAGACCACGTGCATGATTTCCCGTTGGTCGGTGCCGAATTCATACTCGCCGGGGGCCATGACGCCGATGGTCGCCGGACCTTCTGCGGTGCCGAAAGCGATCGACTTGACGGTGCCGTCGAAGTACTCGTTGACTTTAAACATGGGCGGTTCCTCGGAAAAGGGTCTGGAAAGGTCGGCCAGTATGCCCAAGGGCAGGGGAGCTGCCTAGACCGGCAAAATCAGCGGCAGCAGGCGCGCGGTGTTGCGCGCATCTTCCAGCGCCCGATGTTGCTGGCCATGGAACTGCATCCCCGCCAATTGCAGGGCGCCGTTGAGCCCCAGGGGCTTGTCCAGGCGCCTGGCCTTGGCGAAGCGCTGCTTGAGGTTTACATGGCGCGTGTCGGCGAGCGCGCTGGCCAGGCCATGGCGCTGCCACTCCAGCTCCAACTGCCTGCGGTCATAATCGCCCCAACTGGCCCAGCCTTCCAGGCGCGGCCGGTGCTGGCCCAGCCAGCGTTCGAACAATGGCCACACCTCGGTGATCGGCGCCGCGCTATCAATGTTCGCTTGGGTGATGTGCGTCAGTTGCCGACAGAAGGGCGTCAGCAGTGGCCGGCGCAGCGGCCGTACAAAGCGCTGGAAATGATCCAGCTCGCGCCCCTGGCGGTTGACCAGGCTCGCGCCGATCTCGATGACTTCCATCTCCGTCACGGGCCAGCCGCCTTCATCCGTTGTGGCTTCAAGGTCAATAATCAGCCAATGAGGCATCGCGCAGGTTCCCGTACTCTTCCCTTTCTGTTGGGGATAGAGCGTAGCCCGGCCCTGTAGTTCCGCCAAGCGCTTGCTTGGTTGGCCGGCACGGCCTAAATTGCCGGCCAACACGAGCGTAGAAGTAAGGAGAGAGGCATGGATGAGCACAACGCCCTGCGGGTGATGCGCACCATGGTCGACGGCGGCCAATTGACCGACCCCGACAGCGCACGGGGCAAGTTGCTGCAGACGGCGGCTCACCTGTTTCGAAACAAGGGCTTCGAGCGTACGACTGTGCGTGACCTGGCCAGCGCCGTGGGCATCCAGTCCGGCAGCATCTTTCATCACTTCAAGAGCAAGGACGAGATCCTGCGCGCGGTAATGGAAGAAACCATCCGCTACAACACCGCGATGATGCGCGCGTGTCTTGAAGAAACCACCGACGTGCGCGAACGGGTGCTGGCGCTGATTCGTTGCGAATTACAGTCGATCATGGGCGGCAGCGGCGAGGCGATGGCGGTGCTGGTGTACGAATGGCGCTCGCTGTCGACGCAAAGCCAGGCCCAGGTGCTGGCCCTGCGCGACGTATACGAAGGGATCTGGCTGCAGGTGCTGGGAGAGGCCAGGGCGGCAGGTTATATACGCGGCGATGTGGTTATTACCCGGCGGTTTCTCACCGGCGCCCTGTCCTGGACCACCACCTGGTACCGCGCCGAGGGTAGCCTGACGCTCGAACAATTGGCTGAAGAAGCCTTGCTGATGGTGCTCAAAGCCTCGCCTGACGCAAGCTATTAATTTGCGGGTGGAAAGTTGTCTCTCCAGGCAAAAACGCCTAGCTTATCGCCATTAGCCTTTTGAACGGTGTGTGCCTTGATGTTTTCGCCACGGCGGCTGGCTGCAGGACTTACCTTTTGGGCATTGGGCAGCGCTTGGTGCATACCGGCCTCGGCTGCGCAGATGGTGAGGATCGGCGCGGCGCATTTTCCTCCTTATACCGTGCGTCCGGAGCAGGGCGCCGACACCGGCCTGCTGCCGCAACTGATCGTGGCACTGAACGCCTTGCAAACCGATTACCAGTTTGTGTTAGTGCCCACCTCTATCCCGCGGCGCTTTCGCGATTTCGAGCAGGGTCGGGTCGACATGGCCATCTTCGAAAACCCGGACTGGGGTTGGCAGGAAATACCCCACGTTGCCGTCGACCTGGGGCTGGAGGACGCGGAGATTTTCGTCGCCCAGCGTGAGCCCGGTCGCGGCCAGGCCTATTTCACTGACTTCAAAGGCAAACGGCTGGCCGTATTCAGCGGTTATCACTACGCCTTCGCCCACTTCAACCCCGACCCCAAGTACATGGTCGAGCACTTCAACGCCACGTTGACTTACTCCCATGACAGCAACCTGCTGATGGTCGCGCGCGGACGTGCCGATATCGCCTTGGTGACCCGTTCGTACCTGAGTGACTTCCTGGTGCGCAATGCGGATATGGCCGGGCAGTTCCTGGTGTCGGAGCGCATCGACCAGGTGTATCACCACTACGCATTGCTGCGCCCGAAAGCGCCGATCACGGGCGAAGCGTTTTCCGGGCTGCTCAAGCGCCTGCGGGACAATGGCCAGATGCTGAAGATTTTCGAGCCGTATCGCATCGACATTACCCCTGTGCCCTGACGGGCACGGCACCGAGGGTGATTGTGTGTGGGGAGCTACCTATCCTTGTAGTGAGCGGGCTTGCCCCGCGCTGGGTGGCGAAGCCGCCCCAATAAACACACCGCATTATTCCTGACAAAAATTGAGCCGCCTGGTTTAGGGCGGCTTCGCCACCCAGCGCGGGGCAAGCCCGCTCACTACAGAAGATTTGTCAGCTTTTGAGATACCTATGTGCATCGCAGGAAGGCCAGCTCCCACATAGGCTCGCCTGCACGTCAAACCCGCCGCGCGAACGTATCGCTGTGATTGCCCGACACCTTGCGGCAGTGCACCAGCGCATCCCGGATCATGAAGTTCACCAACGTCGGCGACACCCCCAACTCCTTGGCGATGTCCTTTTGCGGCACGCCGTGCAAGCGGTACATCTCGAACGCATAGCGGGTGCGCTGGGGCAGCTCCGTCAGGGCGTCGGCGATGTTTTCCAGGGTGCTGAAATTGATGTGCGAGGTTTCCGGTGAAGCGCCGTGAATAACCACATTCAAGCCTTCCTCTTCGGTCCCTGAGTATTTGAGTTCCAAGGCCTGCTTGCGATAGTGATCGATCGCCAGGTTGCGCACGATCTGAAACAGGTAACTGAGCTGGGCCTTGAATGACGACGTGATCGTCGGCGCTGACTGCAGCCGGAAGTAGGCGTCCTGCACTACGTCTTCGGCACGGGAGCGGCACCCGGTAATACGTGCCGCGATCTTCACCAGGATCAACCGATTATCGACGAATGCCTGGAGAAGCGGTGAGTCGCACCTGCCTGTGGATACTTGTTCCGTCATGGAAATTCACCTTGTCGCAAAAGAGGTTAGGGGAGGGCGTCCTTGCTGAGGCCTCCTACACATCGGGCAACAAATTATGCTTAATGATAATTATTGTCAAATGAGAAGGCGAACTAATCTTATGCTTTCTTGTTCGGTGTGAACCACGTCTCGCACGTACCCGGCGACTAATTATTTGCCGCTGCCGTCCGTTCTTCTGGGTGACAGGCCGTTAGTAAAACGGCCAAGGATCAGCACCCGCAGGAGGACGAAATGGGTTTCTATCGTGCATACAGCGTGTTTCAGTTTGGAGTTGTCGCCGGATGAGTACGCCGACCCGACTGCGCCTGTTCTGCCTGCCCTATTCGGGCGCCAGCGCCATGGTTTACGCGCGTTGGCGGCGAGCGCTGCCGGAGTGGTTGCAGGTGTGCCCGTTGGAATTGCCCGGCCGTGGCATGCGCATGGATGAGCCGTTGCAGCGCGACATCAAGGCCTTGGCTGCGCAACTCGCGGACGAAATCAGTCACGATTTGAGCGGCCCTTATGCCCTGTTCGGCCATAGCCTGGGCGGCCTGCTCGCGTTCGAACTGGCCCACGCGCTGGGGGCGCGCAAGGTGCCGGCGCCGCTGGCGCTGTTTGCCTCCGGCACGGCCGGGCCGGCGTGTCGCGATGTCAGTGAATACGCCATCGAAAAGACCGACGAACAACTGATCGCCCGCTTGCGCGAACTGCAAGGCACCGCCGAAGAAGCCCTGGCCAACCCTGAGTTGATGCAATTGATGCTGCCGATCCTGCGCGCCGATTTCCTCCTGTGCGGCAGCTTCACCTATGGCCAGCGCGCGCCGCTGGACATGCCGATCCACGTGTTCGGCGGCAAACAGGACAGCGTGCGCGCCGACCAGTTGCTCGACTGGCAGATCGACGCGGCCAGCGGCTTTTCGTTGGACATGTTCGACGGCCACCACTTCTTCCTCATGCAACACGAAAGCGCCGTGCTGCGCTGCCTGCGGCGCTACGCCGACGAACACCTGGCCCGCTGGCGCAATGGCTCCGCACGGCACCTGGCTGCCGGTTGAAAGCCCGCCCAATTCCCGAATTTCCCGCAAGCCGATTTCAGGCAGGAACCCCATGATGGACGCCTTCGAACTTCCCCTCACGCTGGCCCAGTCCCTTCAGCGCCGTGCCGCGCAGACCCCGGACCAGGTCGCCCTGCGCTTCCTGGCCGAGTCCGCCGAACACAACGTGGTGCTCAGTTACCGCGACCTGGACCAACGCGCCCGCACCATCGCCGCCGCCTTGCAAACCAGTGCGAGCCAGGGCGACCGTGCGGTGCTGTTGTTCCCCAGCGGCGCGGATTACGTCGCGGCGTTCTTTGGTTGCCTGTATGCCGGGGTCATCGCGGTGCCGGCCTACCCGCCGGAGTCAAGCCGCCGTCATCATCAGGCGCGTCTGCTGTCGATCATCAGCGATGCCGAACCGCGCCTGTTGCTGACCATCGCCAGCCTTGCCGACGGCCTGGCGCAGATCGAAGATGCGCCGCCCATAATGAGCGTCGATCGCCTGGAAAGTGCCGGCGACTGGATCGCCCCCGCTCTGCGCCCCGACGACATCGCCTTCCTGCAATACACCTCCGGCTCGACCGCGTTGCCCAAGGGTGTGCAGGTCAGCCACGGCAACCTGGTGGCCAACGAAGTGCTGATCCGTCGCGGCTTCGGCATCGACCTCAACCCGGACGACGTGATCGTCAGCTGGCTGCCGCTGTACCACGACATGGGCCTGATCGGCGGCCTGCTGCAACCGATCTTCAGCGGCGTGCCCTGCGTGCTGATGTCACCGGCCTACTTTCTCGGCCGACCGTTGCGCTGGCTCGAGGCGATCAGCGAGTACGGCGGCACCATCAGCGGCGGGCCGGATTTCGCTTATCGCCTGTGCAGCGAGCGGGTCAGTGAATCGGCGCTGCAACGCCTGGACTTGAGCCAATGGCGCGTGGCGTATTCGGGCTCCGAACCGATCCGCCTCGACACCCTGGAATGTTTTGCCGAGAAGTTCGCCGCCTGCGGTTTTACGCCGAACAATTTCTTCGCCTCCTATGGCCTGGCCGAAGCGACCTTGTTTGTCGCCGGTGGCACCCGGGGCCATGGCATCCCGGCGCTGCGTGTCGATGAGCAAGCGCTGGCCGCCAACCGCGCCGAGCCCGGGCAGGGCAGCGCAATCATGAGCTGCGGCACCAGCCAGCCGGAACACGCGGTACTGATCGCCGACCCGCACACCCTGAGCGAACTGGCCGACAACCGCGTGGGCGAGCTCTGGGCCAGCGGCCCGAGCATCGCCCACGGCTACTGGCGCAACCCCGAAGCCACCGCCAGGACCTTCGTGCAGCACGCCGGGCGTACCTGGCTGCGCACCGGCGATTTGGGCTTTGTCCGTGACGGCCAGGTGTACATCACCGGCCGCCTCAAAGACCTGCTGATCGTGCGCGGCCACAACCTCTACCCTCAGGACATCGAGCAGACCATCGAGCGCGAAGTGGAAGGGGTGCGCAAGGGCCGGGTTGCCGCGTTTGCCGTGAATGACCAGGGCCTGGAAGGCATCGGCATTGCCGCCGAAATCAGCCGCAGCGTGCAGAAAGTCCTGCCGCCCGAAGCGCTGGTCAAGGCGATCCGTCAGGCCGTCGCCGAGGCGTATCAGCAAGCGCCGAGCGTGGTGGTCTTGCTCAACCCCGGTGCCTTGCCCAAAACGTCGAGCGGCAAGGTGCAACGCGCCGCGTGTGCGCTTCGCCACAAGGATGGCAGCCTCGACAGCTATGCACAGTTCCCCGGTCTGCAAGCGCCGGCGAGCAATGCGGCGCTGGCATCTGACCTGCAAAACCGCATCGCCGCGATCTGGTGCGAGCAACTGCACGTCGCCTCCGTCGCCGCCGATGATCATTTCTTCCTGCTCGGCGGCAACTCCATCACCGCCACCCAAGTGGTCGCGCGCCTGCGTGAAACCCTGGGCCTGGAGCTGAACCTGCGCCTGCTGTTCGAAGCGCCAACCCTGCAAAGCTTTGCCGCCAGCGTCGCGCAGTTGCAGCAGGACGGCGGCGTTGCCCAAGGTGCGATCCGTCCCCTGTCGCGCCAGGATGAACTGCCCCAGTCCCTGGCACAAAACCGCCTGTGGATCACCTGGCAACTGGACCCGCACAGCAGCGCCTACATCATTCCCGGCGCTCTGCGCCTGCGCGGCGAGCTGGATGAAGACGCCGTGCGCACAAGCTTCGAGCAATTGATCCAGCGCCACGAAGCCCTGCGCACCCGCTTTTACGAGAGAGACGGCCAGGCCTTCCAGCGCATCGATGCCAAAACCGCTTTCGAACTGCACGTCATCGACCTCAGCGACCTGCCGACGGCCGAGCGCGAAGCGCGCGCGCAACAGCTGCGCGAGGACGAAGCCCGCACCCGGTTCGACCTGGAAAAGGGCCCGCTGCTGAGGGTGACCCTGATGCACCTCGACGATGAAGATCACCAATTGCTGGTGACCCTGCACCACATCATCGCCGACGGCTGGTCGCTGACTATCCTCATGGATGAGTTCTCACGCCTGTACGCCGCCTTTGTCCAAGGCCAGACCCTGGAACTGCCACCCCTGGCCCTGCACTACGCCGACTACGGCAGCTGGCAGCGCCAATGGCTGGCCGAAGGCGAAGGCCAGCGCCAGCTGGCGTACTGGAAAGCGCAACTGGGCGAGGAGCATCCCGCCCTGAACCTGGCCACCGACCACCCGCGCGCGGCGCAACAGCGCAACAGCGCTTCGCGGCACACCGTGCGTCTGGATGCCGGCCTCAGCCACGCCATTCGCCACACTGCTCAGGCCAGCGAGTCCACCTCGTTTATGCTGTTGCTGGCGGCGTATCAAGTGCTGCTCTACCGTTACAGCGGCCAGCGCGATATCCGCATCGGCGTGCCCAACGCCAACCGCCCGCGCCAGGAAACCCAAGGCCTGGTTGGTTTCTTCATCAACACGCAGGTCATGCGCGCCGAGCTGGACGGGCGCTTGCCGTTCAACGCGCTGTTGGCCGCCACCCGCGACACGGCATTGGGCGCCCAGGCGCATCAGGACTTGCCGTTCGAGCAACTGCTGGAAGCGTTCCCCCAGGCCCGCGAACAAGGCCTGTTCCAGGTCATGTTCAATCACCAGCAACGCGACCTCAGCGCCTTGCGCCGCCTGCCGGGGCTGCTCGCCGACGAGCTGGCGTGGCACAGCCGCGAAGCCAAGTTCGACCTGCAACTGCACAGCGAAGAAGACCGCAACGGACGCCTGAGCCTGTCGTTTGACTACGCTGACGAACTGTTTGACGCCGCCACGATCGAGCGGCTTGCCACGCACTACATCAACCTGCTGCAAGCGATCTGCGAACAACCGCAACACGCCATCGGCGACCTCGCACTGATGCCACGCGACGAACAGCAGCCATGGTGCCAGGCACCGTGTGCGCCGGCGCAACAGTGGCTGCCCGAGTTGCTCAACCAGCACACCACGGACAACACCGCGCTGGTCTGGCAGGACGGCCACCTGACCTTTGCCCAACTGCACACCCAGGCCAATCGCCTGGCCCATTACCTGCGTGACAAAGGCGTCGGCCCGGACGTGTGCGTGGCCATCGCCGCCGAGCGCTCGCCGCAACTGCTGATCGGCCTGCTGGCGATCATCAAGGCCGGGGGCGCGTACGTGCCGCTCGACCCGGATTACCCCGCCGAGCGCCTGGCCTACATGCTCAAGGACAGCGGCGTGCACCTGCTGCTGACCCAGACCGCGCTGCTCGAGCAGGTGCCGAGCGCTGAGGGCGTGTGTGTGATTGCAATGGACAGCCTGCACCTGGACAGCTGGCCGACCCAGCCGCCGGGCCTGCACCTGCACGGCGATAACCTCGCCTACGTGATCTACACCTCCGGCTCCACCGGCCAGCCCAAAGGCGTGGGCAATACCCATGCGGCCCTGGCCGAGCGCTTGCAGTGGATGCAGGCCACCTATCAATTGAATGAAACCGACGTGCTGCTGCAAAAGGCGCCGATCAGTTTCGACGTGTCGGTGTGGGAATGCTTCTGGCCGCTGATCACCGGTTGCCGCCTGGTGCTGGCCGGCCCTGGCGAGCACCGTGACCCGCACCGTATCGCACAGTTGGTGCGGCAACACGGCGTGACCACGTTGCACTTTGTGCCGCCGCTGCTGCAATTGTTTGTCGACGAACCCCTGGCAGCCGAATGCACCAGCCTGCGTCGCCTGTTCTGCGGGGGCGAAGCCTTGCCCGCGGAACTGCGCAACCGCGTGTTGGCGCAACTGCCGGCGGTGCAGTTGCACAACCGTTATGGCCCGACTGAAACCGCGATCAACGTGACCCACTGGCATTGCCACGCCGAAGACGGCGAGCGCTCGCCGATTGGCCGCCCGCTGGGCAATGTGATCTGCCGTGTGCTGGATGAGCAGCTCAACCCCGTGCCGCTGGGCGTGCCGGGTGAACTGTGCATCGGCGGCATCGGCCTGGCCCGGGGTTACCTTGGTCGTGCCGGGCTGACGGCCGAGCGTTTTGTCGCCGACCACTCGGGGGCGCGCCTGTACCGCACTGGTGACCGCGCCCGCTGGAGCGCCGACGGCGTGCTCGAGTACCTCGGTCGCCTCGACCAGCAGGTCAAGCTGCGCGGTTTTCGGGTGGAACCGCAGGAGATCGAAGCGCGCCTGCTGGCCCTGGCCGGCATCGCCCTAGCCGTGGTGCTGGTGCGTGACGGGCAATTGATCGGCTACTTCACCGCCCATGGTGAACTCGACGAACAACAGGTCAAAACCGCCCTGGCCGCCGAGCTGCCGGAGTACATGGTGCCCGCGCTGTTGATACGCCTGGACGCCATGCCCTTGAGCCCCAGCGGCAAGCTGGACCGTCGCGCGCTGCCGGAACCGGTGTGGCAAACCCGCGAACACGTCGAACCCCAAACCCCTTTGCAGCAGCAGATCGCCGCGATCTGGCGCGAAGTGCTGGGCTTGCCGCGCGTTGGTCTGCGTGATGACTTCTTCGCTCTCGGCGGCCACTCGTTGCTGGCCACGCAGATCATCTCCCGCACCCGTCAGGCCTGCGACGTTGAGCTGCCGTTGCGCACCTTGTTCGAAGCCAGTGAGCTGGGTGCATTTGTCGCGCAAGTCGGCCTGATCCAGGCGTCGGGCCAACGCAACCAGCAGACCGCCATTGCCAGGGTCGACCGCAGCCAACCGGTGCCGTTGTCCTATTCGCAGCAGCGCATGTGGTTCCTGTGGCAGATGGAACCGGACAGCCCGGCCTACAACGTCGGTGGCATGGCGCGCCTGCGTGGCGTGCTGGATGTGGGGCGTTTCGAGGCCGCGCTGCAGGCGCTGATCATGCGTCACGAAACCCTGCGCACCACTTTCCCGAGCGTCGACGGCGTAGCGTGCCAGAAGGTCTCGCCGCAGACTGGCCTGCGTATGGACTGGCAGGATGTCTCCGGCCTCGGCGAATCCGAGCGCCAACGGCGTCTGCAGCAACTGGCCGATCAGGAAGCGCATACGCCGTTCAACCTGGAAACCGGGCCGTTGCTGCGTGCCTGCCTGGTCAAGGCCGGCGAGCAGGAACACTACCTGGTGCTGACCCTGCATCACATCGTCACCGAAGGCTGGGCCATGGACATCTTTGCCCGTGAACTCAGCGCGCTGTACGAAGCCTTTATCGACGAACGCGAATCGCCGCTGGCAGCGCTGCCGGTGCAATACCTGGACTACAGCGTGTGGCAGCGTCAGTGGCTGGCGTCCGGCGAACGCCAGCGCCAGCTGGATTACTGGACCGCGCAACTGGGCAGCGAACATCCGCTGCTCGAGCTGCCGGGCGACCGTCCACGGCCGCCTGTGCAAAGCCACCGGGGCGAGCTGTACCGCTTTGATTTGAGCGCTGACCTGGCCGCCCGCGTGCGCGCCTTCAACGCCGAGCGCGGCTTGACCCTGTTCATGACCATGACCGCCACCCTGGCCGTGTTGCTCTACCGCTACAGCGGCCAGAACGACCTGCGCATCGGTGCGCCCGTGGCTAACCGCATTCGCCCGGAAAGCGAAGGCTTGATTGGCGCGTTCCTCAATACCCAGGTGCTGCGTTGCCAGCTCGACGGGCAGATGACTGTCGCGCAGTTGTTCGAGCAGGTGCGTCACACCGTGATCGAGGGCCAGTCCCATCAGGACCTGCCATTCGACCATTTGGTCGAAGCCCTGCAACCGCCGCGCAGCGCGGCCTACAACCCGCTGTTCCAGGTGATGTGCAACGTGCAGCGCTGGGAATTCCAGCAAAGCCGCCAACTGGCCGGCATGAGCGTGGAGTACCTGGCCAACGATGCGCGCGCGACCAAGTTCGACCTCAACCTGGAAGTCACCGACCTCGACCATCGCCTGGGTTGCTGCCTGACCTACAGCACCGACCTGTTCGACGAGCCGCGCATCGCACGCATGGCCGGGCATTGGCGCAACCTGCTGGAGGCGTTGATCGCTGATCCGCAACAACGCCTCAGCGAACTGCCGTTGCTCAGCGTCGCCGAGCAACGTGCATTGCACGACAGCCTGGGCATCGAAGCGGGCGAACGCCGTCTCGACCAGTGCCTGCATCTCCTGTTCAGCCAGCAGGCGGCAGCCCGAGGCGATGCGCCCGCGCTGACCTTTGCCGGCGTAACCTTCAGCTACCGTGAACTCGACGCCCGCGCCAACCGCCTGGCGTGGATGTTGCGCGAGCGCGGCGTCGGCCCGCAGGTGCGCGTCGGCCTGGCGCTGCCGCGCTCCCTGGAAATGGTCGTCGGCCTGCTGGCGATTCTCAAGGCCGGCGGCGCCTATGTGCCGCTGGACCCGGAATACCCGCTGGACCGTCTGCACTACATGATCGAAGACAGCGGCATCGGCCTGCTGCTCAGCGATGCGGCCATGTTCCAGGCCCTCGGCGAACTGCCGGCGAGCGTGGCGTGCTGGTGCCTTGAAGATGATGTGCCGCGGCTTGCCGATTACCCGTGCGATGAGCTGCCGTTTATCAGCCTGGCGCACCATCAGGCCTACTTGATCTACACCTCCGGCTCCACCGGCAAACCCAAAGGCGTGGTGGTGCGCCACGGTGAAATCGCCATGCATTGCCAGGCCGTGATCGAGCGCTTTGGCATGCGCCCGGACGATTGCGAACTGCACTTTTATTCGATCAACTTTGACGCCGCCACCGAACGGCTGCTGGTGCCGCTGCTCAGCGGTGCGCACGTGGTATTGCGTGCCCAGGGCCAGTGGGATGCGGAAGAAATCTGCGCGCTGATCCGCACCCATCGCGTCAACATTCTGGGTTTTACGCCCAGCTACGGCAGCCAGTTGGCGCAGTGGCTGGCGACCCGGCAGCAAACCTTGCCGGTGCGCATGTGCATCACCGGCGGCGAGGCGCTCACCGGTGAGCACTTGCAGCGCATCCGCGCGGCGTTCCAGCCTCAGGTGTTCTTCAACGCCTACGGCCCGACCGAAACCGTGGTGATGCCGCTGGCCAGCCTTGCGCCCGAGCGGTTGGAGGAGGGCGCCGGCAGCGTGCCAATCGGCAGCATTGTCGGTGCGCGCGTGGCCTATATTCTCGACGCCGACCTGGCGTTGTTGCCGCAAGGGGCGAGCGGCGAGTTGTATGTCGGCGGCGCCGGTCTTGCCCAGGGATATCACCAGCGTCCCGGCATGACCGCCGAGCGTTTTGTTGCCGACCCGTTTGCCCGCAATGGCGCGCGGCTGTACCGCACCGGCGACCTGGTGCGCCAGCGCGCCGATGGCCTGGTGGAATACCTGGGGCGCATCGACCATCAGGTGAAGATCCGTGGTTTCCGCATTGAGCTGGGCGAAATCGAAACCCGCCTGCTGGAACACCAAGCCGTGCGCGAAGCGGTGGTGCTGGCGCTGGATGCGCCGAGTGGCAAACAGCTGGTGGCGTACCTGGCCAGCGACGCCGACCACGCCACGTTGCGAGACGCGCTGAAGATGCATCTCAAGGCGCACCTGCCGGATTACATGGTGCCCGCGCACCTGATCGTACTGGACAGCATGCCGCTGACCGCCAACGGCAAACTCGACCGCCGCGCCTTGCCGCAACCCGACCCCGAGGCCAACCGCCAAGCCTATGTGGCGCCGCGCAATGGGCTGGAAAGCAGCTTGGCGGCGATCTGGTGCGCGGTGTTGAACCTGCAGCAAGTCGGCCTGGACGATAACTTCTTTGAGCTGGGCGGCGACTCGATCCTGTCGATCCAGGTGGTCAGCCGTGCGCGGCAGGCGGGCATACACTTCAGCCCGCGTGACCTGTTCCAGCACCAGACCGTGCAGACCCTGGCCGCCGTTGCCACACGCACCGAGCAGGTCACGGCGGAGCAGGGCGTGCTGACCGGCCGCTCGGGCCTCACGCCGATCCAGCATTGGTTCTTCGACACACCGATTCCACAGCGTCAGCACTGGAACCAGGCGCTGGTCCTCAAACCGCTGCAACTGCTGCAGCCCCATCGGCTGGAACAGGCGCTGCTGGCGGTATTGGAACACCACGACGCCCTGCGCCTGAGCTTCAGCAAGCGCGACGCGCAGTGGCACGCCGAACACCTGGCGGTGCCCCAAGGCGGGGTGCTGCTGCAGGCGCAAGTGCGCGACATGGCGGACTGCACCGCCTTGTTCACCGACACCCAGCGCAGCCTCGACCTGCAACGCGGCCCGCTGCTGCGCGCCTTGCTGGTGGAGGGTCCCGAGGGCCAGCAACGCCTGCTGATCGCGATCCATCACCTGGTGGTGGATGGCGTATCGTGGCGCGTGTTGCTGGAAGACCTGCAGACGGTCTACCGCCAACTCAGCGATGGCCAGTCCGTCAGCCTGCCGGCCAAGACCAGCGCGCTGCGCGATTGGGCCACGCGTTTGCAGGCCTATGCCGGCAGCGAGTCGCTGCGTGAAGAGTTGAGCCTCTGGCAGGCGCAACTGGCCGGGCCTGACACGGCATTGCCGGTGGCCCGTGCGCAAGGCTCGCTGCGCCACCGCGACGCCGACAGCGTCAGCGTGCGCCTGGATGCCGAACACACCCGCCAGTTGCTGCAACAGGCGCCGAGCGCCTATCGCACCCAGGTCAACGACCTGCTGCTGACCGCCTTGGCGCGCGTGGTGTGCCGCTGGAGCGGCCACGCCTCGACGCTGATCCAGCTCGAAGGCCACGGCCGCGAAACCCTGTTTGATGACATCGACCTGACGCGCAGCGTCGGCTGGTTCACCAGCGCTTATCCGCTGCGCCTGACCCCGCAAGCGACCCAGGGCGACTCGATCAAGGCGATCAAGGAACAACTGCGTGGCGTGCCGCACAAAGGGTTGGGCTTTGGCGTGCTGCGCTACCTGGCGGACGAGGCGTGTAAACAGAGCATGGCCGCACTGCCGAGCGCGCCGATCACCTTCAACTACCTGGGCCAGTTCGACCAGAGCTTCGGCGCCGATGCGCTGTTCCATCCGCTGGAGGAATCCGCAGGCCTGGCCCATGACCCGGACGCGCCGCTGCCCAATGAACTGAGCGTCGACAGCCAAGTGTACGGTGGTGAACTGGTGCTGCGCTGGACCTTCAGCCGCGAACGGTTTGACCCGCACACGATCCGCGAACTGGCCGATGCCTACCTGGCTGAACTGCAAAGCCTGACCCGGCACTGTATCCGAGACGACGCCGGCGGCCTCACACCGTCCGACTTCCCACTGGCGCGCCTGACCCAGTCGCAGCTCGACAGCCTGCCGGTGCCGGCCAGCGCCATCGAAGACGTCTACCCGCTGACCCCGATGCAGGAAGGCCTGCTGCTGCACACCCTGCTCGAACCGGGCACCGGCCTCTACTACATGCAGGACCGCTACCGCATCAACAGCGCCCTGGACCCCGAGCGTTTCGCCCAGGCCTGGCAAGCGGTGATCGCCCGCCACGAAGCCCTGCGCGCGTCGTTCTGCTGGAATATCGGCGAAGACATGCTGCAAGTCATCCATAAACCCGGCAGCACGCCGATCGACTACCTGGACTGGAGCAACGACCCGGAAAACGAGCACGAACCACGCCTGCAAGCGTTGCTCAAGCAGGAGCGCGAAGCCGGTTTCGATCTGCTCAACCAGGCGCCGTTCCACCTGCGCCTGATCCGCGTTGGCGAGGCGCGCTACTGGTTCATGATGAGCAACCACCACATCCTCATCGATGCCTGGTGCCGTTCGTTGCTGATGAATGACTTTTTCGACCTTTACGCGGCCCTCGGCGAAGGCCGCGACGCGCAACTGGCCGCGCCACCGCGCTACCGCGACTACATCGCCTGGCTGCAACGCCGGGACCTGAATGAGGCGCGCCAGTGGTGGCAACAGAACCTGCAAGGCTTCGAACGCACCACGCCGATCCCGAGCGACCGGCCGTTCCTGCGCGAACATGCGGGCCACAGCGGCGGCATGGTGGTGGGTGACTGCTACACACGTCTGGATGCCCGCGACGGTGCGCAACTGCGCGAACTGGCCCAGGCCCATCAGTTGACCATCAACACCTTTGCCCAGGCGGCATGGGCCCTGGTGTTGCGGCGTTTGAGCGGCGAGCGCGACGTGGTGTTCGGCGTTACCGTCGCCGGCCGCCCGGTGGACATGCCCGAGATGCAACGTACCGTCGGCCTGTTCATCAACAGCATCGCGCTGCGGGTCAAACTGCCCGCGGACGATCAGCGTTGCAGCGTGCGCCAATGGCTGAGCGGCCTGCTCGACAGCAATATGCGGCTGCGCGAGTACGAATACCTGCCGCTGGTAACCCTCCAGGAACACAGCGAACTGCCCAAGGGCCAGCCGCTGTTCGACAGCCTGTTCGTGTTCGAAAACGCCCCGGTGGAAGTCTCGGTGCTGGACCGTGCGCAGAGCCTGAATGCCACCTCGGACTCGGGGCGCACCCACACCAACTTCCCGCTGACCGCCGTGTGCTATCCGGGCGACGACCTGGGATTGCATCTCTCCTATGACCAGCGTTACTTCGACGAAATCACCGTGCAAGGCATGCTCGGCGAGTTCAAGCGCTTGCTGCTGGCGCTGGTGCAGGGTTTCCATGGCGACATGGCCGACCTGCCGCTGATGGGCGAGCAGGAGCGTGAGTTCCTGCTCAACGGCTGCAATCAGAGCGAGCACGACTACCCGCTGCACAGCAGCTACATCGAGTTGTTCGAAGCCCAAGTGGCCGCGCATCCGCAGCGCATCGTCGCCAGTTGCCTGGACCAGCAATGGAGCTATGACACGCTGAACCGGCGCGCTAACGGCGTGGGCCACGCGCTGAGGGCGGCGGGCGTCGGCCTGGATCAACCGGTGGCATTGTTGGCCGAGCGTAACCTCGACCTGCTCGGCATGATCATCGGCAGCTTCAAGGCCGGTGCCGGTTACCTGCCGCTGGACCCGGGCCTGCCGAGCCAGCGGCTGCGCAGCATCATCGAGCTGAGCCGCACGCCGTTGCTGGTATGCACCGAGGCGTGCCGCGAGCAGGCCATCGCATTGCTTGAGGGCTTTGACTGCCAGTTGCTGGTGTGGGAAGAAATACCGGCGCGTGGCGAAAACCCCGGCATCTACAGCGGCCCGGACAACCTCGCCTACGTGATCTACACCTCAGGTTCCACCGGCTTGCCCAAGGGCGTGATGGTTGAACAGCGCGGCATGCTCAATAACCAACTGAGCAAGGTGCCGTACCTGGCCTTGAGCGATGCGGATGTCATCGCGCAAACCGCTTCGCAAAGCTTCGATATTTCCGTGTGGCAGTTCCTCGCCGCGCCGCTGTTCGGCGCGCGGGTGGACATCGTGCCGAATATGATTGCCCACGATCCCCAAGGCTTGCTCGCCCATGTGCAGGCCCAGGGCATCACCGTGCTGGAAAGCGTGCCCTCGCTGATCCAGGGCATGTTGGCCCAGGACCGTATTGGCCTGGATGGCCTGCGCTGGATGCTGCCGACCGGTGAAGCCATGCCGCCGGAGCTGGCGCGCCAGTGGTTGCAACGTTATCCGCAGATTGGCTTGGTGAACGCCTATGGCCCGGCCGAATGTTCCGACGACGTGGCGTTCTTCCGCGTCGACTTGGCCTCGACCCGTGGCACTTATCTGCCGATTGGCACGCCGACCGACAACAACCGCTTGTACCTGCTCGATGGTGCTTTGGAGCTGGTGCCCCAAGGCGCGGTGGGCGAGTTGTGCGTCGCCGGTACGGGTGTCGGTCGCGGCTACGTCAGTGACCCGCTGCGCACCGCCCCGGTGTTTGTGCCCAACCCGTTTGGCGCACCGGGCGAGCGGCTCTACCGCAGCGGCGACCTCGCGCGCCGGCGCAGTGACGGCGTGCTGGAGTACGTCGGTCGTATCGACCACCAGGTGAAGATTCGCGGCTACCGCATCGAACTCGGCGAAATCGAAGCGCGTCTGCACGAACAACCGGAGGTGCGCGATGCGGCAGTCGGCGTGCAGGAAGGCGTCAACGGCAAGCACCTGGTCGGCTATCTGGTGGCGGCGGATGCCTCTCTGAGCCCAAGCGAACGCCTGGACCGCATCAAGCAACGCCTGCGCGCCGAACTGCCGGACTACATGGTGCCGCTGCACTGGCTCTGGCTCGACGGCCTGCCGCTCAACGCCAACGGCAAACTCGACCGCAAGGCCCTGCCGGCCCTGGAGATCGGCCAGCTTCACAGCCACGACTACCTGGCGCCGCGCAATGAACTGGAAACCACCTTGGCCACCATCTGGGCCGAGGTGCTCAAGGTCGAGCGGGTAGGGGTGGCGGACAACTTCTTCGAACTGGGCGGGCACTCGTTGCTGGCCACGCAGATTGCCTCGCGGGTGCAGAAAACCTTGCAGCGCGATGTGCCGTTAAGGGCGATGTTTGAGTGCAGTACGGTGGCGGAGTTGGCGGGGTATATCGAGGGGCTGGCGGGGAATGAGATCAGTGCCGGGACGGTGGATCGGTTGAGTGATTTGATGGCGGAGCTGGAGGGGTTGTGAGAGGGCCGTTGGTCAGTATATGCCTGGTTTTGCGTCAGAACTGTCAATTTTGACAGTAGGCAAAAGAAAGGCAAAAGAGCTTATTGAGGCGAGTCCCTCAGCCTCGGCCGGGCTGAGGGTAGAACCCTTGGAACACGGAGCTCTTGTCATGGCTAAAAAGAAAGCAACGCATGAAATTACGTCAGATCCCGTCGAAGTGACAACGCCGAAACCGGTCAAACTCAACGTATTGGAAGTGGCGGCCCCCCTAATTTCCAGCAAAGTGGACGGAACGATTACCCCGCCCCGAATTCGAGGTTCGACCATGAAGGTCGACGCACGCATGGATGCCGGCGACATCACTTTTACGTTTGAAACAAAAGAGAAGCCTGGACCTGAGTTTGAACCCATTATTGATTCGAGCGGCGAATCGGGGGCGAGACAAACTGCTATTCCACAGAATTACTTGACGTTGGCCATGGGGTTCACGCTCCTTGTTTCGTACAAAGGGACCTCACAAGGCAAACCGGTGCAGTCCCTTGTCGAACAAGCAGGTGTGTCGTTTTACTCTGCAGACGAAAGTAAAGCCCTGGCTCCTAGGTTGCATCATAGGAAAATCGTCCATAACACACCTACCTATGACATGAAGGACCATGAGGGGGATGAGCAGGTTAATTTACCAGTCCATTACCTTGCCAAAGCGGGAAACAAGGTTTACTGCACGATTGCCACCGAGCAGGACGCCGCTCGGCACGTTTTCTACCACTTGGTAGCTGGTTATACGCTGACGGAGGAAGATGCGTCGGGGGACCGTGTACTCCACTTCTTCATTCGACGTGGTTGGTTGGCGCGGCGCAAAGCCTTTAGGGTACTCACGATCCAAACCGGTTGGATCATGAGTGGATTACCGGCCGACGACCCGGCTGATGTTCCTGCCCACCTGGAGACGCAACTACCGGCTAACGCTCTCGAAATCCCGTATCGCGATTCTGTCGCCTTGATTGTAGATCGCGGGATTGATAAGCCGCCGCCACATTTGCGCCAATCGGTGTTGTACAACCTTGAGTGGCACCTTAACCCCGTACTCACTGAAAACGGTGGCGAGGTCGATGCCCCCAACCTGGACACCTATGCAGGCGACCATGTCTGTTTCACCCTGAGCGGGCCTGGGTACGGCTCCAAGCCGCTCAGCTGTGTGACCATTGTCAACGACGGCGATATGGCGAGCGTTGCACTGTCAGCCTGTGACATTGCTTGTTTCTTCAATAAAAAAATGACACTGACCTATACCCTTGAATCCCCGAATAGTGAGGAGCCACAGTCATCACCCGAACAGGTCGTCAATGTGTCATTGCCTGAATTTCCTCATTCTGAAATTGACCAGGCCACGGGCAATATTGTGGGCCTCAATACCTTTAAAGGGGACGCAACGGCTCTGGTACCGATATGGGGGTATATCGAGTGTTCGAAATGTTGCTGGATGTGGATCACGGGTGAGCGTGAGGATGGCAGTGCCTATCGTTTTGATATTTTGATGGATGCGCCTGTAACAGATGCTTGGAAAGCGAATGGCGTCGTTACGCCTATCCCGAGGGCTGAGCTGCAAAAGCTGGCTGATTGCAGCACCTTTGAAGTGCATTTTGCGGCGAGCTTTTGTGAGCACTCTGAGTTGGCGGATGCTCACGAGTTTCCTGCAGAAGCCTTCACAATTGAGCAAGAACCTTTGGTCTTGCCAGAGCCTGAAGTGACGGAAGCGGTGGGCTCCAACTTGACCGCTTACAATGGGCGCATTGGCGTACACGTTGAAGTAAATTACGTCGGCAATAACCCCAAGCACTCCATCAGTCTCTGCTGGAAAAGACCGGATGGCACTTGCTGGCCGTTGGTATCGAAACCGGGCAGCTCCTCGGGAGCTGTCATCTTCGCACCGCCTGCGGAAGCAGTGATCGAGAGTATGGGGGCAACGGTGGAAATCGTTTACACCGTTACGACCGCGTGTAAGGTGCAGACGTCTCCTCCGTTGAATTTGACGATCAGTCTTCCAGTGCGTCTAGAAACTCCGAATGCGTTGGAGGCCGTTCCGGCGAGGACTCAGAACGGTGTTTTGGACCTGAGGACTTTTACCGGAAATGCCAGTTCTCTTGAAGATACGATGTGGTTTTTGCGGGCTGGTCATATCTGTTGGTTGGACGCAACTGGGACGAAAAAGGACGGCACGACCTATTCTTTCCCTGTCTACGCGGCCAGGGTCATTACTGCTGGTGAGTTGACTGCGGGGGTGGCCGCTCCTCTATTGCGACCTGAGTTGGATAAGCTGAAAGACGTTACCAACTTGACCTTGGTGTTTAGAGTGACGACGGATGGCAGTGCAAACAAAAACAATGCGGTCGTCTGTCCATCAAGGGTGTTGATCGTGCGTGTCATCACGATGGTTACGGAAACATTTGAGAGTCTTACGGGAGGCTACTACCCCGCGGGTACCATTTTGAACACGCCGCTCATGACTGTCAGACATAGCTCGGCGACCCTGGGTGTCCATGGTGCTTTCAGCAGCGAACCAGGTATGACTTCTGGAAACGCTATCGCTTTTTCCTGCTCCGCAGGCGAGGGGCATTTGCCACGTCAGCAAGTAGTTTTTGCACTTAAAGCAGGCTACCAGCGGATAGAACTTGCCTATATGCGGCATGTTTATTACGGCAAGTTTGAGTACTTCGATGCTTCGGGAGCCAAGCTCGGCGAGCGCGTGCTTTCGGCAGGCTTTCCCATGAATAGTTGGGTTGATTTCTCAGCTCCAAGTGGGCAACTGATTACAAAAATTGTGGTGTCCACAGAGCAGCACTCGTATACCGATAATTGGAGGCTCTACAGCTAAGTGTTGGATAGAGGCCTCCTTCCAACATCAGAAGGAGGCTTCTATTTGATTAACAGCCCCTTTGGCAGTAAACGGTGGCGCTATTTTGGCCCCATGATCTTGCCTAGTTTCTCCGGCGAAGGCGCCCCCTGCTGTTGTTGCAACCCACCCTTGTCATCCCGGTAGAAAATCGCTGGCGTCGCCGATAACTCCAGCTCTTCCATCAACTTCATATTTGCATCCAGCTTTGCCTCGATATCCGCCGGGATCTTGTCCAGTGCCTGCAACTTGCTGCCCTTGCCGGCGGCTTCATGTTCCTGCAGGGCTTTTTGCGGGTCTTTGGCGGCAAACAGCGCGGCGGATTTGCCGGGGCTGTCTTCGCGGATGATGCCGACCATGATGTGGCGCAGCTGAACCTTGCCGGCTTTTACCCACGGGCGGGCCTGTTCCCAGAACATGTTGCAGTAGGGGCAGTTGGGGTCGCTGAACAGGTAGACGGTGCGCGGCGCGTTGACGTCGCCGTCCTGGATCCAGCTGCTTTTTTCCATCTTGGCCCAGACTTCCTTGGCCATGGGCGCGTAGACCAGCTTGTCCAGGGGCGCGCTGCTCAGGTCGTTGCCCTGGGCGTCGTACAGGTTGCCGGCGATCACGCTTTTGCCGTCGGCGGTCAGGTACAGCGCCATGCCGCGGTTCTGGTATTGCGCGGCGTAGCCCTTGAGCCCGCTGGGCGCGTCGAAGGTGCCAAGGATTTTGGCGCCCTTGGCCTCGATCTGTTTGATCGGTGCCGGCCAGTCTTCGGCGTGGGCCAGGGTGGCGGCCAGCGTCAGTGGCAGCAGGGTCAGCAGGTGGCGGAGGCGGGGCATGTGGGTTTCCTTATCGTAGCGGTGTCGAAGGGTTCCATGGCGCGGGCCAGGCTGGCTTGGGACAGCTCGCCGAGGTGGCTGTTGATCAGGCGGCCGTCGGCGGTGTAGAACAACGTGGTGGGCAGCGCCATCGAACCCACGGCCTGGCCGAGGCGGCCGCTGGCGTCGAACAGCACGTTGTCGAGGTTCAGGCCTTGGGTGGCCAGGTAGGTGCTGACGCTTTGCATGCTTTCGGCCTGGTTGACGAACAGGAAGGTCACATCGGGGCGCTGGTGCTGGGCGCGTTCCAGTACCGGCATTTCGCGACGGCACGGCGGGCACCAGGTGGCCCAGAGGTTGATCACCAGCGGGCCGCCCTTGTAGTCAGCCAGTTGCACGACCTCGCCATCGGCATTGCGCAAGGTGATGTCCGGCAGTTGCGTGCCCTTGTCGTACAGGCTCAGGGACACGCTGGCCATGCCCCAGAACACCAGGCCGGTGATTACCCCAGCGCCCAGCGGCTTGCGCAGGGCCGGGCGGCGCCAGCCGTAGGCCAGTGCGCCGAGGACCAGTGCGATGACGCCGGGCCAGGCGAGGAAACCGCCGTCGCGCAGGTCGACCATCTGCAGCGGGTCGTGGCGGTAGTCGCTCCAGTACATCAGCACAAAGCTGACGCGGGCGACCAGCATGCCCAGCAGGAACAGGCTGAACAGCACCGATTCCGGGTTTTCACCGCCACGCTTGGCCACGCGCCAACCCACCAGGGTGGCCAGAATCAGCGCGCTGATCAGCAGCAGGTGATTCAGGGCGATGGCGAAGGTGCCGATGGTCAGGGTCAGCATTCAGAGGGCGTCCCGGGTTTGCGTCCAGCGTTGCAGGAAGGCGGCGGCATCCACTTCGCCGGTGATGCGTTGGGCGCGGCGTTCTGCGCCGTCCGGGCCGATCCACACGAAGCTCGGTGGGCCAGGCACTTTGTAGCGGCCGAGCAGCTCGCGGCTGGCGGCGTTGTCAGCGGTGACGTCGAGGCGCAGCAGACGCACGTCTTTCAGGGCGTCGAGCACTTCAGGTTTGCCGAATACCTGTTTTTCCATGATCTTGCATGACACGCACCAGTCCGCGTAATAGTCCACCAGCACCCACTGGCCCTGGGCCTTGGCGCTGTCGAGCTGGTTTTGCAGCACGGCAGGGTCGTTGATCGTCATGAAGGCGTCGTGGGCGGTCGATGCGGCGGCGGCCCGCGAGCCGCTGTAGACCTGCAGTGGTTGCCACAGGTCATCGCTGCCACCCGCCGCGCCCACCACCAGCGCGGCGCCCCACAGGCCGAGCACCAGGGAGCCGGCGCCAAACACTTTGGCGGCCAGGCCGTATTCGCGGGCCAACGTCCAACCGCAGTAAGCCATCACCAGCGCGAGTGCGCCCCACAGGCCGATCCACAGGGTGTCGCCGACCACTGGGCGAATCATCAGCACGGCGGTGCCGAGGAACAGGAAGCCGAAGATGCCCTTGAGCACATTCATCCAGGTACCCGGCTTGGGCAGGAAGCGGTTGCCCACGGTCACCAGCAGCAACAGCGGAATGCCAATACCGATGCCCATGGCGAACAGGATCAGGCCGCCATGCAGCGCATTGCCGGTCTGGGCGATATAGAGCAGGGCGCCGGCCAGGGGGGCGGTCATGCACGGGCCGACCAGCAGGCCGGACAGTGCGCCGAGAACGCCCGCACCCACCAGGCTGCCGCCGCTTTGTTGACGACTGACACTGTCGAGGCGGTCACGCAGGAACGCGGGCAGTTGCAGTTCAAAGAAGCCGAACATCGGCAGGGCCAGAATCACGAACAGGGCCGCGAAACTGCCGAGGATCCACGGCGTTTGCAGCAACGCGGCGAGGTTGCCGCCGAGCAATGCGGCCAACACACCCAGTGCCGCATACACCAGCGCCATGCACACCACGTAGCTGCTGGCCAAGGCAAAGCCGCGACGGGGGCTGGCGCCGCTGCCCACCACCAGGCCGGCGAGAATCGGCAGCATCGGCAAGGAGCACGGTGCAAACGCCAGCAGCAGGCCCAGGCCAAAGAACAGCAGCAGGCTCCAGCCCAGGCTGCGTTGCTGCAAGCCGCTGGCCAGGCTCTGGTCCTGGGCTTGGGCTGTGGCCGCCGCCGCGGGGTTGCCGCCCAGGTCCACGGTGATCGACTGCGGCGGGTAGCACAGGCCCGCATCCGCGCAGCCCTGCCAGCCCAGCTTGACCTGGCCGGTGGCGCCGGCCGGAATCTTCACTTCCAGGCCCTGGCGATACACTTGCTGCTCGCCGAAGAACTCATCGCTATGGGCTTCACCCTCGGGCAGCACGGGTTTTTCGGCCAGGCCGTCGAACTTCATGCGCTGCTGGTAAAGGTAATAGCCATCGGCAATCTGCCAATACAGCTGGGTTTCGCCGCTTTCAAGACGTTCGGAGGTAAAGGTGAAGGCTTTGCCCACCGGGAGGAAGTCGGGTTTTGTTTCAAACGGGTTGCCCGGCGCGGCCTGGGCGAACCCCGCGAACAACACCAGCAAAAAGGTAAACAGATGCCGCATGGTCAAGCCTTAGTCGATGCAAGTGAGGCACACAATGTGTGGCGTTGATTAACCGATGATTAACCCAGGCTATTCTAGAGGGAGTGTGGCGGGTTTAGCGGCATAATCTGCGCTTAATCCGCCGCACCTTTAATCACCCCCATCTTTCCTGAAGGGTTCACCATGCACGTACTGGTCTGTGAAGACGACGAACTGATCGCCAGCGGCATCGTGGCCGGCCTGACCGCCCAGGGGTTTACCGTCGAGCGCGTGGCCACGGCCGGCGCCGCGCGGGCCATGCTCAGGGCGGCCACGTTCGACATCATGGTGCTCGACCTCGGCCTGCCCGACGAGGATGGCCTTAAGCTGCTGCAGCAGCAGCGCAGCCAGGGCCTGGAAATCCCGGTGCTGATCCTCACCGCGCGCGACTCGGTGACCAACCGCGTCGACGGCCTGCAAGCCGGCGCCGACGACTACCTGCTCAAGCCCTTCGACCTGCGCGAGCTCGCCGCGCGCCTGCAAACCCTGCTGCGGCGGGTGGCGGGGCGCCGGGTCAACCTGATCGAACATGGCCGCCTGGCCTACGACCCCAGCAGCCGCGAAACTTTCTTGGGCGGCCAGCCGGTGGACCTGTCGCGCCGTGAGCAGGCGCTGCTGCAAGCCCTGCTGCACAACAAGGGCCGCGTGCTGTCCAGCGAGCAGCTCAAGGACAGCGTCTACGGCTTCAATGACGAGTTGGAAAGCAACGCCTTGAACGTGCATATCCATCACCTGCGGCGCAAATTGGGCAACGGCATTGTCGAGACCGTGCGCGGCCTGGGCTACCGCCTGGGCCCGGCTGACGGGGGCGAGGACGCCCCGTGAACAGCCTGCGCCTGCGCCTGACGTTCAAGCTGGGCGCCGCCTTTGTGCTGATCTGGGCCTTCGCGGCGGCCTGGATGCTCAACGATTTGCGCAACCAGATGATGTTCTCCCTCGACCAGCGCCTGGTGGCCTCGGCGCGCATGGTGGCAGGGCTCACCGAGCAGATGCCGGGGTTGGCCAGTGAGAGCGCTGGCGCGCATTCCCATGGCAGCTTGAATATACCGGGGGGCATGGCGTGCCAGGTCAGCTCCTTGCGCGGCGAAGTGCTGGCGCGCAGCCACGCCACCCCGGATGAAGGGCTGGAGTCGCGGGTGAGTGGTTTTCGGGACCAAGTGATCGATGGCGTGAATTGGCGCAGTTTTACCCTGTCCCGTGGCGACCTGTTGATCACCACCGCCGACCGCCAAGTGGAGCGCGAGGCGCTGAACCTGTCGATCCTGCTGGCGGCGTCGGTGCCGGTGGGGGTGGCGATGCTGGGCTGCCTGTGCCTGTTGTGGCTGGGCATCGGCCAGAGCCTGCTGCCGCTCAACCGCATGCGTGATGCGTTGATGCGTCGCAGTGCCGACTCCCTTGAGCCGCTGCAGATCCACCCGCTGCCCAGCGAACTCAAGCCGTTGCTCGACACCCAGAACCAACTGTTGCAACGCATCGCCAAGACCCTCGAGCGCGAACGCCGCCTCACCGGGGACGCGGCCCATGAACTGCGCAGCCCGCTGACGGCGATCAAGACCCACCTGCAAGTGGCGCGTATGACCGAGGGCGCGGCCCGCGATCAGTCCCTGGCCCACGCCGAGGAGGGCGCCGACCGCCTGCATCGCACCCTGGAGCAATTGCTGTTGCTGGCGCGAGTGGAAGGCAGCCTGTCATTCGACGATGGGCTGCAATCCAGCGCCGAAGAAGTGGCACGGCTGGCAATCCAGGACGCGAACGCCGGCGACAACGCGCGCATTGACTTAATCCTGCACGACAACCTCTGCACCACCCCCGTAGACATGCCGGTCGGCCTGGCGGTCGCGGCCCTGCGCAACCTGCTGGACAACGCCTTGCGCCACACCCCGACGGATACGCGGGTGGAACTCAGCGTGTTTACCCACGCCGATAACGTGGTGTTCCGCGTCCGTGACCACGGCAAGCAAATCTTGCCCGAGGACCTGCAATACCTGACCCAACGCTTCTGGCGCAATGGCAACAGCGAAGGCTGCGGGCTGGGCCTGGCGATCGTCCAGGCCATCGTGCAGCGTTGTTCGTGCTCGCTGAAGTTCGACAGCCAGGCGGATGGCCTGCGCGTCGAATTGGGCATGCCGCTGCGGCGCTGATCACTTTTCTTTCGAGTGCCAAATAGTTACCGCCATCCTGAAGATCAAGCCTTCAGGATGGCGGTAATTTCTTTGCGCTTGAACGGGCTGAACGACTCGGCCTGAATTGAAAAGGATGGTTCTTATGTTGGTCATTGATACCAGTTTTCCTGCCACGGGCTTCAACGAACGTAACGGCGAGCCTGTTGAGCAGGTGATTTTGCATTACACCGCGGCGCCCTTTGGCTCCTCCCTGCGCACCCTGACCCGGGACGGGGTCAGCGCGCACTATCTGCTGCCCGATCCAGATGAGCCAAGCTACCGCGCTGCCGGTTATGAAGAGCTGCGGGTGTTTCGCCTGGTGGCGGAAAAAC
This sequence comes from Pseudomonas azadiae, assembly GCF_019145355.1. Taxonomy (NCBI): domain Bacteria; kingdom Pseudomonadati; phylum Pseudomonadota; class Gammaproteobacteria; order Pseudomonadales; family Pseudomonadaceae; genus Pseudomonas; species Pseudomonas azadiae. Next base: position 962,031 of record NZ_JAHSTY010000001.1, on the reverse strand, counting down.
AGCGCGCCTGGCATGCCGGGGTCAGCCATTGGGCGGGGCGCGATAACCTCAATAGCCGTTCGATTGGCGTCGAAATCGTCAACCTGGCGCGGTATGACGGCGGGGTGTTCACTTTTCCGTCATACGGCGAGGAACAGACTGACGTGTTGATAGCGCTGGTTCGCGACATCCTTGGGCGTTATCCACAAGTTGGGCCCACCGACATCCTCGGGCATTCGGACGTGGCGTATGCGCGCAAGAGCGATCCGGGGCCGCAACTGCCCTGGCGTCGCTTGCATGAGGCAGGCGTGGGTGCCTGGTTCGATGAGACGACGCGGGCGATGTATCAACGAAGGTTTTGCACCGGGTTGCCCTCGGAAGTCGAGGTGGAGCGGGCGTTTCAGCGCTACGGCTATGCGCCGGCGAAGAATCGGCAGGGGTTTGAACAGAGAACGCGGGCGTTTCAGATGCACTTTCGCCCGCGTGATTACTGCGGGGTTCTGGACGCAGAGACCTGCGCGATTCTGTACGCGCTAAATGAAAAGTACCTCGGACTCTGAAGCGGAACGCGGCCCAAATGTGGGAGCGGGCTTGCTCGCGAAGGCGGAGTATCAGTCAATACATGCATGACTGAGCCACCGCTTTCGCGAGCAAGCCCGCTCCCACAATTGGATCTTCATCCGTCAGTTAACGATCACGGTCACTAAATCCCTCCCTCACTGGTGCGTTTCCAGAACAGGAAATCCGTGCGCATGCCCCTTGGGCCAGACGCCAGCGGATCGGCAGTTTGGTCATCATCAGCGTATTGAGGGATCGAGAAATGTCAGTCGCTACCAGCCGTATCGAAGACGCCCAGGTGCATGAAACGCTCTACCAGTTCGACGACACCCCGCTGCTCGCCCGTCAGCGCCAGCAGGAGTCCAACGCCCGCAGCTACCCGCGCCGTATACCTTTGGCGCTGAAACGCGCCAAAGGCATCTACGTGGAAGACGTCGAAGGCCGCAGTTTCATTGATTGCCTGGCCGGCGCCGGTACCCTGGCGCTGGGGCATAACCACCCGGTGGTGATCGAGGCCATCCAGCAGGTGCTGGCCGATGAATTGCCGCTGCATACCCTGGACCTGACCACGCCGGTCAAGGACCAGTTCGTGCAGGACCTGTTCGGCCTGTTGCCGCCAGCGCTGGCACGGGAAGCGAAGATCCAGTTCTGCGGCCCCACCGGCACCGATGCCGTCGAAGCCGCCTTGAAGCTGGTGCGTACCGCCACCGGGCGCAGCACCGTGTTGTCATTCCAGGGCGGTTACCATGGCATGAGCCAGGGCGCGTTGAGCCTGATGGGCAGCCTGGGGCCGAAAAAACCCTTGGGCGCGTTGCTCGGCAATGGCGTGCAATTCCTGCCGTACCCTTACGACTACCGTTGCCCGTTCGGTCTGGGCGGCGCGGAAGGTGTGCGGGTCAACCTGCATTACCTGGAAAACCTGCTGAATGACCCGGAAGCGGGCGTATTGCTGCCGGCCGCAGTGATCGTCGAAGTGGTGCAGGGCGAAGGCGGGGTGATCCCGGCTGATCTGGACTGGCTGCGCGGCCTGCGCCGCATCACCGAGCAAGCGGGCGTGGCGTTGATCGTCGATGAGATCCAGAGCGGGTTCGCCCGCACGGGCAAGATGTTCGCCTTCGAACACGCGGGCATCATCCCGGATGTGGTGGTGATGTCCAAGGCCATCGGCGGTAGCCTGCCACTGGCGGTGGTGGTGTATCGCGACTGGCTCGACACCTGGCTGCCGGGTGCGCATGCCGGGACCTTCCGTGGCAACCAGATGGCGATGGCGGCGGGTTCGGCGGTGATGCGCTACCTCAAAGACCACGACCTGGCCGGCCACGCGGCGGCCATGGGTGAGCGCCTGGGTGAACACCTGCGCATCCTGCAACGCGACTTCCCGCACCTGGGGGATATTCGCGGCCGCGGGCTGATGCTCGGCGTGGAACTGGTTGAGCCCGATGGCCTACTCGACATTCAAGGCCACCCACCCATCCATCGCCAACTGGCGCCGCTGGTGCAGCGCGAATGCCTCAAGCGCGGGCTGATCCTTGAGCTGGGCGGGCGGCATGGCAGCGTGGTGCGCTTCCTGCCGCCGCTGGTGATCACCGCCGCCGAAGTCGACCGGGTCGCGGATATCTTCGGGCGCGCGTTGGCGGCGGCGGTCGCCGGCCTCTAATTTTTTGCCAGGGTTGTACGTTTCTACAGATATCAGTGCTGCGCACGGTGCGCAGCCCGTCTTTTAGCGATGGAGAACAGCAATGACCTCAGTATTTGACCGCGACGACATCCTGTTTCAGGTAGTGGTCAACCATGAAGAACAGTATTCCATCTGGCCCGACTACAAGGCCGTGCCGGAAGGCTGGCGCACCGTGGGCAAGAGCGGCATGAAGAAAGAGTGCCTGGCGTACATTGAGGAGGTCTGGACTGATATGCGGCCGTTGAGTTTGCGGCAGAAGATGGATGGTGCTGCCCTGGCTTAATTGCCGCAGATCGAAGGTGGGAGCTGGCTTGGCTGCGATGGCGGACTCTGGTTGGAATGAGTACATATCCGTTATTTATGTAACGGCTGCTTATGGTTTCGCTCTTACAGCGACTCACTTTTGGAGGGACCCAAAAGTAAGCAAAAGGTCCTCGCCCCACCACTCGGTGCCTCGCCTAGGCTCGGCATGCCCGTAATCCGACATTGATTTGGGGGGCCGCCGCCACGCGCCATCCATGGCGCGGGGCGGCTAAACCGGCGTCCTGCCGGTTTACCCCCCAAATCAATATCGAATTGCGGCCAGCGTGGTTGACGGGGCGATCCCAGATCAAAAGCCAAAGCGCGGCGGCCTTAGAGCCGACCGATAATGTGAGTCGATCCCGGTTCAATGTGGGAGCTGGCTTGCCTGCGATGGCATCAACTGGGTGTACCTGATGTACTGAGTTGTCTGCATCGCAGGCAAGCCAGCTCCCACAGAAAAGCAGATCGGTGGAGTGCCACCTAACCTGCTCTGGCTCTGGCTCTGGCTCTGGCTCTGGCTCTGGCTCTGGCTCTGGCTCTGGCTCTGGCTGTGCTTTCGCTTTGATCTGGCTTTTGATCTTGATCTCACGCGCCCCGTTAACCACGCTGGCCGAACGCAGGCTTGAATCCGTGGGTAACCCGGCAGGACGCCGGGTTAGCCGTCCTGGGCCAAGGATGGCCCATGACGGCGGCCCACGGATTCAAGCCTGCGTTCGGGCACACCGAGCCTAGGCGAGGTGCCGAGTGGTGGGGCAAGAGCCCTTTGCTTACTTTGGGGCTTTTCCAAAGTGAGCCGCCGTAAGGGCGGAACCAACAGCGGCCGTGACCGCAGGAATGGATATGTACCCGGTCAAACCCAACTCCCAGACCCCATTGCCTACTGGACACTCTTCTCTTTTCCCCCCGCCCCAGCAGCCCCCGTCACCACCTGCACACTCAACCGCGGCGTCGCCAGGTCCAGCCCGGCTTCATCCAGTTGACGCTTGAGCGACAGGTTGAACGCCCGCGACACTTCCCACTGCTTGATCGGCGCGGTCTTGAAACGTGCACGCAGAATCGCGCTGCCCGACTCGAAGCTCTCCACGCCCTGAATCTCCAACGGCGACCAGATGTTGCGGCGTTGCAGGGGGTCGTTGCGCATTTTCTGGCCGACATCGCGCATCAGCTTGATGGCGTCGTCGATCTCCATGTTGTAAGGGATCGCCACCCGGAAGATCGCGTAGCCGAACTCGCGCGAGTAGTTCTTGATGCTCTTGATCTCGCTGAACGGGATGGTGTGCACGATCCCGTCGATGTCGCGCAGGCGCACCGTGCGGATCGTCAGGCCCTCGACGGTACCGAGGTGGCCGCCCACGTCCACATAGTCATCGATCGCCAGGGAGTCCTCGATGATGATGAACAAGCCGGTGATCAAGTCCGCCACCAGCGATTGCGCACCAAAGCCGATGGCCAGGCCGATCACACCGGCACCGGCCAGCAGCGGCGTGACGTTCATGCCCATGTTCGCCAGGGCGACGATGGCGGCGATGATAAAAATGGTTACGAACAGCACGTTGCGGATCAACGGCATCATGGTCTGCGCGCGAGCGTTGGCCAGCCCTTTGCGCGAACGGGTGAGCGCATGGTGGATCGCGGTGTCGCTGAGAATCCAGATCAGCCAGGCAAACAGCAGGGTCCCCGCCAGGCCGAACAGCTTGACGCTGACCTCATGGCCATCGCCTTCGGTAAAGCGAATCAGCGACAGGCCCCACACCCGCAGCCCCAACTCGATAAACACCAGCCACACCGCCAGGTGCGCCAAGGTGTAGAGGAAGCCTTTGAGGCGCTCGGAGTACAGCGCGTGGCGCTTGTGCCCGCGTTGCGGCTTGAGCGCGTGGCGGCGTACCAGACCGTTGATCACCATGCACAACACCAGCAGCACCGTGCACAGCAGTGACTGGCGCAGGGCGGTGCTGGTGTCGCCGGCCGAGACGAACGTAGCGAACAGCGAAATGCCCACCAGCAGCAACGCGGGGATGTACCAGAACGAACCGATGATTTCGATCGTGTCGCTGAGGGCGCGGCGCGTGAGGCGGCGTGACAACGGCTGGTTGCGGATCAGGTGAGCGATGGGGCGACGGAAACGCAGGATGAACACGCCGGTCGATAAAGCTGCCATCACATTGGCCACGGTCGCGGCGGTGTGGGACAGGTGTTGCCCAAGGGCTTGTACCAGCCTGGGATCGCTCAGGGCTTCACCGAAGGCGGCAAAACTGCCGATCCACCAGAGAGGGCGGAACGCCTGGTGACGCAGGATGTACAACGCGCGATGGCGATGGGGGCCGTCGAGCACGGAAAAGGCAATCACGCAGATGGCGGAGAAGCAGGTGCCGACCACCAGCGCATAGGCCAATACCATCGCCAGGGACTTGCCCAGGGACGAGGGCAGGGCGTAGCTCAGGTACACGGTGATCACCAGGGCGATCAGCCAGGGGCCCAGTTTGCGCAGGGCGAAACGCACCATGTCCCAGGTGCGTGGGTGCTGCGGCAATTCCTCGGGCAGGCCGAAACGTTCGCGCACGCGGTGGCTCAACCAGATCAGCGCAGCGGCGAGCAGGCTCCAGACCGCCAGGATCAGGGCAAAACCGAAAATGATCGGCAGCCATTCCTTGGCCGGCAGCATCAGCGCACTGAGCTCTTCCTTGGCCAGGTCGACCTCGTTGGACCAGCGCCCCAGCGGGCTGTCGGCACCGGAAAACTGCTGCTCAAAGCCCGACAGCGTACTGCCGATCAGCCCCAGCACCCCCAGCTCTGCGGCGGGCTGGGCTTTTTGCGTGGCCGCGCGCAGCTTCTTCAGGTCGCTCAGCAATTGGGTGCGCTGCTGGTCGTTCTCCAAGGTCTTGATGACCTCGTCCAACGACTGGCCCAACGGCACCTCGGCCTGGGGTTGAGCCTTGGTGCCGCCGCCCAGCATGCCGGGCAAGCCGACGGCTTGGGCAGGGGCGCACGGCAGCAGTACGAGCAGGGCAATCAATAGCGAGCAGGGCAGGGCGAACAGACGGGAAAGCACGAGGCGGGCAACCTTGAAGACGGCAGGTCGATCGAGTGTACGAGGGCAAGCGTCATTCGGCCAGTTTGGCGAGAATCTTGTATACCACCGTGCCCAGGATCAGCAGCATGCCGACCCACATGCCAAACACGCCGAGGGGCTTGTCACGAAAGTTGAAACCCACGGCCAGCAAGAGCATGCCGATCAGGATCGGGATCAGCATGGCGTGGAAGGCGGACATGGAAATCATGGGATGACGGCCTTGTCGGAGTGGGAATACTGACAAGTCTAGGCGGGATTGGGGAAAGTGGGGTTGATGTGTATCAGGTAGCGTTCGGTGTTTTTGAAATCGCCATCGCGGGCAAGCCCGCTCCCACAGTGAATTCGTTCCAAATGTGGGATCGGGCTTGCCCGCGATGGCCGCGCTACGGTCTCAAGGCAAATCATGGCTCGCGTAGAACGCGCCCAACACCTTCACCAGATGTGCCAGGTCATGGCTGCCGCACAGCTCCCGGATGGAGTGCATGGCAAACGTCGGCAGGCCGATGTCCACGGTGCGTACACCCAAGTGGCTGGCGGTGATCGGCCCGATGGTCGAGCCGCAACCCATGTCGCTGCGCACCACGAAGCTTTGCACCGGTACTTCCTGGGCCATGCACAGATGGCGGAAGAACCCGGCGGTTTCGCTGTTGGTGGCGTAACGCTGGTTGCTGTTGACCTTGATCACCGGGCCCGCGTTGAGCTTGGGGCCGTGGTTGGCGTCGTGCTTGTCGGCATAGTTGGGGTGCACGCCATGAGCGTTGTCCGCCGACACCAGCAGGGATTTCTGGATCGTGCGTACGAACTCTTCACCTTCGGGCAACAGGCGCCGCAGGGTCTGTTCGAGCATCGGGCCGTCGGCGCCGCAGGCCGAGCAGGAGCCGACTTCTTCGTGGTCGTTGCACACCAGCACGCAGGTTTCTTCGCTGTCGCTGGTGAGCAGGGCTTGCAGGCCGGCGTAGCACGACAGCAGGTTGTCCAGGCGCGCACCGGCGATGAAGTCGCCGTTCAGGCCGATCACCGCGGCACTTTGGGTATCGTAGAAGCTCAGCTCGTAGTCGAGCACCACGTCGGCGTTCAGCCCGTGTTCGCGGGCCAACTGCTCGGTGAGCACAGCGCGAAAGTCCACGCGCTCGTCACCGGCAAATTGCGCGAGGATCGGCGGCAGTTCGGTCTGCGCATTGATCGCCCAACCCTGGTTGGCTTCACGGTTCAGGTGAATCGCCAGGTTGGGGATGATAGCGATGGGCAGCTTGAAATCGATCAACTGGCTTTCGACCTTGCCGTCGCGGCGGAAGGTCACGCGGCCGGCCAGGGACAGGTCGCGGTCGAACCACGGCGCCAGCAGCGCGCCGCCGTAGACTTCCACGCCCAACTGCCAGAAGCCCTGGCGTTGCAGCTCGGGCTGGGGCTTGACCCGCAGGCATGGGCTGTCGGTGTGGGCGCCGACCAGGCGGATACCGCCCTGCAGCGGCGAGTGGCGGCCGAGCTTGAAGGCGATGATCGAGGAATCGTTGCGGGTCAGGTAATACCGGCCGTTAGCTTCGGTGGTCCAGGTTTCGCGCTCGTCGAGGCGCTGGTAACCGGCCGCGTCCAGGCGCTGGGCCATCGCGGCAGTGGCATGAAAAGGAGTAGGGGAGGCCTTGAGAAAGTCGATCAGGCCTTGATTCAACGCTTCGCGCATAAATAGCTCCAGACAGCAGTGTGCGGAGTTTACCGTATTGACCACGTATTTGGAGCGAACCTGCATGGCTGAGAACAACACAACCCTCTGTGGGAGCTGGCTTGCCTGCGATAGCGGTCTATCAGTGAAAGATGTTGGGCTGACACACCGTTATCGCAGCATAGGTATCTACACAACTTTCAAGGCTCACAAATCCCTGTAGTGAGCGGGCTTGTCCCGCGCTGGGTGGCGAAGCCGCCCCAATAAAGACACCGCGCAGTTTCAGACATACGCCATTCGCCTGGTTTGGGGCCGCTTCAGCCCAGCGCGGGGCAAGCCCGCTCACTACAAAAATGCGTAGATACCTATGGTTATCGCAGGCAAGCCAGCTCCCACAGGGTATGTATGCATTTGCAGTTTTAGAACGGCGCAGGGCACTCGAAGCGCAGGCGCTCGCCGCTTTGCGGATGGGTGAAGCTCAACATGCTTGCGTGCAGGCACAGTCGTGGCCACGCAGCCAAGGCTTGTTCATGGGCATACAACCCGTCCCCCAGCAGCGGATGACCGATGGACAACATATGCACGCGCAATTGGTGCGAACGCCCGGTAATCGGCGTCAGCTCCACACGGCACCAGTCGCCGCAACGCTCCAGCACTTTCCAGAACGTCAGCGCATGCTTGCCGAACTCATGGTCCACCACATGCCGTGGCTTGGTCGGCGGGTCGTAGCGCAGCGGCAAATCGATGCCGCCGCTGTCCAGTTCCGGCTGGCCCCAAGCCAGGGCGGTGTAGGCTTTTTCGGTTTCACGGTCATGAAACTGGCGCGACAGTTCGCGATGGGTATCGGCGTCCCGGGCCAGCAGGATGATCCCCGAGGTTTCCCAGTCCAGGCGATGGACAATGCGGGCTTCGGGGTAGCCGTTTTCCTGCAGGCGGGTGATCAGGCAGTCCTTGTTGTCATCGGCGCGACCCGGCACCGAGAGCAGTAGGGTCGGCTTGTTCACCACCAGGACGGCGGCATCCTGATAGAGGATATGGATGTTGGACAACGGCATTAAACAGCCTCGTAACAAACGCCAACGGCGGCTCGCCCACCCGGCCCTTGAAAAGGGTTGCGGGTGAACGAGCCGCCGTGGCGGCCGCCTGTTCGATCAACGATCAGGCAGGGTGATATTGAGTTCCAGAATCGAGCAGCTGCCGTCATTTTCCAGAGCGACATGCACGTCATCGTTGCCGATATTGACGTACTTGCGGATCACCTCGACCAGTTCCTTCTGCAAGGCTGGCAGGTAGTCCGGTGTGCTGCGTTGGCCGCGTTCGTGCGCCACGATGATCTGTAGACGCTCTTTCGCTACCGACGCGGTACTTGGCTTTTTGTTGGCGCGAAAGAAGTCGAGAAATTTCATTGTTTAGTTGCCTCCAAAGATACGCTCGAAGAATCCCTTCTTCTTGACATCGAGGAAGCGGTGTTCCACGGTCTTGCCGAGCAAACGATCAACGGCGTCGCTGTACGCCTGGCCGGCGTCGCTCTGGTCGTCGAGGATCACAGGGACACCCTGGTTGGAAGCCTTGAGGACGGCCTGGGATTCTGGAATCACGCCCAGCAGGGTCACGGCGAGGATGTCCTTCACGTCTTCAACGCCAAGCATTTCGCCATTGCTGACACGCTCAGGGTTGTAGCGGGTGAGCAGCAGGTGCTCCTTGATCGGGTCTTCGCCTTTCTCGGCGCGCTGGGACTTGCTGGCCAGCAGGCCGAGCATGCGGTCCGAGTCACGTACGGAGGAGACCTCCGGGTTGGTCACCACGATGGCTTCGTCGGCAAAATACATCGCCAGGTGAGCACCGGTCTCGATACCGGCCGGCGAATCGCAGACCACGTATTCGAAGGTTTCCTTCAGCTCGGCCAGAACTTTGCCTACGCCTTCTTTGGTCAACGCGTCTTTGTCGCGGGTCTGGCTGGCGGCCAGTACGTACAGGTTCTCAAGGCGCTTGTCCTTGATCAGGGCCTGCTGCAGGTTGGCTTCGCCGTTGACCACGTTGACGAAGTCATACACCACGCGGCGTTCGCAGCCCATGATCAGGTCGAGGTTACGCAAGCCGACGTCGAAGTCGACAATCACTGTCTTGTGGCCGCGCAGCGCGAGACCGGTACCGATAGCGGCGCTGGTGGTGGTCTTACCCACACCACCCTTGCCGGATGTAACCACGAGAATCTTGGCCAAGGTGTTTCACCCCTAAGGAAGAAGGACGTTTCAGTCCCTGAAAAACATCTCTTGGAACTCGCTGCAGGCGGACAGCCTTTGTAGGAAAAAGATGTGGTTTCCCGCAGGGAAACGCCAACTTCCAATTAGTCCTACACAAGTATTGCCGGTTTCGCTGTGCTATCAGAGTTTAGAGATGCTTGGAAAATGCGGCAGTATCCGTTAAAGACGAATGATGTTCAACACATCGCCCGACAGGTTGACCTGCACCGAAGCGCCCCACAGCGGATCACGGCGCAAATCTTCGGCAACCTTGTACTGGCCTGCGATGGATACCAACTCAGCGGTCAACTGCTGGCAGAAAATACGGGCCTTGGTATCACCCTTGATGCCGGCGAGCGCACGGCCCCGCATCGGGCCGTATACATGGATGTTGCCATCGGCAAGAAGTTCCGCCCCCGGGCTGACCGAAGAGATGATCACGAGGTCGCCACCCTGGGCGTAAATCTGCTGCCCGCCGCGTACGGGCGAGGTGATGATCTTTGTAGGCCTGATCGTCGGCTCCGGTGGTTTTTCTGGTTTTTTCTTTTCTTCACCGACCAATGGTTCAAGCGGACGCTCGCGCGCGCCGGACGGTGGCAGTACTGGCAGTTCAATAGCGATGGCGGCAGCGATGTCTTCAATGCGGCTGGCGCGAATCGCCAGAGTGCGCAGGCCATGGGAGCGGCACACGCGCATCAGGCCGGGCAGGTCGATGCTGCCTTGGCCTGCGGGCAGTTTGTCCAGGGCCAGCACCAGCGGGGCATTGTTGAAGAAATTCGGCGCCAGGGCGACCTTGGCGGCGAGCTGGCGGTCCAGGGCGTCGAGGTCGTTGCGGGCCAGTTCCAGCACGGTGATGGCGAGCATGCTGCCCTTCAGCTGGAACACGGGATCTTGGTCTAGCGGTTCGGTTTGGCTCATGGTCGGCAAAAGCGGCTTGTCACGAAAAGTGTCGAGACTTATAACGAGAACATCCACGGGCCGCAAGCCGAGTCGAACCGTTGTAGAATGCGCGGCCCTGTCTTTACCGGAATCTGTAATGGATCGCCCGCGTTTTCGCACTGTATTCTTTCACCCGCGTTTCTGGCTGTTGTGGCTGGGGCTCGGCGTGCTGTGGCTGGTTACCCAACTGCCGTACCGCGCGCTGTTGACCATTGGTCGCTTGCTCGGTGCCGGCATGTACCATGTGGCCGGCGAACGTCGCCGCATCGCCGCGCGCAACCTGGAATTGTGCTTTCCGGAAAAATCCGCCAAGGCGCGTAAGCGCTTGCTCAAGGAAAACTTCGCTTCCACCGGCATCGCCTTCTTTGAAATGGCCATGAGCTGGTGGTGGTCGCGCCAGCGCCTGGCGCGCCTGGCCCATGTCGAAGGCCTGGAGCATCTCAAGCAGGCCCAACTGGATGGCAAGGGGGTGATCCTCATGGCGCTGCACTTCACCACCCTGGAGATCGGCGCCGCGCTGCTCGGGCAAAGGCACACCATCGATGGCATGTACCGTGAGCACGGCAACCCGTTGTTCGACTATATCCAGCGCCGTGGTCGCGAGCGTCACAACCTCGATTCCCTGGCCGTGGAGCGCGAGGATGTGCGCGGCATGCTCAAGCTGCTGCGCGCCGGCCGCGCCATCTGGTACGCACCGGACCAGGACTACGGCGCCAAGCAAAGCATTTTCGTGCCGCTGTTCGGCATCCAGGCCGCCACCGTGACCGCCACCAGCAAGTTCGCACGCCTGGGCAAGTCGCTGGTGGTGCCGTTCACCCAGGAGCGCCTGGCCGATGGCAGCGGTTACCGCTTGGTCATCCACCCGCCGTTGAGCGATTTCCCCGGCGAGAGCGATGAAGTCGACTGCCTGCGCATCAACCAGTGGGTCGAAGCCTCGGTGCGGGAATGCCCCGAGCAATACCTGTGGACCCATCGCCGCTTCAAGAGCCGGCCACCGGGCGAGCCCAAGCTGTACGAAAAACGCCGCTGATCAGGCATACCTTTCCCACATGGAGTGATGCAATGCGCCCAGCTGAACCGGTTACAGGCTTGATTCTTTCCGGCGGCGGGGCGCGAGCGGCGTATCAGGTGGGGGTATTGGCGGCGATTGCCGAATTGCTGCCGCCGGGCGCACCCAACCCGTTCCCGGTGATCGTCGGCACCTCGGCGGGGGCGATCAATGCGGTGAGCCTGGCCAGTGGCGCCATGGACTTTCGGGCCGCGATCCAACGCCTGACCGCCTTCTGGCAGAGCTTTCGCAGTCACTTGGTGCTGCGCAGCGACTGGCCGGGGGTGGTGCGCCAAGCGAGCCGTTTCTTTATCCATAGCCTGCTGGGCCTGGGTGCCCAAGTGCCGGTGGCCCTGCTCAACAGCTCACCGTTACGCGACCTGCTGCAGGAACGCCTGGACCTGGACGGCATCGACGAGGCCATCCGGCACAAGCACCTGCACGCGGTAGCCGTGACGGCCTTCGGCTATGAGTCCGGGCAAGCGGTGACCTTCTATCAAGGCGGCGGCACCATCGACGCCTGGTTGCGCCATCGGCGTATCGGCGTGCCCACTCGGTTGACGGTTGATCACCTGCTGGCCAGTTCGGCGATCCCGTTGCTGTTTGCCCCGGTCAAGCTCGACCAGGAGTTCTTTGGTGACGGCGCCGTGCGGCAATCGGCGCCCATCAGCCCGGCCTTGCACCTGGGCGCCACCCGCGTGCTGGTGGTGGGCGTCAGCGGCAACCCGCGCGGCAATGCCCCGGCAGCGCCGCGCGCCTTTACCGGCCAGGAGCCGACCCTGGCGCAAATCGGCGGGCATATGCTCAACAGCACGTTCATCGACAGCCTGGAAAGTGACATCGAATTGCTCGAGCGCTTGAACCAGTTCAGCGAGTTCCAGCCGACCGGCAGCGCGGCCCAGGGCGTGGCGCCGGTGGAAGTGCTGGTGATTGCGCCGAGCCAGCCCATCGATGAAATCGCCGCGCGGCACCGGCAGGAATTGCCGGCGGCACTGCGCATGTTCCTGCGTGGGCCGGGAGCGACCAAGACGAGCGGGGCGGGGGTGTTGAGTTATCTGCTGTTCGAGGCGGGGTATTGCAGCGAGTTGATTGAGTTGGGGCGCAAGGATGCGCTGGCCAAGCGTGAGGAATTGTCAAAATTCCTGGGCCTGGCATAGATCTAAATGTGGGAGCGGGCTTGCTCGCGAATGCGGTGTCAGCCAATGAATGTGCTGACTGACACACCGCATTCGCGAGCAAGCCCGCTCCCACAGGTTGTGTTTAGAAGTGATACTTGACCAGGAAGCTCGCCGTGTCCTGAGTCGTCTTGAACGCGCCCGAATCTTCGATCCCGTACTTGTTTTTCCAGTAGTCATATTCAAAACCGACATACAACTGTTTGTCGCCCCAATGCAGCGCCTTGCCCAGGTCATATTTAACCTGCGGGTTGAAGTGCAGGTTGGCGTGATAGGTGCCACGGGCATTCTTGTCGTTGTCCACCACCCAGTCCATGAAACCGTCGATCAACACATCGGAGTTGCCCACGGGAAGGGTGTACGACCACACCGGTGTGATCTGCCACACGCCGTCACCCGGGCGGTTGCCTTCGGTCTGGCGCTGGTAGAAGTTCAGTTGGAAGTAGTCGAAACCAGGGATGTTCAGGTCAAAGGCCGGGCCCAGCAGGTACGACTCGTTGTCGCCTTCGCCGAACTCGTAAGTGAAGGCCAGCAGCACATCCTTGATCGGGCCCAAGGACAGGTCTTTATCCAGAATCTTGCCGAACGACAAACGCGGGCTGAACTCGCCGTAGTAAGTATTCGGACCGACGTTGCCGTCTTCCTTGCCGTTGTAAAAGATGCGGTCAAGGAAGAAGAAGTTGTCGCCGTACTTCCACGCGTCGGCATGTTCGAACGTGACGGTCTGCTGGATCTGCGGGTTGACGGTAAAGTTCTTGCCCCACAGGTAAGTCAGGCTGTTGTTCTGCCACTGCAGCAAATCACCGGCCACGGCTTGGCCACCAGCCAGCAGGGATCCCGCCAGCATCAGGCCTTTGAACATAGGTTTCATTCGGTGCTCCCGAGTTAAAGTTTTATGTTTTTTAAGCTGGCGCTCTGGTGTGGCGCCTTTGGATTGGCTGAAAAACTCGTCTGATTGGTCAGCTTTATGGCTATAGCAAAAGCCGCGCCAAGGCGGTAGAAAACCGTCGATTCAAGCGGGCGCGGAGAATACTGGCTCCCACGTCTGGGCTCAAGTGCGCCGTTACAGCGCGCACAGGGCGACAATGGGGCATGCTTCAGGTGTGGGCGTGCTCAGCCGCAGGGCGCTCGGCCCCGCCGAGAATGTTGAAGAGGATATTCAGCGACAACGCGCTGAGGGTGGCCATGGCGATGCCACTGTGGGTAATCGGGCTCATCCACAGTGGCAGTTGCGCGAAAAACTCCGGGCGCACCACGGGGATCAGGCCCATGCCGATGCTCACCGCCACCAGCAATTGGTTGCGACGGTCGGCAATATCGGCCTCTTGCAGGATCTTGATCCCAGTGGCCGCGACCATGCCGAACATGGCGATCGCCGCGCCGCCCAGTACCGCCGGTGGAATCGACGCCACCAGGTACGCGGCCTTGGGCAGCAGGCTCAGCACGATCAGAAAGCCCCCGGCCATGATCGTCACCGAGCGGCAACGCACGCCGGTCATCTGCACCAGGCCGATGTTCTGCGCGAAGGAAGAGTGGGTAAACGTATTGAAGAACCCGGCAAAGAACGATGCGCCGGCGTCACACAGCAGGCCACGGCGCAGCATCTTGGGCGTGACGTCCTGGCCGGTGATCTTGCCCAGCGCGAGGAACATGCCCGTGGACTCGACAAAGATGATCACCACCACCAGGCACATCGACAAGATGGGCGCCAATTCAAACTTCGGCATGCCAAAGTGCAACGGCGTCACCACCTGCACCCACGGCGCCAGGGCCAGGCCACTGAGGTCGACCATGCCAAGCAGGCCGCACAACGCGTAACCCAGGCCCATGCCGATCAGCACCGAGATATTCACCCAGAAGCCGCGCATGAAGCGGTTGATCAATAGGATGGTGCCCAGCACCAGCGCGGCGATCGCCAGGTAGATCGGCGAGCCGAAGGTCGCGGCAGCGCTGCCGCCACCGGCCCAGTTCACGGCGACGGGGAACAGCGACAGGCCAATCGCGGTGATCACGGTGCCGGTCACCAACGGCGGGAAAAAGCGCACCACCTTGGACATGAACGGCGCAATCAGCATGCCAAAGAACCCGGCGGCGATGGTGGCGCCGAAAATGCCCTGCAAGCCGATGCCCGGCATGCCGGCCATGGCAACCATGCTGCCGACGGCGGCGAAACTGGCGCCCATCATCACCGGCATGCGGATGCCCAGCGGCCCGATGCCGAACGACTGCACGAGGGTGGCGATACCGGCCACCAGCAGGTCGGCATTGATCAGGAAGGCGATTTCTTCACGGCCGAGGCCCGCGGCCTGGCCGATGATCAGGGGCACGGCGACGGCGCCGCCGTACATCAGCAAGACGTGTTGCAGGCCTACCAGAATCAGTTGCAAGAGGGGCAGCCGCACCATGGCGGGCGCGGCGGGAATCTGCGGTTCGACTAACTCGGTCATGCAACACCTCGGATCTTTTTATTGTTGTGTGGTTTGGAACGCATCTCAATTGTGGGGGTACTTACACATCTTGTAGTGAGCGGGCTAGCCCCGCGCTGGGTGGCGAAGCCGCCCTAAACCCAGGCGCCTGAGTTCTGTCTGGCAGAACGCGGTGGCTGGATTGGGGCGGCTTCGCCACCCAGCGCGGGGCAAGCCCGCTCACTACAAGGAATTTGTGGCAAGCCAGCTCCCACATGGGAACGGTGTGAAACAGTCAGTTGGTGCGGGCTCCTTGGTTGATCCAGGTGCCGATCAGGTCTCTTTCCTGCTGGGTCATCTGGGTAATGTTGCCCAGCGGCATGATCTGACTCGCCACGGCCTGCGCTTGAATACGCGCCGCCTGTTGCTGGATCTGCTCCGGCGTGTCGAACATCACGCCGGCTGGCGCCGTGCTGAACAGCGGGCTGGTGGGCTTGGCCGAATGGCACACCGTGCAGCGCTGCTCGATCACGTGATGCACCTGGCCGAAATCCGTGGTGGCCTGGGCCGGTGCCGGCTCAGCCGCCGGTGCCGCGGGCGCCGCGGGCTTCAAGCCGCCGCCCAGCGCGGTTTCCGGCAATGGCTGGTACTCGATGGCCGCAGGCGCCTTGGCCACTTCGACGGCCGGCTTGGGACCGGTCACGTAGGCCAGGCAAATCATTGCCAACGCGCCCACCGGCAAGGTCCACGCATACTTCTGGCTGTTGTGGCGGGTGTTGAAGTAGTGCCGCACCAACACCGCCGCCACCGCGATACCCGCCAGGATCAGCCAGTTGTATTGGCTGCCATAGGTGCTCGGGAAATGGTTGCTGATCATGATGAACAGCACCGGCAGGGTGAAGTAGTTGTTGTGGCGCGAACGCAGCAAGCCTTTGGCCGGCAGTGCCGGGTCCGGCGTGCGGTTCTCGGCGATGGCCGCCACCAGTGCACGCTGGGCGGGCATGATGATACGGAACACGTTGCCCACCATGATCGTCCCGATCACCGCACCCACATGCAGGTACGCACCGCGTCCGCTGAACACCTTGCTGAAGCCATAGGCTGCGGCAATCAACAGCACGAACAGGATCAAGCCGAGCAGGGCCGGGCGTTTGCCCAGTGCCGAGTCACAGAGAAAGGAGTAGATGAACCAGCCGACGAACAGTGAGCCGATGCCCAGCAAGACGCCTTCGGTGCCGCTGAGGCTGCTGCCGGGGGCCAGCAGGTACAGCGTCGGGTTCCAATAGAACACCACGCACAGCAGCGCTACGCCCGACATCCAAGTGAAATAGGCTTCCCATTTGAACCAGTGCAGGTTGTCCGGCATGCTCGGCGGGGCCAGTTTGTATTTTTCCAGGTGGTAGATACCGCCACCGTGGATCGCCCACAAGTCACCGGCCAGGCCGTTTTTGGGGTTGACGCGGTTAAGGTTGTTTTCCAGCCAGACGAAGTAGAACGAAGCGCCGATCCACGCGACGCCAGTGATCATGTGAACCCAGCGCACGCTCAGGTTCAGCCATTCCAACAGATGTGCTTCCACAGTCTTTACCTCTCGCCTGTCACCCTTGTTGTCGGGTGATCCGGCCTTCTCTTATTGGTGGGGGGCGAGGATCAACCGCTCATCCTCTTCAAAAAAATGCTCATCGCAGTTATTGCCTGTGCCACTGCGATCAACCACCAGGAAGTCATCCCGCTTTTCGATCGTCAGCACCGGGTGGTGCCAGACGCCGCGATGGTAATTGATGCCCTGCCTGCCGTTGGTGACGAAGGCGCGGACCAAGCCTGATACAGGTGCATCGCCAACTGGCGCGACCACGATCAGAAAGGGGTTGCCGAGCAGCGGGATGAAGGCCTGGCTGCCCAGCGGGTGTCTCTCCAGCATGCACACGGTCAGCGGCATGTACTGCGCGTCGGCGCGGAAGATGCTGATGATGGCGTGGTCTTCAGGCTGTGCTGTTTCGACCGTCGCCAGCTTGTGAAAGCGCATGGTCGACCCGTTGTTGATCATGAAGTGATCGCTGCCGTCGGTTTCGATAACGTCTCCGAAAGGGGCGAAGGCTTCTTTGGTCAGGGGTTCGATCATCAGTGTGCGCATGGCTGTCTCTTATCCGGAGGCTGTGTGTTTGTTTTGCTTCTGTAGTGAGCGGGCTTGTCCCGCGCTGGGTGGCGAAGCCGCCCTAAACCCAGGCGCCTGAGTTCTGTCTGGCAGAACGCGGTGGCTGGATTGGGGCGGCTTCGCCACCCAGCGCGGGGCAAGCCCGCTCACTACAAAGCAGCGTCTATTTCGACACTTTACCCAGGACCCGCAGGCGACTCACACCACCATCCGGGAACACATTCAGGCGAATGTGGGTAATCGGCCCCAGTGCCTTGATCTGCTCGGCGAAGGTATGTTCGGCGTGCATTTCCAGCTTCTGCGCCGGCAGCAGTTCGCGCCAGAACAGCGATTGGGTTTCGATCTGGCTGTCGGTGCCGCCCTTGACGAACGCGCCCTGGATCGAGCAGGTGTCCGGGTAGTTGCCCTTGAAGTGCAGAGTGTCGACGATGATCTTTTCGATCTCGCCAGGGTGGCCTAGCGCGACGATCACCCAATCATTGCCTGGCGTGCGACGCCGTGCGGTTTCCCAGCCATCGCCCATGTTGATGCCACGGCCTGGGTTGAGGATGTTGCTCATGCGCCCGAAGTGTTCATCGGAGCAGGCCAGCGCGCGGCCGCCGTTCAGTGCGGCGGCCAGGTCGACCTGTTCGTTGTCGCCCACCGCGGACCAGTCGCGGAACGGCACGCCGTACACGCGCAGACGGGCCACGCCGCCATCCGGGTAAATGTTGAAACGCAGGTGGCTGAACGCCTGCGCGTTGTTGATCTCGTGATAGTGGTGGCTGTTGCCTTGCAGCTCGACGGCCGACAGCACTTCCACCCACTGGGTGTGCTCGTCAGGCTCGCCCGAGGCCAGGAAGCAGGCTTCCAGCGATGCCGACGGCGGGTAGTTGCCGGTGAAGAATGAAGTGTCGATGTCCACGCCTTTGATCGAACCGGGCACGCCCAGTTGGATCACCGCGCTGTCGTAGCCCTCGAAACGCTTGCGGCGCGACTCCCAGCCGTCCATCCACTTGCCGTTGTCATCGAAAACGCCCTCCTTCCACACGGCCGGGGTCGGCTGGAACAGGCGGTTGGCGTCGGCGAACCAGTCATCGGTTACCGAGATGATCTTGGTGCCCAGGCGGGCGTCGGCCAGGTTGACGAATTTTTCGAAAGGTACGGCGTAAGCTTTCATTCTTCTTGTCTGCCTTAGATGGAGTGGCTGGGGATGGTCGTTAGAGGGTCAGTAATCGGAACAACGCGATCTTGTTGATCTCGGCCAGCGCGCAATTGAATTCGGCTTCAACCGAGTGGTGAATGCGCGTTTCGAACGCCGCCAGGATCTGATGCCGGTTGCTGCCTTTTACCGCCATGATGAAGGGAAACTTGAACTTGGCCTTGTAGGCCTCGTTCAGCTCGGTGAAGCGAGAAAACTCGTCGCTCGAGCATTGGTGAATCCCCGCGCCAGCTTGCTCATCGGTGCTGGCTTGGGTCAGTTCGCCCTGGACGGCAGCTTTGCCGGCCAGGTCGGGGTGAGCGTTGATCAGCGCCAGTTGGCTTTGGTGATCAGCGCTCAACAGGATGTCGCTCATGCGCTGGTGCAGGGTTTCGATCTGGTCGATCGAAGCATCCTGGCCCAGGTCGAAGGCCTTTTCGGCCACCCATGGCGAGTGTTCGTAGATGTCGGCGAAGGCGGCGACGAATTCATCGCGGCTCAGGCTCGACGGCTTGAGGGTCTGGAATGCAGTCATTTCGCGGCTCCCGTGTACGGGTGGGTTTCCTGCCAGTGGCGGGCAATGTCCACGCGCCGGGTGAACCACACCTGTTCATGCCCTTTGGCGTACTCGATAAAACGCTTCAACGACGCCAGGCGTGCCGGGCGGCCGATCAGGCGGCAATGCAGGCCGATGGAAAGCATCTTCGGCGCTTCGGCGCCTTCGGCATACAGCACGTCGAACGCGTCTTTGAGGTACTCGAAAAAGTCGTCGCCCTTGTTGAAGCCCTGCACCTGGGTGAAACGCATGTCGTTGGTGTCCAGGGTGTAGGGGATCACCAGGTGCGGCTTGCCGGTCGGGTTGTTGGGTTCCCAGTAGGGCAGGTCGTCGTCATAGGTGTCGCAGTCATAGAGGAAGCCGCCTTCCTCCATCACCAGCCGCCGTGTATTGGGGCCGGTGCGCCCGGTGTACCAGCCCAGCGGGCGCTCGCCAGTGAGTTCGGTGAGGATGCGGATGGCTTCGAGCATATGCTCGCGCTCCTGGGCCTCGTCCATGTACTGGTAGTCGATCCAGCGGTAGCCGTGGCTGCAGATCTCATGGCCGGCGTCGACCATGGCGCGGATCACGTCCGGGTGGCGCTGGGCGGCCATGGCCACGGCGAAGACGGTCAGCGGAATATCGAATTGCTTGAACAGCTTGAGGATGCGCCACACCCCGGCACGGCTGCCGTATTCGTACAGCGACTCCATGCTCATGTTGCGCGCGCCTTGCAGCGGCTGGGCCGAGACCATCTCCGAAAGAAAGGCTTCTGACTCCTTATCGCCGTGCAAGATGTTGCGCTCACCGCCTTCTTCGTAGTTGAGTACGAAAGACAACGCGATGCGTGCCTTGCCCGGCCAGTGGGGGTGAGGAGGGTTACTGCCGTAACCGATCAGGTCGCGTGGGTAGTCAGCGCTCACTGCAGTCTTCCTTCTTGTTCGTGGTAGCAGGTAGGTGTGGCGGCCGGGCAGTGAAATGACTGGATGGCGTCACAGCGATGAGTGATTGTATACAACTTATCGTCGACTTTGTAAGCCTGCATTTCTGCATTTTTTCCGCGAGGTGCTGTGTTGAAGGTGAAGCAAGAAACTTGCCTGATTGGTCAGCTAATGGACAAAAGGTCGTTAAAAAGCAAGGATTACCTGTCGATTGCAGAGGCAGGCAATAACAATAAGCGGATCCAAAGCTTTGTGATTTTTATTGTGTACAATTTTTTTAAAAAGTGTCTTAATCAGCCATCGCCGACTTTTTCGATGCCCTGAAAAGGTGCGGATCACTCTATGACTAACTTCGGGAGGCGCGTAACCGCCATGGGACGTTTGACCACACACGTTTTGGACGCCGCGCACGGCTGCCCCGGCAGCGCGATCAAGGTTGAGCTGTATCGCGTCGAAGGCACGCAACTGGAACGGGTTGCCACCACCTTGACCAACAGCGACGGCCGCTGTGACGCGCCACTGTTGCAAGGCGACAGCTACCGCAGCGGTGTCTACCAGCTGCAATTCAGCGCCGGTGACTACTACCGCGCCCGTGGTGTGCAGTTGCCCGAGCCCGCTTTCCTTGACGTGGTGGTGTTGCGCTTCGGCATCAGCGCCGAACAGGAGCACTACCATGTCCCGCTGCTGATTTCGCCCTACAGCTACTCCACCTATCGCGGTAGCTAGCGTCACCTCGCTTCACGCCCCCAAAGCGCTTCGTTGGTTGTTTGCCCGCTCACACTGCGGGCTTTTTTTTGCGCACTCAACTATCTAACACCCCTTGAGCACCTGCGTTACCTAGGCTGGTTTTCCCTCAATCAGAGAAAATACCATGGCCTCGGTTACCGAGAACTCGTCCGCTGCTCCCGTTTCCAGCCCTCCGTTCGACACCGACATCTACGAGGTCAACGAAGCTGAGGTATGGGCCATTCGCGACCAATTGACGCTGCAAATTAACGCCTCTACCCAGCCCAGCCGCCTGATCAATCAGATTTGCCTGGCCGACATGCGTTGCAGCGAGTCGTCGCAGACGCTGACACATTTGCTGGGGCGCTCGCCGACAGTCTTGAAGGTGATTCGCGCCGAGCTGCACAAGGCGTTCACGGAGGACCCGGATGACCTGCTGTTTACAGTGCCCGCGAAGGACGATGAGCCCGAGAAAGTCGACAGCCTGACAAGTCGGGCATTGTCGTCGCTCTTCGAGCCCGTGATTGAGCCCCGTGTCACCTCGTCAGCCACCTTGAGCCTCAAAGGCAAGCCCGGCTATCGATTGACGTTGACGCCGTTGCAAGCACTTCAACGGTTGGATGCGATGAGGCTTTTTGAGCGATTGGTCCGCGCGGCCGCTAATTATTGGGACACGTTGGCGTACGGTTCCTGGCTGACACGCCGGGAACGCTGGGTAGCGTTGCACGCGGAACTGTTCGCCGACCGTGCCTTGATCGCGCTGCAACTGGATGAGCTGTCGAATACCGGAATGGCCATGGTCCAGGCCGTGATTGATGCCCCGAGCGCTGAGGCGCGTCAGCGCGCCGGTGCGGATTGGGCCTGTGTGCGAGTGGGCCAGCTACTCTGGCCAGGTACGCCCGCAACAGTGATTCCAGGTGCGTTACATATCTACCGTGAGGGTGACCCCAGCGGTGTGCCTCACATCATTTACCTGCCAGGTATTGCCCGCAATTTCTACGAGTACCCTTCGTTTGTCGCGCTTCAGTGCGGTGTGCTGGAGCTGAGCCAGTCGCGGTTTGACGAACTCTGGCAATGCTTGCCCTTGAATCGTCGCCAAGGGCTGTGCCGCCCTGCGGATTTGTCCCCTGCGTCCACCGTGGCACGTGGCTCGGAGATTCTGGAGGATGCATTGGCGCTGGGGGCGCAAGAGCTGCTGAGGCAGCAATGGAATAATGAATTGGCCTGTGTTTCGACGATTTATCACAAGCAGGTATTTGCCCTAGAGCGACCGAAGCCGCTGGATGTCGGCGCTTTCCTCAAGTATGTGGAGGGCAACAGGAAACGACTGGTCGGCAGAGCTCGGCTCGGCGAGCTGCGTGACGAATTGCTCAAGTGGGACCACCAGCGACGCAGCAAGGAAATTATCTTTGCCAGTACCGCGCCCGGTTTGGCTCTGCGCACGGCAGAGCAGCAGATCAAGCGTTACGAAAAAGGCCTGGTCGCGCTGCTGGATCCGCAAGATCCAAGCGCCGAGACACCGGCCTACCAGGAAATCGTTGCGTTGCTGGGCCAACTCAAGATTCACGCCCAAACCGTGAATGCACTGTCGCAGGGTGCCCGGCAACGGTTGCTCAACCTTGACTTTTGGTCTGCGCGTCCCGGCGGGCACGAGGCGCCCAGGCGGGTTGTGTCGTTTATGCGAGCCCAAACCGAGGCCTTGCGCTGTGAGGTGCAGGTGCAACACAGGCTTAAGCTGCTGAGTACGGCGCATCGTGACTTGGTGATTGAAGTGGTGGAGCAGCCTTTGGCCGCCCGGCGCCTTGGCAGTCAAACCCAGGTGCTGTCGATCGCTATCGGCAGCGAGCTGGATGCCTTTTACTCGCTCCTTAACATCTGGGTGGTGACGACCGCAGCGGCGGTGAGGGTCCCGCTTCGCCAACTTCCCGTGGTGCTATACGCTTTCGGAGAAGAGGGCGGGGTGATACCGTTTTACGGACTGGACGCACTTACCCGCGGTGTCAAGACAAGCCTCGTCAGTCGGGACGGTTCCGTGCTGTGGCGCAGTGTCGCGCGCGATAAGCGTAACGACATACGCGCACATGCGGTGCGTGAAACTCTGGAAGTACGCTACGTGCCCATCCATCAGAAGCCGGCATTGGCCTCCATCAAGAAGCTCCTTGGAAGCTGTGATCGCTTGTACAAAAGCACCGATGACATCACGCGTATTTTCAGCGAGGTCAAAAATGCCGAGCTGAGCCGCGAGCTGCTGCTGACTGAGCTGGAGCAACAATTGCAGGTTCCCGTCAACAGCGCGCTGAGCCGCGCGCAGGCGAATATTGAGTTGCTGCGCAAGGTCGCGCGTGAAGCTAAAAAACTGCCGGCATGGTTGGCAGGGGCAACGCGTGCGCAACGTAGACACTTCAGACGCTCGCAGAAGCTTTATACGATCAGCGCCTGGGCATTTTTAACTCGGCTTGAACAACGTCTGCCGGACTTGAACACGTATGCGCGCCATGCGTTGACCGCCCGTTTGCGTCGTGACGGAATCGCCCTGGGAATTGGGCTGGACGAGCCCTTTATAGCGATGTCCGGTGATATTCACGGCACGTATTGCGATCATAAAGACGCTTGTCTCCTGAAAGACCCGCAAAAAACATTGCCCCCGTCTTCTTCATGCAGAGCCTTCAGTCTGCTGGCGCTGGCGCTGCATAACCTGGACCCGCTGGCACCCTGGACGCAGCATAAATTAAACCGTGCTTGCCCGCTGCGATGGACGTGGCCAGACAGCCTCTCGACGGGTCATTTAAGACAACTCATCTCTTCGCTGGATATCGGCGGCCGGTACGACGCGTTGATCAACGAGGTTTTTTACCCGCCCGTTAATCCCAACCATCCGCTCAGCGAAGGACGTATCCCCGAGTTATTGAATCGCGCATTGCGCGCCGGTGTTGAACACCATCTGTTTTCAGCGGCGCAACAGGGGCTGTCGGCGCAAGCGCAGAGCGTATTGCGCACCGCAATGGCCGCACGCACGCCCCAGGACATGTTGAACAACCAGCACGAGTTACAACTGCACGTGGTTCATTTGGTGGGACATACCCTGCTGCATGACCGCTATGTCGCAGGGATAGTGGTCATGCAGGACAAGCGCTCGCAGCGTTGCGTGGTCTATTGGCCGCAGGCCCCGTTCGCCCTGGCGCTCACTGAGTACAGCAGCCTTGAAAAGGCCAGCGCTGAATTGAACCGTCTCGGCGCATTGCCAGATAACGTCAAGGCGCTGGCACGACAGGTCGCTCCCGGCTGGGCCTTTCAGGCGACCCATTCTCTGTTTGATCCAGCGGCTATCAACATCCTTGACGTATCCCCCGTTATTTCCTTTGTGAAAGGGATTTGGCGATGGACTCGAAGCTCCCGCGTGAAGCATCTGGAACCCTCGCTGTCGCTTGATGTAATAGAGGAACAAGTGCTCGAGCAGATTGCCTGTGATCCGCAGGACTGGCTGGCGATTGTCGCCACATCCAACGGCGATGCCCAGGCGTTGCTATACCGTGGCAAGGTGCAGGAGTTGCAGCGCCAGACACAAGCGGCCAGTTACTCCAGTAAGGCGCTGGAGGAATACCGAATCCGCCGCCTTCGCGACGACAGAGTCGCCAATATTCGGATGCTGTTAAGTACCTTTGTTCCAATACTCGGAATATTTAGTGACATTCATGCGTTATACGATGCGGCGCGGCGTTATCAGCATTCGGGCGATCCCAGTGATAAGCGATTGTTGGCCGATACGACAAAATTCTTTATGGTCAATCTGATCACGACTTTTGTACCGGGCCCCAAGAAGACGGGGGTTGCGGTGGCTTCCGCCATTCGGCCTGCTCTGCCCGCGGCGTTGGGGCGGATCCGCCATTGGCGTGTGGAGCCGGGAGGCATTGCCCGTTCGGCGTCATCTGTAAAGCAACTTCAGGCGCTGGAGCGTTTCAAGATCAAATCGGTGCCTGAGGGTGCCG
The DNA here is from genome assembly GCF_019145355.1 of Pseudomonas azadiae. Classification (NCBI taxonomy): domain Bacteria; kingdom Pseudomonadati; phylum Pseudomonadota; class Gammaproteobacteria; order Pseudomonadales; family Pseudomonadaceae; genus Pseudomonas; species Pseudomonas azadiae. Next base: position 937,450 of record NZ_JAHSTY010000001.1, on the reverse strand, counting down.
TGGCGTTGAAAGGGCCGGGTCAAACGGGTGTCTACGCCAAACATGGCGAGTTGTTTGTGGCGGATAACACACACCATTATCCGGTTTACAAACGGGACAGCGAGCAATGGTTTCGCCTGAAAAATCGGCAGTCGCCGGGTCAGGACGAGCTGATTCTGGATATCCACCAGTCCAGGGAGTGGTTACTCGGCGCGGACGCACCTCCACCGGTGGCCGGAACGAGTTCGAGCGTGCTTAGCCCGTGGACAGCCCCGGTACCGCCGCCGCCGGACTGGTGGCCACCCGTGTTGCGCAGGACTACGGAAAGCCAGATACTCCAATCCTCCACCACGTCCACCCACTGGCTGGATTGGCGTACGCAGATTCCGAACCCTCAGCAGTTGACTTCCCCGTCGCCCGGGATCTTTCACGTCCCGGTAGATAATCGAGGATTTTCCTACAATGTTCTTCGTTTGGCCCCGCCCTATACGAGTCTGAACGATCCTTTGAGCGGTTATTACCGATTGCTCCCCCAGGGGGGGCAGGTGTCTCTAGGTAATATCGTGTTTATCACAAAGGATGAACCACTGGTTTCATTGGCCCGCGTTGATATTGAACGTTGGACAAGCACAGCACGGCATGAACAGCCCCTGCCTGCGTCGCGCACGCCAACGGGCGGGTGGCAGCTCCATGCCCCTCTGTTTGATAGGTCGCTGCCGGAGTCTGTCGGCACGGCGTTTCCCACCATGACCATCAAAAGCCGAGATTTTACAGTGGCACGGATGATCGAGTTATCAGGTCCGGAGCGCCCTGCAACGGCCAGTCATATGCTCAATGTGCGTGCGACGTTAGACGACTGGCTGCCCCCGGCCCCCGCGCAACCGGGGCAGACGGATGATTTGCTGAGAATGCTGCGGCCCACCGACAGGCAAGTCAAATCGATATTCATCGGTATGGAAGGCGAGGCGCCGGGCTTTACGCGCGTCGACTTCAGGACCACGGGTTTAGATCCCACGCTTCGATCCCCGTACCCCAAGCGGGCGGCTCAGCGCAACATCGCGATGCGCCAGGCCATCACAGACGTGTTGCAGCAGCAAGGCTTTGACGTGCAAGACGTGTTGGTTAGCCATTTCAATAAGCCCACGCATGAATTGATCGTGACTCATCCTCTTTCCAATAACGTTTACTACTTGTCAATCCATTGGACGTACGGTGGGACGATCGATTTGAAAACGCGCCTGACGGATCGGTGGTTAACTGAGACTATCCGCAGTAATCCGGACGTGCTTCCACTGGCAAGCGTCAACAGCGCCATGGGCGAAAACCGTCTCGTCCCGATCGTTGCGGGTATTCAGTGGAGCAGTCAGGCGGGGCGCGAATCGAGTGTCTATTTTGCCAAAGTCAGCCGGTCCTAGCCTTTATCAGTGCCATTACGCCAGCGCCACCGAATAACCCGGCACTGACGCGGTTGAACCAACGCTGGCCACTGCCGTTGCGCAGGTAGCGCGCTGCGCCCTGTGCACCCACACCGTATGCCAATTTGCAGAGCAGATCGAGCACGACCCAAGTGAAGATCATGCTCAGCAGTTGCGCTAGAAATGGCTGTTCGCTGCTAAGAAACTGCGGCAAAAACGCGGCAAAGAACAGAATGTCCTTGGGGTTGCTCGCGCCCAGCACGAAGGCCCGGCCGAACAGCGCACGAAACCGTGGCACGGGCGCGCTGTACGGTACCTCGGCGGCTTGAGCCGGTTGTCGCGATTGCTGCCAGCTCTGCCAGGCGAGGTAGAACAGGTACACCGCGCCGACAATCTTCAAGGCGCTGAACAACTGCTCCGACGCCAGCAGCAGGGCACCCAGCCCCAGTGCCGAGGCGCTGAGCAGGCAGATCGAGGCAAACACCCCACCGAGAAACGCTGGATACGAGCGGCGCAGGCCATAGTTGAGGCTGTTGCTGATCATCAGCAGGGAGAGTGGCCCCGGTATCAGGATCACCACCAAGGCTGCGCCGCTGAACAGTAGCCAGGTTTCCAGGTTCATCCATTGCTCCTTACAGAAATATGAATTTGGCGATAAAGATCGCACACAGCACCCACAGGCTCACGGAGATTTCGCGGTACTTGCCGGTGCCGGTCTTGAGCGCCACGTAGGTGATAAAACCCAACGCAATGCCGTCGGCGACCGAGAAAGTCAGCGGCATCATGATCGCCGTGACAATCGCCGGAATGCTGTCGGTGGCTTCGTCCCAATTGATATGGGCCATGCTTGCCATCATCAGCATCGCCACGTAGATCAGCGCGCCGGCGGTGGCATAGGCCGGGATCATGCCGGCCAGCGGTGCAAAAAACATCGCCGCCACAAACAACACGCCCACGGTCACGGCGGTCAGCCCGGTACGGCCGCCAGCGGCAACACCGGCGGCACTTTCCACGTAGCTGGTCACCGGCGGCACACCGACCATGGCGCCAAACACGCTGGAAGCGCTGTCGGCTTTCAACGCGCGGGACAGGTTATCGATCTTGCCATCAGCGTTGACCAGGCCGGCCCGTTGCGCGACGCCCATCAGTGTACCTGCGGTATCAAACATGTGTACAAAGAGAAAAGCAAATACAACGCTGATCATGCTGATATTGAATACACCTTTTACGTCCATCGCCATCCAGGTCGGCGCCAGGCTTGGCGGCGTGGCGAGGATGCCATTGTATTGCACCAGCCCCAGGCCCCAACCGGCCAGCGTGACGGCGATGATGCTGATCAGGATCGCGCCGAATACACGGTGATAACTGAGGATGGCGATCAGCAGGAAGCAAATGGCCGCCAGCAACGGTGCCGGTTCATGCAATGAGCCGAGCTTGATCAACGTGGCCGGGCTGTCGACGATGATTCCGGCAGTCTTCAGGCCGATCACCCCGAGAAACAGGCCGACACCCGCGCCCATGGCGTGGCGCAGGCTCACGGGAATGCTATTGAGCAGCCATTCGCGTACCCGCGAAAGGGTCAGGGCCATGAACAGCACGCCGGAAATGAACACGGCCCCCAGCGCGGTTTCCCAGGTGTAGCCCATGGTGCCGACCACGGTGTAGGTGAAAAACGCATTCAGGCCCATGCCCGGCGCCAGGCCCACCGGCCAGTTGGCATACAGGCCCATCAACAGGCAGCCCAGCGCGGCGGCGATGCACGTGGCGACGAACGCGGCACCGTGATCAATGCCGGCGTCGGCCATGATATTGGGGTTGACGAAGATGATGTAGGCCATGGTGATAAAGGTCGTGAGGCCGGCGATCAGCTCGGTCTTCACTGTGGTGCCATGCAAGCGCAGTTTGAACAGGCGTTCCAGCCAGCCGTTGTGGGGCGGGGAAAGATCCAGCGTAGGGGCTTCGGATTTGCGGCTATCCACAGCAAGTACTCCTCAAGAGTTTTATTGTTATTTCCAGCGCGGGCCACGCAAGTGGGTAACCGCGCTGTGAGGTACTGGCGGGCTTTGTTGACCAATAGGTCAGGAACTCGCACGAAGCGAATTATGCTTTTGTATACAAAGAAAGCAAATAATGTTTTCGAATAGTGCGATGAAAAGCTAGTTCACGGCACTCAGTGCCTGATTGACGGCCAGCCACCCGGCCACGGCGGCTTCGCCGGCTTCACTGAAGGCGCGCTGCAACAACTTGACCTGCTCACGGCGCAGCGACTGCTCGAAGCGCAGCCCCTCGTCGGTCAGTTCCAGCAGGCGTTTACGCTTGTCGGTCTCGGACGCCACGCTGTGCACCAAGTGCATTTCCTGCAACTGACGCAGCGGGATGTTCAGTGCCTGCTTGCTCACGCCCAGCAATTCCAGCAGTTCCTTCACGCTTAACGTCGGGTAGCGCGCAATAAAAAACACGATGCGCTGATGCACCCGGCTCAGGCCGCGGCGCTCGAGCATTTCGTCGGCCTTGGCGGTGAACGCCTGGTAGCCGAAGAAGAACGCTTGCATGGCTTCTTGCTGGGCGATGGGGTTTTTAAGGTCAAGCATATTGACGTATCCGTGTGAGTCGTCGTAATTTCGGTCAACCAGTTTGACGTATTTTCCCCAGGCTTCGCTACCGGTGACCTCCATGGCCTTCTCTGAACGTGTTACGCGCCTCAAAAGCTCCTTGATCCGTGAAATCCTCGCGGCGGCCCAGCGACCGGAAGTGATGTCGTTCGCTGGCGGCTTGCCCGCCGAAGCCATGCTGCCGGCGCTGAACTGGGACGACATGCCGCTGAACATCGGCCAATACGGCATGAGCGAAGGCGAGCCGCAGTTGCGTGAACAGCTCGCTGCCGAGGCGCGTGCCCTGGGTATCCACTGTCAGGCCAGCCAGGTGCTGGTGGTCAGCGGTTCCCAGCAAACCCTCGACCTGGCGGCCAAGCTGTATATCGACAACGGCACGCAGATCCTGCTGGAGGGCCCGACTTACCTGGCGGCCTTGCAGATCTTCCAACTGTTCGGCGCCGATTGCCTCACGGTCCAGCTGGAAGCCGACGGCCCCGACCTGGGCGCGTTGCGCAGCAACCTCGAACGCCATCGCCCGGCGTTCATCTACCTGATCCCCACCTTCCAGAACCCGTCTGCGGTGCGCTACAGCGAGGCCAAGCGCGAAGCCGTCGCCGCGCTGCTCGATGAGTTCGGCGTGACGTTGATCGAAGACGAACCCTACCGCGAGTTGACCTTCGACGGCGCCAGCGCCAAACCCATTGTCGCCCGCCTGCAAAAAGCCAGCTGGATCTACACCGGCACGGTGTCCAAGACCTTGCTGCCCGGCCTGCGTGTCGGCTACCTGATCGCCAGCCCAGACCTGTTCCCCCACCTGCTCAAGCTCAAGCAGTCGGCGGACCTGCACACCAACCGCGTCGGCCAATGGCAGGCGATGCAGTGGATCGGCACGCAAAAATACCAGCAACACCTGGTGGAGTTGCGCAGTTTCTATCGCGACCGCCGCGATGCGTTCCAGGCCGCACTGGCGCACCACTTCGCCGACCTGGCCGACTGGCAAGTGCCCCAAGGCGGATTATTCTTCTGGCTGACCTTGAAACAGCCGCTCGATACCCGCACCTTGTTGGCTCACGCGCTCGACCAGAACGTCGCGTTCATGCCCGGTGAACCGTTCTTTTCCGAGCCGGACCAGCACCTGGGCTCGTTGCGACTCAATTTCAGCCATATCGACCCGGCCCGCCTGGACGAAGGTCTCAAGCGCCTGGCCGCGGTGGTCCGTCAAGCACAGCACGCGCAAGCGGCATAAGGGGAGCCCCATGTACAAGGTTTATGGCGATTACAAGTCGGGCAACTGCTACAAGGTCAAATTGATGCTGAGCCTGCTGGGCATCCCGTACCAATGGGTCGATGTGGACATCCTCAAGGGTGACACCCAGACCGCCGAATTCCTGGCCAAGAACCCCAACGGCAAGATCCCCGTGCTGGAGCTCGAAGACGGCACGTGCCTGTGGGAGTCCAACGCGATCCTCAACTTCCTCGCCGATGGCAGTGAGTTCCTGCCCACCGAGCCGCGCCTGCGTACGCAAGTGTTGCAGTGGCAGTTTTTCGAGCAATACAGCCACGAGCCGTACATTGCGGTGGCGCGGTTTATCCAGTTTTACCTGAACATGCCGCAGGATCGCCTGGAGGAATACAAAACCACCCATAAGGGCGGATACAAGGCGCTGAAGGTCATGGAGCGTCAGTTGCAAGCCACGCCATTCCTGGTGGGCGAGCAGTATTCGATTGCCGATATCGCCTTGTATGCCTACACCCATGTGGCGCATGAGGGTGGGTTTGATCTGACGCCTTATCCGGCGGTGCAGGCATGGTTGACGCGTGTGGCCAGCCATCCTAAACATATCGCTATGCTGGATTAAACGCAGGTTCGACTGTGGGAGCGGGCTTGCTCGCGAAAGCTGTGGTTCAGTCAAATCATCAGTGACTGACATTCCGCTTTCGCGAGCAAGCCCGCTCCCACATTAGCGCTGCGCTGTGTCAGATAATTCGTCTTTGAGCAGATCAAAGCAGCGCTGTGCGGCCGGGCTTAGTGCAACCCCGCTGCGACTGATCAACCCGATCTCCCTATTCACCCCAGGATGATCGATGTGGATGCGCTTCAACCCCTCCAGACTGTCCGCCGCCGACTCGGGCAGCACACTGATCCCCAGCCCCTGGCGCACCAGTGCCAACACCGTCGACATGTAGTTGGCTTCCATGCCGGCGTTCATCGTCAGCCGTGTCTCGTCGAATAAGGCATCCACGTGTTCACGCACGCTGCTGTCGCGCCCGGTGAGGATGATCGGCTGGTCCGCCAGTTGCCCCAAGGTCAGTTGGCGATGGCGGGCGAGGGGATGATCCTGCGGTACAAACGCACACAATCGGTCATTCAGCACCGCTACGAATTCCAGGCCATGGCTGAGCCGCGCGCGTACGCCAATGCCGAAATCCACTTCGCCGGAACGCACCTGGGCATGAATGCGATGGGCCACCAGGTCATGCAGGCGCACGTCGATCCCGGCAAAACGCTCACGAAACAGGCGCAGCACCGGCGCCAGCGTGCCGGCGCACACCGAGGGCAGGGCGGCAAGGGTGACCACGCCCCGGCGCAGCGCGGCGAGGTCACGGGAGCCGGTGACGATGTTATCCAGGTCCAGCAGCAGTTTTTCCATCGGCCCGCGGGCTTCCTGGCCCGCGGCGGTGATGCTGACGTGGCGCGGGCTGCGGTCGAGCAGGGCGACGCCGAGCCAGTCTTCCAATTGTTGCACTTGCACCGTGAGCGCCGAGGGTGACAGGTGCAGCTCATTGGCCGCCTTGGTGAAACTGCCTGTGCGCGCCACCGCAAGGAAGGCCTGGATGTGTTGGATGCTGTTCTTCATAGGGAATGCTTCATTTTGTTTTTCCGAACGCCAGCAGGTGAATATTCCAATTTACAAAGACTACCGCGCTTCCAATACTCCGTGGAAAACAATAACCGGCCACCAAGGCCGCCCTGGAGTAACCCATGCTCGCAACCCTGGGTGTCATCACCATCCTGTGCCTGCTCGCTGCCGTCATGAGCAAACGCCTCTCACCGCTGGTGGCCCTGATCGCCTTGCCGATCATCGCCGCACTGCTTGGCGGGTTCGGCCTGCAGACCAGCGCCTTTATCATCACCGGCATCAAGAACGTCGCCCCCGTGGTGGGCATGTTTGTGTTCGCGATCCTGTTTTTCGGGATCATGACCGATGCTGGCATGCTCGACCCCATCATTGATCGCATCCTGCGCACGGTAGGGACGCGTCCTACACGAATTGTCGTAGGTACCGCGACCTTGGCGCTGCTGGTGCACCTCGACGGCTCCGGCGCGGTGACCTTCCTGGTGACGGTGCCCGCCATGCTGCCCTTGTATACCCGGCTGGGGATCGATAAGCGCATCCTCGCGTGTGTCTGTGCGATGGCGGCCGGGGTCAACTTCCTGCCCTGGACCGGCCCGGTGCTGCGCTCGTCGGCGGCCTTGCATGTGCCGGTGGCGGATTTGTTCCAACCACTGATTCCGGTGCAGATCGTCGGCCTGATCTTTGTCTTCGCCTGCGCCTGGTGGCTGGGCCATCGCGAAGAAAAACGCCTGGGCCTCGGCGCCGGTTCCAGCGTGGACGCCATGCCGCAGCGGGTGCTCAGTGACGACGACATCAAGCTGCGCCGCCCGCGTCTGTTCTGGGTCAACCTGATTCTGACGGTGCTGGTGATGGTGGTGATGATCGCCGGCTGGGTCGATCCGGTGGTGATGTTCATGCTCGGTACGGTGATCGCGCTGTGCATCAACTACCCGAACGTCGACGCCCAGCGCGCCCGTATCGATGCGCATGCGAAGACCGCGCTGACCATGGCCAGTATCCTGCTGGCGGCCGGCGTGTTCACCGGCATCATGCAGGGCACCGGCATGCTCAAGGCCATCGCCGAAGTGGCGGTGGCGCAGATTCCGGCCGGCCACGGCAAGCTGATCCCGGCGGTTGTAGGCTTTATCTCCATGCCGTTGAGCATGCTGTTCGATCCTGATTCCTACTATTTTGGCGTGATGCCGGTAATCGCGGAGGTCGGCAAGGCTTTGGGCGTCGATCCGTTGCAAGTGGCCCAGGCCTCGTTGCTGGGCGTGCACACCACCGGTTTCCCGGTCAGCCCGCTGACCCCTGCGACCTTCCTGCTGGTGGGCCTGTGCAAGATCGAATTGGCCGATCACCAGCGTTTTACCATTCCGTTTCTGTTTGCCGCGTCGGTGTTGATGACCCTGACCGCGTTGCTCCTGGGAGTTATCTGATATGAAAACCTTGCGCATCGGTTCCGGCGCCGGCTATTCCGGCGACCGTATCGAACCTGCCGTGGAACTGGCCGAGCAGGGCGACCTCGATTACCTGGTGTTCGAGTGCCTGGCCGAACGCACGATTGCCTTGGCGCAACAGGTGCGAATCAGCGATCCCAGCGGCGGTTACGACCCCTTGCTCAGCGAGCGCATGCGCCGCGTGTTGCCCTTCGTTGGTACGCAGGCCGGGCGTCGCCGTCTGCGGGTTATCACCAATATGGGCGCGGCCAACCCGGTGTCGGCGGCCATTGAAGTGCGGCGGATCGCCGCCGCGTTGGGCCTTGACCTCAAGGTGGTCGCTGTCGTCGGCGACGACGTGCTGAAGGCATTGCAGCCCGAATTTTTGCTGGATAACGGCCAGACCGTCGGCGCCTTGGGCGAGCGGCTGATTTCGGCGAATGCCTACCTGGGCGTCGACGGCATCCTGCAGGCTTTGCGCGCAGATGCCGACATCGTCATAACCGGGCGCGTGGCTGACCCATCGCTGTTCCTGGCGCCGCAGATGTTTGAATTCGGCTGGGCGGAGGACGATTGGCAGCGCCTGGGGCGCGGTACGTTGGTGGGGCATTTGCTCGAATGTGCCGGGCAAGTCAGCGGTGGGTACTTTGCCGACCCTGGTTTCAAGGACGTGGACGACCTGGCTCGGCTGGGCTTCCCCCTGGCTGAGATCAATGCCGACGGTGCAGCCGTGATCACCAAGGTTGCCGGTTCCGGTGGGCGGGTCAGCCGTGCCACCTGCACTGAACAGCTTATCTACGAGGTGCACGACCCGGCCGCGTACCTCACGCCGGATGTGACGGCGGATTTTTCCCGGGTGGGGTTTGTCGAGGAGGCCGTTGATCGCGTTCGCGCCCAGGGCGCCGGCGGTCGTGCGCGACCCGAGCAGTTGAAGGTCAGCGTCGGCTACCTGGAAGGTTGGATCGGTGAAGGGCAGATGTCCTACGGCGGCCCCGGCGCTGTCGCACGAGCCCAATTGGCAAGGGATGTGGTCCTCAAGCGTCTTGAATTGATCGGCGTGAAGATGCAGGACGTGCGCGCCGAGCTGATCGGCATGGACTCGCTCCATGGCCCGCGCAGCGGCGTCGAGCCCTGGGAAGTGCGCCTGCGCGTGGCCGCGCGCTGTGAGGAACGCAGCGAAGCCGTGCGTGTGGGCAATGAAGTGGAAACCCTCTACACCAACGGCCCGTCGGGCGGCGGCGGCGCGAGCAAAAGCGTGCGCCAAGTGGTGGCGGTAGCCTCGTTGCTGCTGCCGCGTAACGTGGTCAACCCGAGGATCGAAGCATGAAGCTGCACACGCTGGCCCATTCCCGCACCGGGGATAAGGGCGACACGTCGAATATCTCGATCATTGCCTATCGCGCCGAGGATTATCCGTTGCTGTGCGAACACTTGACGGCCGAGCGTGTGGCCGAGTTCTTCGCCGGCTTGCTGGAAGCAGGCGCGGCGCCGGTGAAACGCTATGAATTGCCCAACGTGCAGGCGTTGAACTTCGTGCTGCCGGGGATCCTGCGCGGTGGCGTCACCCGTTCGCTGGCGCTGGATGCCCACGGCAAGTGCCTGGGGTCGGCGCTATTGGCTTTGGAAATACAGGATTTAAGACCGGCGTAGATCCTGTGGGAGCTGGCTTGCCTGCGATGCAGACGACGCGGTAGCTCAGGTGTGCCGAGGTGATGCCATCGCAGGCAAGCCAGCTCCCACAGGGGTTTGCAGTGTCTGTCAGACCGCGGCAAACCGCTGGTCCAGGTACTCGATGATCGCCTTGGAGTCATACATCCAGGTGGTCTGGCCATTTTCTTCGATCCGCAGGCACGGCACCTTGATCTTGCCGCCTTGCTCCAGCAGGGTCTGGCGGTCCTGTGGGTTGTTCTTCGCGTCCTTCAACGCCACCGGCACATTCAGGCGGTGCAGGGTGCGGCGGGTCTTCACGCAGAACGGGCACGCGTGGAACTGATACAGGGTCAATTCCTTGGCCGCTGCGTTCACCTGCGCCTGTTGCTCGGCGCTGCGTTGTTTTTTGCGTGGGCGGGTAAGGTAGTCGCCCGCGATGATGAGTTGGCCGAGACCCACTCGAAGTGCTTTGACGAACATGGCTGAAACCTCTTGCCCATGACAGAAGGGGCCGCAGCTTACCTGATTTTTGCCAGGCGAAAAAAAACCGGCGATGAACGCCGGTTCTTTCCTGCGCAGCCCGTTACTTGATCAGGCTGAGAAACTCGCTGCGGGTGGCCGCGTTTTCGCGGAACTCACCGAGCATCACCGACGTGATCATCGACGAATTCTGCTTCTCGACCCCGCGCATCATCATGCACATGTGCTTGGCCTCGATCACCACGGCCACGCCCAGGGCACCGGTCACCTGCAGCACCGCATCGGCGATCTGGCGGCTGAGATTTTCCTGGATCTGCAGGCGACGCGCATACATGTCGACGATCCGCGCGACCTTCGACAGGCCCAGCACTTTGCCGCTCGGGATATACGCCACGTGGGCCTTGCCGATAAACGGCAGCAAATGGTGTTCGCACAACGAGTACAACTCGATGTCCTTGACCAGCACCATTTCGCTGTTGTCAGAGCTGAACAAGGCACCATTGGTGACTTCTTCCAGTGTCTGCTCATAGCCGCGGCAAAGGTACTGCATCGCCTTGGCGGCACGTTTTGGCGTGTCGAGCAGGCCCTCGCGGGAAACGTCCTCGCCGAGCTGGCCGAGTATCGCGGTGTAGTTTTGTTCCAATGTCACAGGGCTGTTTCCGTATGGGTTTCAGAACGGTACGGTGTATGCCTGTACCAATGTGAAGCGCAGTTTTCAGCGGGTGTAACGCATAGGGTGCTGATTGATGGCGCACATAGTAGCTTAGGTGCGCCGACAGTTGTATTCCTTGGCGATCCCGGTGTTAGAGTCAGCCATCTTTGAGGGGGACCTGATGACACCGCTGGAGCGAAGCATTTCTGAACGTGCCGTACTCTTTGCCAAGGCAAATCGTACACAAATAGCCAGGGAATTGGCCTGCCTGAGTCGATATCCGGGTGAAGAGTATCCAGTGTCAGTCTTTATGGCCGGTTCCCCTGGCGCAGGCAAAACAGAAGTTTCGAAGTCTTTCATCCGTTTGATGGAGGCCCATGGATCGACTGCTCTTCGTATCGATCCTGACGACTTTAGAGAATATTTCCCTGAGTACACAGGTGGGAACTCAAGTCTTTTCCAGCGTGGTGTAACAGCCATCGTGGAACGGACCGTCGACCTTGTTTATCAACAGCGCCAGTCGTTCCTTTTGGATGGAACACTTGCGAATCTTGATGTTGCCCGAAAAAATGTTCAGCGTGCTCTCGATAAGAAAAACCGATCGGTTCAAGTGATCTATGTTTATCAGAAACCGACGTTAGCCTGGGAGTTTGTGTTGGCACGTGAAGCTATCGAAGGAAGGAACATTCCCTGCAAGGAGTTTGTTCGTCAGTTTTACGCATCAAAGGCGACGGTTTGTCAGCTAAAGCGCGAGTTTCAGGATCGCCTTCAGGTCGACGTGCTCATCAAGGACACGGACGGTGGTGATGCAGAGGTCGGTATCGACCTTTCGGCTGACGACGTTGACGAGTTTGTCAGGCAGCCCTACCATCCAGATCAACTTGAGCAAATCTTGACCGGAGCAGCCTTATGAAAGGCGGAATCACGGAATCGGTAGAAAAATATCAATCAACGACCATGTCGGACTTTTTCCGCAACTGTTCGGTAGAAGAAAAGCGTGCGGTGTATCGAAGCGCAGCCAATACTGCGATAACGATGCAAAAAGCTGTGATCTCTTTAGCCGAAGAAAAGAAGTCTCAAAAGGTTAATAGCAACTAGACATCCAGCTCATTGAGCCAAAGCCCAGCCTGAGTGCTGGGCTTTTTCATGTTCACTCGTCGCGCCCTTCCATCATGGTGCGCTTGAGCATCACATACACCGCGCCCGCGCCGCCGTGGCGGGCCTGGCACGAGGTAAAGCCGAGCACCTGGGCGTGTTGGCGCAGCCAGGTGTTGACGTGACTCTTGATCATCGGGCGCTTGCCGTCCAGCCGCACGGCCTTGCCGTGGGTGACGCGCACGCAGCGGATTTCGAATTTGGTCGCTTCGGCAAGGAAGGCCCACAGGGTTTCCCGGGCTTTCTCCACGTTCATGCCGTGCAAATCAAGACTGCCCTCGAACGGGATCTGGCCGGCCTTGAGCTTGCGCATCTGGCTTTCCTGCACGCCATCGCGGGCCCACATCAGCTCGTCTTCGGGGCCGACGTCGATCACGAATTGGTCCGACAGGCCGTCCACGGTGGTGGCGTCGGTGCGCACGGTCGCGGCCTGGCGCAGCTTGGCGATCTGCGCCCGGTCGGCCTTGGGTTTGCCGGTGTCGGCACGGTCATGCTTGATCGGCTTGACGCCGCGCAGCTCGTTCTTGAACAGGGAAAAATCGTCGTCTTGCATGGTGGCCTCCGCGAAGGGCGGGCAGTTTACCTAAATCGCGGCGGCCAGGGCGCAGGAAACGCTATCCAAGCGCCATCAGTCGTGCTTTTTCATCAGGTGCGAAGCGATGTTGAGCGACAACGGCTGGCGCATTTTCCGACGGCTGCGCCGCCATAACCACACGCCCAGCCACAGCATCAGCAAGCCGATCGCCAACAGAATCGCCGAGCCGCCAGGGCTGGCATTCAGCTCGCCAAGCGCCGGCGAATGACCAAACAGGCCGGCGCCACCAGCGCCGGCCAACAGCAAACCTACCATCGCCAGCAGCGCGGCAATGCCGGCCACCAGGCGCAGACGCCAGTTGCTCGGGCCCTTGGGGCGCAAGCGACGAGCATCAAAACCATCGGATATCTTCATTCCGACCTTTCCTCCAGGGTATCGGCCCTTCGACCGGACAATACACAGGTTGTTCCGGGGCGAGGGGTAAATGCGCCAAATGAAAGGGCTTTGCGGATGAGCGGGGCAATAAACATTGCCGCGTCGCTCGTCGGCGCTTGTTTAAATCAGATCAGGTCTTTGGTCAGCGCAAGGGTGGCGAAGTTGTCGGCCATGATCGCCATTTCGGTCTGCTGTACATGTTCGGCGCTGAGGACGCCGCCTTTGTAAGGCAGGTCACGGGTGGCGCAGGCATCTTCGACCAGGGTGCAGCGAAAGCCCAGGTTTTTGGCGGCGCGCACTGTTGTGCTGACACTGGAATGGCTCATGAAACCGCAGACGATCAGGTCCAGGGAACCAAGATCCTGCAGATGCTTTTCCAGGCCGGTGCCGTGAAAGGCACTGGGCAACAGCTTGCCGATGATGGTTTCGTCACCTTCAGGTTCGAGCCCCGGGATGAACTCGCCGCGCTCGCCCTGGGGGTCAAACAGGCCGCCCACCGTGCCCAGGTGGCGCACGTGCACAATCGGGCGCCCGGCGTTGCGCGCCGATGATACAAGCTGCTTGATGTTGTTGACCGCCGCGTCCATGCCGGACAGGGCGAGCGGGCCGCTGAGGTATTCCTTCTGGGCGTCGATGATCACGAGGGTCGCATGGCTGAGGTTCGCTGCTGCGTAACCACGACCGCTGAGTTGAAACATCGTCTTTGGAACGGACATTCTGGGGCTCCTGTGAGGGGGGCTTTTGCGACATTGTCCACTGGCTGAGCGGTTCTGTGAATCGCTACCATCGTAAGGTACGCCGTTGCTGGCGTGCAGCCCTGTCAAGAGGTGCGCCTGTTTAACACAATGACGCTAATTCAGATGAAATCCGACGGGTGGCAGAGGCTTTTTCGGACATCGTCGGTACAGGTGAAGGCTGTTAGAATCGCCAGTCGTTTTTTCCAGGAGCTTGCCCCGTGACCACTTCCCGCCTGCGCACCTTGCGCGATCATATCCGTTGGGCTGTCAGCCGTTTCCATGGGGAAGACCTGTTTTTTGGCCATGGCACCGACAACGCCTGGGACGACGCACGGCAACTGGTGCTCGGCGCGTTGCACTTGCCTTGGGAAATTGCCGACAGCTACCTCGACTGCAACCTGGAAGAAGAGGAAGTTGCCCACCTGCAACGGTTGCTGCATCGCCGCATTCACGAACGCGTGCCGACCCCTTACCTGATTGGTGAGGCTTGGTTTTGCGGCCTGTCGTTTATCGTCGATGAACGCGTGCTGATCCCGCGCTCGCCGATCGGCGAGCTGATCGAAAACCGCTTCGCACCCTGGCTGGCGAAGCCGCCGGCACGCATCCTCGACCTGTGCACCGGCTCCGGCTGCATTGGCATCGCCTGCGCCTACGAGTTCCAGGACGCCGAAGTAGTGCTGGGCGACTTGTCCTTCGAAGCCCTGGAGGTGGCCAACCAGAACATCGAACGCCACGGCGTCGACCAGCGCGTCTACACCGTGCAGGGCGACGGCTTCGACGGCTTGCCGGGCCAGCGCTTTGACCTGATCGTGTCCAACCCGCCGTATGTGGATGCCGAGGACTTCGCCGATATGCCCGACGAATACCAGCACGAGCCTGAGCTGGGCCTGGCCTGCGGCGACGATGGCTTGAACCTGGTGCGGCGCATGCTGGCCGAGGCGGCGGACCATCTGACCGAGAAGGGCTTACTGATGGTTGAAGTGGGCAACAGCCAGGTGCACGTCGAGGCGCTGTACCCGGAAGTCGACTTCGCCTGGCTGGAGTTCCAGCGTGGCGGGCATGGGGTGTTCATGTTGACGGCCGAGCAGTGCCGCCAGCATCAGGCGGTGTTTGCCGCCAGGGTCTGACGGCAGGAACGCGGTCAGTTTGGGAGCTGGCTTGCGATAGCCAAAGATATCTACACAATTTCAACGGCTGACAAATCTCTCTGTGGCGAGCGGGCTTGCCCGCGTTGGGCTGCGCAGCAGACCCAGTCAGCAGAATGCGGTGTATCAGACGTTCCGCAGAGCCTGATTTTAGGGCTGCTTCGCAGCCCAACGCGGGGCAAGCCCGCTCGCCACAGAGGAAACCGAAGCTGACCCACCGCTATCGCAGCGATGCGGCGACCCGACAAGCCAGCTCCCACAGGTTGATCGCATTTCAACGGGCTATCGGTGCGTGGCAATCCAGATCAACAACCCCGCCTGAAACACCGTAAACGCCACCAGGCAGGTGATGGTAAAGCGCAGCCCGCTGTCTTCACGCTTGAACTTGGTGACCTTTTCCTCTTCCTTGCGCAGCTTCACTTCCTGCTCCGCGAGGTTGTGATCGGCTTGTTGCAGCATCTGCGCCGCCTCCAGAATCTCCACGAACTGCACCTTCTCGGTGTTCCAGCTCTCCAGCACATCGCCGACTTTGCCCGGCTGCACGGTGCCCTTCAGATGCTGAACATCGGCGTAGGCCACATCAAAACCGTGGATGCGCAGGAAGTGATCGCGGCGCAGGCGCGTGGATTCGTTCAGCGCGTCCTTGTTGGACAGGTCAACGCCGTCGACGCGATAGTGCGACCATTTCTTTTTCGCCCAGGCGGCCCCTTGGGCCACCAGGAAGCGGCCGATCCCACGGTTGACCGGTTCGATTTCCAGGCTGTTGCCTGGGCCGAAATGCACGCGATGCTTGTCGTGGTCGACCCAGATATCCAAGTGATTCTGCTCACGCCGCACGCGCTGTCCCGGCAACTGAATGACCATGCGCAGCAGGCTGTGGTGTTTGTCATGGCGCTCGGCATAGCCGAACTGCACGAACCGCAACGGTCGCACCCCTGTGGCGCGGTCAATGGCCAGGGGCGCCAGGCGCAGCATCTTGAAATGCTCGGCCTGAACATCCGCCCACGGCAGGGCCGCCGCGTCGACGGCCTCGGTTTTTTCAGCCGCGGTTTCGGCGGTAGATTCCGGTGTTGCTTCAGTGGTTGTCATGCGGCGCGATCCTGTCCAAACCCAGCAAGTCGACAGTCTTTTTACTGTCGACTTTGGGCTTATCGGCCGTTTTCCCCAGGACTGGAGGCCAATTGCCGCTTAGTGGGGTTGAAGGCCGTCGATAAAGCGCACCAGGCGGCTGCCCAGCTCGGCGGCGAGGGGCAATTGCGGGTCGTTGTAAGAGGCCAATTGCTGTTTTACATCGTTGGGCACAATGCGCATCACGTGGTTCATGCCTTCGATCACCGCCAACTGTGCGTCGGGCTTGGCCTTTTTCAGTTGCTGGGCGTCGCCCACACCGACCTGAATATCGTGGGTGCCCTGGATGATCAGCGCCGGCATGCGCAGCTTGGCAAAGGCGGCCGACGGGTCGGCGCGGAACAGGCTGATCAGGTACGGCTGCACGCTGGGTCGGAAAATGCCTTCGAGCGGGCCAGGCACATCCGCATCCACTTGGCCTGCCTTGAGGTGATCGAGGATTTGATTGCTGCGCAGCAGCAGGGCAGGGGGCAGGTGATCGGCCAATTGCTGGCGAATGACCTGGTCGACCGGGCGCGCGCTGCCGGACAGTGAAATCACGCCCGCCGGGTCCAGTTGCGGCGCGGCGAGGGCCGCCACCAGGGCACCTTCGCTGTGGCCGAGCACGATCAAGGGGCCCATGCGTTTGTCGGCCTTGAGCAGTTTGCCCCAGGCCACGGCGTCCGCGACATAGGCGTCCAGGGTCAGGTTGCGTTCGTCAGGCGTGGCGGCCAGGCTGGCCGCCACGCCACGCTTGTCGTAGCGCACGCTGGCGATGTTATGCCGGGCCAGTACCCAGGCCAGGCGCTTGAGACTGTCGTTGCGCGCGCCGTCGGCGCTGTTGCCGTTACGGTCGGTGGGGCCGGAGCCGGCGATGATCAGCACCACCGGCACGGGCTTGTCCGATTGCGGCAACAGCAGCGAACCAAACAGCTCGCCGCTGCCGGTGTCCAGGCTGATGGGACGTTGCAGTACCACAGGGGAGGCGGCCTGGGCCACGGCGGTCAACAGGGTGAGGGTAAACAGCAGAACTCGCAGCATCATCGCGCCATCATTGGAGAGGTGCCGGTTGGACCAGGGTCTACCGGTAAGGTTTCGAGGATGAACTAGTCGGTTGGCCTGCGTATACTGGCGGCCTTAAGTTATTACAGTTGACTTGATTCAACTGATTTCACGGAGCGCCCTGCATGTCCGGCAATACCTTCGGCAAGCTGTTCACTGTCACCACCGCGGGCGAAAGCCATGGCCCGGCGTTGGTCGCCATTGTCGATGGCTGCCCGCCGGGCCTCGAGCTGTCTCTGGAGGACCTGCAGCGTGACCTGGACCGCCGCAAGCCCGGCACCAGCCGCCACACCACCCAGCGCCAGGAGCCCGACGAAGTCGAGATCCTCTCCGGCGTGTTCGAAGGTCGCACCACCGGTTGCGCCATCGGCCTGCTGATCCGCAACACCGACCAGAAGTCCAAGGACTACTCGGCGATCAAGGACCTGTTCCGCCCGGCCCACGCCGATTACACCTACCACCACAAATACGGCGAACGCGACTACCGCGGCGGCGGTCGCAGCTCGGCCCGCGAAACCGCCATGCGCGTGGCCGCCGGTGCCATCGCCAAGAAATACCTGGCCACCCAGGGCATCGTTGTTCGCGGCTACATGAGCCAACTGGGCCCGATTGAGATCCCATTCAAGACCTGGGACAGCGTGGACGACAACGCCTTCTTCAGCCCCGACCCGGACAAAGTGCCGGAGCTGGAAGCCTACATGGACCAGTTACGCCGCGATCAGGATTCCGTGGGTGCTCGGATCACCGTGGTTGCCGAAGGCGTAAAGCCCGGCCTGGGCGAGCCGATCTTCGACCGCCTCGACGCTGAACTGGCCCACGCGCTGATGAGCATCAACGCCGTCAAAGGCGTGGAAATCGGCGCCGGCTTCGCCTGCGTGTCGCAACGCGGCACCGAGCATCGCGACGAGCTGACCCCCGAAGGTTTCCTCAGCAACAACGCCGGCGGCATCCTGGGGGGTATTTCCTCCGGCCAGCCGATCGTTGCGCATCTGGCGCTCAAGGCGACGTCGAGCATCACCACGCCGGGCCGTTCGATCGATGTGCACGGCAACCCAGTGGACGTGATCACCAAGGGCCGCCACGACCCGTGTGTCGGCATCCGTGCCACGCCGATTGCCGAGGCGATGATGGCCATCGTGCTGATGGACCATCTGCTGCGCCATCGCGGGCAGAACGCCGATGTGCGCGTAAGTACGCCGGTGCTGGGCCAACTGTGACGGCCTGGCGGTGACCACGCTCCCCTACTGGCGCCTCTCCAGCTTCTACCTGTTCTACTTCGCCCTGCTCGGCGCAACCGCGCCGTTCCTGGCGCTGTACTTCGACCACCTGGGGTTCTCCAGCGCGCGTATCGGCGAACTGGTGGCCATCCCCATGCTGATGCGCTGCGTGGCGCCCAACCTGTGGGGCTGGCTGGGCGACTACACGGGCCGGCGCCTGGCCATCGTGCGCTTCGGCGCGGTGTGCACCCTGGCGAGTTTTTCACTTATTTTCGTCAGCCACACCTACGCCTGGCTGGCGCTGGTCATGGCGCTGCATGCGTTCTTCTGGCACGCGGTGCTGCCGCAGTTCGAAGTGATCACCCTGGCCCATCTGCAAACACAGACCGCACGCTACAGCCAGGTCCGGCTGTGGGGCTCGATTGGTTTTATCCTCACCGTGGTGATCATGGGGCGGCTGTTTGACTGGCTGAGCCTGGATATCTACCCGGTGGTGGTCGTGGTGATCATGGCCGGCATCATCGGCGCCAGCCTCTGGGTGCCGAACGCGCAGCCGCTGGTCCAGGGTAATCGCCTGGCGGGCGAAGGCTTTCTCAAGCAATTGCGCAGCCCCGGCGTGCTGGCGTTCTACGCCTGCGTGGCGCTGATGCAAATGAGCCACGGCCCGTACTACACCTTTCTCACCCTGCACCTCGAACAACTGGGCTACAGCCGTGGCGTGATCGGCTTGCTGTGGGCGCTGGGGGTCGTGGCGGAAGTGCTGATGTTCCTCGCCATGAGCCGCATCCTCTCGCGCTTTTCGGTGCGCCGCGTGCTGCTGGCCAGTTTCCTGCTGGCGGCCCTGCGCTGGTTGTTGCTGGGGGCGTTTGCCGAGTTTTTCTGGGTGTTGTTGCTGGCGCAGGTGATGCACGCCGCTACGTTCGGCAGCTTTCACGCAGCGGCGATTGCCTTTGTGCAGCGCAGTTTCAGCGACAAACAACAAGGCCAGGGTCAGGCGCTGTATGCGGCGCTGGCCGGCACCGGCGGTGCGCTGGGCGCGCTGTATTCAGGCTACAGTTGGAACCTGTTGGGGCCGGCCCTGACCTTCAGCATCGCCAGCGTCGCCGCCCTGGCCGCCGCCGTTATCATCGGTCTTCGATTGCACGAGCAGAACCAAGGAACCCTTCAATGAGTTATGTCGCTGTCTACTCCGCCGCTGCACCGGACACCCCCAACAAAGTCCTGACCCATTTCGATGACATCGCCGCCACCTTGGCCGAGCACGGTGTGCGCTTCGAGCGCTGGCAACCCCGCCCGATTGAGCCGGGCGCCAGCGATGCTGAATTGATCGCGGCATACCAGGCGCAGATCGATGCGCTTGGCTACAACCGTGTGGAAGTGCTGCGCGTCACCGGCGACCCCACGCAGCAAGCTGAGCTACGCGCCCGGTTCCTGGACGAGCGCCGCTACAGTGAAGACGATGTGCGTTTTTTTATTGCAGGCCAAGGATTGTTCGCCCTGCACATCGGCGACTACGTATATGCCCTGCGTTGTGAGAAAAACGACCTGCTGGTGATTCCGGCCGGTACGGCGCACTGGTTCGATATGGGCGAGAACCCGCACTTCGTGGCGTTGCGGCTGTTTGATACAGCACCAGGGTGGGTACCTGCGTTCACGGGTGACGATATTGCCCGGCGCTTTCCCGGATTGGACGATTAGTCGTTCTATCGGGAACATCAATCCCCACATGTTGGAAGTTACTGTGGGAAGAAACCTAAACCTCTGTAAGGCCTTGCTGTTTATCGCGGGGCTTGCGCATGACTGCCGTCCGTTATGTAACTCTCTGCGGCCTTAACGTTTGTATCGCCTGTCAATAGGAGCAATCCGAAAGGTGATGGAGCGTCAGCCATTGAAAAGGAGAGAATTGATGCGAGGTCCAGAGGACGCGTTTCTACCATCGTATTCAGTGCCCAATGCGGTCAGACGACGCTTGAGCTTGTCGGGCAAGCCGCTGACGCCGGCAGAGCTTGAAATCCTGCGCTGGGCTTCGGAAGGCAAGACGGTCTGGGAGATCAGCCAGATACGCGCCACCTCGCAAGCCACGGTGAAATTCCACCTGCGCAATATCTACTGCAAACTGGACGTCAACAACCGCGTGCAGGCGATGAACGAAGCCGCGCGTCAGGGGCTTTGCTGAAGGCATGAAAAAGGGCCGCGACACTCAACGGTGTCGCGGCCCTTTTTGGTGTCGCTTGTCTTAAGCCGAATGGTAAGTCGGCAGGGCAAAGCGATTCTGGCTTTGCAACATCGAAATCTGCGGCAAGTCGCTGGCTTGTTCAGCCAGGTCGCGGCGAATGGCGCTGATAACCCAGGTCAACTGATCGGCAGTGTGCAACTGCTGGTAGGAGATCGAGCGCTTGACCTGTTTGCCTTCACTGTTACGCAGTGTCAACAGGATGCCGCCGTCGGGGCGTGGCTGGGTGGTGACGTCGTAGTTGGAGAATACTGAGGCGAATTTATCTTGGATCAGGCTCATGTCTATCAGCTCCATTGGCTCAAGTTGGCAAGCATGGAGTGATAGGTGCAGTGATTGTGCCAGCTTGTGCTTTATAAAAAATATCTTATAAAACAACAAGTTAAAAAATTGTCCGATTTTCGATTTCGTGCAATTTGCATGAAGGGCCATCATGCATCCTGCATTTTGCGTTGTTGGCCATGAGTGAACAGCGCTGCGCTTACTCTTAAAGACTGTCTTTACGCCGCTAAATTCCCTCCTGCCGCGGTCGCTTATCGGGATACAAAACTTTTCAAATCCTACATGTACAGCTGAAGAGGGGCTGACGTACTTTCCAGCAAGGTTTCAAGAAGAATAAGAAAAAGGACGTTCCCATGAGCCACTCGCCAAACGACATGATCACCTGGGGCAAGATGCTGCGTAAGGTGCCTGCCATTGTGCGTGCCCTGCCGCGCGTCGTGCGCGGCATGCGTGCCGCCAATGTCAGCGATCCCCATCAGCCTTGCGGCCTGGGCTGGCAGTTTGAGCAAGCGACCCTGCTTAACCCGGAAGGTGCTGCGTTGTTGTACGCCGAGCGCGTGCTCAGCTACAGCGAAGTCAACCAATGCGCCAACCGTATCGCCCATCACCTTAAAGGCCGGGGCATCCACAAGGGCGACGTGGTGGCGATTTTTATCGAGAACCGTCCCGAATTGCTGCTGAGCGTGCTGGCCGTGGCCAAGCTGGGCGGCGTCTGCGCCATGCTCAATACGGCGCAAACCCAAGCGGCACTGGTGCACAGCCTGAAGCTGGTCAGCCCGGTGGCGATTGTGGTGGGGGAGGAGTTGGTGGCCGCCTATGAGGCGGTGCGTAGCCAGGTGGCAATCGAGGCGCAACGCACCTGGTTTGTCGCCGAGCAGCAGGGTAATATGCTGCCCCAAGGTTACATCGACCTGGTGGCCGCCAGCGCCGAAAGCCCGGTGGACAACCCGGCCAGCGCCGCGCAGATCTTCTTCAACGACCCTTGCTTCTATATCTACACCTCCGGCACCACGGGCCTGCCCAAGGCCGGGATCATGAAACACGGCCGCTGGACCAAGACCGCTGTCAGCTTCGGCAACATCGCCCTGGACATGGGCCCGGATGACGTCCTCTATTGCACGCTGCCGCTGTACCACGCCACCGGCCTCTGTGTGTGCTGGGGCTCGGCCATTGTCGGGGCTTCGGGGTTTGCCATCCGCCGAAAATTCAGTGCCAGCCAATTTTGGGACGATGCGCGCAGGTTCAAGGCGACCACTCTTGGCTACGTCGGTGAGTTGTGCCGTTACCTGCTCGACCAGCCCGCCCGTGCGAACGACCGTGACAACCGCGTGACCAAGATGGTCGGCAATGGCCTGCGCCCGGGCGCGTGGGCGCCGTTCAAGCAACGCTATGGCGTGGATCATATCTGCGAGTTGTACGCCGCCAGCGACGGCAATATCGGTTTTACCAACGTACTCACTTTCGACAACACCATTGGTTTTTGCCTGCAGCATTGGGCGCTGGTGAACTTCGCGCCTGACAGTGGCGAGCCACTGCGTGGCAGCGAGGGCTTCATGCGCAAGGTGCGAACCGGCGGGCAGGGCCTGTTGTTGGCCCGGATCGATGAAAAATCGCCCTTTGATGGCTACACCGACCCCGAAAAGAACCGCAAGGTGATCCTCTGCGACGTGTTCGCGAAGGGCGATCGCTACTTCAACACCGGCGATCTGGTGCGCAGCATGGGTTTCGGCCATGCGCAATTTGTCGACCGCCTGGGCGACACCTATCGCTGGAAGGGCGAAAACGTCTCCACCACCGAAGTGGAGAACGTCCTGCTGCAACATCCGCAGATTGCCGAAGTCGTGGCCTATGGCGTGGAAATCGACAACACCAACGGCCGTGCCGGCATGGTCGCCATCACGCCGAGCGAGTCCCTGGCCGCCTTGGACATGCACGAGCTGCTGCAATTTGCCCACCGCCAGTTGCCGCACTATGCGGTGCCGTTGTTCCTGCGGATCAAAGTAAAGATGGAAACCACCGGCACCTTCAAATACCAGAAGGTGCGGCTCAAGGAAGAAGCGTTCGACCCGGACAAGACCGGCAATGACCCGGTCTACGCCTGGTTGCCGGGTTCGGATTGCTACGTGCCTGTGACGGGGCCATTGCTCGCGCAGATTCAAGGCGGGCAGTTGCGCTATTGATTCTGCCTATGGCGGTTTTTCGCAAAAAAACCATGACAGGCGGGAACTCCCTCGCGACACTGGCGCCTATCCAGTACCCGCACAAGGAGCCCCACATGTCAGACCAAGCCAAACAAATGACCGATGACGAAGCCGCCGAATTTGCCGAGCAGGTTTTCGACGTGGCCCGCAAAGGCGACGCTGCCATGCTTGCCGCACTGCTGGCGAAGGGTTTGCCGGCCAATTTTCGCAACCATAACGGCGACACCCTGCTGATGCTCGCGGCCTACCACGGCCATGTCGAGGCGGTGAAAGTGCTGCTGGAGTTCAAGGCCGACCCGCTGATTGCCAACGACAAGAACCAGTTGCCCATCGCCGGCGCGGCGTTCAAGGGCAACCTGCCGGTGGTCAAGGCGCTGATCGAAGGCGGCACGCCGATCGAAGCCGCGTCCTCCGATGGCCGCACCGCATTGATGATGGCGGCGATGTTCAACCGCGTGGAGATGGTCGATTACCTGCTCGGCCAGGGCGCAAACCCCAAGGCTACCGATGCCCAGGGCGCCACTGCGTTGGCGGCGGCGCAGACCATGGGCGCTGTGGATACGGCGGCGCAGTTGCAGAAACTGGTGTAGGCTACGCGCCCTTAAAAACCAGCCCGCCACAGGACCACGCCCATGAAAACCGCCCTCGTCGAACTCATCAGCAAAATCAGCGCCGGCGTCATGGGCGAGGACGAGGTGGCGCGTATCGCCGATGAAGCGGCCCAGGCGTACGCGGATCCTGCGGCGTTTCTGGCGGCCAACCCGGACATCAACTACGACGACACCTTCCCGATTCCTTTGGGTGAGTGGATCGTGGTCGGTAGCCTGCCGGATACGGTGCTGTTCCAGGCCGACAGCTATGGCGATCTGTTCGCGCAGATCGTTGCGTCGTTCGGGCCGGGTGTCGCGTTCAACCTCAAGCCCAAACAATTGGCCAAGACCGACGCCCTCACCGCACTGAACCGCATCCAGATCCAGATGAGCGCCCTCAGCGCGGACGATGGCGGCTACGTGCTGCTCGATTTCAGCCAACCACTGGATGACGAGATCCAGGCCGTGCTGGTCTATGGCAACGACCTGCCGCGCGTGCTGGCGTTGTGTGCCGAAGTCGGCATCAAGGGCGAGCCGTCCCTGGAAGCGCTGAAGATCGCCGTTCACGTCTGAAATAATACGGAACCCCTGCCAGGGCTGACTATCCTACAAGTGCATGCCCTCACTTAGGAGCGACACCATGGGTTCCACTTTTAATGGCTTGATCGGTCTGATCATCCTGGCGCTGGACATCTGGGCGATCATCAATGTATTCAAAAGCGGCGCGAGCACAGGTGCCAAGGTGCTGTGGATTCTGCTGATCCTGTTGCTACCGGTGCTGGGCTTGATTATCTGGGCGATTGCCGGGCCGCGGGGTAACGTGCGGATCTGATTGCACTTCACTTTGAAATGGGCTCGGTCAATGTGGGAGCGGGCTTGCTCGCGAAAGCGGTGGGTCAGTCATGAATAGGTTGACTGATCCATTGCATTCGCGAGCAAGCCCGCTCCCACATTTGTTTTTATGTACCCTTGAAATTTTTGTATCGAAATATTGGCTACACAGAATTTTCACACAGCGTTTTAGACAATTCTCTTCGCTTCGCTTTCCTGTAGGACGCTTCTGTCAGTTGCCGGGAAAAACGTTACAACACGGTTTTTCCTCAGTAATCAATAGCGTTGATGGCATTGATCGGGCACCATTTGCGCCAACGCGCTAACCCCCCCCGTTCCTACACGCTTGGCGTGGGCAGAATGCCGCTGCAATATTTCGCAACTTAAACTTCCAATGGGTCCTAAAACGACATGGCAAACCCGGACGCCCTGAATCAGCAGCGTGCTTCAAATCGCCTGCTGCAACCGACCGTCAAATCCCATCTGGCGTACACGCTGCTTTGCGCGCTGGTAATGATGGTGATGTTTTCTCTGCTGCGCCTGGCGCTGCTGGTCTACAACCGCGAAATGATCCTCGACACGCCGGCCTCGACCTTCCTTGAAGCGTTTGCCAACGGCCTGCGCCTGGACTTGCGTCTGGTGGTGTACCTGGTCATCCCGTTGCTGCTGGCACTGTTCAGCGTACGGGCGATGGCCGCTCGCGGGTTCTTCCGTTTGTGGTTGACCGTCGTGTCCAGCATCGCCCTGTTCCTGGGCCTGATGGAAATGGACTTCTACCGCGAGTTTCACCAGCGCCTCAACGGCCTGGTGTTCCAGTACGTGAAGGAAGACCCGAAAACCGTAATGAGCATGCTCTGGTACGGTTTCCCGGTGGTGCGTTACCTGCTGGCCTGGGCCGTGGGCACGCTGCTCCTGAGCATCGCCTTCAAAGGCGCCGACCGTGCGACACGCCCGCGCGGCCCGTTCAGTGGCGGCAGCATCGGCACTCGCCCGGTGGCGCCGTGGTACACGCGTATCGCGGTGTTCGTGGTCTGCCTGTTGATCGCCGTGGTGGCCGCACGTGGCACCCTGCGCCAGGGTCCGCCGCTGCGTTGGGGTGACGTCTACACCACCGATTCGAACTTCGCCAACCAGCTGGGCCTCAACGGCACCTTGTCGTTGGTCGGCGCGGCCAAGGCACGTTTCTCCGAGCATCGCGACAACACTTGGAAAGCCACGCTGCAACAACCGCTGGCGACTCAGACCGTGCGCGACATGCTGGTGCTGCCGACCGAAAAACTGGTCGATACCGACACCGCCGCCGTGCGCCGCGAATTCACGCCACCGGCGGAGAAAACCCTGCCGATCAAAAACGTCGTCGTGATCCTGATGGAAAGCTTTGCCGGACACTCGGTAGGCGCCCTCGGTCGTCCAGGAAACATCACGCCGTACTTTGACAAACTGTCCAAGGAAGGCCTGCTGTTCGACCGCTTCTTCTCCAACGGTACCCACACACACCAGGGGATGTTCGCCACCATGGCGTGCTTCCCGAACCTGCCGGCGTTCGAATACCTGATGCAGACCCCGGAAGGCAGCCACAAGCTGTCGGGCCTGCCGCAGCTGCTCAGCGCGCGTAAGTTTGATGACGTGTATGTCTACAACGGCGACTTCGCCTGGGACAACCAGTCCGGGTTCTTCAGCAATCAGGGCATGACCAACTTCATCGGCCGCAACGACTTCGTCGACCCGGTGTTCTCCGACCCGACGTGGGGCGTTTCCGACCAAGACATGTTCAACCGTGGCCTGGAAGAGCTCAAAGCCCGTGAAGGCGGCAAACCTTTCTATGCTTTGCTGCAAACCCTGTCCAACCACACGCCGTATGCCTTGCCGACGCCATTGCCGGTGGAGAAGGTCACGGGCCGTGGCAGCCTGGACGAGCATTTGACCGCAATGCGCTACTCCGACTGGGCCCTGGGCCAGTTCTTTGAAAAGGCGCGCAAGGAGCCGTATTTCAAGGAAACCCTGTTCGTGATCGTAGGCGACCACGGCTTCGGCAACGAGCAGCAGATCACCGAGATGGACCTGGGCCGCTTCAACGTGCCGATGTTGATGATCGCACCGGGCATGCAGGAAAAGTTCGGCGAGCGTGACCACACCGTCGGCACTCAGATCGACATCGTACCGACCATCATGGGCCGCCTGGGTGGCGAAACCCTGCACCAGTGCTGGGGCCGCGACCTGCTGAACCTGCCGGAAGGCGACAAGGGGTTTGGTGTGATCAAGCCGTCGGGCAGTGATCAGACGGTGGCGCTGGTCACCGGCGATCGCATCCTGGTATTGCCCAAGGAAATGCCGCCCAAGCTTTGGCAATACGAGCTGGGCGCCAATCCGACCGGCAAGGTGATCGCCGAGTCGCCCGACGAAGGCGCATTAAGACAGAAGCTTGAGTCGTTCCTGCAAACAGCGACCAAGAGCTTGTTGGATAACACCGCCGGCGTGGTTGACGGCAAGCCGGACTAATTGACCGGCAATAAAAAAGAGGCCTCTAAAGGCCTCTTTTTTTTACCCGGCGTTTATATCTTACCGAGCAACAACAACACCAGCAGTACGACCAACACGACACCCAGAATACCCGACGGGCCATAACCCCAGTTACGCGAGTGAGGGAATACTGGCAGACCACCGACCAGCAGGAGGATCAAGATAATGATCAGGATGAGGCTCATGGTTTTTCTTCCTTATTGGCTTTCTGCAAAGACCGGTTTATTCAGCAATAGGCCCGACAGCTTGAACGGACGCCTTAACAACTCCGACTCATGCGCTTAATGAAAAATTCAGTATTTTTTTAAAGCATTTCGCGCACTGGCCTATTTCTTTTAATGCGTTCGCAAATTCGCCTTGTTAGTTAAAAAAAAGTGAACTTAGGCTGTACGCAACTTTGCGACCCGGCTGCTGGTTTGCCTGGGGCATTCAGCAGTCTGATGGTGGATGGGAGCCGTCACAACCTTCGCTACACTGGCGGTCACTTCCTCTGTGAACCACAAGGCTATTTCCTATGCAAAATCGCATGATGATCACTGGTGCCGGGTCCGGCCTGGGTCGCGAAATCGCTCTGCGCTGGGCTCGCGAAGGCTGGCAGTTGGCCTTGTCGGACGTCAGTGAGCCCGGTCTGCAGGAAACCCTCAAGCACGTGCGCGAGGCAGGTGGCGATGGTTTTACCCAGCGCTGCGATGTGCGCGACTACAGCCAGCTCACTGCATTTGCCCAGGCCTGCGAGGAGAAACTGGGTGGCATTGATGTGATCGTCAACAACGCTGGCGTGGCTTCGGGTGGGTTCTTCGCCGAACTGTCCCTGGAAGACTGGGACTGGCAGATCGCGATCAATCTGATGGGGGTGGTCAAAGGGTGCAAGGCCTTCCTGCCGCTGCTGGAAAAGAGCAAGGGGCGCATCATCAACATCGCGTCCATGGCCGCACTGATGCAGGGGCCCGCCATGAGCAACTACAACGTGGCCAAGGCCGGTGTGGTGGCACTGTCGGAAAGCCTGCTGGTGGAACTCAAGCAGCAGGAGGTCGGGGTGCATGTGGTCTGCCCATCGTTCTTCCAGACCAACCTGCTGGACTCCTTCCGTGGGCCGACCCCGGCGATGAAGGCCCAGGTGGGAAAATTGCTGGAGAGTTCACCGATCACGGCAGCGCAGATTGCCGATTACATCTACCAGCGCGTCGCAGCCGGCGAGTTCATGATCCTGCCCCACGAACAAGGGCGCATGGCCTGGGCCTTGAAGCAGAAGACCCCGCAGTTGCTGTATGACGAGATGACCACCATGGCCGACAAGATGCGCGCCAAGGCGCAGGCTGTCAGGGGCTGATCAGGTAGTAGTCTGTCAGGTAAGTTACCTGGGCATGTAGGTGGTGCCTGATTTAGCTGCAAGCCATTGATGACCCCACAGCCAGCGCGCATGGTCGACGTCCTGCCACTCCAAAAGGACAACTGCCATGCTGGTCTTAAGCCGCACTGTAGGCGAAGCCATCGCCATCGGTGATGACATCGCCGTGCACATTCTCGAATTGAACGGTACCCAGGTGAAAATCGGCGTTGAAGCGCCGGCCGAGGTGCAGGTTCATCGTGCGGAGGTGTACCACAAAATCCTCAAACGCCAAGCCGCAGAGCTCCACGCAGATCCACACGAATCTCTGTAGTGAGCGGGCTTGCCCGCGCTGGGTGGCGAAGCCGCCCCAAAACCAGGCGCCCCGATTTTTACCTGACACACCGCGGCGGT
The DNA here is from genome assembly GCF_019145355.1 of Pseudomonas azadiae. Lineage (NCBI taxonomy): Bacteria > Pseudomonadati > Pseudomonadota > Gammaproteobacteria > Pseudomonadales > Pseudomonadaceae > Pseudomonas > Pseudomonas azadiae. The sequence continues at coordinate 908,613 of NZ_JAHSTY010000001.1, read as the reverse complement.
CCGATTGGGGCGGCTTTGCACCCAGCGCGGGCGGTGCGACGATTCGACAAGCCCGCTCACTACAAGTTAAAGAATCCCCCTCAATCGAACAGATGCTTGGGTACGTCGTGCTTGAGCATCAACTGGCATTGCTCGCTTTCCGGGTCGAACACGATCAGCGCCTGGCCTTTGGTCAGCGCCTGGCGCACGCGCAGCACGCGGGTCTCCAGGGGCGTGTCGTCGCCATTGTCGGTACCGTCACGGGTCACGAAGTCTTCGATGAGGCGGGTCAGGGTGTCGACTTCAAGTGCGTCGTAGGGAATCAGCATACAAGCCTCGGGTGATGGATCCCGGCGATGCTACTGCGCCGGGACCGCAGTTGCCAGTATCAGGACTTGTTACCGACCAGGCTGTCCACCGACGGTACCCGCGTGTCGCTTTCCATCTGCGTCTCATGTTCGATCTGATGACTGAACCGATCCAGGGAACCCTGCGCAGGTTGCGCATCGCTGGCGAACACGGGCGGGCTGAGGATGTAGGCGCCCAACAGGCGGCTCAGCGCCGCCAGGCTGTCGATGTGCGTGCGCTCGTAGCCATGGGTTGCGTCGCACCCGAACGCCAGCAGGGCGGTGCGGATATCGTGGCCGGCGGTGACGGCCGAATGGGCGTCACTGAAGTAGTAGCGGAACATGTCGCGGCGTACCGGCAATTCGTTATCCGCCGCCAGGCGCAGCAAATGCCGCGATAAATGATAGTCATACGGCCCGCCGGAATCCTGCATCGCCACGCTCACCGCGTGCTCGCTGGAATGCTGGCCCGGGGCGACCGGCGCGATATCGATGCCGACAAACTCACTGACGTCCCAGGGCAGGGCGCCCGCTGCGCCACTGCCGGTTTCCTCGGTGATGGTGAACAGCGGGTGGCAGTCGATCAGCAAGGGTTCGCCGCTGTCGATAATGGCCTTGAGCGCGGCGAGCAGGGCGGCGACGCCGGCTTTGTCGTCCAGATGACGCGCGCTGATGTGCCCGCTCTCGGTGAACTCCGGCAGCGGGTCGAACGCCACATAGTCACCGATGCCGATCCCCAGGGAATCGCAATCGGCGCGGGTCGCGCAATACGCGTCCAGGCGCAGCTCCACATGGTCCCAACTCACCGGCATTTCATCCACGGCGGTGTTGAACGCATGCCCGGAGGCCATCAGCGGCAACACGCTGCCACGGATTACCCCGTTATCGGTGAACAGGCTGACGCGGCTGCCCTCGGCAAACCGGCTCGACCAGCAGCCCACCGGCGCGAGGGTCAGGCGACCGTTGTCCTTGATCGCCCGCACGGCGGCACCGATGGTGTCCAAGTGCGCGGACACCGCACGGTCGGGGCTGTTTTTCTGGCCCTTGAGGGTGGCGCGAATGGTGCCGCGCCGGGTCATTTCAAAGGGAATGCCCAGCTCTTCCAGGCGCTCGGCGACGTAGCGCACGATGGTGTCGGTAAACCCGGTGGGGCTGGGAATGGCGAGCATTTCCAGCAGTACTTTTTGCAGGTAATTAAGGTCTGGTTCGGGGATGGTTCGGCTCATAAAGACTCCTGATTGCTTGTAAGGATATGGCGCCCTCAAGGGCCCCATCGCGGGCAGCCTATTTCTCAAGCCGTCGGTTGACTGTGGGGAAACAACAAATCCACAAACCGCTCCGCAGTGGGTTGCGGTTCGTGGTTGGCCAGGCCGGCCCGTTCGTTGGCTTCGATGAACACGTACTCGGGTTGGTCGGCGGCAGGCACCAGCAGGTCCAGGCCCACCATGGGGATGTCCAGAGCGCGGGCCGCGCGCACGGCGGCGTCCACCAGCGTGGGGTGCAGGATCGCGGTGACGTCCTCAAGGCAACCGCCGGTGTGCAGGTTGGCGGTGCGGCGCACGGCCAGGGTCTTCCCACGCGGGAGGATGCTGCTGTAGTCGTAACCGGCGGCTTTCAAGGTGCGTTCGGTCTCGCCATCCAGGGGGATTTTGCTCTCACCGTCAGTGGCAGCCTGGCGCCGGCGGCTCTGGGCTTCGATCAAGGCACCGATGGAATGCTGACCGTCACCCGTCACTTCAGCAGGGCGGCGAATCGCCGCCGCGACCACTTCGAAGCCGATCACCAGGATGCGCAGGTCCAGGCCCTCGTGAAAGCTTTCCAGCAGCACCCGGCTGTCGAACCGCCGCGCCACTTCAATCGCCTGCTGCACCTCTTCGATGCTCTGCAAATCCACCGCGACGCCCTGGCCCTGTTCGCCATCCAGCGGCTTGACCACGATGCGCTGGTGCTCGTCAAGAAACTCCAGGTTGTCATCAGGGCTGCCCGCCAGTTGCTGCGACGGCAGTTTCAAACCGGCCGCTTTCAATACCTTATGGGTCAGGCTCTTGTCCTGGCACAGGGTCATGCTGATGGCGCTGGTCAGGTCGCTCAAGGATTCACGGCAGCGCACGCGGCGCCCGCCATGGCTGAGGGTGAACAGGCCCGCGTCGGCGTCGTCCACGTGCACGTCAATCCCGCGTCGATGGGCTTCTTCGACAATGATCCGCGCATACGGGTTGAGCCCCTCTTGGGGCCCGGGCCCGAGGAACAGCGGCTGGTTGATGCCATTCTTGCGTTTGATCGCAAAGGTGGTCAGTGCGCGAAAGCCCAGCTTGGCGTAGAGGTTCTTGGCCTGGCGGTTATTGTGCAGCACCGACAAGTCGAGGTAGCTCAGGCCACGGCTCATGAAGTGTTCCACCAGATGGCGCACCAGCACTTCGCCCACGCCGGGGCGGGTGCACTGCGGGTCGACCGCCAGGCACCACAGGCTGCAACCGTGTTCCGGGTCGTGAAAGGCCTTTTGGTGGTTCAGGCCCATCACGCTGCCAATCACCGCCCCGCTGTCTTCATCTTCGGCCAGCCAATACACCGGGCCACCCTGATGCCGGGGCGTGAGGCGTTCGGCGTCAACCGGCAACATGCCGCGTCCTTGATAAAGGCGGTTGACCGCCGCCCAGTCGGCCTGGGACTGTACGCGGCGAATACGGAACCCGCGAAACACCCGGGTTGCCGGGCGATAGTCGCTGAACCACAGGCGCAAGGTATCGGAAGGGTCGAGGAACAACTGCTGCGGATCGATCCCGAGGATCTGCTGGGGCGCCGCCACATACAGGGCGATATCGCGCTCGCCGGGGCGCTCGTTGAGCAGCTCCTGGGCCAGGCTCGCGGGCTCGGGAAAGGTATGGCCGATCAACAAGCGGCCCCAGCCGCAATGCACCGCAATCGGCTCGGCGGCCAATGGGCTGCCATCTTCGGCCAGTCGCGCTTGCAAGCGTTCGTAAGTGGGCGCCTGACCCTTGAGCAAGCGTTGGCTGTAAGCCGCTGAATGGGGTTTCATCAATCAGATTCCTTGTTCGCTGAGCCACAGGTTCAGCGCTGCCAACTGCCAGAGCTTGGAGCCGCGCAATGGGGTCAGCTGGCCGTGTGGGTCGGTGAGCAGGCGGTCAAGGGCGCTGGCGTTGAACAAGCCGCGATCCTGGCTCGGGTCCAGCAACAGCTCTCGTACCCAATTCAAGGTTTCGCCCTGCAAATGCTTGAGGCCTGGCACCGGAAAATAACCTTTCTTGCGGTCGATGACTTCGCTTGGAATCACCCGGCGCGCGGCTTCCTTAAGTACCTGCTTGCCACCGTCGGGCAGCTTGAACTTGCCCGGTACACGGGCCGACAGCTCCACCAGGCGGTAGTCCAGAAACGGTGTGCGCGCTTCCAGGCCCCAGGCCATGGTCATGTTGTCCACGCGTTTGACCGGGTCATCCACCAGCATCACCGTACTGTCCAGGCGCAAGGCCTTGTCCACCGCGGCATCCGCGCCAGGCATGGCGAAATGCTCGCGCACGAAGTCACCGGCGGCGTCATTGGCCGTCAGCCATTTCGGCGCGACGGTGGCGGCGTAATCTTCATAGCTGCGGTCGAAGAACGCGTCGCGGTAGGCGGCGTACGGATCGCTTGCGCCGTCCACCTGCGGGTACCAATGGTAGCCGGCGAACAGTTCGTCGGCGCCCTGGCCGCTCTGTACCACCTTGCAATGCTTGGCCACTTCCCGCGACAGCAAGTAGAAGGCGATGCAGTCGTGGCTGACCATCGGCTCGCTCATGGCGCGGAACGCCGCCGGCAGTTGCTCGATGATCTCGCTCTCGGCGATACGCAGTTGATGGTGGCGGGTGCCGTAGTGCTTGGCGATCAGGTCGGAATACTGGAACTCATCGCCACGTTCGCCGCCGGCGTCTTCGAAGCCGATGGAAAAGGTCGACAGATCCTGCACGCCGACTTCGCGCAGCAGGCCGACGAGCATGCTCGAATCGACACCGCCGGAGAGCAACACACCGACGTCCACGGCGGCGCGTTGGCGGATGGCCACGGCTTCGCGGGTGCTGTCGAGGACGCGGTCGGTCCAGTCTTCCAGGTTCAGGTTTTTTTCATCTTCATGGGGACCGTAAGGCAGGGTCCACCAGGTTTTCTGTTCGGTCGTGCCGTTGGCTTCGATGCGCATCCAGCTCGCCGGCGGCAGTTTTTCGATGCCAGCGAGCAACGTGCGCGGCGCAGGCACCACGGCGTGGAAGTTCAGGTAGTGGTTGAGCGCCACCGGGTCGAGGATCGGGTTGATGTCGCCGCCTTTGAGCAGCGCCGGCAGCGCCGAGGCGAAGCGCAAACGCTGGGCGGTGCGCGACAGGTACAGCGGTTTCACGCCCAGACGGTCACGCGCGATGAACAGGCGCTGGGCGTCGCGCTCCCAGATGGCGAAGGCAAACATGCCGTTGAGCTTGGGCAACAGCGCTTCGCCCCAGGCGTGATAACCCTTGAGCAACACTTCGGTGTCACCGCCGGAATAAAAGGCGTAGCCGAGGGCTTCCAGTTCTTGGCGCAACTCCGGGAAGTTGTAGATCGCGCCGTTGAAGGCCAGGGAGAGGCCCAGCTGCGCATCGATCATCGGCTGGGCCGAGCCATCCGACAGGTCCATGATTTTCAGGCGTCGGTGGCCCAGGGCAATCGGCCCTTGGGCATGGAAACCCCAGGCGTCGGGACCTCGGGGCGCCAGGTGATGGGTGATGCGCTCAATGGCCGCCAGGTCGGCAGGTTGGGCATCGAAACGTAATTCTCCAGCTAATCCGCACATAAATTCCTTACCGGTTTTTCCGTTGGGGAGGGTCATGACTTAATGCGCCAAAAGGGCGCGTACCCAGAAACTGACCCGCGCCAATTCGTGGAGTTTTAGATCGATAAGTTATAAGGCGCATAGCCATTTGCCGTGTTGCGCGGCTGTCGAGGCGGCGTGGCGTGCAGCGAAACGGCGGTAAGCCTGTATTTTTCAGCGGCAAAATGTGCGGGTATCGGGACCTGATTCAAGCGGCTATTTGAATCTGTTTTAGTACCGCGCAGGCCTATCGTAGCCAGTCATCACTGACTGCAAATAAGGATTGCTGCGATGACGGAAAAACGTGATTTATATGACCTCGTCACCCCCATGGCCGAGGCCCAACTGGACGCTGCGTTGCTGGACATGACGGGCGATCTCGACAAGGTCAAGGTCTTGCACGCTACATTGCCGCATTGGCTGGTCCGCGCCAGGCCGCAGCTTTTGAGTGATCTGCAGCAGGCCCATGCCGACAGCGCACAGGTGCGCGAGAACCTTCGAGAGCGCTTGAGTCGCCTGCAGCCGCTGGATAAATTCTGCGTCGAGCAACTCAAAACCTGCCTCGCGGCCCATGGCCATACCACCCTCGACGTTGAGCGCGACTATCTGGAAATACCCAGGCGCGAACCCCTGAATTTCGCGCCGAGCATCACCGGTCTGCTGATCGAGACCGCTGCCCTTGAACGGCGCAGTCTGGTCAGGGCGGCCATGCAGAATTTTTCCGCGGCCGAAGCACAGGCAGATGGCCTGCCGCAAGGCTCGGTATTACGAACGGCGCAAGAGGAGCAAGTGATTGCCGGGTTAACCGCCGCGCAATTCGTCCAGCATTGTCGGGCGCTCGACCTGGGCGGTGCCTACCAGGCGCACATTCGAGATGTGTTCGAGTTGCCGGCGCCCGGCGAGACGCCCGTGAGCCTGAGCTATAACCAGGCCGCACTCGCCGTTGGGCAGGGCAAGGCCAGCGATATGCAGGTGGATCTGCACATCGCCTTGGCCAGGGGCCACATCAGTGAAGCGACCCATGCCCGGCTGCTCAAGCTGATCAAGGCCGATCTGCCGGCGGGTCCTGTTGAGTCGGCGCCCCTGGGAGAGCGGCTGATCTGGCAAGGCCTGAATATCGACGGTGCGTGCCTATGGAGCGTGCTGCTGTTTGGCGATGCCGAACCTGGCAAACTGCCGAGCGGCGCGGTCACGGTGTACCTGCCCAACGAGCCCGTGCGGCCCTGGTATGAGTACCCGTCGCTGGACGACTTCAAGCAATACCTGGCGTTGAAACTGCAGGTGCGACCCTACCGGAAGTTCTTCAAGGCTTACCTGAGCGAAGCACAGCGTCTGGATTTTTTCCGGCGTTTTGATCAGGACCACAGCCTGGGGGACGTCACGCCTTCGTCGGTCACCAGTAACTTCAGTGATTTCTTCTTCCGGGCTTGCATCGGCAAGATCCAGCTGGATTCGCAGGTACTGGCCGTGCCGGTGGCGGAGGTTGACGAAGAGGCGCGCCAGCAACGTCTGCTGGACTATTTGAACGTGGGCCTGGATGTGCTCAACCTCGCGGCGTTCGTGGTGCCGGTGCTGGGCCAATTGATGATGGGCGTGGCCGTGGGGCAATTGCTTGGCGAGGTATTCGAGGGGGTGGAGGACTGGAACCACCACGACCATGCCCAAGCGCTGGAGCACTTGATCAACGTGGCGCAAGGCATCGGCAGCATGCTCCTGTTCACTGCGGGAGGACACGTAGTCGGATCGATCATACGGCCGGTCGCCACGTCGGCGCCGTTTTTCGAACAGGTTGAGGCGGTTACGCGACACGATCACCAGCCCCGCTTATGGCGCCCGCGTCTGTCGTCTTATCGTCAGCTTGGCGAAATGCCACAACCCTGGCTGGCAGATGGCCGTGGCGTGCATCAGGCGCAGGGCAAGTCGTATGTGAAGCTCGACGGCGAGGTTTACCACGTTGACTACGACCCCGCCGTTGGCGAATGGCGGATCAACCATCCCACGCGGCCGGGCGCCTATCGCCCGCCCGTGCGGCACAATTTTCAAGGCGGCTGGCAGCATCTGTTCGAACGGCCCGCGCAATGGCAGGAGGCACGCTACAACCTGCTGCGCATCGACCCCCAACTGAGTGATCTGCCCACCGAAGCCCTGGATAGCCTGGCGGCGATCACTGAGCTTGAAGTCGGCGGTCTGCAGCGTCTGGCGCAAGCGCACGAGCCGTTGCCCGAGCGCTTTCATGACAGCGTGGCGCGTTATCGTCAGCATCTTGAGGTGGAAGCGCTTTGCAGCGCCCTGGAGAGTGGCGAAACCCCCGCCGCCCGTACCGGGCGTACGCAGATGCTGGCCTTGCCCCTGGTGGAAGGGTGGCCGCCTGGACGTTTCTTTGAACTGCTCGACAGCCATGGCAATCGGTTGGAAAGCTATCCCGACCTGTCGCCGTTTGATTTTTCGGACCAGAGCATCCACATCACCGAGCAGCAGCTCTACAGCGGGCAAGTGATGTCTACGCTGCTGGAGGCCCTGAGCGTTGAGCAGCGCGAGACCTTGCTCGGCGAAGCGGTTGAGCTTGAGCAGGCGCAACCCTTGCTGATGCGCCGGCTGCTCACGGCGGTCAGGCGCAACCATCGCGAACTTTCGCGCCAGTTGTACGCGCGCCTTAACGGCGCTGCTCTTGGCGAACTTGCGCCGTTGTGCGCCGGATTTGACGGCTTGTCCAATCGGGTTGCCTGGGAACTGTTGGCCGGCGCCTCCACGGCGCAGCGCCGTTATTTGCGCAGCACCGGCCGGGTGCCGCTGATGCTCGCCCAGCGCACGCGCGAAGCCCTTGACGTGATGGCTATGGATCAAGCCCTGATGGGCCTGCATTGGCCGTTCCTGGCTGACGCTGCCACCCATCGAGTGGCGGTCGGCATGCTTGAACGGTTGCAAGGCTGGCCCAGGGACCTGTTGCTACAAGTGCGCGAGGCCAGCCTGGACGGCGAAGTGCTGGAGCAGACCGGTCCGGCCACCGCTTCGGTACGTCGCACCGTTGTGCGTAGCAACCACGGTTTTCAAGCCTTTGACGAGCAGGGTCAAGACCTCGATACCTGGGTGGACGGGCCGTTGGGCTTGTACCAGGCCATCCTGGACAGCTTGTCCGCCGCGCAACGCCGAGCCATGAAGCTGCAGGGTGAAACACCCGCCGAGCAGCTGCGCTATCGGTTGAGTCTCAAGGCCCGTGACGAGCGCCAGCGCTTGCCGCGCTACTTGTGGCCCGAGCGCCCCGTGCCTGAGGAGCTGCCTGACGCCTGTGCACTCGCCCAGGTACGCCCGCCAGCCGAGTTCGCCCCAGCGCTGGTGCGCAAAGTCAAAAAACTCTACCCCGCACTGACTGAATATCAGGTGGCGGACCTGCTGCGTAACAGCGGTGACGATCACCTGAGCCGGGCCAAGGCCATCGAGGCCCTGGAGCAGCAGTTCCAGAGGCTGCACCAGGCGCTCAAGCGCTGGCGCAGCGATACCTCCGGGCACCGTGACCAGGACGGGCCCTTGTGGGATTACCGTTTAAGCCGCCATCAGGCGATGCGGGCCATCGAGCGCAGCTGGCGCGGGCTGTCCATGTGTAAGGACCAGCAGCTCAAGGAGGTGCCTGGGCTGGTACTGGATGGCATCATCCTCGGCGCGTTGCCTGCGCTGCCGCCCGACGTGCGCTTTGACCAGGTGCAGCACTTGTCTTTGCGCGACATGGGGCTGAACGACGATGTGGCTTATTTTCTCAAGCACTTCAAGGGGCTGCGCACCCTCGAACTCAACGGTAACCAGCTCTCACGCTTGCCCGAAGCGCTGTCATTGATGCCTGAGCTCGAGCACCTGTACCTGGCCGGCAATCGACTGTTGCTGACCGAGCACACGCGCAAGAAACTCGCCGATCTGCGCGGGTTGAAAACCCTGAGCATGGCCGGCAACCCGCTGCTGAATGCGCCGGATGTCGGCCATCTGTTCGACCTGCGCGCCCTGATCCTGCGTGATTGCCAGCTCAAGGAGTTTCCCGCCGGGGTGCAGCGCTTGCCGTACCTGGAACATGTTGACCTGCGCCAGAACAACATCAGCACATTGCCTGACTGGTTGCCCAGCCTGCCCCGCAGCGTGGCTCAGGCGTTCAACCTGCGGCACAACCCGTTGTCGGCCACCAGCGAGGCAGGGTTGCGCAGCCTGCGCCGACGCACCGGCCTGGGGTTGGGCTTCGTTCACGATGACATCGGTCGGATCAACGAGCAGAAAGCCCGTGAACTGTGGATGGTCGATGAGCGCATGGTCGATTTTGCCGAGAAGGATTTGGTGTGGACCGGGCTGAAAAACGCGCCGGGTTCTGACGGCCTGTTCAGGCTGCTTGCAGAGATGGGCGGAACTGCCGACGCCCAACAGGTGCGCGAAGATCTACAGCGGCGAATCTGGCGCGTGTTGGACGCGGCGGCGGGCGATGCCGAACTGCGCGAAGAACTTTTTGATCGGGCGGCCACGCCACTGAACTGTGACGACGCCGCGGCCGTCAATTTCAGCAACCTGGAGATAGTGACTGAAATCGGCGAGGCCAGGCGTTTATTGGCCAATGGGCGCATCACCGCGCGGCCTTTGTTGAAGCTGGCAAGAGGCTTGTTTCGCCTCGATCGCCTTGAGCGTATTGCCCGCCAGCACAGCAGTGAGCATCCGGCGAGCGATCCGCTGGAGGTCAGCCTGGCTTATCGAACCGGGCTGGTGGACCGCTTCTACTTGCCCGGTCAGCCGCAGCACATGCGCTTTGCCCGCCTGGGCGGGGTAACGCAAGCGGCCCTGGACAGCGCCGAGGGCGAGGTCAAGACTGCCGAGCTGTCCCCGGAATTGATGACATTCATGCTGGACTTGCCGTTCTGGAAGGACTACCTGCAGCGCACGTTTGCGAGGCGTTTCGAAGCCGTGAACGGCCCTCTAGAACAGCGCATGCTCGAGGTCTTCGAGCAGCGCCTGACCCTGGATGACGCGACCTACTTTGCGCGTGCCAACGATATTCTCGCCGAGCAACAGTTGCTGCAAAAGGCCGAGCTCCAGCGCCTGACCGAGGAGTGCATCCGGCTGGATGACTTGCAGTTGTGCGCCAGCATCGTTCCCTGATCATTCGTGGGCCTCTAATACAGCCTGGTTGATCAGGCTTTGCCCGGCTTGCCCCGGATCAGGCCGCGCACGGCGAAGCGGTTAGGGTGGCAGGCTTCGGCCACGCGGGAGGGCAGGGGCAAGGGTTCGTTGTCGAGCCAGGCGGCGATCAGCTCAGCGCACAACGGCGCGGTGATCAGCCCGCGCGAGCCGTGGCCGCTGTTGATGTACAGCCCTTCCAGCCAGGGGCAGGGCGCGTCAGGGACGTGTCGGGCATCCTTGCTCAACGCGGCGTAGGCGCGCTGGAACGCCTCGCTCTCGGCCAGCGGTCCGACGATGGGCAGGTAATCCGGGCTGGTACAGCGAAAGGCGGCGCGGCCTTGCAACTGCTCGGGCGGCAGTTGGTCGGTGGCCAGGCGCTGGGTCAAATCCTCGGAGATATCCCGCAGCATCTGCAAGTTGCCGACATGTTCGGCGACGCTGGGCACCAGGTCGTCGCTGCTGAAATTAAAGCTCGCACCCAGGGTGTGTTCGCCCAGGCGCGCCGGGGCGACGTAGCCCTCGGCGCAAACGACGGTGGCCAACGCCTGGCTGGCGGGCGTTTGCGGCAGTCGGGTGATTTGCCCGCGAATCCGCTTGAGGGGCAACTCGGCGCTGAACGGGAAACCCTTGATCTCGGCGGCGCCGGCGAGCACCACCACCGAGGCGCTGGCCAGCACGTTGTCGCCGTCGCGCGCCTGCCATTGGTGGTCGGTGCGATGCAACTGCAGCGCATTGTGATGGGTCAGCACCTCGATCAGCGGGTGGGCAGCCTGCCAGGCGCACAGCGCGGGCGGGTGCACCCAGCCGCCTTCAGGAAAAAACAGGCCGCCCTGGGCCAGCCCGATGCCCGCGCGTTGTTGAGCCTCATCGCAGTCGAGCAGGTGCAGCAGTTGCGGCGCGAACGCTTGGGCCAATTGTGCCTGGCGCTCGGCTTCCTTGGCGTCAAACGCCAGTTGCAGCACGCCGCAGCCGTCCCAGTCGACACCCCGGTGCAAATGCTCCAGCAGGCGCCGCGTGTGGCCGAAGCCGCTGAGAACCAGCTGGGACAAGGCCGTGCCATGGGCGGAAAGCTTGAGATAAAGCACGCCTTGCGGGTTGCCCGACGCTTCCTGCGCCAGGGCCGCGTGACGTTCCAGCAGGCTGACGCGCCAGCCCCGGGCCGCGAGGCTGGCGGCGGTGGCGCAACCCGCCAGGCCGCCACCGATGACCAGTGCATGGCGCTCGCCGTCGAGGGCCGGCGGGCGCGCGAACCAGGGCTTGGCGGGCGCGGGACGCGGTGTGTCCTCGGGCCAGTCGAGAAACTCGCCGCGCAGGATCTCCCACTTGTGGCCGATCCCTGGCGTGCGCTTCATCTTGAACCCGGCCGCGTTGATCAGCCGCCGCACCCAGCCGGTGCTGGTAAAGGTGCTGATGGTCGAGCCGGGGGCCGCCAGGCGCGCCAGTTCGGCAAACAGTTCGGCGCTCCACATGTCGGGGTTTTTCGCCGGAGCGAAGCCGTCGAGGAACCACGCATCGATCTGCGCGTCCAGTTGCGGCAATTGCTCCAGGGCATCGCCGATCAGCAGGGTCAGGGTCACGCGGCCGTTGTCCAGCACCAAGCGCTGGAAGCCTGGGTGGATCGCGATGTACTGCGCCAGCAGTTGCTCGGCAAAGGGTTGCAGCTCGGGCCAGAGGGCGAGGGCGCGTTGCAGGTCGGCGTGGCTCAGCGGGTACTTTTCCACGCTGACAAAATGCAGCCGCGCACCCGGCATGGCGTGCTGTTGGAACAGTTGCCAGGCGCACAGGAAATTCAAGCCGGTGCCGAACCCCGTTTCGCCGATCACCAGTCGCCCGCCCGCCGGCAAAGCGGTAAAGCGCGCCTGCAAACGGTTTTGTTCAAGGAACACATAACGGGTTTCTTCAAGGCCCGACTGATCGGAAAAATACACGTCGTCGAACACCCGCGAGTGCGGGCGGCCTTGGTCATCCCAGTCGAGCTGGGCGTGGGTGATGGGGGTCATGGGCGGCTCGGTAAAGACAAGGCGGCCATTCTAGCCGATCAACCGGCAATGAATTGACCCATGGCAAGTGCGAATGGAATTTCCTCTCTCGCCTTGCTGCCCAATCCGCTAGTCTTGAGCCATCTTGAAACGGAGCTGCCCATGTTCGAATCCGCCGAAATCGGTCACGCCATCGACAAAGACACCTACGACGCCGAAGTGCCGGCCCTGCGTGAGGCGCTTCTTGAAGCGCAGTACGAACTGCAGCAGCAGAAGCGCTTCCCGGTGATCATCCTGATCAATGGCATCGAAGGCGCCGGCAAGGGCGAGACGGTCAAGCTGCTCAATGAGTGGATGGACCCGCGCCTGATCGAGGTGCGCACCTTCGACCAGCAGACCGACGAAGAACTGGCGCGGCCACCGGCCTGGCGCTACTGGCGCCAACTGCCCGCCAAGGGCCGCATGGGCGTTTTCTTCGGCAACTGGTACAGCCAGATGCTGCAAGGCCGTGTGCACGGGCAGATCAAGGATGCGCGCCTGGACCAGGCCATTGCCGGCGCCGAGCGCCTGGAAAAGATGCTCTGCGATGAAGGCGCGCTGATCTTCAAGTTCTGGTTCCACCTTTCCAAGAAGCAGATGAAGGCGCGGCTCAAAGCGCTGGCCGACGACCCCCTGCACAGCTGGCGCATCAGCCCGCTGGACTGGCAGCAATCGGAGACCTACGACACCTTCGTGCACTTCGGCGAACGCGTGCTGCGCCGCACCAGTCGCGACTATGCGCCGTGGCATGTGATCGAGGGCGTCGATGCGCATTACCGTGGGCTGACCGTGGGCAAGATCCTGCTCGAAGGCCTGCAAAACGCCTTGAAGCTGCCCAAGCTCAAGGCCAGCGGCATGAACCCGGCGCCCTTGCCCTCGGCGGTTGACCAGATGAGCCTGCTCGACAGCCTCGACATGACGCTGCGGCTGGACAAGGACGATTACGAAGAACAGTTGATTACCGAACAGGCCCGCTTTTCCGGCCTGATGCGCGACAAACGTATGCGCAAGCACGCGTTGGTCACGGTGTTTGAAGGCAACGATGCGGCGGGTAAAGGCGGGGCGATCCGGCGCGTCGCCGCTGCGCTGGACCCGCGCCAGTACCATATCGTGCCGATTGCCGCGCCCACCGAAGACGAGCGTGCCCAGCCCTACCTGTGGCGGTTCTGGCAGAAAATCCCGGCGCGGGGCAAGTTCACCGTATTTGACCGTTCGTGGTACGGCCGCGTGCTGGTGGAGCGCATTGAAGGGTTTTGCACCACGGCCGATTGGATGCGCGCCTACGGTGAGATCAACGACTTCGAGGAGCAACTGCGCGATGCGGGGGTGATCGTGGTCAAGTTCTGGCTGGCCATCGACAAGCAGACCCAATTGGAACGCTTCCAGGCCCGCGAGGAAATCCCCTTCAAGCGCTTCAAGATCACCGAGGATGACTGGCGCAATCGCGATAAATGGGATGTTTATCGCACGGCGGTTGGCGATATGGTTGACCGCACCAGCACCGAAGTGGCGCCCTGGACCTTGGTGGAAGCCAATGACAAACGCTGGGCGCGGGTCAAGGTGCTGCGCACGATCAACCAGGCGCTGGAGCAGGCATTCGCCAAGTCTGATAAGAAGAAAAAGAAATAATCCCTGCCGAACAGGCTTGTAGTGAGCGGGCTTGCCCCGCGCTGGGTGGCGAAGCCGCCCCAACCCAGGCGACTCGGTTCCAGCTGAAGCACCGCGGTGGCTTTATTGGGGCGGCTTCGCCACCCAGCGCGGGGCAAGCCCGCTCACTACACGTCAGTTCGCAGCCATGCTTTTGTATAGATGGGGTGAATGATCGTCGCGGTTGAAGAGAACTGGATCTATCCTCGATCCCTCTCCCAACTATAACAAGATCGAGGTAGCCCATGCGTGAAGTAGTGATCGTCGACAGCGTGCGAACCGGCCTGGCCAAGTCCTTTCGCGGCAAGTTCAACCAGACTCGCCCGGATGACATGGCGGCCCACTGCGTCAACGCGCTGCTCAGCCGCAACGGCATCGACCCGGCAACGGTGGAAGATTGCATCGTCGGCGCCGCCTCCAACGAAGGCGCCCAGGGCTACAACATCGGGCGCAACGTGGCCGTGTTGTCGCAACTGGGTACGGGGACTGCCGGCATGACCCTCAATCGCTTCTGCTCGTCGGGCTTGCAGGCGATCGCGATGGCGGCCAACCAGATCGCCTCGGGTTGCAGCGACATCATGGTGGCGGGCGGCGTCGAGTCCATCAGCCTGACCATGAAAAGCGTCAACACCGACAACCTGATCAACCCGTTGCTCAAAGAGCAGGTGCCGGGCCTCTATTTCCCCATGGGCCAGACCGCCGAAATCGTCGCCCGCCGCTACAATGTCAGCCGTGAAGAGCAGGACCTCTACGCGCTGCAAAGCCAGCAGCGCACCGCCCAGGCCCAGGCGGATGGCTTGTTTGACGATGAAATCGTGCCGATGGCGGTCAAGTACAAGGTCGAGGACAAGCACACCGGTGCGGTGCAGGTCCTTGAAGGTGTGGTGGACCGCGATGACTGCAACCGCCCGGACACCACGTTGGCCAGCCTCGCCGGGCTCAAACCGGTGTTCGCCGAAGACGGCTCGGTGACGGCGGGTAACTCGTCGCAGTTGTCCGACGGTGCGTCGATGACCCTGTTGATGAGCCTTGAAAAAGCCCTGGAGCTGGGCTTGAAGCCCAAGGCGTTCTTCCGTGGGTTTGCGGTGGCCGGCTGCGAACCGGACGAAATGGGCATCGGCCCGGTGTTCTCGGTGCCCAGGCTGCTCAAGGCCAAGGGCTTGCAGGTGGCGGACATTGACCTGTGGGAACTCAACGAGGCGTTTGCGTCCCAGTGCCTGTATGCGCGTAACCGCCTGGAAATCGATAACGCCAAATACAACGTCAATGGCGGCTCGATCTCCATCGGCCATCCATTCGGCATGACCGGCTCGCGGCAGGTGGGGCACCTGGTGCGTGAGTTGCAGCGGCGCGACCTGCGCTATGGCATCGTCACCATGTGCGTGGGCGGCGGGATGGGCGCAACGGGGCTGTTCGAAGCGGTGCGTTAGTTTCCACTGAAGAAACCGGATCAACTGTGGGAGCTGGCTTGCCTGCGATAGGCATGGGTATCTACACAACTTTCAGAGGCTGACTTCACCCCCACACTTGAACGGTGTCGTATCCCAACCCGGTCACTTGCCCCTAGAATGTCTGTTCCACTTCCTCTGGCACTTTGGGGCATTCATGCACATCTCTTCCGGCCGCTGGGTCTATGGTTTTCTCCTGACCCTGCTGACCGCGCTGCTCTGGGGCATTCTGCCGATCAAACTCAAGCAGGTCCTGCAAGTGATGGACCCGGTCACCGTCACCTGGTTTCGCCTGACGGTGGCCGGTGGATGCCTGTTCGTCTACCTGGCGCTCACCAGGCGCTTGCCCAGCCGCAAGGTGCTGGGCCCCAAGGGCGGCTGGCTGGTGGGCATGGCCGTGTGCGGCCTGGTGGGCAATTACGTGTTGTACCTGGTGGGCCTGAAAATGCTCAGCCCCGGCACCGCACAATTGGTCGTGCAGATGGGGCCGATCTTTTTGATGGTGGCCAGTGTGTTTGTGTTCAAGGAGCGTTTCAGCCGCGGGCAGGTGCTTGGGTTGCTGGTGCTGATGGTCGGGTTCGGCCTGTTCTTCAATCAACGCCTGCTGGAGTTGCTTACGTCACTGGGCACCTACACCGCCGGCGTGCTGACCGTCTTGTTGGCCACGTCGATCTGGGTGTTCTACGCCCTCGGCCAGAAACAGTTGCTGACGGTATGGAATTCGCTGCAAGTAATGATGGTGATCTACCTGTTCTGCGCCGTATTACTCACGCCCTGGGCCCACCCCCTGGAGGCGTTGGATCTGAGCCCGTTGCAGGGCTGGCTGCTGTTGGCGTGCTGCATGAATACCCTGGTGGCTTATGGCGCCTTCGCCGAAGCGCTCGCCCACTGGGAAGCCTCACGTGTCAGTGCGACGTTGGCGCTTACGCCTCTGGTGACGTTTGTCGCGGTGGCCTTGGCGGCGTGGCTGTGGCCCGCCTATGTGCACGCCGAAGAGATCAACGCCCTGGGGTATTTCGGGGCGCTGATCGTGGTGCTGGGGTCGGCGATGGTCGCGTTGGCGCCGTCGTTGCTCGCCGGGCTCAAGGCTCGGCGTCTACGCTTGGCGTCCTAGGCGCCGAGCATGTCTTGCGGGCGAACCCACTGGTCGAACTCTGCGTCAGTCAGGTAGCCCAGTTGCAAGGCGGCTTCGCGCAGCGTGAGGCCTTCGGCGTAGGCTTTCTTGGCGATCTCGGCGGACTTGTCATAACCGATATGCGGGTTGAGCGCCGTCACCAGCATCAGGCCCCGTTCCAGGTGTGCGGCCATTTGCTCGGCGTCAGGCTCCAGGCCGGCAACGCAATGCTCCTGAAAGTTGTTGCAGCCGTCGGCCAGCAAACGAATCGATTCCAGCAGGTTGTGGATGATCACCGGCTTGTACACGTTCAACTGCAAGTGCCCTTGGCTGGCGGCCATGCCGATGGTCACGTCATTGCCCAGCACCTGGCAGGCCAGCATCGACAGCGCTTCGCACTGGGTAGGGTTGACCTTGCCCGGCATGATCGAACTGCCCGGTTCGTTGGCCGGCAATTTAACCTCGGCCAACCCGGTGCGCGGGCCCGAGCCCAGCAGGCGCAGGTCGTTGGCGATTTTCATCAGGGCCACGGCCAGGGTTTTCAGCGCGCCGTGAAGGGTGACCAGCGGCTCGTGGCCGGAGAGGGCGGCGAACTTGTTCGGGGCCGTGACGAACGGCAAGCCTGACAGCGCCGCCAGCTCCGAGGCGATCGCTTCGCCAAACCCCTGCGGTGCGTTGAGCCCGGTGCCGACGGCGGTGCCGCCCTGGGCCAGCTCGCACACCGCGGGCAGCGCGCTGCGGATCGCACGTTCGGCGTAATCGAGCTGGGCGATAAACGCCGAGAGTTCCTGGCCGAAGGTAATCGGCGTGGCGTCCATCATATGGGTGCGGCCGGTTTTCACCAGGTTCATATGCCGCGCCGCCAGTTCGGCCAGGCCACCGGACAGTGTCGCGATCGCCGGCAACAGGCGCTCATGCACCGCCTGCACGGCGGCGATGCTCATGGCGGTGGGGAAGCAGTCATTGGAACTCTGGGAACGGTTGACGTGATCGTTGGGGTGCACCGGGCTCTTGCCGCCGCGCGGGTTACCGGCCAGCTCGTTGGCGCGGCCGGCGATCACTTCGTTGGCGTTCATGTTGCTCTGGGTGCCACTGCCGGTCTGCCACACCACCAGCGGGAACTGGTCGTCATGTTGGCCGGCCAGCACTTCGTCGGCGGCCTGTTCGATCAGGCGGGCGATGTCGGCGGGCAGGTCGCCATTGCGGTCGTTGACCCGTGCCGCAGCCTTCTTGATCAGGGCCAGCGCGTGCAGCACCGGCAGCGGCATGCGCTGCTCGCCGATGGCAAAATTCACCAGCGAACGTTGGGTCTGGGCGCCCCAGTAAGCATCATCCGGGACGTGGACTTCTCCCAGGCTGTCGGTTTCGATACGGCTCATCGGGCACACTCCTTCAGGTCGGTTTGCGCAGTTTAGGCCCTGATCGACCCAGCGGGTTCCAAAAAAGACTTTTCATCGGATTCATCCGCCACAAAAGCGGGGCCGACAAGGGATGGGGTTGAGCCGTGGCGTTTTTTAGGCGCAGAATGGGCGCCCTTGGGGTCTTACCTCGCCTGCTAGAAAGGAAACTCGATGATTCGTCTTCGTGCCATCTGTACCGCGGTTGCTCTGGTTTGCGCCAGCGGCCAGGTTTTTGCCGATACCGCCAGCCACAACGCCAGTGCCGAAGCCTTCCTCACCCTGGCCCATGCCGACAAGCTGGGTACCCCGGTGTACATGCAAGTGCAGCAAATGTTCGCCCAGCGTTTCGAACAGACCAAGGCGCCTGCCGCCAAGCAGTCCGTGCTGGACAGCTACCAGGCCAAGGCCAACGCCGCCCTGGACCAGGCCATCGGCTGGCCGAAGCTGAAGCCGGACATGGTCAAGCTCTACACCACCAACTTCAGCGAATCGGAACTCAAGGACCTGGTTGCCTTCTACCAGTCGCCACTGGGCAAGAAAGTCCTGGAAAAAATGCCGCAACTGACCCAGCAATCGGCCCAGATGACCCAGGCCAAGCTGGAAAGCGCCGTGCCGGTGGTGAACAAGCTGTTGGAAGACATGACCAACGAGCTGTCACCTAAAGCCGCCGCACCGGCCAAGAAGAAGTAAGCAGCAATGACCATGCAACAGCGTATCGAAACGGCGCTTGCCGCCCTGGGCTCCGGCCACTTGAGCGTGCTGGACGAAAGCCATATGCACAGCCGTGGGTTACAAACCCATTTCAAGGCCGTGCTGGTCAGCCCGCAGTTCGAGGGGCTCAACCGCGTCAAGCGCCACCAGAAGGTCTACGCCACCCTGGGTGACCTGATGGGCGAGTTCCACGCGCTCGCGCTGCATACCTACACGCCTGATGAATGGGCGAAAATCGACGCAGCCCCGGCCTCGCCGACCTGCGCCGGCGGGCACTGACTCAAGGCACGGGTGTCTCTGACACCGGGCATTTGTTAGAATCCGCAACGCGCCGCTCAGACGGCGCGTTTTTTTTGCATCCGGTTCACCCTTTACGAGGGTAGCCACCTGGAGAGAACACCCATGACTCAACCGATTGTGGTGGCGGCACTGTATAAGTTCGTCACCCTCGAAGATTACGTCGCCCTGCGCGAGCCACTGCTGCAGGCGATGGTCGACAACGGGATCAAAGGCACCTTGCTGATCGCCGAAGAAGGCATCAACGGCACCGTTTCCGGCAGCCGTGAGGGCATTGATGGCCTGATGGCCTGGCTGAAGAAAGACCCGCGCATGGTCGACATCGACCACAAGGAATCCTACTGCGACGACCAGCCGTTCTACCGCACCAAGGTCAAGCTCAAGAAAGAGATCGTGACCCTGGGCGTCGAAGGCGTGGACCCGAGCAAAAAGGTCGGCACCTACGTCGAACCCAAGGACTGGAACGCGCTGATCAGCGACCCGGAAGTGCTGTTGATCGACACCCGCAACGACTACGAAGTGTCCATCGGCACCTTTGAGGGCGCGATCGACCCGAAGACCACCAGTTTTCGCGAATTTCCCGACTACATCAAAGCCAACTTCGACCCGGCCAGGCACAAGAAAGTCGCGATGTTCTGCACCGGCGGCATCCGCTGCGAGAAGGCCTCCAGCTACATGCTCAGCGAAGGCTTCGACGAGGTCTACCACCTCAAGGGCGGCATCCTGAAGTACCTTGAAGAGGTGCCGCAGGAAGAAACCAAATGGCAGGGCGACTGCTTTGTGTTCGACAACCGCGTGACGGTGCGCCACGACTTGAGCGAAGGCGACTACGATCAATGTCATGCCTGCCGCACACCGGTCAGCGTGGAAGACCGCGCGTCCGAGCACTATGTGGCGGGCATCAGCTGCCCGCATTGCTGGGATAAGCTGCCGGAGAAAACCCGGCGCAGTGCGATTGACCGGCAAAAGCAGATCGAGCTGGCCAAGGCCCGCAACATGCCGCACCCGATCGGCTTCAACTATAAGCAAACCCCTTCCGAGGCCTGAGCCATGTCCGCGCGCCTGCTCTATGTGATGGACCCGATGTGTTCCTGGTGCTGGGGTTTCGCCCCGGTGGCCGCCGCGTTGGTGGAGCAGGCCCAGGCGGCCGGGGTGCCACTGCACCTGGTGGTGGGCGGTTTGCGCACCGGCAGCGGTGCGGCGCTGGAACCGACGACTCGGCGCTACATCCTGGAGCACTGGCAGGCGGTCACTGATGCGACCGGCCAGCCGTTCACGCGCGAAGGCGCATTGCCGGAGGGCTTTGTGTACGACACGGAGCCGGCGTGCCGCGCCATCGTCACGGCACGCAGCCTGGCGCCGGATTGTGCATGGACACTGCTGGGGCTGATCCAGCGCGCGTTTTACGTCGAGGGCCGCGATGTGACCCTCGCCAGTGTGCTGGTGGAGCTGGCCGAGCAGGCGGGTATCCCGCGTATCGAATTTGCCGGTGCCTTCGACCGCGCCGAGCAGCATGCCGCCACCGCTGCGGATTTCACCTGGGTGCAGGATTTGGGTATCGCCGGTTTCCCGACGCTGCTGGCCGAGCGCAATGGCCAGTTGGCCTTGCTGACCAATGGTTACCAGCCGCTGTCCGAGCTGTCGCCTTTGCTGGGCCGATGGCTGGAGCGAGCCACCTGTGCATGACCAGCCCAAGCGCACCGACCGACTGACCTGGGCGGAAATTCGCCGCCTGGCCCTGCGTCACAAAAAATCCCTGTGGATCGCCAATGGCGTCGCCGTGCTGGCGACCCTGTGCAGCGTGCCCATCCCTCTGCTTCTGCCGTTGCTGGTGGATGAAGTGCTGCTGGGCCATGGCGATGCGGCGCTCAAGGTGATGAACCATGCGCTGCCGCTGGGCTGGCAGAAGGCAGCCGGTTACATCGGCCTGATGTTGCTGGTAACCCTGTGCCTGCGTTGCGGCGCGTTGGTGTTCAACGTGGTGCAGGCGCGGCTGTTTGCGCGGTTGGCCAAGGACATCGTATACCGCATCCGCGTGCGCCTGATCGAGCGGCTCAAGCGCATTTCTCTGGGCGAATACGAAAGCCTGGGCAGCGGCATAGTGACCACGCACCTGGTGACTGACCTGGACACCCTGGACAAATTCGTCGGCGAAACCCTCAGTCGCTTCCTGGTGGCCATGCTCACGCTGGTGGGCACCTCAGCGATCCTGGTGTGGATGCATTGGCAACTGGCCTTGCTGATCCTGCTGTTCAACCCGCTGGTGATCTATGCCACGGTGCAGTTGGGCAAGCGCGTCAAACACTTGAAGAAGCTGGAAAACGACAGCACCTCGCGCTTCACCCAGGCCCTGACCGAAACCCTGGATGCCATTCAGGAAGTGCGCGCCGGCAACCGCCAGGGGTTTTTCCTCGGGCGCCTGGGCCAACGCGCCCAGGAAGTGCGTGATTTCGCCATCCATTCCCAGTGGAAAACCGACGCGTCCAGCCGCGCCAGTGGCCTGCTGTTCCAGTTTGGTATTGACATCTTTCGTGCAGCGGCAATGCTCACGGTGCTGTTTTCCGACCTGTCCATCGGCCAGATGCTCGCGGTGTTCAGCTACCTGTGGTTCATGATCGGCCCGGTGGAGCAACTGTTGAACCTGCAATACGCCTATTACGCGGCGGGTGGAGCGCTGACGCGGATCAACGAACTGCTGGCCCGCGCCGACGAACCGCAGTACGCCGGCGGTGAAGACCCGTTTACCGGGCATGAGACTGTCGGCATCGAAGTGCGCGGGCTCAATTTCGGTTATGGCGAAGACCTGGTACTGAACCAGTTGAACCTGGCCATCGCACCCGGTGAGAAGGTGGCGATCGTCGGCGCCAGCGGCGGCGGCAAAAGCACGCTGGTGCAACTGTTGCTCGGGCTCTATACGCCGCAAGCCGGCAGTATCCGGTTTGGCGGTGCCACCCAGCAGGCGATCGGCCTGGAGACCATCCGCGAGAACGTCGCCGTGGTGCTGCAACACCCTGCGCTGTTCAACGATACCGTGCGCGCCAACCTGACCATGGGCCGCGAGCGCAGTGACCAGGCCTGCTGGCAGGCACTGGAGATTGCCCAGCTCGATGCTACCGTCAAGGCATTGCCGATGGGCCTGGACAGTGTGGTGGGGCGCTCCGGGGTTCGGTTTTCCGGTGGGCAGCGTCAACGCCTGGCGATTGCGCGCATGGTGCTGGCCGAACCGAAAGTGGTCATCCTCGACGAAGCGACCTCCGCCCTCGATGCCGCCACCGAGTACAACCTGCATCAGGCACTCGCGCGCTTCCTCAGCGGGCGTACTACACTGATCATCGCCCACCGCCTGTCGGCGGTTAAGCAGGCCGATCGAGTATTAGTGTTCGACGGTGGTCACATTGCCGAGGACGGCGATCATCAGCAATTGATTGCCGATGGCGGCTTGTACGCCAAGCTCTACGGGCACTTGCAACAAGTACGTTAATTTAGCCTAGGCTCAGCTATCGGAAGCGGATTTTCGCGTGCGTATCCAGCAGTGCATGTGTAAGGGACTTCATGAAGCAAAAGCGGACTTTCGGAACGCCAAGGCTGTTGGGCATCGTATGGCCTTTCATCGCAGTGGTACTGTTCCAGGCATTGTTGGGCTGTGTCAGTCTCTTCATGCTCTCAGCGGTACGTGGCTATGTGGCCGGCGAGAGCCTGTGGTCCAAAGGCCAGAAAGACGCCATCTATTACCTCACGCTTTATGCCGATAATCGCGATGAAGCGACCTACCTCAAATACCTTCAGGCTATCGCCGTGCCTCAGGGCGGCCATGAGCTGCGCATCGCCCTGGATCGTCCCACACCGGATCTTGCGGCGGCTCGCCTGGGCATTCTCAAGGGCGGCAACCACCCGGATGACGTCTCCAGCCTGATCTGGCTGTACCTCAATTTTCGCCATTTCAGCTACCTGGAAAAGGCCATCGAGCTGTGGACCGTGGGTGACGGCTACCTGGTACAACTCGATGAACTGGCCCGCGAGATGCACGGCGCGATCCGCCGCGACCAGGTCAGCGCCAACGATGTGCGGCAGTGGAAGGCGCATATCATTGCGATCAATGAAGGCGTAACGCCGGCTGCCAAGGCCTTCAGCGATGCCCTGGGCGAAGGCTCGCGGATGATCCTGCGGTTGCTGCTGACCACCAACCTGGCCACAGCCCTTGGCCTGATCGTGCTGGCGCTGTTGCGCACGCATAAGCTGCTGGCCCAGCGCCACGCCTTTGCCGACGCCCTGCAACAGGAAAAAGAACGCGCGCAGATCACCCTGGAGTCGATTGGCGACGGGGTGATCACCACCGACGTCGACGGCGCCATCGCCTATATGAACCCGGCGGCCGAGGCGCTGACCCACTGGAAGTCGGCCCAGGCCCAAGGGCTGCCGCTGGCCGCATTGTTCAACCTGCTGGATGATAATGCCCAGCCCGACGGGTTTACCCTGATCGACCATATCGTCAAGGGCCGGCTCAGTGGCGGCAGCGAACACTCAAAAACCATTCAGCGCCTGGATGGCAGCACAGTCTCGGTGACACTGGTGGGCGCGCCGATCCGCAGCGCCGGCAAGGTCACGGGGGCGGTGCTGGTGTTGCATGACATGACCCAGGAGCGGCAGTACATCGCCAACTTGTCCTGGCAGGCGACTCACGACGCCCTGACCGGCCTGGCCAACCGCCGCGAGTTCGAATTCCGCCTGGAACAGGTACTGCATCCCGCCGCGCAGCAGCAGGGCGGGCGGCATGCATTGATGTTCCTCGACCTGGACCAGTTCAAACTGGTCAACGATACCTGCGGCCACGCGGCGGGCGATGAACTGTTGCGACATATATGCGCGTTGCTGCAGTCGGATCTGCGTGAAGGCGACACCCTGGCGCGGCTGGGGGGCGATGAGTTCGGCATCTTGCTGGAGAATTGTCCGGCCGCGGTGGCAGAAAAGGTCGCTGAGAGCTTGCGCCACACCGTGCAAAGCCTGCACTTTGTGTGGAAGGGCCGGCCTTTCATGACCACCGTCAGCATCGGCCTGGTGCACCTGGGTCAGACCCCGACCACCTTGGAAACTTCCCTGCGCGCCGCCGACATGGCGTGCTACATGGCCAAGGAAAAAGGCCGCAACCGTGTGCAGGTGTATCACGCCGACGACTCGGAACTGTCCGTGCGCTTTGGCGAAATGGCCTGGGTGCAACGTTTGCACATGGCCCTGGAAGAGAACCGGTTCTGCCTGTACGCCCAGGAAATCTCCCCCCTGGGGCAGGTCGATGGAGGTAATGGGCATATCGAGATCCTGCTGCGCCTGCATGATGAGGCGGGCCGCATTATCCTGCCCGACAGCTTTATCCCGGCCGCCGAGCGCTACGGCTTGATGACGTCCCTGGACCGTTGGGTGGTGGAGAATGTGTTCCAGATCATCGCCCGTTGCCTGCAGGAGCGGCCGGGCCGACCGATGGCCATGTGTGCGATCAATTTGTCAGGCATCACCATTGGCGATGACGACTTCCTCGAGTTTCTGCACGAGAAGTTCCAGACCTACAATATTCCGCCGGGCATGATCTGTTTTGAAATCACCGAAACCAGCGCGATCGCCAACCTGGGCAGTGCGATTCGCTTTATCAATGAACTCAAGGCTTTAGGCTGCCATTTTTCCCTGGATGACTTTTGTGCCGGAATGTCCTCATTCGCCTATCTCAAACATTTACCTGTAGACTTCCTGAAGATCGATGGAAGTTTCGTAAAGGATATGCTGGACGACCCGATTAACCGCGCGATGGTCGAAGTGATCAACCACATCGGCCACGTCATGGGTAAGCGCACAATTGCAGAATTTGTCGAGACACCGCAGATCGAACAGGCCTTGCTCGAAATCGGTGTGGACTACGCTCAGGGCTACCTGATCGAACGACCGCAATTGTTTACCTTTGATAGTTTGCAGTGTCGACCTGTGCGGCCGCAGCCTCTGTTATTCAAGGCGCCCGGCACGTTCCGCTGAAACATTTGCTGGTCTGTACAATCACACTTAAAAAGGAGCCTTAACAGTGATCGACACATTCAACAGAACCGGCCCGCTTATGGAAGCCTCGAGTTACCCCGCCTGGGCTCAGCAATTGATCCTGGACTGTAGCGAGAGCAAGCGTCGCGTTGTTGAACACGAACTCTACCAGCACATGCGTGATAACACGCTCAGCGCCAAGACCATGCGCCACTACCTGATCGGCGGCTGGCCTGTGGTGGAACAGTTTGCCTTGTACATGGCACAGAACCTCACCAAGACCAAATTCGCCCGCCATCCCGGTGAAGACATGGCGCGCCGCTGGCTGATGCGCAATATCCGCGTGGAACTCAACCACGCCGACTATTGGGTGCATTGGGCCCGTGCCCACGGTGTGAGCCTGGAAGAGTTGCAGGCCCAGGACGTGCCGCCGGAACTGCACGCACTGAGCCATTGGTGCTGGCACACAAGCTCCGCCGATTCGCTGATCGTGGCCATTGCCGCGACCAACTATGCAATCGAAGGGGCCACGGGTGAATGGTCCGCCGTGGTGTGTTCCACCGGCGTCTACGCGCAGGCTTTCCCAGAGGAAGAACGCAAGCGTGCAATGAAGTGGCTGAAGATGCATGCCCAATACGATGACGCCCACCCATGGGAAGCGCTGGAAATCATCTGCACCCTGGCGGGGATGAACCCGACCCAGGCATTGCAGGTAGAACTGCGCCAAGCCGTGTGCAAGAGCTACGACTACATGTACCTGTTCCTGGAAAGCTGCATGCGCCTGGAGAAAGACAAGGCGCCGGTGGTGGTGCGTGAGCGCCAGGCGCGGGTCGCCAGCGAAGCGTGACGCGAGGCGATGGCGGGGGTTTCTACCCCGCCATCGCCAAGCGGTTGCGGCCTGCGCGCTTGGCCACGTACAAGGCGCTGTCGGCGCGGCGCAGCAGGCTTTCGGCGGACTCAGCGGCCAGCAGGGTCGAACAGCCCAGGCTCACCGTCAATTCGACCCGCGTTCCATCTGCCCAATAATCCTGGGCCTGTGTCGCCTGGCGCAGGCGTTCACCGATCATCGCCGCCGCGTCCCGGCCGGTGTTGGACAGCAAGACCAGAAACTCTTCCCCGCCAAACCGAAACACCATGTCCACGTTGCGCAACTGGCCCTTGATCGCTGCGGCAACGGCGCGCAGTACGCTGTCGCCGGCGGCGTGGCCGTGGGTGTCGTTGATGGTCTTGAAGTGGTCGATGTCCAGCATCAGCAAGGACAGCGGGTTCAGGTGCCGGCGCGCCATGTCGATTTCCCGTTGCAGGGTCTGGTCCATGGCAATGCGGTTGCCGGTCTGGGTCAACGGGTCACGCAGGGCACTGCGGGTGGCGGCGCGGTAGAGCAAGGCGTTGCGCATCGGGTAGAGCAGGGTGGCCAGCAGGGATTCGAGCTGGCCGAGTTCTTCTTCCGACAGGCGCTGGTTGCGACGAAAGATCAACTCGCCCAGGTGCTCGCCTTCATGGCTCAGGCTGTAGCTCATCGAGTGATGACCGCGGTGGCCCAATTCCAGGCGCAGGTCGCTGGCCTGGTGGCGGTATTGCAGGGCGTCCAGGGGCACCAGGCGTTGGATCTCACGAAAGAACACCGCGAGGATGCGCTCCGGCTCCAGGCTGGTTTGCAGCTGCAGGCCCAGTTGCTGGCGCAATTGAGTGACCGTCGTGGGTCGGCGCGGCAGAAGGGATGGCTGACCAAATCCCAGGCGTTGCAATTTGGCACTGTCAAAGTCAATTGCGTTGGTCTGGGTAGGTGTTTTCATAAGCGATCGGCCTCTAAGCACTTAGCTGTCTTACAGGCTCGATGAGAGTGGCGAGTGCCAAGCGTCTTACTGTTCCGTCAGTTCCGTAAAACATTGGTTACAGTCTAGACCGCTTTGCAAAGGGTTATCACCCCTGGGCACCGCCGCACGTCTTGTCATCGCTTGACCTGCTTGAAAAGGGTTAGAGCGATATTCATGCCAAATGTTTTAAATAAATAAAAACCTTATAAATCAATCAACTGTTTTTATCGGGCGAAAACGTTCACCGAACTATGACGCCAGTTATTTGGCAAGTAAGGACCGGCGCTGGGGTTTTTCGCGGATTTAATTGTCTCGCGAATAAACAACGCCGGGATTCACGCCACAGAATGGAGTGGCGTCAGACCAGGGTGGAGCGGTCGATCTGTGCGATGGAGGTGACGCCGGTCAGGGTCATGGCCACGCGCATTTCCTTGGCAAAGATGTCCAGCAAGTTTTCCACGCCGTGCTGGCCATCGGCGGCCAGTGCGTAGGCGGTGGCGCGGCCCAGCAGGCACGCCTTGGCGCCCAGGGCGAGCATGCGTACCACGTCCAGTCCGGAGCGGATGCCGGAGTCCACCAGCACCGTGAGGTCATCGCCCACCGCGTCGGCAATCGGTGGCAGCGCCCTGGCGGTGGACAGCACGCCGTCCAACTGGCGGCCACCGTGGTTGGAAACCACGATGCCGTCGGCGCCGAAACTCACCGCATCCTTGGCGTCCTGAGGGTCGAGGATGCCTTTGATGATCATCGGGCCTTTCCAGAATTCGCGAATCCACTCCAGGTCTTTCCAACTGATCGACGGGTCGAAGTTGTTGGCCAGCCAGCCGATGTAGTCTTCCAGGTGGGTGGGTTTGCCGAGGTATCTGGAAATATTGCCGAGGTCGTGCGGACGACCCATCAACCCAACATCGAACGCCCATTGTGGCTTGGTGACGGCCTGCAAAATGCGCCGCTGTGCCGCGAACGGGCCGGACATGCCCGAGTGAGCATCGCGGTAGCGCGCGCCGGGCGTGGGCATATCCACCGTAAATACCAGCGTTGTCACGCCCGCCGCCTGGGCTCGCTCCAGCGCGTTGCGCATGAAGCCGCGGTCTTTGAGCACGTAGAGCTGGAACCAGATGGCTTGCGGGCTTTGTGAAGCCACTTCCTCGATTGGGCACACCGACACCGTCGACAAGCAGAACGGGATGCCTTTGTTCGCGGCCGCTTTCGCCGCCTGCACTTCGCCGCGCCGCGCATACATGCCGGTCAGGCCCACCGGGCTGAGGATCACCGGCATGTCCAGCGCCTGGCCGAACACCGTCGTCTTGAGGCTCAGGCTGTCCACATTGCGCAGGACGCGCTGGCGCAGACTGATCTCGGCCAGGTCCGAACTGTTCGCACGCAGCGTGTGTTCGGCGTAGGCCCCGCCATCGATGTAGTCGAACAGAAAGCGCGGCAGCTTGCGCTTGGCTGCTGCGCGGTAGTCGGAGGCGGACGAGATGATCATGAAAAAGGTCTCCACAAGGCAAGGCGGATCAGCATAGGTAAAAACATGGCATGATAAAAACAACTTTTATCGCTGCAAGCTAGTCGTCAAAGGAATACTGATGAACCTGAGAACTTTACGCGCTTTTGTCGAAGTGGTGCGCCAGGGCGGCTTCTCCCAGGCCGCCGAGGTGGTCGCCCTGACTCAGTCCACGGTGAGCAAGGCGGTCAAGACCCTCGAAGACGAACTGGGCACGCCGTTGCTCAATCGCCTTGGCCACCGCAACGAACTCACCGCCGCCGGCGAGATCGCCTACCGTCGCGCCCTGGTGTTGCTCGCCGAACATAACGACCTGGTAGCCGAGATCAACGACTTGCGCGGTCTCAAGCGCGGCGTGCTGCGCATCGGCCTGCCGCCGGTGGGCTGCGGCGTGCTGTTTGCGACGATGTTCGCGACCTATCGCAGTCGCTACCCCGACATCGACATCGAGCTCACCGAATACGGCAGCAAAAAACTGCGCGAGTGCCTGGAAGCGGGGGAGGTCGACCTGGCGGCGCTCCTGCTGCCGATAGACGAAGACTTCGACTACCAACCCGTGCGCAATGAACCGCTGATGGCCGTGCTGCCCATCGATCATCCCCTGGCCGGGCGCGGCCGCATCGACTTCACCGACCTGGCGGATTCAGCCTTCATTCTGTTTGAAGCCGGCTTCGCCCTGAACGCCAAGATCCTCGCCGCCTGCGAGCGCAAAGGCGTCACGCCCAGAGTCACCGCGCGCAGCGGGCAGATCGACTTTATCGTCGACCTAGTCGCCGCCGGCCTGGGCGTGGCATTCCTGCCGCGCATGCTGGCGCACAAGCATCAACACGCTGGCATCGCGCTGATCACCTTGGACGAACCCCACACCGACTGGCACATCGCCCTTGCCTGGCGCGCCAGTGCCCACCTGCCGCCGGCGGCCTTGGCCTGGCTGGAGCTGGCCAAGGAGCACGCGGTTTCAACCGACCCTGCGGTTTAGTCGCGGCCAGGGCCAGAGAAGGCTTGACTTCTCCTTTTCAATCAGTAACATACGGCGCATTCCGCGATAGCTCAGTTGGTAGAGCAAGTGACTGTTAATCACTGGGTCCCTGGTTCGAGTCCAGGTCGTGGAGCCAGATAGAGAAAGCCTGCAGAGATGCAGGCTTTTTTTTGCCTTGGATTTTTCTGGGGTGATCAAAGCGCACAGCCTCATCTACAGGAATTCCATAATGAAAAATAAGGAAGCTGAAGATAAGCCTTCAGCGAAATTGGTAAAGACGCTCGCCGTTTTAAAAGAGCTCAGCACCTGTAAGCCTCGAAGAGCATCAGAGCGGCGTACGGGCGCAGAGAAAAAAGCAGAGTTGCTTTCCAAGTGGAGCCTGATTTTAGCAGCGGCGTTCTTGGCTCCGCCGGCGTTGCTGGGCTATTTCATGGATTCAACCAAAGCGTTGTCGGATGGGGTCCAGTTTGCTGCTCTGGTGGCGATAGCGTTGTCTATGTCACTAGCGCTGCTGTCGTTCGTGGCTCCGATTTTTGCTTCAGCGTGGGTGCTCTTCCGATGGGAGAAGGTGACATACGAAAACCTGCGGGGCGACATCATTCATGAGCAAAGCATTGCAAACCGTTTGCGGCGGCACGGCATCGATGCGCTCACCGAAGCTAAAATGTGGCTTGAGCTGAAGATCAAGCGCATTGAGGCGCGTGTGACGTGGTTTTTTGGGGATAAGACGGCGGCACTGGGCTTGCTCGCAACGGCTTACGTATTCTCGGAAAAATTCGGAGGTTTTCCTTGGATAGAAAGAACCCTTCGTGCCGGCCCTGGGCTTAGCAATATTGGGGATACTGTGCTGCTTTGCACTGCGGCTTTGATATTTGGACTTTCGATTGGCGCAGTGTTTATTAAGCGGATTGCTGCCCGGTACGGGTACCAAGTTGAGTTGATTGATCTTTCGCTTCGATAGTGGGCAACGCAGCATGGGAGGGCGCATCGCCCTGCCATCAGTGACGTCGGACCGGGAGCATCGAGCATCAGGGTGGTAAATACCTTACAGTTGATCCTCTTTGAGAGTAGCGCCTGCTGATACCCAGGTTGCCCTGGGAGCGAAAATAGGAGGCAGACCGCCATTCTAATCGTCTCGCTGCCAGGGCAAGGCAGATTCGACTGCCGTAGGCGTTTTGGATCACAAATCACAGTCTTCGACTTGAAAATAGAACCCAACCCAGCGAGAGGGGTCTGCTCCTTTATCAGAACTCGGGAATACATCGAATGTCCGCGCAAAATAGCCTAGTGGTACTTGCTCGGGGAGGCTACGCCGCTCGGGGAGTGCTTTATCTGATCATCGGTATCTTCGCACTGCTGGCAGCACATGATTCGACAAAACCGAAAGACAGCCACAAGAGCCTGGAAGCACTGCTAAACCAACCATTTGGCTATTTTTTAGTTGGGCTTGTGGTGGCGGGTCTGCTCGCATTTTCGGCTTGGCGCGTCCTGCAAGCTACGCGTGATGTCGATCATCACGGCAAAGAACTCAAAGGCCTGGTGATTCGCACAGGTCTGTTGGCGGGAGGTATGGTCAACGGCGCTTTAGCGCTTTTTGCATTGAGCCTGCTCATTAGCGGGATTGGAAGTTCGGGTAAATCCAGCGGGCAGGCCAAAGACTGGCTGGCGCATGTTTTGTCTTGGGATCATTCAAATTTGATGGTGTACCTGATCGCACTCGTTCCGCTTGGCGTAGGTATTGCTCACATCATCAAGGGAGGAAAGGCGTCGTTCGAAAAATATTTTGAGGCCGATGAAGACGTCATGCAGTATGTCCGTCCTGTGTCTCGATTCGGCCTAGTTGCCCGTGGGGTCGTGTTTCTAGAGATTGCGGTGCTGCTGGCAATCAGCGGTTCCACTTATCAAGCCATGGATCCACCTGGTATGAAGGAAGCACTGGACGCGCTCCAAAATCTACCAGCCGGTTGGTTGATTTTGATGGTGATGGCATTAGGGCTGATTGCGTTCTCGGTTTACAGCTTCGCTGAAGCCTTCTGGCGCAAGATCAATATGGATGTGCCCGCAATACCGAGACCGTAGAGTGCCCACCTTGGCAGGGGTTGGGACAATTGCCGTGGTCAGCATGACCCCAATCCCGCCCCCCTTTGTTTCAGGTGAATAGCTATGTGTCGGTCGACACGGGGTTACACCTCGCTCACCTGGACAATCGTCTTGCCAAAATTACGTCCCTTGAGTTGGTCGATCAAGGCTAGCGGCGCGGTATGCAACCCACGGGTAATCTGCTCGCGATACCCCAATTTGCCGTCGACCATCCACTGGCTCGCCTCCTCAAGAAAGTCAGCGAGTTGCGCTTCAGCATATTCCGTCTGGATGAAACCGCGCAGGGTCAGGCTCTTGCCCATAATCTGCGCCATCGTGTTGGACAGACGATCAGTGTTTTCCTGTGAACCGGACGGTTTCTCGTATTGAGAAATAACCCCACAGACAGGCACGCGAGCATAAGTATTCAACAGCGGCAGCACGGCATCCCAGATTTTTCCGCCCACACTTTCAAAATAAACATCAATCCCGTCCGGGCAGGCTTTGGCCAGTTGTTCGGCAAAGTCTGGCGCGTTGTAATCGGCCACTGCGTCGAACTGCAGGTCGTCCTTCACGTAGGCGAGTTTCTGCGCGCCGGTTGTGATGCCTACCGCTCGAGCACCACGCAGACGGGCGATTTGTCCGACCATAGAGCCGACCGCACCGCTCGCAGCCGCAACCACTACGGTTTCGCCGGGCTTGGGCTTGCCAATGTTGCGCAAGCCCGCATAGGCCGTGAAACCGGTCATTCCAAGTACGCCCAGTGCAGTGGAAGGCGGTGCCAATTCTGGATCAAGCCGACGCAGGTCGCTGCCGTCTGAAAGGGCGAAGCGTTTCCACCCGGAAAAAGCCAATGCCCAAGCACCGACTTGCCAATCAGGGTGGCGGGACTCCCTCACGCGGGACACCGTCGCGCCGACGATGACCTGATCGATTTCGATAGGATCGTTATAGGATATTTCAGCCCTCATCCACCAGCGCATGTAAGGGTCGATTGAAAGGTAAATGGTTTCCAGCAGCACTTCGCGCTCGCCAGGTATCGGTACTGCTACTTCCTCAAGGCGAAAGTCGGAGGGCTGCAAATCCCCATTTGGACGTGCCGCCAGCACGACCTGCTGATTCGATGGTTTTGTCATTACATACTCTCTTGCTCAGGGTTGATCAATTGACCGGTAGGCAGCGCTTTCTACACTCACATACACAGTGTATGCGATTAATGTATTAACATACGCAATGCATGTCAATGCATTAGTGATTTACAAGGAGAGCTCGATGGCGCGACAAAAACGTGCAGACATGATTGCGACAACACGCAGCAAACTGATCGCTGCGGGTCGGAAAGCGTTTGCAGAAAAGGGCTACGCCGACACCGCCATGGAGGATCTGACGGCGGATGCCGAGCTGACACGCGGCGCGCTGTATCACCACTTTGGCGGCAAGAAAGGCCTGCTCGAAGCCGTGATTGCCCAGATAGACGAGGAGTCATCCGCGCGCCTGCGTGCGGTCGCAGAACAGGCCAATACGCCCTGGGAAGGCTTCGTTGAGGAGAGTGTCGAGTGGATCAAGCTGGCGCTTGAGCCGGAA
The DNA here is from genome assembly GCF_019145355.1 of Pseudomonas azadiae. NCBI lineage: Bacteria > Pseudomonadati > Pseudomonadota > Gammaproteobacteria > Pseudomonadales > Pseudomonadaceae > Pseudomonas > Pseudomonas azadiae. Next base: position 875,695 of record NZ_JAHSTY010000001.1, on the reverse strand, counting down.
ATTCAACGTATTGTCCTGCTTGATGGCCCTGCAGTTCTGGGAGACCCGGCGCGGGCTGCCAGCCAAAGCGCTTGCCTGGCCAGCACGATGCACAGCATTGAACTGTTGATCGATCAGAACGTTATCAAACCGGTGGATGCACAGGCGACTGCCTATCTCGTCAATGGCGCAGCCTTGAATGCTTCTCTGTGGATCGCGGGTGCGGCTGATCCGCATCGGGCATCGACGCAAGCAATCGCCAGCTTTCGTGTCTTGCTGTCAGGCCTGCTGCGATAAATGTGCAAGGTGGGCGAGCGGCCCGACAATTATTCATTGGTCGTTGATCGACCCGAATGATCCGTTCAATCACCTACCCACTTTTTTGGAACGCCTGCCTGTGCAGACCCTCGAACCATCAAGCGTTCTTCTTTACGCCGTGGGAGCGGTTCGGGTGATCCATGCATGACAATAAAAGTTCAGGGTTAATGGGAAGGCTGTGGCGCTCGCCCCTCAAGTTGGCGCATGTGCTGATTCTGTGGCTTTCGTCTGCCTTCAGACCCGAGGGGCCCCGTGAGCGTCTGCTGCGGCGTTGCATGAAAGAACGCCGCGTTCGGCCAGAGCATTCGCACAAAGGCCGCAACGCCCATCGCGATAATGACCAGACGAATTGAGCAACACTGACTTAGTATAGGGATCCCTTTCGTTAACGAGGTTTTCCATGATGCGACGTCTTGTTCTCGTGGCCCTATTGCTTCAGTGCTTCAGCGCGTTGGCGGACGACGCGATTGTGCCGGTCAAAAAGTGGACGTTGCTCGACCAGAACGACAAAGCCTATACCCTCGACGACGATGCCCAGGTGCTGCTGGTGGCCCGTAGCATGGCGGCGGCGAAACTGGTGAACGCGGCCATCGAAGACTCACCCGCCGGCTATCTCGAAGCGCGCCACATGATTTATGTCGCAGACATTGAAAAGATGCCTTCCCTGGTCAAGATGGTGGCCGTGCCGGCGATGCGTTCAGCCAAATACCGGATCCTGCTGGACCGTGACGGCCGGGTCGCCAGTGAGTACAAGGGCGACCGTGATTCGGTTCAGTGGCTGACGCTCAAGGGCGGCGCGGTCGTGCAGGAGCAGCGGTTCACCGACGGCGTGGCGCTCAAGCAGGCCATCGCGCAGCGACCACAGCTCTGATCAGAGCGTGATCGTTGCTTTTTTGAAGACCATCGCCATGAAGCCGGCAATCATGTCGGCATCGTCGAAGACCTGACGCAGGTTGCGCTCGGCGTTGGAAAGGTGGGTGCGCAGTTGCTCCCTGACCTTTTCCACGCCGTAGATGGAAACGAAGGTGGACTTGCCCACATCCTTGCCCTGGTCCTTGCCGCTGTCCGGGCAGTTGTCACACAGGTCGTCATACAGCTGGAAAGCCTGACCCAACTCGAGGGCAAAGTTCTGCAAGACCGCTCGTACGCGTTCGTCGCTGTTGCTGATCAGCCAGGCCATGTCCACGATGGCGCCGAATAAAACCCCGGTTTTGAGATTGTTGGTCAAGGCGATCTGTTCGGGACTGCGCAATTGCTGGCCGTCACGCAGGTCCTGAAACTGTCCACGCACCAGCCCCTGCATGCCCACCGCATTGGCAGCCAGCTCGACGAGCTGGGTCCTGATCGCGGGCGCCAATTCGCTGATGGACGCAATCACACCGAACGCGCGGCTCAACAAGGCGACTGCGGTCAGAATCGCCACATCTTCGCCGAATTTCAAATGGACGGTTGGCCGGCCGCGCCTGAGTGACGCGTTATCCATGCACGGCATGTCGTCGAGTACCAACGAAGCAGCGTGGATCAGCTCGACCGCGCAGCCCAGGTCCAGGGCGCAGTTGCCTTTATGCCCGAGGCCGTCGGCGACAAGGATCAGCAGGATCGGGCGCATGCGTTTGCCGGGCGCCAACGTGGATTCGCGCATGGCGAGCGCCACCAGATCGCGCTCGTTGCGGCTTTCGGACAGTAACTCATCCAGGCGCTTCTCGATGGACGCGCGTACCTGAGAAAGGCGCTCGGTAAAACCGAGATCGAGGATGGCGCCGGGTTGCGTGGTCATCGATGTATTTACCTCTGCTGTTGCGAATGGGCGTCCGCACCGGTGGCTTAGACCTGCCACGCTAAAAGTTGGGAACGACTGCGCATCGGAGGTGCCTCAGTCTTAGCGGCAAAAAACTTATGCGGTCATCACTTATTTGTATAAGTTAGCTTAATAACTGACAGCGTCGAGTACAAAATGATTCAAGCAAGGTGGGGCTTGTAATGAGTGATAACGATCTGAGTAGACGCAAGGACGATCATCTGGACATCGTGCTCAACGCAAGCGCCTGCCCAAGCGGCATGGGCACCGGCTTCGACACCGTGCAGTTCGAACACTGCGCGCTGCCTGAGCTGGACCTCGACGCCATCGACTTGGGCAGCGGGCTGGTCGGCAGGGCGTTGCGCGCGCCCTTGCTGATCAGTTCCATGACGGGGGGCGCCGAGCGTTCCACTGCCATCAACCGCCATCTGGCCGAGGCGGCCCAGGCGCTTGGCATCGCCATGGGCGTCGGCTCGCAGCGGGTGGGGCTCAGGAGTGGCAATGACCAGGGCCTGACCCGCGAGCTGCGGCGTCTGGCGCCGGACATTGCGTTGCTGGGCAATATCGGCGCCGCGCAATTACTGGAGCGCGATGGCCTCGACCTGGCGCGCCGGTCGGTGGACACGCTGCAGGCCGACGCCTTGATTATTCATCTCAACCCGTTGCAGGAAGCGGTCCAGGCCGAAGGCGACCGCAACTGGTGCGGGGTGCTGGAGGCGATCCGGCGCACCGTCGAAACCGTCGGGGTGCCTGTTGTGGTGAAGGAGGTCGGCGCCGGGATATCAGCGCAGGTCGCATTGGCGCTGGCTGGTGCCGGTGTGCAGGTTATCGACGTCGCGGGGCTGGGCGGTACGAGTTGGGCCGCGGTCGAAGCTGCGCGCGCCGTGCGGCCGCAGGATCGACAGGTAGCCGAAGCTTTCGCCGGTTGGGGCATTCCCACCGCCACCAGCCTGCAAAACGTTAGGCGCGCATTGCCCGGCATGCCCTTGATTGCCTCCGGTGGCATCCGCAACGGCGTCGACGCGGCCAAGGCCATCTGCCTGGGCGCCGATGTGATTGGCCAGGCGGCAGGCGTTCTGCGTGAGGCCACCCTGTCGACGGCGGCGGTCATCGAGCATTTCGACGTCGTCATCAGGCAGCTGCGCATTGCCTGCTTCTGCACCGGCTCGGCCAATCTTGCGGCACTGCGGCGCGCGCGTCTGCTGTCCACCGCCCCCTTATTGCCCCAGCGCCCATGAGTCATTTCGGGGTCGTCGCGCCGGCGTTCTATAGCCATTTCCAGGCGTTCCAGGCGTTGGCCTCTGCGCTGATCGACCGTGGTCATCGCGTGACGTTTTTTCAGCAGGCCGATGCGCGCCGCTGGCTCACCGACCCTCGTGTAGGGTTTCATGCCCTGGGCGCCGCCAGCCATCCGCGGGGCAGCCTCGCCGGCGTGTTGCGCCGGGCCGCGACATCAAACAATCCTCTGCGGCTGCGTGGTGTGATCCGCGATCTGTGCGCGACCACCCGCATGCTGTGCCGCGAATTGCCCCAGGCGCTGACCCAGAACCGCATCGATGCGCTGCTGTGCGACCAGATGGAAGCCGCCGGTGGCCTGGTGGCGGAGGCGCTGGACGTGCCGTTCATTTCCGTGGCCTGTGCACTGCCGGTCAACCGCGAGCCTGGGATTGCGTTGGCCGTTATGCCGTTTGCCTATGGCACCGATGAGCGCAGCCGACGCCTGTACGAAGGCAGCCAGCGGGTGTATGACTGGCTGATGCGGCCGCTGCGCGACGTGATTCGCGTTGCCTGCCGGGACTTGGCGATTGAACCGCGCGATGCCCTTCATCAGTGCCTTTCGCCTTACGCGCAAATCAGCCAGACGATTGCCGGGTTCGACCTCCCGCGCCAGCAGTTGCCTGCGACCTTTCATGCCGTTGGCCCGTTGCGAACGCCCGAGCATCATGCGCCGGGCGACTGGGCGATCGACCCTGAGCGCCCGTTTATCTTCGCCAGCCTGGGCACCTTGCAGGGGGGACGCATGAACATGTTCCGCCAGATCACCAAAGCCTGCGCACGGCTCGACGCACAGTTAATGGTCGCGCACTGCGGGGGCCTGGACCCTGCGCAGCAAGCGCGCCTCATGCGCAGCGGGGCAACCTGGGTGGTGGATTTTGCGCCGCAACAGTGGGTGCTCGACAAGGCGGATGCGGTGATCACCCATGGCGGCCTGAACACGGTGATGGATGCGATCAAGGCCCGCACACCGGTGCTGGTCATGCCCATTGGTTTTGATCAACCAGGCGTGGCCGCGCGGGTCAGCCATGCCGGCGTGGGCCTGAACCTGAGCCGACGCGCGCGCGCGCCGAAGATTCATGACGCGTTGACCCGACTGCTGGAGCATCCCCTCGAACCTTTGCACCGCCTCGCGGCGGAACTGGACCAGGCGGGCGGCACGCGACGGGCGGCCGATATTATCGAAACGGTTGTGCGCACCGGCAGGCCCGTGTCCGTGGAGACCTTGCCATGACGTATGACTTGATATTGGCCGGTGGCGGTCTGGCCAATGGCCTGATCGGCTGGCGACTCAAGCAACTGCGACCTGAATTGAACGTGCTGTGCATCGAAGAGCAAGCCAGCATCGGCGGCAATCACACCTGGTCGTTTCATGACGGCGACCTGAACCCGGCCCAGCATCAATGGATCGAACCGTTGGTGGTGCGCCGTTGGCCGTGTTATCACGTGCATTTCCCGGCGCGATCACGGCGCCTCTCTTCCGGGTACGCCAGCATCACTTCCGAGCGCTTTGCCGAGGTCATCCAGGCCGCACTCGGTGACAACCTGCGCACTGGCCAGCGCCTAACGCAGGTGACACCGCAGTCAGTGACCCTCGCCACCGGCGAAACGCTTCAGGCCCAGGCCGTCATCGACGGACGTGGCGTGCGGGAAAGCCAGCAGATGGTACTCGGGCGCCAGGCATTTCTCGGCCAATTGCTGCAATTGCACGCACCCCATGGTCTCGAAGCACCGATCATCATGGATGCCCGAGTGGCCCAGGGGCAGGGCTATCGTTTCGTGTATGTGCTGCCGTTCAGCGCGGATACGCTGTTGATTGAAGACACTCACTACGTGGACCGCCAGGCATTGTCCGCCGACCAGCTTCGCGCCCACATCGCCGATTACGTCAGCGAGCAAGGCTGGAGCGTCGCCGCCTGCCTGCGTGAAGAGGCGGGCGTGTTGCCCATCACTTTGGCGGGCGATTTCACCCAGTTCTGGGGTGAAACAAAGGGGCAGCCGCTATCGGGCCTGCGCGCCGGATTATTCCACTGCACCACCGGCTACTCGTTACCCCACGCCGTGCGCCTGGCTGACAGGATCGCGCAACAACGCGACCTGAGTGCGCACGCGCTCGATAAAAGCATACGGGCCTTCGCGCATCAGGCCTGGCGCCGCCAGCGCTTCTACCGCCTGCTCAATCGCATGCTGTTTCTGGCCGGGCAACCTGAAGACCGCTGGCGGGTGATGCAGCGTTTCTATGGCCTTCCAGAAGGCTTGATCAGCCGCTTCTATGCCGGCAACAGCAGCGTTGCAGACAAACTGCGGGTGGTCTCCGGCAGCCCGCCTGTGCCGGTCATCGAAGCCATGCATGCAATGTTCCGTTACTTGCCCAGACACTACGAGAATCGAGAATGACCGACGCAAAAAAGGCCATCGTGATTGGCGCCGGATTTGGCGGGCTTGCCTTGGCAATCCGGCTCCAGGCTGCCGGCGTACAAACGACCTTGTTGGAAAAGCGCGACAAGCCCGGCGGCCGCGCTTACGTGTATCAGGATGAAGGGTTCACCTTCGACGCGGGCCCCACCGTGATCACCGACCCGACGGCGATCGAGGCGCTGTTCACTGCTGCCGGTCGAAGAATGGCGGACTACGTCGAACTGCTTCCCGTGGCGCCGTTCTACCAGTTGTGTTGGGAGGATGGCTCGCGTTTTGATTACGCCAATGACCAGGCGGCGCTGGATCGGCAGATCGCCCAGTTCAACCCACGTGACGTGGCAGGCTATCAACGCTTCCTGGCGTACTCCAAGGCGGTGTTCCACGAGGGCTATCTGAAGCTGGGCGCGGTGCCGTTCCTGTCGTTTCGCGACATGATCCAGGCCGGGCCGCAACTTGCCCGGCTGCAGGCCTGGCGCAGCGTGTACGCCAAGGTGTCGAGCTTTATCGAGGACGAGAGGTTGCGTCAGGCGTTCTCGTTTCACTCGCTGCTGGTGGGCGGCAATCCGTTTGCCACGTCGTCGATCTATACCCTCATTCATGCGCTTGAGCGCGAGTGGGGCGTGTGGTTTCCCAAGGGCGGCACTGGCGCGCTGGTGAACGCACTGGTCAAGCTGTTTGAGGACATCGGAGGGCGCGTTGAACTCAACGCCGACGTGGCCAGCATTGAGGTGGCCAATGACCGCGCCACCGGTGTGCGCCTTGAGGACGGACGACATTTCCACGCCGACTGCGTCGCCTCCAACGCGGACGTGGTGCACACCTACGACCGGTTGCTGGGCGCGCATCCGCGGGGAGAGCAGGAAAGCACTCGCCTCAAGGGCAAGCGCTTCAGCAACTCGCTGTTTGTGATTCACTTCGGGCTCAAGCGCCCGCAGCCGCAGTTGCAGCACCACACCGTGTGCTTCGGGCCGCGTTATCGCGCGCTTATCCAGGAGATCTTCAAGGGCAAGGCGCTGGCCGAGGACTTTTCGCTGTACCTGCATGCGCCTTGCATCACAGACCCAAGCCTTGCGCCACCGGGCTGCTCCAGCCACTACGTGCTGTCCCCGGTGCCGCACCTGGGCAATGCGCCGATTGATTGGGACGTCGAAGGGCCGCGCTATCGGGATAGGATTTTCGACTACCTCGAAAAACACTACATACCGGGGCTGCGCGAGGACCTGGTCACCTGCCGCATCTTCACGCCGACGGATTTTCAACACGAACTGAACGCGCACCTGGGCTCTGCATTTTCCCTTGAACCCATCCTTACGCAAAGCGCCTGGTTCCGCCCGCACAACCGCGACGCCAGGCTCGGCAATGTCTACCTGGTCGGCGCGGGCACGCATCCTGGCGCTGGCGTGCCCGGCGTGATTGGGTCCGCCAAGGCCACCGCCGGACTGATGCTGGAGGACCTGCACCCGTGACCGCTGCTCAAGGTGATGATCAGACATTGCTCGACCATGCGACCCGAAGCATTACCGTCGGCTCCAAGAGCTTCGCGGCGGCGTCGCGGCTGTTCGACCCGGCCACGCGCCGCAGCGCCGTGATGCTGTATGCCTGGTGTCGACACTGCGACGACGTGATCGATGGCCAGGAGGCCGGCCACGCGGCAACGCCCGTTGGGCAGGATGAAGTCAATCAGCGGCTCGCCGCGCTGGTGGCCCAGACGCATGCGGTATTCGCCGGCCAGCCCGTCGAGACCGAGGCGTTCGCGGCGTTTCGTGAAGTGGTAATCCGTCATCGCCTGCACGAGACGTACGCGTTGGAGCATCTGTCCGGATTCGCGATGGACGTTCAACAACGGGATTATCAGCGCATCGAGGACACGCTGGACTATTGCTACCACGTTGCCGGCGTGGTCGGGCTGATGATGGCGCAAGTCATGGGCGTGAGCGACGAACAGACCCTGGACCGCGCGTGTGACCTGGGCATGGGCTTTCAATTGACCAACATCGCCCGGGACATCGTCGAGGACGCAGGCGTGGGCCGCTGCTATCTGCCGCGAGAGTGGCTGGACGAATTCGCGATACCGCAGCAGCACCTGACCGAGCCTGAGTATCGAGCAGCCCTGGCCGTACTGGCGCAGCGCCTGGTCGACAGGGCGGAGCCTTTCTACGTCAGCGCCGAGGCGGGCTTGACCGCCTTGCCGTGGCGCTCGGCCTGGGCGGTGGCGACGGCCAGCGGGGTTTACCGGGAGATCGGTATCAAGGTCAAGCAGCGCGGCAGCAAAGCCTGGGACACGCGCGTCTCGACCTCCAAGCTCGATAAGCTGCGCCTGGTGCTGGTGGGGCTCTGGCGCGCCATCAAGTCCCGTGGCCGCCGCTGGCCGGGTCGACCCGCTGATCTTTGGCAGCGTCCCCGTCACGCTTTTCCAGCGGGCCACCATGCAGCGCGCGAAGCTGGCGCCGAAGTGTCGCAATAGACGGCGCGTACAAAAAACCGAAAGAGACGCACCCGCCCTTGCCGGAAACGGCATGGTGCATCCGATGCGCCTGGTAAAGGCGCTTCAGATAGCCGTTTCTCGGCACGTACCGTAACGGCCAGCGCTTGTGCACCAGGCCGTCGTGGGCGAGGAAGTACAGGAAACCGTACGCCGTCATGCCTGCGCCTATCCACTCGAGCGGGTGCACGCCCTGGCTGCCGAGGGCAATCAACACGATGGCGAACAGCGCGAACACCACCGCATACAGATCATTCTTCTCGAACCATCCCGTCCGGGGTTCATGGTGAGAACGATGCCATCCCCAACCCCATCCGTGCATCACGTACTTATGGGCCACGAACGCGAAGGCTTCCATGCCGATCAGGGTGGTCAGGAACACCAGAGCGTTGAACATCATTTGAGTCACCCATGATAAGTCAGCTGTTCAGACTCGTTTCAGCGCGCAACGTTCTGAGTGTGTGCTCAATGGTAGGCGCTACCGCGTTGCGGAGCACCCAATGTGAGTACCCGCCCCCATTTTACCGCGCCCGTTGCTAACCCCAAGCCCTTCCGCCCGCCGTAAAAGCAGCCCCCTCAATGTGATAAACCTGCGGCTCGTGCGAAAAATATTTCTCCAGGGCCTGCATGAACACCTGATGATCCTCGCTCGCTTCAAACCCCGGTGTGTGGTCCTCGATCGATTGCCACCGCACGATAAGATTGAATTGCTCAGGTGTTTCAATTCCTTGTGCGAGCATGTGACCCAAGTAGCCTTTTGCACGGCTGAGCAATGGCGTGACGTCGGAAAACGCGCGCCTGAACCTGTCGATATGTTCTTTGTGAACGGGGAGCAGGGCGATTTCGTAAATCATAGCGTCACGCCTTGGAGGGGCTCGACGGCAATCGCGATTTTCCCTCGAATCCCGTTGTTGGGGCTCTCCAGCCGCGCATGGGCGAGCGCAATGTCGGCAAGCGCATAGACGGCGCCAACGTGGGGTCGCAGTCGGCCCTGCGCGACCAGTGTGCTCAACTCATCCAGCTTGCCGCGGTTCTGTCGGGTGAACACGAAGTGATAACTCGCATTCTTGCCCCAGGCCTGGATCAGGTTTTGCGGTTGTGCCGTGTCTACGATCGAGACGACGCGGCCCAGTTGTGCGAGGGCGTCGGGGCTGCGCGAAAGGGCATTGCCGCCGAGGGTGTCGAACACCACATCCACGCCACGGCCACCCGTTTCCCGCAGGACGGCGTCAACGTAGTCTTCCTTTTCATAGTCGATGATCACATCGGCGCCCAGGCTTCGGACGAACTCAATGTTGGCTTCGCGCACGGTGGTGAACACTCTGGCGCCGATGGCTTTCGCCAGTTGGATCGCCACATGACCGACGCCTCCTGCACCACCCTGAATCAGGATGCTTTCTCCCACCCGAAGCATGGCACGCACAGCCAGCGCTTCCCATGCGGTGCCGCCAACCAGGCTCAGGCTGGCCGCTTCAAGGTGAGTCAGTGTGGGAGGCTTCTTCGCGACAATGCTTTCGGCTGCCACGTGGTACTCGGCGTAACTTCCGGGACCGTCGAATATCTGCGGGGTGTACCAGACTTCGTCGCCTGGCGCGAAGCTCGTCACGCCCGGCCCGACGGCTTCGACAACGCCGGAGACGTCGTGGCCGGTAATGGCCGGGAGTTCCACCAGGCTGGCGTAGTCGCCACGTCGAACCTGGTAATCCAGCGGATTGATGGAGGTGGCGTGTACGCGGACCAGGACCTGACCAGTGTACGGCACCGGCTTGGACACCTCGCAGAGTTCGAACGAATCCGGGCCGCCAAACGATTTAAGGAGCATGGCTTTCATTGTCATACCTCGTTTCGATAAAAAGGGATATCGGGAATTCTCGATATCATGGGATAAAAAATTACAGATCCTTACCGATGATCTCGGCAAGCGCATTGATGGTTGCTTCGTTTCGTTTGTAGTAGGTCCACTGCCCGATGCGCCGGGTTTCGATCAGGCCGGCCCGATGCAGCGTCGCCAGATAATCTGACACGGTTGACTGCGACAGCCCAACGCCCTCCTGAATACTGCTCACGCAAACGCCCACGGTATGAACGTCCCCTTCATCCTGTGGGGGGAAGTTTTTTTCGGGATCCTTCAAACCTTTCAGGATTTCAAGTCGAGTACGGTTTGAGAGGGCTTTGAATATTTCGAGTAGGTCCATGGCGTGAGGATATCGAGATTTACCGATATGTCAATGCCAATGGTTTGCTGAGCATCGATCTGCTCAGGATCGTGCCGGAGGAAGCCAAACCCAAGCGTATTGCGATTGGTGGTGCTGCCAAGGCTGATGTGGAATCCATCAGCGAGCAGTAAGTTGTACAACTGGAGGCGCCCATTGCGGCGCCTCCAGCTTTTGATGGATTGCGAACCGGCGCATTCCGAACCTCGCAAGCGTCGGCGCCAATGCCAACTTCGATCCCTCAACACCCCCTTTAAATGCCAGAATCTCCCCACAGGATCGTTTTGGAGAGCTCCATGCTTGGCAAATTTGAACAACGGCTCGACCCTTTCCCGCCTGATGAAACACCGCCACCCCCCGACGGCCTGGCGCGGTTTCTGTGGGCCTGCACGCGTGGTGCGCGGGGTTATATCCTCTTGCTTGCGCTGCTCAGTGCCGCTGTGTCGGTTTACGAAGCCTGGCTGTTTTCGTTTCTCGGGCAGGTCGTGGACCTGTTGTCGACCTGGCAGGCCGGCGGCGAAGCGGCGGGGCAGGAAAGCCGTGTGCTGTGGGGCATCGGCATTGTGTTGATGATCAGCATCGGGCTGGTGGCGTTGCGCACGATGGTGCAGCACCAGGTGTTGGCGATTAATTTGCCGTTGCGCCTGCGCTGGGATTTCCATCGGCTGATGCTGCGCCAGAGTCTTTCGTTTTTCTCCGACGAGTTCTCCGGGCGGGTCACGACCAAGGTGATGCAGACGGCGCTGTCGGTGCGCGAGGTGTTGTTCACCCTGATCGAGATCGCGCCGGGGATCGGCGTGTATTTCATCGCGATCATCACGCTGGCCGCCGGTTTCGATCCAAGGCTGATGCTGCCTTTCATTGCGTGGCTGGCGTTGTTCGGGCTGGCCATGCGCTATTTCGTGCCGCGCCTGGGCAAAGTCGGGCAGGAGCAGGCCAATGCGCGGTCGTCCATGACCGGGCGTATCTCGGATGCCTATACCAATATCACTACGGTGAAGCTGTTCTCCCATTCAAAGCGCGAGGCCCATTTTGCGCGGGCGGCGATGGAGGATTTCAAGCAAACCGGCTTTCGCCAGATGCGCCTGGTCAGCCAGTTCGAAATCGTCAATCAGGTATTGGTGGTCGCGCTGATCATGGGCGCTGGCGGGTATGCGCTGTGGTTGTGGCACCAGGGCGAAGTCGGTACCGGCGCCGTGGCGGCGATTACGGCCATGGCGTTGCGCATCAATGGCATGTCGCACTGGATCATGTGGCAGATGACCGGGCTGTTCGAGAACATCGGCACCGTGCAGGACGGCATGCAAACCTTGTCCCGCGGGCCCAAGGTGCAGGATGCGCCGCAGGCGACCGCGCTGGTGACCACCGGCGGCGCGGTGACGTTCGACGACGTGAGCTTCAATTACAACGGCGAGCGCCAGGTGCTCGATGGCCTGAGCCTGAGCATTCGCGCGGGGGAAAAAATCGGCCTGGTGGGGCGCTCCGGTGCCGGCAAATCGACGCTCATCAACCTGCTGCTGCGGTTCTACGACGTGGACAAGGGCGCGATTCTGATCGACGGGCAAAACATCGCCCACGTCACGCAGGACAGCCTGCGCAGCGCCATCGGCATGGTCACCCAGGACACGTCCCTGCTGCACCGCTCGATTCGCGAGAACATCGCCTATGGCCGTCCCGATGCGACCGACGAGCAAATCCGCAGCGCGGCGGCCAGCGCCCAGGCCGATGGGTTCATCAGCCAGTTGAGCGACAAGCAAGGCCACAACGGCTACGACACCCTGGTCGGCGAGCGTGGCATCAAGCTGTCGGGCGGCCAGCGCCAACGCGTGGCGATTGCCCGGGTCATGCTGAAGAACGCGCCTATCCTGCTGCTGGATGAGGCGACCAGCGCGCTGGACTCGGAAGTCGAAGTGGCCATCCAGGAAAGCCTGGATGAAATGATGCAGGGCAAGACCGTGATTGCCATCGCCCATCGGCTGTCGACCATCGCGGCCATGGACAGGCTGATCGTCATGGATAACGGGCGCATCATCGAACAAGGCACCCACGCCGAACTGCTGGAGAAGAACGGCACCTATGCCCGGCTGTGGCATCACCAGAGCGGCGGGTTCCTGGGGGAGGATCAGGGCGTGGCGCAAACCGTGGAATAGGCATGAGTGGGGGGGCCGCTGCCGATCAGTTAAGCGAACGCAATACTCAAAGCAACGACGGTCCAAATGTGGGAGCGGGCTTGCCCGCGATACGTCAGTCCAGCAAACATTGATGTTGACTGGCCCACCGCAATCGCGGGCAAGCCCGCTCCCACAGGGGATTTGCGCTTGACTGACGGGCATTGAGGGAAGGCAGGGCACGGCATTGAAAATTTTTTTGTGAGCCACGCTTGAAAATTTTTCCCCTGAACCTACATAGGTTTTACGCGATGCCGAAGACGGGTCGCGTATCAAATCACTTGGAGAAAACTCAGGAGATTTTGCAATGGCTACTACGCTTTCCTTGGCTCCACTGTTCCGTCATTCCGTTGGGTTTGACCGGTTCAACGACCTTTTCGAATCGGCGCTTCGCAGCGAGGCCGGTACCACCTATCCACCTCACAACGTGGAAAAACACGGCGATGACCATTACCGAATCGTCATTGCGGCCGCAGGCCTGGTTGAGGATGACCTGGAGATCCAGGTGGAGAAAGGCGTGTTGACCGTCTCCGGCGGCAAGCGCGAACACGATGAGAGCATCACCTACCTGCATCAAGGTATCGCCCAGCGCGCGTTCCGGCTGTCGTTCCGCTTGGTGGACCATATCGAAGTGCAGGGCGCACAGCTTGCCAATGGTTTGCTCAGTATCGATCTGATCAGGATCGTACCGGAGGAAGCCAAGCCCAAGCGCATTGCGATTGGTGGTGCTGCCAAGGCTGATGTGAAATCCATCAGCGAGCAGTGAGTTGAACAAACCGGAGGCGCCCATCGCGGCGCCTCCGGTTTGTCGTTAATCCCGATAGGGGGATCCCCAACTTCTCCAACGTCGGTACGAACCTCACAGGTCAGCGCTGACTATATGGTCACGCTGAACCGCTGCGATTTGTTAATCAGTTTGAGCACCGGTGAAGGGCTGTTTCAGCAGATCGTCCTTGAGCAATGCGAGCAATTGCGTTGGTACATTTTTCAAATCGAACAAAGAGATTTCTGCGATCCTGATGCGGACCATTGTATCTTCCACCATGAAGTGTTTGCGTTCACCTTCGAGGTTGCCGGTGCTGGGATCCCAGGGATAAAGCAGAAGGATGGACGCACATTCGTGTCGCCCCGCGTAGGCATACATCTGGTAAATATCAGACTGTAAAACCCCTGCTTTGCGCTGATTGGGTTTCAGCCGTTTCCACTTGGTGTCCACAATACAAGAAATCGCTTCTCCGTCCATGATTACGATATCGGGACGTAATTTGAATAATCGGTGTTGGGTATTTTTGTCTTTCACCAGGAAGCGAGCGGAGTGTTGAAGCTGTACCCGATTTGGATGCTTGCGGAGTATCTGTTGCAGGCTCTTGCCGATGTATCCTTCGAACAAGTCGTTCATGTCGAACAACAGCGCGAATGACTGTTGTCCGCCGCTATAAACATCTGAGGTATTGCCTGCAATAAACAATTTCGCTAATTCCCAGCACATGCGAAAGCGTTCTGAGCTTCGGTCTAGGGCAATTTTTCCAATATCGAGGCGATTAAGCGAGACATCGCTGACGTTTGAGAACAGCGGCATTATTTCCTGTGCTGCCTGACGGGTGCGTTCCGAATGCGCAAGCGTCAGCATACGCATGATCACCCATTTGAAGGCCCAGTTAAGCGCATGATTTTCATCGAGTTCGTCAAACTCGCAGGCCATGCGCTCCTTGTGAATGAAGTTGCGGGAGATCTGCTGTTCAAGCATCAGCCGTCCGCGAACTACAGGAAGGTCATCCTCTTCGACCCGGTAACGTTTTACCAAGCCGTGACGTAGTTGTGTGGCCAGGGTATGACAGAAAAACCGCATCAACAGGTCCAGCCAGCTTCCAGAAGTTTGCGTCAGTGCCGCGAGGTTTGTGTGGCTCAAATCGAGGTCGTGGGTGACTAGTAACATCTTTAGAAGGTTCTGCCGAACAACTGGCAAATCGTGCTCGCCAACGGGCTCTATTTTAGGAAGGAACTCTAGGAGTCGATCACTCACTTGGACACTTCCCACAAACTGGCGCGGGCGCACAAGGGTTCGGGAGACGTGCTCGATTATGCGAATGTTTAATTGCTTGCCGAGCGCTTCCAACCTGTCCAGCTCCACGTAGGTCAATTTCTGATCCGTGGGGCTGTCAAGCTTTGAACACAGTGGAATAGGCTGATATTCACGGAAGCTCACGGAAGTCATTCGTAAACTGCTCGAATCATTTCAGGCGTGAGGCGGGCTGCGATGTCGTAACATGCACGTGTGGAGTGCAGGTCGAAATCCTGGCCAAAAAGTTCCTGAGCATCGTTTTCAAGTTCACGCACGATGTGCAGCTTTTTGGGCTTGGACTCTCCATCCTTGAAGATCATGCGGATCTTGGCCCAATCGTCGAAGAAGTATTCTTGCAATAAAGGAATGATCCGGTTGAAAAATCTATGTTCCAAACCGGCAAAGTCCCGAATGTCAGTCAAATACGCATGCCCCAATGTACTGTTCCGTCCTAGCAGGAAGATTATCCGCCGGTTCATCGTATTGAGCAGAGTTTGCAGATTGACGGTGTCTATCAATTGCTGTGGCAATATCGAGGCATCTGGCATCAATTCGTTGAAATCAAAACGACGGCGCAATGCCGTGTCCAGCAGAGCGATCGAGCGGTCGGCAGTATTCATGGTGCCCAGAAGGTACAGGTTGGGCGGCAGGCCGAATGGTTGTTCTTCCGGGCTGTAAGGCAGGCGCACGGTCAAGGCGTTTGGCATGCCCAGACGCTTGTCATCTTCTATAAGTGTGATCAGCTCGCCGAAGATTTTTGCGATGTTGCCACGGTTTATTTCGTCAATGACCAGCACGTAACGCTTGAGCGGCACCTGGGTCTGGGTGATGGGGGTTCCTAACCGGTTATCCACGTCCTCAAGCAGCTTGAGTGCTGCGTAGTAAAACGATTGGGTGTGATGATCGATGTCGCGAGGTTTGTGGATCGACGCGCGCTGCGGCCAAAGCCTGAGCAGTTGAGAACGCGCGATCTGGAATTGCGTGGGAAACCCGTCCTGACGCATCAACAGGCTCTGGCCGCGCACTGCTACACGCACCTCCACGTTAGCGCCGCGAAACAGGCGGGCATTTATGAAGCCTTCGTCTTGCACTTCTTCCACGACTTGCTTGAACGCGGCATCGAATCGATCGGTATCGCTTGGCGCCCTCCCGGCGGGTTGACGACTTGCTTTCCAGTTTTCGGCAGCGGCGTCTGCAATACGTTTGAGCACACCGGGTTCAACGTCGTAGGACAATTGGCCTGCCGTGGTGGCAGGGCGGATGCCTTCCACAAAGTCCTGATAGGAGTAGGAAGGGTGAAAGGTTACGAACTCAATCTGGCCTGCCTCACGGTAAGCGTCAAAACGTTTTTTGGTGTCCGCGTAGGCCACTGGACTGAGCACGTCGGCGATCTCTACAGCCTCTACGATGGCTACAGCCTGCGCGACTGAGCGGTAGGTTTTTCCTGTTCCCGGAGGGCCGAAGAGAATACGGTTCAATGGCCCGGGCTCAGCCTGCCGAAATTGGTTGCTAGGGGTAGGCGAAGTTGATCCGGCGAGAGGCTTCATGTTCATCAGGTCATCCAGACTTAGATCAAAGTAGGGTTTGAGCAATGTCTGCTCAAATTCCGGCAGTTCGTCCTCGGGAACAGAGAAAAAAGTTGAGTTGCCCTGCGGCGTCCACTTTTTCTTGCTGTCGACGTATGCTGTTGAACGAATCGCGTGCTTGAGCAGTTGATAAGGGCGTTGCAGCCAACCGTCCTCATCTAAAACGGCAGGGCCACAAAAGCGTGCTAGTCCTTGTACGGCGTTGCCATGGCAAAGATAGAACAATGCGTTGTCTGCCTTTTCCCGGAAGGCATCACTTTGACTGGCCTGAGTGTCCTGATGGATCATCGCTAGGCGGCCATTTGCAAAGCTTTCACGCTGCTTCGCGGTGAACGTCTTTGTACCGTGGGAAAGCTTCCATATTCTGGTGTTCGGGGGGGCCAGAGTTGGGTAGTCCTTGTTCTGCTCGTCCATTTCCACGTTGGGCTTCCGATGAATGAATAAGAGTCTCGGTAGAGGGTAGCAAATTGCCTTCCGGCAGCACCTGCACAAATTGATAGACCTTAGTCGTGCTCAGATGATGAGATTCACAAGTCTGTAAGGCGCTATCAGCGATGCGTTTAACGAACTGACTAACTTTATGCTGTATCTGGACGAATGGGCGGTGCGGTAGAGGCGGCAACGTCCCAGGTCAGCAAGAGTTGGCTGATCGCCGCGTCGAGGGTCGCGTGGGGCACATTGTCCCGCGCCAGGATCGAAACACCCTGCAGGAAACTATCGAACACCGCCGCCATTGCTGCCGGGTTGATCGTGTCCGGCAATTGCCCCATACGCACCGCGCGCGCTACGCACGCCACAATCCCGGCCCGCGTGCGTAGCCGCGACTGCGTCAACCCATCCGCTACCCGTGCATTCTCCGGGCTCGGCGCACTCATTACCCCCAGCGCCACCATGCAGCCTTTTGGATGTCCGTCTGCGCATTGCATGCGTACAGACTGGCGCAACGCTGTTTCAACCGCCTGACGCGGTTGCAGGCTTTCATCCCACAAGCATTCGGTGACCTGGGCGTAGGTCGTCAGATAGCGCTGCACGCATTCGTCGAACAGCGCCTCTTTGGAGCCGAACGCCGCGTAGAAACTCGGCGCGGAGATACCGCCACCCAGGCCCGCCTTGAGCTGAGCGAGGGAAGTGGCATCGTAGCCGTGCTGCCAGAACAGGTGCATGGCCTGTTCCACGGCCTGTTCGCGGTCGAAAGTGCGGGGGCGGCCCATTTGTGCCATGTCAGGTCTCCGGTGGATAGCGAGATAAATACTAGTCGATACATAAGTCGTTGACAATGTGCGTCAGCTAGTCGCAACATCTGTATCGATCAGTATTTAAGTTCGCTCAAGGAGTTGCCCGTGACACCCTCACTGACCTTATCGGCGTCATCCGACCGCCTGCCCATCGGTGCCTTGCTCGCCCTGGCCATGACCGGTTTTATTTGCATCGTCACCGAAACCCTGCCGGCCGGTCTCTTGCCGTTGATCAGCGACGGCTTAGCGATCTCCCCGTCGATGGCAGGGCAGATGGTCACCGCTTATGCGTTGGGCTCGGTGCTGGCGGTGATCCCCATGACCATCGCCACCCGGGGCTGGCGCCGGCGCAATGTGCTGCTGCTGACCATCGTTGGCTTCCTGCTGTTCAACTCGATCACGGCGCTGTCCTCCCACTATGGCGTGATCCTGGTGGCGCGCTTCTTTGCCGGCGTGGCGGCAGGGTTGGCCTGGAGCCTGCTGGCCGGTTATGCCCGGCGCATGGTCGCGCCGCAGCAACAGGGCAGGGCGTTGGCGTTGGCGATGGTCGGCACGCCGATTGCGTTATCGCTGGGTGTACCGCTGGGGACCTGGCTGGGCGGGCTGGTGGGGTGGCGCACCACGTTTGGCCTGATGTCGGTGATAAGCCTGGCGCTGATTGCGTGGGTGCTGGTGAAAGTCCCGGACTACGCGCCGCAGCCCGCCCATCAACGTGTGTCGTTGCGTAAGGTACTGACCACGCCGGGGGTACGGCCGGTGCTGGCGGTGGTGGTCAGTTGGATGCTGGCGCACAACATTTTGTACACCTACATCGCCCCATTCGTGGCGCCGGCGGGCCTTGCCGATCGGGTCGACCTGGTGCTGCTGGTCTTCGGGGTGGCTGCGCTGGTGGGGATCTGGTTGACGGCCAAGCGGGTCGAGGCGTTGCTGCGCAAGACCGTGCTGGTGAGCTTGATGATGTTTGCGCTGGTCTGCGCGGTGTTCGGCTTGATGGGCAGTGCGCCTTCGGTGATCTACCTCGGCGTGGCCGTATGGGGCCTGAGTTTCGGCGGCGCCGCCACCTTGCTGCAAACCGCGCTGGCCGATGCGGCGGGCGACGGCGCAGATGTGGCGTTGTCGCTGAACGTGGTGGCGTGGAACAGCGCGATTGCCGGCAGCGGCGTGGTCGGTGGGGTGCTGCTCGACCGCTGGGGCGTAGCGGTGTTTCCGTGGGCGATGCTGGTGTTGCTGGCGGTGGCGCTGATGATCACAGCGGCGGCGCATGCCCATGGCTTCAAACCGGGGCGACGGTCTGCCCATGGGCCGGCGGTGGTGGGGCATTGAGGCGAGCAGGGCCTGAGCGGACGGGCGCAGAGGATCTGCCCGCCGCTGCAGTCAGTCAGGCCGGGTTGAGGTCATCTGGGATCAACCGCGCTGCACGCAATGTGTCGAACACATCGAAAAACGCCTGATCGCTGGCCTGGTAGGCGGTGAACCCCATCATGCGGCTTTTGGACATGTCCGTGACCACTTCGATTGGCCGCCCGAGGTCTGCGTCGGTGTGCCAGGGCGAGATCAGCCGGCTGATATCGGTTTCCTTCAGCCCGTGCGCCGCCGTGATCTGGCGCCAGCTGTCCTGGTCATCGGCCATCTGCTGCTCCAACGGCGCGGGCGTTGCGGGAAAGTCGGCCGGGGTGAGGCCGAAGTAGTCCGCGATCCGGCCCCACATCCATTTCCAGCGAAACACATCGCCGTTGGTGATGTTGAACGCCTGGTTCGCCGCCGCCTGTGTGGTGGCGGCCCACAGCTGCTGTTTGGCCAGTTGCCGCGCATCGGTCATGTCGGTGAGGCTGTCCCACTGCACGCGCGAGCCGGGGAATACGAAGGGGCGCCCGGTGTGTTTGCAGATGCTGGCGTAGACGGCCAGGGTGGTCGCCATGTTCATCGCGTTGCCTACCGCCACGCCAGTGACGGTATGCGGGCGATGCACGCTCCAGGTGAAGCCGTCCTTTTCAGCGGCGGCGAAGACTTCGTCCTCCTGGGCGTAGTAGAAATTTTCCACGTCGAGACGGCCTTGCTCCTCGCGAAACGGGGTTTGCGGCAGGCTGCCCTTGCCATAGTTTTCGAACGGGCCGAGGTAGTGCTTCAGGCCGGTGACCAGCGCCACATGCTGCACCGTCCCGGCGGGGCGCACGGCATCCAGCACGTTGCGCACCATGGCGGCGTTGACGCGGATGTTCTCGGCTTCCGTGGCCTGGCGCGACCAGGTGGTGATGAATATACGGGTAGGTTTGAGCTCGGCCAGGGCCTGTTGCAGCGAGGCCGGGTCTTGCAGGTCGGCGGCGACCGGGATCACCCCCGGTACCGGCGAGGGACGGCGGGACAAGGCGGCGACTTGCCAGTTTTGCTCAAGCAGTAATTGGGTAATGGCGCTGCCAACGATGCCGCTGGCGCCCACGACTAATGCGGTCTGGGTCATAGGATTCTCCCGAGAATGTAGGTTTGTGAGCCTTTGTGTGTAGGAGAGGTTCAACCTGATCTGTAGGGCTGCGCGCACTAAACCTGTTTATGAGGGTCCATAGGCCCCGCACGGTCGTCCCTGGCCGTCTGTTCATCCTCAGGTAAAAAGATCTAAGCATGCTCCTACGCACTTTTGCAGTTGGCCTGTCGGCCCTGGTTCTGTTCTCCACCGCAGCACAGGCGCGTGGCCCGATCGACCTGTATTCCGCTGCGCAACGACAGCTCTCGTTCGACAGCTGCGCCGAGTTGTTCCCTGCTGCCACGCCGATCAAGACGGCCACCGTTCCTGCGTCGATGAAACCCCTGGCGCTGTGCTCCAACAGCTTTGCGGTGTTGTATTCGCAGACCAGCAAAACGCCGTTGCTGGTGGTCGAGCGCCTCAACGCGCGCCAACTGCGCGACGCCAAGGGCGAGGAGCGCACCAATCATTTCTACGCCGACCCGCGCATTCCCGTGGCCGGGCGTGCGCAACTGAGCGACTACCGCGACCAACACCCGGCGATGGACCGTGGGCACCAATCCCCGGCCGCCGACGCGCCGAGTGCCTTAGCCATGGCGCAGTCCTTCGCGCTGTCGAACATGGTGCCGCAAGACCCCACCAACAACCGCAAGATCTGGAGCAAGGTCGAGGCCGACGTACGCAAGTTCGCCACGCGCGCCGGCGGCGACGTGTATGTCTTTACCGGGCCGCTGTTCGATGCGGGCCATGGCACCATTGGCGACAACAAGGTCTGGGTGCCGACGCGGCTGTTCAAGCTGGTGTACGACGCCTCGTCCCAGCGGGCGTGGGCGTATGTGTTGCCTAATGCAGAGACACGCATCCAGCGACCGATGGACTACGAGGCTTTTGTCAAAAGCACGGGGCTGAAATTGCTGGGCAACCTTCCGGTTCGGGGCTCGGTGGGGCGGACGTAACTCGCCAGCGGTGCGGTGCACGGCCAACATTTTCCTCGCCTGACCCACCGCTTTCGCAGCCTCGCTAAAGCTCGACAGCTCCCACAGGGGCGGCTTTTGTTGGTTGGATTTGCGTTGTAGCGTCCGGCGCAATCTCAGGCGCGACGAAGACCAAATGTGGGAGCTGTCGAGCCCCGGCGAGGCTGCGAAGGCGGCGGCATGGTCGACATTTTCCTCGCCTGACCCACCGCTATCGCAGCCTCGCTAAAGCTCGACAGCTCCCACAGTGGGGCGGCTTTTGTTGGTTGGATTTGCGTTGTCGCGGCTGGCGCAATCTCAGGCGCGACGAAGATCAAATGTGGGAGCTGTCGAGCCCCGGCGAGGCTGCGAAGGCGGCGGCATTGTCGACATTTTTCTCATCTGACCCACCGCTTTCGCAGCCTCGCTGAAGCTCGACAGCTCCCACAGGGGGTCGGCTTTTGTTGGTTGGATTTGCGTTGTCGCGGCTGGCGCAATCTCAGGCGCGACGAAGATCAAATGTGGGAGCTGTCGAGCCCCGGCGAGGCTGCGAAGGCGCCGGCATGGCCAACATTTTCCTCGTCTGACCCACCGCTTTCGCAGCCTCGCTAAAGCTCGACAGCTCCCACAAGTGGATATTGCTTCAAAGGGTTATACTTACCCCCCGCGAAATCACCTCTCAAACAGACCGAGATACCCCATGAGCACCTCTGTCCCTCTCATCCACGCGCGCAAACCCGTCGCGCCGCTGGTGGCCTTCATCATTCTGGTACTGGGCGCCCTGTTCCTGCAAAACAGCGTTGGCTCGCGCCAGGTGCTTTTGCTGGTGGTCGGCGCCGCACTGGGCCTGACCCTCTACCACGCCGCCTTCGGCTTCACTTCTGCCTGGCGCGTCTTTATCAATGAGCGCCGTGGCGCCGGCTTGCGCGCGCAGATGGTGATGCTTGCGCTGGCGGTGCTGCTGTTCTTCCCCGCGCTGGGCGCGGGGACTTTGTTCGGCCAACCGGTGGCCGGGCTGGTGGCGCCGGCCGGGGTGTCGGTGGTGTTCGGCGCGTTCATCTTTGGCATCGGCATGCAGTTGGGTGGCGGCTGTGCGTCGGGCACGCTGTTCACGGTGGGCGGCGGTAACGCGCGCATGCTGGTGACACTTTTATTCTTTATCTGCGGCTCGTTGATCGCCACGCACCATGTGGACTGGTGGTTCGCGCTGCCTGCGTTTCCCGCCGTTTCCATCGTCAAGAGCTTTGGCGTATTCCCGGCCTTGCTCGCCAGCCTGGCCATGTTCGCGCTCATTGCGATGGTCACGGTGCGCCTGGAAAAGCGCCGCCACGGTCAGCTGGAAGAGGGTGTGAAAAGCGAGCACCAGGGCCTGCGCCGTTTCCTGCGTGGACCCTGGCCACTGCTGTGGGGCGCGATTGGCCTGGCGTTGCTCAACTACGCCACCCTGGCGCTGGCAGGGCGCCCGTGGGGCATCACCTCGGCGTTCGCGCTGTGGGGCGCCAAGGTGGCGAGCGGGTTGGGGGTGGACGTCAGCGCCTGGGCATTCTGGCAGATGCCCGGCAACGCCAAGGCCTTGGCCGCGCCGGTGTGGGAAGACATCACCAGCGTGATGGACATCGGCATCGTCCTCGGCGCGCTGCTGGCGGCCGGCCTGGCTGGCCGCTTCGCCCCCAGCCTGAACATCCCGGCGCGTTCGCTGATCGCCGCGGTCATCGGCGGCCTGCTGCTCGGTTACGGTTCGCGCCTGGCGTACGGCTGCAACATCGGCGCCTACTTCAGCGGCATCGCTTCGGGAAGCCTGCATGGCTGGGTGTGGCTGGTGGCGGCATTCATCGGCAACAGCGTGGGCGTGCGGTTGCGGCCGTTTTTCTTTGCCGGTGAGCAGCGGCCGAAGGCGGTGCTGAGCGGGTGCTGATCAGTGCGCGGGTTCTCGCTCGCGCTGAAGATCCACCGTGGGAGCTGTCGAGCCCCAGCGAGGCTGCGAAGGGGCCGGCACTGCTGGCGTCTTCATCATCTGCCGGCCGCCATCGCCGTTTGGCTGAAGCTCAAGTCGGTGCCGCACGTTGATCAGCTCTCCCGGGGAAGGCCTGAGTCTTCTGCCGCTTGCGCAGCGAGCTTTTCCCGGTCAGCTTTGCTGATGTACTGATCCTTGCTTTTCGGCGCCAGTTTGGCGCTGGCTTTTTTGGCTTTGGCCTTGAAGAGTTGCTTGAGTTTTTTCTGGCGGTTCATGTGTTCTACCCGAGTGGCAATGGCGCGGGATGATACCAGCTTAAAATCCGACGCCGGCCCTGGGTCGTTTTTTATTGAGTAGCGTTTTCTTTTAATGGGATTTTGTACGGACCAGAAACGCTGTGATCAATTCCACAACCTGCTGCTGAATCGCCTCCCGTGGCCGACCTCCCTGGCCATCCCGGCAAATCATCCCATCCCCCGGCGAGTCCTCTTCAATCAACGCCATGCCGCCCGGCTTGCAGATCGCCATAAAACTGAAGTGGGTCGCATCGCTAATCTCCACATACTGCGTCGACGCTTTGGGCATGCGCCTGACCATGTCAGCCGACTCCAGTTCGGGCGACATATCCTCCGTAGGCACGCCGCCCGCAATCACCAGCGCCGCCACCGGCAACGCGGCCAGGCTGGCGTCGGTGAAGCCGCGCGACAGGCCCAGGTCCAAAGACACGATGGCGGTGACGCGTTTATCGCTCAAGTCCTTTGCCAGTTCGGCCTTCGCGGCTGGGGTGCCGGCAGGGTTCATCTGCTTATAGCCGATGCAGCCGCCTAACTTGGGGTGGATGGCGCAGTCCCGGGCAAACAGCACGGGATCAAAACGCGCACCGGCGATCTCCATCACCGTCCAGCCGCCGATGGAATGCCCCACTGCGGCAATTCGCTGCTTCGCCACCGCGCCAAAGTGCTCTGGCTGAGCCAGTACCGCATCGATGGCGCGGCTCAAGTCTTTGGGGCGTTGCCACAACTGTGCGGCCGCTTGCGGGCTGCGATCCTTGCTGGTGGTGCCGGGGTGGTTGACCGCCGCGACGATATAACCCTGGTGCGCCAAGGCGCTGGCCAGCCACACCTGGTTGCCCCAATTGCCGCCATACCCATGGGAAAGCACCACCAACGGATACTCACCCGCAGCCGGCGGTGCGTCGGGCACGCCGGGGGCACCGACGAAGACGGGGTTGTCGGCGATCAGCTCGGGGGTGGCAGCGGTAGCGGCGGGGTACCAGACCACCATCTGTAATGGGCGATTGTTTTGCGCGTCGGGCAGGGTGGTGCTTCGAAAACCAACGGCGGTTTCCTCAGCCGACGCAGGAGCGGTCAAGCAGAGCAAAAGGAGCGCGGCGAGGGTGGTTTTCACTGTTTATCGTCCTTGATATGAGGTGGCGCAGCATGTACCCAAACAGGCCGTTTGGGTAGAGGGCAGGCGGGACTAGGAAGTAGCTCACGCATTCCTACTTTAGAGTCTGACGGAGTTGTCCTTCGTTATTTTAGGAAGTGCATGGCTTTCTTCGGTTAATTAATCGTGCAATGGTAGAGGCGTGAATCTTACAGCTGGCTTGATTTGAACCTTAAGTGTTAATACATGACTCTATGGTGATGATTATGAAAAGCTTGATGGCGCTTCAAAACAGCAAAGGCGCATGTCAGTTCCCGATAGCCTTGTTTGCAGTTTTTATGATTCTTACACAGGTTGATGCATCTGCTGCGGAGTACACGATTAGTAAAATGAAGGCGCCCAGTCCGGTACTTATATTGTCTAATTCTAATATTGATCCCGGTGTAGGGTTCGCGATCTTCGATATTTTGTACCCCGACATTCCTGCGGGAACACTCGTGGGGCCCAAGCAGCTGTTGGAGATTAGTTGGCGTACAACTTACTATCTTGGCACGATCAATGAAGACGTCGAGTTGTGTTATTTTCTGCCGTTCAGTTCTCAAAACAGCTGTGAAAAAATCTATCCAAATGCTTCCGGGACATTGATGCTTTTTAATGATCAAGCCTTCGGTCATGGTTCAAAGGTTGTAATTAATCATAAAGTCCTAGGTGGCGCGCGACCTTACGCTCGTCCCGCTGGTGTGGACTCGGTAAGTTTTAAATATAGGTACTGATGAGGTGTCGAACGCTCACGCTCGTTTTCGGTGATGCGCGTTTTAATGAATGTTCATAGGTAAGGTGAATACCCATGATTAACGTCAGTTCATCTACGTCCTCGTCTAACACCCGCCCGGCAAACGATGCCGCCAGCGTTGTTGCCCGGCGCCCGGTGTCGCCGGAGGACAGCAAAAATGCCGCATCCATTTCTTCAAATCGTGGCACTTCCACTACGGTTTCAATCCTGGCACTTCAATTGAGTGACGCGGCAACGCGGGCTGCAGCCAGTGTGGAGCAGAAAAGCACCGATCCGCTCGACCCGATCACAGGCGAAGAATATTTCGCCAACAACACGCAACACGACGCAGAAATACCCAATACCACCCACCCGGAACTGTTGGCACGGGCGCGACAGGCGACTGACTTCCTGAACGGCCACGATACAAACCCCTTCAACGGGCTTGGGCGCGATCAACTCAACCTGATCGCCCGCGATGACAGTGGCGCCTTTACTGTTAACGAGCGACGCACAGCTTGGGAAACGATGCACTCGATGGAGTCTCCAACTGCGTCGAGTTCGAAGTCGGTCTCTGTCAATGGCCGTGACATCATGGTTTCGCGCTTGTTCAACAATCGCGAACCCCCCGTCGCCTTGCCACCGGCGACCTTTGAAAACGTCACTCAAAGACGCAGCGAATTCCTGACCCTTGATGATCGCGCCTTGATCGGGGACATGTACGCCTATGCACAGTCGCAAGGCGCGGATCTGGCTTACGTCGATCGATTGGTCATGTCACTCAGCACCTACCGTTATTACAGCGACGGGCGTCAACTCAGTGGCAATAATGGCTACGACACGGACGGGTATCGAGTGATCTTGGATTTCAAGCCGGAGGACGCCGCAACCGCCTCCAGCATACTCAACGGTTCGGCAATCAATAGCACCCGTATCGACCAGGGCTTTTTGCGATACATTCTGAGCCCGGACCACGGATCGTTCATCAACATTGGCGGCATACCTTTCCTGGAGCGGATGGTAAAAAAATTCTCCAGTGAGGGCGCGGATCAACCTCCACTTGGCAGTGAGTTCACCACCTTCAAAAGAGCCAGAGTCGAAGATCATGTCGTCAGCACCACGCACAAGGATATAAGGCTCCCACCTTCCAAAGCAGTCACGCAGGTCGTCAACGGTGTATGGAGCCTCACCGAGTACGGCAAGGCCGAGGGTTACAGGCTGGATAAGGCCACCCGCCAGGTGTACAAGCCCGCCGAGCCCCCAACGGATCAAACGCAACAGCGTTCAACCCTGGACGGTCCCGCCGGCGAGGCGCGCACCAATAGCCTCTTCCAAGCCCTCGCCGACACGGGTGAGCAGCCCAAGACACGATGGCTCTGGCCCGGTCACCTCTTCAAACTGATGAAAAACTTCAAGCCCTGAGGCCTGGCACATTTCGTCGCCTATCGGATAGCTGACCGCCGTTCACGCTTGGTATTGGCCAACACAGCCCCATAACTACCCCTGTATCCATTAAACGCAAGGGCAGACCATGACCAACCAAACCGAAACCGCCATCCTCGCCGGCGGCTGCTTCTGGGGCATGCAGGACCTGTTGCGCCGCTACCCAGGCGTGCTGAGCACGCGCGTCGGCTACACCGGCGGCGATGTGCCGAACGCCACCTACCGCAACCACGGCAACCACGCTGAGGCCATTGAGATTGTGTTTGATCCGGCAGTGATCACTTATCGACAGATTCTCGAGTTCTTTTTCCAGATACACGACCCGAGCACGCCGAATCGACAAGGCAATGACCTTGGGCCCAGTTACCGTTCGGCGATCTATTACCTGAGCGAACAGCAACGGGACATCGCCAACGATACGGTTGCCGACGTTGATGCCTCGGCCTTGTGGCCGGGGCCGGTGGTGACCGAGATCGAGCCGGCGGGGCCGTTCTGGGAGGCGGAGCCGGAGCATCAGGATTACCTGGAGCGCATCCCGAATGGGTACACGTGCCACTTTATTCGGCCGAATTGGACGTT
Organism: Pseudomonas azadiae; assembly: GCF_019145355.1. NCBI lineage: Bacteria > Pseudomonadati > Pseudomonadota > Gammaproteobacteria > Pseudomonadales > Pseudomonadaceae > Pseudomonas > Pseudomonas azadiae. The sequence goes on along the minus strand of NZ_JAHSTY010000001.1, from coordinate 848,616 downwards.
GCCCAAGCGGGCTTGAAGAGAGCGGCACGCTCGGGAAAGGGCGCCGCATTCGGGTTTGTCCGCGCCAGTGCCTACGCGTGGGTCAGCCCGGTCAAGGTGTCCGCAATCGTCTTGGTGCGCTGCGCCGTGCCTTCCGTCTCGCGGCTGGACGCCTCCAGCGCATCGAGCATCTCGCGCAGCGCGCCCACGCCGGTGGACTGGTCTTCGATCTGCTGCGCCACGCGCTGAATCTCACTGGACAACAGGTCAATATCCACACCAATGTCCGCCGCATTCTTACGCGTGATTTCCGCCAGCTTGCGCACCTCGTCCGCCACTACCGCAAAGCCGCGGCCCAGGTCGCCGGCACGCGCCGCTTCAATGGCGGCGTTGAGCGCCAGCAAGTTGGTCTGCCCGGCGATCTGCTGGATCACCTGCACAATCGACTGGATGCGCAAACTCGACCCGGCCAGGGTGCGCGCGCCTTCCACCGCGACATCCGCCTGGCTGGACAGCCCCTCCACCGTGGCCCCGGCCTGGGCAGACACCGTGTTCTGCCGGTCAATGGTGCCTACCAAGTCATCCATTGACGCATGCAACTCACCCGAATAATGCTTGAGCTGCGCGGCGATGTCTTCCTGCTGACGCTCGGCCTGGGCCAACACCAGGCCCAGATCCGCCAGGCCCTCGAACACCGGCAGGATATTGCGGTCCAGCCCGCGGGTATTCAGGGTGGTGCTGAAGTCATTGTTCTTGAACGCGGCAATCTGCTTGACCACCACATGGTTCAACCCCGCCAGCTTCTTCACCTGGCGCCGTAGGAAAAACGCCTTGAACTCGCCGTAATGCGCGATGAAATTGTCCACGTACTCGTCGGTAAAACTTGCACCCTTGGCCACGCGAAAGAAGAAAATCGCCGTCAGCGTCTGGTTCAGGTTCAACCCCAGAATCTCCCCAAAGGTCGAAAACCCCGCAAGTGGCACATCGCCAAACGTGCCGGCCATGCTGCCCAGCTCGGCGCCGTTGTTCAGCCGACGCAAGATGCAGTCGTTCAAGATACCCGCCACCGGCTGGCCACCCTTGCCGCGCAAGAACTGCTCGTAGTCCAACCGCGTCGCCTCGCGCAACGGCGTGCGCCGCACCATCACCAACTCCTCGCCGGGCGCCACGTCGCAAAACAACTGCACAATCTGCTGCTCATAGTCGATGCGCGCAATCGAGCGCACGAACAACTCACTGCCCACCCGAATCGCAAACGAATAATCCGCCAGCTTCGCCTCCAGCGCCGGGGGCGTGCAATTGAACGCATCACACAGCGCCTGCACCATGCTCTTGATACTGCCGTGGCTGTCGATCACCTGGTCAATCGTGCGGTCCTCCACCGACGCCGTCAGCACACTGAAGCTCACATCCGCCGGCTTGAAGTTCTGGCTCTTGAACACCCCAAACCGCACCTGCGCCGCCGTCTTCAAGAACACAATCTGCGCATGGTTCTGATAACTGCGCTGGCCGTCATGGATCAATGTCTTCTGAAAATCCGCCTTCCCCCCGGCCGACCCGCCCACAAACAAACACGGAAACCGCCCCGACTCGTACAGCGCCTCCATGAAAAACGATTCCGACGCCGACAACCCATCAAACACCACATACGCCAACGTATCGCGATGATCGATCGACGTCCGCACCTGCACGCGCTTGATGTTGCTCACCAACTTGGCGATCCGCTCCTGCATCCCCAGGCGCTTGCCACCGCTGCGAATGTCCTCACACTCCAACGGCACCATCACCACCTCGGCCGAAGCGATCACACTGTCGTCGAACAGCTGCAACACGATCCGGTCCCAGCGCTCGCCCGTGGCGCAATACAGCGAATTGGGCGCGTTGCAGAGTTCGCCGGACGTGGTGCAGAGGCTGAGGGTGGCGTGGGGGAAGCGGCGTTTGAGCTTGGCGGCGATCTGGTCGATGTCCAGGTGCGGGGAGATGAAACCGGTGATCAAGGTGGGGCTGATGCGCAGCGCGGCCAGGGACGCGTCGAGTTCTTTGGCGGTGCAGGTGAGGGTGGCGGTGCCTTGGCGGGCGGGGTTGGATTTTTTGAGGAGGTTGAGTGGGTTCATGGTGGGGAGGGGCTCGATTCGTTTGGACACGCGGGGAGGCGTGTGGATAGTCAGGGTATCGGCGGGTGGGGTGGGGTCAGGAGGGGGAGTTTGAGGGGTGCGACGGATGGACGCGGACGGCTAATTACAGCCCCTTTTTGAAAGGCAGAATTCGGCCAGAGGCAGTCCTTAAATCTCGGGATGCTACCGGCTTGACAGCGAAATTTCGCAGTGGACGAGTACATACCTGACCCATTTTCCCTCACACCACTATAGTCCCTTTAACTAACATGACTTTGCGGGGCCGGAGGTCGGCGCCCACCGCGCCCGAGGCGATGCTCGAATGACTCTGGGCGTGCTGTGCTACCTGCAACGTCGCACCAATGGGCGTAAACCAAAAAACTAGTCTATCTTTAGATAACAAGTATATGCTGCCAAAGCTAATTCAATTTTTCACATAGCTAAAAACAAGCGCCTTATATCTATTGAAAGTATTCATCAGTGCCAATAAGATGATTCTGCAACAACTAAAATAAATATTAACCTCAAGGAGAAATATTATGGCGCTTAAACCAGGCCCAAAGCCAATTGCTAAGTCAACCGGTGAACTTGATCAGCGTCGCCGTGATAACAAAGACACGCAGGGAAACAAACCCGACTTGAAACCTAGCAAGTCCTCAAAAAAATAGGTTTTCGCTGGCAGAGGCTACCTTAATGGTAGCTTTCGTCATTGGAGCTTGTAGGGGATGAATGCATAGCCTGTGATTTCGCCTTGGCTGACGATCATTACCCGCTCTATGAGCGCTATAACAACATATTGAATATCATCATTGCTGCATGCCTGAGAGTTAAAATACCCGGGTTTTCTATATAACCTCCAGGCTCGCTGCGGACAATTTTTTCAACTCTAGCGGTGACGAAATTGCCCCTAATTCGCAAAGAAACTGAGAGACCGCTTTTGGGCGATTCTGTTGAAAAAGTCGGCCATGGTTTCCGCGGCAGAAAAATAAGCGCTTGAGATTAAAATCTTTACTTTGTGCAGAGGATTTCGGGCTCAGATTTCGCGTAGCTGCGCGCAAAAAATGCATTTTGAGCAGTCAGTACGAGGGCAGTCTGGAAGTACCGACTTTTTCAACACAATCGGGCGGTTGCTGCCTCTCGCGACAGGCGGCATCGTACAGTATCAGCCGCTCACATCTGACGCCTTTCGGCCAGTAGTTGACCTAGCGTTTCACTGGGTCCATGTCCCCGAATTGGTACCGTACTGTGCCACAGACCGGCATCTCCAGGGTGAGTCAAAACGCTGTAGTGGGGCGTTCAGCCTGCAAGTCAATGACCGACGTGTTGCCAGCCCGTAAAGAACAGCGCATTTACGGCCTTCGCTAGCATGTATGCGCAATCGGGGAACGCACACAACGCGGTTCCGACTAGCGTCAGCATCGTTGCAACGATCATTGTGCCGACCTGTCCTGCCAGCGCGTAGGGAAGTGTAACTTCCTCGTGGTAGCGAATGTTATCGAAGCATAGGCGCATATGCGTTTTCAGCGTGGCAAGCTCAAATGCGGCGCTATCATGCTTATCTTGAAGCGCTCTTAGGTCCTGGCGTAGCGAAGCCAATTCACGGTGCTCCTCGCTAGGGTAATTTCGTATTGCCGTGGTATTGCTGAAGGAGAACGACTTGTTCTCAACGACCGCGGGTGTAGGCACAAAGATTGCGCGCACAGCTTGAATCTTCGCCGTGGCGGCTAAGGCGATGGTGACTAAGCCGGAGAGCACGGCCAGAAACAGGCCAAAACCCAGCATGTAGTTATTTTCGGCGAGTCCGAGCGCCGTAAAGATCGCCGCGACCAGCATTACTATCAGTGCCATCCTTAGAACTGTTTTCATTGACCTCGCCTACGCATTTTTCGGGACGCCAGTATGAGCGGCTCCAAGCGAGGAATCCAGACGACTGAGGCGGAGCGTCAACCTATTGCGGCGTGGCGCACTCCTCAGCCTACTCAGCCGATGCGGGTTATCGCCCGGTCGAGTCCAGACCGTCCTTATTAAGGTTCGTACTCAGTGTGCAAAATTGCACTCTACTTACGCACTCGTTTGCATTTGACCTGACCATTCATTTGCGTTCGATCGGATCACCGATTGCATTGAATTTGACGCAACCCGCGTCTCAAATATAACCGGAAAGAACGACCCGAAGCGGGCGCAGTCGAATGGCTCTATGGGTCGTTAGCAGACGAAATCGAACGGCCGCTTCTGGCCGATTGTGTTGAAAAAGTCGGTACTTCCAGACTGCCCGCGTACTGACTGCTTAAAATGCATTTTTTGCGCGCAGCTACGCGAAATCTGAGCCCGAAATCCTCTGCACAAAATAAAAGATTTCAATCTCAAGCGCTTACTTTTCTGCCGCGGAAACCATGGCCGACTTTTTCAACAGAATCGGCCGAAAGCCCTTCGCGCATATTTGCTTTCGGTAGGGGAGATTTTTTTGACTAGAACAGTCCCCTTGCCAAGAGCTTAGAAGTCGGAATTGTTTACCCGCAGGTAAATCGCCGAGCCGTCGTAATAGTGGTCACAACGCCTCAGCGATCTATCGAGTCCGAAACGTTAGCCACCCGCTCCAGCACCCTCCCGCGCCATCAACTTGTCCACCAACAACACCCCCAGTTCACTCAACTGGTGAATCGCCAACGCCACATCCCGTTGCTTGCCCGTCAGATCATCCGACAGGTCAAGCAACAACGCGGTCACTGAAGAAAAAGTTTCATAGCTATTGGCAATCAGCGTTTCACTGCTGGCATCGTCCGCAACGCTGAATAGCGTTGTCGAAGGCGGGGGAGGTGGCACTGGCGGTTCGGTGCCGGTGTTGAGGTAGTGATCAATCGCACGATGCGCAGCCTGATTCAGTTTCAGGTCGGGACCGGTTGGAGGGTTGGGCGTTATTTTGAACATGGTGCAATTCCTGAGTGGGGCCGCCACCCTTTCGCTACTACACAAGAAGGGTGGCAGCTGTACGCAGGTTAGTAGACCGGGGAATTACACAAAGCCGGCGCACCCGAAGGCGCCCTACGCACAGCCACCATCAGGCACAGATAGGAACGTCTGATAGATGAAGCTCATGCACTAAGTGTAATTGACCCAAGGGCTACTAAACCCGATCACTGAGTTGTCAGCGACCGAGCCACCTTAGAGACGCCCACTCAAGCGCACAAGCCGGCGGATTCTGACGCAACTGTAGGCAATGCGGCAAGGTGCTGAAGTTCGGCGTAGGACACGTCTTAGGCTTTCCTACACGTATTTCAAGGCTGAAAAATTTCTTGTAGTGAGCGAGTAAGCCCGCTCACTACAAAGTGGATTCCATGTACCAGCCTGATCGAACTTCGCGGAAGTCGTGACTTGTGGTTCAGGCAGGATCATCTACACGCCGCCCTCCGACTTACGACCCGTTTCGACAGGGTTTTTCGTCTGACGTAATTCATCGACTGGTAAGTCTGGACCCACCGCTGCATGACTGTCAGAGCTCAGCCGCGACCTTCTCAATCATCTCCCTCGATCCGCTTCAGTACCGTGGCGGTCATGTGGGAAGAGGCGACGATGGCCGGCACCGCAAACATCTGCGGCAGTGTCAGCGCCAGGGTGCGTTGCTTTCCGAGTTGGGCCAATGCCTGATCCACCAATCCGTATCGATCGCCCTCTGGAGAGGCCAGCACATGGGACAGCGCAAGGTAAATGTCTAACTTCGCTCAATCAACGCCGTAGTCAGGGGAAACCCCCTGAGGTTGCGGTCTGATTGATCATTTTTTATGTTAAACATGGGCAATGTTAAATTTTTGGTCTTCATGACCCTTCTAGGGAAGTCCATCAGCGTTGGCGCGGCGCAGCAAAAGCCCTGTCGAAAAGGCTTTCGCTATACCTGCAATCAAACCACGACCTATCAGAGAGCCCGTCCCATGATCGATCTAAGCACTTGGAATCTGACCATCCCGGTCGGCGCGCCTGCCCGAGTCATCGACACGTCGCGCCTGGTGGACGGTTACTCGGATTCGTATTTCCGCTCCGGCAATACGCTGTTTTTCTGGGCGCCGGTGACGGGCGGGACGACATCCAACTCCGAGTTTCCACGTAGCGAACTTCGCGAGACCTACAAGAGCGGTGAACTGCGCAATTGGACGTACCCCGAAGCCGATCACCGGATGACGGCCAGCCTGTCAGTTAACCAGGTGCCGTCGGAAGGCAGGGTAGTGATCGGGCAGATTCATATCTACCAGGGCAATGGCCCGCTGCTGAAGGTCGAGTATGTCTATGACAAGGCCAGGAAGACCGGCAGCGTGATTGCCAACTATCGCCTCAAGCCGGGCAGCACAGACACCAAGGTGGTGGTGGCCGAGGATGTCGAGCTGAACGAGCGGTTCACCTACGAGGTTCGCTTGAGCTCGGCGGGCTATCTGCATGTGAGTTCGCAAGGATATCGGTGGGGCAAGCAACTCAGCAAAAGCTGGCAGAACAAACAGCTGTACTTCAAGGCTGGGGTATACACCTTGGATAACACCGGCTCCAAGACCGAAGGCGGGCAGGTGACGTTCAACAAGCTGGAGGCCAAGCACAGCAAGGGTTGATTGGCATGCTTGACTACACCCTCCTGGACAAGCGGTAACTCGAAATCGATGATGATCGACAACCTGGGCCAGCGCTCGGCTAACCGCAGGCAAATCGCCGAGTCCTCGTAACAATGGTCACTGCGACTCGGCGACCTATCGGGTTCGCGAAACGTTAGCCACCCGCTCCAGCGCCTTCGCGCTCCATCAACTTGTCCACCAGCAACACCCCCAGTTCACTCAATTGGTGAATCGCCAACGCGACATCCCGCTGTTTTCCCGTCAGCTCATCCGACAGGTCAAGCAGCAGCGTGGTCACCGAAGAAAAGGTTTCATAGCTATTGGCAATCAGCGTTTCACTGCTGGCATCGTCCGCAACGCTGAACAGCGTTGTCGAGGGTGGGGGAGGTGGCACTGGCGGTTCGGTGCCGGTGTTGAGGTAGTGGTCAATCGCACGATGCGCCGCCTGATTCAGTTTCAGGTCGGGGCCGTTTGGAGGGTTAGGCGTGACTTTGAACATGTGTGTTGTACCTGTTTTAGGGCCAGCACCTTTTCGCTACTAAACGAAAGGGTGGCGGCTGGACGCAGGTTAGTAGACCGGGGAAACACACAAAGCCGGCGCGCCCGTGGGCGCCCTGCGCACAGCCACCATCAAGCACAGACAAGAACATCTGATTGATGAAGCTCATGCACTTTATGTTGTCACTCGGGCTACTAAACCCGATCACTGAATTGTCAGTGACCGAGCCACCTTAGAGACGCCCACTCAAGCGCACAAGCCAGCGGATTCTGACGCAACTGTAGGCAATGCGGCAAGGTGCTGAAGTTCGGTGTAGGACACGTCTCAGGCTTTCCTACACAGCCTTCACGGCTGAAAATCCCTGTAGTGAGCGGGCTTGCCCCGCGCTGGGCTGCGAAGCAGCCCTAAACCAGGCGACCGGGATTTATCTGGAACACTACGGCGTCTATATTCGGGGCTGCTTCGCAGCCCAGCGCGGGGCAAGCCCGCTCACTACAAAGTGGATTACGGAGGAGGTGACACCAAGGTCACACCACCGCAGTCGCAATCGTCCTGGAACGCCAGGCAAAAGCCAACGCCATCAACAGTCCCAGACCCGCCATTGCCGCTCCTGCCAGGGAAATCGCCGGATAACCCATCCCGGCGTTGATCACCGCTCCGCCCAGCGCGGCGCCAATCGCATTGCCTAAGTTGAAGGCGCCGATGTTCACCGCCGAGGCCAGGTTGGGCGCGTCCTTGGCCGCTTCCATGACGCGCATCTGCAGCGGCGGCACCAGGGCGAAGCTGGCGATGCCCCATATCAGGATGGCAATGGCGGCCGGCAGTGGCCAACGCATCAGTACGGTGAACGCCAGCAAGACGACGATCAACACGCTCAGCGAAACGATCAAGGTGCGATCTATCGAGCGGTCGGCGGCCTTGCCGCCCCACATGTTGCCCAGCGTCAACCCCACGCCGAACAGCACGAGCATGGCGGTGATGTAAGCAGTGGAGGCATGGGTCTCATTGCTGAGGATCGGCGCAATGTAGGTGAAGACGGTAAACATTGCACCCGAGCCGACCACGGTCAGGGCCAACGCGCCCAGTACCGGGCCACGGCCCAGTACTCGAACTTCAGCCAGTACACCGAGGCTTTTGGGCATCTGCAGGTTGGGCAGGGCGAACCACAACGCGGCCATCGTCATCACACCCAGACCGGTAATCCCCCAGAACGCGGTACGCCAGCCGAACAGTTCGCCAAACCAGGCGGCCAGTGGCACACCGCCGATGGTCGCCAGGGTCAGCCCCATGAACATTGCCGCAACCGCCCCGGCACGTTTCTCCGGCGCGACCACGCTGGCCGCGACGATAGAGCCCACGCCAAAGAACGCACCGTGGTTCAGTGAGGTCACCACCCTGGCGACCATGAGGCTGTAGTAATCGGTGGCCAGGGCTGACATCAGGTTACCCAGGGTGAAAATCGCCATGAGCCCGATCAGCAGATAGCGCCGGGGAATCCTGCCGGTGGTCAACGTCATCAGCGGCGCGCCGAGCAGTACGCCCAAGGCGTAAGCACTGACCAACAGACCGGCGGCGGGAATCGAAACGCCCAGATCCGCAGCGATGCCCGGCAACATGCCCATGGGGGCGAACTCGGTCACGCCGATGCCAAAGGCACCGATGGAGAGTGCAACAAGGGGGGGATTGATACGCATGAAAGGCTCCTCATCTGTGCCGTCAATGCTACGATCCAGTCTTTCAACTTAGTAGATGGTATTTTTGGCAATCACCTTTGCGCAGGGAGCACAAGTGGACTTCAACGGCAGGTCAGGTGAAATGGGCGTGTTCGTCACCGTGGCTCAGGAGGGCAGCCTGTCGGCCGCCGCTCGTGCATTGGGGCTCACACCCTCGGCGGTCAGCCGGATCATCGCGCGTACCGAACAACGTCTTGGTACCCGCCTGCTGTTGCGTACCACCCGATCGATTACTTTCACCGCCGAGGGCGAGGCGTTCCTGCGCGGTGCGCGGCGTATCCTGGCCGACATGGCGGAGGTCGAAGAAGCTATCGCCGACCAGGGCGTACCCAGGGGCCGGCTGCGGGTCAGCGCCGCCCTTGGCCATGGGCGGCAGGCCATCGTTCCGTTGGTGGCCGCTTTTAGCGCGCGTTATCCGAACATCGTCGTCGACCTCACCCTCGGCGACGAAGTGGTCGACATCCTCGGCGGGCAGGCCGACGTGGCGGTACGCTTTGGCCATCTACCCGACAGCCCGCTGACCGCGCGCAAGATTGGTGAAATCGGCCAGGTAGTGGTGGCATCACCCGAGTACCTGCAGCGTCACGGCATCCCGCTGGAACCGGAGGACCTGCTGGGGCACAACTGCCTGCGCTTCAACTTCCGGCGGGCTGAACCCAACTGGCCGTTCATCCGCGATGCAAGAGGGTTTTCTCTGAAGGTCAGCGGCAACATCGAATGCAGCAGTGGTGAAGCGTTGGCACAACTCGCGCGCGTAGGGGCCGGCATTGCGCGCATCGGCGAGTTCAGCGTGAGCGAGGATCTGCGGCGCGGCGACCTGGTACCGCTGCTGGAAGCCTGGAACCCCGGCGACCGGGAACCGATCCATGCGGTGTTCGTAGGTGGCCCGGCCATGCCGGCGCGAGTGCGGTTGTTCGTGGACTTCTTGCTGGAACATCACCGGATGTAAGCGGTGGCATCACCTGATGCTGTTCCTTACATGGGCTTTCAGGACACCGCAGACTGTCTTAACCTGCGACTCAACCCAGGCGTGTTACCCGTAACACGCTTGAACGCCCGACTGAACGCCGCCTGAGACGTATAGCCCAAACGCTGCGCCACCTCTTCAATCGGCAGCCTTTCCAGCGTCAGCCACTGGCTGGCAAGCCGCATTCGCACTTCGGTGACGTAGCGCAGCGGGGTCATGCCAATCGTCAGTTGAAAACGCTCCGCAAACACCGAGCGGGACGTATTGCATTGCTCCGCCAATTGCTCGACGGTCCAGTCGCGCCCCGGTTGCTGATGCAGCGCCAGCAGCGCACCTGCCAGGCGCGGATCGCGCAGGGCGGCGACCAGGCCGGAGGCATTGCCGCAGGCGCATTCGACCCAGCCGCGGACGACCATGGCGGCGACCACGTCGGCCAGTCGCGCGAGGATGCCGGCGAAGCCGACGCGCGCGGCGCTGACCTCGCGCTCCATGGTGCTGAGGATAGGCACCAGCCCGGGGTAACGCTGGCCGCCGGCATCAATCAGCATAAGGCCCGGCATCAGTTTGCCAAGGCCATGCAGGCTGCCCAATTCGAATTCCATGCAGCCACTGAACACCAGCGTGGTCGGCGTGGGGCCGGCATCGGTTCCGGTGTCCACCGCGCTGACCGTGTCGCCGAGGGGCTCGCCGTCCAGGAGGTCGATGTCCTGAACAGGTGCGTCCGTATGCGAGAGCAGTTGATGAGCCGCGCCATGGGAGATGAACACGGCGTTGCCGGCTGACAGCGCATAGGTTGTGCCGTCCTCCATGCGCAGCACCGCGTCGCCGACCGCCAGGAAGTGGAACCAGGCATGCCCAGGCTTGGCAGCGAAGCCCAAGCCGAAGGCCGGGCCCGCCTGGATACGCCGGTACTCGACACCGCGCAGGCGCATACCGCGCAACAGCTCGTTGATGAGATCGGAGGAGAGCGCAAATTGATCTGTCGGCATTGTTCAGGTGTTTCAGTCAATAAATCGAGGTTTTCGATCATAGATCATCCAGATCGTCGCGCCTAGACTGCGGGTCGCCATAAAGATTGGGAGATCCGTGCAATGACTGACCTTGTATGCAACGCCGTACCCGACAGCCGTTCTGGCGCCGGGCCGGATGCAGAACCTGCAACCCCCGCGTGGATGGCCGTCTTCTCGCTGGCCATGGGCGTGTTCGGGTTGCTGACCGCCGAGTACCTTCCGGCCAGCTTGTTGACGCCGATGGCGACTGAGCTGGGGGTGTCCGAAGCGCTGGCCGGCCAGGCGGTAACGGTGACCGCCGTGGTGGCGCTGTTTGCCGGCCTGTTGGTGCCGGGCCTGACCCGCAGTATCGATCGCCGCTGGGTGCTGCTGGGGTTTTCCACCTTGATGATCGCCTCCAACCTGCTGGTGGCCATTTCCTCCAGTTTCGCCGTGCTGTTGGTGATGCGTATCTTGCTGGGCATCGCCCTTGGCGGGTTCTGGAGCATGGCGGCGGCGGTGGCGATGCGCTTGGTACCGGGTGCTTTGTTGCCGCGAGCGCTTTCGATCATTTTCAGTGGCATTGCCATCGGGACGGTGGTTGCGGTACCGCTGGGCAGTTTCCTGGGTGGGCTCTATGGCTGGCGCAGCGCGTTCTTTGCCGCGGCGGCGGTAGGCGTGGTGACCTTGGCGTTCCAGTCGTTCACGCTGCCGAGCCTTGCGCCGCGTCGGCCGGCACGCCTGCGTACGGTGCTTGAGGTGTTGCAGCGCCCGGGTATCGCCGTGGGCATGTTGGGTTGTGTGCTGGTGCACAGCGGCCACTTCGCGATGTTCACCTATATTCGGCCATTTCTCGAAGGCACGACCGGCATTGGGCCGCAAGGGCTGTCGCTGATGCTGCTGGGGTTTGGCGTGGCCAACTTTGTCGGCACGCTGGTAGCCGGGTGGCTGCTGCCCCGTCACCCGCTGGCCACCCTGGTGTTGATGCCCGCGCTGGTGGGCGTTGCGGCGCTGGCATTGGTCCTGTTGCCGGCCTCGGTGCCGGGGCAGGCCGTTTTGTTGGCCGTCTGGGGCCTGGCCTTTGGTGGCGTGCCGGTGGCGTGGTCGAACTGGGTCGCCAGCGCGGTCCCTGACCAGGCGGAAAGCGCAGGCGGCATGGTGGTGGCCTCTGTGCAGTCGGCCATCGCCACAGGCGCAGCCGCTGGCGGTGCGATGTTCAGCCTCGGTGGCAGCGCAGGCGTATTCGTCGCGGCGGCCGTGCTGATGCTGCTGGCGGCACTGCTGATTGCGCTGCGTGTGCGGGTCCCTTCCGCCCACGGCGCTGCCCGGGACAGGCCGGCGCTGCACCTTTGATCCAGCTCCCCATGCCGCCTCGATCCCGTCCGTAACCCGGAGATACACCATGAACAATACGACGTCTCACCAAGGACGCCTCAAATCCCTGCGCGCGGCCAGTGTCGGCAATGCGCTTGAGTGGTTCGACTGGACTCTCTACGCAACCTTTTCGGTGTACCTGGCGAGCAATCTGTTCGACAAGACCGATGCCCGCTCGGCCATGCTCGCAACCCTTGCCGTGTTTGCGGTGGGGTTTGTCGCGCGTCCTGTCGGCGGCTGGCTGTTCGGCCGGCTGAGCGACCGATTGGGGCGCCGCACCGTCATGGTGATCACGATGATGCTGCTGGCAATCAGCAGCCTTGGCATCGCGGTAATCCCCGCCTACCAGAGCATTGGTCTGTATGCCTCGGTCGCGCTGCTGTTTTTCCGGCTGATGCAGGGGCTCGCCCATGGCGGCGAGACAGGCGTTTCCTACACCTATGTCGCCGAGATCGCCCCAAGCAAACACCGTGGCTTGTGGTCCAGTTCGGTCTACGTCGGGGTGACGCTCGGCGTGATGGCGGCGACCGCCGTGGCGGCGGCGCTGACCTGGCTGCTGGGCGCGCAGGCCATGGGCGACTATGGCTGGCGGATCGGCTTCGCCATCGGTGGGCTGCTGGGTATCTATGCGCTGTTTTTGCGCCGCGGTGCGCAGGAGTCCCACGTGTTCGTAGAGCAGCAGGGGCTGGCTCGGCCGCCGCGCAAACTTTCCAGGGGCGAAATGCTGCGCGTCGCACGCAATATCGTGATGCTCGCAGCGGCCGCCAATGTCACCTACTACGCCTGGGTCACGTTCGGTGCTTCGACGGCAATTGCCCAGGGCATGGACCCTACGGGCGCCTATGTGGCCAGCCTTTTGGCGCAGGTTCTCTGTGTGTGCTGGTTGCCGATCTGCGGAATGTTGTCCGATCGGGTAGGCCGCCGGCCCATGGTCATCGCCTGGGGCCTGGGCGTGATCGGGCTGACCTATCCCATTTCGATCATGGTGACCACTGAGCCCTACACGCTGTTCCTGGCTCAGGTCCTGGGGCTGGGCGCCTGGTCGTTGATTGCGGCGATCTTCCCCGCCGTGCTCTGCGAGCAGGTGCCAACCCAGGCGCGCGCGCAGGGCGTTGGGTTGGTGTCGTCGGTGTCGGTGGCGATCTTTGGTGGCTCCGCCCCCTATTTGCACAGCTACCTTGGCGGCGCTGACCTTGGCTATCTGTACGTCTGCTATGTCATGGGATTGGGCGTGGTCACCGTGCTGGCAGGTGTGCTTATCGACGAAACGGCGGGCGTCGATCTTGCGCACATCCAGGCGCCCGGCGCCCGGGTGGCTGCAGGCGCACGGTCGTCGATGGCCGCTCAGGACTAATTCAATTGGCGGGTCTATCCGCAGTATCAGCCGACCCAAGGAGTGCAATGTCCATGAACTCAGCAACAAACCTTGAAAACACCGCTGCACGCGGTGAAAGGCCGGGCGCCGGTGTGACGGTCAGCCAGACGTCGGGGCCACGTCAGGCGGCGCGCGAGACCTGGGTCGAAGTCCCTACCGAGTCAGGCCCGGCGGCCGCCTGGTGCTACTCGGATCGCCGCGCCTACAGCCCGGCGGATTCGGTGCGCCTCTATGTGTCTTCGAACCGCTTGCAAGTGAAACTCAGGATCTACCGTGATGGGGCCGTGGCTCGCACGCTGCATGAAACCGGCAGCCTCGCCGCTCGATTTCATCCCGTGCCCGAACGTGCCTATGAGCATGGGTGTGGATGGCCGGTCTTTATGCAATGGTCAATTCCGGCTGATGCCGAGCCAGGTGGCTATGTCGTGGAAGTGCGGGACAGCGCTGACAGCGTGCTCGGGCATCACCTGTTCATCGTCAAGGCGGCGCGCAAGCGTGCCGATGCCTTGGTGCTCGTCGCGGCCACTTCGACCTGGGCCGCTTATAACGACTGGGGCGGCGCCAATCATTACTTCGGTGTTCATCCCGGTACGCCGCGTGGCCGCGCGCCGTTGCTGTCGGCACAACGGCCCTGGGCGCGAGGGCAGGTCTGGCTGCCCGAGGGCGCGCCACGCTCGATCAACGCGACCCGGCAACGCAAGCCTGGGCCGGCGCGTTACGAGTTCATCGAATGGGCCTCGCTCAACGGCTACGCCAAGTACTATGCGCTGGCGGGGTGGGCCTCCTACGAAAGACCGTTCGTGGTCTGGGCCGAACAGCAAGGCTATACGGTCGACATCCTGACCCAGGACGATTTGCACCACGACCCGCATGCGCTCCAGGGCTATCGCTGCGCCGTCTTCGCAGGGCACGACGAGTACTGGACGCGGGAGATGCGCGACCAGGTCGACGCGTTTGTCGAAGGGGGCGGCAATGTTGCGCGCTTCGCCGGCAATTTCATGTGGCAGATTCGTCTGGAGGATGAGGGCCAGCGGCAGGTGGCCTACAAATACGACGCCGGCGCACTGGATCCCATGGCCGCTACCGACCCTCATCGGCTGACCGGCGCGTGGGAAGATCCGAGGGTGGATCACCCAGGCGCGAAGACGTTTGGGGTGAATGCAGTGCGGGGGATCTACGCCGGTTTTGGCGCAATGGCGCCGCGCAACCCTCGTGGGTACACGGTCTTCAGGCACCAGCACTGGGCGTTTGCGGGCACGGGCCTGGGTTACGCCGATATGTTTGGAGACGAAGCCAACATTTTTGGCTATGAGGTGGATGGCCTGGAATACACCTTTGTCGACGGTCTCCCGGAACCGCTCGGCACCGACGGTGCGCCCGTTGGGCTGCAGATTCTCGCCATGGGCTGGGCGACCAACGCCGAGCACGGCCGCGCCGAGGATGCCTATTCATTCATGCTCGGTGATGGCGATGCCCGGTTTCGTGCGTCGATCCTGGCGCCCGACCTTAGTGAGGCCAACATCAGTCTGCATAGCCGCGGTGCTGGCATGGTGGTGCACTTTCAAAAAGGTCGAGGCCAGGTGTTTACCGCCGCCACGTGCGAATGGGTACAGGGGCTTATACAGGCAGACATCTACACCGTAATGATCACGAAAAACGTGCTCGATCGTTTCCTGCGCACGCGGTAGGAGGCGAAATCGCCGGGTTGTTGTGGCGGTGCTCACAACGACTCGGCGAACTAGGGGCCTCAGGGTCTGTCCCTTATTCGCACGCAGGTTCAGCTTGAGCAAACGGGTCGCTCGCCCAACCGTTCTACCAACCTTACAAGATAACCGTCGGGATCCTGGACGATGAATTCGCGCTGGCCTACCTCTACATTTTCAGCCCTGTACCAAGTGTCCTTGCAGGCTCGATAGAGTGGAAAACCCGCCTCATCAAGCTTGCAGATAATGGGGGCAACAGCCTCAACATCTATCTGCAGGTTGATACCCCGTCCAAACGGCTTGACCAATGGCGCAGTCAACCATTGACCCGCGTCCGGATCAATCTGCTCAAGCATGATTTGGGCGCCATCCAAATCCAGATAGGCAAACCCGTCTTCCGGACGTTGATAGGCTATTTTGAAGCCCAGGCAAGAAACCCAAAAAGCCAGGCTGTTATCCAGATGGGTGACCATTAACTCCGGAACCAGTTTGTTACGTTCGAACATAAGATGACGTCCATTTCCCAAGGCTTATTTCAACTACTTTGTCGCGTGGGGCGGCTGTCTGGCACCTTAGTAAAAATCATAATAAAGCGCCCATTCCCCGGTTTTTACGTGCTTCCAGAACATCAGGCTGCCACTGTCGATCACATTCAGGTTGATCTTGGCATCCGATGAAATCTGGAACACAAACTCGAAGCCTTCACCCGGATCCACCCCCGGTTGGCAGAACGAGGGGTAACCGCCGATCTTGTGTTCGTAGGTGTGGGTGACCAGGTCGTAATAGCTTTGTATCGCGCCCGCGCGTTCCAGCTTCACTATCGCTTGCTCAAGGTCCGCCGGAACGCCGCCGCCATCCCACAGCGGATAGTCCTCCAGCACCGCTTGCGCTTTCAGTGGGAACGGCTTTAGAAAAGAACCCTCTACCGGCAGTGCCTTGCGCACCAAGTTGTCATCTGGCCCGTATTCGCGGATGACCCAGTTATCTCCCATCGGCTCGAACTGCTCGGGAAACGGGTTTGAAATAAACACCGTCAGCACACGGACCCCGGCCAACAAGTGGCTGTTGAAGGGCAGGGTGGGCAGATAGAACTGCGCATAGGGAAGCAACGGTTGCCCGGCCTGATTGGTCGGTACATTTTCCTCGGGACGAAACAGAAAGACGCTGCCCAACCAGCTTTCTTCATCGGTACCGGCAGGGCGGAAACCACCGGCGCTGAATTTTACGGCGGGACGGACCAGTTGTTGTTTGATTTGCTGAATGTCCATGGTGATGCTGCCTTCCGTGATTTGTTGACCTACTACTCAGGGGTTGGCTTTCAACCGCCCCAGCACCGCCGTCCGCAGGCAACCCCAGGCGATGAACCCAATAACCAGTACCTCGGCTACACCCATGAGCACATTGAATGAAAAGGCGATCGGTTGCTCAGCCCAGTAGAACGTCGTATACCCCGAGCGAAACCCGTTGATCCGAAGTCGTCCGCTGAGCACCGCGGGCACCAATGCAACAACTTGGGTCAGCTCCAGCACCGCCAGGAAAGCACCCACCAAGGTGAGCAGGGCGCGTAGGGGAATGCCGAGTTGTTCAGTGGGTTCAACCGCAGGCGCGGGACCTTTGGTTTTGCGCAACCTGGCGCTCTTGGCGGGCGACGGGGCAGGTCGATAGGGCGCTGGCTTGCCGGCCGCCGACCCAATGACGACCTCGGTGGGCAGGGCGACGTTCAGGTAGTCGGCCAGCGCCTGCAGCCACGCATCGGTGCGCTTGTTTCCCGGCACCACCGGGACGTTATCGGTGGTCAAGCGCTGCTCGCTGCCGTCGCGCATCACCAGCCATAGCTGGGTGCAGGCGGGCTCGGCCTGTTCGCGGCGGCGCAGTTCGAGGGCGCGTGCCGTGTCGATTCTGAAGACCGACCCGATACGTTCGCGACGCCCGAAGAAGTTTTGCGTGCGCCGCTTGCCTTCACCGTCGGCGCGCGACAACAACAACGACTCGCGCACGCCCATGTACACCATCAGCGCCAGACCCAGGGCAGGCATCAGGAGCAGCGCGAGCACCAGCAGCAGGGTCGACAGTGGGTCCAGGTCCGCCAGTTGTGATTGCCATTCGGTGAGCCAGAATCCGACGCATGCCAAGGGCAGGATGAAGGCAATTGCGCCGACCAGCAGCACGACCATGCTCTGCACTCGGTTGCATGAGTGGATGTGCAGGTCACCGTTGGCGGTGCGTTCGAAGCGGTGCCCAATTAGCATGCCGGGGTCTCTATGCACTGGCTTCAAGGCCGGCGCGCAGGCCGGGGTCGAGGTTGATGCCGCGCAGGATACCCTATGCCGGCCCCGTCGCGATTGCCCTCGATTAGATTGAACACCCGAAAACCCAGGCCGCCTAACCCTGACAGGCCACTTGACTGCATCGCCAGATGCAAGCGGCGTTTACCTGGCTGCGGCTGGCCATGCGAGACAACGCAGGCGCCGACGCAGGCTGCAAAAGGGGGTTTCAATGACCGAGGATTTCGCAGGTTTTTTCACCACGTACACCATTCTGGGCATTTCGCTGGCCAACTGGGCCCTTGCCATTTGCGCCGCTGCGCTCAGTTACTGGCTGGCAAGAACCGCCATCCGTTTTGTTTTTCGCAAGGTCCAGGCCAGGGCAAGTGTCGACAATGGCCATCTGAGTTATATCGCCAGCCAAGTACTGTCGGCGACCAGCACCACATTGCTGCTGTTGGCCTCGATCCTGGTCGGGATTGGTCTGTTGGATTTGCCGGAGCGCTGGCTTGGCCGGGTCAGCAGCCTGTGGTTTGTGGTGGCGGCGTTGCAGATCGGCCTGTGGGCCAACCGCGCCTTGGCGCTTGGGTTGCACCGCTACTTTTCTCGGCACAGCGCCAATGGCACGTTCCAGGCGAGCGCCCTGGCCACCCTGAGCCTGTGGGGCGTCAGGGTGTTGCTATGGGCGGTGATCCTGCTCGCGATGCTGTCGAACCTGGGCGTCAATATCACTGCGTTTGTCGCCAGCCTCGGCGTGGGCGGTATCGCGGTGGCGCTGGCGGTGCAGAACATTCTGGGCGATGTGTTCGCCTCGCTGTCCATTGCGGTCGACAAACCCTTTGAAGTCGGCGACTTCATCGTGGTGGGCACGCTCGCCGGTACGGTTGAGCATGTGGGCCTCAAGACCACGCGCATCCGCAGCTTGGGTGGCGAACAGATAGTCATGGCCAACGCCGATATGATCGGCAGCACCATCCAGAACTACAAGCGGCTGCAGGAGCGGCGGATCGTGTTCGAATTTCGCCTGACCTACGACTGCTCCACCGAGCAGATCCGGCAGGTCACGCAACGGGTGCAGGACATTATCAAAGGTGAAGAACTGGCCAGGTTCGACCGCTGTCATTTCAGGAGTTTTGGTGAGAGCGCGCTGGAGTTCGAGACCGTCTATATCGTTCTGGACGCGAGCTATAACGTCTATATGGATGTGCAGCAACGGATCAACCTGAGCATCATGGAAGCGGTCGCCGAGCTGGGTGCTTGCTTTGCATTCCCGTCGCGCACTGTGCATGTCGCTTCGCTGCCCGAGGCGGCGGCAGTGCCTGCTCGGACGCAGTCTTCAGCGCGCGCCGAGCCTGCATGAAACGGCAGGGTAGGGCGCTCTGATCGGGCGGCCTACCGCGCTTCAGGCTTGCGCTAATACAGTTCAGTTAAGCGCATCTCCTGTGGGAGCGGGCTTGCCCGCGATAGCGGTGGGCCAGTCAACATCATGTTTGCTGGGCTGACGCCTTCGCGAGCAAGCCCGCTCCCACATTTGATCGTCGTTGCTTTGAGCATCGCGTCTGCTTAACCGATCGGCATTAAGGCTTGCGCGTCATCTCCAGGCAAAACATCTTGCGGTACTCAGACGGCGACGTTCCCAGTTGCGCGCCAAAGTGCTGCCTGAGCGACAATGCCGTGCCAAAACCCACTTCTCCCGCGATGCACTCAACTGGCAATTGCGTGGTTTCCAGCAACGCCTGTGCCCGGGCGACGCGCTCAGCGTTCAGCCATTTGGACACGGTGGTCCCGGTGGCTTCCTTGAACCGGCGGGTAAAGGTACGCCGGCTCATCTTTGCGCGTTCGGCCAGGACATCAAGGGACAAGTCGTCGGCCAGGTGCGCGCGCGCCCACGCCAGCACTTCAGACAAATGCGTTTCGCTGGATAAGTGCGGTACCGGATGTTCCACATATTGCGCCTGGCCGCCCTGCCTATGGGGCGGCGTCACCAGCATTTTAGCGGTGCGGTTCGCCACATCGGCCCCCAGTCGCTGGCGCACCAGGTGCAGGCAGCAGTCGATGGCCGCGACGGTGCCCGCGGAGGTAATGATGTTGCCGTCGTCCACATACAGCACTTCCGGGCGGAAGCGAGCCTTGGGGAAACGTCGCGCGAACTCATCGCGAACCGCCCAATGGGTGGTGACTTGCTTGTCGTCCAGCAGGCCCGCGTCGCCCAGCACAAAGGCGCCCAGGCACAAACCTACGATGAGCTTGCCTTGGGCGTTGGCCATTTGCAGCGCGCTCACCAGTTGCGCAGAAGCAACGACTGACTGGTGGCCCCACGCGGGGATGATGATGACGTCGGCTGTGTGCATCAGTTCCAGGCCGAGGTTCACCGACAGGCCGAGGCCTTGGTCACTGCTGACCATGCCCGGCACTTCTGCGCAGTAATCAACCAGGTAGTGAGGCGCATCGGGCGCCGATTGGGCGGTGCCTAACACCATGCCCGGCACGGAGAGATGAAACAGGCTGACGCCGTCAAAAGCGAGCACGGCAACACGTATGGGCGGCATGGGAAAACCTTGGGGGCAGTGAGGAGTGGCGTGGCCCGATTATATCGATATATGTCATCCAGGCCACTGTTGGCTATTCAGGTGTTCGGCAAAAATGAACGCCTCGATACATCAACAGGACCTGACTTATGAAATTCAGCACACTCCCCCTGGCCCTCAGCATTGCCTGTGGCGCAGCCGCTACCCCCGTGTTCGCGGGTTCGAACCTGCCCGATGCTGCCCACGAAGTGGATCTGCAGCAGGTGCGTAACGCCACGGTGAAAATTTCCTACGGCGGTACCACGTTTCTGATCGACCCGATGCTGGCCAAGAAAGGCACCTACCCGGGGTTTGAAAACACCTACCGCAGCCACCTGCGCAATCCGTTGGTGGATTTGCCCGAGTCGCCGGCCGAGGTCATCGCCGGGGTCGATGCGGTCATCGTCACTCACACGCACCTCGACCACTGGGACGATGCCGCGCAACAGGCGCTGCCCAAGGACATCCCATTGTTCGCCCAGCATGAAGAAGACGCGCAGTTGATTCGTTCCCAAGGCTTCAAGAACGTGCGCGTGCTCAAGGACGAAGCGGAGTTCGGCGGCGTCAAAATCACCAAGACCGGCGGGCAACACGGCACCGACGAAATGTACGCGGTGCCGGCGCTGGCCAAGCCGTTGGGCGAAGCCATGGGCGTGGTCTTCCAGGCGCCGGGCTACAAGACGCTCTACCTGGCCGGTGATACGGTATGGCGTAAAGAGGTCGACCAGGCCATCGAGCAATTCCATCCGCAAGTGATCGTGCTCAACGCCGGCAAAGCCATGATGAGCGGCTTCGAAGGCTCGATCATCATGGGCGAGGAAGATGTACTGCGTGCGGCACAGACCGCGAAAGACGCGAAGATTGTGGCGGTGCACATGGACGCCATCAACCATATGTCCCTGACCCGCGAACAACTGCGCAGCTACGTCAAGAAGCAGGGAATTGAGGGGCGGGTGGATATTCCCGAAGACGGCGCTTCATTGGCCTTTTGACCCAAAATCCATGGGACTGTAGTGAGCGGGCTCGTCGAATCGTCGCACCGCCCGCGCCGGGTGGCGAAGCCGCCCCAATGAAGGCGCCACCGAGTTACAGGTAAAACCGAGTCGCCTGATTTGGGGCGGCTTCGCCACCCAGCGCGGGGCAAGCCCGCTCACTACAAGCCTTCGCGCGACCGCTTACCGATTGTTCTTGTCCAGAAACGCCCGAATAACCGGAATGATCTCCTGACCATGCGTCTCCAGTGCAAAGTGCCCGGTGTCATAAAACCGGATATCCGCTTTTGGAAGATCACGCTTCCAAGCCTCGGCCCCGGCCGGCAGGAAGAACGGATCATTCTTGCCCCACACCGCCAGCAACGGCGGTTGGTACTGGCGGAAGTACGCTTGGAACGCCGGGTACATCGCTACGTTCGAGGCGTAGTCCAGCACCAGGTCGAGCTGGATTTCGGCATTGCCGGGCCGGGATATCTGCAAGCCTTCCAGCGTGTAGCCATCGGGCGAGACCGAGCTTTTGTCGGCCACGCCCTCAAGGTATTGCCACTTGATCGAGGCCGGGGTAGGGAAGTCATGCAGGGCTTCACGATTCTGCTGGGTGGGCGCGTGCCAATAACGTTGGATCGGCGCCCAGCCGGCACCCAAGCCTTCTTCATACGCGTTGCCGTTCTGGGAAATGATTGCGGTCACCCGCTCAGGGTGGGCAACGGCCAGGCGCCAGCCCACGGGCGCACCGTAGTCGTGGACCATGAGCGTGTATGTGTTCAGCTTGAGCTGTTCAGTGAACTCACCAATGGTCTTTGCCAGTTGGCTGAAGGTGTAGGCGTATTTGCCGCGCGGCGGAGCTTCGGTGTAGCCGAAGGCCGGCAGGTCCGGCGCGATCACGTGGTAACGGTCGGCGAGTGCAGGCATGAGGTCGCGGAACATGAAGGACGAGCCGGCGAAGCCGTGCAACAGCAGGACGGTCGGCGCGTCCGGGTTGCCTGCCTCACGGTAGAAGACCTTCACGTCGCCGACCTGCGCATGGCGGTAATGCACTTGATTGTCTGCAGCGGACGCACCGCTGATCAGCAGGGAGGCGGTGAGCCCGGCAGCGGCAATGGATTTGGACGAGGTCATGATGGGTTTCCTGTGTAACCGGTTAAGTGGTGGTTTGAAGGTTATGCTTGGGTCTGGTAACCTGTCAAACATATTTTCATTAGTTACAGGCTGCCCATGAATTCGATCAGCACTGCCCCAGGCGCACTTTTTCTGGCTGACAACCTGGCGCTCGACTTCATCAATACGCAGTACGGTGTGGGTGATCAGCGCCATGACTGTTTTATTGATGATCAAGGCGTCATGAGCTGGCTGATGCAGGCGGGACTGTTGCGCGAGCACGCCGAGCCGAAGGCGCCGCCGGGGCTGCTGGCCCTCGCACGTGAGCTGCGCGCGTGTTCAAGCGCTGTGGTGAATGCTGCAATGACCGGCGTTCCCGTTGATCTCACGGTGATCAACCAGGTGCTTGAAGTGGGTCGCCCGGTAAGCAGGCTGGAATGGGCGGCGGATACAGCGGCGTTGCGCGTCGCCACTCAGCCCAAAGACAGCAGTGCGGCCAGCCTGCTCTGGCCGGTGGCCGACGCCTTGGCCAGCCTGGTCACGCACGACAAGTTCGAATTCGTGCGCCAATGCGAGGCCCATGATTGCGTGCTGCTGTTTCATGACTTGAGCAAGTCACACCGCCGCCGCTGGTGCAGCATGGCGACCTGCGGCAATCGGATGAAGGTGTCGGCTTTTCGGGCCAGGAAGAAGGCCTGACGGATCCGTTGGAGGCAAGCTGCAGGAGCGAACCCGCCCCTGCAGGGCAGGTTATTCTTTGCGGGCGCTGTTTCCCGTAGAGGTGGAAACCTTCGCCACACCCACCCGCCACTGCGCGGGCGGCAGCACCCCGTTGACCAGGTAATTGCCCACAACCCGCGACTTGTATACCCGCGGATTGTGGTTCGCCAAGGTGCGCGCATTGCGCCACAACCGGTCCAGCGCTTTGTCGCTGGCGGTGGCACTGGCGCCCAGCGCATCGAACAGCGCGGTGGTGGCCGCCAGCGTCGCATCCACCACCGGGTTGACTGCCAGGCACACTTCCAGCTCCGCCAGCGCCACCTGCGGGTCGTCATCGTGCAGCGGCTGGTCATGGGCGACCACGTAACGCGCCGTGCGCTCCAGGCGTTGCGCCGCCTGCTGCGCGATGGCTTGCGCGGCGTAGGCTTGGCTCGCCACCTCGCCGATCACCTGCAGCAGTTGCACGTCCTGCGCGGCGGTGTCGGCATTGCCGGTGGTAAACGTACGGGCCCGCCGGCTGAGTTCTTCGGCGCCACTCAGTGCAGCGCGGCGGGCGATGCCGGCGAGGGTGCTGAGGTGGTAGAGCTGGAAGAACGATTGGCCGTGGCCAAAGCGCTGCTGGGTCGGGCGTAGGTCGTCGTCCATCACCGGTGCGTTGTCGAACATGCAGGTGCCGCTCGCGGTGAGGCGTTGGCCGAAGCCGTTCCAGTCATCCACGATCTGCACGCCGGGCGCCTTGAGGTCGACGACCACGCTGTAGTGCGTGCCGTCTTCACCGGTAGCGATGGTGTTGATCAGGTCACTGTAGAGCGCGCCGGTGGTGTAGAACTTTTTGCCGCTGATGCGCAACGCACCGTTAGCGTCGCGGTGCAGGCGGGTTTCGAAATCGCCCCGGGCCTGGGTGCCGACTTCGGTGCTGCCGGGGGAGAGCAGGGCGCCCTGGCCGAGGCGATCAAGCCATTTGGCGCGCCAGTCGAGGTCCTTGGCGCTGAGTACGTCTTCGCAAAAACCGAAGTGGCCGCGCAGGGCCTGGGTAATGTTGGAGTCGGCGGCAGACAGCTCGGTGAGCAGGGTGAGCAGCTCGACCAGGGTGGCGTCCTGGCCGCCATAACTGACCGGCAGACGCCAACGGGGCAAGCCCAGGGCGTTCAGTTGCTGGATCACCGAGGCGAGGTTGCCGCGCGTCTGATCCGCCTCGGCGGCCTGCGCGAGAATCTGCGCAAACAGCGGGCGAAACGGCGCGGCCAGTTGTTCGTAGCGGGCGGTGGGCGGTGCGCCCCAGATATTCAAAGCGGGAATCGACATTGCAATGGACCTTGCTGAAAGTGGTTCAGGTGCTGGGGTCCAGTGGTCTGGTGATGGCACCCTAACCCAAGGGTGGCGAAATTTTTAATACGAAAAGTAGCTAGCGAGCTGCAAGCCAGTTCTATCGATAGTGCACAACAGTATTAAACCCGGCGCTTTTATTGCGATAGCTTCTACGGCGAACGACCAGACTGCATGCTCACAGATGGTTGCAACCGACCAACTACCCTGTGGGTGATTTTCATGATCAACCGTCGAACACTGCTCTCTCTGCTGGGCCTGGCCTCGCTCTCTTTGTACGGCGCGTCAACATGGGCGGCGCAGCCTCAAACACTGATTGTGGGCGATCAGTTCTTCTCCAATCGCATCGTGCTGGAGCTCTCCGGCGAGCTCAAAGACCTGCCCTATAAGATCGACTTCAAACGCTTCAACACCGGCTCTCCCGTGGCCTCGGCGGTTGCCAGCGGCGCGCTGGACGTGGGCATCGTCGGCGATACCCCGGTGATCAGCCTCGCCGCCAACGGCGCGCCGGTCAAAGTGGTCGCCAGCACCCAGACCAGCCTCGACGGCGTGGGCATCGTGGCGCGCAAGGGCATTCATTCGGTGGCGGACCTCAAAGGCAAGACAGTCGCCATCTGGAACGGCTCGTGGAGCCAGCAACTGGCGTACAAGGCGCTGGACGAAGCCGGTGTGCCGCGCAGCAGCGTCCATTTCAAATACCTGTTGCCGGCCGAAGCGAGCCTGGCGCTGACCCAGGGCGACATCGACGCCTTCGGTACGTGGGAACCCTACGTGTCGCTGCAGGAAAAAGAAGGCAGCACCCTGATCCGCAACGCCAAGGGCCTGATGAGCGCGCCGACTTACATCGTGGCGTATGAACCGGCCCTGGCGCAGAAAAGCGCGATTATCAAGGACTTCATCGCACGCCTCACCCGTGCGCGGGTGTGGAGCGCCACGCACGTTGATGAGTATGCCGAGGCATGGTCCAAGGCCAATCAGTCGGCGCCGGAAATCGCCAAGGTGTGGTTCAAGCGCGATGCGATCAAGGTGCTGCCCATCTCGCCGAAGATTGTCAGCGAAGCCCAGGCCACAGCGGATTTCCTGGTGGATGCGCAGATGCTGAAGCAGCGGTATGACGTGACGCCGTTGTTTGATCGGGCGCTTTAAACGCGCAGGAAACAAGCACTCATAGTATCGGCCGAACGTTTGTACGGTGCTGAACTAGGATTTTTTCTTCCGGAGCTCATCGGAAACAAAAATTCACTGGCATCGACGAGGAGTAGCCAGTAGGCTACAAGTGATACTTTGACTAACTTAATCGGCAGGACGCCGGAGTTTGATACATGGCTCGACGGCATGAGGGATATTTGTGGGAAAGTGGCTGTTCTGACTCGGCTGGACAGAGCCGAAGAAAACAATTTTGGCGATTGCGAGCCGGTAGGCGGTGGCTTGAGTGAAATGCGGGTGTTCGTCGGGCCCGGCTACAGGATGTACTTTGTACGGACGGGCATCACCGCTTACCTGATGCTGTGGGGTAGCGATAAAACCGACCAGAAGAGAGGAATCAAACGGGCAAAAGAGATTCTCGATGCCCTGAGAGGTAGATGAAATGAGTGAATCGAAATTCAAACCAGAGGACATGCCGATCCTCGATCTTGATACATCCGGCACCAGCGTCTATGAAGCGTCACGCTTCCTCGACAGCCCTGAAACGATCAGCGCGTACCTCGCGCAAAGCATGAGGTCTCAAGACCCTCGAATACTCATGAAGGCGCTGGCCGAGGTTGCCAAGGCGCAAGGAGTGAATAAAGTTGCCGAGGCCGCGGGAGTTAATCGCGAGAGCCTTTACAAGACGCTGAAAGGCGGCTCAAAAACGCGCTATGAAACGATCCAAAAGTTGATGGTTGCGTTGGGGGTCGAGCTGACCGTGCAGCCAATCCAACGACCACTATCCGTAAAGTAACTAAGTCCAAATGTGGGAGCTGTCGAGCTTTGGCGAGGCTGCGAAGGCGGCGGCACTGTCAACATCTTCATCAGCTGACCCACCGCTTTCGCAGCCTCGCTAAAGCTCGACAGCTCCCACAGGGGATTCTGCTCTGCAGCGGGATTTCGGTTGTACCTGCGAGCGCGATATCAGCAACACCAGCGCTCAACTGTGGGAGCTGTCGAGCCCTGGCGAGGCTGCGAAGGCGGCGGCACTGGCAACATCTTCATTGGCTGACCCACCGCTTTCGCAGCCTCGCTAGAGCTCGACAGCTCCCACATTCTTGAGGTATCAGCGAACCAGGCACGGTTGCTTGTTGTTGAAGCGCCAGCCCGGAATCAGGAACTGCATCGCCACGCTGTCATCCCGCGCGCCGAGGCCCATGCCCTTGTACAGTTCGTGGGCCTTGGCCACGGCGTCCATGTCGATGTCCACGCCCAGGCCTGGCTTGCTCGGCACTTTCACGTAGCCGCCTTCGATTTGCAGCGGCTCGCGGGTCAGGCGCTGGCCGTCCTGCCAGATCCAGTGGGTGTCGATGGCGGTGATGTCGCCCGGCGCGGCGGCGGCGACCTGGGTGAACATCGCCAGGGAAATATCGAAGTGGTTGTTGGAGTGCGAGCCCCAGGTCAGGCCCCACTCATGGCACATCTGCGCCACGCGCACCGAGCCTTGCAGGGTCCAGAAGTGCGGGTCGGCCAACGGAATGTCCACCGATTGCAATTGGATCGCGTGGCCCATTTCGCGCCAGTCGGTGGCGATCATGTTGGTGGCGGTTTTCAGGCCCGTCGCGCGGCGGAACTCGGCCATGACTTCGCGGCCCGAGTAGCCGTTTTCGGCGCCGCACGGGTCTTCGGCGTAGGCGAGCACGTGGTGCTGGTCGCGGCACAGGCGGATGGCTTCTTTCAACGACCATGCGCCGTTCGGGTCGAGGGTGATGCGTGCATCCGGGAAGCGTTCGGCCAGGGCGGTGACGGCTTCGATCTCGGCATCGCCGCTGAGCACGCCGCCCTTGAGCTTGAAGTCGTTGAAGCCGTATCTGGCCTGGGCGGCTTCGGCCAGGCGCACCACGGCGTCGCTGGTCAGGGCCGTTTCGTGGCGCAGGCGGAACCAGTCATCATCGCTGTCGGCTTCGTTGCGATAGGCAAGGTCGGTTGCGCTGCGGTCGCCGACATAAAACAGGTAACCGAGCATTTTCACCGCATCGCGCTGCTGGCCTTCGCCGAGCAGCGCAGCCACCGGAACGTCGAGAAACTGACCGAGCAGGTCGAGCAGCGCGGCCTCCATGGCGGTCACGGCGTGGATGGTGATGCGCAGGTCAAACGTCTGCAGGCCGCGCCCGGCCGAGTCGCGGGAAGCAAAAGTGCTGCGCATCTGGTTGAGCACGCGCTGGTACTGGCCGATGGGCTGGCCGATCACCAGGCTGCGGGCGTCTTCCAGGGTTTCGCGGATGCGCTCGCCGCCGGGTACTTCGCCTACGCCAGTGTTGCCGGCGCTGTCCTTGAGAATGACGATATTGCGTGTGAAATAAGGCCCATGGGCGCCGCTCAGGTTGAGCAGCATGCTGTCGTGGCCGGCGACGGGGATGACCTGGAAGTGGGTGACGACGGGAGTGTTCATGGCAAATTCCTGAAGTGACTTAAAGAGGTTTGCTGATGGCAGCGCCGCTGGCCGAGGCGTCGGCTGGCGTCAGTGCGACCGAGGGCTTGGTCTTGGCAAAGAACACCAGGATCGCTGCAAGCACGGAAGTGCCGGCCAGGCCGTAGAGACCGCCCTGGATCGAGCCGGTGGTCTGTTCCAGAAAACCGAAGGTGGTCGGTGCGACGAAGCCACCCAAATTGCCGATGGAGTTGATCAGCGCGATCACGGCAGCGGCGATACGCACGTCCAGGTAACCCTGGGGAATCGGCCAGAACAGCGACGACGCCGACTTGAAACCGATGGCCGCAAAACAGATCGCCACAAAGGCGAAGACCGGCCCGCCGGTGGTGGACATGAACATGCCCGCCGCGGCAATCAGCAGCGCCGCGGCGACCCAGGCCTGCTGGAACTTGAACTTGCCCGACAGCGAGGCGAAGGCGTACATGGCGATGATCGAGATCAGCCACGGGATCGAGTTGAAGAAGCCGACCTGTACGTCACTCAAGTCCCCCATTTTCTTGATGATGCTTGGCAGCCAGAACGTCGCGGCGTAAATCGTCAATTGGATGCAGAAATACAGCGCGCAGAACAGCATGATCTGGCGGTCCCTGAGCAGCTTGCCGATGGTCGGTTTGACGGTGGTGAGGGCCTCGCGATCGCGCTGTTCCTGGTCAATGGCATTGACCAGGGCGTCCTGTTCTTCGCGGGTCATCCATTTGGCGTCGTGGGGTTTGGAGTCCAGCCAGAACCACACAAAGAAGCCGATCACCACCGACGCCAGGCCTTCAATGGCAAACATCCATTGCCAGCCGTGCAAGCCAAACCCTTCGATCTGCAGCAGCGCGCCCGACAGCGGCCCGGAAATCAGCGACGCAATCGCCGAGCCACTGAGGAAAATCGCGATGGCTTTACCGCGCTCCACGCCGGGCAACCAGCGCGTGAAATAGTAGATCACTCCCGGGAAGAACCCGGCTTCGGCCACGCCCAGCAGGAAACGCAGGATGTAGAAGTGGGTTTCGTTCTGGATGAAGGCCATCAGGGTCGCGACGATGCCCCAGGTGAACATGATGCGGGTCAGCCAGATACGCGCGCCGACCTTTTGCAGCAGCATGTTCGAGGGCACTTCGAACAGCGCGTAGCCGATGAAAAACAGCCCGGCGCCGAAGCCATAGGCCGCTGCGCCGATGCCCAGGTCATGCTCCATGTGCGTACGCACGAAGCCGATGTTGACCCGGTCGATGTAGTTGAGGATGAACATGATCACGAACAGTGGGAGCACATGGCCCTTCACTTTCTTCACGGCGCGCGCGAGCACCGGATCACTGTCTGGTACGGCAGATACCTGGCTTGAGTGGCTCACAATTGAAACTCCCCCTGATTTATTTTTATGCGGGTTTGCGTGTCTTGTTGAAGGACATCATACAAGTAGGATTCTTTTGGCTGCAATGTGTTAGTGATTGTTTTGTTCGTTTGATGGCAGGGTAGGGTCGTTAAATTAAGATTTAACTTAATAATTACAGATATTTAGATTTGTTTTTCAAGGCGGCGCATTCTTTGGCGTCTCCAGAAGCTGGCGCTTGGAGAGTAGGTCGGGAGCTGAGTTGTCATACAAGGTAATGGTTTGTTGAATCGACCTGAGACCATCCCCAGGCCGGATGTTAAGCTCCCCCAGCTCAACCCCCGTGGACCTCCCGCAATGCCCATTGAACGCGCAGCCCCGCCCCGTAGACGCTCCACCAACCTGGCCCAGGGCGTGGTCGATGCCCTGACCCAGCGCATGTTGCTCGGCCAGTTGAAGCCGGGTGAAAAACTGCCGTCCGAATCCACCATCGTGCAGGAGCACGGCGTGAGCCGAACCGTCGTGCGCGAAGCGCTCTCGAAGTTGCAGGCGTCGGGATGGGTCGAGACCCGTCACGGCATCGGTACCTTTGTACTGCAGCAGCAAGCCCAGCAAGGTTTGCGTCTGCACGTGGATACCGTGGCGAGTGTGCGCAACATGCTGGAGCTGCGCCTGGGCCTGGAGGTTCAAGCCGTGGCGCTGGCGGCGTTGCGTCGAACCGATGAGCAACTGGGCCACATGCGCCAGGCGCTCGACGACTACCAGGCCTCCCTGGCCAACAACGACAGCTGCGTGGAGGAAGACAAGCGCTTTCACCAACTGATCGCCGAAGCCACCGGCAATACCTTCTTCACCGAAATCATGCTGCACCTGGGCAATGCGATGATCCCGCGCACCCAAGTGAAGGTCGATGAGCGTGGCGGTGCCGACTTTGCCGAATTGGGGCAATTGGCGAACCTGGAACACGAGGCGATCTTCAATGCCATCAAGCGCCAGGACCCGGACGCCGCCCGCGCTGCCATGGTGCTGCACCTGACCAACAGCCGGGACCGTTTTTCGGGGGAGCAGCGTCGGTGAACGAACACACACTATCGATGCGCCTGGAACGCGTGGCGGCCAACGTGCCCTCGGGCGCGCGCCTGGCCGATATCGGCTCCGATCACGGCTACTTGCCGGTGGCGTTGATGCGCCGGGGGGTAATCGTCGCTGCGGTGGCGGGGGAGGTGGCGACGACGCCCTTCCATGCGGCGCGGCGCAAGGTGCGCGACAACGGTCTGGAGCCACGGATAACGGTGCGCCTGGCCGATGGCTTGGCCGCAATCGAACCCGACGACGGGATCACTGCGATCAGCATGTGCGGCATGGGCGGCGAGACGATTCGCGACATCCTCGAGCGTGGCAAGGCGCACCTGAGCGGGCAGGAACAACTGATCCTGCAACCGAACGGTGGCGAGCAACCGTTGCGGCAATGGCTGATGGACAACGGTTATTCCATCGTCCGTGAAGAGCTGCTGCGGGAGAACCGTTTTTATTACGAAATCATCGTCGCCGAACGCGCCGAACCGGTGGCGTATACCGCTGAGCAGTTGTATTTCGGCCCGTTGCACATGCAGACGCGCAGTCCCGTGTTCCTGGCCAAGTGGCAGCGCATGCTGAGCCAGAAGAGAAAGACCCTGGCCAGCCTGGGGCGGGCGCGGCAGGCGGTGCCGGAGGAGAAGGTGCAGGAGATTGCCAGGCAGGTCGGTTGGATCGCCGCGATACTCAGTGGCTATAAGGAGGTAGAGGCGGGCGGGTGAGGTGAGCGTGTAGTGTTCTGTTAACGTGCACCAATAGTTACAGAAACCCTCAGTTCACTGGGTCCTTTTGCCCCATTTATGTGCGCGCCGGGTTATTTATTGGGCGCCGGCCCCGCTGGTTCGGGGCACTCAACCAACGGCCCATATCTTGCTTGTGCTTGCCAATCAATGACATGGCATTTTGCCGTTAGTCATTTCAAGGCTTGGCCCAACGGTGCACCGTCTGGGTTGTTTTTGGGAGTGGTCGGACATGCACAGCCTTTTATCACCCGGTATCCGCCTGCTCGGCCGTTTCGGTTTTGCGCGCAAGTTCCAGATCCTGTTTTTCCTGTTCATGCTGCCCCTGGCGGGTAGCCTGTGGATGATCGGCTCGGACTATCGCGACAAATTGGCCGTGATTTCCAGTGAGCAGTCCGGCATTCGCCAACTGTTGGCCCTGGACGCGTTGGATGGCCAGTTGACTGCCCAGCGCAACCTGGCCGCGCGTTGGAAAGCCGCGGATATCCTGCACGCCCCGACCCCGGCGGCGAAGGCGGCGATGGACAAGGTCGATGCCAACTTTCCGGTGATCCAGCAAAGCCTGCAAGCCGTGGGCGATTCACTCAAGGCCCAGAACGCGGGTGCCGATGTCATGGCGCGCTTCGATGCGCTGCAGGCCACAGTCAAGGGCATGGACTCCCCCTCCCTGCGCACCGTAGGGTGGTGGCCGGACGGTTACGACCGTTTCACCTCTTCCCTGACGGCGATGCAAGCGCTGCGCGAGCAGATCACCTTGGACGCGGGGCTGATCCTCGATCCCTGGCTGGAAACCTACATGCTCATGCAGATGGGCACCCAGCAAACCCCTGACCTGATCGAGCGCATCGGCCGGATGGCCAGCGTCGGGCAGTCTTCGATCTCCTCGGGGCAGTTCACCCTGCAAAGCCGTTTGCAGATGCGCGACTTGCGCAGTCGCATCGGCGATGCGCGGGACCAGTTGGCCAAGGCCGCGGCCTCGCTCAAGGCCAAGCAATATTCCGGGATGGAACCTTGGACGGCGCAGTACGATACCAGCCTGCAGTTGCTCGATAATGAACTCAAAATGCTCGACGACGGTGTGTTCGGCGGCAGCATCAAGCTCGACACGGCCGGTTTCGAGCGCAGTATCGACGCGATGCTCGACTCGCTCGGCGCACTGCGCGTCCAATCGCTCACGTCCATGGATGCGCGCCTGGGCTACTACCGCGAACACGCGAACCGGCAGTTCATCCCGTTGGCGGCGACATTCAGCCTGCTGGCCTTGGCTGCGCTGTACCTGTTCATGTGCCTGCAAGCGTCTATTCGTCGCAGCGCCAGTGGCATCACCACCCTGGCCGAGTCCCTGCGCGACGGCAATCTGTGCGTCGAGGTAGCAGTGGAGGGGCGTGACGAACTCGCTGCCATCAGCACGGCGCTGAATGTCGCGGTGGTGCAATTGCGCGCCAGCCTGCTGGGCGTCAATCACGAGACCCAGCAACTCGGCTCAGCCGTGCTCACGCTCAATGCGCAATCGGGCAGTACCCTCACCGAAGTCGAAGACCAGCAACATCAGATCAGCCAGATCGCCGCGGCCGCTACGCAGTTGGCCGCCACTTCCCTGGGCGTCGCGCGCAGTTGCGAGCAAGCCTCGGGCAGTGCCCAGCACACCCGGCGCATCGCCGAAGACAGCAGCCGCGACAGCCAACGCACCACCGCCAGCATCCAGCAACTCAACCAGCGCCTGACGGACACCGCGGATGCGCTGGCGCAAGTCAGCCAGCAGGGCCAGCAGATTCAATCGGTGGTCGACACCATTCGCGCCATCGCCGAACAGACCAACCTGCTGGCGCTCAACGCCGCCATCGAAGCCGCCCGCGCCGGCGAGCAAGGCCGTGGCTTTGCCGTGGTGGCCGATGAAGTGCGCAGCCTGTCGCAACGCACCCAGGCCTCCACGGCGCAGATCGCTGGCACCGTGGACAGCCTGCGCGCGACCGTGAGCCAGGCGGTCACCCTGATGGGGGCGGCCTGTGAACAAGCGCTGACTGACGCCGCGTCCGTCACCGGGCTGGGCACGCGCCTGGGCGAGATCGCCGGCGCGGTGCAGAACGTCACCGACACCCTGGCGCAGATCGCCACGGCGGTTGAGGAGCAAGCCGCAACCGCAGACGAGGTGAGCGGCAATATCCAGCAAGTCGACCAGGCGGCCGGGCGCTTGCTCGACGGCGCAAGGGCCGTCAACCGAGCGGCCGACACCCTGAGCAAGGGCAGCCAGGCGCTGAGTGACAACACCGCGCGGTTTCGTCTGGGCTGAGCTGGTTTCAACTCCCTGACCCAACCCCTGTGGGAGCGGGCTTGCTCGCGAAAGCGGAGTGTCAGTCACTGCACCTGACACTGACCCACCGCTTTCGCGAGCAAGCCCGCTCCCACATTGGGCCTCCAGCGTTTTCACTACCTTCTCAGGCCAGCCATCTGAACCTTCGGCCGCTACAGGGCTCACTTGTTAAGTCCCTTGCCGAAAGGAATTCGCATGCCTGCAACGACCCTCGCCCCCGTGACCCGCGAACTGAGCCTGCGCGCCGTC
Organism: Pseudomonas azadiae; assembly: GCF_019145355.1. Lineage (NCBI taxonomy): Bacteria > Pseudomonadati > Pseudomonadota > Gammaproteobacteria > Pseudomonadales > Pseudomonadaceae > Pseudomonas > Pseudomonas azadiae. The sequence goes on along the minus strand of NZ_JAHSTY010000001.1, from coordinate 815,010 downwards.
ATCACCGGCACCGTCCTCGGCATCCTGCTCACGCCGTCCAACGTGTACGCCGGCTTGAAGATCGGTTGGTCGTTCAATATGTCGATCATTGCCCTGTTGGTCGGCTACGCCATCTGGCAAGGCTTGGCCAAGCGCTCCACCGAGCAATTGCCGTGGACGTTGCACGAAAGCAACATCAACCAGACCGTGGCCTCGGCTGCCGCGTCGATCATTTCCGGCGGGCTGGTGGCGCCGATCCCTGCCTACACCTTGCTCACGGGCAACCAACTGGACGCGCTCCCGATGATTGCCTGGGTGTTCTCGGTCAGCTTCCTGGGCATCTGGATCGCCTGGTACCTGCGCCCGTCATTGCTCAATGACAAGGCGCTGAAGTTTCCCGAAGGCATGGCCACCCTCGAAACCCTGTTGCACATCTACAACCACGGCCGCGAAGCCGCGACGCGCTTGAAGGTGCTGCTCAGCGCGGCGTTGCTGTCGGGGTTGGTCAAGTGGGTGGACACCTTCCTGTGGGCCTTCCCGCGTTGGTCGCCCAGCGCTCAGTTGGAGCGCCTGACCTTTACCGCCGACCCTTCGCTGTTGCTGGTGGGCTTCGGCGGCATCATTGGCATTCGCGTGGGGCTGACCCTGCTGTTCGGTGCCTTGCTTGCCTGGGGCGGCCTGGGGCCGTGGCTGTTGGCGCAGAACCTGGTGACCTTGCCCGCAGGCAGCCAAGGCCCGCAATTTGCCGCGCTGGTGGAGTGGTTGCTCTGGCCGGGCGTGAGCCTGATGGTGTGTTCCACCTTGGCGTCACTGGCGATTCGTCTCTGGGCCTTGCATCGGTCCACCCGGTCCCTCGGCGGCCCGACCTGGACGGTGCCAAAACCTGGGCCCGCGGCAGGTTTTGTCGTCTCGATCATCCTGGTGGTCAGCCTGCAGGCGGCGCTGTTCGGCATCAACCTGTGGATGGCCTTGCTCACCATTCCGCTGGCGGTCTGCCTGGCTGCCGTTGCCGCGCGCGTGGTGGGCGCCACCGGTATTCCCCCCATCGGGGCCATCGGCCAACTGTCTCAACTGAGCTTTGGCATCGTCGCGCCGGGGCAGGTGCCGATCAACCTGATGAGCGCCAACACGGCCGGCGGCTCGGCCGGGCAGTGCACCGACTTGATGAATGACTTCAAGGTGGGCAAGGCCATCGGAGCCACGCCGCACAAACAGGTGATCGCGCAGATCCTGGGGATTTTCATCGGCAGCATCGTCGGTGTGTTCGCCTACCTGGCGCTGATCCCCGACCCACAAACCATGCTGCTCACCGAAGAATGGCCGGCGCCGGCGGTCGCCACTTGGAAAGCCGTGGCGCAAACCCTCACTCACGGGCTGGACTCATTGTCGACCGACATTCGCTGGGCGATTGCCATCGGTGGCGCGGTTGGCGTGCTGCTCGGCGTGCTCGACAGCCTGTTGCCCGCCCACCGTGCGCGCTGCCTGCCCAGCGCCGCGGCATTGGGCCTGGCCTTTGTGCTGCCGGCCTCGGTGTCGCTGATGATGGCCCTGGGCGCCGTGCTCACCTGGCTGGTGAGTTGCCGCTGGCCGAGCCTCACCGAACGCTTTGCGATTACCGCCGCCGCCGGGTTGATCGCCGGAGAGAGCATCACCGGCGTCGGCGCTTCCTTGTGGGCGATGATGGGCAGCGGCTGAGGGCAACAAGGCTCGGCGGGGCTCGCGCCTGCCGATCAGGCTCAGGCGGTTTTCACATTCATGGTGATCTTCGCGGTGAACACCTTCACTTCGCCTTCATCGAAGATAGCTACCGGCACGATCTTGTCCCCGGCGGTTTCCCAATCAATGCCACTGCCATCCGCCACGGCGCGGATGTTCGACTTGGCCTTGGCCAGGTACTCCACGGTCATGCCCTTGGGGATCCATTTGGCGCCTGCGGGGATGGAGGCGTCGGTCATCATCCCGCCCGCAAGCTCGGCCGCGTTGCACAAGGCGATGGCGTGCACGGAGGCCAGGTGGTTGGTGATTTCCTTGCGAAACGGCACTTCGACCACGGCGTGCCCGGGGCGCAACTCGGTGATGGTGGGGCTGATGGTACTGAAGTAGGGCGCCATCTGGCACGCCAGGTTGCTGAACGCAGACGCACCGACGCTATTGAACATGCTGAGAGCCTGACTCATGGAATATCCTCATAATGGGTTAACAGAATAATATTCTGTAGCGGAACAATATTCCGTATATTCCGGGGGTGTCAAGCCATGTCTTCTCTACGGGCTGCCGTGGCTTTAGACTGCGTCCATTTGGCGAGCCACTTCATGCACGCACCTGATCTGATCGAGCGTTCCTTCCCGGGCCGGCGCAGCGACCTCAAGCGCAGCATCCTGCGCGAGGCCCTGGCCTGCTTTAACGAAGTGGGGATCGAAGCCACCAATATCGAAACCATCCGCGCGCGGTGCGAGACCAGCGTGGGCGCTATCTACCACCATTTCGGCAACAAGGAAGGCATTGTCGCCGCGCTGTTCTTTGCCGCGCTGGAGGACCAGGCCGCCCTGCGAGAGCGCTACTTGCAGCAGGCGCAGACTGCCCAGGCGGGCGTGGAAGCCCTGGTGCGCAGTTACGTGGAGTGGGTCGACGCGCAACCCGAATGGGCGCGGTTTGTGTTCCAGAGCCGTTTCGCCGTGGCCAATGGCCCGTTCAAGGACGAGTTGCTCAGCCGCAATAAACAGCGCAATCGGCAATTGACCGAGTGGATGAGCGACGAAGGGCGCCGAGCGGCGTTCAGTCATGTTCCCGCCGAGCTTTTGCTGTCGCTGATCATCGGCGCGGCGGAGAGCTACGCCCGGGCATGGTTGTCTGGCCGGGTCAAGAAAAGCCCGAACGAGTACGCGCCGTTGCTGGCGCAGGCGGCATGGGCCTCGATCAGCCAGACGTCTGCATAAATTTAATATCGGCACTCCCGGGCGCTGGCGTAGTCTCTTCCAGGACCCCCTTTCCCGGAGCAAGCCATGATCATCGTCCACCACCTCAACAACTCACGCTCGCAGCGCATCCTGTGGCTGCTCGAAGAACTTGGCCTGCCCTACGAGATCAAGCGCTACCAGCGCGACCCCAAAACCAACCTTGCGCCGCCTGAGCTCAAGGCCATTCACCCGCTGGGCAAATCCCCGGTGATCGAAGACGGCGGCCAAGTGCTGATCGAATCCGCCGCCATCATCGACTACCTGATCCGCCGGCACGGCCAGGGCCGCCTGCAACCGGATCCGGCCAGCGCGGCCTACGATACGTACGTGCAGTGGCTGCACTTCGCCGAAGGCTCGGCCATGCTGCCGTTGATGCTCAATCTTTATGTCGGCCGCCTCGGTGATGCAGGTGCGCCGCTGCACCCGCGTATCGAGTCGGAAGTGGCCAATTATTTGGGTTACCTCAACGACGTGCTGGGGCAGACGCCGTACCTGCTCGGCGATGAGTTGAGCGGTGCGGATATCCAGATGAGCTTTATCGGCGAAGTGGCCGGGGCCCAAGGCAAGTTGCAGGCTTATCCGAACCTGGCGGCGTGGGTGCAAAGGTTCCAGGCACGGCCTGCGTATCGCAAGGCGGTGGAGCAGGGCGGGGAGTATGCGTTTGCCAAATGACCGGGGCTGCCGCGAAGGCGGCGGCACTGCTGGTGTTCGGGTGGCCTTGCCAATGCATGGCTGAGGCCCGCCTCATCGCACGCGCGTGCGGCTCTGCACCGCCAGGTCCAACGCCTTCTGCATGTCCAGCCGCGCCGAACGGCCTACGTCCTTGTCGTTGAGCTGGTAATTGCGCTCCGACGGCAGAATCGGCGCGGTCAGGTCCTGCGCGTCGCTGCGTTCGAAGTCATTGTTGTCGCCGATACTCATGGCACTGCGGCGCAGCAACATGCGCAATTGCTCGGGCTGAAGCTGCGGGTTGATCGACAGCATCGCTGCCAGCAACCCCGCCACCATCGGCGTGGCGTAGGACGTGCCGCAATGCACCGCGCCTTCCTCACCCGCCTTTGCCGTAGACGCGTGCGCGCAGGCCGCAGCCGTGATGTCCACGCGCATGTCCACGTTCGAAGAACTGCGGGTGACTGCATAGGCCGGCTCATCAACGGCGACCCCTTCGCGTTCACTGCGCTGGTGCCCGCCAACCACCAGCAATTGCTCGGTGATAAAGGAGGAGGGCAGGCGATAGTCATCCGTGCCGGAAAACGCCGAGCCGTTGCCTGCTGAGTTCACCACGATCACGTCCGGATGCTCCTTGCGCAGCCACAGGAAAAACTCCTCCAGCAACTCCTCATACCCGCTCATGGCGATACCCGAGCGCAGCAGTGAATCCACCTCATCGCCGTAGACGTCCTTGGCGCCGACGCGATGGATCCCCCAGCTCCAATTGAGCACCCGCACACCGTCCTCCACCAGGTTGACCGATGCCGCGATATTGGCCGTGATGCCGGCGTCGGAATTGCGGTCGACAATCACATCGAAACCACCGCTGGCCTTATCCAGCCCACGCAGGAAACCGGTGTTGCCGCCATCGTCCCACTTTGCCGCCAGGATCCCGGCCACGGTAGTGCCATGCCCGTCAGGCTCCCGCGTATCCCGTGCGTAGACACAGGTGCGCTGGGGCGCACAGCTGCCCAGGTAATCAGCAAAATCCGCCGTGTCGAAATCCACACCGCGCTCGATCACGCCCACCCGCACCGGCTGCGGCACAATCGGTGTGTGCCGCCCGGGAAGCCGGCGCTGGTAGTAGGTCACTGCATCGAGAAAGCGGTTGGCCGCCCATTCGTCAGAATCCGCCGCGGGTTTGCTCGGCGCCTCCGGGCGGGGCGCGGCTTGCTCGGATTCTTCGGCGGCCGACTCTTCAATCACCACCGCATCCACGCTGGTTTCACTGCCCAGGCGCAGCACCAGCGCATCACGCTCAACCAGATCCTTGGCCGGCAGGCGCAGTTGAAACAGGTTCAACGGTGCGATACTGCCGACCACCGTGGCCCCGTATTTGTGGGCCAGGCGCTCGGCTTCCTGGCGACCATCGTGGTCCTCTTCGATCAGCACGCTGACCAGGTCGACGTAGGTGGTCAGGCCGTCCATGTTCTTCGCCACTTCGCTCGGCTTAGCGGCGACGACATGGCTGTTGCGCAGGGTCAGCCAGGCCGCGTTGCTGCGGCGGGCGCCGTCTTCGAGCCAGAGCGGGCCGCTTGGGTGCAGCGTGCTGTCCAGGCGCAGGCGCAACTGATTGCCGTCGCGTTGCAGCGCGTCCGGCGGCAGCGCCTTGCCGGCCAGTTTCAGTTGCGGCGTTGCAGCGCCCAACCCGCCAACCTTCAGGCACCAGTCCTGCAGGCGGTTTTCCAACAGGTCGCCGCAGCGTTTCAGATTTTCCAGGCGCAAGGGCTCCTGGGCGACCGCGCTGGTGCTGGCGGCCAGGGTGAAGAAGGTTGCGAGGACAGCGGGGCGTAGGGGCATGGTGCAGGCTCTTGGCCGGGGTGATGGTGTTCGGACTGCGAGAACAGGCGCTTCGTTCAGAGGATGGGAATGCCATCGCAACCAACAGCTCCCACAGGGATTCGCGGTGTCGGCTGGATCTCGGTTGTGCCCGCGAACACGATCTCTACAGCAGCGCAGCTCAACTGTGGGAGCTGTCGAGCCCCAGCGAGGCTGCGAAGGCGGCGGCACTGCTGGCATTTTCTTCGCCTGACCCACCGCTTTCGCTGCCGCGCTAAAGCTCGACAGCTCCCACACACTCAGTAGTTGAACTCCGTTCCCGGCGCCCACTCCTAACTCATAACGCGCTTCATAGGACGAGGACGCCGCGATGATCAATCAGCAGCTTCACACCCAAACGCCCGGCGCGGTCTTCGAAACCGACCTGCCTGCGCGCTTGGACCGGCTGCCTTGGGGCCGATTTCATACGCTGCTGGTATTTGCTTTGGGCATTACCTGGCTGCTCGACGGTCTGGAGGTGACCCTGGCCGGTTCGGTGTCCGGCGCGCTGAAAGACAGCCCAGGCCTGCAGATGAGTAACTTCGACATCGGCCTGGCCGGCGGTGTGTACATTGCCGGCGCCGTACTCGGTGCCTTGCTGTTTGGCTGGCTCACCGACCGCCTGGGCCGGCGCAAGTTGTTCTTCATCACCTTGTGGCTCTACATCGGCGCCACGGCGGCCACCGCGTTTTCCTTCAATCTGGAAACTTTCCTGCTGTTCCGCTTCCTCACCGGCATGGGCATCGGCGGCGAATACACCGCGATCAACTCGACCATCCAGGAGTTCACCCCCGCGCGTTATCGCGGCTGGGTCGACCTGACCATCAACGGCACGTTCTGGCTCGGTGCGGCGCTCGGCGCCGGCGGTGCCATTGTGCTGCTCGACCCGCACGTGGTCGGCGGCGACCTCGGCTGGCGCCTGTGCTTCGGCATCGGTGCGGCGCTGGGCCTGATCATCCTGATCATGCGCCTATGGCTGCCGGAAAGCCCGCGCTGGCTGCTGATCCACGGCCGGCACGACGAAGCGCGCCGCATCGTCGAAGGCATCGAAACCGGCCTGCGCGTACAGGGCCATGACCTGCCCGCCGTCAGCAGCCCTCCCTTGCGCCTGCATGCCCGCGACCACACGCCGTTGCGCGAAATCTTCCATACCCTGTTCGTCAGCTTCCGCCGCCGCGCCCTCGTGGGCATGACCCTGCTCACCGCCCAGGCGTTCTTCTACAACGCCATCTTCTTCACCTACGCCTTGGTGCTCACCGACTTCTACCAAGTGCCCGCCGAGAAAGTCGGCTGGTACGTCCTGCCGCTGGCCCTCGGCAACTTCTGCGGCCCGCTGCTGTTGGGACGGCTATTCGATGTGATCGGCCGCCGCATCATGATCAGCTCCACCTACGCGATCTCCGGCGTGTTGCTGGCGTTGAGCGGTTACGCCTTCCAGCAAGGCTGGTTCGATGTGACCCAGCAGGCGGTGGCGTGGATGGTTATCTTCTTTTTCGCCTCGGCGGCGGCCAGCTCGGCGTACCTGACCGTGGCCGAGACGTTCCCGCTGGAAATCCGCGCGCTGGCCATTGCGGTGTTCTACGCGTTCGGCACCGGGCTGGGCGGGATCATCGGGCCGACATTGTTTGGGCAGTTGATCCAGACGCAGCAGCGCGGGAGTCTGTTGATCGGGTACCTGTTCGGGGCAGCGCTGATGTGCGGCGCGGCGCTGGTGCAAGCGATCTGGGGCGTTGCGGCGGAGCGCCAGGCGCTGGAGAGCGTGGCCAGGCCGTTGTCGCAGGCAGGGGATTGAGCGTGCGGCAGGGTCCTCAGTGCTCCACTGACCCAGCCGTATCAACGCAACCTTGTAGTGAGCGGGCTTGCCCCGCGCTGGGCTGCGTAGCAGCCCCAATAAAGACACCACCGAATGCCAGATTAAAACCGCGTCGCCTGGTTTGGGGCGGCTTCGCCACCCAGCGCGGGGCAAGCCCGCTCACTACAAGCTGTCGAGCCCCGGCGGTACTTATCTGCCCGACTTGATCTTCGTCCAGGCCCGCGTGCGCGCGCGTTCGGCATCACGGCCCAGGGGCTTGAGGGTATAGAGCGTGGCCATGGCTGCCTCGGTGGGGTACAGGTTGGGGTTGTTGCGAATCGATGGGTCAACCTGCTCGGTGGCGTCCTTGTTGGGGTTGGGGTAACCGACAAAATCGCTGATCGGCGCGATCACCTGCGGCTGCAGCAGGTAGTTGATAAAGGTGTAGGCGTCCTGCGGGTTGCCGGCCCCCTTGGGGATGGCGAGCATGTCGAACCAGATCGGCGCGCCTTCCTTGGGCAGGCGCATGTCGACGGTGACGCCGTTCTTGGCTTCCTTGGCGCGGTTGGCAGCCTGGGAAAAGCTGCCGGAGTAACCGACGGCCACGCAAATGTCGCCGTTGGCGATATCGGCCATGTACTTGGATGAGTGGAAGTAGGTGATGTAAGGGCGGATTTTCATCAACAGCGCCTCGGCCTTGACGTAGTCCTTGGGGTTGCTGCTGTTGGGGTCCAGGCCCAGGTGTTGCAACGCCAGGGGCAGGATTTCCGAGGGCGAATCGAGCAAGGCCACGCCGCACTGTTTGAGCTTGCTGATGTTCTCTTCCTTGAAGATCAGGTCCCAGCTGTCGACCGGCGCGTCAGCCCCCAGCGCCGCCTTGACCTTGTCCGGGTTGAAACCGATCAGGATGGTGCCGTACATGTAGGGCACGGCGAATTTATTGCCGGGGTCGTTGGCTTCGATCAGCTTCATCAGCTTGGGGTCAAGGTGGTTCCAGTTCGGCAACTGGCTGCGGTCCAGGGGTTGGAACACCCCGGCTTCAATTTGCTTGGCCAGGAATACGTTGGACGGCACCACCACGTCGTAGCCGGCGTTGCCGGTGAGCAGCTTGGCTTCAAGCGCTTCGTTGGTATCGAAGATGTCGTACACCAGCTTGATCGCAGGGTTCTGCGCCTTGAAGTCCTCCAGCGCCTTGGGCGTGATGTAGTCGAACCAGTTATAGACCTTGAGGGTTTTCTCCTCGGCGTGGGCCATGCCACTGGCAACGGCCCCGCAGAGCACGAGTGACTTGAGCATGTTCATTGGGCTGCCCCTTCATAACCTTCGAGAACGTTGACGGCGTTGATGCCGATTTCTTCCACCGCGTAGCCGCCTTCCATCACGAACAGCGTGGGCTTGCCCAGGCCGGCGATGCGGGCGCCCATGGCCAGGTAGTCCGGGCTGTCGAGCTTGAATTGCGAAATCGGGTCGTGCTTGAACGTATCCACGCCCAGGGAGACCACAACGATGTCGGCGCCATAGCGCTCGATCTCTGCACAGGCTTGTTCAAGCGCCGCACTCCAGGCTTCCCAACCGGTGCCGGCCGCCAGCGGATAGTTGAAGTTGAAGCCTGCCCCGGCGCCTTCCCCCAGCTCGTCCGCATACCCCAGGAAAAACGGAAACTCCGCCTCCGGGTGGCCGTGGATCGAGGTGAACAGCACGTCATTGCGGGCATAAAAAATCGACTGGGTGCCGTTGCCATGGTGGTAATCCACATCCAGGATCGCGACCTTGTTGTAGCCCTGGTCGAGGAAAGCCTGAGCGGCGATGGCGGCATTATTGAGGTAGCAATAACCGCCCATCAAGTCGTTGGCGGCATGATGCCCCGGCGGGCGGCACAGGGCGAAGGCGCTGCGAGCGCCTTGCTGGATAGCGGCCTGGGCGGTGAGGGCAACCTGCGCCGCGCTGTAGGCCGCTTGCCAGGTGCCGGCGGTAATCGGTGCGCCACCGTCGAAGCTGTAGTAGCCCAATTGGCCGTGCAGACTGGTGGGCAATACGGGTCGCAACGTACGCGCGGGCCAGGTGTAGGGCAGCAGGTCGCCGTCCTGGCCGAACTCGGTCCAGCGCGCCCAGGCTCCCTGGAAAAATTCCAGATAGTCGCGACTGTGGATGCGTTGCAGCGGTGCCAAGCCAAAGTCCTGCGGTGCCTGCACCGGGCCCAGTTGACGGTCCTTGACCCGTTGCAGCACATGGTCGGCACGCGAGGGCATTTCAAAGCAGGGCATCAGTTGCCCGTCCATCAGTTCGCAGCGGCCGTGGTGCAGGTGATGATCATCGGAGTAGATCGTCAGCATGTTGTTGTTCTCCGCAGGCTGTATCGGTGCATGCAGTCTTGCGGTGAGCGCGGTGTTTGAGAACGTCGGGAGCGGCCAAAAGGGGATAAATCTGGCCAACGTGTTTGTCCGTAATTCGACCCTTTATGGGGCGTTACCCGCGATATCGGCTCGGCGCGACGCCACTCCAGCGCACAAAGGCGTGCCTGAAGCTTGCGGTCTCGCTGAAACCCAGGGCCTCGGCGATTCGGTGGATTGGCCAGTGGTCTTCGGCCAGCAATTGCTTGGCGCGTTCGAAACGAAGCTCGTCGAGCAGTTCCTGGTAGCTGCAGCCCAGCTCATGCAAATGTCGACGCAGGGTGCGCGCCGAGCAGTTCATTTGAACGGCCAGCCCGTCCAGCCCTGGCGCGGCGTGCAGTTGCCCGGCCAGCAGCTGGCGGATTCGCCCCAGCCAGGCCTCGCGCCCAGTAAATTCGGTGTTCTGTTTGCGACAGCGCTCGGTTATGGCCTGGTGGGTTACCGCGTCGGCCAGCGGCAACGCTTGCTTGAGCCACCGTTTATCAAAGGCAAACCCGTTGGTCGTGGCCTGGAACTGTAACGGGCAGTCGAAACACTCGGCGTAACGCGCGCGATAATCCGGCGCATCGTACTCAAACCGAGCGCCCAGCAACGGCAGCGGGTGGCCGAGCAAGTCGTCGCAGATCACCTTCAACGACGCCAGGCACAGCTCCACATTGAACGCGGTGAGCGCCGGGTTTTCGCGGTAGTCGCCGGCGGTAAACCAGACCTGTTCGCCGTCCTCCTTAAGGCTCAGTTCGAACAGTGTTCCCAGCAGCGCCGGATAGCGCAGGGCCAGGCGCAAAGCGTCACCGAAAGTGGCACTGGTGAGCAGGGCATAGCCGAGCATGCCGTAGGACGAAACATGCATTCGCCGGCCCACGCTCAGGCCGATATCGCGCTGCAGCGCCACGGCGTTGGCGCACACTTGCATCTCCTGATGCGTGGCGATGCGCGTATCGGCACGGCTCAAGTCCGCCGCGCAGATACCGCTGCCGGCCAACAGCGTCGCGGCGGGCCAGCCTTGCGCCTCGAACGTGCTGAGTACCAGCGAGACCGCATTGAGGGTGGTGAGGTGCGAGTGCAACATAGGGGCTTCCAGCCTGGGGGTGGCGGGAGGTGCAGCAAGTTATGTGCCGAAGCCCTACAGCAGCATTACGGGCGTTGTCGCGTTTTTAAAGACTGCGGATTTTGGCGATGCTTCCAGATAAAGCATCGCTATCCATGAGCAGTCAGTAGGGCGAGGCACTGCTGGCGGTGGATGCCGATAAGGCGCCAAGACCGAAGTCGTTTGCCAATCCGCGCGTCGCCCGTGCCAGCAAGGTGAGATCCAGCCCCACGGCGACAAAGCTGGCGCCCAGTTCGAGATAGTGCCGGGCGAGCCTGGCATCGCCTGTCAGCGTTCCGGCGGCCTTGCCACTGGCAGCAATGGTGCGTATGGCGTTCTCTATCGCTTGCTGCACTTCAGGGTGCTCAGGATGCCCGCGATGCCCCATTGATGCGGCTAGATCAGCCGGTCCGATGAAAATACCCTGCACGCCGTCGACGGCGCAGATGGCTTCAAGATTCTCGAGTGCAACCCTGGATTCCACCTGCACCAATAAGCAGACGTCGTCATTGGCTGTCTCCAGGTAGTTTGCATGAGCGCCCCAACGCGAAGCACGCGCTGCCGCAGCACCAACGCCTCTTGTCCCTTGCGGTGGGTATCGGGTCGCGGCGGCTAGAGCAATGGCTTGCTCGGCGGTATCGACCATGGGCACCAGCAACGTTTGAACGCCAATGTCGAGCATCTGTTTGATCATTGCCGGATTGCCATCAACCGTGCGGGCCACGGGGTGGGTCGGGTAAGGCGCAACAGCCTGCAACTGTGCCAGTGTGCTGCGCACATCGTTTGGCGCGTGTTCACCGTCGATCAGCAGCCACTGGAAGCCTGCTGTGGCGCAAATTTCGGCGCTGTAGGCATTGGCCAGTGAAAGCCAGAGGCCGATGACCTTGTCGCCGCGCGAAAGCGCGGTCTTGAATGGATTTGCCATGATTGTCTGTACTCCCCTCGTTGTCGTTGTCGGAACTAGTTCAGGCCGCCCTGACACAGGTATTTGATATGCATGTAGTCCTCCAGGCCGTAGCGTGAACCCTCGCGGCCATACCCCGACTCTTTGACTCCCCCAAACGGGGCAGCCTCTGCGGCGAGAGCACCTTCGTTGATGCCCACGATGCCCGATTCCAGGGCCTCGGCTACGCGCCAGACGCGTTTAACGTCTTGGGTGTAAAAATAGGCTGCCAACCCGAACGGCGTGTCGTTGGCCAGTTCGATCACTTGCGCTTCAGTTGTGAAGCGGAAAATGGGGGCCACGGGCCCGAATGTCTCTTCATTGCAGAGTTCCATGTGCGCGGTCGCATTGATTAATACGGTCGGCGCGTAGTAGTTCGGACCGTCGGCCACATCGTCACGGATACGTCGACCGCCGGTGGCGATTTCTGCACCTTTTGAAACAGCGTCATCCACATGGCGGGCGATCTTGTCGATAGCGCGCGCGTTGATCATCGGACCAATCTGAGATTCGCCGTGGGAGGCTGGTCCAACCTTCAGCGCGCTGACTCTTGCCACCAGTTTTTTAACGAATTGGTCGTGAACAGCGCTCTGCACATAGATCCGATTGGGGCACACGCAGGTCTGACCGCCGTTACGAAATTTGGACACCATCAGGCCGTCCACGGCTGCATCCAGGTCCGCATCGTCAAAAACAATGAAGGGAGCATTACCGCCCAGTTCGAGCGAGCACTTTTTCAAGGTGTCGGCTGACATTCGGGCCAGGTGTTTGCCCACTGGCGTCGACCCTGTGAAGGTGATTTTGCGCACCCGTGAATCAGCCAGCCAAGCGTCGACCACTTCGGGTGTACGCTCGCGCGAAGCGGTAACAATGTTCAGTATGCCTGCCGGAAAGCCTGCTTCCTCAGCCAGGCGTACAAGCGCAAGGGACGTCAGTGGCGTGTCTTCGGCGGGCTTGCAGACAACCGTGCAACCGGCTGCCAGTGCGGGTGCGATCTTGCGGGCAATCATCGCCGCCGGAAAATTCCAGGGCGTTATCGCCGCGACCACACCCACGGGTTCCTTGATTGCCATCATGCGTCGACCCGCGACCGGCGCCGGGATCACATCGCCATACGAGCGCGTCGCTTCCTCGGCAAACCACTCGACATAGCTGGCGGCGTAGACCACTTCACCTCGTCCCTCAGCCAGGGGTTTTCCCTGCTCCAGCGAGATGAGTCTGCCCAGATCCTCCTGATGCTCAAGAATCAGATCGTTCCAGCGTTTGATCAGTTGCGCGCGCTGTTTGGCAGGAGTGGCGCGCCAGGCTGCAAAGGCCGAATGCGCGGCATCGACAGCTTCACGGGCGTCAATGGCGTTGCTGTCGGGCACTTGGGCGAGATAGCTGTCGTCGGCCGGGTTGGTGACAGCCAGAAGCGCCCCCGGATCTCTGTTGGTCCAACGGCCACCGATGAAATTCTGCGTTCTAATCAGGTCGGTGCGGGTCAGTTTCAAGCTCATGTCGAGGTTCCTTAAATGTATGTGGACGGGCTGGATCAGCTGACGATGCCCAGGTGCCAGGGCACGAATTCGTGATCCCCAAGCCCCAACAATTCGCTCTTGGTCGAGGCACCTGAAGCAGCCTCCAGAATGTGCTCAAAGATGCGTTGACCCATCTGCTCAACCGACAGCTCACCGTCCAGAATAAGGCCGCAATTGATGTCCATGTCTTCTTCCAGGCGGGTGAACATCGCGGTGTTGCTGGCGAGTTTGATCGTTGGCGCCGGCTTGCTCCCAAACATCGAGCCTCGGCCGGTGGTGAAGCAAATGAGGTTGGCACCGCTGGCGATTTGACCGGTTGCGGCAACAGGGTCGTAGCCGGGTGAATCCATGAACACGAGGCCGGCCTTGTCAATCGGCTCGGCGTACTCGTACACCGCCTGCAACGGTGTTGTGCCGCCTTTCATGGCAGACCCCAGCGATTTTTCGAAGATATTGGCCAGCCCGCCCGCCTGATTACCAGGCCCAACGACGCCATTGAATTGCCCATTCTGACCCCGCGTGTATTCCTCCCACCAGGCCAGGCGGTCCAGCAGCTTCTGACCCACCTCGGGACTGATCGCACGTCGCGTCAGCATGAACTCCACACCGTGGATTTCGGGTGTCTCGGACAGAATGGCCGTGCCGCCATGACGCACCAGAATATCCATCGCAGCCCCCAATGCCGGGTTGGCGGTGATGCCTGAAAAGCCATCGGAGCCGCCGCATTCCAGTCCGATCTTCAGGTGCGCCGCACTGACCGGGACACGCTTGATAGCGTTGGCTTCGGGCAGCATCGCTTCGATCGCCGCGATGCCTTGAGCGATGGTTGCACGCGTGCCGCCGGTATCCTGCATCACAAATGTGCGCAGATTACTATCAGGCACCAGTTGCTGAGCCTCGACGAGGCTGGCCACCTGGTTTCGCTCGCAACCCAGTCCGACGATCAGTACAGCCGCCAGATTGGGATGGCGCGCATACCCCGCGATGGTGCGCTGCAGGACGTCGAAATGATGACTGGGAGAGGACATGCCGCATCCGCTCGTCTGGGCGAATGCGACGACGCCGTCGACGTTCGGGTAGGCGGCGAGCCGCTCGGGCGTGAAATGCTCGGCGATTTTCTTGATCACGGTCGACGAGCAGTTCACCGACGACAGCAGTCCGATGAAGTTGCGCGTGGCAACACGGCCGTCTGCTCGCACGATACCCATGAAGGTCGCGCGTTTATCGGGTGCTACGTAGTCCACAGGGCGCACGTCCTCACAGAAGCCCGGCTCCCGGTTGAAATCGATGAGTGCGATGTTGTGGGAGTGAACGTGCTCGCCCTTGAGAATATTGCGCGAAGCGACACCGATGATCGTGTCGTACTTACGCACCGGTTCACCCGCCATGATGTCCTGCGCCGCGATCTTGTGCCCGGCCGGCACTTGCGCCCGGATGCGGACGCCCAGTTCGGGCAGCTCGTCTCCCAGGCCGATCAACTGGCGAGCGACGAGGACGTTGTCATTGGCATGCAGACGTATCAGTCTGTGAGGGGCATGGGTCGCGGTAGTCGTCATAAAACAGTCCTGGCATCCAGATTACGGCTGAAAAGTTGAAACGCAGGTGTCATCCCTGCGTCGGCGCTTCAGGTATCAGCGGCTATAGGGTTCACTCGACACCTGCGAGGGGGAGGGGGCGTGCTGAGGCTCGCTCGGCGTGGACGCAACGATGGGTTCGACCTTCTTCAGCAGCAGGGCGTAGTTCAGGATGCCAAGCATTCCGAGCACCGCCGAGAAGACCAACGCCATTTTGAACGACCCGGTCGAGGCAACGATGAAGCCGGTAATCACCGGCCCCAGGACGCCGCCAAAGTTCGCAACCATGTTCTGCAGCCCGGCTACGGTGGACGTCATGTTCTTCGGCGCTACATCACCCGGCAGCGCCCAGACTTGCGAAGCCGCGACAGTGGTTCCGGCCTTTGCGATGCACAGCAGCAGGACAGTGAGCCAGACCGACGTGGTCAGTGGCGCCAGACCGATACACAGCGCCATCGAAAGCCCCACGATGAGAAACAGTTTGCGTGTCGCGGTGAGCGACAGGCGTCCACTGTGGACCACCCTGTCGGAGAGCCATCCGGCAGCGATCTCGGCGAAGAGGCCGCAAATCAGCGGAAGCGAAGCGACCATGCCCATCTTGAGCAAGCCCATCCCCTGTTCCTGCACAAGGTACGTGGGCAGCCAGGTGATGAAGAAGTACGAGATGTAGTTGATGGTGAAGAAGCCCAGGCACATCGCCCAGATATTGCGGTGCTTGAGCAGTTCGTACCATTTCATCGGGATCGTGGCATCGACACCGTGCTGCTGGGCTTGACCACCGCGGATGTATTGCACCTCGGCAGCGTTGGCGCTTCTGTGTTTTTCCGGAGTGTCCGAGAAATACCACCACCAGATCAGGCTCCAGACGAGGCCGGCCAGGCCCACGATCACGAACGTCATGCGCCAGTCGAACGCCATCATCAAGGTCACAATGAGCGGCATCGCCACGGCACCGCCGAATTTCGAGGCGCTGTCAAAAAGACCTGAAATGGTTGCCCGCTCCCTGTCCGGGAACCACTTGGACGCGATCCCTGCATTGGCTGGGTAAGCGCCGGCTTCACCGACGCCCAAAGCCACTCGCAGTCCAACCAGGGAGGCAAAGCCTGTCGCAAGTCCTGTGGCCGCCGTCGCGAGCGACCAGGAGCCTACGGCAATCCCGAGCCCCATTTTCTGCCCGAACTTGTCGGCCACCCAGCCAGCAGGAATTTGTAGCAGCGCGTAGGACCAGAAAAAAGCGGACAAGACGATACCCATCATCTCGGGGGTCAGGCTGAACTCTTTGATGAGTTCGGGTGCTGCGACTGAGAGAACGGTGCGATCAATGTAGTTGATGGCGATGGCAAACCACATCAGGGCTGCCACGACCCAACGAGCGTTGGATTTTTTCCCTTGATTCACCACGGGTTCATTTAACGGTTTGGCGGTACCTGGAGTGCGCATTGCTTGTCTCCGATCATTGTTTTTGTTTTTCGATACTGACCCGTGGCTACATTGCTGAACAATGAATAAGCGGACATACTTCATAGCCTTTTTGACATCTATGCTCCTTCTGCCGGGGATAATGCTGGTGAGTGACATCGATAGAGTTTTGCGCTCCAACCTTAAACTCAAACACCTGCAGCTTGTGGTTGCGCTGGATGAATTCCGTCATCTTGGGCGGTCCGCGGAATTTTTGTCGCTGACCCAGCCGGCCGTCAGCAAGTCGCTTGCGGAAATCGAAAAGATGTTCGGACTCGAGTTATTCATCCGCTCAACGCGAGGGACCCGGCCGACTGCCTACGGCGAGCAGGTTGTCCGATTTGCGCGTTCGGTACTTGTGGATTTTGACCGTACTTGTGACGACATCGCTTCAGTCGCCAGTGGAGGCGCCGGGCGTATCCGCGTTGGCGCTATGGTCGTTGCCACACCTGGATTGCTGGTGGGCGCCGTCAGCCGCCTCAAGCTCAGTTCGCCACACACGACGGTGTCGATCGAGGAGGGTGATCTCACGCGCCTGTTGCCGAGGCTGCGCACAGGCGAGCTCGATTTCATCGTGGGTCGGCTGGAGCCAGGCTACAGCTCTCCGGACCTTGAAACGCAGGCGTTATACGCCGACTCCATGCGAGTCGTCGTCGCTGCCGATCATCCGCTGGCCACAGTGGCCCGACCCACCTGGCATCATCTGGCGACGCTTCCCTGGGTCGTTCCCCCGGCCTGGGCATCCTCGCGGATCAAGCTGAACCAGATGTTCTACAAACACAGTCTGCAACCCCCGGCTGACATCATCGAAACCTCGTCCTTTCTGGTGACGATGACGTTCATGAGGAAAAGAAACTGCGTCTGCTTCGTCGCGAGTAAAGTCGCGGATTACCTCGAATCCGTAGGCCTGGGCCACACCCTGCCGCTGGAGGTGCCGATCGAGTTACCGCCGGTGGGTATCATTCTTCTGAGTAACGGGCTGAGAACCCCCGTTGCAAGTACTCTCATCGATGCTCTGCACGAACAGGCGATGGGCATCAGGGGCGAGACCGCGCCTGAGTGAATGCACATGCAACGGTGGTAGCGAGGGGCGAGTATGCCCGCCACTCTCTGCTTCAGACCGCGGCAGCGATGGCCTTGCCCAGCGATTCCGTGTTGCCGGTGCCACCGATGTCGGCGGTCAAGGGCGCATGCTCCGGGCCCATCGCAAGCACGGTTTCGATCGCGGTCAGCACTGCGGCGCCTGCTTCGGGATGGCCCAGGTGCTCGAGCATCATCGCACCGCACCAGATCTGCCCGATCGGGTTGGCGATGCCTTTTCCGGCGATATCGGGCGCCGAGCCGTGCACCGGCTCGAACAGACTCGGGAAGTTGCGTTCCGGGTTGATGTTGGCCGAGGGAGCGATGCCGATGGTGCCGGTGCAGGCCGGGCCCAGGTCGGAAAGGATGTCGCCGAACAGGTTGCTGGCCACCACCACGTCGAACCAGTCCGGGTGCAGGACGAAGTTCGCGGTGAGAATATCGATGTGGTACTTGTCGACGTTGACGTCCGGATATTTCTTGCCCATTTCCACGACGCGTTCATCCCAGTAGGGCATGGTGATCGCGATGCCATTGGATTTGGTGGCCGAGGTCAGGTGCTTCTTCGGACGGCTTTGCGCCAGGTCGTAGGCGAACTTGAGGATACGGTCGACGCCGACGCGGGTCATCACGGTTTCCTGCAGCACGATCTCGCGGTCGGTTCCGGGGAACATCCTGCCACCGACACTGGAGTACTCGCCTTCAGTGTTCTCGCGCACCACCCAGAAGTCGATGTCGCCGGGCTTGCGGTTCGCCAGTGGGGCCTTCACGCCGGGCATCAGGCGGCAGGGGCGCAGGTTGACGTACTGGTCGAATTCACGACGGAACTGCAGCAGCGAATCCCACAAGGAAATGTGGTCAGGCACAACATCCGGCCAGCCCACGGCACCGAAGTAGATCGCATCGTAGCCCTTGAGGGTATCGAACCAGTCGTCCGGCATCATCTTGCCGTGAGCCAGGTAGTAATCGGCGCTGGCGAAATCGAACCAGTCCCATTGCAGTTCCAGATTGAACCGGGCCGCCACAGCGTCGAGCACACGCACGCCTTCGGGCATCACTTCCTTGCCAATGCCGTCGCCGGGGATCACTGCAATTTTGTACTGGGTTCTGCTCATGGATTCGACTCCTGGGTTGATTAGGGCATGGAACTCAGTGTATGCAGGATCTCTGCATTAATAATTGGCTCTGCTGGAAAGCCATTCTTAGTTTTAAGGAAAGAATCCATGAGCATGATCGATGACCTGAGTTTCTTTCAGCAGGTGGCTACACGCGCCAGCCTAACGGAAGTGGCTCGCCATCTGGGGCTGTCGCTGCCTGCCGTGAGCAAACGGCTCAGCCAACTGGAGGCCAGACTTGGGGTGCAGTTGTTACAGCGCACTACGCGCCGATTGTCGCTGACCTCAGAAGGGGTGCTGTACCTGGAGGGAAGTCGCCCGATTCTGCGCCAGCTCGAGGAATTGGAGAGTGCGCTCGGCAGCCGTCAGCCGACCTTGCAAGGCCGGTTGCGGATCAATGGCACGCTGGGTTTCGGGCGGCAGCATCTCGCCCCCGTGGTATCGAGCTTCGCCCGGCTTCATCCGGAGCTTGAGATTTCTCTCGAGCTGACCAGCCAGCCACTGAGCATGCTGGACGACCAATTCGATATCGGCGTGTGCATGGGCGAGCCGCCGGACTCACGATTGGTCGGCATTCGCCTGCTGGAGAATCCACGCATTCTCTGTGCCTCTGCGGCATACCTTGAAGCGATGCCTGAACTGACGCGTGTGGCGGATCTGGGGCAGCATAACTGCATTGTTCTGCGCCAATTCGGCAGCGATTACGCGATTTGGCGCTTCAGCAAGGATGGCCAGAATTACTCGCACAAGGTCAGCGGGACGCTGTCGAGCAATGATGGCGAGGTGGCATTGAGTCTGGCGCTGGACGGGCATGGATTGATCCTGCGTTCGCGCTGGAATGTTCAGCAACACCTTGAAAGTGGGCGCCTGCAGGCCGTATTGACTGATCACCAGGCACCGCAGGCTGATGTTTTTGCGGTGTATCAGCACCGGCAGCATATTCCCCGGCGCATCTCGGTCTTCGCCCGTTACCTTGCGCAGGCGCTGGCGGAGCGTTTGCCGTTCGCGGCACTCAAGTAGCCGGTACTCGGAAAGACTGAAGTTCATGGTTAGGCACGCAATTTTTCAGTCCTGTCTTGGCGATCAGATGCGCAAACAGCCAAGGCGGGTTGACGGCGAACAGAAAAGCGTTCTGCCATTTGCTATGGCACATGTGGTCCCGACCTGGGGGGGCGCCCGTGAAGAGTTTGAGTCGACGGCCGCAGCGCAACGATCGCTGTGCCTTCACTTGTTCTACGTTACAGATGCAATCGAACGTTCGATTTCAGCCGAAAGCGGCCCCTTTTTTTCGCAACCGGTCTACCATGCCAACCCCGGCAGTGGTTCATGCGCTACCGACCCCATTCTTAAAGGTGCTGCAATGTCCATCGACCAAATCTCCCTGCCTAAAGGCGTAGGCCCCCACGCCATCAAGCTTCTCGAAGCCATCACCGGCGCGTCCACCCACGAAGAACTCAACCGCGCCGGCGGTAAAGCCGAGGGTTTCGTGCTGGGCCTGGAATCCACCAAGGCCATCAAAAGCCAGATCGCCGAGTCGATGTATGTGGCTTACGACGACGCGGCAAGTAATCGGGCGGGTGAGTTGAAGGGCTGACCGCCTGGCGTCACACCTGATACAGCGCTCGAATCTCCTCTACCGCCCGCTCTCCGATCACCACACACGGCGCCATCGTGTTGCCGCTGGTCACGTGCGGCATGATCGAGGCGTCGGCAATCCGCAGGCCTTGCACGCCGTACACCAGCAGGCGGCTGTCGACCACCGACATCGAATCCCGACCCATTTTCGCGGTGCCGCATTGGTGCCAGTAGGTCACGGCCGCATTGCGTGCGTAGTGTTCCAACGCGCGCGTGTCGAGGTTGCCCGGCAAGCATTCACCTTTGACCAGGCCTTTGAAGGCGGCCTGCGCGCCCAGTTCCTGGACGAAGCGCAGGTTGTCCAGGGCGCTGCGCAGGTCGTCCGGGTGCGACAGCGTGTTGGGTTGGATGATCGGCGCGTCGTCAGGGCGTGGGCCGGACAAGGTGACGTGACCACGGCTCTGCGGGTGGGCGAGGCCGGCGAACATGGTCCAGCCATGGTCAGGCACGCCCAGGTGTGCGTTTTCGGCGCTGGGCACGGGGAATTCGGCTTGGCAGTGGAACATGTCCGGCAGGCGCAGGGCGCTGTCACTGCTCCAGTACAGGGTGGCTTCGGAACCGCCATGGCCGATGGGTTGTGGCGTGGTGTACGCGAAGATGGCGGCAAAGGACACGTGGTCCTGATGGTTGGCGCCGACACCGGGCAGGTGCTGGATCACCGGGATGCCGTGGCGCCGCAGTGCCTGTTCAGGCCCGATGCCGGATTGCATCAGCACCTTGGGCGTATTGATCGCGCCGAGGGACAGGATCACCTCGTGGTCGGCGTAATAGCGCTGGATTTGCCCCTGGTTCAGCGCCTCAACTCCAACCACGCGTTGACCTTTGAACAGCAGCCGGCTCACCAGCGTATCGGTCAAGACGGTCAGGTTAGGCTGGCCGCGTCGCGGGTGGACGTACGCGCGGTAGATGGAATGGCGCTTGCCATTCTTGATGATCAGGTCGTTGAAGGCGGCGCCGCCTCGACCTTCCATCATCAGACCGTTGGGGTTGTCGAAGGTGGGGATGTCCATCGCGTTGGCGGCGTCGAGCATGGCGTGTGCGATCGGCTGGGCGGGCGCGGCACACTGGACATGCACCGGGCCGCCGGTGCCGCGTCGGCTGGGGTCGGCGTTGCCCTGGTAGTCCTCGATGCGCTGGTACAACTTGAGCACGGAGGCGTAACTCCAGGCCGGGTCGCCGCTTTCGGCGGCGAAGTCCTCCCAATCGTTTTTATGCCCGCGCGCCCACAACATCACGTTGATGCTCGACCCGCCGCCCAGGCCGCGACCCATGTTGAGCGGGATCTGCCGGTCATTGATGTGCGGGTTGGCGGCGGCGGTGAAGTTCCAGTCACGCTCAGTGCCCAGGTTCAATGGCCAGTGGCCGGGCTGCTCGATATCGGGGTGCTCGTCGTCGCTGCCTGCTTCGATCAGCAGCACGCGGCCCCCAGGGTTTTCTGCCAGCCGACCCGCGACCACGGAGCCGGATGCGCCGGCGCCACATACAATGAAGTCGAACGTATTGTCAGGCATGAATCCATTTCCATCCGTTTGATGTGCGCAAGGCCAGGCACTTACTTTTTCGTGGGTTCTTGATAAGTGCCTGGCCCATGGTAAGAATGCCGGGCGTTACTGGCTTTGCTGCACCGCCTGGATGATCACCTTGGCCACATCGGCCGGGCGTGATTGTTGAGGCACATGGCTGGCCTGGATCTCAGTGACCTGGGCGCCGATTTTTTTCGCGAAGGCGCGCTGCAGGTCAGGCTGGATCATGCGGTCGTCGCGGGCGACCACGTACCAGGATGGCTTGCCTTTCCAGGCGGCGGCGCTGGTTTTGTCGTCAAACGCCGAGGCGCGGATCGGCCCCTGGGTGGCGGCCATCACGGCAGTCTGTTCTGCCGGCAGGTCCTGGGCGAAGCCGGTGGCCATGCCTTGGGCGGTCATGTAGAGGAAGCCGTTTTTATCGGCGGTAATGTCTTTGACGCCGGCCGGGGCGGGGTAGTCCTTGCCCAGGTCTTTGCTGGCCTGGCCGGCATCCGGGGCGAAGGCGGCGACGTAGACCAGGCCGCGTACTTTCTGGTCGGTGCCGGCCTGGCTGATCACGGTGCCGCCCCAGGAATGCCCGACCAGTACGACGTTGCCGTCCTGGTTGTTGAGCACGCGCTGGGTGGCGGCAACATCGTCGGCCAGCGAGGTGAGCGGGTTTTGCACCACGGTGACCTTGATGCCTTGGGTCTGCAGCAGCGGCACCACCTTGGCCCAGTCGGAGCCGTCGGCGAAGGCGCCGTGCACGATCACCACCGAAGGTTGGGCGGCGAAGCTGGCGCTGGCGAAGATCGAGGTGGTCATGGCGAGTGCGAGAGCGATTGCTTTGGGCTTGAACATGGCGGTGTCTCCTGTTGGGGTGTCGCCAGTGTCGGCATTGCGCGGCGGTACGGGTATCGGTCGTTTATCCGAGGCCGGCCATTTAATGAGTGCGGAGAAACAAATGGACGAAACGGACTGCATTGAAATGGACGGCGCGATCCTGGCCCTGTCCATGGTCGGCGACCTGAGCATGGGCCAGCCGTTTGGCCAGTCGCGGCGAACGGCGCGCCTGGTGCAGTTGCTGGGCCAGGCCTGCCACGGTGACGGCGACCACATCGACATCGGCCGCCAGGTGGCATTGCTGCGGTGGTCGGGCTGCACGGCGAATGCGGACGGTTTCAGCGAACTGTTGGGCGACGACGTGCAGGGGCGCAACGCGATGCTCAGTCAGACCCTTGATGCAGCCGGCGCGCGCGCCGTAGGCCAGGCGACGTCGCTGGCGCAGGTGCATTGCGAGGTGTCCGGCGATATCGCCCGGACCTTGGGGCTCAGCGCCGGCGTGGAACTGGGCCTGCGCAATGTGTTCGAGCAGTTCGACGGCGGCGGCAGGCCCTTGGGCTTGCGCCATCCGCAGGTGCCCGAAGTGGTTTACCTGGTGGTGCTGGCGGGCGACCTGGAGATTCTGTCGCGGGTTCATGGCCTGGAGATGGCGTTGCAATGGATCGCAGGCCAGCGTGATCAACGGTATCCGGCCACGCTGATCGCCGAACTCACGCGCCACGCCGGGGATTGGCTGGAACAGTTGCGTTCGATGCAGCAAGAGCCTGCTTGCGCGCGCACCGAGCAACGCGAAGTGCCCTTGACGTTGGTGGGCGACGTGATCGATCTCAAGTTGCCCTGGCTCGCCGGCTATTCGCGGCGCTCGGCGGAATTGGTACGCGTGGCGGCGGGGCTGTCCGGATTGTCGCAGTCCAGCGCCAATCACCTGAGCCAGGCGGCGTTGATCCACGGCATCGGCCGCGCCGCAGTGCCCAATCGCATCTGGAATACGCCCGGCGCGCTGCTCGACGGCGACCTTGAACAGGCCCGGTTGGTGCCTTACTGGACCTCACGCGTCTGCGGCCAGATCCCGGCGCTTACCGTGCCCGGGCAATTGGCGGCCCACGCCTACGAGCGGCTCGACGGCAGCGGCTACTTCCGCAGCCTCAGCGGCGACGCGCTCACAGACGAGCACCGCTTGCTGACTGCCACCTTGGCCTGGACCGCGTTGCGCAGTGATCGCCCCTGGCGCCCGGCATTCAGCGAGGACGCTGCTGCGCGCCTGATGCTGGATGAGGCGCAACAGGGCCGTTTCGACACGCGCGCCTGCCAAACCGTGATCGCTGCGGCGCGTGGCGAGCTTTCGGTCAAAGCCTGCAAGGCCAGCCATGGCCCGCTCACCGAGCGCGAAACCGAGATTTTGCAGCGCATCAGCAAGGGCGGCAGCAACAAGGAAGTCGCGCGTCAGCTCGGCATCAGCCCGAGCACCGTGCGCACTCACGTCGAGAGCGTGTTTCGCAAACTGCACTGCACCACACGAGCGGCGGCGACGCTCAAGGCGCTGACGTTGGGGTTGATTTGAACTCCTCACGGACAGTTATTCGAACGCCTTTGTAGTGAGCGGGCTTGCCCCGCGCTGGGCGGCGAAGCCGCCCCAAACCAGGCGACGCGGTTTTATCTGTAAATCGGCGGTGACTGTATTAGGGCGGCTTCGCCCCCCAGCGCGGGGCAAGCCCGCTCACTACAGGCGTTGGCGTTAGGGTTGAGTGAGCACTGCACTCTGCTGGATCGCCGCGTCGTTGTATGTGGCATATGACGATGCGGCGAGTCATCAGGCGGGTGAGTTCAAAGGCTGGGTATTAAGCGGAGCAGGGCGCTTCGCGGTCGAGGAGTTTGGCGGTGAGCAGTACACCCAGTTCGCTCAGTTGGTGGATGGCGAGGGCGATGTCGCGGTGTTTGCCGCACAGGTCTTCGGACAGGTCGAGCAGCAGGGTGCTGACGGAGGTGAAGGTTTCGTAGCTGTTGGTGATGAGGGTTTCGTTGCTGGCGTTGGGAGCGACGCTGAAGAGGGTGGTTGGATCAGTAGCCATTGTTAAGTTCCTTGCTTGAGGCCACGACCCGGTCGCTACTAAACAATAGGGCGGTGGCTGTACGCAGGTTAGTAGACCGGTGGAACCTAACAAAACCGGCGCGCCCGAGGGCGCCCTGCGCACAGCCACCATCAAGCGCAGACGGGAAGGTCTGATCGATGAAGCTCGTGCACCTGTTAGGTTGAACCGTGGGCTACTAAACCCGATCACCGAGACATCGGCGACCGGAGCACCTTAGACACGGCCACCCCAGCGCACAAGCCGGCGGATTCTGACGTACGCGTAGGCAATGGAGCAAGGTGCCGGGTGGCTTTGGGATTTGTCTGAAGGACGTGGGTATCCATACGATCTGTAGTGAGCGGGCTCGCCCCGCGCTGGGTGGCGAAGCCGCCCCAAACCAGGCGACGCGGTTTTATCTGTAAATCGGCGGTGACTGTATTGGGGCGGCTTCGCCCCCCAGCGCGGGGCAAGCCCGCTCACTACACTACGGTGTAAAAGGCACGCGGCGTTGGTGTAGGCTCAGCGGCCCGAACGCCGCTGAAAGCACAAGGAATGCCCATGACATTGACCGTCAACACCCTGCTCGAACTGGCCATGGCCAACCCGATCAACGCCGAAATCACCGCGCGTTTGCCGGACCTCGGCGTGGACCAGTGCTTTCTCACGGCGGGCTGTCTGTTCCAGGCCGTATGGAATCATCAGTCGAACCTGCCGGCCGCCCAGGGCGTCAAGGACTACGACGTTTTTTACTTTGATACCGACCTGTCCTACGAGGCTGAGGACGCCGTGATCCGCGCGGCCGAGGTGCTGTTCCAGGACTTGGGCGTCAACGTCGAAGTCAAGAACCAGGCGCGGGTTCACCTCTGGTATCGCGAGCGGTTTGGCCGCCCGTATCCGCAGTTGCACACGGCCAAACAGGGGATTGATCGTTACCTGGTAGCGGGTACGTGCATCGGCTTGGAGATTGCCACGGCTGAGCTGTACGCGCCGTACGGATTTGAGGATGTGGCGCAGGGTGTGCTGCGCATCAACCCGCTGCATCCGGAGCCTGCGTTGTTTGCGCAAAAGGCCCGCAGTTACCAGGCGCGTTGGCCGTGGCTGAAGATCATCGAGCCGGGGTTAGCCCAGTAATCCTCCCACAGCGCCGCAGCCCGCCACGACCAGCCAGGGTGGCAGCCGGCCTACCGTCAACGCTGCCAGGGCGATCAGCGCCAAGGCGAAATCCGCCACGCTAAAAATCGCGCTGGTCCACACCGGCTGGTAAAGCGCCGCGAGCAAGAGCCCCACCACCGCCGCGTTGACCCCGGCCAGTGCGGCTTGGGTGCGTGGGCTGCGGCGCAGGGTGGCCCAGAAGGGCAGCGCGCCCAGCACCAGCAGAAACGACGGGGCAAAGATCGCCAACAGGCCAATCACACCCCCCAGCCAGCCCGTCGGCGCATGATTCATCGACGCGCCAAGGAAGGCGGCGAAGGTGAACAGCGGGCCCGGCACGGCTTGCGTGGCACCATAGCCGGCGACGAATACGTCATTGCTTACCCACTGCGGTGTCACCACTTCGGCTTGCAGCAGCGGCAACACCACATGGCCGCCGCCGAATACCAGCGAACCGGTGCGGTAGAAGGCGTCCACCAAGGCCAGGGTGGGGTTGGCCAGCCACCCGGCCAGAAGCGGCAGGCCCGCCAGCAACAGCGCAAACAGCCCTAACCACAAAGCGCCGGCGCGGCGGCTGATGGCGATCGGCAGTGCGTCATGCTCGGTACTGGGCGCGGGCTTGAACAGCAGCAGCCCGGCTACGCCCGCAACGGCGATGACCCCGACCTGGCCCCAGGCGGACGGTTCCAGCAGCGCCGCGCAGGCCGCCATCAGCATCAGCGTAATACGCGTCACGCCCCGGCACAGGTTGCGCGCCATGCCCCACACGGCTTGGGCCACCACCGCCACGGCGACGACTTTAAGGCCGTGCAGCACGCCGGGAGGAAGGGCGTTGCCATAATGGGAAAGGCCCATGGCGAACAGGATCAAGGCGATGGCCGACGGCAGCGTAAACCCGGCCCAGGCAGCGGCGGCGCCAGCGTAGCCCGCGCGGGAAAGGCCCAGTGCAATGCCCACCTGGCTGCTGGCCGGGCCGGGCAAGAATTGGCACAGCGCGACCAGGTCCGCGTAGCTGCGTTCGCTGAGCCAGCGCCGCCGGGTCACGAACTCAGCGCGAAAGTAACCCAAGTGGGCGATGGGCCCGCCGAACGAGGTGAGGCCCAGGCGCAGGAAGATAAGGAACACCGACCAAGGGCTGTTCGGGGGGCAGGCAAGGGCGTTGGCCAAGGTCGGATCTCGATGGGAAGACAAGCGGTGGCAGGTGTGTCCTGGCACCATAACCAATTTTGATGACGCGCAGAAGAGACGGCATTTTTTCGGCCTTCATTGAATTTTTCAGTGCGGGTTCGAGTCATTCAAGCAGAGCGTTGCTTTCTACCATTCCACCTCAAGGACTGACGATGACCTTCTTTATCTTCCTGCTCGCCTGCGCCGCCGCCGCCAGCACCGGCATTCTCTTCAAGCCGGGTGCCTGGTATGAATCGTTGGTCAAGCCCAGCTTCACCCCGCCCAATTGGCTGTTTCCGGTGGCCTGGACGATCATCTACCTGCTGCTGGCCTGGGCCGGTTATCGCCTCAGCCTGATCCCGGGCAGCCAGATCGTGTTGGCCTTGTGGGCGGCGCAGATTGCCTTGAACACACTGTGGACGCCGGTGTTCTTTGGCGCCCATCGCCTGTTCGCGGGGATGGTGATTATTGTGCTGTTGTGGCTCACCGTGGCCGCGATGGTGGTGTTGGCGGTGCGCCTGGACCTGATCACCGGCTTGATCCTGTTCCCTTACCTGGCGTGGTTGTGTGTGGCGGCGGCGTTGAATTTCTCGATCCTGCGCAATAACCGCTGATGGCTCACACACTCTGGCCCGCCAGTGAGCCTGAACTGGCCGAGATGCGCCGCTTCAACCGGAAACTTGCCTGGTTGCCACGCTTCAAGATCCGCAACCGCGTCACGCCGCGTTTGATCCAGGCGCTGTTGCGGGCCAGCCAGAAGATCAAGCGCGCACCTGCGGTGGAAATAAAGCAGGTCAACGGGGTCCCGGTGCGCATCCTGCGGCCGAGCGGCAAGCCCAAAGGTGTTGTGCTGGACATTCACGGCGGCGGTTGGGTGATCGGCAACGCGCAGATGGATGACGACCTCAACCTGGGCATGGTCAACGCATGCGACGTGGTGGTGGTGTCGGTGGATTATCGGCTGGCGGTCGACACGCCGGTCGAAGGGTTGATGGAAGACTGCCTGGCTGCCGCGCGGTGGTTGCTGACCGCCGCTGAGTTCGCCGACCTGCCGGTGTTCGTCGTTGGCGAATCGGCCGGCGGGCACCTGGCGGCGGCGACCTTGCTGGCCTTGAAACAATGGCCGGAACTACTCAAACGTATAAGCGGGGCGGTGCTCTATTACGGCGTCTACGATCTGACCGGCACACCCAGCGTGCGCACGGCGGGGCCGCAGACGCTGATGCTGGATGGGCCGGGTATGGTCGAAGCGCTGCGTATGCTGACGCCGGGGTTGAGCGATGACGAACGTCGCCAGCCGCCGTTGTCGCCGCTGTATGGCGACTTTAGCGGGCTGCCGCCGGCGTTGATGTTTGTGGGTGAACTGGATCCGCTGAAGGATGACACACTGTTGATCGCCGAACATTGGCCAGAGGCAGAAGCGCATCTGTTGCCGGAGTCGGCGCATGGGTTCATCCATTTTCCGGTGGCGATGGCGGCCAGCGTGCTTGCCTGCAGCCACACATGGATAGCGCAGCGGATGCTCCTGATAAACGTGTAGTGAGCGGGCTTGTCCCGCGCTGGGTGGCGAAGCCGCCCCAAAACCAGTCGCCCTAATTTTACCTGACACACCGCAGCGGCCCGATTGGGGCGGCTTCGCCACCCGGCGCGGGGCAAGCCCGCTCACTACAGGGGGTTGTCAGACCGGGCGTAGGGCAGTTGAACTTGAAACCTGATCATCTGGTCAGGTCATTAAACGGCCCATTTTCCATCACTTGGATTTTTCCATGCGCGAATACACGCTCAGCTACCTGTTCAACGGCGAACCCCGTACCCAGGCGTTCGAACTCAAGCAGCCCGAGTTGCCCGAGCATGAGGCAGCGCTGCACTTGCTGCAACTGCACTTCGGCGATGCGGAAAATGGCTTGATCCTGCCCCCTACGGATGCGGCGCCGGAGGAAATTCTGCAGCAGGCGCAGGTGATGGGGATTACTCGGATCGAGGTGCTATGAAACGCCGCCGATCAATGTGGGAGCTGGCTTGCCTGCGATAGCGGTGGGTCAGTTAGCCCATCCTATCCTGGTCCGCCGCCATCGCAGGCAAGCCAGCTCCCACATTTGTACTGGGTGAATTTTTCAGTTCGGGCGCAACCGCAGGATCTGCGCGCCATCGAACGGGTCTGTGAGGTAGTGCCCCTGCACGCCAAACGTCTGCTGCAACCGTTGCGGCGTCAGCACCTCCAACGGGTGACCCAGCGCCACCAACCGGCCGTGGTCCAGTACCGCCAGCCGGTCACAGGTCAGCGCCTGGTTCAGATCATGCAGCGCAATCAAGGTGGTCACCGGCAACCCCTGTATCCCCTTCAAGATCCCCAGTTGATGCTGGATATCCAGATGATTGGTCGGCTCATCCAGCAGCAGGATCTGCGGGCGTTGCGCCAGTGCACGGGCGATGTGCACGCGCTGGCGTTCGCCGCCGGAGAGGCTGCGCCAGGCGCGCTGGCTCAGGTGGGTGGCGTCGACGTCATGCAGCGCCTGATTGACGAAGGCGTCGTCCTCGCTGGACCAGGGGCTCAGCGCCGACAACCACGGCGTACGGCCCAACGCCACGGCGTCGAACACGCGGATGGCATCGTCGGTATCGGCCTGTTGCTCCACTACCGCCAGTTGCTGCGCGATGGCGCGGCGCGACAGCCCGTCCAGGCGCGCGCCCCCAAGCCGTACTTCGCCGCAGGCCGGTGTACGCAAACCGGCGAGCAGTTTGAGCAGGGTGGATTTGCCGGAGCCGTTCGGGCCGACAATTCCCAGGGTTTCACCCTGCTGAACGTCCAGATGAATATCACGCAATAACTGCGCCTCGCGCACCTTGAAACCCAGGCCGGTGCAGCTCAGTACTGTCATCGCGCATTCCTCCGGCCGATCAGGATCAGCGCGAACACCGGTGCGCCGACCAGCGCCGTGACCACACCGACCGGAATCACCTGGCCTTTTATCAGCGTGCGCGACAGCACATCCGCCGCGATCAAAAACAGCGCGCCGCCCAACGCACTCGCCGGCAGCAGACGCGAATGGCCGGTGCCGAGCAACAGGCGCACGGCATGGGGAATCACCAGCCCGACAAAGCCGATGGAGCCGACAATCGACACCATCACTGCGGTCACCAGCGCCGCGCAGCCCACCAGCACAAACTGCACCCGGCGCACGGGAACGCCGAGGGACGCCGCCGAGTCACTGCCGAAGGTGAACGCATCCAGCGCGCGACGATGCCACAGGCACACCGCCAACCCTGCGACCGCCACCGGCACCGCCAGCCACACCGAGGGCCAGCGCACGCCGCTGAGGTTGCCCAGCAGCCAGAACAGGATGCCGCGCGCCTGTTCGGAACTGGCGGACTTGGTGATCAGGAACGCGGTGAGCGCATTGAACAATTGCGAACCAGCAATGCCGGCGAGGATGATCTGGCCGGTGCCGCTGGCCGAACCGCTGGCGCGCGCGAGCAGGATCACCAGGGCGAACGCCGCCATCGCGCCGGCAAACGCACCGGCCGACAACGAAACCAGCCCGCCGCCCACGCCCATCAACGCCACCAGCACCGCGCCGGTCGAGGCACCGGCGCTGATGCCCAGCAGGTACGGATCGGCCAGGGGGTTGCGCAACAACGACTGCAGGATCACCCCGCACGTCGCCAGCCCCGCACCGCAGGCGGCGGCGACCAGCGCGCGTGTGAGGCGGTAGTTCCACACCACGCCTTCATCGATGGGGTCCAGCACATAACCGGCGGCCCACAGCTTGTTGGCCAGTACCTGCAGCACCACGTGCGGTGAGATGGCGGTTTCGCCGATGGCCACGCCGGCGAGCACGGCGATCAGCAGCAAGGCCAGGGCGAGTAGGGTGCGGATCATTTGGGCAGGTCGTAGCCGTCGATGGCGGCCGCCAGTTGTTCAAGGCCGTCGAACGTGCGAATGCTGGCCTGCAGCGCCATGGCGTCGAGAATGATGATGCGGTTGTTTTTCACCGCGTCCATGTTGCGCGTCACCGGATCGCTGCGCAAAAAGGCGAGTTTCTTTTCATGATCGTCGGCGGGGTAGCGACGGCGGTCCATGCGTGCGATCACCAGGAAGGTCGGGTTGGCCTTGGCGATGGTTTCCCAGCCGACGGCGGGCCACTCTTCATCGGACTGCACCACGTTGTGCAAGCCCAGCGTCTGCAGCATGAATTCGGGAACACCTTTATGGCCGGCCACGTACGGGTCGCTGGCCAGTTCGGAACTGGAGAACCACACCAGCGCGCTGGCGTGCTTGAGGCCTTTGCCCTGCACCGTGGCGACGGACTTGGCCAGACGCGCCTTGAGTTCGTCATTTAACTGCTGGCCGCGATCCTGTACGTCGAAAATTTGCGCCAGTTGGCTGATGCTTTTGTAAATCGTCTCGATGCGAAACGGCTGCAGCCGCGTGCCGTCGGCACCCACCAGGTTGTCCTTGCCTTCGCAGTCGGAGGGCAGCAAGTAGGTGGGAATCTTCAGTTCATGGAATTGCTCGCGGGTGCCTACCACACCGTGCACGCCGACCACCCATTCCAGCTCGGCGGCCACCAGTTGCGGGCGTTTGGCGATCACCGCTTCGAAGCTCGGCTCGTTGTTGGCCAGCCGCTCGATGGTGTCGTTCTGTGCCTTGAACTGCGGCAGTACGCTGTTGAACCACAGCGACGTGCCGACCACGTTGTCGCCCACGCCCAAGGCATACAGCATCTCGGTAGCCGCCTGGCCGATGGTCACGCTGCGGGCGGGCGCCTGCTGGAACGAGAGAGTGCTGCCGCAGTTTTCCACGGTCAACGGGTAGTGGGTAGGCGCGGCGTGGGCCAGGGCACAGAAGCCGATGCTGGCGAGCAGGGCGGTAACGCGTGGCAGCATGGAGCGATCTCCGGGTGAACCGTACGTGGAGCTGGGGAGATACGGTAGCGGAAATACACCCTCGAGCGCTGTGGTACAGGCGGGCAAGAATGTCCTTCCCGGACACCCCGCCGGTTAGTGATTGAGCGTGTGCCGGCAGGTCTCCTGACTGATGCGTCGTCGCCACGCTCCAGCCTTCCCGGACGGAATCCAGTGGCATCAAGGAGCAGGCTCGGCACCTACAGTTGCGGGGGCAGTTCCGATTGGCGCGCAGGTACCGCGCTTCGGATTCCCTATTAGTCCCGTTTGGGAACCGGCGGCCGCATGGTAGTTGAAAACCGGGGGGCAGGCCATGGGTAAGCCATGTCGTGTGCGGCTTTGTTTCAAAACATGAGATTGAGCCAGGTCGCACGTTTATTGAAGGACAATCGATAAACGCCACGTTTAGACGGCGTGATCTCAACGTTCGTCGCGAAGGGCTGAGCATGCAGCACCTGGACTACTTTTCCCTGCACCTGTTCATATTGGTCTGTGAAGAAGGCACCATCGGCCGGGCCAGCGAGCGGGCGTTTATAGCGCCTTCAGCGGCCAGCAAACGTATCTCGGATATCGAGCAACGTTTTGGCACGGTGCTGCTCAAGCGCAGCAAGCGCGGGGTCGAGCCTACGTCGGCGGGCTTGGCGCTGTTGCGGCATGCGCGCGGTCTGACACGCGCCATGGAACGGCTCGACAGCGAACTGGGGGAGTACCTTGGGGGCGAAAGAGGGCATGTGCGGGTGCTGGCGAATGTGTCGGCGATGACTGAGTTTCTTCCGGAAGAACTGTCGACGTTCATGCTGCACAACCCTCGGGTCCAGGTGGATATGCAAGAACGCTTCAGCCTCGACGTCACACGTGGCGTGCTCGACGGCAGCGCCGACCTGGGAGTGTGCCGCCGTCCGGTAGCGTGCGGTGAGCTGCAGCTGTTGCCGTACCGCCAGGATCATCTGGCCGTGGTGGTCGGCACGGACCATGCCTTGGCCAGTCACGCGTGCGTGGGGTTCCAGGAAACCCTGGCGTTCGATCACATCGGCTTGTCGTCTTTTGCCACGCTCAACACGTTTTTGCGCCGCGAGGCCGAGCAATGCGGGCAGGCGCTGCATTACCGCGCCTGCGTGTCGTCGTTTCATGCGGCGTTGCGCCTGGTCCAGTGTGGCCTGGGGCTTGCCCTGTTCCCGCGGGAGGCGGTGATGCGTTACGCGCCGCTGTTTGACGTGCGCATCATCGCCTTGTCCGATGCCTGGGCCTTGGGCGAACTGGTGATCTGCCTGCGCGACCGCGATGCGTTGTCGGCACCCGCGCAACGCTTGCTTGAGCACCTGTTAAACGGTGTGGCTTGTTGCGCGGGCGAGGCACCGCTGATCCATCGTGACTGGCGATAGATCACCCCGTAGATTGCGTCTTTTCGTTTATGCATAGCCTCTCTAGCCTCGACGCACATTAACTAGAAAGGGGTAGCGCCATGTCCGGACTTCCATTGCACGGGGTGCGCGTCGTCGAACTGTCCCATATGGTCATGGGGCCGACGTGCGGGATGATTCTGGGGGACCTGGGCGCTGAGGTGATCAAGGTCGAACCGGTGGCCGGCGATGGAACACGGCGCTTGCCTGGCGCCGGCGCGGGCTTCTTTCGCGCGTTCAACCGCAACAAGTCCAGCCTGGCCCTGGACATCGAAACCCGTCAAGGGCGCGAGGCGATGCTGGCGCTGATCGACACCGCCGATGTGTTTATCGAGAATTTCCGCCCGGGCCGCATGCGGCAACTGGGCCTGGACTACGCTGCTTTGCAGGCCCGTAACCCGCGCTTGATCTATGCCGCGCATAAGGGCTTCCTCAGCGGCCCCTACGGCAACCGCCTGGCCCTGGATGAGGTGGTGCAGATGATGGCGGGCCTGGCGTACATGACCGGGCCGCCGGGCAGACCGCTGCGAGCGGGCAGTTCGGTCAACGACATCATGGGCGGGATGTTTGGCGTGATTGGCGTCCTGGCGGCGTTGAGGGAGCGAGACCGCTCCGGCAGAGGGTGCGAAGTACAGGCCGCGCTCTACGAGAACTGCGTCTTACTGGCGGCGCAGCATATGCAGCAATACGCAGTGACCGGGAAAATCCCCGAGCCCATGCCCAGCCGCATCAGCGCGTGGGCGATCTACGACGTGTTCGAATTTGCCGAGGGTCAGCAGATGTTCCTGGCCGCCACGGGAGACCGGCAGTGGCGAGCGCTGTGCCAATTGCTTGGCCTGGGTGAACTGCTCGCCGATCCGCTTCTGGCCACCAACGCTGAACGGGTTGCGCAACGCCCGCGGCTGTTGGGGCAACTGGCGGGGATTTTTGCCAGCATGCCGGCGCAGGCCCTGGCCGCACAGCTGCAAGCGCATGACGTTCCCTTCGCCCTGATCCGCCAACCCCACGAACTGTTCGACGACCCGCACCTGTTGCAGAGCGGCGGTCTGGCGCCGTTGCAGTTGGAGGACGGTGGCTTCACCTCGGTGCCCTTGCTGCCGTTTTCACTCGCGGGGCGACGCCTGCAGCCACGCCAGCCGATGGCCCGCATCGGCGAACACTCCCACCCAATCATGAAAGCACTCGGCTACAGCGATTTACAGATCGCCCAACTGTGCGCGGCAGGCGTACTCAACATTGCTGCCCCAGGCTGATTCAGCACCGTTTCCGTCTCCCCAATAATGACAATAATGGAGAACACCCATGAAGACGATTACCGCGTCCGCGCGCGACGATTACACCCTCGACGAACTGCAGCTATACCGCAAGGTTGCCCTGCGCATCCTGCCGCTGACCATGGTCTGCTTTCTGTTTTCCTATTTTGATCGCATCAACATCAGCTTCGCCAAGAGCCAGATGCAGGCGGCGTTCGGCTTGTCGGACGCCGCCTATGGGTTGGCCGCGAGCATGTTTTTCGTTGGCTACGTGCTGTTTGAAGTGCCCAGCAGCCTCGGCGTGCGGCGCTACGGTGCGCCGGCCTGGGTGTGTCGGATCATGGTGTCGTGGGGGCTGGCGACGGCCGCAATGATGTTCGCCTACAGCCAGTACACGCTTTATTTTCTACGTTTTCTGATTGGCGTGATGGAGGCCGGTTTCGGCCCTGCCATCCTGTTCTACCTGGCGTGCTGGTTTCCCAAGAAAACCTTGGCGAAAATGAACGGCATCTGGTTCCTCTCCGTACCGTTGGCCGGCGCGGTGGGCGGCCCGGTGGCCGGAATGGTACTCAGCGCCATGGACGGTGTGCTGGGGTTGGCCGGTTGGCATTGGCTGTTTGTGATTTCCGGCCTACCTTGTGTCGGCCTGGGGGTGCTGGTGCTGTGGAAGCTGGACCGTGATATCGACGCCGCGAAATGGCTGAACGCCGACGAAAAAGCGATGCTCAAGGCCAACCTCGATCACGGGCGCAGCACGAAACCGGAACACGCGTCGTTATGGCGCGTCTTGTTGACACGCGAAGTGGCGGTGCTGGCCGCGGTGTACTTTGTGATCAAAATGGCGTCGTATGGCATCAACTTCTGGATGCCAGACCTGATCCGTTCCTCGGGCATCCGTGATTCGCTGTGGATCGGCCTGCTCTCGGCGTTGCCCTATGCCGTGGCGTGTGTCGGCATGATTGCGGTGACGCGGCTCTCGGACCGAAGCGGCGACCGCAAGCGCTACCTGGTGATGTGCCTGATGGCTGCCGCCACGGGGTATGTGCTGGCTTGCCTGCTCTCTGGTTCACCTTGGGCAATGATGATCGCGCTGGTACTGGCCACGGCGGGGACCTTTATCGCCATCCCGATTTTCTGGACCATTCCGCAGTCGACGTTTTCCGGGATTGCCATCGCCAGCGGCGTCGCCGCTGTCAACTCCGTGGGGCAGTTGAGCGGGCTGGTGACGCCGGTGATGGTGGGTAAGATCAACGACCTCAGCGGAACGAGCTACATGGGCATGTTATCGATCGCTCCGGTGATTGTGCTCGGGTGTCTAGTGGTGGTGCGGTACGTACGCAACCCGCAGCGCTGATCCCGCATAGGCAACTGCCCGGTCAGACACGAATGTCGTCCGGGCCCTGTATCAGCGCTTCGATGCGCGTGCCGGTGGCGCGCTCTTCATTGCTGAAGCCGTCGTAGTCGGCCAGGTTGGCGAAACGGATGCCGGTCAGGCGCTCGATCTGGATCACGCTGCGCTGGTAGGTCCTGAGCTGGCCGAACATCAGGTCGAGCTGGCCCAGTTCGCGGCTCTGGTCAATCATGTAGGCGCTGGCGGAGGGCTTGCCGTCATCGCTGAGGTAAGCGACGACTTTCCAGAACGCCTTGGGAATTTTAACGCCCCGGTACACGCGGTCGTCGTCCCCGAACACTGGGCCGGTGAATACGGTGGCGCGGGCTTTCCAGCGTTGGGTGTTATCGAGGATGTAGTCCTCCAGTTCCAGCCAGGTCTTCTGGTTGAACCCGCTCATCTGCGGCGAGCAATTGGTGAAATGAAAGGTGTCGAAGTTGGCGGTCTTCGCCTCGTCGCCCCAGTTGGGGTCTTGCCGGCGTACCAGGTGGCCGCGATCAAGGCCGTTGCCGGCGTACAGGTCTTCGCCCACCTGTGCATCGATGGGCAGGCGGCCGTCGTAGGCCCAGGTGTCGTTGCTGCGGGCGACATCCACGTGCTGCGCGCCATCGATGTTGGCGCCTACATACAGCGCCAGCCGCCGCGAGCGTGACATCGTCACCGAAAAGTGCGTGTAGTCCAGGCGCTCGCCGCCGTTTTTCTGCGTCTGTACATCGCTCGCCAGGCGTTGCTCGACCGTGGGCCAGGGCACCACGAAGCCGCCGAGGAAATCCTCGGCATAGCCGCGCCGGTCCTTGAGGTCCTTGGCGGCGGTGACGCGGGGCGTCGCCGCCCTGGCCTCCAGCAGGGCAGGGCTGGGCGCGAGCAACGGGTGCAGGTCGGCGAGCCTTGGGCGGTGGGAAAGATCGATTTTGGCTTTAGGTGCTGGCATCGGTAAGTCCTCCTTGAATAAACACGACTGCAACATAGCTTAATGACAATTGATGAGGCGCATTGAACCCAGGAAGCTATCCTGAATCGATTACTTGGACGTTGTCACATGCCAAAGGGAGTCAGCCCATGTGTGTTCGCCAGCCTCACCGTCATCCGATTTTCTGCCTGATCCCACCGTACATGCTCGACCAGATCGCGCGCAACGGCGATAAAACCCAACGCGACGTTGCGTTACGCACCCGCGCCAAGGACAGCACGTTCCGCTCACTGCGCATGGTCGCGGTGCCGGCCAAAGGGCCCGCGCACATGGCCCTGGCCATGGGCGCCGGCAAGCGTCGCTCGATCTACAGCGCCGAGGGCACCGACAGCCTGCCGGGCACGCTGGTGCGTGGCGAAGGCCAACCCGCCAGCGGTGACGCAGCGGTGGACGAGGCCTACGATGGCCTGGGCGCCACCTTTGATTTTTTCGAACAGGTCTTCGACCGCAACTCCATCGACGATGCCGGCATGGCGCTGGACGCCACGGTTCACTTCGGCCAGAACTACAACAA
The DNA here is from genome assembly GCF_019145355.1 of Pseudomonas azadiae. Classification (NCBI taxonomy): domain Bacteria; kingdom Pseudomonadati; phylum Pseudomonadota; class Gammaproteobacteria; order Pseudomonadales; family Pseudomonadaceae; genus Pseudomonas; species Pseudomonas azadiae. The sequence goes on along the minus strand of NZ_JAHSTY010000001.1, from coordinate 777,786 downwards.
CGCGTTCTGGAACTCCAGCCAGATGGTGTTTGGCGATGGCGATGAGCAACTGTTCAACCGGTTCACCATCGCCCTCGACGTGATTGGCCATGAATTGGCCCATGGCGTCACCGAGGATGAGGCAAAGTTGATGTATTTCAACCAGTCCGGGGCGCTGAACGAGTCGCTGTCGGACGTGTTCGGCTCATTGATCAAGCAGTATGCGTTGCAGCAATCGGCGCAGGACGCCGACTGGCTGATCGGCAAAGGGTTGTTCACCAAAAAGATCAAAGGCACCGCGTTGCGTTCGATGAAAGCCCCCGGCACCGCGTTTGACGACAAACTGCTAGGCAAGGACCCTCAGCCTGGGCACATGGATGATTTTGTCCAGACCTACGAGGACAATGGCGGGGTGCACATCAACTCGGGTATTCCCAACCATGCGTTCTACCAGGTGGCGACGAAGCTAGGCGGGTTCGCCTGGGAGCGTGCGGGGCGTATCTGGTATGACGCGCTACGCGATGCGCGGCTGCGCCCGAACTCCGGGTTCCTGCGCTTTGCGCGCATCACGCACGATATCGCCGGTCGGCTCTACGGCGTGGGCAAGGAAGAACAGAAGGCGGTCAAGGACGGTTGGCAAGCGGTCGGCATTACGGTCTGACGTGAGGAACAACCATGCAAATTTCGCTCAAGGAAAATGGCGGGCCTGGGTTTTTCCCAGGTTTGGCCAAGCCGCGTACGGTGAAGCTGGACGCGCTGCCCGAACAAGACCAGCAGGAGTTGCGGCAATTGATCGACGCGTCGGATTTCTTCCAGTTACCGCAAAGTAAAGCACCCGCTCCCGGTAATCCAGGCCAGGTGCATTACACCCTGACCGTGACGGAAGGGGAGCGGGCGCATACCGTTTGTGTGCTGGCACCGGTGAAGTCCCAGGCGCTGGACGGGCTGGTGCAGTGTGTTCGGCGGCATATTCGCTGCTGAAGTTTCGGCTGCCCCTGATTAGTACCGTTCTAAGCAGTCGAAGCTGGATTTGAGGGGTATGCGGATCTGCTTTTCTGTGGGAGCTGGCTTGCCTGCGATGCAGACAACTCGATACATCAGGTACATCGAGTTGATGCCATCGCAGCGGTGCGGCGATCCGACAAGCCAGCTCCCACAGTTGATCTGCGGTGTTTTCACGAGCTTGCTCGCTTGGCTTACTTACGATCCAGCCACACAGTCTGCGCATTGCAGAATTCGCGTACGCCGAAATGCGACAGCTCACGCCCGAAACCGCTCTTTTTCACCCCACCAAACGCCACCCGAGGGTCGGAGACGCTGAAGGCGTTGACGAAAATCCCGCCAGTTTCCAGTTGGTCGGCCATGTCGCGTGCCTTGGCCGGGTCGGTGGTGAAGATGCTTGCGGTGAGGCCGAACTCGCTGTCGTTCGCCAGGGCCACGGCGTGGTCGGCGTCGCGGGCGGTGATGATCGAGGCCACCGGGCCGAACAGTTCCTGTTTGAACGAGGTCATCTGGTCGGTGACGTTGGCCAGCACGGTGGGCTCGTAGTAGTTACCGGCGCCCGGCACTTTATTACCGCCCAGCAGTAAGGTCGCGCCTTCTTCCAGCGTGGCCTGGACCTGGCCGTGCAGTTCGTCGCGCAAGTCGAAGCGCGCCATCGGGCCGATGTAGGTGGTGGCCGAAGTGGGGTCGCCCATCACCAGGGCACGGCTGGCTTCAAGGAATCTGGCGGTAAAGGCTTGCACCACACCCGCTTCGATGATCAAGCGCTTGGCGGCTGCGCAGACCTGGCCACTGTTCTGGAAACGGCCGATCAATGCCGCTTGCACGGCGGCGTCGAGGTCGGCGTCGTTGAGCACGATGAACGGATCGGAGCCGCCCAGTTCCAGCACACATTTTTTCAGCGCGGCGCCGGCCTGGGAACCGATGGCCACGCCGGCACGCACGCTGCCGGTCAGGGTGACGGCGGCGATGCGCGGGTCGGCAATGGCCTTTGACACGCCGTCGTTGGCCACGTTGATCACTTCGAGCAGGCCTTCAGCGAAGCCGGCTTTGCGGAACGCCTGCTGGATCAGGTAGGCGCTGCCCATCACGTTCGGCGCATGCTTGAGCACGTAGGTGTTACCGGCCAGCAGGGTCGGCACGGCGCCGCGCAGCACTTGCCACACCGGGAAGTTCCACGGCATCACGGCGAGGATCGGGCCCAGCGGGCGGTATTCGATCCGCGCGCTGCCGTTGTCCACCAGGGTCGCTTCCGGCGCGAGCATGGCCGGACCGTGGGCGGCGTACCATTCGCTCAATTGCGCGCATTTTTCGATTTCGGCACGGGCCTGGGCGATCGGCTTGCCCATTTCCAGGGTGATGGTCTGGGCCATTTCTTCGGCCTGCTCACGCAAGGCGCTGGCCAGGCTCAGCAGCAACTCGGCGCGCTGGCTGACCGGCTGGCGGCGCCAGGTGCGGAAGGCTCGGGTGGAACGGTCGAGGGCGGCGTCCAGTTGCGACGCGCTTTCGTAGGGGTAGCTGGCAACCGTTTCGCCATTGGCGGGGTTGATCGACAAGGCGTGGGTCTGGTGGGAAATAGCGTTCATGGCACCGTCCGGCTGAATGATTGAGATGGGCCCAGCCTACGGGGCTGTATCTTTTCTGGAAACTGAATAATATTAAGCAATATATTCACGATTGGAGAATGACTTGGACCTGGTGCAGCTGGAAATCTTCAAGGCCGTTGCCGAGCAAGGCAGCATCAGCGCCGCCGCGCAGTTGATTCATCGCGTGCCGTCGAACCTGACCACGCGCATCAAGCAACTGGAGCAGGACTTGGGCGTGGAATTGTTTATCCGCGAGAAAAGCCGCCTGCGCCTGTCACCGGCGGGCTGGAATTTCCTCGGCTACGCGCGGCGCATTCTCGACCTGGTACAGGAAGCTCGGGCCACGGTGGCGGGGGAGGAGCCCCAGGGCGCGTTCGCCCTCGGCTCGCTGGAAAGCACGGCGGCCGTGCGCATTCCGGCCTTGCTGGCGGCGTATAACCAGAAACACACCAAGGTCGAGCTGGACCTGAGCACCGGGCCCTCGGGCACGATGATTGAAGGCGTGCTGTCGGGACGCCTGACCGCGGCCTTTGTCGATGGCCCGGTGCTGCACTCGACGCTGGAAGGCGTGGCCGTGTTTGAAGAGGAAATGGTGGTGATCGCGCCGCTGCACCACGCACCGATCACGCGCGGGCAAGACGTGAATGGCGAGAACATTTATACGTTTCGCTCGAACTGCTCGTACCGGCACCACTTCGAACGCTGGTTTTCACAGGATGGCGCGGCGCCGGGCAGGATCTTCGAGATTGAGTCGTACCACGGCATGCTGGCCTGTGTCAGCGCCGGGGCGGGTCTGGCATTGATGCCGCGCAGCATGCTGGAAAACATGCCGGGCTTTGCGGCGGTGAGTGTGTGGCCGTTGGCGGACAGCTACCGCGTGTTGAATACCTGGCTGATCTGGCGCCGGGGCACGGTGTCGCAAAGTTTGAACAGTTTTGTGAAGCTTCTGGAAGAACGCGATCTGATCGCGCCATAGATCCAGTGTGGGCGCTGGCTTGCCTGCGATAGCATCAGCCGGGTCTGCCTGATACACCGCGGTGCTGGCATCGCAGGCAAGCCAGCTCCCACAGTTTGATCGTTATCAGCCCCCGAATTGCAGGGTGCCCATGGCCAATTTGGCCACGATGGCCGTGGCACCTAATTGCACCAACCACAGCGCCAGCCCACCCAGAAACACCCCCAGCGCCACTTGCAGCACCAGGCTTTTCTGGCGCTTGGCTTGCGGCGCGCGTGGGGTGAAGTGGTCCAGTTCGTCGCGGTCGGCACGCAGGTCCAGGTCGTCGTTTCTCATAGGGTTCTCACAGCAAAGGGGCGGTCGAGGTTCAGTCTAGGGGCTTGAGACGAAAAAGGGGAAGCCATCGGCTTCCCCTTCTTGTACAACGGCTACCGGTTACAGCACCTGAACGATTGCCTGTGTGACCGCGTTGATGTTCGACTGGTTCAACGCCGCCACGCAGATACGCCCGGTATCCAGGGCGTAGATGCCGAATTCGCTGCGCAAGCGGGTGACTTGCTCAACGGTCAGGCCGGAGTAGGAGAACATCCCGCGCTGGCGGCCGACAAAGCTGAAGTCGTGGCCCGGCGCAGCCTTGGCCAGTTCGGCGACCATCTGCTCGCGCATGCCACGGATGCGCAGGCGCATCTCGGCCAGCTCGGCTTCCCACTGGGCACGCAGCTCAGGGCTGTTGAGCACCGCTGCGACGATGGCCGCGCCGTGGGTTGGCGGGTTGGAGTAGTTGGTGCGGATCACACGCTTGACCTGGGACAGGATGCGCGCGCTTTCTTCCTTCGAGTCGCCGACGATGGACAGCGCGCCGACGCGTTCGCCGTACAGCGAAAACGATTTGGAGAACGAGCTGGACACAAAGAAGGTCAGGCCGGATTCCGCGAACAGGCGCACCGCAGCGGCGTCTTCGTGAATGCCGTCGCCAAAGCCCTGGTAGGCCATGTCGAGGAACGGCACCAGGTTCCGGGCCTTGACCACGTCCAGCACGTTTTGCCAATCGGCCGGGCTCAGGTCGACGCCGGTCGGGTTGTGGCAGCAGGCGTGCAATACCACGACGGACTGTGGCGGCAGGGCGTTGAGGTCTTCGAGCAGGCCGGCGCGGTTTACGTCGTGGGTGGCGGCGTCGTAGTAGCGGTAGTTCTGCACCGGGAAACCGGCGGTTTCGAACAGGGCGCGGTGGTTCTCCCAGCTCGGGTCGCTGATGGCGACCACGGCGTTTGGCAGCAGTTGCTTGAGGAAGTCGGCGCCCAGCTTCAGCGCGCCGGTGCCGCCAACGGCTTGCACGGTGACAACGCGGCCGGCTTCGAGCAGGGGCGATTGCGCGCCGAACAGCAGGGTTTGCACAGCCTTGTCATAGGCGGCGATGCCGTCGATCGGCAGGTAGCCACGGGCGGCGTGTTGCGCCACAAGAGTGGCTTCCGCTTCGGCAACGGCACGCAAGAGTGGAAGCTTCCCCTCCTCGTTGCAGTAAACGCCCACGCCAAGGTTGACCTTGGTGGTTCGTGTGTCGGCGTTGAATGCTTCGTTGAGGCCCAGGATTGGATCGCGTGGTGCCATTTCGACAGCGGAGAACAGGCTCATTTTTGCGGCAGCTCTATGGGGGAAGGGAGGGACGTGTCGCGCTCCAGCCGAATGCACTAGAGCGGTGCACAAACGGGGAGCTAGTATAGAGGCCATCACGGGCGAGGGCGACAGCGGAAAAGGCTTTTCGGCCAAGTTTTTCGGTTTATTTGCCGACCGTTAGTCTTATTGCAGCCGAGATCGGACAGGGCGCGTAGGACGACTACCTTGAAACCCGACACATTCGCCTCCACTTCTATGGCTATCATGGTTTTTTCCTACTGCGCGCTTTGAATTTTCGCGGGTGGTGGTCTATTTCGTCCTCGACGGGTCTACAGTCCGGGGGTGATTACACGAGGTACGTTATGTCGGATTTCCAACTCGTCACCCGCTTTGAACCCGCTGGCGATCAGCCGGAAGCCATTCGCCAGATGGTCGAAGGCATCGAGGCCGGCCTGGCCCACCAGACGCTGCTCGGGGTGACCGGTTCGGGCAAGACCTTCAGCATCGCCAACGTGATCGCGCAGATCAACCGCCCCACGCTGGTGCTGGCACCGAACAAGACCCTGGCCGCGCAGCTGTACGGCGAGTTCAAGGCGTTCTTCCCGAACAACGCGGTGGAATACTTCGTTTCCTACTACGACTACTACCAGCCCGAAGCCTACGTGCCGTCCTCCGATACCTTTATCGAGAAGGACGCCTCGATCAACGACCACATCGAGCAGATGCGGCTGTCGGCGACCAAGGCGTTGCTGGAGCGCAAGGACGCGATCATCGTCACCACGGTCTCGTGCATCTACGGCCTGGGCAGCCCGGAAACCTATCTGAAGATGGTGCTGCACGTCGACCGCGGCGACAAACTCGACCAGCGCGAGCTGCTGCGCCGCCTGACCAGCCTGCAATACACGCGCAACGACATGGATTTTGCCCGCGCCACGTTCCGCGTGCGGGGTGATGTGATCGACATCTACCCGGCCGAATCCGACCTGGAAGCGATCCGCATCGAGCTGTTTGACGATGAAGTCGAGAGCCTGTCGGCCTTCGACCCGTTGACCGGCGAGGTGATCCGCAAACTGCCGCGCTTCACCTTCTATCCGAAAAGCCACTACGTGACGCCGCGCGAAACCCTGATGGGCGCCATCGAGGGCATCAAGGCCGAATTGGCCGAGCGCCTGGAGTACCTGCGCGCCAACAACAAACTGGTCGAAGCCCAGCGTCTGGAGCAGCGCACGCGCTTCGACCTGGAGATGATCCTCGAGCTGGGCTACTGCAACGGCATCGAAAACTACTCGCGCTATCTCTCGGGCCGCGAGTCCGGCGCACCGCCGCCGACCCTTTATGACTACTTGCCGGACGATGCGCTGCTGGTGATCGACGAATCCCACGTCAGCGTGCCGCAGGTCGGCGCCATGTATAAGGGCGACCGTTCGCGTAAAGAGACGCTGGTGGAGTACGGTTTCCGCCTGCCGTCGGCGCTGGACAACCGGCCTATGCGCTTCGATGAGTGGGAAGCGATCAGCCCGCAGACCATCTTTGTGTCGGCGACGCCCGGCAACTATGAGGCCGAACATGCTGGCCGGGTGATCGAACAACTGGTGCGCCCGACGGGCCTGGTGGACCCGGAAATCGAAATCCGTCCGGCGCTGACCCAGGTCGACGACCTGCTCTCGGAGATTGGCAAGCGCGTGGCCCTGGAAGAGCGGGTATTGGTCACCACGTTGACCAAGCGCATGTCCGAAGACTTGACCGACTACCTGGCCGACCACGGCGTGCGCGTGCGCTACCTGCACTCGGACATCGACACCGTGGAACGCGTGGAAATCATCCGCGACCTGCGCCTGGGTACCTTTGACGTGCTGGTGGGGATCAACCTGCTGCGTGAAGGCCTGGACATGCCGGAAGTGTCACTGGTGGCGATTCTCGATGCGGACAAGGAGGGCTTCCTGCGCTCCGAACGCTCGCTGATCCAGACCATCGGTCGCGCGGCGCGTAACCTCAATGGCCGTGCGATTCTGTACGCGGACCGCATCACCGGCTCCATGGAGCGCGCGATCGGCGAGACCCAGCGCCGTCGCGACAAGCAGATTGCCTACAACCTCGAACATGGCATCACGCCCAAGGGCGTGTTCAAGGACGTCGCCGACATCATGGAAGGCGCCACTGTGCCCGGTTCGCGCAGCAAGAAGCGCAAAGGCATGGCCAAGGCCGCCGAGGAAAGCGCCAAGTACGAGAACGAACTGCGCTCGCCGAGTGAAATCACCAAGCGGATTCGGCAACTGGAAGAGAAGATGTACCAGTTGGCCCGGGACCTGGAGTTCGAGGCGGCGGCGCAGACGCGCGATGAGATTGGCAAGTTGCGCGAGCGGCTTCTGGCTGTCTGATCTGCATTGACTGGACTGGCGTCATCGCAGGCAAGCCAGCTCCCACAGTTTGATCTGTGAATACATTCAAATGTGAGAGCTGGCTTGCCTGCGATGGCAGCACCTCGGTCTCCCAGAATCCCCCACGCGGGTGTTACCATCCGCCCCTTGTTTCAATTTTCAGTTATATCGCCCATTCGAGACCTGCCATGACCACCGTCCGCACGCGCATCGCGCCATCGCCTACTGGGGATCCCCACGTCGGCACTGCTTACATCGCCTTGTTCAACTACTGCTTTGCCAAGCAGCACGGCGGTGAATTCATCCTGCGGATCGAAGACACTGACCAGCTGCGTTCCACCCGCGAGTCGGAACAACAGATTTTCGATGCCCTGCGCTGGTTGGGCATTACCTGGGCGGAAGGCCCGGACGTCGGCGGCCCTCACGGCCCGTATCGCCAGAGCGAGCGCAGCGACATCTATAAGCAGTACACCCAGCAATTGGTCGATATGGGCCACGCCTTCCCGTGCTTCTGCACCAGCGAGGAGCTGGACCAGATGCGCGCCGAGCAGATGGCCCGTGGCGAAACCCCGCGTTACGACGGCCGCGCGTTGTTGCTGTCGAAAGAAGAAGTGGCGCGGCGCCTCGCCGCCGGCGAGCCCCACGTGATCCGCATGAAAGTGCCGAGCGAAGGCGTGTGCGTGGTGCCGGACATGCTGCGCGGCGACGTCGAGATCCCGTGGGACCGCATGGACATGCAAGTGCTGATGAAGACCGACGGCCTGCCGACGTACTTCCTGGCCAACGTGGTCGACGACCATTTGATGGGCATTACCCACGTATTGCGTGGCGAAGAGTGGCTGCCATCGGCGCCGAAACTGATCCTGCTCTACGAGTATTTCGGCTGGGAACAGCCGCAGCTGTGCTACATGCCGCTGCTGCGTAACCCGGACAAGAGCAAGCTGTCCAAGCGCAAGAACCCGACTTCGGTCACCTTCTATGAGCGCATGGGCTTTATGCCGGAAGCCATGCTCAATTACCTGGGCCGCATGGGCTGGTCGATGCCGGACGAGCGCGAGAAGTTCTCGCTGCAGGAAATGGTCGACCACTTCGACCTGTCGCGCGTGTCTCTGGGCGGGCCGATCTTCGATATCGAGAAGCTGTCGTGGCTCAACGGCCAGTGGCTGCGTGACCTGCCGGTGCAAGAGTTCGCCAGCCGCGTGCAGCAATGGGCGTTGAACCCCGAGTACATGATGAAGATCGCGCCGTTGGTGCAGGGCAGGGTGGAGACCTTCAGCCAGGTCGCTCCGTTGGCCAGCTTTTTCTTTGCCGGTGGCGTGAACCCGGATGCCAAGCTGTTCGAATCCAAGAAGCTCTCCGGCGACCAGGTGCGCCAGTTGATGCAACTGATCCTGTGGAAACTGGAAGGCCTGCGCCAATGGGAGAAGGAGGCGATCACCGCGACGATCCAGGCGGTGGTCGAATCCCTGGAATTGAAGCTGCGCGACGCCATGCCGCTGATGTTTGCCGCGATCACCGGGCAGGCAAGTTCAGTGTCGGTGCTCGATGCAATGGAAATTCTCGGCCCGGACCTGACCCGTTTCCGTCTGCGCCAAGCCCTTGATTTGCTGGGTGGTGTGTCGAAGAAAGAAAACAAGGAATGGGAAAAGCTGCTGGGCGCTATCGCTTAAGCAGGCCACCGTAACGGTGAAACCCCGGTTTTCCGGGGTTTCACCGGTAAGTGATTGTTATCCCGGCAAAAAACTTTGGAAATTGTTGAAAATAAATTTGACACACTTCCAAACCGCCATTAAGATTCGCCCCGTCCTCACCGATGAGGGGCTATAGCTCAGCTGGGAGAGCGCTTGCATGGCATGCAAGAGGTCAACGGTTCGATCCCGTTTAGCTCCACCAATTTGCAGGTTCAAGGCTTGGCCACACCGGCCTTGAATTGATCAGTTCTCAGCACTGATCCGTTGTACAGAAGGTTTTGTCCCCTTCGTCTAGTGGCCTAGGACACCGCCCTTTCACGGCGGTAACAGGGGTTCGAGTCCCCTAGGGGACGCCAGTTTCAACAAGCAGCTCGAAAGGTCTGCTGCGTCGCGAGACGAAAAATCCGGGGCTATAGCTCAGCTGGGAGAGCGCTTGCATGGCATGCAAGAGGTCAACGGTTCGATCCCGTTTAGCTCCACCAATCTACAGGTTCAAGGCTTGGCCACACCGTCCTTGAACAGATCGGGCATCGCTTGATCAGGTTGTACAGAAGGTTTGTGTCCCCTTCGTCTAGTGGCCTAGGACACCGCCCTTTCACGGCGGTAACAGGGGTTCGAGTCCCCTAGGGGACGCCACGATTACCCGCTTTGCGGGATTTTTAAGGGTCATTCAATTATTGAATGGCCCTTTTGTTTGTCTGGCGTTTGGCCAATTCTTCTTCTCCCCTGCGTGTTCTCTTCTGACCAATGGTCATGCCTGTCGCTTGCCAAATATTATTGTGATAATAATATTCAACCCTTGAGAAACGGAGGCTTTGATGAGCGATAAAAAAGCGCAAACCCGCGAACGTATTCTGCAAGCCGCCAGCGCCGCGCTGATCCAGCGTGGCCCGGCCGAGCCGAGTGTGGGTGAAGTCATGGGTGCGGCGGGGCTGACCGTCGGTGGTTTCTACGCACACTTTGAAAGCAAGGACGCGCTGATGCTGGAGGCGTTCACCGAATTGCTGGCCAAGCGTCGCGCGTCGATTGACGACATCGATCCACAGCTGGCCGGGGAAGAGCGTCGCAGCCTGGTGGCGGCGTTCTACCTGTCGCGCAAGCACCGTGATTCCACGGCTCAGGCCTGCCCGATCCCGGCGACCGTCGGCGAGATGAGCCGTTTGCCGGATGAATTTCGCCAGGCGCTGAACGAGCACTGCGAACTGATGGCCGCGCAACTCGCCGTCAGCCCTGAAGACACCGACAAAGCGCTGGCTGACATGGCGCTGATGATCGGTGGCCTGGCCTTGGCCCGCGCGTTGGGGCCGGGGGAATTGTCTGACCGCGTGCTGCGCGCCGCCAAGTCGGCCGTACGCTAGAAGAGGGCTCTGCTGATGGGCACGCTGACCTGGGTTCGTCGCATCAACGGCACGCTGGGCCATCTGGCCCCGCAAACGGTCGCCAACAACATGCGTCGTGCCTTCATGACGCCGCGCACGTTGCCGCCGCGTGACTGGGAACTGCCGCTGCTGGCGCAATCGGAGCGCATCACCTTGCGCTTCGGCTTGTCGGCCTTGCGTTGGGGGCAGGGGCCCACGGTGCTGTTGATGCACGGTTGGGAAGGCCGGCCCACGCAGTTCGCCAGCCTGATCACCGCGTTGGTCGACAACGGTTATTCGGTGATTGCCCTGGACGGCCCCGCCCATGGCCGTTCGCCAGGGCGCGAAGCGCATGTGTTGCTGTTCGCCCGCGCCATGCTGGAGGCCGCCGCCGAATTGCCGCCGCTGCACGCCGTGATCGGCCATTCCATGGGCGGCGCCAGCGCGATGCTGGCGGTGCAGTTGGGCTTGCGCACCGAGGCGTTGGTGAGTATCGCCGCGCCGTCGCGCTTTCTGGATGCGCTGCGCGGCTTTACCACGATGGTCGGTTTGCCGGCACGGGCACGCTCAGCGTTTATCCAGGAAGTCGAGCTGACGTTCGGAATGCCGCTCAAGCATCTGGATGTGGCTCATTATCAGATGAATATCCCCGGCCTGATCGTGCATGCCGAAGACGATACCTTCGTCCCCGTCAAAGCCTCTCAAGCCATTCACGAAGCCTGGTTCGACAGCCGCCTGCTGCGCCTGGAGCAGGGCGGCCACCAGAAAGTGCTGGCCGACCCACGGGTGATCGACGCGACGCTTTCGCTGCTGGCCGGCTGTGGTTTACAGACGCTGCAAACGGCCTGATACACTCTCCCCGCCGACATTAATCGACGGGGAGCAAGGCATGGGCTGGGATTTGGCAACGCCGTTTATCATCGATCTGCAGGTTGCTCCTGAAGACATCGACGGCCTGGGGCACGCCAACAACGCGGTGTACGTGTCCTGGCTGGAGCGCTGCGCCTGGCGCCACTCCCAGCGCCTGGGCCTTGACCTTACCGAGTATCGCCGCCTGGACCGCGCCATGGCGGTGGTGCGCCACGAGATCGACTACCTGGCCGCGGGCTACCAAGGCGATGAGCTGCAACTGGCCACCTGGATCGTCGACTGGGACCGGCGGCTGAAGATGACCCGCCGCTTCCAGCTGTTGCGCCCGCGTGATGGGGTCACCTTGCTGCGCGCGAACACCACCTTTGTCTGCATCGAACTGTCCAGCGGCAAGCCCAAGCGCATGCCGCCGGAGTTTCTCGACGGTTATGGCCCCGCCCTGACCGGGGGTTAACGGTTGTTGTGGGAAACCCAGTAAACTGCGCCACGATTTTTGTTGAGTGTTATCCATGCAAATTGCTTTGGCGCCCATGGAGGGGTTGGTCGACAACATCCTGCGGGACGTGCTGACCCGTGTCGGCGGTATCGACTGGTGTGTGACCGAGTTCATCCGTGTCAACGATCGCCTGCTCACGCCTGCCTATTTCCACAAGCTCGCCCCCGAACTGCTGCACGGCGCCCACACCGCTGCCGGCGTGCCGCTGCGTGTGCAGTTGCTGGGCTCCGACCCGGTGTGCCTGGCGGAAAACGCCGCCCTGGCCTGCGAACTGGGCTCGCAAGTGATTGACCTGAACTTCGGTTGCCCGGCCAAGACCGTCAACAAGTCCCGTGGCGGTGCGGTGCTGCTCAAGGAGCCGGAGCTGCTCAACCAGATCGTCGAACACGTGCGCCGCGCGGTGCCGGCCCATATTCCGGTGACCGCCAAGATGCGCCTGGGCTTCGACAGCCCGGACGGCGCCCTGGTCTGTGCCACGGCCCTGGCCGAAGGTGGCGCGGCGCATATCGTGGTGCATGCGCGCACCAAGACCGATGGCTACAAGCCGCCGGCCCATTGGGAATGGATCCCGCGGGTGCAGGACGTGGTCAAGGTGCCGGTGTTCGCCAATGGCGATATCTGGAGCGTGGAAGACTGGAAGCGCTGCCGCGAAATCAGCGGTGCCGAAGACATCATGCTGGGCCGTGGCCTGGTGGCGCGTCCGGACCTGGCGCGGCAGATTGCCGCCGCGCGGGCGGGCGAGGAGGTGGTCGAGATGACTTGGGCGCAGATGCAGCCGATGCTCCAGGATTTCTGGACCCAATCGGTGGCGCAACTGACTGAGCGTCAAGCGCCGGGGCGTTTGAAGCAATGGCTGGCAATGCTGACGCGCAATTACCCGGAGGCCGTGGACCTGTTTACGCTGATGCGTAGGGAGACCGATCTGGGGCAGGTCGGACGGTTGCTGGGCATGCCTGGGCAACATGCACAGATCATGGTGTCGCAAGATTAGGTGCATATATATAAGTGTTTCATCCTTCGCTGTAACGGGCGCCGAAAGGCGCTTTTTTTTGTCTGAACGATTACCTTGGGCCGCAACAGCACGCTGTTTAGACGGGTGTGCAGTGATGATGGATGGTGCAGGGAACAGTGTTGTTGCGGGATATATGCAATTAAGCATGAGCCGTTGAGTTGATTGCTACGAGGTTTTAATTAACTTAGGCATGTCGGTCGGTTAATTAGATAGCTGTGCGCGCAACTAACATACGTCGTGCGTTTTAAAAAGGTTTGTTGTTGTCTTGAAGTTGCGTTCGCGCCACGGTGTTGCCTTAAGTGTCAGTTGCTGGGGCGCGTGGCGTGTGCAAAGTCTCGATTGTTAATGGATTGTCCATAGGCAAACATCCCTGTCGGGCATTTGGTTTCCTTATATAAGTTTGGAGTCGTCGGAACTCATCGTGGTTTCAACCCACGAATCTTGCGAGCTTGTTGAGCTCACCGTTGTTTTCCCACTCAGTCAATAAGTGTCGCGCGCCAGCCAATGCGCTAGTTGGGCGGCCTGAGGAATGTTAAATGTCTAATGTATCGACCAAACCCTTCGCGCCGATGAATGCAGAATATGCGAAACCTCATCAGCCATCCGTGCCAGTAAATAAGCCGCTCGAAGTATCTTCGTCGGCGAGCAGTGTGAGTGAGTTTCTACAACATACGGGTCGGGCGGCAGAAGAAAACACCGTCACCGTGAACAAAGAAACCATGGAAAGGCTATTTGCCATGTTTGAATACGCGGTCAAGGCCATGCGTAGCATGCTCGCCGGCATGGGGGTGCTGCCCAAGTTACCCGGTGAACAGATAGCTCAGGCTCAAAGCAAGCTTGGCGCTGACTCCAAGGTCGTTTCGCATGCAAACGCCAAGCCTCACATCGAGCCTCAAACGGATGCCAAGCCACAGGTGAAGCCCGGCCCGGACGTGAAGGTAAGGCCGTTCGGGCGTACTCAACTGGCGACTGGCCCTGACGGTCAGCTCAGCGCCAGGCCGGCGACGCCGCCGCTCGCTGAATCCGCGCAAACCAACAAGCCGTCTGCAGATATCAACGTGTCGGTGCAGGTCCAGAATTGTCATTGCCCGCAGACAGGCGAAAAAGTTGCGCGCGAACCCGCGCTCACCCCAAGAATTGATGCGCCATCCTCTTCACCGGTAGCGGTGACCACGCAGATCGACAACCCGCCGTCGCCACAGTCAACGGCCAATCCGAAGCGCGATGATACGCCATCGCCGCAGCCTCACGTCACCCCTGCAACCGTTGACAAGGCAGAACCCAAGCCGCCCGCGGAGCGGGATGCGACCACCTTGACCCCAGTTGAACCGCAGCCTGAGACACCTACTACACCGGACCTCACATCCCCTGCACCTGATGACTTGGAGGATGCTCCCGTCAGGCACTCCCGGAGGCGCCCCGATGAGCATCGCACCGCTGCCAGGCCAAGCCTGCGCTCACGCTACTGAGCCTGCTGCCCTGACAGATTGAACATAAATGTTGGCTCTCTGGCCCCTCGGCCAGGGAGCACTCAGTGAGGTGTGAAACATGTCATCGATAAGACGTAGAGAGTGCCAGCGGCCAACCCTGGATCTCAACCGGGCGCCTGGCTGTTCAGTTCGTGCGGCGACGAATGCGAGAGTCACGCACCGCCGCCGAACCGCGCGCCCTGCTCCCCGTACGGAAATCAAGCCCAAGGGCTTCGGCAATGGCCCCCACCCCGCGGCCCTGATGGGCATGCTGAGCGGCCTGTTCGGTGGGTTCTTCAAGCCGTTGCACAACCTTCTGTTTGGAGACACACGCCCGCCCGAGCCGAAGCACGACGACTTACCGCTGCCGCGCGTGCAGCCCCTTCCAGACGCGGCACCCTTCGATAAGCAAGACCCGTCCATTCACGGGCTTTCGACTAAGCGTAACGGTGTAAAGCCCAACAACATCTGGGATGGCTTTCGCCAAGGGAAACTTGGGAATTGCGTAACGGTCTCGGCGATCAAGGCGGCGATGGCGAAGTTCGGTCAAAGCCCGACCGATATTTTCAAGTCGGTTGAGAAAGTTGCGCAGGGTTATAAGGTTGTCATGCGCGATAATTTCGAGTTGCAGTTGAAACAGTCAGAGTTGGACCAGGCCAGCCTACGTTCCGGGTTTGTTTTATTGAATGACTGGGGAATGCTTAAGGATGCGTACTTTCTGTTTGCGTGTTCTGCCAAGCGTGCGCAGATGGAAAATAACGACGGATGGGCGCGCCGCAGTTTTGGAGCAGCGATAGACAGTCTTAATGATCGTGAAGACGAATGGGGACCGGGGGAAGGTTTAAAGCGTCTGGGATTGAAAGATCACATGCAGCGTGTTCCGGCGCTTGCCCTCGCTGACCGATCGTTGATCGGTATGGTCAACCGGCGCGGACACTCGGTAGCCGTGGTGGATGGGCGCGAGGAGAACTACGGCAGACAAGGCCGCCAGCCGACCGATGGGCAAGCCATCGCGTTGATCTAGCGTCGATCCTCCCACGTCTTTTTAAGGGCGCGTTCCACTACTTTCATAAACGAGTTAATGATATGCCTACGTTTGCAATTGAATCTTTCTCTCGATCAACCGGCTCGACGGCGCAATCAGCAAGCAGCACTCAAAAAGAACCTTTTGACCTTACCGCTTTTGAAGCCTCTGAACGCGGCTTCGGCGAGCATTTCAATGCGAGTTCCCACAGCGCAGTGATCAAACTGATGATGCTGACGTTTGGCGCGCACCCTGGCGATATGTTCAACGAGGTACAGGACAACGGCGACGGTTATGACGTGACAATGAAAGATGGTTACCGACTGCATGTTTCCAGGCAGGAGTTGCAACAGGCGGCCGCTGCTTCACGTTTTACCGGGGCTGACAGTGATGCACTGAACAGTGCCCATTTCGCGTTGGCGGTGTTCGCCAAGCGTAAACAGCTGCGCAGCGGCAACGGCGGTGATGTGCACGGTTTCGAGTCGGCCTTGACCCGTTCTTTGCAAGGTGAAACCACCTTTAACATGCTCAAGGGCATGGGTTTGTCCGGCCATCTCCAGTACGTACCCACCGCGACGGTTATCAGCAATGGCGGGTCGGGGGTGGCGGACAGCTACGATTTTGGCTCCTCGCTGATCCATGCCGGCCAGGCGCACCTTTTCGGCAGGCAGCGTTCGCCGGATCGTAGTGCTATGTACACGCTGGTAAGTGATGGCGCACCCAGGCCTCGCATCCTGCCTGCCCCCGTGAAACCTATTGTCCTGCCCAAGGTTGGCCCGAACACAACGGATACGCGACCTCAGGCCAACGAGGTTCTGCAGGGTTTCACCGTACCCACGGGAAATTTTGGCGAAACGTTCGACCTGAGCAGCCATACCGCAGTGATCAAGATGATGATGCTCAGGTTTGGTCGGTCTCCCTGTGAGATGTTACAAAAAGTCGAGAAGACGCAGAACGGGTACAACGTCACCATGAAAGATGGTTTTGAGGTGACTTTGTCAAGGCAAGAGTTGCAGCATACCGCCAACGTTTCGCGGTTTACCGGCCCCGACGCACAAATGGTCTGCAGTGCCAATTTCATGCTGACGGCCTTCGCCAAGCGCAAGCAAGCTGTGCGCGAGGTTCAGTTTGATGCGGCGTTGTCGGGCACTCTGGGGGGAGAAACCATTTACAACACTTTAAAAGGGATGGGCCTGACCGGCTTTTTACGTCTTGTGCCACCCGAAAAGCTGCGCGATCCCCACGGCATCGGTGTCGTCGGCCCCTCTAACTTTTCAGGTGCATTGGTGTTAGGCGGCATCAAACACAGCAGTGGTGAACAAGCGGCTGTCACAAAGGACTATGGCTATCAGCTTGCCTTAGATCAGCCTGTTGAGCCCAATGCCAGACCCGCGCAATTCCAGGCAGCCCCCATCGGCGCCAAACCTGCCGATATCTGGGGTGGCTTCTATCAGGGTGTGGAGGGCAATTGTGTCACGGTGTCGGCGATCAAGGCGGCGATGATGAAGTACGGCCAAAACCCTTTGGGGATCTTCAAGCGAATCACTGAGACGCCGCAAGGGTTCACCGTCACCATGCGCGATGGCTGCACGGTGCGCCTGACTCACGCCGAATTGGAAAGGGCGCGTGCGGCGGCCAACTTCTACGGGACGGACAAGGGGCTGGTTGACGACGCCGTGTTCCTTTACGCCGCGAGCGCCAAACGTGCCCAGCTGGAGAATCACGAGTTTCGCGCCGGCGCCGGCTTTGACGCGGCACTGAAAACGTTGAACGACGGTGAGATGCCCGGCGATGCGTTGCGCCGCCTAGGTCTGTACGCGTTCATCCGCCCGAGCAGCGTGCAGGAACTGGCGGCAGGTGTGCCCGGGACCCTGGCGAACTACGGACATTCGGTGGCCGTTGTTCAGGGCGCCTTTGATGATTATGGCGACAAGCGCGACTTGCGAGACACGCGCTGGATGCGAAAGGACGGCCGCGCGCTGAAACTGGTTTAACCCCGACTTTCCCCCGCCAGCAAACGCTCCCGGAACCCGATCAAGGGCAACGGCCGGCTGTGCAGATACCCTTGGTACAAATGGCAACCCAGGCCCTGCAGGAAGGCCAGTTGGTCCTGGGTTTCCACGCCTTCGGCAATCACCTCCAGGTTCAGGCTGCGGGCCATCGCCACGATGGCGCGGATGATTTCTGCGTCGTTGGGGTCATGGGTGGCGTCACGTACGAAGGATTGGTCGATCTTCAGCGCGTCCACCGGCAGCCGCTTGAGGTAGGTAAGCGATGAATAGCCGGTGCCGAAGTCATCCATCGCAAAGCTGACGCCGAGTTTCTTCAGGCGGCGCATTTTGCTGATGGTGTCGTCCAGGTTCTGGATCACGATGCCTTCGGTAATTTCCAGTTTCAGCAGGCTGAACGGCAGTTGGTGCTGCTTGAGGCTGCGTTCGACCCGCTCCACGAAGTCGTTCTGGCGAAACTGCCGGGGGCTGATGTTCACACACAGGCTGAAATTCAACGGGTCTATCAAGCCTTCCGCGATCAACAGTTCAAAGGCGGCGCAGGCTTCATCGAGGATCCAGGTGCCGACTTCAAGGATCAGGCCGCTGTCTTCAAGCACCTTGATAAATTCGGACGGCGATTGCGCGCCCAGTTGCGGATGCTGCCAGCGCACCAGCGCCTCGGCGCCGACAATCTTGTTGCCACGCGCATCCACTTGCGGCTGGAAGTGCACGCTGAACTCACCGCGCGACAGGGCCAGGCGCAGGTCGGTCTCCATACGCAGGCGTTCGCTGGCGGTTTTCTGCATGCTGTTGTGGAACATCTGCGTGGTATTGCGTCCTGAATCCTTGGCACGGTACAGCGCGATGTCGGCGCGCTTGAGCAAGTCCGCCGGCGTGGAGCCATGATCGGGAATCAGCGCCACACCGATACTCGGTGTGACTTGCAGGCGGTGGCCATCGAGGAACATCGGCTCCGAGAGCAGCTCGCGCAGGGTATCGGCCAGCCCCTGCACCTGGCGGCTGACTGTCATGCGCGAGCCCTCCAGGCCGCTGAACAGCACCACGAATTCATCGCCGCCCAGGCGCGCCACGGTGTCTTCCATGCGCACGCTGGCTTCCAGGCGCGCGGTGACGATTTTCAGCACCGTGTCGCCTACCGGATGCCCGAGGGAATCGTTGATGTGCTTGAAGTGGTCAAGATCAAGGAACAGCAGCGCGCCGCGCAGGTTGTGACGCTTGAGCAGGGCGATTTGCTGGCTCAGGCGGTCCATCAGCAGGGCGCGGTTGGGCAGGTTGGTCAGCGGGTCGTGGTAGGCCAGGTGGCGGATCTGCGCCTGGGCGTTTTTCAGCAGGCTCACGTCCCGGGCGGTCAGCAGCAGGCACGGGGTTTCATTCAAGGTGATGGGCTCCACCGAAACTTCCACCGCCAGCAACTCGCCGCGCTTGTTGTGCCAGAGCATTTCCAGGTGGCTGATACGGCCTTTGATCTGCAATTGGGCCAACAATGCGGCGCGTTGGTTTTCGTCGGCCCAGATGCCGATCTGGTAAAACGTCAGGCCAATGGCTTCCTCGGCGCGGTAGCCGGTCAGGCGGCAGAAGCCGTCGTTGACCTCCACATAGCGGCCGGTGTCGCGCTCGGTGATGGAAATCGCATCGGGGCTGGAATGGAACGCCTTGGCGAATTTCTCTTCGCTGGCCTTCAGGGCGGCTTCCGAGCGTTGTTGCTGGGTGATGTCCCGCAACGTGGTGACGATGCACGGCTGGTCGCCGACCTTGATCAGGCGGCTGGAAACCACGCAGGTGAGGCTCTGGCCGTCCTTGTGATGCACCACAAGCGCCACATTGCTCAGCGCCTGCTCGCGGATGACCCGCTCGATCCGCTGCAGGCGCTTGCTCGACTCATCCCACAGGCCGATCTGCTCGGCGCTTTTGTCGATCACCTCGGCGGCTGTCCAGCCAAAGGTCTGGGTAAAGGCGGGGTTGATCTCGATAAACGCGCCGTTGTCCAGGCAGGTCACACAGATCGGGTCTGGACTGGCCTGGAACAGGCTGGCGAATTTTTCTTCGGAGGCGATCAGGCGCTGTTCGCGTTCCACCTGGTCGGTGATGTCCAGCAGGGTGCCGGCCATGCGCAACGGTGCGCCGTGTTCATCGCGGTACAGGCGCGCACGGCTTTCCAGATAGCGCGAGCTGCCGTCTTCCATGGGCACGCGGTAAGTCAGCTGGTAGCTGCCGGCCGGGCCCTCGCGCAGGGTGCGATAGGCGTTGCGCATGTTCTCGCGCTCTTCGTCGGGCATGCCTTCGAAAAACGCTTCGAAGGATTCATGGAACGGTTCCGGCGGCAGGCCGTGCAATTGGGCGGCGCGTGCCGAGCCATAGAGCATGCCGGTGGGAATGTGCCAGTCCCAGGTACCCAATTGCGCCGAATCCAGGGCCAGGTCGAGGCGTTCCTGACTGTCCTTGAGCGCTTGTTCGGCATGCTTGCGCTGAGTGATTTCGCGAATCACGCCTATCATTTGGCGCCGGCCGGACTTGTCGGGCACCAGGCTGCCGCTGATCTCCAGCCAGTGCTGGGTCCCATCGGGCCAGGCAATGCGATGGTGCATGGCGTGCTCGGTCGGCTCGCCAGCCAGCACCGCATGAAACGCCCGCACCACCCTGGCACGGTCCCCCGGTGCCAGCAGGTCGAGGTAGTCCAGGTCCTTGGGCAACGGCTGGCGCGGGTCGAAGCCGAACAACGCCTGGGTGCCCCGCGACCAACTGATCCGGCCGGTGTCGATTTCCCAGCACCATGCGCCCAGCCGCGCAGCATTCAGCGCGGCCAGCAACTGCGGAGCACTTTCCCAGCTTTGTTCCGCCTCTTGAGGATCCAGGGCGTAGATACGCGGCAGGGGCGGCACGGAATTGAAGGGGTTGGGCATTGTCACAGGGCCTTGGCTCGATGGGCATTCGGCGCGGCTTTGATCAAACCTTGAGGCCGCACGGTGTCATGCCGGTATCCGTGGCAGATCGACCTGTGCATCCAATAGGCTCATGAAAGCCCGCGCAGCATTCGACAGCGTCCTTTCGGTGTGCACGATATAGCCTAGCTGGCGACTGAGCTGTATGCCCGGCAAAGCGATACTTGCCACCTGATCATCGAGCATGGTGCGCGGCAATACGCTCCAGGCCAGGCCGATGGACACCATCATCTTGATGGTTTCCAGGTAGTTGGTGCTCATCGCAATGTTCGGGGTGAGGCCCTGGGCCTCGAACAGCCGGCGGACGATATGGTGGGTAAAGGTGTTGCCGCCGGGGAAAACCGCCGGGTGCCCGGCAATATCGGCCAGGCTGATGTTGCCATTGCTGATCAGGCTGTGCTCGGGCGCCACCACGAAATCCAGTGGGTCGTCCCACACCGGGGTGGCCCGCACAAGGTGATGAGGGTCGGGCGCGAGGGTGATCACTGCCACTTCGGCACGGCCATGGAGGATTTCTTCGTAGGCCACTTCTGAATCGAGGAACTGAATATCCAACGCCACGTTCGGGTATTGCCGGGTAAAAGTGCGCAGCACCGGCGGCAGGCGGTGCAGGCCGATATGGTGGCTGGTGGCCAAGGTCAGGCGGCCGCTGACTTCGCCGGTGAGATTGGTGAGCGCGCGGCGCGTGTCGTCCAGCACGTTGAGGATCTGATAAGCCCGCGGCAGCAGGGCGCGCCCGGCTTCGGTCAAGCCGACTTCACGACCCAGGCGGTCGAACAATCGCACCTTCAATTGTTGTTCCAGGCCGGCAATGCGCTTGCTGATGGCGGGCTGGGTCAGGTGCAGGCGCTCACCGGCGCCGGAGAAACTGCCGGTCTCGGCGATGGCGATAAAAGCATTGAGGTTGGCCAGGTCCATTGGTATTCCAGTTGGTAATCCAAAGCATAAAAAATATGAATTTGAGTTATTTAATGTAGCGCCATACCATCAGCCTCACAAGCCAAAGGGTTATTGAATGTTTCAAGGCCCGGGGCATAGAAAGACCTGTGATGAGGACCAACTGATGGCCGGCAAAACGCTTTACGACAAGCTTTGGGATTCCCATGAAGTGAAACGGCGCGACGATGGCTCGTCGCTGATCTATATCGACCGTCACATCATCCATGAAGTGACCTCGCCCCAAGCGTTCGAAGGCCTGCGGCTGGCCGGGCGCAAGCCTTGGCGCGTCGACTCGATCATCGCCACCCCGGACCACAACGTGCCGACCACCCCGGAGCGCAAGGGCGGCATCGACGCCATCGCCGACACCGTGTCGCGTCTGCAGGTGCAAACCCTCGACGATTACTGTGACGAATATGGCATCACCGAATTCAAGATGAATGACGTGCGCCAGGGCATCGTGCATGTCATCGGCCCGGAGCAGGGCGCCACCCTGCCTGGCATGACCGTGGTCTGCGGCGACTCCCACACCTCGACCCACGGTGCGTTCGGCGCCTTGGCCCACGGCATCGGCACCTCCGAGGTGGAACATGTGTTCGCCACCCAGTGCCTGGTGGCCAAGAAGATGAAGAACATGCTGGTCCGCGTCGAAGGCAAGCTGCCGTTCGGCGTGACCGCCAAGGACATCGTCCTCGCCGTGATCGGCAAGATCGGCACCGCCGGCGGTAACGGCCATGCCATCGAATTCGCCGGCAGCGCCATCCGCGACCTGTCCATCGAAGGCCGCATGACCATCTGCAACATGTCCATCGAAGCCGGTGCCCGTGTGGGCATGGTGGCGGCGGACGAAAAGACTGTTGAATACGTCAAGGGCCGCCCATTCGCACCCGCAGGGGCCGATTGGGACGCCGCCGTAGAAGCCTGGAAAGACCTGGTGTCCGACGCCGACGCGGTGTTCGACAGCGTGGTCGAACTCGACGCTACGCAAATTAAGCCGCAAGTCAGTTGGGGCACCTCGCCGGAAATGGTGCTGGCCGTCGACCAGAACGTACCGGACCCGGCCCAGGAAACCGACCTGGTCAAGCGCGGTTCCATCGAGCGCGCCTTGAAGTACATGGGCTTGAAAGCCAACCAGGCGATCACCGACATCCAGCTGGATCGCGTGTTCATTGGTTCCTGCACCAATTCGCGGATCGAAGACCTGCGCGCCGCGGCGGTGATCGCCAAGGGCCGCAAGGTGGCCTCGACCATCAAGCAAGCCATCGTGGTGCCGGGTTCGGGCCTGGTCAAGGCGCAAGCCGAGGCCGAAGGCCTGGACAAGATCTTCCTCGAGGCCGGTTTTGAATGGCGTGAGCCGGGTTGCTCGATGTGCCTGGCGATGAACCCGGATCGTTTGGAGAGCGGCGAGCATTGCGCGTCCACCTCCAACCGTAACTTCGAAGGGCGTCAGGGCGCTGGCGGGCGTACCCACCTGGTCAGCCCGGCCATGGCCGCCGCCGCTGCCGTCAACGGTCGTTTCATCGACGTTCGCGAATTGATCTGAGGAGTATCCGATGCGTGCTTTTACACAACACACAGGTTTAGTCGCGCCGTTGGACCGCGCCAACGTGGACACCGACCAAATCATCCCCAAGCAGTTCTTGAAGTCGATCAAGCGCACCGGTTTCGGTCCGAATCTGTTCGACGAATGGCGCTACCTGGACGTGGGCTACGCCTACCAGGACAACTCCAAGCGCCCGCTGAACCAGGATTTCGTGCTCAACGCCGAGCGTTACCAGGGTGCCAGCGTGTTGCTGGCGCGGGAAAACTTCGGCTGCGGCTCCAGCCGTGAACACGCGCCGTGGGCCCTGGAAGAATATGGCTTTCGCAGCATCATCGCGCCGAGCTATGCCGATATTTTCTTCAATAACAGCTTCAAGAACGGCTTGTTGCCGATCATCTTGACTGACGAAGAAGTCGACGAGCTGTTCAAGCAGGTGGAAGCCGAGGTGGGTTACCCGTTGACCGTCGACCTGGCCGCGCAAACCGTGACCCGTCCGGACGGCAAGGTGTATCACTTCGAGGTGGACGCTTTCCGTAAGCACTGCCTGATCAACGGCCTGGACGATATCGGCCTGACCTTGCAGGACGGCGATGCGATTGCGGCGTTTGAGGCCAAACACCGGGCGAGCCAGCCTTGGTTGTTTCGCGATGCCTGAATCTTTGTAGGCCGCACTGGCCCCTTCGCGAGCAAGCCCGCTCCCACATTTTGATTTGTGAACACTTTCAAATGTGGGAGCGGGCTTGCTCGCGAAGACGGCAGTAAAAACACCACAAGCCCCAAGGAAAACCACCATGACCACCACCGCCCACACCCAAGTCGTGCAAAAACAATTCGGCGAGCAGGCCGCGGCCTACCTGAGCAGTGCCGTGCACGCCCAAGGCACCGAATTCGCGCTACTTCAGGCCGAACTGGCCGGGCAGGGCAGTGCGCGCCTGCTGGACCTGGGCTGCGGTGCCGGCCATGTCAGCTTTCATGTCGCGCCGTTGGTCAAGGAAGTGGTGGCCTACGACCTGTCCCAGCAGATGCTCGACGTGGTGGCCGCCGCTGCGCAAGCTCGCGGTTTCAGCAATATCAGCACCGTAAACGGCGCCGCCGAACGCCTGCCGTTCGCCGATGGCGAGTTCGACTTTGTGTTCAGCCGTTATTCGGCTCACCATTGGAGCGACCTTGGCCTGGCCCTGCGCGAAGTGCGGCGGGTGCTCAAGCCGGGCGGCGTGGCGGCGTTCGTCGACGTCTTGTCTCCGGGCAGCCCGCTGTTGGACACTTACCTGCAAACTGTTGAAGTGCTGCGCGACACCAGCCACGTGCGCGATTACTCCGCCGCCGAGTGGATGCGCCAGCTCAGCGAAGTCGGCTTGCACGTACGCAACAGCAGCCGCCAGCGCCTGCGCCTGGAATACGCCTCGTGGGTCGAACGCATGCGCACGCCAGAGGTATTGCGCGCTGCAATCCTTGAGTTGCAAGGGGCGATGGGCCAGGAAGTGCGCGATTACTACGAAATCCAGGCCGACGGCACGTTCAGTACCGACGTGCTGGTGGCCTTCGCCGAACGCTGACTGAATTTTCCCGACCTGCCCGTGGGTAGGTCGCTCGATGAAATGAGGAACCCATGAGCAAGCAGATTCTGATTCTCCCTGGCGACGGTATTGGTCCGGAAATCATGGCCGAAGCGGTCAAGGTCCTGGAACTTGCCAACAGCAAGTACAGCCTGGGCTTTGAGCTGAGCCATGACGTGATCGGCGGCGCGGCCATCGACAAGCACGGCGTGCCGCTGGCCGACGAAACCCTGGACCGCGCCCGCGCTGCCGACGCCGTGCTGCTCGGCGCCGTGGGCGGGCCGAAGTGGGACAAGATCGACCGTGACATCCGCCCCGAGCGCGGCCTGCTGAAGATCCGCGCGCAACTGGGCCTGTTCGGCAACCTGCGCCCGGCCATCCTCTACCCGCAACTGGCCGACGCATCGAGCCTTAAGCCGGAAGTCGTGGCAGGCCTGGATATCCTGATCGTGCGTGAGCTGACCGGCGGTATCTACTTCGGCTCGCCACGCGGTGTGCGTGAGTTGGAAAATGGCGAGCGCCAGGCCTACGACACCCTGCCGTACAGCGAGAGCGAAATCCGCCGGATCGCCCGTGTCGGTTTCGACATGGCCCGCGTGCGGGGCAAGAAGATCTGCTCGGTGGACAAAGCCAACGTACTGGCCTCCAGTCAACTGTGGCGTGAAATCGTTGAAGAAGTGGCCAAGGACTACCCGGACGTCGAACTGAGCCACATGTACGTCGACAACGCCGCCATGCAACTGGTACGCGCACCGAAGCAGTTCGACGTGATCGTTACCGACAACCTGTTCGGCGACATCCT
Source organism: Pseudomonas azadiae (assembly GCF_019145355.1). Taxonomy (NCBI): domain Bacteria; kingdom Pseudomonadati; phylum Pseudomonadota; class Gammaproteobacteria; order Pseudomonadales; family Pseudomonadaceae; genus Pseudomonas; species Pseudomonas azadiae. Next base: position 752,561 of record NZ_JAHSTY010000001.1, on the reverse strand, counting down.
GTCCGATCAGGCCTCGATGCTGACCGGCTCCATCGGCATGCTGCCGTCGGCGTCCCTGGACACCCACAACAAGGGCATGTACGAGCCGTGCCACGGTTCGGCGCCGGACATCGCGGGGCAGGGCATTGCCAACCCGCTGGCGACCATTTTGTCGGTGTCGATGATGCTGCGTTACAGCTTCAACCTGGCCGACGCGGCGGACGCCATCGAGAAGGCCGTGAGCCTGGTGCTCGACCAGGGCTTGCGCACCGGCGACATCTGGTCGCAGGGTTGCACCAAGGTCGGTACGCAAGAAATGGGCGACGCAGTAGTCGCCGCGTTGCGGAATCTGTAATCTCTCGGGCCCGCTTGCAGTTGTTGCTGCAAGGCGGCCCACTTTTTAACAAGGTGTAGTTGCGATGAAACGTGTAGGTCTGATCGGTTGGCGCGGTATGGTCGGTTCCGTGCTCATGCAGCGGATGCTGGAAGAGCAGGATTTCGATCTTATTGAGCCGGTGTTTTTCACCACGTCGAACGTGGGTGGCCAAGGCCCGTCCGTGGGCAAGGACATTGCCCCGCTCAAGGACGCCTACAGCATCGATGAGCTCAAAACCCTCGACGTGATTGTGACCTGCCAGGGTGGCGACTACACCAGCGAAGTCTTCCCCAAGCTGCGCGAAGCCGGCTGGCAGGGTTACTGGATCGACGCCGCATCGAGCCTGCGCATGCAGGACGACGCGGTGATCATTCTCGACCCGGTCAACCGCAAGGTCATCGACCAGCAACTGGACGCCGGTACCAAGAATTACGTCGGCGGCAACTGCACGGTCAGCCTGATGCTGATGGGCCTGGGCGGCTTGTTCGAAGCCGGCCTGGTCGAGTGGATGAGCGCCATGACCTATCAGGCGGCTTCCGGCGCTGGTGCGCAGAACATGCGCGAGCTGATCAAGCAGATGGGCGCGACCCATGCCGCTGTCGCCGATCAACTGGCCGACCCGGCCAGCGCGATCCTCGACATCGACCGCCGTGTGGCCGAAGCCATGCGCAGCGATGCCTACCCGACCGAAAACTTCGGCGTGCCGTTGGCCGGCAGCCTGATCCCGTGGATCGACAAAGAGCTGCCCAACGGCCAGAGCCGCGAAGAGTGGAAGGCCCAGGCCGAGACCAACAAGATCCTCGGGCGTTTCAAAAGCCCGATCCCGGTGGACGGCATCTGCGTGCGTATCGGCGCGATGCGCTGCCACAGCCAGGCGCTGACCATCAAGCTGAACAAAGACGTGCCGATCGCCGATATCGAAGGGCTGATCAGCCAGCACAACCCGTGGGTCAAGCTGGTGCCGAACAACCGCGACATCAGCATGCAGGAGCTGAGCCCGACCAAGGTCACCGGCACCCTGAATGTACCGGTGGGCCGCCTGCGCAAGCTGAACATGGGCAGCCAGTTCCTCGGTGCGTTTACGGTCGGCGACCAGCTGCTGTGGGGCGCGGCTGAACCGCTGCGTCGCATGCTGCGGATCCTGCTGGAGCGTTGATCGCTTGAGGCAATGGGAGAAACCCGCGTTCTGGTGACAGGCGCGGGTTTTTTATTGCGCTTGAGGCCGCTATCGCGGGCAAGCCCGGCTCCCACATTTTGATTGTGAACACCCGTCCAGTGTGGGAGCTGGCTTGCCTGCGATGGGCACGGGTATCTACACAACTTTCAACGGTGTGTGGCGAGGGAGCTTGTTTGGCGGCCTTTGGGCCGACCGTTTTTTTTTTGGGTTTGACCGAGTACATATCCGTTGCTGCGGTAACGGCGGCTTAGGGTTCCGCCCTTACGGCGGGTCACTTTTTGAAGAGCGCAAAAAGTAACCAAAAACGCTTCGCCCCACCACTCGGAGCCTCGCCTAGGCTCGGCATGCCCGTAATCCGACAGTGATTTGGGGGCCGCCGCCCACGCGCCATCCCTGGCGCGTGGGCGGCTAAACCGGCATCCCTGCCGGTTTACCCCCCAAATCACTGTCGAATTCCCGCCAGCGTGGTTGACGGGGCGATCGCAGATCAAAAGCAAAAGCGCGGCGGCCTTCGAGCCGACCGGTATTGATGTCGAACTCGGTTCAAAATGTGGGAGCTGTCGAGCCTCAGCGAGGCTGCGAAGGCGGCGCCACTGCTGGCATTTTCTGCGCCTGACCCACCGCTTTCGCAGCCTCGCTAAAGCTCGACAGCTCCCACAGGGGATGAAGTCAGCCTTTGAAAGTTGTGTAGATACCTATGCTGCGATGGGGTCATCAGCTACACCACAAAATCCAGGCCAATTGCCTCACCCCCCAGCCACCCGGTAAAGTGCCGCTCCCCCCGCAATGCCCGAGGCAGCCCCATGACCCAGACCTTTGATATCGCCGTGATCGGCGCCACCGGTACCGTTGGCGAAACCCTGGTGCAGATCCTCGAAGAGCTGGCTTTCCCGGTGGGCACCCTGTATCTGCTGGCGGGCAACAACTCGGCGGGCGCATCGGTGCCGTTTCGCGGCAAGAACGTGCGGGTCAAGGAGGTCGATGAATTCGACTTCAGCAAGGCGCAACTGGCGTTTTTCGCGGCGGGGCCCGCGGTCACCTTGAGTTTCGCCGCGCGTGCGACGGCGGTGGGCTGCTCGGTGATCGACTTGTCCGGCGCGCTGCCGGCCGAGCAGGCGCCGCCAGTGGTGCCCGAAGCCAACGCCCATGTGCTTGATGGCCTGGAAAAGCCGTTCCGGCTCGGCAGCCCAAGCCCGTCGGCGACCAACCTGGCCGTGGTGCTGGCGCCACTGCGGGGCCTGCTGGACATCCAGCGCGTGAGCGTCACCGCCAACCTGGCGATGTCGGCCCAGGGGCGTGAGGCGGTCGGCGAACTGGCCCGGCAAACTGCCGAGCTGCTGAATATGCGTCCGCTGGAACCGACCTTCTTTGATCGGCAGGTCGCCTTCAATCTGCTGGCACAAGTCGGCACGCCGGACAGCCAAGGTCATACCGCCCTGGAGAAGCGCCTGGTCCACGAGCTGCGCGCGGTGCTGGAATTACCTTTACTAAAGATTTCCGCAACGTGCGTTCAAGCCCCGGTGTTTTTTGGCGATAGCCTGACTGTGTCCCTGCAGTTGGGTGCACCGGCCGATCTCGCTGCAGTGAACCGCGCACTCGACGCAGCGCCGGGCATAGAGCGTGTGGAGGAGGGCGACTACCCCACCGCCGTGGGCGATGCCGTAGGCCAGGACGTGGTCTATGTAGGACGGGTCCGTGCAGGCGTGGATGACCCGGCGGAACTAAATCTGTGGCTGACGTCAGATAACGTACGCAAAGGCGCCGCACTCAATGCCATACAGCTGGCGCAGTTGTTGATAAAAGGCCTTGCGTAAAAGATACTTGGCGGCAATTTGTAGATTGATTCTAACCAGGCGCTATGCTTGGCCCTAAGCAGAACAGAAGCGCGTCGGTAACCTATCGGCTCGCCATGCCTTATGGCAGCGGTTACCAACCTTCTCGCAGGCCGGGGAGTGTTCAAACAAAGGATGAGGCTATGGTTCAAGTTCGCAAACTGGTGTTAGCAATAGCGGCCGCCTCGGCGCTGTCCTCCGGTATGGCGCAGGCGCTGCAGTTGGGGGAGATGACCCTCAAGTCGAAGTTGAACCAGCCGTTGGCGGTGGAAATCGAATTGCTCGATGTCGGCGGCCTCACCGCTTCCGAGATCACCCCGAGCCTGGCCTCGTCCCAGGCGTTCGTGGATGCGGGCGTTGATCGCCAGGCATTCCTCGATGACCTGACGTTCACCCCGGTGATCAACCCTAACGGTCGCAGCGTGGTGCGTGTCACCTCCAGCAAGCCGCTGCCGGATTCCTACGTACGCTTCCTGTTGCAGGTGCAATGGCCCAACGGTCGCCTGATGCGCGACTACAGTGTATTGCTCGACCCGGCCAAATTCGACCAGCCTGCGCCCACCAGCGCCGCGCCCGCACCGCGCCTGACTGCGCCGGCCAGTACCGCGCCGACGGCGAGCAAGGCGGCGCAGCACACCACCACGTCCCGCGATACCCTGTGGGAAATCGCTGCGAAGAACCGCAATGGCGGCTCGGTCCAGCAGACCATGCTGGCGATCCAGGCGCTGAACCCCGGCGCGTTTGTCGACGGCAACATCAATCGCCTCAAAACCGGCCAGGTCCTGCGCTTGCCGGATACCGTACAAAGCACCGCGCTGCCGCAACCCCAGGCGATCGCCGAAGTCAGCGCCCAGAATGCCGCCTGGCGCCAGGGCCGCCGTGCCGCCACCAACCCGACGGCGGGCAAGCAGCAGTTGGACGCCACCAAGCGCAGCCAGGCTGGCAACGCGCCAGCCAGCACCAATGCCAACGACAACCTGAGCCTGGTGTCGGCCGAAGCGGCCAAGCAGGGCGCCAAAGGCAAGACGGGCGATAGCGCAGCGCTGAGCGACAAACTGGCGATGACCCAGGAGCAATTGGACACCACCCGTCGCGACAACGAAGAGCTCAAAAGCCGCGCGGCGGACCTGCAAAGCCAGCTGGACAAACTGCAGAAACTGATTCAACTGAAAAACGATCAGCTCGCGCGTTTGCAGGCAGAAAAAGGCCTCCCGGCGGCGCAGGCCACAGCGGCAATGCCCGCTCAGTTGGCAGGCGAGCCGGCCGCCGCCGCTGCAGCGCCGGATGCCGCGACCGCTGCTCCTGCGCCCGTTACGCCCGCCCCCGAGCCAGTCAACGCGCAGGAGCCTGCACCGGCGAGCACCGAGGGCAAGTTCAACGAGCTGCTGACCAACCCGGTCGTGCTCGGCGTGCTCGGTGGCGCCGCGCTCTTGTTGGTGCTGCTGCTCCTGCTGTTGTGGGCGCGCCATCGCAATGCCCGCCGCGAAGAGGAAAAACACCTGCGTATGGCGCGGGCCCTGGCTGAAGAGCCGGAGTTCACCTCGAACATTGACCACGACCTGCCTCCGGACAGTTTCGAAGGACTGGAAGTGCCGCCGCCCAACGTCAAGCTGGCTGCCGCGCCTGTACCGGCTCCAGCGGTAGAGCCGGCCGTTGTCGTGCCTACCGTGGCCTCCGTGCTTGCGCCGCTGGCGGTTGCCGTCGCTGCGGTAAACTCCAGCGATGCGCTGGCCCAGGCCCAATCCCATATCGACCGGGGCCACCTGAACCAGGCCGCCGATGTGCTGGAACAGGCAATCAAATATGAGCCCAAGCGCAGCGACCTGCGCTTGAAACTGATGGAAGTCTACGGCCTGCAGAACGACAAGGACGGCTTTGTCACTCAGGAGCGTCAACTGGTGGCCAATGGTGAAAACCACGCCCAGGTCGAGCAACTCAAGAGCCGCTTTCCGGCGATGGCTGTGTTGGCGGCGGGTGTCAGCGCTGCGGTTGCCGCCGCCGCCCTGGACGCTCAATACGTCAAGGAATTGCTCGAAGACAAACCGGCTGCCGCAACGCCGGAGGCCTTTGACACCGACTTCGATTTGAGCCTGGACGAGCTGGAAGAAGCTTCCCCGGCCAAAATCGAGGACGATCAGCAGACATTCGAATCGTTGCTGCAGCAGCAGACCGAAGCCAATGCCGCCGCCGATGGCCTGTCGGACTTCGACCTGGACCTGCAACTGGATGCCCCGGCGTCGGCGCAATCCGATGACGACTTCCTTTCTGGCCTGCAAGAGCCGATCAAGGACGTGCCCGCCGTCGAACCGCCGACCCTGACCCCCGCCGCAGGGGATGATTTCGCCCTGCCCGAGGATTTCGACCTGTCTTTGGCTGATGAGCCGCAAGAGGCCGCCAAGCCAGATGCCTTCGCGTCGGAGCTGGACGATGTCAACGCCGAGCTCGATCGCCTTTCCCAAAGCCTGGAGCATCCGCCCATCGAGCCATCCTTTACCGCAGAAGACGCGGCACTGGGTGATGATGAACCGGAATTCGACTTCCTGTCCGGCACAGATGAAGTAGCCACCAAACTGGACCTGGCCCAGGCCTATATCGACATGGGCGATGCGGACGGCGCACGGGATATCCTCTCCGAAGTGCTGACCGAAGGTGACGAGACCCAGCGTGGCGAGGCCAAGGAGATGCTCGGCCGGTTGGTGTAACCGTCAATCGTTAGCGCAGCGGCGACCTTCGGGTCGCCGTTTTGTTTTGTGTGGTCAGTTCACGGAGCCTGGGAACGATCAAAAATCTCCTTGTGGCGAGCGGGCTTGCCCGCGTTGGGTCGCGAAGCGGCCCCAAAACCAGACGCTGACTTTCTCCAGGAACATCTCGGTGCGTTCACTGGGACTGCTTCGCAGCCCAACGCGGGGCAAGCCCGCTCGCCACAACAAGCTCCTTGCCACAAATTTTGTGTTCACCGGAAGTTGTGTAGATACCTGTGCGCATCGCAGGCAAGCCAGCTCCCACGCAATCCGGCATAATGCCCGCCTTTGCGCAACCCATCAGGCTCTCAGTTCTTGGCAAATATAGATAACGCGGCCGCCGAAATGGCGGCCGCAGGCTTTAACCGCATCGCCCTGGGCGTGGAATACAAAGGCTCGCGCTACCGCGGCTGGCAGCGTCAGGCCAGCGGCGTGCTGACGGTGCAGGAAACACTCGAAAACGCCCTGTCGAAAGTCGCCGACTCACCGGTATCGCTGATGTGCGCCGGGCGTACCGATGCGGGTGTGCATGCCTGCGGCCAGGTGGTGCACTTCGATACCCAGGCTGAGCGGTCGATGAAGGCTTGGGTAATGGGCGCTAATATCAATTTGCCCCATGACGTCAGTGTCACCTGGGCCAAGGTCATGCCGGCGCACTTTCATGCGCGTTTCAAGGCCATCGCCCGGCGTTACCGGTATGTGATCTACAACGACCAGATCCGCCCGGCGCACCTCAACCAGGAGATCACCTGGAACCACCGCCCGCTCGACGCCGAACGCATGGCCGAAGCAGCGCAGCATCTGGTGGGCGTGCATGATTTCAGCGCCTTCCGTGCCGGCCAGTGCCAGGCCAAGTCGCCGATCAAGCAAGTCCACCACCTGCGGGTGACCCGCCACGGCAAGATGATCGTGCTGGATATCCGTGCCGGCGCCTTCCTGCATCATATGGTGCGTAACATCGCCGGGGTGCTGATGACCATCGGCACCGGCGAGCGCCCGGTGGAATGGGCCAAGGAGGTGCTGGAAAGCCGTGTGCGTCGTACCGGCGGGGTCACGGCGCATCCGTTCGGCCTGTATCTGGTGGATGTGGAGTACCGTGACGAGTTCGAGCTGCCGGAGCGTTTCATCGGGCCACATTTCCTCACAGGTTTCAGCGAACTTGGCGGCTGACGCCTGGAAAAGCTTTTGTTACCATCCGGGACTTTCTCGGCTCAATCCCTGAGGTTTTCACGACATGTCAGCCGTTCGCAGCAAGATTTGCGGGATTACCCGCATAGAAGACGCGCTGGCGGCAGTTGAGGCCGGGGCCGATGCCATTGGCCTGGTGTTTTATGCCAAAAGCCCCCGGGCGGTGAATGTGCTGCAGGCGCGGGCGATCATCGCGGCACTGCCGCCGTTCGTCACCACCGTGGGCTTGTTCGTCAACGCCAGCCGCTGCGAACTCAACGAAACCCTGGATGCCGTACCGTTGGACATGCTGCAGTTCCACGGTGACGAAACACCGGACGAATGTGAGAGTTACCAGCGCCCGTATATCAAGGCGTTGCGCGTCAAGGCCGGCGATGACATCGCGGCGGCGTGCGCCGCCTATGCGGGTGCTCGCGGGATTCTGCTGGACACCTATGTCGAAGGCGTGCCCGGCGGTACGGGCGAAGCGTTCGACTGGTCGCTGATTCCCGCAGGCTTGAGCAAGCCGATCATCCTGGCCGGCGGGCTCGACCCGGCCAATGTCGAAGCGGCGATCGAACAAGTGCAACCGTATGCCGTGGATGTCAGCGGTGGGGTAGAGCAGGGCAAGGGCATCAAGGACCACGGCAAGATTCGCGCATTCGTGCAGGCCGTGCGCAACAGCAACGGTAGGATGTGACGGCTGGCAGTCTGCCGCCGTCCATAACTACCACTGTGTAAAACAGTCCAGCGCCGCCTGTGGGTGGCCTGGAAACGAAGTGGCAACCCTGCGCTTGCAGGTTGTCTGGAAGGCTGAGGACACACGCGGGAAAGGCCGGTCGAACGTCTGACCCCGTCCAGCCTGTGTCATCGCCACATATGAATTTAGCTCAAGGGCATACGCGGGGCTGTGTTCAAGCCACCGGTACTGGAGAAAGAAGCATGAGCAACTGGTTAGTAGACAAACTGATCCCTTCGATCATGCGTTCCGAGGTGAAGAAAAGCTCGGTTCCTGAAGGTCTGTGGCACAAGTGCCCATCCTGCGACGCGGTGCTGTACCGCCCGGAGCTGGAAAAGACCCTGGACGTTTGCCCCAAGTGCAACCATCACATGCGTATCGGCGCCCGCGCCCGCATCGACATCTTCCTTGACGCCGAAGGCCGCAACGAGCTGGGCGCCGACCTGGAACCGGTAGACCGTCTCAAGTTCCGCGACGGCAAAAAGTACAAGGACCGCCTGACCGCCGCACAAAAGCAGACCGGCGAGAAAGACGCGCTGATTTCCGTCAGCGGCAAGCTGCTGGGCATGCCGGTTGTGGTGTCGGCATTCGAGTTCTCCTTCATGGGCGGCTCCATGGGCGCCATCGTCGGTGAACGCTTCGTTCGCGCCGCCAACTACGCCCTGGAAAACCGTTGCCCGATGATCTGCTTCGCCGCCTCCGGTGGTGCGCGCATGCAGGAAGCCTTGATTTCGCTGATGCAAATGGCCAAGACCTCTGCGGTACTGGCGCGTCTGCGCGAAGAAGGCATCCCGTTCATTTCCGTGCTGACCGACCCGGTCTACGGCGGCGTGTCCGCTAGCCTGGCGATGCTGGGCGATGTGATCGTCGGCGAGCCAAAAGCCCTGATCGGCTTTGCCGGCCCGCGCGTGATCGAACAGACCGTGCGTGAAAAACTGCCGGAAGGTTTCCAGCGCAGCGAGTTCCTGCTGGAGCACGGCGCGATTGACCTGATCATCCCGCGCGGTGAACTGCGTCCACGCCTGGGCAGCCTGCTGGCCCAGATGATGGGCTTGCCGACCCCTGTTTACGTCGCGCCTAAAGTCGAGCCGATTGTCGTGCCGCCGGTGCCTGCAAACCTATGACCCAACGGACCCTGGGCGAATGGCTCGCCTACCTTGAGCAGTTGCATCCGTCCGCCATTGACATGGGCCTGGAGCGCTCGCAACAGGTAGCGGCCCGCCTCGGGTTGGGCCGGCCGGCGCCGCGTGTGATCACGGTGACCGGCACTAACGGCAAAGGCTCCACCTGTGCCTTTGTCGCGGCGCTGCTGCAGGCTCAAGGCCTGAAAGTCGGCGTCTACAACTCCCCGCACCTGCTGCGTTATAACGAGCGGGTGCAACTCAATGGCAGCGAAGCCACTGATGAGCAACTCTGCGAAGCCTTCGCCGCGCTTGATGCCGGCCGGGGCGAGATATCCCTGACCTACTTCGAGATGGGCACCCTGGCGGCGTTCTGGCTGTTCGAGCGTGCGCAACTGGATGTGGTGGTGCTGGAAGTGGGCCTGGGCGGGCGCCTTGACACGGTCAACGTGGTGGATGCCGACTTGGCGCTGGTCACCAGTATTGGTGTGGATCACGCCGATTACCTGGGTGATACCCGCGAGTCGGTGGCCTTTGAAAAAGCCGGTATCTTCCGCCATGGCAAGCCTGCCCTGTGTGGCGACCCTGAGCCGCCGCAGACCTTGCTGGACAAGGTGCGCGAGCTGGATTGCCCGTTTTTCCTGCGCGGGCGTGAATTCGATCTTGAGATCGCCGGGCAGCACTGGCACTGGCGTGGGCGTGATGCCCGAGGCCAGGTTGTGGAACTTCGCGACCTGCCGCTGCTGAACCTGCCGATGGAAAACGCCGCGCTCGCGCTGCAGGCGTATCTGCTGCTGGATCTGCCGTGGAGCGCTGAGCAGATTGCTGCCACCCTGCTGGCAACGCGCGTGGCAGGGCGTTTGGACCGTCGCGAGGTCGAATGGCAGGGCAAGCGTCTTACCCTGATGCTCGACGTAGGGCATAACCCCCACGCGGCCGAGTACCTGGCGCAACGCTTGTCGCACACGCCGCCGGTCGGTCGTCGCCTTGCCGTATTCGGTCTGCTGGCCGACAAGGACCTGGACGGTGTGGTTGCGCCATTGCTGGACCATGTCCAGGCGTGGGCCGTAGCGCCGCTGGATACACCGCGCAGCCGTCCTGCCGCCGAACTGCTGCTGGTCTTGCAGAACCTTGGCGCACCCGTGACGTCGTATGCAAGCGTGATCGATGCCCTCCAGGCGCAGTGCGCGGTTGCCACCCCCGACGATGAAGTTCTATTGTTCGGGTCATTTTATTGTGTTGCCGAGGCGCTCGAGTGGTTGGCCCGGCGCTCCACGGAGGAAGCTGCACATGGCATTACTGGATAGCGCATACAAGCAGCGAATGGTCGGAGCCCTGGTTCTGGTGGCGTTGGCAGTGATTTTTCTGCCGATGCTGTTCTCTCGCCAGGATGAAGAGCGCCAGGTCGTAGTCGAGGCCCCGGCCGCTCCACAAGCGCCTGCGGTGCCCCAGGTGCAGGTTGAGCCGGTGGTGGTGCCTGAGCCGCAGGCGTTGCCGGAAGAACAACCTGTGCCGAGCGATGACGAAGTGGCCGCTCAGCCGGCGCCGTCGATGCCGGTGCAGCCAAGCGTGCCGGTGGTCAAGCCGGCGCCGGCACCGACCGTAGCGGTCAAGCCTGCCGCGCCAGCGCCGGCGCCCAAGCCGGTAGCGCCGCAACCTGCTGCACCGGGCAAGCCGGACGTGGGCCAGAGCCGCATCGACCCAAATGGCTTGCCGATCAGTTGGTCGATTCAGGTGGCCAGCCTGGGTAATCGCGAAGGCGCCGACGCATTGCAGAAGAAGCTGCGTAGCCAGGGCTATAACGCCTATATCCGTAGCGCCGACGGCAAGAACCGCGTGTTTATCGGGCCGCTGATCGAGCGTGCCGAAGCGGATCGCCTGCGCGACTTGCTCGATCGCCAGCAGAACCTCAAGGGTTTCGTGACGCGTTTCCAGCCGGAGCGCGGTTAATACTGTAACGGTTCCAACTTGAAATGCAGGCCAAATGTGGGAGCTGGCTTGCCTGCGATGGCGGTGGTTCAGTCGACAGTGATGTCGAATGTGCCGCCCTCATCGCAGGCAAGCCAGCTCCCACATTGGTTTGGGGGTTGAATTAAGTTGGGCTCACCCCAAACTATTGATTTGCAAAGCACCCTCAATCACCGCTTACCGATAGCCCGACGCTCTGCTAAAATGCGCCGCCTTATCTGTCCGTAGGCTCAAACGTGCCATTTACCTGGGTTGATTGGGCGATTGTTGCAATCGTCGCCATCTCCGCTTTGATCAGTCTAAGCCGCGGCTTCGTAAAAGAAGCATTGTCGTTGCTGACCTGGATCATCGCAGGAGTCGTAGCCTGGATGTTTGGCGGTTCATTGTCGGTCTACCTGGCCGGATACATCGAGACACCTTCGGCCCGCGTCATTGCGGGCTGCGCCATCATGTTCATCGCCACGCTGCTGGTGGGGGCAATGGTCAATTATCTTATTGGCGAGTTGATACGTGTCACCGGCCTTTCCGGGACCGATCGATTCCTCGGCATGGTCTTCGGCGCCGCGCGTGGCGCGTTGCTGGTGGTCGTGGCGGTCGGGCTGTTGAGCCTGGGGCCGGTACAGCAGGATGCATGGTGGCAAGAGTCGGTACTCGTGCCAAAATTTCTATTGGTTGCAGATTGGTCCAAGAACCTCATTCTGGGGTGGAGCAGTCAGTGGCTGGCCAGCGGAATCAGCGTACCCGCTGATCTTCCGTTCAAGGAACACCTCTTGCCGGCCAAAACGCCTCAGTAAGCTGTGTTCAGTCAAGATTCATTAAGTAGGGGTTGCGTCGCATGTGTGGCATCGTCGGTATCGTCGGTAAGTCGAACGTCAATCAGGCGCTGTATGACGCGCTAACCGTCCTCCAGCACCGCGGCCAGGACGCTGCCGGTATTGTGACCAGCCACGACGGCCGGTTATTCCTGCGCAAGGACAACGGGCTGGTACGTGACGTGTTCCACCAACGTCACATGCAGCGCCTCGTGGGTCACATGGGCATTGGCCATGTGCGCTACCCGACTGCCGGTAGCTCGACGTCGGCCGAAGCTCAACCGTTTTACGTCAACTCGCCTTATGGCATTACCCTGGCGCACAACGGCAACCTGACCAACGTTGAACAGCTGGCCAAGGAGATTTACGAGTCCGACCTGCGCCACGTCAACACCAACTCCGACTCGGAAGTGCTGCTCAACGTGTTCGCCCATGAGCTGGCCCAGCGCGGCAAGCTGCAGCCGACCGAAGAAGACGTGTTCGCCGCCGTCACCGACGTGCACAACCGCTGCGTCGGTGGTTACGCGGTGGTGGCCATGATCACCGGTTATGGCATCGTCGGCTTCCGTGACCCGCACGGCATTCGCCCGATCGTGTTCGGCCAGCGTCATACCGACGAAGGCGTCGAGTACATGATCGCTTCCGAAAGCGTGTCCCTGGACGTGCTGGGCTTTACCCTGATCCGCGACCTCGCGCCGGGCGAAGCGGTGTACATCACCGAAGACGGCAAGCTGCACACTCGTCAGTGCGCCGTGGCGCCGAAACTCACCCCGTGCATCTTCGAACACGTCTACCTGGCGCGTCCGGATTCGATCATCGACGGTGTTTCGGTGTACAAGGCGCGCCTGCGCATGGGTGAAAAGCTGGCCGACAAGATCCTGCGCGAGCGTCCCGAGCACGATATCGACGTCGTGATCCCGATTCCCGACACCAGCCGTACCGCCGCACTGGAGCTTGCCAACCACCTGGGCGTCAAGTTCCGCGAAGGCTTCGTGAAGAACCGCTACATCGGGCGTACCTTCATCATGCCGGGCCAGGCTGCACGCAAGAAATCGGTGCGCCAGAAGCTCAACGCCATCGAGCTGGAATTTCGCGGCAAGAACGTGATGCTGGTGGACGACTCCATCGTACGCGGCACCACTTGCAAGCAGATTATCCAGATGGCTCGCGAAGCCGGTGCGAAGAACGTGTATTTCTGTTCCGCGGCGCCTGCGGTGCGTTACCCGAACGTGTACGGTATCGACATGCCGAGCGCCCACGAGCTGATCGCTCACAACCGCTCGACCCAGGACGTTGCCGACCTGATCGGCGCTGATTGGCTGATCTACCAGGACCTGCCGGACCTCATCGAGGCGGTCGGCGGTGGCAAGATCAAGATCGACCAGTTCGACTGCGCCGTGTTCGACGGCAAGTACGTGACCGGTGACGTCGACGAGGCTTACCTGAACAAGATCGAACAGGCGCGCAACGACTCGTCGAAGATCAAGACCCAGGCGGTCAGTGCGATCATCGATCTGTATAACAACTGAGTGACAACCGGCCCTGAGGGGCCGGTTTTGTATCTTAAATAAAGAATCGAGTAAGGAGGGCAGCATGAGTCAGGAATGGGATGCCGGTCGGTTGGACAGCGACCTCGATGGCGTAGCTTTCGATACCCTGGCCGTGCGCGCCGGCCAGCACCGTACCCCGGAAGGTGAGCACGGTGACCCGATGTTCTTCACCTCCAGCTATGTGTTCCGCACGGCCGCCGATGCGGCTGCGCGCTTTGCGGGGGAAGTGCCGGGCAACGTCTATTCGCGCTACACCAACCCGACCGTGCGCGCGTTCGAGGAGCGCATCGCGGCGCTGGAAGGTGCCGAGCAGGCGGTCGCTACGGCGACTGGCATGGCGGCCATCCTGGCGGTGGTGATGAGCCTGTGCAGCGCCGGCGACCACGTACTGGTGTCGCGCAGCGTGTTCGGCTCGACCATCAGCCTGTTCGAGAAGTACTTCAAGCGCTTTGGCATTGAAGTGGACTACGTGCCGCTTGCGGACCTGTCCGGTTGGGATGCGGCGATCAAGGCCAACACCCGGTTGCTGTTCGTCGAGTCGCCGTCCAACCCGTTGGCCGAGCTGGTGGATATCGCCGCATTGGCCGAAGTGGCCCACGCCAAGGGCACGATGCTGGTGGTCGACAACTGCTTCTGCACCCCGGCGCTGCAACAGCCGTTGAAGCTCGGCGCGGACATCGTCGTGCACTCGGCCACCAAGTTCATCGACGGCCAGGGTCGCTGCATGGGCGGTGTGGTCGCGGGTCGCAGCGAGCAGATGAAAGAAGTCGTTGGCTTCCTGCGCACGGCTGGCCCGACCTTGAGCCCATTCAATGCCTGGATCTTCCTCAAGGGCCTGGAAACCCTCAGCCTGCGCATGAAAGCCCATTGCGCCAACGCCCAGGCCCTGGCCGAGTGGCTGGAGCAGCAGGACGGTATCGAGAAGGTGCACTACGCCGGCCTCAAGAGCCACCCGCAACACGCATTGGCCCAGCGCCAGCAACGTGGTTTCGGTGCCGTGGTGAGCTTCGAAGTGAAGGGCGGCAAAGAGGGCGCCTGGCGCTTTATCGATGCGACGCGCCTGATCTCCATCACCGCCAACCTGGGTGACAGCAAGACCACCATTACCCACCCGAGCACCACCTCCCACGGGCGCCTGGCGCCTCAGGAGCGTGAGGCGGCGGGTATCCGTGACAGCCTGATCCGCGTTGCAGTGGGGCTGGAAGACGTGGCTGACTTGCAGGCTGACCTGGCTCGCGGGCTGGCGGCCTTGTGATCGAGTGGTCCATGGAAGCTGCGGCAGCCAGTAACGGGCGTGTCGCGCTGGTCACCGGCGCGGCGCGCGGCATTGGCCTCGGGATTGCTGCTTGGCTGATCAGCGAAGGCTGGCAGGTGGTGTTGACCGACCTGGACCGCGAGCGCGGCGCCAAGGTGTCTAAGGTGCTGGGCGAAAACGCCTGGTTCATCACCATGGACGTGGCCGACGAGAAGCAAGTGGCTCAAGGTGTCGCCGAGGTATTGGGGCAGTTTGGCCGCCTCGACGCATTGGTGTGCAATGCGGCGGTGGCCGACCCGCACAACATCACCCTGGAAAGCCTGGACCTGGCCTACTGGAACCGGGTCATGGCGGTGAATCTCAGCGGGCCGATGTTATTGGCCAAGCACTGTGCGCCGTACCTGCGTGCCCATGGTGGCGCCATCGTCAACCTGGCGTCGACCCGGGCGCGCCAGTCGGAGCCGGACACCGAAGCCTATGCGGCGAGCAAAGGGGGTTTGCTGGCGTTGACGCATGCCTTGGCGATGAGCCTTGGGCCTGAGGTGCGGGTCAATGCGGTCAGCCCTGGCTGGATCGACGCACGTGATCCTGCGGCCCGTCGCGCCGAGCCGTTGAGCGATACCGACCACGCTCAGCATCCGGCAGGCAGGGTAGGTACCGTGGAGGACGTGGCGGCGATGGTGGCGTGGCTGCTGTCGCGCCAGGCGGGGTTTGTCACCGGGCAGGAGTTTGTCGTGGACGGCGGCATGAGCAAGAAGATGATTTACAGCGAGTAGGGCAGGTAGCGCTGTTGAAGCAATTTTGTCTTTTTCAGAAAAACTTCAAGCGGGCTATTGACTTAGGTCCGCTACCTGCGTAAATTTCGCGGCCTCAACGAAGCAAAGGGTGATTAGCTCAGCTGGGAGAGCATCTGCCTTACAAGCAGAGGGTCGGCGGTTCGATCCCGTCATCACCCACCACTTCTTGAGAGTTTTGCCTCAGGGCAAGACGCAACGTTAAAGGTTGCACCGACGCGCAGCGGTAGTTCAGTCGGTTAGAATACCGGCCTGTCACGCCGGGGGTCGCGGGTTCGAGTCCCGTCCGCTGCGCCATATTTCCAGGTTCGATTTATCGGGCTTGAGATTGAACAGCCAAGGCTGATCAATCAGATGTTAAAGACGGTTGAGGGTTTACGCTCAACTGGTCAAGCGATACGCAGCGGTAGTTCAGTCGGTTAGAATACCGGCCTGTCACGCCGGGGGTCGCGGGTTCGAGTCCCGTCCGCTGCGCCATATCTGCCTCAAGGCCCACTGAACGCCTTGAAGCACAAAGAAAGCCACTGGCTACTTTGATCCGATAGCAAACACCCTGGTCGAAAGACCGGGGTTTTTTGTGTCTGCGGTTTGGCGTCAAGTCAGGCGCGGTCAATGTGGGAGCTGGCTTGCCTGCGATGGCATCGACGCTGTCTCACGATGAGTTCGCGTATCGGCATCGCAGGCAAGCCCTTCCCCAATCAGAATCCGAGCTTATCCCGCAACCCGTAATACCAGGCGCCCAGCGCTGCAAACGGCGTACGCAGCATTTGCCCGCCCGGGAACGGGTAGTGCGGCAGGTCGGCAAATGCATCAAAACGTTCCGCCTGCCCTCTGAGCGCCTCGGCCAGTACCTTGCCTGCCAAGTGCGTATACGTTACGCCATGGCCACTGCAGCCTTGCGAGTAGTAGATGTTGTCGCCCAGGCGACCCACTTGCGGCAAGCGCGACAGGGTCAGCAGAAAATTGCCAGTCCACGCGTAGTCAATCTTCACGTCCTTGAGCTGCGGGAAGGCCTTGAGCATCTTCGGGCGGATGATCGCCTCGATGTTCGCCGGGTCGCGCGCGCCGTACACCACGCCACCGCCGAAGATCAGGCGCTTGTCGCGGGTGAGGCGGTAGTAGTCGAGCAGGTAATTACAGTCTTCGACGCAGTAATCCTGCGGCAGCAGTGTCTTCGCCAGCTCATCGCCCAGGGGCGCCGTCGTGATCACTTGCGTGCCGCAGGGCATCGACTTGGCCGCCAACTCTGGCACCAGGTTGCCCAGGTACGCATTGCCCGCGACGATGATGAACTTGGCCCTGACCCGGCCTTCGGCAGTGTGCACCACCGGGTTGGCGCCGCGCTCGATACGCACAGCCGCCGATTGCTCATAGATCGTACCGCCCAGGGATTCCACGGCTGCCGCTTCGCCGAGCGCCAGGTTGAGCGGGTGAATGTGCCCGCCGCTCATATCCAGCAAGCCGCCGACGTAGTTGTCGCAGGCAACCACCTCGCGAATACGGCGCTCGTCCAGCAACTCCAACTGCGTATGGCCGTAGCGTTCCCACAGGCGTTTCTGCGACTCCAGGTGGCCCATGTGCTTGCTGTTGAGGGCAGCGAATACACCGCCGTCCTTCAAGTCGCACTGGATCTGATACTTGGCCACTCGCTCGCGAATGATCCGGCCGCCTTCAAATGCCATCTGCCCCAACAATTGCGCCTGATGAGGCCCGACACTGCGCTCGATTACATCGATATCACGGCTGTAGCTGTTGACGATCTGCCCGCCGTTGCGGCCCGAGGCGCCAAACCCCACCTTGGCGGCCTCCAGCACCGTCACGCGAAAACCGTTCTCCAGCAGGAACAGCGCGCTGGAGAGGCCGGTATATCCGGCGCCGATCACGCACACATCGGTTTCAACCTCGCCTTGCAGCACCGGGCGAGGTGGAGCGGCATTCGCGGAAGCGGCGTAATACGACTGGGGATAAGGGGTGTTCGCCATCCTGGAACCTCTGTTTTATATTTTTTACGAGTGCGCCGATCCTACCTGAGTTGAAAATTGCCTGCCAGCCACCCGAAATCCACAGGCGTGCCCCGTGCAAATAAAAAATTCGCATATTCATAGGGTTAGCTGCAAAAAAGATGTTGACACCCCTCCGGAATTCCGTAGAATGCCGCCTCACAGCAGGCACGTAGCTCAGTTGGTTAGAGCACCACCTTGACATGGTGGGGGTCGTTGGTTCGAGTCCAATCGCGCCTACCAAACAAAATCCGCTCTGCTGGGCGGTCTAGAGGGGTCACCGGAAACGGTGACCCCTTTTTGCTTTCTGTAATTTGCAAAACTTTTGCAAACCCCCCACCTCAAAACGCCAATTCGGCGCTCGCCTCCAAGTACTCGATCTTCGTCGCGCGTCTCCTTGCGAAAACGACGGCGCGTTATATGACGTGCGCACTGTCCAATCACCCACAAAATTTATTGGTTCGCAGCAACAATTTTTCTTGTTGGACACTTCCCATCCCCAGGCAGCAAAGTTGCCGCCACTGACGCTCGACCTTTCAGGTCAACAATAAAAAACCGAGCCGACTGCACGCCACCTCCTGCTGTGAACCCTTTGTTCACATCCTGCTGTAATGGCGCCGCAGCGCGCACTTAAGGACCTCATCGCCATGCAAACTGTTGTGAACCTATGGCCGTTGATCGGCGTACTTGTGATCGTGGTTGGCTTTGTTCTACGCATCAATCCTTTGTTGGTGGTCACCGCCGCCGCTATCGCCACCGGATTCGCCGCCCATTTCTCGCTGGAAAAAATCCTCGCCACCATGGGTGATGGCTTCCTTCAGACCCGTGCCCTGCAATTGATCCTGTTGTTGCCCCTCGCGGTCATCGGCCTGCTGGAGCGCCACGGGCTGCGCCTGCATGCGCAGAACTGGATTGCACGGTTCGAGCGCGCCACGGTCGGGCGCTTGTTGATCATGTATCTGTTTGTGCGCGAATCCACCGCCGCCATGGGCTTGACCAGCCTGGGCGGACACCCGCAGATGGTGAGGCCGCTGCTGGCACCGATGGCCGAGGGCGCCGCGGAAAAACGCTACGGCAAGCTGCCGGACAAATTGCGTCACAAGGTGTTGGCCATGTGCGCTGCGACGGACAACGTCGGACTGTTTTTTGGTGAAGATATCTTCGTGGCTTTTGGTGCGATCGCGTTGATGCATACCTTCCTGCTCGGCTCGGGGATTGATGTGGATCCGCTGCACATCGCGGTGTGGGGGATTCCGACGGCAATTTGCGCATTTATCATCCATGCGATCCGCCTGCATCGGTTTGACCGATGGCTCACCCGCGAAATGACGCCTGCCGCCGCCCCAAGGGAGGTCGCGCAATGATCATTTCGATTCAATACCTGTACTGGCTGGCCGGGGTCCTGCTGCTGATCACCGCGGGCATGATCCTGATGGACCGAACCCATCCCAAGCGCTGGTCGAGTGCACTGTTCTGGCTATTGTTCGCCGTTCCGTTCCTGATCGGCGAGCGGCTGCCGTCGGTGGCCATTGGGGCTGGCGTCGTGGTGATGGCATTGATCGCCGGTATGGGCGGCATCGGTCGTGGCAAGCATGCCGAGCTGCACGACAAGGATTCCCGTGCCAGCGCCGGTCGGTTGGGCCATAAGCTGTTTATCCCGGCATTGGCCATACCCCTCACCACCGTGATCGGCTCGGTATTGCTCAAGCACACCGAGATCGGCGGCGTACCGCTGCTGGACCCGAAAAACACTACCTTTGTCTCACTTGGCATCGGCTGCCTGATCGCCTTGGGCCTGGCCTGTTGGCTGACCCGTGATACGCCGGTGCAAGCCTTACGCGAATCCCGTCGCCTCACCGAAGCCCTGGGCTGGGCGATGGTGCTTCCGCAGATGCTAGCGATGCTCGGCTTGTTGTTTAACGAAGCCGGGGTCGGCACGGCCGTTGCCCATGTTACTACTACCTATATCAACCTGGATTTCAAGTTGGCGGCGGTGATGGTCTATGTGCTGGGCATGGCGTTGTTTACAGTGATCATGGGGAACGGTTTCGCGGCGTTCCCGGTGATGACCGGCGGCGTCGGTGTGCCGGTGCTGGTGGGTATCTATGGCGGCAACCCGGCGGTAATGGCGGCAATCGGCATGTTCTCGGGCTACTGCGGGACCTTGATGACCCCGATGGCCGCCAACTTCAATATCGTGCCGGCGGCGTTGCTGGAGCTGCCGGACAAAAACGCAGTGATCAAGGCTCAACTTCCAACGGCGTTGATGATGCTGGTGGTTAATATTGTCCTGCTTTACCTGTTGATGTGAGGCCGAGAATGCGCACTTTACTGCTGACGGGCTTCGAGCCCTTTGATCAAGATTCGGTGAATCCGTCCTGGGAAGCGGTGCGCCAACTGAACGGTGTGCAGTTGGACGATGATGTGCGGATTGTTGCGCATCGCCTACCTTGCGCGTTTGCCACTGCGGGTGAGTGCCTGTCCCGACTGATCGATGACTTGCACCCGGCCATGGTAATTGCTACCGGGCTGGGCCCTGGGCGCAGCGATATCTCTTTCGAGCGCGTGGCGATCAATATCAACGATGCCCGCATTCCGGATAACCTGGGCGAGCAGCCCATTGATACGGCAGTCGTGACGGACGGCCCGGCGGCGTACTTCACGACACTGCCGATCAAGGCGATGGTCAAGGCCGTGCGCGAAGCGGGCGTCGCGGCCTCGGTATCGCAAACGGCGGGGACGTTTGTGTGCAACCAAGTGTTTTATCTGTTGCAGCATGCCCTGGCCGGGACGTCCGTGCGCAGCGGGTTCATTCACGTACCGCTTCTGCCGGAGCAGGTGACGGGGGCCGAGCGGCCCTCGATGGAGCTGCATACGTTGGTGGCGGGATTGCAGGCGGCCGTACTGGCCGCGTGGCATACAGCCGTGGATGCAAAAGAGGCGGGCGGGCAGGTCAGTTGACCTGCCCGATTCACCTCAGGTTGCGAACAGTCGGGTGAGCCCGAAGGTAATGGCGCAGGCCAGACCTGTCATTGCGAATGCGGTTGCCACGTACCACTTGATGAGATTCAGTTCAGTGGTAGCCAGGTCTGCCCTGGAAGCGAAGTGCTTATCCATGGAGTCTGCCCTGCTCGAAACGGTGATCAGCTTTTCGTTCATTTCAGCCAGCCCCTTTTCCAGTAAACCTAATCGCATTTCCATTCTCGAATCTCCGTTATTCCCGTTACGGCTCTGCCTTGAGCCGCTTGGGAACCGAGAATAGTGTGGCCTCAGCCCAACGTTAAGAGACAAATCTTTGCAAAATAACACCAGGCTTCTGGTGCCGGCTGTTCAGTCCTCCCTCCTGGGAAAGAACAATTCAAAACACGTTACCCCCGCGTCACTGCTCACGCTGTACCGCCCGTTATGCAACTGCATGATGGTCGCTACAATCGACAGCCCCAACCCATTTGACTGCGCCGAGCGTTCCCGCGACTCATCGACCCGGTAAAACCGTTCGAACAGGCGCGGCAGATGCTCGGCAGCAATGGTTTCGCCGCGGTTGCTGACTCTGAGGTTGATGCCTTCCGTCGTGGGCACCGCCTGGATCATCAACTCGGTGCCCGGCGCACCATATTTGATGGCGTTGGCACACAGGTTGGCCAAAGCCCGGCGCAGCAGCATCGGCTCCGCCCAGATCACGCCTTCTGCGCTGGCACGAATGCTGATGTCCACGTCGCCCGCCAAGCCTTCGAAGTACTCGGCGATTCGTTCCACCTCATCCGCCGCACTGAGTTCCTGGCGTTGGCGCAGGGCGCTGGCCGGGTCGGTGCGGGCCAGGAACAGCATGTTGTCGAGCATCCGCGCCAGGCGTTCAAGCTCTTCGACATTCGACGCCAGCAGTTGCTGGTACCTCTCGGTGCTGCGGCTCTGTTGCAGGGCGACCTGGGTTTCTCCCAGCAGGTTATTGATGGGCGTGCGCAGTTCGTGGGCCATGTCGGTGGACACTTGGCCCAGTTGTACAAAGCCCTTGGCCAGCCGTTCGAGCATGGTGTTGAACGAATCAATCATCGGCAGCAGTTCATTTGGCGCGCCTCGGCTGTCGAGGCGTTCGGCGAGGTTGCCGACGCCGATACCCTGGGCGTGGCGGGCCAGGCGCCGTAACGGCAGGAGCCCGCGGTGAACGAGCAGGTAGCCGACCACGGCCAGGATGATTGCCGCGATGCTTGCCAGGATATAAACGCTCAACCGGTAGCTGGCGAGCACGGCGGTGCGTTCGGTCATCAAGCGCCCGCTGGTGACTTGAAGGCTGCCAAGGTCGCCGGAGCCGATGGAGGCGGCGACGGTGGAAAAAGGTACGCCGTTCACGCCGGGCAGATGGTGCACGTCGGCAAGGCTCAGCGCGTGATCTTTCGCGACAGGGGGCACGGACGGCAGATCAATGTTACCCGGGTTCACCAGCAGCAGCGGTTTTTGCCCCGGCGCCGCGATGCTCAATACCGACTCGTGGTTGCCCAGCATATTCTGGAACAATTCGGGCTTGGTCTTGATCAGGTCGAGGGTGTTGCTGTCGTTGAGCAAGTTGCGCAACTGATCGACGCGGGAAATCAATGCGGCATCGTCACGCATGATCAATTCGCGCTCCAGCTCGCGGTACAGTGCCACGCCCAAGGTGGCCAGCAGGGTGAAAGCGAGCAAGGCGAAGATCAGCGCCAGGCGAAGGGTCATCGAATAATGACGGCGTTTGTTCATGGTTGGGTATCGAAGCGGTAGCCGATGCCACGCACGCTGTGGATCAGCTTGAGCTGGAACGGATCGTCGATTTTCAGGCGCAGGCGCCGCACGGCCACGTCCACCACGTTGGTGTCACTGTCGAAATTCATGTCCCACACCCGCGATGCGATCAACGAACGGGACAGCACCTGGCCCTGATGGGTCGCGAACAAATGCAGCAGGGCGAACTCTTTGTTGGTCAGCGTGATACGCGTGCCGGCGCGGGTCACGCGGCGCTTGAGTACATCGATCTGCAGATCGGCGATCTGCAGGTGTTCTTCCTCCCGACTGGGGCCGCGGCGGGTCAGGGTACGCAAGCGTGCCACCAGTTCGGCGAAGGAGAACGGCTTGATCAGGTAATCATCGGCACCCAGTTCCAGGCCCTTGATGCGGTCGGCAATGTCATCGCGGGCCGTCAGGAAAAGTACCGGTGTGTCGGCCTCCTTGCGTAACCGGCGCAGCACTTCCCAGCCATCCATTTTCGGCATCATCACATCCAGCACGATCACATCGAACGGCGTTTCCAGGGCCTGGTGCAGGCCGTCCACGCCGTCACGGGCCAGGCTGACGGAGTAACCTAGCTCCTGGAGGCCGTTGAGCAGGTAGTTGCCGGCCTTGGGTTCGTCTTCGACTACGAGAATGTTCATGGGAAGTGCTCTGTCTCAATGCGTGGCGCCAGTGTAGCCCGATCAATTGTCACTGGCGCAACCGGTGGCCAGGACCTGGTAGTCCAAGACATGTTCGCGGCCCTGGCTGTCCAGGTACTTGAACTGCGCCGGGACGACGCCGCACTGGCCGTAGGTGTCAGTGCTCGACAGCACTTTAGCGACGTCCAAGTGGACAAAGAAGCCGGTTTTGTCGTGGATCACGGGTTCGGCGGCAAACACGGAACCGGTAGCGAGCAAAGCGGCAAAGCCGAGCATAAACAGCTTCATGGAGATATCTCTCTTTAAGGGTGGCTGCCAGGTGGTGGCGGTGAGTTCACAGTAACGAGGCGCCACTAACAGCCCACCAACAGGATGATGACAAGTGTGTAATGCAGTGCTTTTGCATCGCAGGGATCAGGGCTGGCGGCCGGAAGTCTCGAGGAGCAGGTCGGTGATTTCCTTGGCGCGGTACGTCGGCGGCGAAGTACGTTTACAAGCAAGAAAGTGATCCGTAGATTGCATTGGCCGATTATTTTGTTACAGCCCAAGAGGAAGCCGCGCAGTGTCCATCCGAGGTTCAGCCGTATTTAACCGCCGTTATCGTGCCTTTCTGTTTGATATGGATGGGACGCTGCTCAACTCCATTGCCGCCGCTGAGCGCGTGTGGAGTATCTGGGCTGAACGCCATGGCCTGGAGGTGGCAGCGTTTCTGAAGACCATTCACGGTGCCCGCGCGATCGACACCATTACCCGGCAAGCCTTACCCGGCGTTGATCCCGAGGTCGAGGCGCAGTGGATCACCGAGGCTGAAATCGAGGATGTGAGAGGGGTTGTCGCGATTCCCGGCGCTGTCACGTTTTTGAACAGCCTGCCGGGTGATCAATGGGCGCTGGTCACCTCGGCGCCCCGGGCGCTGGCGTTGCGTCGTTTGCAAGCAGCGGCAATAGCACCGCCGGCGGTGCTGGTCACGGCTGAAGATGTCGCTATCGGAAAGCCGGATCCCGCCTGTTACGTGTTGGGAGCGCAACGCCTGGGCGTCCCGGTGCAGGACTGTCTGGTGTTTGAAGACGCGACGGTCGGCATCCGCGCGAGCGAGGCTGCAGGGGCGGACGTAATGGTGGTGACGTCAACCCATCACACACCTATGGTCACCGAACACCCTTCGATTGACGGTTATCAACAGTTGAGCGTACAGCGCGACGCGAACGGCTTGTTGTACCTGCAGAACAGGGCGGGCTGATACGCAAACGCCGAGCCCGTTACCGCTCTCGGCCTCGTCCGGCGCGAACCGGGGTGGGCAGCTGCAGCCGATCATTCCTCATGCCCTGGCGTGACAGCACCATCTCCCTGAGAATTTCATTGGCCAGCCGCGCAATGGCTTCAGCGCCACGATAGTGCGCACGCACGATGCCTGTCACGGCGAAGTGGTCGGTTTCCGGGCCGCTGAGCACTGCTGAAAGAGTGCCGTCGGTGTGCAATGTGCAGGTCACGCTGTAGCTGGGCAGACGGGCAGCCAGCGCAGATTCGATCTGGGATTTAGTCAGGGTATCCATCTGGCTCAAGTGCCTTTAACTGATCGTGCAGGCCCAAGCATAGGTGGTGTCGCGATGCTGTAAATACAGGCCATCTGATATCGGAATGCGGCTCACCGTGTCGTTTGCCGGCATAGTCGACGCTGTACGGCTTTCTGAATAGATTTGAGGCAAAAGAGAAACAGGTATCCCCCAAGCATCAGCGCCAAGTCCAGCCAAGAATGGGTTTCAGTCGAGCCAACGCCTTCGAGGGTAAACCTCAAGCCAAAAGCCAGCCCAATGAAGACCAGCCCTATCAATAGGGCGATCATCCAAGACATGCGGGCAAATGGTGGTGCGGTTGTGGGCCTCATCGACGTGCTCCTGAATGCACACGGATGGCTGCTGTCAATCAGGAGATTCGGCCGTGAATGAAACGACAAGTTCCAGGCATGAAAACAGTTTCATCTTTGCAGGAAGATGGACACTTTAAGGCGGTCGGTCACGCAACAACGATCAGAGCAGTTCGAACGAGTTTTCGCCAGCCGTTACAGTTAACGAAAAGGCTGGCTACTGAAGGCCGCTTCAAGGTGTCTGGTTTTTGTCCGGTGCAGTCAGGCCAGCCTGGATGCGCTGGTAGATTTCCTCGCGATGCACGGCAACATCCTTGGGCGCGTTGATGCCGATTCGTACTTGCTGGCCGCTGACGCCCAGGATGGTGATCGTGATGTCATCACCAATGTTTATGCTTTCACCAACTTTGCGGGTGAGTATCAGCATGGACTTCTCCTTGATTACTTTTAAGGACACATGTTTCAGACAGGGCAGGTGTCGGATGTGTGTAGCTTACTGCTAAGCGCTTCCCTGTGACTGCCTCTTTTAGGACGCATAGAGGCGACATTAATTCCCATGGCGGCATCATACAGGTCTGCGATACATGATTCGCATTGTTTAAGCTAACGTTTATGACGGCCAGAATAGACAGTGGATGATAAAGTCGCCTCTTTATCTTTAGAGGAGCAGGGCAGTGCGTAAAGTAGCGATGGCAATGGCGGTGTTGGCATTGGCCGGTTGCGGTGAAGGCAAAAGCGTCGACGCACCCAAGCCCAAGCCTGCCGTGACCGAAAGCCAGCCCCAGACCGGCGCAGTTGCCGCCCAGGAATGGGACCTGCGCGTCGGCTCGCCGGACCACAAGCTGCAGGCGATCACCGATCTGACGGCCTGGTTGCTGGAGCATGGCTTCAATTTTTATATCGTGAAGGTGGACGGCAAGGACGAAGTGCTG
This sequence comes from Pseudomonas azadiae, assembly GCF_019145355.1. NCBI lineage: Bacteria > Pseudomonadati > Pseudomonadota > Gammaproteobacteria > Pseudomonadales > Pseudomonadaceae > Pseudomonas > Pseudomonas azadiae. The sequence continues at coordinate 726,855 of NZ_JAHSTY010000001.1, read as the reverse complement.
CTGGGGCCGTTTGCGACCAAGGCTGAAGCTGAAGCCAAGCAGACCCTGCTCAATGAAAAAATGGCCCGCGCCAAGAAAACCGACACCGTGTCTGAGGTCATTGAACACAAGGCCGCGCAGTAAGCGCAAAGTGGGCGGCGGTTTCGCCCACTTTCAGCCGCAGGCTTTCAGGTTCACCGGGCCGACGAATTCATTGCCGCGCCCCATCACGCACGCCACGGTCTGGTTGCGTTGACGCTCCCAGGCCTGCACCGGGTAGGTCTTGTTCCAGGCTTCGTACAGCTGGCGATCCTGTTTCGACAGGCGCAAGCCGTACCGCTTGCTCATGTAGAAGTACGTACGAGCGATCATGCCCCGAATGGACGGGCGCGGCATGACCTTCCTGGCCTTGAAATCCACCTGGGTCAGGCATGAGCCGTACTGTCCGCTTTGCACCGGCAGCCAGCCGAAACTGAAGTTGTTGCGGTCCCCATTGACCTCGCCAATGCTCGGCACCAGGTTATGCAGGTCCGCTTCGGCGCGCTTGAACACGTCATCGTGCCGGGTACAGTTCTTGCGCCCTCCGTTCTGCCAGCACTGGCGCTGATGCCCGATCTGCCAGGCTGGAACGATATGCTCCCACTCGATGCGTGCCGCACGGTTGGCGTTTTTGCGTGGGATGTAGCCACAGGCTTTCAGGTCCACGCGGTTGCCCGTGTATTTGCACCCGCAATAGAACTCGGTGGATTGTGGGGCGTAAAGTTTCCAGGCGACTTTCTTGGCTTCGCTGAAGGTTCGGGGCGCTTGGGCATGGACGGCGACGGCGAAAAACAGGCCAAGCACAGCGATAAAACGGACACCCATTGACTCAATCTTCCTTCGGCACAACCCAGAAAATCTGCACGCCACCGTCATCCCGATAGGCGAGGGTGACGTTGTCGTTCTCCGCAATTTCTTCCAGCAAACGCGCCCATTCTTCCTCTGGCTCGTCTGGCAAACGGAAGATCAAGGCCGCCTTGGCTTTTTGGGCGTTGGTCGAATTGATGATCTTTTGCACACGAATGGCCAGGCGTTCGTAGGCACCAGGAGGGGTTGGCACTGCGGGAGAGGACTTTGCCACAAGGTATTCCTTAGTTTGCTGTACGCACATACAGTATTTAACTGTAGGTAATTTCGCAACTGCTTAAATTCCAAGCAGTTCGTCTGACAGCCGTTCAGGAATTTTTATGTAAGGCGGCGTAGGAAGTGCAGAAGCGAGCTTGTCGGAAAAGGAAGCTCGCTCCTGCGGACAGTTTCAGGAATCAGTATTCCCAGAACATCCGTTGCAGTTCTTTGCTGTCCTGGGTCTTGGTCAGGGCGACCATCGCGAGGATGCGGGCTTTCTGTGGGTTCAGATCGAGTGCGGCAACCCAGTCGTATTTGTCGTCAGGTTGTTCGGCATTGCGCAGCACCATGCCACCGGCATTGACGTGGGAAGAACGAATGATCTGTACACCTTGCTTGCGCAGTTCCACCAGTGCGGGAACCACTTTGGAGGATACCGAGCCATTGCCGGTGCCGGCATGGATGATGGCTTTGGCGCCCGCTTGAGCCAGGGCCTTGTAGGCCGTGTCGCTCACGTTGCCATAGCCATAGGCGATTTCAACATCGGGCAGGCTCTTGATGTTCTTGATATCGAATTCCGAATCCATGGTGTGGCGCTTGGCTGGCAAGCGGAACCAGTAGGATTTGCCTTCAACCACCATGCCCAGCGGGCCCCATGGGCTCTTGAATGCTTCGGTCTTGATGTTGATCATCTTGCTGACGTCGCGACCCGACTGGATCTCGTCGTTCATGGTGACCAGCACGCCCTTGCCGCGCGCCTCTTTGCTGCCGGCTACGGCAACGGCGTTGTACAGGTTGAGCATGCCGTCCGCCGACATGGCGGTGCCTGGGCGCATGGAACCGACCACCACGATTGGCTTGTCGGTCTTTTCCACCAGGTTCAGGAAGTAGGCGGTTTCTTCGAGGGTGTCGGTACCGTGGGTGATCACGATGCCGTCCACGTCCTTGCTGTCGGCCAGTTCGGCGACGCGGCGGCCCAGCTGCAGCAGGTTTTCGTTGTTGATGCTTTCGGACGCAATTTGCATCACTTGCTCGCCGCGTACGTTGGCAATCTGGCTAAGCTCAGGAACACCGGCGATCAATTGCTCGATACCGACCTTGGCCGCCTGGTAAGTGGCACTGTTGGCCGCGCTGGCGCCAGCGCCGGCAATGGTGCCACCAGTGGCGAGGATGACCACGTTGGACAGCTTGGTCTTGGTTTCGACTTCCTTTGCCTGGACGGCAACGGGGAACAGCAGCAGGAGGGCTAACGCGCCCGGAACAAAAGTTTTCAGTGCAGATTTCATTATTTTTCTCTCTGGTTTTTGATGAGTGCTGTAGCCGGTTCATCGAGAACACCCAGGCGGTTCTGAATGCCATGGGGTGAGGGGGTAGAGCAGGATACGTACCAGGCTTTCACTGCTTAGGAATATAAAATAACTTTTTGATTTGTAAGGAGTTCATCTGTTTTTGCGGGCGGTTTCAACAGGTGGCTGTCCGGCTTTCCGAACATATGAGCGTGTTACGTTCGGTTGTCCGAAAATTCGGTGGTTAATCCGTCAAGGTTGCAGGGGGCGCACGACTCAATCTGTCGTTTTAAGGAACGACCGGGAGTGGACGATGTTTAAGCGGCCCATTGTCACGGGACGAGCGAGGCGCTTGGATGAAAGGCTGCTTCTACCGTTGACAAATCTCGACAAGGTTCTCATAGTTTGAACAACGCAAACGTTTGCGAGATGTTTCACGGCCGCTTATGGCGTCGCGTCACAGCTCGTATCAGCTACCCGGGTGGGAAGGCTGCCGAAGTGCTCTTCGGTGCAAGCGTTGCTCACAATAATCATAAGATCGGAGTGAACCCATGAAGCTGCCATTTGCTGGACGTCTTCTTGCTGTCGCTGTGCTTGCCGCCGCATCCGCTGCCCTGCCTCTCTCTTCTGCATTCGCTGATGACGCTGCCGCCAAACCCAAGGTGGGCCTGGTCATGAAGTCCCTCGCCAACGAATTTTTCGTGACCATGCAGGACGGCGCCAAGGCCTATCAGAAAGACCACGCCGCCGATTTCGACATGATCACCAACGGGATCAAGAACGAAACCGATACCAGCGCGCAGATCGATATCGTCAACCAGATGATCCTCGCCAAGGTGAACGCCATCGTGATCGCACCCGCCGACTCCAAGGCGCTGGTCACCGTGCTGAAGAAAGCGTCCGATGCCGGTATCAAAGTCGTCAACATCGACAACCGTCTTGATCCGGACGTGCTCAAAAGTAAAAACCTCAACATTCCTTTCGTCGGCCCGGACAACCGCAAGGGCTCCAAGCTGGTGGGCGACTACCTGGCCAAGCAACTGGCGGCCGGCGATGAAGTCGGCATCATTGAAGGCGTGCCGACCACCACCAATGCCCAGCAGCGCATTGCGGGCTTCAAGGACGCGATGGATGCCGCAGGCATGAAAATCGTCTCCACCCAATCCGGCAACTGGGAGATTGACCAGGGCCAGAAGGTAGCCTCCGCGATGCTGAGCGAGTACCCGAAAATCAAGGCACTGTTGGCGGGTAACGACAACATGGCGTTGGGTGCCGTGTCTGCAATCCGCGCCGCCGGCAAGGCCGGCAAGGTCCAGGTCGTCGGCTACGACAACATCGAAGCCATCAAGCCGATGCTGCAGGACGGCCGCGTCCTCGCGACCGCCGACCAGGCCGCTGCCCAGCAAGCCGTGTTTGGTATCCAGAACGCGCTCAAGCTGGTCAAGGGTGAGAAAGTCGAGTCCAAAGACGGCGTGATCGAAACCCCGGTCGAACTCGTCCTCAAGAAGTAATCCTGGCAATGCCCAACAGCGTCCGCTCGTCCTGAGCGGGCGCCTGGAGATTTTCATATGTCATCTTCCGCCCCGAACGCTGTCCTCTCGGTCAGCGGTATCGGCAAGACCTATGCCCAACCGGTTCTGTCCGACATCACCCTGACGCTCAATCGCGGAGAAGTGCTGGCGCTGACCGGTGAGAACGGCGCAGGCAAAAGCACCTTGTCGAAGATCATCGGCGGGCTGGTTACGCCGACCACCGGGCACATGCAGTTCAATGGCCAGGACTTCCGCCCTGGCAGCCGCACCCAGGCCGAAGAGCTGGGCGTGCGTATGGTCATGCAGGAACTCAACCTGCTGCCAACACTGACCGTGGCTGAAAACCTGTTCCTGGATAACCTGCCCAGCCACTGCGGCTGGATAGACCGCAAGCACCTGCGCAAGGCCGCGATCGAGGCCATGGCCCAGGTCGGCCTGGACGCCATCGACCCCGACACCCTAGTTGGCAGCCTGGGCATCGGCCATCAGCAAATGGTCGAAATCGCCCGAAACCTGATCGGCGATTGCCATGTACTGATCCTCGACGAACCGACGGCCATGCTGACCGCGCGTGAAGTCGAGATGCTGTTTGAACAGATCACTCGCCTGCAGGCCCGAGGCGTGGCGATTATTTACATTTCACACCGGCTGGAAGAGCTGGCCCGTGTCGCCCAGCGCATTGCGGTATTGCGCGACGGCAAGCTGGTCTGTGTCGAGCCGATGGCCAACTACAACAGCGAGCAACTGGTCACCTTGATGGTCGGTCGCGAGCTGGGCGAGCACATCGACCTGGGGCCCCGGACCATCGGCGGCCCGGCCCTGACGGTGAAGGGCCTGACGCGCTCTGACAAGGTCCGCGACGTGTCCTTCGAAGTGCGCGCCGGTGAGATCTACGGCATCTCCGGCCTGATCGGCGCGGGCCGTACTGAGCTGTTGCGCCTGATCTTCGGCGCCGACCTGGCCGACAGCGGCACCGTAGCGCTCGGTTCGCCTGCCCAGGTGGTGAGCATCCGCTCCCCGGTGGACGCGGTGGGCCACGGTATTGCCTTGATCACCGAGGACCGCAAAGGCGAGGGGCTGCTGCTGACCCAGTCCATCAGTGCCAATATCGCCCTGGGCAACATGCCGGAAATATCCGGCGGCGGCGTGGTCAACAGCCGCGACGAAATAGCCTTGGCCAAACGCCAGATCGATGCCATGCGCATCCGCAGTTCCAGCCCGGCGCAGTTGGTGTCCGAGCTGTCCGGCGGCAACCAGCAGAAAGTCGTCATCGGCCGCTGGCTGGAGCGCGATTGTTCGGTGATGTTGTTCGATGAGCCAACCCGTGGCATCGACGTCGGCGCCAAATTCGACATTTACGCCTTGCTCGGCGAATTGACCCGCCAGGGCAAAGCGCTGGTGGTGGTGTCCAGCGACCTGCGTGAACTCATGCTGATCTGCGACCGCATCGGCGTGTTGTCCGCCGGACGCTTGATCGAGACGTTCGAGCGCGACAGCTGGACCCAGGATGAATTGCTCGCCGCCGCTTTCGCCGGCTATCAGAAACGTGATGCGCTGCTCAACGACGCAGCGCTTAGGGAAACTCCATGAAAACTTCAACTTCCCCCGGCAAGACCGGCGATAACTTCTACGGCCTGGGCACTTACCTGGGCCTGGCAGGCGCCTTGCTGGCGATGATTGCGCTGTTCTCGGTGCTCAGTGATCACTTCCTGTCCTACGACACGTTCAGCACTCTGGCCAACCAGATTCCAGACCTTATGGTGCTGGCGGTGGGCATGACCTTTATCTTGATCATCGGCGGCATCGACCTGTCGGTAGGCTCGGTGCTGGCGCTGGCGGCATCGGCGGTCAGCGTGGCGATCCTCAGTTGGGGCTGGAGCGTGTTTCCGGCTGCCGTGCTGGGCATGGGCTGCGCGGCGTTGGCCGGTACCATCACCGGCTCGATCACCGTGGCTTGGCGCATCCCCTCGTTTATCGTGTCCCTCGGCGTGCTGGAAATGGCGCGTGGCGTGGCGTACCAGATGACCGGTTCGCGCACCGCTTACATCGGTGATTCGTTCGCCTGGCTGTCCAATCCGATTGCCTTTGGTATTTCGCCGTCGTTCATCATTGCTTTGCTGGTGATCGTAGCCGCTCAGCTTGTACTGACGCGTACCGTGTTTGGTCGTTACCTGATCGGCATCGGCACCAACGAAGAGGCTGTACGCCTGGCGGGGATCAATCCCAAGCCCTACAAAATCCTGGTGTTCAGTCTCATGGGCCTGTTGGCCGGTGTGGCGGCACTGTTCCAGATTTCGCGCCTGGAGGCGGCAGACCCGAACGCCGGTTCCGGCCTGGAACTGCAAGTGATCGCGGCAGTGGTGATTGGCGGCACCAGCTTGATGGGTGGGCGCGGCTCGGTGATCAGTACCTTTTTTGGTGTGTTGATTATTTCGGTCCTCGCCGCCGGTCTGGCGCAGATCGGTGCCACGGAACCCACCAAGCGCATCATTACCGGTGCGGTGATCGTGATCGCCGTGGTCCTCGACACCTACCGCAGCCAGCGCGCCAGTCGGCGGGGCTGAACCATGGCAACGATCAAGGATGTGGCAGCGCTTGCAGGTATTTCCTATACCACCGTTTCCCACGTGGTGAACAAGACGCGCCCGGTCAGCGAGCCGGTACGCATTAAGGTCGAGGCAGCGATCAAGCAGCTCGACTATGTACCCAGTGCCGTCGCGCGTTCGCTCAAGGCCAAGACCACGGCCACCATCGGTTTGCTGGTGCCCAACAGTCTCAACCCGTATTTCGCGGAGTTGGCACGGGGCATCGAGGACTACTGCGAGCGTAACGGCTATTGCGTGATCCTCTGCAACTCCGACGACAACGCGCAAAAGCAACGCAGCTACTTGCGTGTGTTGCTGGAGAAACGTATCGACGGCTTGATCGTAACGTCGGTGGGCGGCGATGACAGTGGACTTGCCGCAGGCTTGAGCGCGGTGCGTACGCCCATGGTGATTGTCGACCGGGCGCTGGATGGCATTGACGTGGACCTGGTACGTATCGACCATGAGGAGGGCGCCTACCTGGCAACACGGCACTTGCTCGAACTGGGCCATCGCGACATCGCCTGTATCGGCGGCCCGGCGCATACCCGGGTTGCGCAAATGCGTCTGGCGGGTTATCACCGCGCGCTACGTGAGGCCGGCGTGCAAGTGGCCGCCGATCGCACCCAGGAAAGCGACTTCACCAGCACTGGCGGTTATGCTGCCGCCGTGAAGTTACTGGCGCAGAACCCGCCCAGTGCGATCTTCGCCAGCAACGACATGATTGGTTTCGGCGTGCTGCGTGCAGCTGCCGAGCGCAACATCCGCGTGCCGGGCGAGCTGTCGGTGATCGGTTTCGATGACATTCAAATGGGTCGTTACGTCTATCCGGCGCTGACCACGGTCGGGCAGTCGATCGTCCAATTGGGCGAGACGGCGGCCGAGCTTTTACTGCGAAGAATTGCAACACCCCAACTGCCGATCGATCAACGCATCGTGACGCCGAGCATCGTGTTGCGCGAGTCGACGGCGCCTGTCGCGGGTACGTTCGCCCAATACCGCTGAACCGAATTGATGAGTACTGATGTATGCCAGCAAAAGTAGTGGTAGTAGGCAGCTTGAACATGGACCTGGTTACCCGTGCCAGTCGGCTGCCGCGCGCCGGGGAAACCTTGATTGGCCAGACGTTTGCCACCGTGCCCGGCGGCAAGGGCGCGAACCAGGCGGTCGCCTGCGCGCGCCTGGGCGCCGATGTTTCGATGGTGGGTTGCGTCGGCACCGACGCCTACGGCACCCAGTTGCGCGATGCGTTGCAGGTGGAAGGCATCGATTGCCAGGCTGTCAGTACCGTTGCCGGCTCAAGTGGCGTGGCCTTGATCGTGGTCGATGACAGCAGCCAGAACGCAATTGTGATCGTGGCGGGCAGCAACGGCGAGCTGACACCGGCATCGTTACAGGCGTTCGACGCGGTGCTGCAGGCGGCCGACGTGATCGTCTGCCAGCTGGAAGTGCCGATGGACACTGTGGCGCACGCCCTCGAGCGGGGCCGTGAGTTGGGCAAGACAGTGATCCTCAACCCGGCGCCGGCCAGCGGCCCGTTGCCGGCCGAGTGGTACGCCTCGGTCGACTACCTGATCCCCAATGAAAGCGAAGCCACCGCGCTCAGCGGCGTGACGGTCGATTCCATCGAAAGTGCCAAGGTGGCGGCGACTCAGCTGATCCAGGCGGGCGCCGGTAAAGTCATCATCACCCTGGGTTCGCAGGGCGCGCTGTTTGCCGACGGCCAGGGCTTTGAGCACTTGCCGGCGCCGAAGGTCAAGGCTGTCGACACCACGGCGGCGGGCGATACCTTTGTCGGTGGCTTCGCCGCGGCACTGGCCAATGGCAAAAGCGAGGCCGAGGCGATCCGCTTTGGCCAGGTCGCGGCGGCGTTGTCGGTCACCCGTGCCGGCGCGCAGCCTTCCATTCCAACGCTGCACGACGTACAAGGTTTTGTGCCCTCATGAAAAAGACACCTCTGCTCAATATCGCGTTATCGCGTGTGATCGCTTCCCTGGGCCACGGTGACATCCTGGTGATCGGCGATGCCGGCCTGCCGGTGCCGCCGGGCGTCGAGCTGATTGACCTGGCGTTGACCCAAGGCATTCCGGATTTCATCAGCACCTTGCGCATCGTGCTCAGCGAAATGCAGGTGGAGAGCCACGTGCTCGCCGAAGAAATCCTGCTCAAGCAACCGCCGGCACTGGCCGACCTCGATACGCTCTCCGAGCAGGCCGCACTCGGTGAGCGGCGTTTGCTCAGCCATGAAGCATTCAAGCAACTGAGCCGCAAGGCCCGCGCCGTGGTGCGCACCGGTGAATGCCAGCCTTACTGCAACATCGCGCTGGTGTCCGGCGTAACTTTCTAGCGTTTCCAACGACAAGGAGTGTTTTATGCAATGTGGTCTCCCAACCCTGAAAAACCTGTTCCGGAGTGTCCTGCTTTTGTCCGCACTCACTGCCGCAAGCGCCCAGGCGGCGGAAAAGATCGACCTGATCATCGACACCGACCCAGGCGCCGATGACGTGGTGGCCTTGCTGTTCGCCATGGCCTCCCCGGATGAACTGAACATCCGTGCGCTGACTACCGTTGCCGGCAATGTGCGCCTGGACAAGACTTCCCGCAACGCGCGCCTGGCCCGCGAGTGGGCAGGGCGCGAGGACATCCCGGTGTACGCCGGTGCGCCGGCGCCACTGCTGCGCAAGCCTATCTACGCCGAGAATATCCATGGCAAGGAAGGCATTTCCGGCGTCACCGTGCATGAGCCCAAACAGGGCTTGGCTGAGGGCAATGCCGTTGATTACCTGATCAAGACCTTGAGCACTGCCAAGCCTCACAGCATCACCATCGCCATGCTCGGTCCGCAGACCAACCTGGCGCTGGCATTGACCCAGGCGCCGGACATTACCCAAGGCATCAAGGAAGTGGTGGTGATGGGCGGTGCGCACTTCAACGGCGGCAATATCACGCCGGTAGCGGAGTTCAACTTGTTCGCCGACCCGGTCGCAGCCGAGATCGTGCTCAAGAGTGGCGTCAAGCTGACCTATCTGCCGCTGGACGTGACCCACAAGGTCCTGACCAGCGAAGCGCGCCTGAAGAAGATCGCCGACATCAACAACACCGCGAGCAAGGTCGTCGGCGACATCCTCAACGAGTACGTCAAGGGCGACATGGAGCACTACGGCATTCCAGGCGGTCCGGTACATGACGCCACCGTCATCGCCTATCTGCTCAAGCCTGAGCTGTTCAGCGGCCGCCAGGCCAATATGGTGGTGGACAGCCGCGAAGGCCCGACCTTCGGCCAGACCGTCGTCGACTGGTACGACGGCCTGAAGCAGGAAAAGAACGTATTCTGGGTTGAAAACGGCGATGCCCAGGGCTTCTTCGATCTGCTGACCGAGCGCCTGGCACGTCTGAAGTAACGTGTTGACCGGTCGGCATTCGTCGGCCGGTTCCTATTCGCGCTCGGGGTCTTGCGCCCCCATATGGTCGGCCGGGTATTTTTCGAATATCTGGCCGATGAAGGCTTGCGCCGCTTGCGTGCCCAGTTCCTTGACCAGCAGGTCGATACCGATGATCGCCAATTCCTCTGGGCTGCCGGGGCTGTAGGAGCTCTGTCCCAGGGGCCACTTGGCTTTGATGTCGGCTTGGAGCGTTACGGTGGTCATGGATATCTCGCGGGGCTGAAAGTGCTGTGCAGTGCGCTGGAACGCGGTTCTAACCCGGGGAGTTAACCATTTTGCGTCGGGTTTGGCACTGATACTTAGGCATGAGGCGCTTCGGCATGGCGCCCGCGCTGTGCGACACTGTTGCCCTTTAATTGCCGGGGACACCACGTGCAGATCGACTTGAACAACCCCGAGAACCTCACCCTGGCAGCGGTGCGTCAGCTGATCGCCAGTGCCCGTGACGATGAACATACCCAGTTGCGTGTGACCAAGGCCGGCCTCGCCTATATCTCCTCAGGGAAGCTGGTAGGCGGTGTGGATATCGACGGGCTGCTGTTTCGCCTGGAGACCTGGGCAAAGGGCTCCGGGTATGTAGGAAACGTGGCTGCCAGTGACGAAGTCTGGGTGACGCAGATTTTCAATGCGCTGAAGCAGAACTGGCCGACGCCGGCTTTTGACTACATCGACATCTACTGATTTCGTTCATATCTGGTCACGATTGATCGGGCGAATGCCTGTCGAGAGTCAGGCAGACTGGCCCTGCTGCGGTTTACGTCTTGAAACCAATCCGACCAACCGCTGTCGCACGATCTCTGTCCATTTTTTATCATAGGAGGCTTCATGCCTTGGAAGCTCGCATCATTCGGTACTTTGTTGGCAGCACTCGCGTTGGCGGGTTGCAGCACCCCGGGTGCCTCTGAGCCAGCCAAAGACGCCGCCGTGACCGATGCCGGTCATAGCCGCTGTGAGGCGAAGGCCGCCGAATTCACCCTTGGCCAGAAGGCATCGCCCCAGCTGCTGGAGCAGGCGCGTACCCGTGCCGGTGCGCAGAACGCACGAATCCTCAAGCCCAACGACATGATCACCCTGGAATACCGCTCCGACCGCTTGAACCTCAACACCGACGACAACCTGGTGATCACGCGCGTCAATTGCGGCTAAGCTTCCAGGTTTTTGCAGCGCCCATAAAAAACCCCGTCACATGGACGGGGTTTTTTTAGCTCAGCGGAGAATTACTCGCCGCGAACCTGTGCAGCTTGCATACCCTTTTGGCCTTTCTCAGCCACGAAGGAAACGGTTTGGCCTTCTTTCAGGCTTTTGAAACCGTCGCTTTCGATAGCTTTGAAGTGTACGAACAGGTCGTCACCGCCACCTTGAGGAGTGATGAAGCCGAAGCCTTTTTCATCGTTGAACCATTTAACGGTGCCGGTTTGGCGATTAGACATGGTGTATCTCCAAGAAACATATATTTTCAGTAGTGCTGTGCTGCTCAGGCCAACTGGGCACACCGGGCTATCATAGTCGAAATGTTCGGCTTGGGAGCCCCCCCAAGGCATTGTTTGCTAATCAATAGCGTTGCGTTTAGCACGTTGATCGGCTGAAAGCCCCGATTTACGGGGCTTTCGCCCGAAATATCAGCTGATAAAAAAAGCCGTAAAAGCTGTGTAATTTGTGAGATTTGGCAGTTTTTGGGCTGTTTTTTCAGCAAAAAAGCGGTGCGATCAAGCGCAGATCTTACTTTTTCTTCACGACTTTGCAGGACGAAATAGCGGCGACCGCCTTGTTTTTGAGGTCGGCGCTGGCGTTCTGGTTGGTCATGAGCTCCTTGATTTCAGCAGTGCTCAATTCGGCGTTGATTTTGTCAGCGCCACATTCGCAATGAGCCTTGGCGGTTTTGGCGTCTACGTTCTGGCTGGCGGCCGCGCTGCAGTCGCTGACGAAGCTGTCGCGGGCACCGGCTGGCCAGTTCGACGGGGCTGCCGCCTGCGCGCCAAGGGAAAGGAGGGTCAGGGAAGCGGCGAGAGCGAGAGTAGAAGTAAAACGCATCATGAGGATGCTCCTTTGGGTCGAGGACGAACGGCGATTCTCAGTGGCTTTGAGGCAGTGCGTACAGCTCAAGTTCACTTTTGCGGCTATAAAGGCCGGAATTTGTGTTTACACCCGAAGGCGGCGGCGCGATGACCGTTCATCTGTGCTAGGATCTTGCGCTTGGCTATTTCCAGGCGCGCCATTGCCGCCTCGCCATGCTCTTTTTAGCTCACTCCAGTCACTCTGGTTCGATTATCGGTTGGCCGAAAGGCTCCTGCCGCTGTAAGGCAGGCGTTCATCATTGAACGGCCTGGTGTTGGATCTTGTACTGGCTCATCCCAACCCACGTGACCTTTGGTAGGGGTCACCACTAGGAGAGGAGGCGCCATGCCAACTATTACTCTTCCCGACGGCAGTCAACGTTCATTCGATCATTCGGTTTCCGTCGCCGAGGTCGCCGCATCCATTGGTGCCGGCCTGGCCAAGGCCACCGTGGCCGGCAAGGTCGACGGCAAGCTGGTCGACGCCAGCGACCTGATCACTTCCGATGCCAGCCTGCAGATCATCACGCCCAAGGATCAAGAGGGGTTGGAGATCATTCGCCACTCTTGCGCGCACCTGATTGGCCACGCGGTCAAGCAGCTGTACCCCACCGCGAAAATGGTGATCGGCCCGGTCATTGAAGAAGGCTTCTATTACGACATCGCCTACGAGCGTCCTTTTACGCCGGACGACTTGGCCGCCATCGAACAGCGCATGCACGCACTGATCGAGAAAGACTACGACGTGATCAAGAAGGTCACGCCGCGTGCCGAAGTGATCGACGTGTTCACCGCGCGTGGCGAAGACTACAAGTTGCGTCTGGTGGAAGACATGCCGGACGAGCAGGCCATGGGCCTGTACTATCACGAAGAATACGTCGACATGTGCCGCGGCCCGCACGTGCCGAATACGCGCTTCCTCAAGTCGTTCAAGCTGACCAAGTTGTCCGGCGCCTACTGGCGTGGCGACGCGAAGAACGAGCAACTGCAACGGATCTATGGCACCGCCTGGGCCGACAAGAAACAGTTGGCCGCCTACATCCAGCGCATCGAAGAAGCCGAGAAGCGCGACCACCGCAAGATCGGCAAGCGCCTGAACCTGTTCCACCTGCAGGAAGAAGCGCCGGGTATGGTGTTCTGGCACCCGAACGGCTGGACCTTGTACCAGGTGCTCGAGCAGTACATGCGCAAGGTTCAGCGCGAGAACGGCTACCTGGAAATCAAGACGCCGCAGGTTGTCGATCGCAGCCTGTGGGAGAAATCCGGGCACTGGGCGAACTACGCCGACAACATGTTCACCACCCAGTCGGAAAACCGCGACTACGCCATCAAGCCGATGAACTGCCCTTGCCACGTGCAGGTGTTCAACCAGGGCCTGAAGAGCTACCGCGAGTTGCCGATGCGCCTGGCCGAGTTCGGTGCCTGCCATCGCAACGAGCCATCGGGTGCGCTGCACGGCATCATGCGTGTGCGCGGTTTCACTCAGGACGACGCGCACATCTTCTGCACTGAAGAGCAGATGCAGGCCGAATCCGCCGCGTTCATCAAGCTGACCATGGACGTGTATCGCGATTTCGGCTTTACCGAAGTCGAGATGAAGCTGTCCACTCGTCCGGAAAAACGCGTGGGCTCCGATGAGCTGTGGGATCGCGCCGAAGCTGCATTGGCCGCTGCGCTCGACAGTGCGGGCCTTGCGTACGATCTGCAACCGGGTGAGGGCGCGTTCTACGGCCCAAAAATCGAGTTCTCGCTGAAAGATTGCCTTGGCCGCGTCTGGCAGTGTGGTACCCTGCAGCTCGATTTTAACCTGCCGATCCGTCTGGGAGCCGAATACGTCTCTGAAGACAACAGCCGTAAACACCCGGTTATGCTGCACCGGGCGATCCTCGGCTCGTTCGAACGGTTCGTCGGGATCCTGATCGAGCACTACGAGGGTGCATTCCCCGCGTGGCTGGCTCCGACCCAGGCAGTGATCATGAATATCACTGATAAACAGGCAGATTTTGCCGCTGAAGTTGAAAAAACTCTCAACGAAAGCGGGTTTCGTGCCAAGTCCGACTTGAGAAATGAAAAGATCGGCTTTAAAATCCGCGAGCATACCTTGCTCAAGGTTCCCTATCTCTTGGTTATCGGAGATCGGGAAGTCGAGATGCAGACTGTCGCTGTGCGTACTCGTGAAGGTGCTGACCTGGGCTCGATGCCCGTCGCCCAGTTCGCTGAGTTCCTCGCGCAAGCGGTTTCCCGGCGTGGTCGCCCAGATTCGGAGTAATTATTATTAAGCGTGAAATGAGACAAGATAAACGAGCTGCACCGAAAGCCCCGATCAACGAGAATATCTCGGCACGCGAGGTTCGGTTAATTGGCGCTGATGGCGAGCAGATTGGCATCGTCTCGATTGATGAAGCGCTTCGTATTGCAGAAGAGTCCAAGCTGGACCTGGTGGAAATCTCCGCCGATGCAATCCCACCTGTTTGTCGGGTGATGGACTACGGCAAATCTATCTTCGAAAAGAAGAAGCAGGTTGCCGCAGCGAAGAAGAACCAGAAGCAGATTCAAGTAAAAGAAATCAAGTTTCGTCCAGGGACGGAGGAAGGGGATTACCAGGTAAAACTGCGCAACCTGGTACGTTTCCTGAGTGATGGGGACAGGGCCAAGGTATCCTTGCGATTCCGCGGCCGTGAGATGGCCCACCAGGAGCTGGGGATGGAACTCCTCAAGCGGGTTGAAGCTGACCTGCTTGAGTACGGTTCGGTCGAACAGCATCCTAAGATGGAAGGACGCCAGCTTATTATGGTCATCGCCCCGAAAAAGAAGAAGTAATCAACAGGGCACGGCAGGCCTTCTGATTATGTTTATCAACTGAATGCGGAGTACCGAACATGCCAAAGATGAAAACTAAAAGTGGTGCTGCTAAGCGGTTTCTGAAAACTGCTAACGGCATCAAGCACAAGCACGCTTTCAAGAGCCACATCCTGACCAAAATGTCGACCAAGCGTAAGCGTCAATTGCGCGGTAGCAGCTTGCTGCATCCGTCTGACGTGGCAAAAGTCGAGCGCATGCTGCGCCTTCGTTAATTTTGGTTCAAGAATAGAGGAAGTAACTCATGGCTCGTGTAAAGCGTGGCGTCATGGCCCGTAAGCGTCACAAAAAAATTCTGAAACTTGCTAAAGGCTACTACGGCGCGCGTTCACGCGTGTTCCGTGTTGCCAAGCAAGCGGTAATCAAGGCAGGCCAATACGCCTACCGCGACCGTCGTCAGAAAAAACGTCAGTTCCGCGCTCTGTGGATCGCTCGTATCAATGCTGGTGCACGTGTTAACGGTCTGTCCTACAGCCGTTTCATCGCTGGCCTGAAAAAAGCGTCCATCGAAATCGACCGTAAGGTTCTGGCTGAACTGGCCGTGAACGAAAAAGCGGTGTTTGCCGCGATTGTCGAGAAAGCTAAAGCCACCTTGGCTTAAGTACCCCCGACAGTCACCAGGGCTGCTTCTGTAGCCCACGGTGGTAAACGTCATAAATAGGGGAAGAGCCTTCAAGCTCTTCCCCTATTTTGTATCTGGAGTCTGTACATGGAAAACCTGGACGCGCTCGTTGCCCAAGCCCTTGAGGCCGTGCAAAGCGCTGAAGATATCAATGCCCTGGAGCAAATCCGGGTTCACTACCTTGGCAAGAAGGGCGAATTGACTCAGGTGATGAAGACCCTGGGGAATTTGCCGCCTGAAGAGCGTCCGCAAATCGGTGCGCTGATCAACGTCGCCAAGGAGCGTGTCACAGAGGTGCTCAATGCGCGCAAGGCGTCGCTCGAGGAGGCCGATCTTGCGGCCAAGCTCGCCGCCGAGTCCATTGATGTGACCCTGCCTGGCCGTGGCCAGGCCTCGGGCGGCCTGCATCCGATCACCCGGACTCTGGAACGTATCGAGCAGTTCTTCACCCATATCGGCTACGGCATTGCCGAAGGCCCTGAGGTCGAAGACGACTATCACAACTTCGAGGCGCTCAACATCCCAGGCCACCACCCGGCCCGGTCGATGCACGACACCTTCTATTTCAACGCGAACATGTTGTTGCGCACCCATACCTCGCCGGTACAGGTCCGCACCATGGAAGCGAACAAGCCGCCGATCCGCATCGTCTGTCCAGGCCGTGTGTACCGCAGCGACTCCGATATCACCCACTCGCCAATGTTCCATCAGGTGGAAGGCCTGCTGGTGGATCGCGATATCAACTTCGCCGACCTCAAGGGCACCATTGAGGAATTCCTGCGGGTGTTCTTCGAGAAGGAGCTGGCGGTGCGTTTCCGTCCATCGTTCTTCCCGTTCACCGAGCCATCCGCTGAAGTCGACATGGAATGCGTGATGTGCAGCGGTAAAGGCTGCCGCGTCTGCAAACAGACCGGCTGGCTGGAAGTAATGGGCTGCGGCATGGTTCACCCCAACGTGCTACGCATGTCCGGCATCGATCCGGAAGAATTCTCGGGCTTTGCCTTCGGCATGGGCGTTGAGCGTCTGGCCATGCTGCGTTACGGCGTGAACGACTTGCGTCTGTTCTTCGACAACGACTTGCGGTTCCTCGCGCAATTTCGCTAGTCGTAACGAATCTTTAGGAGAGCAGGATGAAATTCAGTGAACAATGGCTGCGTGGCTGGGTAAGCCCGCAGGTAGGTCGCGACGAGCTGGTTGCCCGTCTGTCGATGGCCGGGCTTGAGGTCGATAGCGTTACACCGGCCGCCGGTGTTTTCAGTGGCGTTGTGGTGGGCGAGGTGCTGAGCACCGAACAGCACCCGGACGCCGATAAATTGCGGGTGTGCCAGGTCAGCAACGGCGCCGAAACCTTCCAGGTCGTGTGCGGAGCGCCGAATGTGCGCCCGGGCCTGAAGATCCCGTTCGCCATGATCGGTGCCGAGCTGCCGGGCGACTTCAAGATCAAGAAGGCCAAGCTGCGTGGCGTTGAGTCCAACGGCATGCTGTGCTCCCAGGCTGAACTGCAGGTGGGCGAGGGCAATGATGGCCTGATGGAGCTGCCGGCCGACGCGCCAGTGGGCCAGGACATCCGTGTTTACCTGGAACTGGAAGACGCCAGCATCGAGGTCGACCTGACCCCGAACCGTGGCGACTGCCTGTCCCTGGCGGGACTTGCCCGTGAGGTGGGCGCGCTGTACAACGCTCCAGTCACCCGTCCTGTCGTTGCCGCCGTGGCTGCCGTTCATGACGAAGTACGCCCGATCGAAGTGCTGGCACCCCACGCCTGCCCGCGTTACCTGGGCCGCGTAATCCGCAACGTCGACCTGTCCAGGCCGACGCCTCTGTGGATGGTCGAGCGCCTGCGTCGCGCCGATGTGCGCAGCATCGACGCCGCCGTCGACATCACCAACTATGTGATGCTGGAACTGGGTCAGCCGTTGCATGCTTTCGACCTTGCCGAAATCAACGGCGGCATCCGTGTGCGCATGGCTGAAGAAGGCGAGAAGCTGGTGCTGCTCGACGGTCAGGAAGTCAGCCTGCGTGCCGACACCCTGGTCATTGCCGACCATTCCCGCGCCCTGGCGATTGCCGGCGTAATGGGTGGCGAGCACAGCGGTGTGTCCGCGACTACCCGCGACGTATTCCTGGAAAGCGCGTTCTTCGACCAGATTGCCATCGCTGGCAAGGCTCGTTCCTACGGCTTGCACACCGATGCCTCGCACCGCTACGAGCGTGGCGTGGATTGGAAGCTCGCCCGTGAAGCCATGGAGCGTGCCACCGGCCTGCTGCTGGAAATCACCGGTGGCGAAGCCGGCCCGATTACCGAAACCGTCAACGAGCAGTACTTGCCGTCCGTTGCGCCGATCACCCTGCGGGCCAGAAGCGTTGAGCAAATGCTCGGCCTGGTGATCGAGCCGGTTGAAATCGAGCAACTGTTGTCGGCCCTTGGCCTGGGTATCCGCGCGAGCGGGGAAGGGCAATGGCAGGTTGAAGTACCAAGCCATCGCTTCGATATCAGCCTGGAAGTCGACCTGATCGAAGAGCTGGCGCGCCTCTACGGCTACAACCGCCTGCCGGTTCGTTACCCGCAAGCGCGTCTGGCGCCACAGCCAAAGGCCGAGGCGCGTGCGCACCTGCCTGAGCTGCGTCGTCTGCTGGTGGCCCGTGGTTACCAGGAAGCGGTGACCTACAGCTTCATCGATCCCAAGCAGTTCGAACTGTTCAATCCTGGCGTCGAGCCGCTGTTGCTGGCCAACCCGATTTCGAACGACATGGCCGCCATGCGTTCGTCCTTGTGGCCTGGCCTGGTGAAAGCGCTTTCCCACAACTTGAACCGTCAGCAAGACCGCGTGCGCATGTTCGAAAGCGGCCTGCGTTTTGTCGGCCAGCTTGGCGACCTGAAGCAAGAGCCGATGCTGGCCGGCGTGGTCTGCGGCAGCCGCCTGCCTGAAGGTTGGGCGCAGGGGCGCGACGCCGTCGACTTCTTCGACGTCAAAGCGGACGTGGAGGCGGTGCTGGGCTTTGCCGGTGCGCTGGATGCCTTCACCTTCGTACCGGGCACCCACCCGGCATTGCATCCAGGCCAGACGGCGCGCATTGAGCGCGAAGGTCGCCTGGTTGGCTTCGTCGGTGCTATTCACCCCGAGCTGTCGAAAACCCTTGGCCTGGACCGTCCGGTCTTCGTATTCGAACTGGTCCTGGCCGAAGTGGCTTGCGGCAAAATGCCCAAATTCAGCGAGCTGTCGCGCTTCCCCGAAGTGCGCCGCGACCTGGCCCTGATTGCCGACCGTGAAGTGGCCGCCACTGCGGTCCTGGACGTAATTCGTGAAAATGCAGGGGAATGGCTGACAGACCTCAGGCTATTTGACGTCTATCAGGGTAAAGGCATTGATCCGCATAGAAAAAGCCTTGCAGTTGGCTTGACCTGGCAGCATCCATCGCGCACTCTTAACGACGATGAGGTGAATACTACGACACAAAATATCCTCACCTCGCTCGAACAAAGGTTAAACGCCACGTTAAGGAAGTGACGTATGGGGGCTTTGACGAAAGCTGAGATGGCGGAACGTCTGTACGAAGAGTTGGGTCTGAACAAACGCGAGGCCAAGGAATTGGTCGAGCTGTTTTTCGAAGAGATCAGACACGCTCTGGAAGACAACGAACAGGTCAAATTGTCCGGCTTCGGCAATTTTGACCTGCGGGACAAACGCCAGCGGCCTGGCCGCAATCCAAAAACGGGAGAAGAAATCCCGATCACGGCTCGCCGTGTGGTCACCTTTCGTCCAGGGCAGAAGTTGAAGGCCCGAGTTGAGGCTTATGCTGGAACCAAGTCATAACGACGAGCTACCCGTCATCCCAGGCAAACGCTACTTCACCATTGGTGAAGTCAGCGAGCTCTGCGCGGTAAAACCGCACGTGCTGCGCTATTGGGAGCAGGAGTTTCCTCAACTCAACCCCGTCAAACGCACCGGGAACCGTCGGTATTATCAGCGCCAGGATGTGCTGATGATCCGACAGATTCGTGCATTGCTGTACGACCAGGGGTTCACCATCAGCGGCGCGCGGCAGCGCATGTCCGGCGATGAAGCCAGAGACGACACCACCCAATACAAGCAAATGATCCGCCAGATGATCGCCGAGCTCGAAGATGTGCTGGTGGTTTTGAAGAAGTAACTCAGGCTTTAAAAATACTTCCACATTTCAAAAGCTTGCGGTATATTCCGGTTCGCTTCGTTAAGAAGCGAACCCAGTAACACGCCTAGTCGGGGCGTAGCGCAGTCCGGTAGCGCACTAGCATGGGGTGCTAGGGGTCGAGTGTTCGAATCACTCCGTCCCGACCATATTTCCTGATTAAAATCAGACAGTTAAGCCGATCAGCTAGATCGGCTTTTTTGTGTCTGCGTAAAACCCGCGCAAAACTGCCCGGTGATTGTAAGGCGGTGTCGGATTTGGCACCGCAAGTAAAGTCTTCACAATGTTCGCAGGCGTTCATGGCTTAGCTGGCGGACTCTTCATCAGTTTATCCCTCGGCACTTTCCCGCGTGAGTCTCAAGCACGCTCGCCAGCGCAGAGGTGCGCTGGTCTCTTATCAAATTTCGTAAGGCCGAGCGGCCAACAATGTTGGCTGCGCTTTGAGGTTGCCTTGGCTCAGAGCCGGAACGTCAGAATCGTTACCTCCGATTGTTTACATTCATTGCGTATGATAAGTTGAATTAAACATTCATTCAGTATGTATGTTTTCTGGGTTCGTCGCGTTCCCTATCAGCGAACGGTCGCCCACTAGCTTCCCGCGATCAAAGGAACTCGCGTCTTGGGCGAGGCCTGAATTTCATCTAAAGGGATTTAGCAATCATGAGTTCACCTTCAGTCGCTTCGCCTGCAACGTCCCCGCGGTATCCATGGCTGGCAGTGGCCGCCATGGGTCTTGCTACATTTTCGGTTGTGACGACAGAAATGCTTCCGGTCGGTTTGCTGACAACCATTGCTGGCTCGCTTGAAACGTCCACTGGAAGTGCTGGTTTAATGATCTCGTTGCCCGCTTTGCTGGCAGCTTTTTTTGCACCGCTGGTGGTGATCGCAGCAGGCAATCTGGACCGGCGCTGGATTTTGTGCGGCTTGCTCGGCCTGTTGGTAATCGCCAATATTGCATCGGCCCTGGCCCCAGATATGCTGTGGATGCTGATTGCACGTGCGCTTGTCGGCTTCTGCATGGGAGGTATTTGGGCTGTCGCGGGGGGCTTGGCCGCTCGGCTGGTCCCGGCACACGCAGTGGGTCTGGCCACCTCCATTATCTTTGGCGGGGTCGCTGCGGCATCCGTACTGGGTGTGCCGTTAGGCGCGTTGATCGGTGATTTTGCCGGTTGGCGTTGGGCTTTCGGCTGTATGGCTATCTTCAGTGCCGGGGTGTTGTTGATTCACCTCTTCGCCATTCCCGCTTTGCCTGTTCACCACTCAGTCACCTTGCGCCAGTTCGCTGAACAGTTTGCCAACCGCAAGTTGCAAGCCGGTCTGGCACTGACCATCTTGTTGGTGGCCGGGCACTTCATGGCATTCACATTTGTCCGTCCGTTGTTGTTATCGGTCTCCGGATTCGATGCTCAATGGATCGGCGCGTTGCTGTTCGCCTATGGTGTTGCGGGCATCATTGGCAACTTCCTGGCGGGTATTATCGCCGCGCGTCGCACGGCCCTGACCCTGGTCTTTATCTCGCTGGGATTGTTGTTGGCGCCAGTGCTGTTCCTGACGATCGGAGACTCCCATGTGGGGGGCGGCTTAGTGTTGCTGGCCTGGGGGCTGGCCTACGGTGGCGTGTCGGTGGGCCTGATGACCTGGATGATGAAAGCGGCGCCGCATGCAGTGGAAATCGCTACTGCGCTTTATGTAGGTGTATTCAATATCGGTATTTTTCTGGGGTCGTGGTCGGGTGGGCAGGCGGTAGACAGGTTCGGTCTGGCCACCAATCTCTGGTTGGCCGCAGGTTTGGCCACAGTGGCACTGCTGCTGACGTTCGCGATCCGTTCAAGTGGCAAAAAAGCTCAGGCAATTTGCCCATAGGCTGGGCCCGAAAGGGTTTCGGTTGTTCGATTGGAAACCTATCCCCCCTCGTTTCACGCACGACTGTGATGGGGGGGAGGGTGCACGACGGTAAGTGGTCAAAAAACCTTGATCAATAACCATAGGCATCGCTGGCAGGAGAAGGGCGGTATGCGGGTTATACGGATTGCAATGCACACCGTGGCAGGCTTATTCGCGCTTGGCGCCGGTTTTTTGTTTTTGGGCGGACTGTGGTTGATAGTGCTTGGCGGGAGCTGGTTCTACGCAGTGGCAGGTTGTCTTCTTGGCTACGTTTCCTATTCGCTTATCAAACAGCACGCTCACGCTTTCAGCACGGCAATCGTCCTGTTGATTTTCAGTGTGATTTGGGCGCTGCTGGAGGTGGGCCTGGACTACTGGCAGTTTGTGCCGCGGGTGTCCTTATTTTTAGGCGTGGCTTGTGTTGTTACGTTGTTTTACGCGCAGCTTAGAACTCATGACGGCGTGCAAGGTGGACGCAAGATGCGAACGCCAGCGTCGATTGTGTTGTTCGGCATCGCGTTTGTCGGCATCGGGGCTGGTTTCTATCCGCATGCATCAGTTGTTTCAAAAGGCGTGCTGACGGCTGAGGGAGCATCCAGCGCCAACCCTCCTGTGGAACACGCAGTCAATCAGGATTGGCCTCAATATGGGCTTAGTGCACGGGGCACTCGATATTCAGAACTTGCTGAGATAGAGCGTTCGAACGTAACGGATTTACAGGTCGCCTGGGAGTTTAAAACCGGTGATGTACCCACCGCAGAAGCTGCCTTTCAGGGCACCCCGATAAAGATAGGCGACATGCTCTATGTCTGTACGCCCTACAGTAAAGTTATGGCGGTCGACGCTGAAATCGGTGTTGAGAGGTGGCGATTCGATCCACAAGTAGTTTCAAAAGAATGGCAGCGCTGCCGTGGCCTTGCGTCCCATTCGGCGCCTGACGACAGCGTCACGGGCAATGTGGATGGCAGCGCGGACGCCTTGTGTAAAACGCGTATTGTACTGACTACCCTCGATGCAAGGTTGTTCACGCTTGATGCCCGATCGGGTGAGGCGTGTCCTGGATTTGGTGAGCACGGTTACGTGGATTTGCTGAAGGGATTGAGCGAAAGGGCTAAAGACTCCTATTTCCCTACGTCAGCGCCCCTTGTTGCGGGTGACGTCATTGTCACCGGCGCGCGTATGCAGGATTGGGCCAGTGGTGGCGAGCCATCGGGTGTTGTGCGTGGTTGGGATATTAAGTCAGGACGGCTTGTCTGGGCATGGGACCCGGCTGCTCCCAAGAGGGGGCATCCGCTCCCGGAGGGGGAAACTTACGCGGATGAGACCCCCAATTTCTGGGGCACCGCCTCCTATGATTCTGAACTGGGATTGATCTACGTACCGACGGGTAATCAGACTCCAGATTTTTGGGGCGCTGATCGTTTACCGTCATCTGAAACGTACAATGCTTCAGTCGTCGCCATTGATGTGAAAACCGGGATTGATCGTTGGCACTTCAGGACGGTCAATCATGATCTCCATGATTATGATGTTGCCGCGCAGCCCATTCTTCATGACCTTGTAATGGGGAATGGAGAAAGTACTCCGGTCGTGATCGTTTTGACAAAAATGGGGCAAGTTTTTGTTTTGGATCGCCGTAATGGTCGTCCTGTTCTCCCCGTTGAATCACGTGCGGTCAGTGTGGAGGGTGCGCCTGTCGGCCAACATCCATCCGCTGTCCAGCCTTATTCACGAGCGTCACTTGACTACGGTCCGCTCACAGAAAAAAGTATGTGGGGGATCACCGCGCTTGATCAGCTGTATTGCCGCATTCAGTTTAAGCGTATGCATTGGAAAGGCGATTTCACGCCGATAAGCACACAAAAAACAATCATGTACCCCGGTTATTACGGAGGCATAAATTGGGGGGGCGGGGCGGTTGATGTAAGTTCAGGCCTGCTGGTTGTCAATGATATCCGCATTGCTCATTGGGCCCAATTTATCAAGCATGAGGATGCCCTGGCCGCTGGTTACAATCCTACTGGCGCTGCGGGTAATTACGCCCAACAGCGTGGGGCACCCTATGGCGTCGTTCACGGAATGTTCACCTCGCCACTCGGAGTGCCTTGCACTGCGCCGCCTTACGGCACATTGACAGCAATTGTGCTTCGGTCCGGAGAGATCGCATGGCAAGTCCCCATGGGCAGTACCGAAGACACGCCTTTGTTGGGCGCGATTACCGGATTACGTTTGCCTCTTGGAATGCCCACCATGGGCGGACCTCTTGTTACCCGTGGTGGGGTGGTTTTTTTCTCCGGTTCGATGGATCACTACCTCAGGGCCATGGATAGCGGGACCGGGAAGGAACTCTGGAAAAGTCGACTGCCCGTCGGCAGTCAGGCGACCCCCATGACTTACCAGGGTGGCAGAACGGGAAGGCAATACGTTGTTGTCACTGCGGGCGGTTCGCAAGGCCCAGAGCAAGAACGCGGAGACTATGTGATCGCCTACCGCCTCCCTTGATCGTTGTGCCGAAGCGGGGCTGCGTATGCAACTTACACATCGCTGCGCAGCGGACCACATCTGCATGTGGAAAAGAGAAAGAGATGAAGGGAAGCACGCACTATGACGTATGAGGTTTTTGAGCTCGGTGACATTCAGTTGCAATCGGGTCGTCGTCTGCGCGAGGCCCGATTGGCATACAAGACCTATGGCCGCCTTAATGACGCAAAGGACAATGTTATTGTCTATCCGACGTCCTTCGCAGCGACCCATGAAGATGCCGCCTGGTTGATCGGGCCAGGTCGCGCGCTGAACTCGGAAAAGTACTTCATTATCGTGCCAAACGCTTTCGGCAATGGCTTGTCCAGCTCGCCCAGCAACACGGCGGCGCCGCAGAACGGTAGTCGCTTTCCACACGTTACGATCCACGACAATGTTGTTCAGCAACATCGCTTGGTTACCGAATTGTTCGGTATCCAGAAAATTCGGATGGCCACAGGTTGGTCTCTGGGCGGAACTCAGGCTTTTGAGTGGGCCTGTGCCTTCCCGGACATGGTTGAGCGGCTGTTTACCTTTCAGAGCGCAGCACGCACGTCACGTCATTTGTATGTGTTTTTTGATAGCGTGCGCGCTGCGATCGAGCTGGATGCCGACTTCCGGGAGGGGTTTTACACGCTGCCACCGCAACGCGGCTTACGTGTTGCCGCGCGTGTCTATGCTGCCCTGGGGCTGTCTCAGGCATTCTTCCGCGACCGATTGGATGAGACCGCACTGGGTTACGCATCCATTGAAGACTTCCTGATTGATTTCTGGGAAGGGTGGTTCCTCAAGCGAGATGCCAACGACATTATTGCGCAACTCTGGAGCGGACAGCATGCAGACATCAGTGCAAATGCCCGTTACCAGGGCGATGTCAGTAGGGCATTGGCTTCGATCACCGCCGATACGCTGGTGATGCCTGCATCGAGCGATCTGTACTTCCCTGTCCGAGATGCCGAACACGAGGTCAGTCGGATACCCAAGGCCGAACTGCGCATATTGGAATCCGTCTGGGGGCACGTCGCTGGCGAAGGCCTGAATGATGCGGATACCTGGGTGATTGAACAGGCGATGATTAAACTTCTCGCACGCTAGCGCATATGGCGCTGTTTCACGGGGCACGGCGTGCTTGTTATCGAAGTACGCGAAAGTGACAATAGACACAGGCCGCATGTATAGCTGCGCCTATTCATGACTTCATGGACATCACAGGTCACGCCGCCTTCAGTGAGGAGATAACCGATGGTTCGCCGCACCCGCGCCGATATGGAAGAAACCCGTGCCCTGTTAATAGCCAAAGCGCGAGAGATGTTCAGTGAGCGAGGCTATGCGGACACCTCAATGGATGAGCTGACGGCTCAGGCGAGCCTGACCCGTGGCGCGCTCTACCATCACTTCGGTGACAAGAAAGGCTTGCTGTCAGCAGTCGTCGAGCAACTCGACGCTGAAATGGATGAGCGTCTGCAAGCCATTACTGACACTGCAGCAGATGCCTGGGACGGTTTTCGCCAGCGCTGCCGTGCCTATCTGGAAATGGCCCTGGAACCACAAATCCAGCGGATTGTGTTGCGCGATGCCAGGGCAGTACTGGGCGGCACCTCACCCGATGCACAGCGTCATTGTGTAGAGTCGATGCAGCGGACGATTCAGGTCTTGATCCAGCAAGGTATCGTGGTGGATGTCAACCCTCAGGCGCTGGCGTTGCTGATCTACGGCAGCCTTGCCGAAGCCGCGTTCTGGATTGCAGATTCGGAAGAGGGCGATAAGCGACTTGCGCAGAGTGTGGTCGCGCTTGAGTTGCTGCTGAGGGGCATCCTGGTTAAACCAAAGGCCGACCCCCAGTAGATGAGTTCGTCGCCAGAAGCAGGGGCACGCGCATCATCATTTGCTTAGCGGATCCAAGTGCACATCGCGCTAGGATTAAGAAACGAAAGCCACTCTATTGAGTGGCTTTTTTCTGCCGGTCATTCCAAGCGAAGTGCTTTAGCGTCGAGACTCACACGGAATACGCTCGCGTAAGCGAGTGTTCTCGCATCCGGCGGTGTCCCCAGACAGCCACCAGCAGTACCGCCGCTCCGGCTGCCAGAGCAACGTTGAATCCATAGCGAGCCCCTTCCATATCCACTAACTGGCCCGATGCCGCGGCACCCATTGCCACCCCGACATTCAAGCCCGCCAGCAACCAGGTCATACCTTCAGTCAATTGTCGTTCCGGTACGATTCGCTCAACCAAGGACATCGCTACGATCATTGTGGGCGCGAAGAATAGTCCAGCCACCAGTACCGCTGCGGACAGGCCGGCAATATTGCCCGCCATCAACAAGGGCAGTGTGGTTGCTGCCGTAGCCAGGCCACCCAACAGCAAGAGTGTGTGGAGCGGTGTTTTCAGTTTCAGCGCACCGAACAACAGGCCAGCGGCGCACGAGCCGATGGCATAACAGGACAGCACGATACTCGCGGCTGCCGGACTCCCCATCTGTTCAGCGAATGCGACACTTACGATATCAACCGTTCCAACGATGACGCCCATTGCGACCATCAGCAATGTTAATAGTCGCACGTCCGCCAGGCGAAAGATGGAGGCCGTTCTCGTTCTCTTTTCTTCGGCGGATTCCACTGGCGGCTCGGTGGATACTTGGGCCGCCAAAGCAAGCGTACCAATCGCCAGCATCACAACGGCCGCCAGCGGTCCGGCCTGGGGAAAGACGGCCACGCTCAATCCCACGGAAATCGGCGGCCCTGCGATAAACGTCACTTCGTCCAGTACGGTTTCGAGGGAATAGGCTGTTTGCAGGTGGGGCTCGCCTCGGTATATCGCCGTCCACCGGGCGCGAACCATGGCCGACATGCTCGGCATGAAGCCCGCTAACACTGCCGCCAGGAACAACGTCCAGTCAGGCGTGTGCCAGTAGGTGCAAGCCAGTAGTAGAAGCAGACCCACTACACTGAGACCAGCAGACAATGGCAGTACCCGGCGTTGACCATAACGATCCACCATTCGTGAAACCTGCGGTGACATCAGTGCATATGTCAGGACAAAGGTGGCAGAAACCGCGCCAGCCAGTGCATAGCTGCCACGCAACTGCGAAAGCATCGTGATAATGCCGATACCTGTCATCGGGAGCGGTAAACGGGCTAGTAGGCCTGCCAGGGAAAATGCCCTGGTGCCCGAGGCTTGAAACAGTATTCGGTACGGATTAGCCATGTTCGATACTCCTTATCGAGTGAGTAAAGCGTGTCTGACAGTCGTTGAATCGGGAGTTTACATTCACTGCGTATTATTAAAATCGTATAATCATACGAAGTGAATGTAAATGATTGGTTGGGCTGGCGCGCAAGCTCCACGGAGCCTTAAACTTCTGCTCAAGGGCGCCCATAGCTGAAATCAGGCACATAGAGTTGCGAGTCCAGTGTGGGTAACGCCTGTTTGCGGGGGAGGGCGAGCAGAGTGAGCAGGGTACCGGCGTGTACGGACCACAGGCCACGGAACAGGGTGCCGTTCTCGAATCGGTCGCTCACCCGGTCGGTGACGAGGCGCAGCGTAAAACACCCTTCGTCATCCCAGGAAGTGAGTTCGGATTCAGTAAATTCCATGTCGGTATGGCACAACGGAAACAGCGTCTTGAACAAAGTTTCTTTGGCTGAAAAACACAAGTAGAAGAACGTCAGCGCCCGTTCCCTGTCCATTTTTTTGAACTGGTTCAGCTCGGGCGGAGAAAGAACGTGATTGGCCATTTGTTCAAGTTCTGCGTGCTCAACCATCGGTTCAGCATCCAGGCCAATTGCGAGATAACGCTCCGCATCGCCCACACATGCCAGTGCGCACTCTTGAGTGTGGGTGATCGAACCCTTGAACTCCTTTGGGAATTTTGGATAGCGAGAGGGCTTGGCAATAGGCGGCCACACGCTATCGCCACCCAGTGCCTGAAGCGCCGCAGCCGAACAGATTCGGCCGGCTGCGAACTCCTTGCGTCGGGATGTCATGGCGCACGCCAGCCACTCCTCTGCCTGCGGCATATCGCGCTCGACGACGTCCTTTACCTGAATTGAAAACAATGCCATTCGAGGTAACGCCGGGTAGTTGAACGGCCATATGCGAAGAGCTGAACTCATGGCGTGCAGACCACGGTTCTGTCTTCTGTCATGCGCAGACGAGAATGGTAAAACCCTGGCGCTCCATAAGTGACATCTGAGGATGAGTTAACCGCGCCGCCGTGGATGTCAGTAAACACCGAACACTGACTGATGAAATAGTTACCGCAGAAATTTACGGACAGCAGGGCGCCAATGTCCGCCGAAACACACTTCATTGCCTTTTCAACATTTGCATCAATGGCGTAGAGCCCCAGTCCCAGCACACCAAACTCTTGGCCGACGTAGCTGAGTTCGCGGGCAACGGTCTTGAGGTCATCTTTGACGATAACAAAGGAGACCGGGCCTGCGACTTCGCTGGCGTAGTAGTCGAGACTGCTTGAAAAACCCGGTTGTACCGCAATCACAGAGGGCGTCAGTACCTGGGCATCAGCAAACTCAGGATCCTGCAGCAGCTCGCAATGGCGCAACACCTTGGCAAATCTGGCACCTTCGCATTGTCGAATATCGGCGACGGTTTGTTTGCCGATGATGACCCCGAGCAGATCACGTGGTGGCTGAAATCGTTGCAGCAATTGATCGATCCGAGCCACCAGGTCGCGCTGGAATACGTCAACCGTGATGATCTTGTCAGGTAACTGAATGCCGTCCTTGAGCACGTAGATGTTCTGCGGCGACGTGCACAACTGCGCTGAGTAAGAGCACAGACCGAATGCCAGATTCTCGATCATGCCATCGTAGTTGTCCGTAGAGTGCACAAACACGGAGGTTTGGGCGCTTTGCTGGGTCATGACGCGGGCGTGCCATGCATGCTGACGCAGCCATTTGCCAAATTCGGATTTGCCCATGTAATCAATCAGCTTCACCGCACGATGCTGCGCAGCCTTCCTGTAGTCAGCGTCGTTATCAGAGCAAAACAGGTTGATGATGTCTGCTGAAACACCCGCTTCGGCGCACACTGATTTAATCGCTTTTACGGTCAATGCCAGCGGCAGGATAGCTTCGGAGTGAGGGATGACAATGACAGGGCAACCCGCAGCCAATGAGGCGAAAACGCACGGGTATGCCCCCCAGGTGGGTGCGACCCGACCCGAATACACCAGAGAAAGGCCCGCAGGCTTTGGCTGGAAGTTGCGCAAAATACGCTGTGGTTGCGCGTCCCCTACGGTGAGTTCGGAGTCCACCTGTTGGGTCAGTTCTGCCGTTATTTGACAAATACGGGCAACGGATTCAAGCGCTCGTGCCTGGGCGTGAACAGCGTTCGCATGAAAGCCCATGAAGAAACCATGGCCACTGGTATGCATACCCACCTGAGAGAACAGGAACGTGTCTGCATGAATTCTCGTGATTGCTTCGCACAGCAATGCACTACGAAGCTCAACACTCAGGTGCTCCCATTTGCTCATCGAACGATTGGCCTTTTTAACCAGGCTATCGAAGTGTTCGGCACGGTATGAAATGCCTAATGGAAAGCCATAAGGCGACGTCTCCTTACCGACTCTCTTCTCCCCCAGGTCCGCTGAGCTGCGACGGTCGATCTGAAACTTGGAGTCGAGCAGGCGCTTGAACCTGATCTCCCCCTGTTCGATTTGAGCATGCTCGTAGTTCGTCAACTCATCGGAAAACGGGCTATAAGGCTGCCTGGAGTTCACCGCGACAATCGCGCTATTCATCATTGACCGATGCTGATCACGCCACATCTTCAATCTGCGTATGTTCATGATGCCTGGCCGATCTTTTGAGCTGATCCAAAGTCCGTCCCGGTAGGCATCTGGGCCGCAAACATCGCATCGAGTTCTGCGGTTGTGGCTGACTTTGCCATGTCCACAAAACTTTGTGCATCATTGCCCACGCTGTATTGAGCCAGAGGCTGCGCAGTCGTCAGCACGTCAAGGATGACTTCAGCGAAGTCGGCTTCGCTGGTGGTGGCAGCGCGGGCCAGCGCTTCGCTCTGCTTGAGAAACTCGGTGAATGAGCGAGCGTATATTTGCCTCGCCTCGCCGCTGACCTGATTCATGATTTCCTGGCCGGTTGCGAGGAACTTATCCCAGATAGGGGTGTAGATCGCGCCCGGCTGTACCACGCTGACCGTGACGCCAGAGTTGGCCAGTTCTCTACGGAGTGCATCAGTGAATGCCATTTTTGCAAACTGAGCGATGGAGTACGCACCCAGGTAAGGAACCGCAATGCTTCCCAGGCCGGACGTGATGTTGATGATGCGCCCGCAGTTTTCACGTAGCAGAGGCAGCATGGCCTGAGTGACCTGCAGTTGACCTATGACGTTCGTGTCAAGTTGTCGGCGCAACTCTTGCGGGCTAAGCATCTCGAGTGGGCTGGGCACGCAAATGCCGGCGTTGTTGATCAGGCCCCACAGAGGGTAGGCAGTGTTCTTTGCCGCGATTTTTTCCAATGCCTGCGCGACCGACGCCTCGTCGGTGATATCGAGTCTGACTTCCTCCACATTGGCTTGCCCGTTAAACACGCCGCGAATCTCCCTTGCGGCAGCGAAAACATGAAAGCCGTTGCGAGCAAGCATCAAGGCTGCCGCATGGCCCAGACCCGAAGAAGCACCGGTAACAAGTACGCTTTTCTTAGACATGACAATCCCTTATCTGGCTGAAAATTTCCGTTGGGTGACTTATTGGGCGTGTACTGCAAAATCGTCGAACAGCATTGACGCCTGCAGTCGTTCTCGCATGGTTTTTGCCGGCGCGAGCAGCATGCCAACGTCGCGTTTCAGTCGAGGAAGGAATTGGTCGTATTGCTCGACATCGCTCAGCGCCCTTGATGCGTCGACGATGGCTTTAGCCCGGGGTTGGCGGATCGACTCATATCGTCGCAACGCCGCTTGATGGTCTGTCGACGTCGACAGGACATGCCCAAGCACGGCTGAGTCCTCTATGGACAAGCCCGCGCCCTGGCCCAGGCTTGTGAGCATTGGATGAGCTGCATCGCCGAGTAACGTTGCGCGCCCCTTGGACCACGTCGCTGGAAAGGACCTGTCTTTTGCATCGACCGTGATGATGGCTTCGTTGGGCGTGGCGTGAATAATGTCGGAGACGATGGTTGGCCATCCCTCATAGACCTTGGCAACGTCTGCGCTTGTGCCTGACCAGCCAACAGCCTCCTGGTTCGACATATTGGCTGTTCCCCACCAGTAGACCCATCCACCTCCGATATCAATGATGCCAATCCGCTTGCCCTTGCCCCAGTAGTGCACGACATAGCCAGGGGTTATTTGCGGATGATCATATTTGACCAGTGCGAGCCAGCAGATGTATCCAGCCTCTTGTACCTGGCTGGGTATCCCCATCGCATCGCGCACCGCGGAATAGTAGCCATCAGCGCCGACCAGGATGTCGCCTGAGGCCTTGGACCCGTCTTCGAAGGTCACGTGTACAGCGTCATCCGTTTCGTCGTAGCTTGCAAATCGCTTTGCGTGTCTGATGTCTACCTCCCCCAGGTTGTCCAGCAAGGCGGTTTGCAGTTGCTGTCTGGAAATGCAGACGCTGGGAGAACCTTGCTCCTCGGCAATTTCCTGGAACGGAAGACGTTTGAGGAGAAATCCGGATTTATGACGGATCTCGAAGTTGCGAATTTCGGCTCCGTAGTGCTCCAGCCCAAGATCTATATCGAGCAACTTTTTCATTGCCGCGCTGGCGTTCGACATCACCGAGAGACCTGAACCGGTGGCTCTCATGCTGTCAGCCTTCTCGAAAAGACGCACTGACCATCCCACTTTTTTCAAGGCGGCTGCACACGATAAGCCGCCGATTCCGGTTCCGATAATGAGCGCAACAGGTTTGGTTTTCATGTTTTGACCCTGATCCATAGTTATCTGATTTCTTCAAGAATTGCCGTGACGAGCGCACCGACAAAAGGTTCTTCCATGATGGTCAAATGGTCACCGTCAACCTCAATCAGCTTGATCGTCCCCGAGGTTTTGGCTGCCCAACCATTGAGTGGATCGTTGTATTCACTGCGGATGGTGTCGTGCATATCCCGAAGAATAGGGGGGAGCGGTTCAATTGCCCGGATCAGGGTGATATCCAGTTCCGGGTACTTCGCCTCGTAGTTGTATTGCGTTGCCGCTTCCCAGTTAGTGCGATACACCTCGAACAGCCGCTGCATGACGGCTTTGGTACTACCGGCCGGAATCGCCCCAATGGAGATTGCGTGATCGGTGATGAAGTCGAAGCGCTCCTGAAGCGTGGCGATATGATCAGGCACAATTTGGACGGGGAGCTCGGAGCCTCTCGATGTCCAGAGCAGTTCCCAAAAAAACCAACTCAGCAATGCGTCATCACTGGCTTTGCCTTGGGCCTGTGAGCTAAGTGCCATGGTGTCCAGAATCAGTACATTTGCGACGCGCTCGCCTGCCCGTATCAACTGCTGGGCTATCTCAAATGCAATGAACCCACCGTAGGACCAGCCACCGATGACGTACGGACCTTCGGGCTGGATTCGACGCATTGCTTCAATGTACAAACTTGCTTGTGCCTCGACAGACGGGATGGGCTCAGAGCCTGCATCGACCCCCGAGGCCTGCAGTGCATAGAGTGGCTGTTCGGCGGGTAAATGCGGAAGCATGCGCAGGTACGAGAGAATATTGCCGCCCATGGGGTGGACAAGAAACAACGGTGTGCGCTGCCCGGTTTCGCGTAGCGGCACCAGTGGGTCGAACGTGAATGCGCCACCGCCTTTTTGAATCAGCACGCTGAGTTTTTCCATGGTCGGTGCACTGACAAAGGAAGACAGGGGCACGTTGATTCCGTACAACTTCTCAACCAACACAACCAAGCGCATTGCTGTCAGCGACGTGGCCCCGCAATCGAAGATGCTCTGTTGGGGGTAGATTTTCGGAGTCTTCAGAAGCTCGGCTGCCAACTGGCATAGCTTCATTTCGTACTCGCCGCTCGGCTCCCGGTAATTCACAGCGTTCCCCAGCTGGACGTTCAGCGTGCGCAGCGCAGCGTCATCCCTTTTGCCGCTTGGCGTGGTCGGCATCTGCGCGATCCAGGCCATGTGAGTTGGCAGCATGTACGTCGGCAATTCCTCGCTGAGGTAATGCCTGAGCTGGGACAGCACCACCTCGTCTTGCGACCCGCTTCCTGTCAAGTAAGCGACCAGGTAGGCGTCGTGCTCATCACGCGGCTTCGCGATTACCGCCACGTCAATGTGTTCGTTGCGGGTTTCAAAAAAGTTCAGGACTTTGAGTTCGATTTCCGACAGTTCAATTCTGTAGCCACGCACTTTGACCTGGTTGTCATTCCGGCCAAGGCTGATAACGGTGCCGTCGGCGCATTTGATACCGACGTCACCGGTTCGATAAAACAAATTGCCGGGTACATGATCGTGACGGATGAATTTCTTATCTGTTTCTTCTGGGGCTTTGTAGTAACCAGACGCCAGTGCGTCTCCGTAAACGCAGATTTCTCCCGGTACGCCATCGGGAATAACGTTGGCAGCGTCGTCAAGAATGAGGATGCCAACTCCGTCAATCTCGCTACCAATAGGAGGTAATGCCGGGAAGTAATCAGGGTTACCGCTCATGCTGTAGCGGGTCACCACATGGGTTTCGGTTGGGCCGTATTGATTTTCCAGAATCCCCCCGCGCAGATGTCTCATCAGTGCGCGAATCTCCTGGGTGACCCGCAATTGCTCGCCTGACGAGCCGACAACGCGCAGGCTGCCAGGAAACAGATCAAGGGCGACAGCCGCTTCCGCGAGTTGCTGCAGGGCGATGTAAGGCATGAATACGCGTTCCACGCACTTGCGATCCATAAACCTGAGCAGGGCCGAGGGATCACGGCGTTCCTCTTCGCTGATCAGGTGCAGCGTCGAACCCGCGCTTAGCGTTGAGAAAATTTCCTGGAACGAAACGTCAAAACTGAGCGGCGCGTACTGGAGCGTCGAGCCAACGGCGCCACTTGCCGATTTGTTCTGCCAGCCGACCAGATTCGCCAGTCCTCTATGGGGCATTGCGACCCCTTTAGGTGTGCCTGTAGAGCCTGACGTGAACAGAATGTAGGCGTTGTCGGTCGACTCAATCGCGATGTCTGAACAGCTGGCCTCGACCGTTTGTAAAAGGTCATTGGTGAGATCCAGGCGCACAGTACTGTCAGGTAGTTCGTTAACGCATGACCGGGTGACGACTACTTTTGGCGCTGCGATTTTCAGGATCAGTTCAATGCGTGCGGCGGGATAAGACACGTCGATAGGTAGGCAGATGGCCCCTGATCGCAGGGTTGCCAAGGCTGTGGCGATCTGTTCGAACGAGCGTGGCAATGCCAGGCCGACAACGTCCTGGCGCTGTACGCCTTTACTGCTGAGCAGAGACGCAATTCTGCCGGCGGTGTCCCAGAGTTGTGCGTAGGTCCACTGGGCATCTTCATAGGTAACTGCAACGGCCTGTTGCTGATGACGCACGGCCTGAAGGATCTGCGCAGGCACGGGAATGAATGCGTCCCTGGCCGGGCCCGAGGCGAGATAACCGGATTGCGCAATCGGCGACCTGAAGAGCGCTTCTGCATGGGGTTGAAAGGCCAGGCGTTTCAGCGCGTCATTGAAAAGCCGCGCAAAGACTTCACCTTGTTCGCGTGCATAGATTGCTCCGTCCATATCCACACGGATGGCGACCTCGGCTCCCGAGAACTCGCGCATGACGTTCACAAGGAGGGCAAAACTGGTCTCTTCCTGCGGATCGAAGGCTGCGATCTCGATGCCGGTTTGTGCGGCGACTTCCTCCAGTACATGGAAGTGGATGTAGTTGAATGCTGTGCTTATGGATACGCCTGCATTGTCTGTCTGAATTTCACTCAACGGGAATCGACGATGACGGTGGCTCGCCTTCTCGTGTCTGAAGATTGACTCAACCAGTTGTTGAGCGCTGACTTCGGCCAGGTTGACTCGCAACGGCAATGTGTTCAGAAACAATCCGAGAAGGTGTTCTGCGTGCCGGATCTCTGGGCGTGCGTGGGTCACAACACCGGTTAGCACGTCTCTCGTATTGCTCATTGACGCTATCGCCGAACAATGGGCAGCCAGGTAGAACGTCTTGATGGGCAGGTGAGAGCGTTTTGCCAGTTGCACCAATGCGTCATCAAGAGCGGGTTCAACAAAAAATCGGTACGAGAACATCCCGCTGTCCGCGCGCTCAAGGTGCGCCGCGAGTCCAATCGGCAGGGTGTTGGTAGCGCCTTCCAGATGGCCCTTCCAGTAGGCTCGATGCTCGCTACTATTTATTGCAGCGAGTTCGTCCTGAACAAACAGCGATGGGTTCGGTAAATCGTGGGTGGGATAACCCAGGCCTTCATCATTACCCCTCGCATAACAGAGGAGCAGTTCGCGAATCAGGTTCGCGACGCTACCTCCGTCAAGGATTGCATGATGGAAGCTGAGCACCAGGTCCAGAGGAGCGCCTGATTCGTTAATGAAAACGGCTACGTTGAACAGTGGCCCTGTGGCAAACGAATAGTTGTGCGCGGACCACGCCTGCATATGCTTGGCTATTTCCTGCTCATAGACGTTTGCCAGCGGCGTATTGACGGCCAGAACCTCGTCTACCGACAGGTCCTTGTGAATAAGCTGAAGCGGGGTGGAGTATTCGCCGATGTTGAACGTTGTACGCAATGCCGGGTGGCGCTGGATTAAACCTTGCAGGGCTTCGCGGAACTTCTGTTCAGACCAGTCCATTTTCAGGGTGTAACGGAAAACGTCTTTGTAGACCCGGCTTTGTTCTTGCTCTCGGCTATGGAAGAGGAGCCCCAGTTGCAGTTGTGAAATCGGATAGGCGTCTACGGCCAATTCTGCAAGGCGCTTGCGCTCATTGTCAGTCACCAGCTCAAATGCACTCAGTGCCGCCTTGGGCAGGGCCACGTTGTCTGCGGTAAGTTCCAGGAAGCGCCCCAGTTCTCGAACCGTGGTGTGGTCACTCAGATCGGACAAGTTGGCGTCATATCCGTGCTTCTCCAATTCCGAGCGTACCTTCAGCATCAGAATTGAGTCGCCCCCGATGGAGTAGAAATCGTCCTCTGCAATAATGTCCCTCTGACCGAGAATGCCGCCCCAGATATCGCTGACCAGGCGCTCTGTCACACTCAACTCTGCTTTTGGTGTGGTAGTTTGAGTGGTATTGGCCATCGCTAATGCTTGGCCACGGTCGAACTTTCCATTGGGGGTGAGTGGGATATGGTCAAGGGCTACGAACCGGGAAGGAAGCATGAACGCCGGAAGCGCGTTAGCCATTTTCTCACGCAATGAGCGCTCGGTTTGTGGTATGCGACTGACGAACAGTGCCACCAAATGGTTGCCTCGCTTATCGTCCTGCTCAACGACGACTTCGGCATTCAAAATGTTTGGCAAATTGAGCAGCGTGTTCTTGATTTCGCCCAATTCAATACGGTTTCCGCGGATCTTTACCTGGCCGTCCATCCTTCCCATATACAGAATAGAACCGTCGTTTGCCCACGCGGCGAGATCTCCGGTTCGGTACCAGCGACGCCCATCCTCCGGATCGGTAATGAAGCGTTCTGCCGTAAGTTCCGGGCGATTCAGGTAGCCTCTTGCCAACTGCACGCCGCCGATTTGCAGTTCTCCAGGTACGTTGACGAGCTGCCTGACACCATGTTGGGAGACGATACGTATTGACGTGTTGTTGATGGGGTAACCAATTGGCACTTCATCAATGTCCGAGTGGTCCAGCAGGTCCAGCTCATACCAAGTGACATCTACGGTCGCCTCGGTCGGACCATATAAGTTGATCAACCTGGGCGGCTGGGTATCGCCAGTGAACAGTTTGCGGAATTTATTCACGACGGCAGGGGAGAGCGCCTCGCCGCTGGTAAACAGGCAGCGCAGGCTCTGTACGCTGAGCAGTTGTTCTCGATCGTCTGCCAGCGCCTGGATGTAGGGTTCAAACATCGAAGGAACGAAATGGGCCACCGTAACGTTGTGATCGCTGATGGCTCTAATCAGCGCGCGAGGATCTCGCTGAGCCCCTTGCTCCAACAGGGCCACCGACGCCCCCATCATACTCCACCAAAAAAGCTCCCACACTGAAACATCGAACGAGATAGGGGTCTTTTGCAGGATCACATCGTTACTGGCGAGCGGATGAATCTCTTGCATCCATTCCAGGCGATTGATAACCGAGTGATGTTCAATCACGACGCCTTTCGGTCTGCCGGTCGAGCCCGACGTATAGATGATATAGGCGGGATCCTGAGGGCGAGCCTTGCTGACATAATTGACTTCGCGCGCCAGCTCGAAGGGGAGTACGTCGAGATCGAACCTGCGCAGATCATCACTGCTCATGACCTGAGGCAGGTTGGTGATCACCCGTTTCGCGTTGCTATCCTCAAGCATGTACTGAATACGGTCTGCGGGATATTCGCTATCGATTGGCAGGTAAGCCGCACCCGTTTTCAGTACGGCGAAGATCGCTGCCATGAGTTGTGGCGACCTGACCATTGATACCGCAACGACATCACCCGGGCCTACGCCTTGGTTTTCCAGTTCTGTGGCGATCGCCGAGGACCAATTGTCCAACTCGGCATAGGTGAAGGTTTTATGGTCGTGGTCACGCAACGCTATGTTGTAGGGGGTTCGTGCTGCCTGCGCTCGAAAAAGCGATATGACGGTGTCTTTTTCACTGTAAGACTTGGTGGGTCCTTCCTCGAAGGCCCGGAGTGTTTCAGCCTGCTCATAAGTCAGCAGGCTGACCTGGTCCAATGGTTTGTCCAGTTGGGGCAGGAAGCTATCCATCAACTGAAGGAACGCGTCGAGAAACACTGATGCGTGGCACTCTGAATCGAACGCCGCGCTGTTGAGGCAAATTTCCCCACATACGTCGGCGTTTTTTCCGTAGGTATGCAAGTGAATGGCCACCGCGTCTTGTGCGTGAACGTGGGCGGTGCTTTTGTGAGTCGACGACGGCACACCTTCATCTGACTGCGGGTAGCGTAGGTATGAAACCGTCGCATCGAACAGTTGTCGATTGTGGCCAGAACGCGCGATTTCAGAGACCAGTTGCCCAAAGGGAATGGACTCTCTTTCCTTGATAAAGCTGACCTGTCGCTTGAGTGAAACCGCAACGTCTCGAAGCGTGTGAGCGTGGCTGACTTGAATGCTGACGGGAAGCGTGTTGGCTCTTTGGGTGACGGCGGTGATGTCAGCTTCGCCCCGATTGAGGAAGGGCACCCCAAGCAAAAAATGCTCGCTGCCATATTGGCATGACAGCAACACCGCCAATGAGGCGGAAACGGTCATGAAGGGCGTCATGCCGATATCCAGGGCGTGCTGAACGTCTTCGGCCGAGATCGTGAATGTACGACGATAGCGCTGGGATGAGGAGAGCTTCGGACCGGACTTCGAAAAAAGTATGGGGTTCACATCCTTGACTGTGCCAGCTACCTCAAGGATTGCCTGATGAAGCGCTGCACTGTGCAGGGAAGGAGTTTTTGCGGCGTGGTGCTCAACGTAATCGTGAAGGCTCGATTGAGGAAGTGCTTCCCTTCCTTCGAAAACGTTCAAAATCTTTCTGGACAGTACGTCCAATGCCCAACTGTCGACCACGATGTGATGGGCTCGGATCATGAGCATCACCGAGGTACCAACCTGCCCGATAGCCGCCTCAATCAGCGGAGCGTGGGAGAGATTCCATGAGTGGCGGGACCATTCTTCGTAAAAAGCCGCCGAGCCGGATTCGTCGGTGAACTCAAATAGCTCTGCGACGATCTTGCACGATGTTTGTCGTACCGTCGGATGACCATCGTTGTCATGGTACGTCTTGAAGCAAGCGGGCTCAGATCGCAGAACGTTTTCAGCGACGAATTTCAACCTTTCCACGTCGATCAATCCTGGCAGACAAACGCACAAAGCCACGGTGAACTGGTGGCTGTGAGGGGCTTTTTGCGATTCAAACCAGATATCACGCTCAAACGGATTAAGCAGCTGAGCTGTGTGCGAGGCGGATTGTTTTTCGTCTACGGCACTGTTCATCGCGATCTAACTCCCTTTAGATGATTTAAGCGGCAGAAAGCGGAGAGCAGCTGACACGATTGTCAGATTTGTCTTACGTCCACTTCTACCAAATGAGAAGGCGGGCGAATAATGTCACCGAGTGACAAAATAAGTCAATAGGCATATTTCTTGTTATGTATTTTATTAAAATTGCGCAATTGTCATTTGATGGTAATAATGTTTGGTCGGGTACCGTGAGTTGACCTAATCGAGGAAACAGACGCGTGGCGGAAAAAGAAGAGGTAGGCAGACGTGAGCGCAAGAAGCTCATGTTGCGCGATGCCCTTATTTCAGCGGCTTATGAGCTTTTCGCTGAGAAGGGATTTGATGAAACACGAGTGGAGGACATCACCGAAAAAGTGGATGTCTCCGCTCGTACATTTTTCCGATATTTCTCCTGCAAGGAGGATGTCGTCCTGGATTATCAAGAAGCGGAGCATCAGGAGTTCATCGCTGCGCTTGGTGAGCGTCCTCCCCA
Organism: Pseudomonas azadiae; assembly: GCF_019145355.1. Taxonomy (NCBI): domain Bacteria; kingdom Pseudomonadati; phylum Pseudomonadota; class Gammaproteobacteria; order Pseudomonadales; family Pseudomonadaceae; genus Pseudomonas; species Pseudomonas azadiae. The sequence continues at coordinate 687,225 of NZ_JAHSTY010000001.1, read as the reverse complement.
CGAACCGGTTGTGACGGCCTTGAGGCATGCCGCTGTAGATGTCGTCAGGAGTTGTGAGAAGGGATCGTATGGTTTTGATGCGGATCGTTTCATGACGCTTCAGGAACTGTTGAGAAGTCACCCTCTGATTCGTGCAAAAACTCTGCAAAATGGGGTAAATCGTCGAGATTCGATTGTTGCCCTTATCGCCGGGAGAATGGGGGTGGATGCAGAGAATGACATTCGTCCGAGCGTCGTCGCATGGGCGTTGGATTACGCCCACACAGCGGCCCATGACCTCTGGAAAAAAAGATCCTCCTCTGCGCTCTATTCGGATGTGCTTGATGAGATTTTTGTCATCGTTGAGGAGGGGTTCAACTTTCCTGCTCTTCAAGTCAGGTGATTTCCCCTCAATGAGAGGGGGCTTCAATTGTTCGTCGGACTATAGATGAGTTCAAATCAGTGACAGTCGTGGCGGGCGAGTTGTCATGGTCGAGCACCTGGAATATCCAGATTGTTCGGAAAGCACCATTCTGAGTCTCCCGTCAGGGTTTTGAGTTTTGAAAGAAACGCAGGGCGAAGGGAGAGAGGAAGGCATGGTGGTCTTGTTTCTTGCCACGGGTGCCTTTGACGTTTTCGCTTGGGAGGAACCAGGTCTGCTGGTCCAGATAGACATTTTTCCATTATGCTCATCGTATGGGGCATTACGTATATTTTGGGTAAACAGTTCGCTCTTCTCCTCGGGCCCTTCGCGGTAATGGCCTTCATATCCCTTGGGCCAACACGCAGGTTGTCGTTGAAAATGGAGCCACGAACCGTGGCCAGTTGAGCCGGTATGCGTATTTGAAAGACGTCCTCACGTGCCTGCCGACGCAGCATGCGAGTGAGATTGGCGCGTAGTATAAGGGCTCGCCCTTTTTGTCTCGTAGGTGCGTTCAAACCCATCACCCATTAAGGAAGTTTGGCTCGCATGATCCCGGTTGCACTGCCCTCCGTCGAACAACTGCTTTACCTTGCCCTTTTCTTCGCCGCGACGCTTTTCTGGTTAGGGTGGACGATACGGCTGGTGGTTCGATATGCCACAGGTCGCTGGCGCCGCCCCGTCCTACTGCCCTACACGCTCATCACCGCGTGTGCACTTTTTACCCTGTGGCAGTTCGCGGATTTTTATCTCCAGATGCGTAGCTATGAACGGGAGAGAGCGGCAAGCTATTTTCCGGAATTGGCAGAGCCGATGCGCCTTGGCCAGATCGACATGCCCAAAGGCACGAAACTCGAATTGGCCGTTGCGGATCAACGGGAATCCTTCAAACGAGCTGTGTTTCCGAGCCCTGTGCGTATGGTCGATATCGATGCCGTCGAGGTAGCCCGCTACATCGCGATTCAAACCAACGAAAAATACGAAACTGTGGGCTTTACGCCAGAGAACATGCGGATAACCGGCGACGGCACGACGATGCAGAACGGCTGGCGGTGTGATGCGCTGCAACCGGTGGAGTTTGAACTCAAGCCTGATGGCGGCGTATCGGCATTCAGCAACTGTAAGCTTGCCGATGGCAATGTAGTCGATGGCATCACCTTGCCCGGAGGCACGTTGCTCAGGGCTTCGACCGGCAATGTCTATGTCGATGGATTTGTAGATTCCGACCGGTGGGTTCTTGATATGCCGGAACACGTGCCCGTGCGGATCGATCATTTCGAGCTTGCGGATGCCACTATTGCCCTCGACGCAGAGCGAAAACTCTATGAAGTCAGAAGTGCGGTGCTTGCGAACGTTGCGACACTCGCAGAGCGCCGTTATGCGGCGGCAAGCGCTATCCGCTTCAATCCGCGGTATGTCCGGGAGGACTACCCGGGTGCCTGGTTGATAACCCCACCTCCGGGCGTCGACGGCTCACAGCCGCTGGCGCCTGAGACCATCGTGCAGCGCAGAGACGGAAAGGTGTTGGCCACGCTTACTGACTAAACGCTTGATCGTTAAGAGTCCCGCGCGCCAGCTCCCTGCCAATCACCCCACATCATCAATAAGTATATGCCGCAGCCCACGGCTGCATTGCTCGATACGCGCCTGAACCTTATAGACCTTACGCAGCATCTGTTCAGTAATGACTTCACCACTAAGCCCACTCCCCTGAGTGGTACCGTCAGCAATCACCAGGACCTGGTCGGCAAAGCGCAGTGCCTGGTTCAGGTCATGGATCGCGATAAACACGATGACCTCGCGTTGGCGTGCCAGCGTGCGCATGAAGGTCAATACCTGTACTTGGCGATGCATGTCCAAGGCGCTGGTGGGTTCGTCCATCAGCAGGATTTCGGGTTCGCGCACGAGGGTTTGCGCGATGGACACCAATTGTTGCTGACCGCCGCTGAGTTCCCCGAGGTTGCGCAATGACAGATCGGTAATGCTCATCGCCTCAAGAATCTCGTCAACCAGTTTCAGCTCGTCATCGTGAACCACCCAGCCCGGCGTGAGTTGCTTGCGCGCCAGCAGCACCGACTCGTACACCGTCAATCGCGCGTTGGCGTTCAGACCTTGGGGCATGTAGCTGATGCCCGTCGGGCCTTTTTTGGAGTCCTGCAAAATCACTTGGCCGGGGCCGTCGATCAGCCCGGCCATGCGTTTGAACAGAGTCGATTTGCCCGCCGCATTGGGGCCGACCACGGCGACCACCTGACCGCCGAAAAACATCGTCGTCGATACACCACGAATAATCTCGCGTTGGCCATAACGGGCGCCGAGGTTGTCCAGTTGTAGCTTCACCATGAGTTTTTCTTCCCGCCGAGAATCAGAGATATGAAGAACGGCACACCGATCAGCGAGGTGACCACGCCGATGGGGAAGATTGCGCCAGGGATCAGTGTTTTACTGACCACGGAGCTGGCCGAAAGAATCAGCGAGCCGGTGAGCAACGAGGCTGGCAGGAAGAAGCGCTGGTCTTCGCCGATCAACATGCGGGCAATGTGCGGGCCGACCAGCCCGATAAAGCCAATGGTGCCGACGAATGCCACCGGAAACGAGGCCAGCAGGCTGACCATGATCAGTGTCTGAAAGCGCAGGCTGCGTACGTTGATACCGAAACTGGCAGCCTTGTCGTCGCCCAGACGCAGGGCGGTCAGGGCCCAGGCTCGTTTGGCAAAGACCGGTAGGGTGATCAGGATCACCAGGCAGACCACTCCGAGTTTCGGCCAGGTGGCTTTGGTCAGGCTGCCCATGGTCCAGAACACCACGGCCGCCACGGCTTGCTCGGTGGCGAAGAACTGTACCAGCGCCAACAGCGCATTGAAGGTAAACACCAGCGCGATGCCGAGCAGCACGATGGTTTCGGCGGTGACGCCACGGCGCATGCTCAGAAAGTGAATCAATAGCGCCGAGAGCATGGCCATGATGAAGGCGTTGAGCGGCACCATGAACTGCGCAGCCAGCGGGAACAGCGCGACACCGAATGCCAGGCCGAGCGCCGCACCGAAACTGGCGGCGGCGGAAATCCCGAGCGTGAACGGGCTCGCCAACGGGTTGTTGAGGATCGTCTGCATCTGCGCGCCGGCCAGCGACAATGCCGCGCCGACCGCGACTGCCATCAACGCCACCGGCAAACGGATATCCCACATCACCACACGCACTTGTGGCGACGCACTGTCCGGCGAAAACAACGCGCCGAGCACTTCACTGAGGCTGTAGCGCGCAGGTCCCAGAGCCAGGTCGAGCAGCACGCTGCACAACAGCAGAACGACCAGCCCCGCAAGGATCAGGCGTTTACGCAGCACCAGTCGGCGATAGGTTTCGCGCGGTAGCACCACGGCATCGGTCAGGGTGTTCATGGCTTGACCTCGGGTTTGCGCAGGCTGACGAAATAGCCCGACTCATACGGCACTGGCAGAAAACGCTCATGCAATTCGCGAAATGAGGCATCCGGATCCAGATCGGTAAACAGCTCCGGGTGAAACCATTTCGCCAACTGCTGAATGGCCACGAACTGGTAGGGGCTGTTATAGAACTGATGCCAGATGGCGCGGAAGGCCTGGTTGTCCTGAGCCTTGATGCCTGCGTAGGCCGGTCGCTGCGTATACCACGCCAGTTTTTTTCGGGCCTCGGCCATGTCTGCGCCAGGGCCGACGCCGACCCAATGCCCACCGGGAGCAAAGGCTTCCCAGTTGGCGGTGGTGACCACGACGTGCTCCGGATTGGCGACGATGACTTGCTCGGGGTTCAACTGGCCGAACGTGGTTGGAATGATCCGGCGCGCGATGTTGTTTCCGCCGGCCATATCGACAAACAGGCCAAAATTTTCGTTGCCGAAACTCAAGCAGCAATCGTCGGTATAGCCGCCGATGCGCTCGATGAACACGTTCGGCCTGGGCGGGTGCTGTTTTTCGATCACATCGGTGACGCGATGAATCTGCTGATTGCGGAAATCTATAAAGGCTTCGGCGCGTTGCTCCTGGCCAAACAATTGGCCGAACAGGCGCATGGTCGGCTCGGTATTTTTCATCGGGTTGTTACGAAAATCGACGTACACCACCGGGATGCCGAGGGCGTCGAGTTTTTCGATGTAACGCGCATCTTCGGTGGCGTATTGCGCCTCGATGTTGAGGATGATCACGTCCGGGCGCTGCGAGATCGCCTGTTCGATATCAAAAGTGCCGTCTTCAAAGCCGCCGAAGGTAGGGATTTTGGCGATGTCGGGAAATTTGCGCAGGTAGGCGTTATAGGTATCCGGGTCCGATTGGATCAGGTCCTTGCGCCAGCCGACGATGCGTTCGATCGGGTTTGAGGTGTCCAGCGCGGCGACCAGATACAGTTGCCGGCCCTCACCAAGGATGACTCGCCTGACGGGCAGATGCACCTTCACTTTGCGCCCCAGCAAATCGGTCACTTCAGTGCGGGCCGAATCCGTCTCGGTGGCGTGGGCGTTGCGCGGCGCCAGCGCGAACAGGCTCAGCAGTCCTGCCAGTAACAACGCAGAAAAAGCGCGTCTGCGTCGATCGAAAATCACCATGGTCAAAGCCTTTGCAAAAGTCAGGTCGGTCAACGGCTCACACCGTTCGCCGGCTGAGCGTTTCAGAAGTCGACAGTCGCCGACAGTAATAAGGTGCGCGGTGCGCCTTGCGAGAACGCGCCATAAGAGGCGACGCCCGACCAGTACGCGTGGTCGAACACGTTCTGCACGGTGGCGCGAAACGTGGTCGGTCGGTCATCGATGCGAGTGCTGTAACGTGCGCCAACATCGAAGCGGGTCCAGTCATCCAGTTTTTGCGTGTTGGCCTGGTTCACATATTGGCTACCGGTGTGAATGGCACCACCGGTCAGCGTCAGGCCTTCCAGCCAGGTGGCGTCCCATTCGGCCCACAGGTTAGCCTGGATTTCGGGTACGCCGACGGGTTTATTGCCACGGTTGGCGGCCACGCCGGATTGGGTCAGTTCGGCATTGAGCAGGGTCACGCCACCGAGTAATCGAGTGCCGGGGGTCACTTCGCCGAATACATTCAGCTCCAGGCCACGGTTGCGCTGTTCGCCCTGCACCGAAAACGCGCCGGAGGCCAGTTCGCCGCTGGGCTTGGTGATCTGAAACAGGCTGAGGGTGGAGGTGAAGGTGCCGTAGTCGGCCTTGACGCCGAGTTCGTGCTGACGGGAAACGTAAGGGGCGAAGATCTCACCGGCGTTGGAAGCGGTCGAGGGCGCAATATCGCCCTTGCTCAAGCCTTCGATGTAGTTGTAATAGAACGAAACATGCTCCCAGGGTTTGAGCACTGCACCGAACAGCGGGGTAGTCCGACCGTCGTCGTAGGACGCGGTGACCGCACCGGCCGCGTTGTAATTGTCGGATTTGATCTTCTGTTTGCGCATGCCGAGGGTCAGTTGGACCCGATCATCGAACACCGACAGGGTGTCTGCCAGCGCCACGCCGGTCAGCTCGCTTTCAGACACTTTTGGCGTATCTGGCTTGGGGATGTCAGGTTTCGGCCGGTCTATCGGGTGATAAATATTCGACAGGATCGGCGCGCCGGAAATGATCCCGCGCGATAACACATCGCGATAACGACTGATCTGTACGGTGGTGCGGTGACTGATCGGCCCGGTGTCGAAGCTCAGGCGCGCACCGGTGTCGAGGGTGTAGCGCTCGACTTCGAATTTATAATAGCCGGGAATCGAAGAGGTATCGCCGGCCGAGTTGATGAGGGTTGGCGTCTGGTCGGACATCCGCGCGACATCGGATTTGCCGCCGCCGGCGTGAACGAAAACCGTCAATGCATCGTTGAGGTCGTATTCGCCGCTGAACAGCGCTGACTTGTCACGGGTTTGCGACCAGCCCCACGCCTGGCTGACGTTGGTGCGGCCGTTGGCGGCGGCCGGAATGTCCACGCCCGAGTCGATCAAAAAGGGTCGCGAAGCGGCGTCGAAACTTTCTTTCTGGTTGAGCCAGTCGAGGCTGGTGCGCAGGCGGTCGCCCTGATAGTCGAGCGAGATCGCACCGATATTGACGTGACGCGATTGATCGTCGATCACCGTATCGCCCTGTTGCGTCCTGCCGTTGATGCGCACGCCGAAGCGGCGCTCGTCGCCGAAACGTCGACTGATATCAAGGTGCCCGCCGAGCTGGGTGTTCATGGCGTAACTGGCGGTGAATCGGGTCAGGTCTTCGTCGAGCGAGCGCTTGGGCACCACGTTGATCACGCCGCCGACCGCGCTGTTGGGGGACATGCCATAGAGCAGGGCGCCGGGGCCTTTGACCAGTTCGATACGCTCGGCGTATTCGGTAAAAACCCGGTAGTTGGGCGCCACACCGTACACACCGTCGAAGGCCAGCTCACCGAGGTTGCCTTCGCCGACTGGAAAACCACGAATGAAGAACGAATCGACGATTCCCCCGGCCTGACCGGTGGAGCGTACGGATGAATCACGCTCCAGTACATCGCCGACAGTGACGGCCTGTTGATCCCTGATCAGCGCCGAGGTGTAGGTGCTGACGCTGAACGGCGCGTCCATCACGTCCGTATTGCCGAGAATGCCCAGACGCCCGCCGTTGGCGACTTGGCCACCGGCATACACCTCTTGCAGGGTATCGAGGCGCTTGCCGGTGCCGATGACCGTAGTCTCATCCAGCGTCACTCGGCGTTGCACCAGGGTGTAGGTGCCGTCGCTGCGCGACACCATGTCCAGGCCACTGCCGGCCAGCAAGCGATTGACCGCTTCCTGTGTGGTGTAATTGCCGGTCAGCGCGGGACTGCTCAACCCTTCGGTCAATGAGGGCTGGAACGACAGGGCTATGCCGGCGCCCACGGCAAAGCTCGACAGGGTCGCACCCAGCGGCCCGGCGGGAATGTTGTAGGCCCGGATCGCAACCGAGTCCAATTGCACTGGCACGGCGGCCAAGGCGAACGGGCAGACGGCACCGATCAGGACAAGGCTTAGCAACGCGCCGCGAATAGCTGATGTGAAGTGGTGATCCGGGCGCAGGCGGCGTGCAGCGAGCATGAATGGATGGACCTATAAACAGGACGGTAAGGTGCTTCTCCCTAATAGCCAGTCGACCGCAAAAAAAGTATCACCTGTACGGCGATTTTTTCTGACTCAGGCGGGGGACAGCATGACCCAGTAGCCATTCAGGCGGCCGCTGACGAGGATCGGGTAGGTTTGCGCCAGCATGTTCAAGGTGCGCTGGCTGTCTCTGATCGGGTAGGCGCCGGAAATACGCAGATTGGCGAGCGCCGGATCGAAGCGCACAAAACCGCGGCGATAGCGCGTGAACTCGGCGACGAAGTCGGCCAGGCGCATGTTGTCGGCCATCAGCATGCCTTGGGCCCAGGCGCCGACATAGCGGTCGGCGGCGGTGACCTGGCCAAAGGTGTCGCAAGTGAAGTCCGTGCGCTGACCGGCACTGATGATCAGCGGCGTGGTCTGGCGATTTTCGGCCAGCTCGACTTTCACCGCGCCTTCGAGCACGGCAAGGTGAGTACGCGATTGCAGCTCGCGCACGCTGAAACGCGTGCCCAGCGCTTGCATGCGGCCCTGCCGGGTGCTGATCAGAAAAGGCCGAACCAGAGGGGCGATGTCCGCAGCGGTCTGTACCAGTATTTCGCCTTCGCGCAGGTGAATGAGCCGTTGGTTGGTGTCGAACAGCACGTCGATCGACGTGTCGGTGTTCAGGGTGATTGTTGAACCGTCGGCCAGGGTCAGCTCGCGTTGCTGGCCCACTGCGGTGCGATAGTCGGCCGACCATTGCTGGGTTTCTGCCAGCTTCCAGCTGCCCCAGCCGGCCGGCAGGATCGCCAGCATCATCGCCAGTTTACCCAGTGCCGCGCGCCGCTCCGGGCTGCCTGGGCGGTCGAGTGCCGACATCGCCAATGACGGTGGCAGTCCGCCGAGTTTGGTCTGCAATAATTGCGCGCGCGCCCATGCACGACCACGCTCGGGCGTGCTGAGTTTCCAGCATTCCCATTCGCCGCGTTCGGTCTCATTGAGCTCGCCCTCAGTCATGCGGATCAACCAGTCGGCGGCTTCTTCCAGGGCCTGATGACCGAGGTGCGGCTCATGGCCGCGAGTGAGCATTCACTCCACCAGCAACAGGCATTGCACGAAGGCTTGCTTCATGTAGCGTTTGACAGTGATCAGCGAAACACCCAACTGCTCGGCGACGTCGGCGTATTTCAAGCCGCTTATCTGGGACAGCAGAAAGGCCTTTTTGACCAGCGGCGGCAGCGCGTCGAGCATCGCGTCGATTTCGTGCAGGGTTTCCAGCACCATGAAACGCAATTCCGGCGAAGGCACTTGCGGCTCGGGCAAATGGGCGAGGGCGTCCAGATAGGCGCGTTCCAGTGCCTTGCGCTGGTACCAGTTGACCAGAATGCCCTTGGCCACACAGGTTAAATAGGCACGCGGTTGCTCAATGACGGTGACCTGAGAGGCAAGGATGCGCGTGAAAGTGTCCTGCGCCAGATCCGCCGCATCCATGGCGTTCCCCAGTTTTTTTCGTAGCGTCGCGTACAGCCAGCCATGATGGCCGCTGTACAGGGCTTCGATCACGCGCAGGTGGTTGTCGCTATTCGCTGGAAGGGATTCGCTCATGGCTGCAGATTTTCATGCAATTGAGAAGTATTCCTAATGCTAGTTTACAACCCGGCTACGACGCAAGCGCAGATTGGTGTCCTGTTCAGGCATTTGGCAAACCGCGTAATGCGGCGATCATCGTGTCGATTTCCGCCTCGGTGTTGTAAGCATGCACAGAGGCGCGGCTGACCTCGAGCAAGTTCCGGTTCTGCATGTCCAGCAGGGTTGAGCGGGCTGTAGAGGTGCTGACATTGATGCGTTTTTCCTGACCGGCCAGCCACTGTTGAACCTGCTCGGCGCTGCTGTCCCGATGCGTAAAGGTCACGATGCCTGACTGCTGAAGGCCCAGGTCACGTGGCGTGATGCCCGGAATCTGCGCCAGTTGCCCGCGCAGGTACCCGGCCAGTTGTTGAATGCGTTGCCACATCGGCTCGATGCCTTGCGCAAGGGCATACTCGACCGCCGCGCCGAGGCCCAGCTTCGCCGCGACGTTGCATTCCCAGTTCTCGAAACGGCGTGCATCAGCGCGGATCCTGTACGCGTCGGCCGTCAGCAGGGACGCGGCATGCAGGTCGAGAAAGGCCGGCTCCAGGTTCTGGCACAGCGCTCTCTCGACATACAAAAATCCCATTCCACGCGGGCCACGCAAGTATTTACGGCTGGTGGCCGCGAGCATGTGACAACCGATTTTCTTCACGTCGATGGGCATCTGCCCGACGCCCTGGCAGGCATCGAGCAGAAACAGCACGCCGGCCGTGCGGGCAAGGGCGCCGATCTGCTCAATGGGCTGCACCGGTCCGCCATTGGTGGCGATCACCGGCAGGGAGATCAGCGCAACGCGATCGTCGTCCAGCATCTCCTTTAAGGCCGACAGCGACACCTGGCCCTGTTCATCATTGGGAATGGTGCGTATCTCGATGCCACGCTTGTGCTTGAGTTGCAGATAGGGAATGTAGTTGCCGGCGTATTCGGTGGTCGAGGTCAGCACCACGTCGCCGGTTTTCAACGGCAACGAATAAAAGGCCATGTCCCAGGCGCGGGTGGCGTTTTCGATCACCGCAATCTCATCGGGCCGTGCGTTGACCAGGCGACTGATGGCGCTATAGACGTTTTCCAGTTCAACCGCCTGCTGGCCGGCTGCTTCATATCCGCCAAATGTTGCTTCACGCTGAATGTGGCGAGTCATGGTGGCGATCACTGGTGCGGGCATCAGCGCCGCGCCGGCATTGTTGAAGTGGATCAGTTGCGCGACAGCGGGCGTGTCGGCGCGCAGTTGTTCAATGTTCAAAGGCAAGCTCCTTACTCAATCCCCGGGTGGGGCATGACTCGGTTGCATAGCCGCAGGCCAGTAGTGCAACGCAGCAATCGGTATCAGCGCCACCACGTAGGCCAGGCAAACGAACAGGTAGGTGTACTGCAAGCCATAGACCTGGCTAAGCAAACCGCCGGCCGAGATGCCGGCAATCGAGGCGAATTGCGCGGTGCCTTGGGCAATCCCCAGTACATGGCCCTGTTGCGAGCTATCGGCGGTTTTCGAGATCAGGGCCATCAGCACCGGTGTGGTAGCCCCCAACAGCACGCCCCATATGAAGTAGGCAACGACAAACACCACAGGATTACGCGTGACCCCGGCCACAGCCGTGAGGGCGATGCAGCCGATCACCACGTAGGTCATGCGCTGCAGGGTTTGCTGTTGAGTGCGGTGTTCGAAATAACGCGACCACGCCGTGGCCGAAAGAATGAAACCCAGCGCCAGCAAGCCGTAGCACAGGCCGACCACCGAGTTGCTGACGGCAAATACCGAACTGACGTACAACGAAAAAGAGGTCTGCGGCAGCATTCGCGCCAACAGCAGAATGCCCATCACGCCGAGCAGCGACAGTAACGGGGAGCCTTGCCAGATATTGCCTGATCGGCTCGCCGGCGTTGCCTTGTCCGCCCTCGGTGCTTTCTGCACTGGCGGTACATCCGGCAGGGTCACGGCCGCGATCACGGTGCACAGCGCACACAATGCCGACGCGATAATGTTGATCCAGAAGAACGTCGCGTAATCGAGGATCAACCCGCCCACGACTGCGCCCAGCAAGGAGCCGACGTTGGTCGAAATTTGCAGGATCGCGAAAAGCCGGGCTCGCCGCGAAGGCGCTTCGATACTCACGCCGTAAGCCTGCGCCGGGGCGATGTAGCCGGCGAACGCGCCTTGCAGAAAACGCAGGATCAAAATGACCCAGATATCGCTGAAAAGGGCCAGCCCAAGCTGGGTCAACGACAAGCCGGCGAGGGCGCGGATCATCATCAACTTATGGCCATATCGATCGCCGATACGGCCCCAGAATGCACTGGTCAGAATAATGCCGAGCATCGGCCCGACGTACACGGCGATGCTGGCGAAGCTGAACACCGACTCCGAAGAGGTCAGCCCACGCAGATGGACAGGCCAGAACGGCCCGCTCATCTCCATTGCGCCCATGGACACCAACTGGATCGCAAACAGAAGATAAATCAGGATTCGTACCCTCGAACCCTGGATGACACCTGCATGGGACATGGGACGACCTCGGTTAAACGCTGGCGAGCGGGTTGGACAGGGTGTGTTGCAAACGATAGTTGGAGTACTGCATCAGATGCATGCGCAGCAACGACCGGGTCGGCCATGGATCTTCCACGAACGCCTTGTGCTCGGTTTCCCACAGCGCGGGTTCGACGCGGTCGCGCACGGCTTCGAACGCAAGGTCGGTTTCCTCGCGCAATATCTGCCACAGCCGCGTGTTGTTCAACCCATACTCCTTGGTCAGCCAAAGGGCGATTTCATGCAGGTGGGTGAGGAACGCCGCGTCAAGCACGAACATGCGCACCGGTTCAATGTCGCCTGCGAACACCGTCGGTAGAATACCCGGCTGCACATGCGGCGCCAGGCTGTAGCCGCGTCCTTCCAGCAGTGGCGCATACGTGCGGCCGTCGCCAAAATCGCGGATCAGCAGACTACGTGCTTTGCCATCGGAGGAAAACAGCACCATGGTGTTTTGCTGGTGGGCTTCAAGTGCAACGCCATACAACAAATAGATCGCCACCACCGGGTGGGTGACCACCCTGGCATAGTCGCGGAACCAGTTTTCAACGTGTGCGGCATCCGCTCGCACGCCATCACGCTCGATCAGTTCGGTGAACAGCGGCCGACCGCTACCCGGTAATCGAGTGAACAATGACGCCACGGTAATCGGCAGGCAATCGTCGCTGCGTTCGAACGCTGGCTGACTCGCGCGATAGACCACTGACAGATGACGGCCGGGATGATCGTCTTGAGTGATCGCGTTCCTGTAACGCACGCCGATTTCTTCCGGGAAGATTTCCAGGCGCTGGTCGAAGCCGTTTTCGGTCTCCAGTATTTTTTCGATCACCGCGCTGATGCGCGGTCCCATGTGAATCGACTTGGCTTGCAGGCTGCGCAGTTCGCTGGTCATCCACACGGCAATGGGCAGCTTGATCAACGGCGCGCATTCGTCCAGCGCCGGCATCATCGTGCGGTACGACATGGTCGGCAGGGTTGGAATATCCGGTCCGTCGATGATCAGGATGCCGTTTTCGATTTCCGCCGCGAAGTTTTCCAGCACATAGGCCTGCAAATGCCAGCTATGGATCGGCAATGGCAGCCACTGATTTTCATCCAGGCCCTTGCTGTTGAGCGAGGCTTTCCATTGCACCCATTGGGCCGGAAAATTCTCGGCGAACCAGGTGCGGTAGTCGCTCACGTGCGGCATGCTTTCGCTCTTTGCATGATCGGCTCGCAACGCCGCGATACGCAGGGGGACCTGTGCGTTGAACTCCGGCGAGAGTTGCTCGACCTCCTCATCAGTCAAGCCAGGGCGCGCCTTCCATGTCGGGTAATACGGATGGCCTTCCAGCGAACCCCACTGGTCGAGCAAGATCGCAGCATCCTTGGTCTTGAGATGCTGGCGCAGGTAGTCGGTGAGGCTATCGAGCCCCTGATCCCTGGCGGCTTTTTGCAGCCGGGCGTTCCATTGCTGGCGATGTTGGCGGGCATGTGCGTCGTTGGTCAGGCTGTTTTCCATGTCGGCCTTGAGCCCGCTCATACCCTCATCAGTGGGGGCGAAGTCGAAGCTGTCGCGCAGCACATCGAGCATGTCCTGATGGCTGGTGATGACCTGGCGTACGCCTTCGTCAGTGACCAGCACCACGTCACCGTCATGGACCACGGTGTCGGCAGGGCCTTTGGCTATGTCGGAAAAAACCAGGTGGGCGCGGCTGCCCTTGAGTGGGTAGCTGGCCTGGTCACCTTCGGCGGAAAAAACCAGGGCCGAACGGTCGAGAATATTTTCCGCGAAAAGGCAGCGAATCAAGCGTCGCATGGCATTTTTGCGGGAGTAGGCAATCAGTGTCTTGAAGTCGTCCATATCAGCGGTCTGCTCGTCGGAATTGAATTGAAGAGATCAAGCCGCGGCGTTTGCCGCGCGTGGCCAGTGGCGTGGGAAGTAGTCGAGCGCCGAGTCGCGCAGGCCTTGCATGTAGGCAATGCTCCACTGCAAGACTTCCTCGATGTAGGGCACCTTAAGGTCGAAGCGCTTGGCCATTTCCACTAGCAGCACCAGCCCATAGGCGATGTCTTCATTGAAGGCGCGGCTCTCGCGCTCGATGACGTAGCCGGCGCGGTTGTCGGCGGCCGGCACCATCGGTGCGAGAATATTGTTGTAGGCCTGATTGGTGCGCAGAATCGACAGCATGCTGCTCTGGTCGCGGATCTGGTCACCGTAGGCCTCGACGATTTCCTGTTTCAAGGATTTGACCGAGGACAGGTCGATGCCCAGGCGCTGGCTGATCACCGCGCACAGCGCCTGGCTTTCCTGATCCATGCGTTCGAGGAAGTAGGCACCCAGCTCCGGACACTCGGACCACCAGCACATGCGTTGCGGGAAAATCTTGCGGTGCCACTGGCCATAAGGTCCGATCAGCCCGTAGATCACCGAGCTGTGCATGATCGGGTTACCCGGGGTCAGGGTGATTTCCAGGTAGTGGTCGAGCATGCTCACGCACGGGCCGTACAAGCGGGCCAGAATGCCCTGCAATTGCTGACGGGACGCCTGCGACTCGCGGGAATGGGTCGCCACATACAGCTGGCTCTTGCCTCCGCCCATTTTGATCGAGCGTCCCGGCGTCAGCTCGAATGCGGTATGGGGGACGTCTTTCATGCCCCAGATCACCAGGTTCGGGCGATCGGGCAGGATGGCTTCGGCCAGCCAGTCGAAACCGCAGAAGCCCGGAATAGCGCCGATGTACACCGGTTTGTTCGCGCTCAGATGCGGCACGATGGCCTGCAGGGTTTGTGGGCGGACGTGGGCGGGTACGGTAATGATGACGATGTCGGCATCTTCAATCGCTGCTTGCGCGTCGGCGGTCACCCGGTCCAGTCGAGCAGTCAAGGTTAAGCCGTCGGGCAACAAAGCCTGCATCGGCGTGTGGCGGGCGTGCTGTTCGATGATCTCCGGATTACGGGTGAGCATCGAAACCTGAACATTGGGCAGCTGTTTGAACAGGATGGCGTTGAGATGGCCGGTCCTGCCACCACCACAAATGGCGACTTTCAACAGATTCATCGAGAGGCGTTCCTGTGTGAAGGGTGGGTCATGCGACGCTCAGTTGCAGCGGCGCGGAAACTGACTCCTGCCAGTGGGTCCTGCCCAGCCAGGTTTCCAGTTGTGGTGCGATGCTGGGGTCGATCAGGTCGCGTTCCTGCAGCCATTGATCATCGAACACCGTATGCAGGTATTTTTCGCCGCCGTCGGCAATCGGCACGACCACGTTGCCGGTCAGCACGCCTTTGTGGATCAGTTCCAATGCCTTGAAAATGGCACCGCCGGTCGAGCCGCCGACCAGTAACGCCAGATGGCGGGCGATATAGCGGGCGGTTTCGAACGCCTGGGAGTCGGTGACCTGCACACCCAGATCGATGCAGCTGTAATCGAGCACCAGACCCACGGTGTCGCCGGCCGGCGTACCGGTGCCCGATTGGTAGTAGGGGTAGCCGGGATGGCCGAAGACGATCGAGCCGGCCGGTTCTACCGCGACGGTCACGATGTTGGGATCATGCAGTTTCAAGCCGCGGGCGATGCCGGTCATCGAACCGCCCGTGCCGACGCAGCCGACATAAGCACCGATGACGCCTTCAGCCTGGGCGATGGTTTCGCGCACGAAATCACTGTAGCCACCCGCATTGGCCGCGTTATCCGACTGATTCATGAACACGGCGCCGGGAATCTCGCTGGCCAGCTCCGCCGCCATTCGTTGGCGCTCGACCACTGCGACTTCATCCTCGCGATAGCTGCCTTTGACAAAGCGAATGTCGGCACCGAGCGCCTTCATCACGGCGATCTTGTCCTGGGCGGCGTGATGATCGACCACGGCAATAAAATGCAGACCGAATTCCACCGCCGTCATGGCCAGGCCAATTCCGGTATTGCCGGACGACGATTCGACCACCACCCCACCGGGTTTCAGGCGACCGGACTTGAGCGCGGCCAGCACCATGTTGCGCGCCATGCGATCCTTGATACTGCCACCGGGATTGTTCTTTTCAATTTTCAATAACAGCCGGGCGTTGGTATCCGGAACGTCAATGCCCAACATCGGTGTATTACCAATAAGCTCCGAGACTTTGTTTAAGATCATTTCAATGGTTCCCTTTTAGTAGTCCGGTGAAAACGCGTAGTGACCTTGCGTACAACAACTCGCCGTCAACCGCCGGGGCAGGGGGTGGCGATGAAACTCGTTTTCCAGCAAGTCCATCTGGTAACCGGCGGTATTCACATAAATCAATACATCGCCCGTTCGGGGTGTCGTTGAAAAATTGATAAGACGATAAGTAATGACGTCATCGTCCAGGCAACTATGGCCGGCGATATACGCTTGAATTGGGGTGTGGGGCGGTTGTTGCGAGCTGATCAGGATCGGATCAAGCAGGTACTCTGAGGCGAACCATGTTTCGCATGCACTGAAACTGCTGCCTTCAACAAAAATGACGGTTTTGTTGAAAGCAAGTTGCTTGGTGCGGGTGACGCGAAACAATGAAATGGCCGCTTGATCGACAAGACTCCGGCCGGGCTCCAGGGCCAGTGTTATATTCTGCAGCTTTAAATAGGTGGCGATGGACACTCCGGGTGAGTGCTCGGCGTCGAGCAATAACGCCAACCATTGCGGGGCTGTCAGGTCGCTGCCGTAAGGATAATAAGCCTCGGGAACTTTCTGGTTGTAATAATGGCTTGGCTTATTATCGTTCTGTAGGAACTGCGCATATATCTGCGGCTCGACATAACGTATCGGCAAGCCGCCACCGATATCGATCATCTGCGGATTCAAGCCCATTTCCCGAGCTGCCTCCACGAACCCGCTGATTTCACGCAATGCTTGTGCGCGGGATTCGACCCCATAGCCGCCCAGATGAAAATGAAAACCCTCAAAGTGAAAAATATCAGTGTGTTTTGTCAGCCGTTGGAGGCCTTCGAGCAAGTCTTGCGAACTCATGCCGAAGCGGCTCTGCGGACTTTCTTTCGGTCTGTAACGCAGTAAAACCCTGGCTTTGGTCGCAATAGGCTGTGCTTCGATCACATCGTGCAGATGTTCGAATTCTTCCAGCGAGTCGATGCTGATCAGCGAGCCTGTGCTAACCAGTGCTTGATGAAAAACAGCGGTTTTGGCCGGTCCGGTGGCGCAAATCCTGGCTCCAGGTGTACCGGCTCGGAGCGCTGCCTGCAGCTCGTGGACGCTCGACACATCGACGCCGACCCCCGAATTTGCCGCCGCTACGAGCAGGCTTTGAGACTTGTTGGCCTTGGCGCCATAGAAAATCGTATGAGGCACGCTGTACTGTTTCAATACCGCGAGCAAGGCTTGTGTATTTGACTCAAGCGCATGGGGCCAAACCAGATTCAAGGGTGAGCCATGTTGTTTGATAAGCGCTATAAGTTTGTCTGGGAGGTTATTGATAAGCTTGGAAATTACAGGGTCGATAAGCGGCTTTAACATGGCGGGCTGATGAACTTCAGTTAAGGGTTCGGCCGTCGGTGAATTTGTTATAGGCATAGCTGGCCCCTGGCGTCGAAAATAACGCAGCCAATGATGTATGTAACTAAGCGCGATCGCTCAGTTGCCGGTGTTTTACGCGTTACACACAAGGCTTACAGCAATAGGAGGCGGATGCCAGGCACTATCTGAAGTTGGATTCGTGATGCCGCCTGTCATAAATACTTCATGAAATAACTGCATGAAAACCCCATTCCATAAGGTTTTTAATAGCGTTCAGATTGGCCGTCTAATGGGTGGCCAATCCGCCAAAAACGATCAGTGGTGGGCATTGAAGTGCCATCACTGACAGGTACTTATCCCATGTGCTGAATATCCGTTCTTAAACGGAGCTAGTGTCTCTTGGTGGCGTGAACAATATTGCGAACAGGAACGATTATCAAGTAAGGTTTTCAAATATTTTCGAATAAAGACCTTCGGAAGGCGAATCAATGGTCGTGTATTTACACGCTCAAGAAAGCGTTCGCCCTGAAATAAAAAACGCCCCTTAATTCATTGAACAATAAGAAATTAAGGGTTGTTGCGAGAAGCCCTGAACCCGCAGAGAAACCTGCCTCGGAAGGGGCCGGAAAATGTTCAGAAACCACGAATGGTTCACGCCAAGGAGCAACGCCATGCAATTGGATCTACTCAGCAGCAAAACCCCACTCGCCATCAGCTACCTGTTCGTGCCGGGTAATCGTCCCGAGCGCTTTGTAAAAGCCGTCGAAGCGGGGCCGGACGCGATCATTCTCGACCTTGAAGACGCCGTGCACCCGGACAGCAAACCCGCCGCCCGAGCTGCCATCTGGGCTTGGCAAGAGGCTACCCCGAGCGTTGCCTGCGAGCGTTACATCCGCCTCAACAGCGTCAGCAGCGCGCTGTTCCGTCAGGACCTGAGATGGCTCAATGACATGCGCTACCCCGAGCGTTGCGACGGGATTTTCCTGCCCAAGGCCGAATGTCCCCAGGCCCTGGGCCGAACGGTCGAACATTTGCTGGCGTGGCGGACGGGACTGAAGGTCGTCGCGATCATCGAGACCGCCAAAGGCCTGCAGCAGGTCGAGTCGATTGCGGCGATCCCGGGCGTGGCGCGGCTGGCGTTCGGTTCGCTGGATTTTTCCCTCGATATCAACTGCAGCCAGATACCCGAGGCATTTCTGTTCGCCCGCAGCCGCATCGTACTGGCTTCGCGCACTGCCGATCTGCCGTCGCCAATCGACGGGGTCACGCCCGCAATCAACGATTTGGCGGTCGTTGACAAGGGCTCGCACTACGCGCGTTCACTGGGCTTCGGCGCCAAGCTGTGCATCCATCCCTCGCAACTGTCCACGGTGCAGCGCGCTTTCCTGCCGGACTCTCGTCAGTTGGCCTGGGCTGATCGGGTGATGAGAGCCGTGGCCACGGGCAGTCATGCCGTGCAGGTGGACGGTGAGATGGTCGATTTGCCATTGATTGAGCATGCCCAGCGTCTGCTCGAGCTTGCCCGCCTGCACGCGCCCATTGTCCACGCCGATGCCAGCTGAACCCTTGGCGAAACAGGAGATCACCATGGAATACGCCTATCAGATTGCGTTGCGGCCATTGTGCCAGGTGCTGCAGTCGGAGCAAGTCGACCCGGCCAATGTGACGCTGTTGCGTGAGGCTATCGCTCGCGCTGGACATTGGCTGGAGCCGATCATCGTCGAACGCTCGCGCGGCATCGTGATGGACGGAAATCACCGTCTCAACGCCGCTCTGCAACTGGGCTTGAAACGCGTGCCGTGCATCCAGCTCGACTACACCGATCCGCGGGTGCGCGTACGGTATTGGCAGACAGGGCAGGTGTTCGAAGTAGCGCAGATATTCAACACCATCGCCCGGGGAGAAATCTTCCCGTACAAGACGACCCGGCATGCGTTCGACCCCGCGTTGCCGGTGGTCGCAATACCTCTGGAACGGCTGTACGCCTAGCGCTTGCGGACCCATCCAAAAATAATTTTATCGAGGGTGATACTTTTCCGCCGATCGACTGGCAATAGGAGTGATTACCATTTTCTCTGTTGAAAAGGATTCTCACGTCATGCCTGTTGTCAGTCGCCCCTGCGGTGAGCGCGTGCTAACACTCGCCATTCGCACCGCCATGTTGAATATTGTTCTGGTCGCAGGAAGCGCCAGCGCCTGGGCTGCCAGCCCGGGGCAGCAGGATGTTGCCGCCGACCAGTCCTCGAATATTCCAACGGCGAAGCCGGCCGATGACGGCGTCGATACGCTCACACTCGACCCCACCAACATCAACGCGCGCTACAACGGTGCGAGCGCATTGCCGGAGGTACTGGCCGGCGGCCAAGTCGCGCGCGGGGCCCGGCTCGGCATGATGGGCAACAAGGACGTGATGGACACACCGTTCAGCGTCACCAGCTACACCGCCAAGACCCTGGCCGACCTGCAGACAGTGACAGTGGCCGACGCATTGGAGCGTGACCCTTCGGTGCGCTCGACCGGTCAGACGGGCGGCATCGTTGATTCGTTTTTCATTCGAGGCTTTCCGATCGGCGAAGGTAACCTGGGCGAACTGGCGTTCGACGGCGTCTACGGCGTGGCGCCCAACTACCGGGTCTTCACCGAGTATGCCGAGCGTGTCGAAGTGCTCAAGGGGCCGGGCGCGTTGATGTATGGCATCTCGCCGAACAGCGGCGTGGGCGGGGTGATCAACATCGTTCCCAAGCGTCCGCTCGACGAAGACCTGACACGGGTCACCACCTCTTACGCCTCGGACTCGCAGGTCGGCGCTCACCTCGACCTCAGTCGTCGATTCGGCTCGGAAAACCAGTTTGGTGTGCGCTTCAACGGCAACCTGCAAGGCGGCGATACCGCCGTCGATGATCAACACCGGGACCTGGGTATCGGTGCCATCGCCCTGGACTATCGCGGTGAGCGTTTGCGCCTGAACCTGGATTACATCAGCCAGAAAGAAAGCTGGGAGGGCGCTTCGCGACCCTTCACCATTGAGCCGGGCGTCGATGTTCCATCTGCCCCGAATGGCCGCACCAACCTGCCGCAGAAATGGGGCTGGTCGGATACCAAGGAGCAGTCGGCATTGCTCGGTGGCGAATATGACCTGAGCGATACGGTGACCGTGTTTGCCCATGCCGGTGGCGGCAAGTCAGACGTCAAGCGCCTGTCCGATCAGGTTCCTAAAATCCTCAACGACGCTGGCGACACCAGCAACACACCGGGCTACTACAAATTCAACGTTGATCGTTCGACGGCCGATGTCGGTATCCGTGGCGCATACGCCACCGGCCCGATCACTCATACCACTACGCTGATGGCGACGCAGTATCAGGATGAGTTGTCCCGCGGGATTACCAGCGGCACTGACATTCGTTCGAACATCTATCATCCGATCGATGTGCCCAAGCAATACATCGGCACGCCGAAGGTGTTGCGCATTTCCGAATCGGACCTGTCCGGCGTTGCATTCACTGACACCTTGTCCATGCTCGATGACCGCTTCCAGTTGACCCTTGGCGTGCGTCGGCAGGCAATCGAATCGCGCAACTACAACGCAGCAGGCTCGGTCAGCTCGAAATACAATGACAACGCCACGACGCCTCTGGTTGGCGTGGTGATCAAGCCCTGGGAAGACGTTTCCCTCTACTACAACTATGTAGAAGGCCTGAGCAAAGGTGACATCGCTCCGGGGACAGCGGCCAACGCCGGCGAAACATTTGCGCCTTACGAATCCAAGCAGCATGAACTCGGTGTGAAATATGAACACGGCACGTTCATGACCAGCCTGGCGCTGTTCCAGATCGAAAAACCGAGCGGTGAGATCGGCGCCGATAACCTGTTCTCGGTACAAGCCGAGCAACGCAACCGCGGGATCGAATTGAGTATGTTCGGCGAAGTGGCGCCAGGTACGCGCTTGATGGGGGGGGTGACCTTGCTGGACGGCAAACTGACCGATTCGGCCACGGCCGCCAACCGCGGTAACAAGCCGGTCGGTGTACCGGACGTCCAGGCCAACCTGTGGGCCGAATGGGATACGCCATGGCTGGAAGGATTTACCCTGACCGGCGGCGCCATTTATACCGACAGCCAATACGTCAATCAGGCCAATACCCAGGCGCTGGACGCCTGGACGCGTTTCGATGCCGGCGCACGTTATGCGACGAAGATCGAAGGTCGGCCGACCACCTTCCGGGCCACGGTGCAGAACATATTCGACCGCGAGTACTGGTCAGGCGTCGCCTCGTACGGCGCGTTTTCGCCGGGTTACCCGCGTACCCTGCAGCTGTCCGCTACGGTCGATTTTTAAAGTAGAAGGGCAGGCCGGCCTTGATCACCGATGGCACGTACAGGACTTGAGAGATCAACGCAGACCCTCGTGCGTGCCAACGCCATCCACCAAGCGCAGAATCCCCAGCGGATTGGCATTTTTCAGCGCATCCGGCAGCAAACTGTCCGGGTAATTCTGGAAGCAGATCGGCCGCAGGAAACGGTTGATCGACAGCGTTCCCACGGACGAGCCACGGGCATCCGAGGTGGCGGGGTAGGGGCCGCCATGCACCATCGCATCGCAGACCTCGACGCCGGTCGGGTATCCGTTGAGTAAAAGGCGACCCGCCTTCAGTTCCAGCACGGGAATCAACTCGGCGAATCCCTCCAGGTCCACGGGTTCGGCGATCAAGGTCGCTGTGAGTTGTCCTTGCAGACCTTGCAGTGCCTGCTGCAGCTGTTGCCGGTCTTCTACGGCTACAACGACGATCACCGGGCCGAACACCTCGTGCTGAAGCAGTTCGTCGTTATTGAGCAGCAGTTCGACGTCCGCTTCGAACAGCTGCGGGTGAGCCTGGCTACCGGTTTGAGGTTGTCCTGCTCGATGGTGGATCTGCGGATGCTGATGCAAGCGGCTCAGGCAATCTGAGTAATTGCACAGCCCGCCGGCGTTGAGCATGGTGTGTGGCGGCTGAGCGTTGACCTGCTGGGTCAGAACGTCGAGAAACGCATCGAACTCGGGCGAGCGTATGCCGATCAGCAGGCCGGGTTTTGTGCAGAACTGTCCCGCGCCCTGAACCACCGAGGCGCAGAGCTCGGCGGCAATTTGCGCGCCGCGAGCCTTGAGGGCTTCCGGCAGCACCAGTACCGGATTGACGCTCGACATCTCTGCAAATACCGGGATGGGTTCAGGCCGCGCCGCTGCCATGTCACACAGGGCTCGGCCGCCCTTGAGCGATCCGGTGAAACCTACCGCCTTGATCGCCGGGTGTTGCACCAGCCAGGCACCGACCGTGCCGCCGTAGATCATGTTGAACACGCCGGCAGGCATTCGGGTCTGTTCGGCGGCGCGAATGATTGCCGTAGCAACCCACTCCGCCGTGGCCATGTGCCCTGGGTGGGCCTTGAAGACCACCGGGCAACCCGCCGCGAGCGCAGCGGCGGTATCGCCGCCCGCTGTGGAGAAGGCCAGGGGGAAATTGCTGGCGCCGAAGACGGCAACCGGGCCGATGCCGATGTGGTACTGGCGCAAGTCGGGACGGGGCAGGGGCTGACGGTCAGGCAGGGCGCGATCGATACGCGCACCGAAGAAATCACCGCGGCGCAGCACCTTGGCGAACAGTCGCATTTGACCGCTGGTACGGGCGCGCTCACCTTGGATGCGCGCGGCGGGCAGCGCCGTTTCGCGGCAGACCGTGGCAATGAACGCGTCGCCCAGGGCGTCGAGTTCGTCGGCGATGGCGTCAAGAAACTCGGCCCGTCGAGTGGCGGGCAGGGTGCGGTACGCTGGGTAAGCGGTTGCCGCCGCCTGGGCGGCAGCGTCCACTTCCTCTTGAGTGGCTTCAATAAAAACCTCTGCAAGTGCCTCACCCGTGGTGGCGTCGAAACTGTGCAGCTGCGTGTGACCTTTGGCGCTGCGCGCGCCATTGATGAAGTTGTGTCCGCTATATGCGTTCATGGTAAGGCTCACTGTGGCTAGCGTGGCTTGATCGCGGCAGCAACCAAGCCGCGGCCGTTCAAGTTGTCGAGCAGGGCGCGATAACCCATCTGCCACGCGGGCGCGCGGTCACTGGTGGTGACCCGGTTGACCAGCGTGCCGAACTTGGCGCTGCTGATGGCGACCAGGTCGCCTTCCTTATGGGTAAAGCCTGCGCCGGGCAGGTCGCGGTCCTGCTTGGGTGCAAACAGGGTGCCGAGGAACAGCACGAAGCCGTCCGGGTACTGGTGGTTTTCGTTAAGGGTCTGGGCCACCAGGTCCAATGGGTCGCGGCTGATCTGGTTCATGGAACTGCTGCCGTCCATGACGAAACCATCCTGGCCGACCACACGCAATGCAACTTCCGCCGAACGCACATCTTCAATGCCGAAGGACTCATCGAACAGCCGGATAAAGGGCCCCAGCGCGGTCGACGCATTGTTGTCCTTGGCTTTGGACAGCAGCAGCGCACTGCGCCCTTCGAAATCGCGCAGGTTGACGTCATTCCCCAGCGTAGCGCCCTGGACCTTGCCGCGACTGGAGACCGCCAATACCACTTCCGGCTCGGGGTTGTTCCAGCCGGATTTCGGGTGGATACCCACGTCTGAGCCGTAACCCACCGCTGACAACGGCTGAGCCTTGGTGAATATCTCGGCATCCGGGCCGATGCCCACTTCCAGGTACTGCGACCACATGCCTTGGCTGATCAGCACTGCCTTGAGCGCGGCGGCCTGTGACGAGCCCGGTACGATGTCTGCGAGATCAGCACCGATGCTTTCAACCAGGGTCGCACGAATACTGTCGGCCTTGGCCGGGTCGCCCTTGGCCTGCTCTTCGACCACTCGCTCAAGCATGCTGGCGGCGAAGGTCACGCCGGCCGCTTTGACGGCTTGCAGGTCGATCGGCGCCAGTAACCAAGGCTGTGTTTCGTCGCGAACGGATGCATCACTGTTGATGAGCAGCGCGTCAAAGCTGATCAACGGCGCCTCCAGCGGCAGGCTGCGCAGGTAAGCCACCGGGTCATCCAGCTCAAGCAGCGCCGACACGGTCGCCACCCGGGCGCTGATGTCATAGACCTGTGCATCCTTGAGCAGCACGACGGCGGGGCCGGCACTGGCGCCCGGAATCCAGGCGCGGCTGATCCAGGTGCCCTTACCAAGGTCTTGAGCCGGAACGTTTAAACCCGACAATGTCGTTACAGCGGATGTCTGGGACATGGGCATCACCCTTTCTAAAAGAACGAATCAGTGGGAATGGCGTGGGTCGCCGCTACGTGCAATGACGCGTAGGTGCAAGGTCGCGGGTTCCAGGCAACCGCCGGTGGAAAGTTGGCCAACCTGTTGCCGGTAGAGTTCCTGCCACGGCGTTTGCGACGCTGGAATCGACGGCTTGAACGCCGCTTGGCGGCGCGCCATTTCGCTGTCATCCACCAGCAGATCGACCCGGCGCGCATTGAGGTCGACGCGCAGCCGGTCATTGGTTTGCAGCAAACCGATCCCGCCGCCCACCGCGGCTTCAGGCGACATGTTGAGAATCGACGGGCTGGCCGAGGTGCCGCTTTGGCGCCCGTCGCCCAGGCAGGGCAGGGAGTCGATGCCGCGTTTGATCAGTGCGGCGGGTGGCGCCATGTTGACCACTTCGGCGCTGCCCGGATAACCCACGGTGCCGCAGCCCCGAATGACCAGAATGCAGCGCTCGTCGATGTCCAGGGCTGGGTCGTTGATCCGGGCCTGATAGTCCTCGGGGCCTTCGAAAACGATAGCGCGGGCTTCGAAGCTGTTCTCCGCGCCGGGTTCGGACAGGTAGGTTTTACGGAAGGCTTCGCCGACTACCGACATCTTCATGATGGCGCTGTCGAAAAAATTGCCGCTCAATACAATAAACCCGGCGCGCTGGATCAAGGGATCGGCATACGCGTGGATCACATCCGTATCGCTGGCGGCGCTGTGGCTGACGATCTCGCCAATGGTCTTGCCCGACACCGTGGCGCATGCTTCATGCAGGCGGCCGGCGTTCTTCAGTTCGTGCATCACGGCAGGCACACCCCCGGCACGGTGGAAACCTTCACCCAGGTATTTGCCGGCGGGCATGCAGTTGACCAGCAGCGGCACGTCTTCGCCGACGCGTTGCCAGTCTTCCAGGCTGAGGTCGACGCCGGTGTGTCGTGCGATAGCGATCAGGTGCGGCGGGCAGTTGGTCGAGGCACCCAGCGCGGACGCCACGGCAATGGCGTTCTCAAAGGCTTCGCGGGTCATGATGTGCGAAGGCCGGATATCCTGGCGGACCATGTCGACGATACGCTTGCCTGTGGCGTAGGCCATCTGGCCGCGTTCACGATAGGCCGCCGGAATGCTCGCGCAGCCGGGCAGCGACATACCCAGCGCTTCGGCCAGTGCATTCATCGACAGCGCGGTGCCCATGGTGTTGCAGTGACCGATCGACGGCGAGGCCGCGGTGGTCATCTCCATGAAGCCTTCGTAGTCGATTTCACCGCTGGCCAGCAAGTTGCGCGCGTGCCAGAGCACGGTGCCGGAGCCGATCAACTGGCCCTTGTGGTGCCCATCGAGCATGGGGCCGCCCGACAAAACAATCGCTGGAATATCCACCGTCGCCGCCGCCATCAGGCAGGCCGGCGTGGTCTTGTCGCAGCCCGTGGTCAGCACCACGCCATCCAACGGATACCCATGCAGAATCTCGACCAGGCCGAGGTAAGCCAGGTTGCGATCCAGCGCCGCCGTGGGGCGCCGGGTTTGTTCGGCCATCGGGTGCACCGGGAACTCCATCGGGATACCGCCGGCATCGCGAATGCCCGCCTTGGTGCGCTGCGAGAGTTCGAGGTGGTGACGGTTGCACGGCGCCAGATCGCTACCGGTCTGGGCGATACCAATGATGGGGCGGCCTGATTGCAACTCCTCGCGCGTCATACCGTAGTTCATGAAGCGTTCAACGTAGAGTGCGGTCATGTCGGCATGATCGGGGTCGTCAAACCATTGTTGACTTCGCAGGGGCGCACGGGTGCTTTCAGGCATGGTTTTATCTCTTGTTAGAAGCATGTCGATTGAAAGTGAACACCCGCGGAACGATGAAGAAATGAGCATCAACCGGTGTTCGAATGCCTCGATGTTACCGGTAACATCATTTTTGTAAAGGCCCAATCTCGCTATTCGAGCGGGCGCTGCCTCCGTGCGTAACGAGCAGAGGTCGGCCATCCGGTGCCCATGTATAATCAGCTCCCATCCGTGTTGGAGGCGTTGATTCCCAGGGTCCGCCGGTCATTTTCAGGAAAACAGGACGTTCATGAGTTACGAGGATTCAGGCAAAACCACCACGCCGCCGCGAATGGCCGATGTTGCCAAACTGGCCGGCGTTTCGAAGATGACGGTTTCCCGGGTCCTGGCCGGTCGCGATGTGTCGCAGCGCACCCAAAAGTTGGTGCATGAAGCGATTGAAACCCTCGGCTATCTGCCTGATGCGTCGGCCGGAACCCTGGCCACCGGGCGTTCCGAATTTATTGTGGCGTTGGTGCCGTCGTTGGCCAGCTCGAACTTTGCCGACACCGTGCGCGGCCTGAATGACGCCGTCAGCGGGCACGGCCTGTGCCTGCTGCTGGGGGACACGGATTACCACCTGGAACAAGAGGCATTGCTGGTGCGTACGCTGCTGCGGCATCGACCGGTCGGGGTGATGTTGACCGGCAGCGCGCACTTGGACGAAACCCGCAGGCTGCTGCGCCAGGCGCAAGTTCCTGTTGTCGAGACATGGGACATTCCAGACGATCCCATCGAGCAATCGGTCGGGTTCAGTAACGTGGCCGCTGCGGCGGCGTTGTATGAGCACCTGCACCGGCAAGGTTATCGGCGCATAGGCTACATCGGCGGGGCATCGGTACTCGATCACCGTGGCCAGCAACGCCAGCAAGGCTACCTGCAGGCAGTCGCGGCAGCGGGGGCGCAGCCCAGGGTGATGGAGTACGGCGAGTCGCCTATCACCATGAGCCATGGCGGAGAATCCGTGAAGCGGCTGCTGGACAAGTGGCCGGACACCGACGCGGTGATGTGCGTCAGTGACCTGTCGGCGTTCGGAGCCATCATGGAATGCCATCGACAGGGTCGGCGCGTGCCCGGCGACATCGCAATCGCAGGCTTCGGTGATTTCGAAGTCTCGCGCTATTGCACGCCGACCATCACCACGGTCTCGGTTGATCCTTACCGAATCGGCCGTCGCGCCGGTGAATTACTGGTAGCCAGTGCCGCCGCACAGCGCCTTGGGCTGCCCCGTGCGCAAACGTGCGATGTCGTCGAATTCCAGATCATGGCGCGCGAAAGCACCTGAATTTTTTTGATCGAGCCCGCTTGCTTTGCCTCGAAAGTCATGGCTAAACTAAAAATGTTACCGGTAACATACCCACTTGCAGATTCCTTTCCCTGCGCATTGGCTTAGGCCAGCCCAGGTTGCTCAAGGTGGCAAGCTAAAACAAAAACAATCGGCATGACGACATGCCTTGAGGTCAACACATGGAATCAGTATCTCAGCGTCCTCTCGAAGGAGAGGGCTCGGCGGCGCTTACCCGCGAGGATCGTACCTACCGCAAAGTCATCCTGCGCATCCTGCCAATCCTGCTGTTTTGCTACATGGCGGCGTACCTGGACAGGGTCAATATTGGCTTTGCCAAGCTGGACATGCTCGATGACCTGCAATTTAGCAACACTGTCTACGCCCTCGGTGCGAGCATTTTCTTCTGGGGTTATTTCCTCTTCGAGGTCCCCAGCAATCTGTTCCTCCATCGCTTTGGCGCGCGCCTCTGGATCGCCCGCATCATGATCAGCTGGAGCATTGTCTCCATGGCGGTAGCCTTTACCGTGCCGCTGGCCAAGTTTTTCCACATCGAATCGGAAACCATGTTTTACCTGCTGCGCTTCCTGCTGGGTGTGTGCGAAGCGGGTTTCTTCCCAGGGGTGATTCTCTACCTCAACTACTGGTTTCCGACGCACCGCCAGAGCCGAGTCATGGCAGGTTTCCTGATGGCGATGCCGATCAGCCTGACCCTGGGTGGGATCTTGTCGGGGTGGTTGATGTCGGCGATGCAGGGTGTCCACGGGATGGCGGGCTGGCAGTGGATGCTGATTATCGAAGGGATTCCTTCACTGATCATGGCCGTCGTCGTGGTGACGCTGCTGGTCGATAAAATCGACAACGCCAAGTGGCTGACGACGGCAGAAAAGAACATGCTCAAAAACAACCTCGACCGAGAAAACACCCAGAAGGCCTCGAGCCTGCGCGAGGTGATCTTCAATGGTCGTGTGTGGTTGCTGGTGCTGATCTTGCTGACATTCAACACTGGCTTCTACGGGTTGGCGTTCTGGATGCCGACGATCATCAAGGCCACCGGCATTTCCAATACCTTGCATATTGGCTTGCTCACGGCCATCCCTTACTCCACTGCCATCGTGGCTATGACCCTCAATGCCTGGCACTCCAACAAAACCGGCGAGCGCCGATTGCATGCGGCTATTCCAGCGTTCATCGGTGGGATCGGGCTGATTTTCAGCGCCATCTTTGCCCATAACCTGCCGGTGTCGATTTTCTTCCTCAGCGTCTCCGCGTCGGGGTTGCTGAGCCTGATGCCGATCTTCTGGACATTGCCGGGCACGGTTTTATCGGGTGTGGCAGCCGCGGCAGGCATCGGCATGATCAACGCGATCGGCAACCTCTCCGGGTTCACCGGTTCGATGATTACGGCCATGGCGCAAACGCTGACCGGCGATATGAACAACGGCACCTATGTCTTGGGCGGCTGCCTGCTCGTCAGCTGTGTGCTGATCCTGTTGATCCCCAAAGCGATGCTTGCCAAGGACACCTCAAGGGCTGGCTGACGGCGTCTGCGCAACGCTACGCCAGCATGGTCTCAACCTGCGCGAGCGTGACACGCGGGACTACGTCGTGCGGAATTCTCGAAACCTCGGACAGGTTGTAAACCATGAAGTCATCGCCCATGACTTTGCGCGACATCAATTCAAACGACGGCAATATGCGGGTGCAATAGTGCTGATCCAGCCCACAGGGTGACTGTATGGATCCAGCGGTTTCGTAAAACCTTCCTGAACGCTCATCCAAGTCAACCCCCACCAGGAAGACCTGGGTGAAGCCCACGTGGTAGGCCAGCTGTATGGCCAGATACGCCACGGTTCTGGCATCAAAGAAGCCCTCGCTCATGTCTTTGCTGAACCCGAGCGGACGTTTACGAGCGGGGAGCCACGAATGATTGACGACCAGCGCGCTGCGTTTGCCCAGAGCGGATTCCAGCCATGAGGGCCTTTCGGCCTTTGAGAGCGGGTAGAGCCGTCCGGTTGGACGAGCACGAGAGGAGCGCGCGTGGTCTTCCCAAAGCGCTACGCTCTGGCTGACCTCCATCGCGTGCTTGAACAAATCCGGCTGTTGTTCCGAAAAGCTTCGGTCCGTACAGGCGTAAAAGTAAGGCTTTATGTCGGTATCCCGGAACATGGAAATAGCGCCATTCATCGTGATCATCGGCACGTGCGCAAATTTTTTGATGGGAAACGACTTGGCCGAAGGGCCTGAGGCAATGATGAACACCGCGCCTGACTCGATGTTCCGGCAGCGATTGAACGGGTGCACGGCCAGCGGGCGTGTGGTCGAGAGCCATGGCCCCGAGAAGGGCGTATAGAAAGCCTGTTTAGCATGGCACGCAGGTCCAGTGCCAAGGAGTGATGTCTGTTTCATCCGGCCCAACCGTCCAGTGAAATGTAAATATGTGTATCAGCGGACAGGTGGTTTGCGTCTGAGTTCCTTCTTTATGACTGCCTTGAGACGAACCGGAGCGGCGTAACCCCGTTCCTGTTACTTCTGCCCACTAACGGGGCATCTTCCTGAGCCGTTTGGTAGCAATTCCTACATCTTCCTTCCGCCACAGCCATCAGCGCTTTTTACCTATCTGATCCGAATCAACCACTTGGCTCGCCATAGCATTACCTGGCACACATCCTGCTGTTTTGCATTTATGGATAATTGGATACAAAAATTCAAAAGGTGCTGTCGATGCAATTTGCTCCCGCTTATGTTGACCGTCAGCCGCTCACCGCCGAAGAAGAGGCGTACAACTTCCTGCTCGACGCCATTTGCGGTGGACGCTACCGCAAAGGCGACCGGCTGATCGCCGAAGACATCGCCAGCGAGATCGGCATGAGCCGCATGCCGGTGCGCGAAGCCTTTCGGCGCCTGGATGCCCAGGGTCTGGTGACATTGCGGCCCAATCGCGGTGCTATCGTCAGCGGCCTGGATATCGACGAGCTGCATGAAGTGTTCGAAATGCGCAGCGCCCTCGAAGGCTTGGCCGTGCGCGTCGCGGTCGGGCGTATCGGTGAGCGCCAACTGGCCGCCCTGGAACGCATGCTTGACGAGATGGACGACTACCGCGACGAAAGCGCCGCATGGGTCAGCCGTCACCGCGCCTTCCATGAATACCTGTGCAGCCTCAGCGCCCGACCGCGCTTGATGAGGCAGATCTCAGCGCTGTATTCGCTGGTCGAAGCGCCCATGCGCCTGTGGCTGCAGCACGGCGAGAAACCCCTCAGCGCGCGCCAGGAACACGCGGTGATCCTTGACGCGATTCGTGCCGGTGACGCCGCTCGGGCCGAAGCCATCGTGCGCGAACACATCGAAGGCACCGTGCCGGCGCTGATCCAGTTCCTGCAAACCAAACAATAACAACGACCTGCTGTGTTTTGACTTTGAGTCCTGCCCCGTCAACCAACGAACTGGAGTGTCTGGTCATGCATAAATACCGCGCCTTGCTGGTGGCTGTCTCCCTCGGCCTCTGTACCCAATGGGCCACCGCCGCACCCCAGGTGCCGGAGCGCCTGAAGAACGTCGACAAACTCACCTACTGCTCGGGGATGGATTCACCGCCTCTGGTGTCTTTCGACGAAGCGCAGAAACCGCGCGGGCTCACCGTCGACCTCGGCCTGGAAATCGCCAAGCGCCTGGGCGACAAACAGGTGCAGTGGCGGGTGATTCCGTTCTCCGGCCTGGTGCCGGCGTTGCTCGCCCAGCAATGCGACATGATCGTCGACCAGCTGTTCGACAAGCCGGAGCGGCGGCAGGTGATCGACATCGTCAATTACATGTATTCCAGCCAGTCGGTGGTGGTGCCCAAGGGCAATCCCAAAGGCATCAAGACCCTGGATGACCTGTCCGGGCATAAGGTCGCCGTGCTCAACGGCTCCACCATCAAGACCCTGCTGGATACGCAAAACGAAAGCCTGGCCAAGGCCGGCAAGCCTTTGATGAAACTGGTGGTCTACAACACCGACACCGACGCCTTCCAGGCCCTGCGCATCAGCCAGGTCGACGCCTATGGCACCACCGTGGAAACCGCCGGCTATTACGCCGCGATGGCTCCCGACCTGTTCCAGGAAGGCGTGCCGGCATTCAGCCGCATCCTCACCGGCCTGGGCATGCGCAAGGACGACTCGCAACTGGGCGCCGCGGTGCAGCAGATCATCAGCGACATGCGCAGCGACGGCAGCTATGTGCAATTGCTCAACAAATGGCATGTCAGCAGCGACACACTCGACTGAGGCAACCCGCGATGAATTTCAATTGGGATGTGTTCTGGCAGTACCTGTTGCAGCCGAGCGGGGTGTACCTCACCGGGCTGTGGCTGACCTGCCTGATCGCGGTGTCGGCGATGCTGCTGGGCTGCGCGCTGGGGTTGGCGGCGGCGTTGTTGCGTTTGTCAAAGAACCCGCTGTTGCACCTGCCGGTGCGTTTTTATGTGTGGTTGATGCGCGGCACGCCGCTGCTGGTGCAGATCGTGTTCCTGTACACCGCCCTGGCCGCTGGGGGGATATTCCGCTTCGAGGATATCGAGCTGTTCGGCCTGGTCGTTCCCGGCAACATCCAGGCGGCGATCATCGCCCTGGGTTTGAATGAAGGCGCGTACATGGCCGAAATCATCCGCGCCGGCATCGGCGCGGTGGACAAGGGGCAATACGAGGCCGGGCGTTCCCTGGGCATGGGGTTTGGCAAGCTGATGCGGCGCATCGTGCTGCCCCAGGCGTTCCGGGTGATCGTGCCGCCGTTGGGCAATGAGTTCAACGTCATGCTCAAGAACACCACCCTGGTCAGTGTGATTGGTGTCCAGGAGCTGCTGCTCAGTACCCAGATGATCACGTCGGCGACCTTCCGCGTGTTCGAGCTGTATCTGGTAGTGGCCCTGTACTTCCTGACGCTGACTACCCTGTGGGGCTTCTTCCAGCATTGGCTCGAAAACCGCTTCGGCCAGTCCGACCGGCCCTGCGCGCCGCCGCCCGCCGCCAGCCGCATGTTCGGTCGCAGCGCCTTGAAACTGCTGAGGGGACGTTAACCATGGCGCACCAAAGTGAAGAGCTGATCATCGAAGCGCTGGATGTTCAGAAGTCGTTCGGGCACTTGCAGATCCTCAAGGGTATTTCCCTGCAGGTGCGGCGTGGCGAAGTGGTGGTGCTGATCGGCGCTTCCGGCTCCGGCAAGACCACCTTTATCCGCTGCATCAACCTGCTCGAAGATATCCAGGGCGGGCGCATTCGCGTCAACGGACGCGCCATGGGTTATCGCGAGCGCAGTGACGGCAGCCTGGTGCGTGACTCGGAGCGCAACATCGCGCGCCAACGCCGCGACATCGGCATGGTGTTCCAGCGTTTCAACCTGTTCCCGCACATGACCGCGCTGGAAAACATCATCGAAGCGCCGATCCAGGTGCTCGGTGTGCCGCGTGCCGAAGCCTTGGAACAGGCCCGTGGTTTGCTGGCGCGGGTCGGGCTGACGGACAAGGCCAACCACTACCCGTCAATGCTTTCCGGCGGCCAGCAACAACGGGTGGCCATCGCCCGCGCCCTGGCGATGAAGCCCCAGGCGATGTTGTTCGACGAACCCACCAGCGCCCTCGACCCGGAAACTGTCGGCGAAGTGCTGCAAGTGATGAAACAGCTGGCCGAGGAGGGCATGACCATGGTGGTGGTCACCCACGAAATGGGCTTTGCCCGCGAAGTGGCCGATCGCGTGGTCGTGCTCGACCAGGGTGAACTCATCGAGCAAGGGCCGCCGGAACAGATTTTCAGCCACCCCAGCCACCCACGTACCCGGGCCTTTCTCAGCCGCGTGTTATGACCTTTTTTGAAGAGCCTTTGCCATGTTGAATTTCTCCGCTCACGAATACCCCTATCCATCGCAGCGCCAAACTGTGTTCGCCAAGCGCGGCATGGTCGCAGCGTCCCAGCCCCTGGCTGCCCAGGCCGGCATCGAAATCATGCAAAAGGGCGGTAACGCGATTGACGCCGCCATCGCCACGGCGGCGGCGCTCACGGTCGTCGAGCCTACCGGCTGCGGCCTGGGCGGCGATGCGTTTGCCCTGGTCTGGTGCAAGGGCCAGTTGCACGGCCTCAACGGCAACGGCCACGCGCCGGCCGCCTTGAGTATCGAGGCGGTCAAGGCGGCGGGGCATGACCGGATACCGGTGTATGGCTGGACCCCCGTCACAGTGCCGGGCTGCCCATCGGCCTGGGCCGAGCTGTCGCAACGCTTCGGCAAGCTGCCGTTTGCCGAGTTGCTGCAACCGGCGATCAGCCTGGC
This sequence comes from Pseudomonas azadiae, assembly GCF_019145355.1. Lineage (NCBI taxonomy): Bacteria > Pseudomonadati > Pseudomonadota > Gammaproteobacteria > Pseudomonadales > Pseudomonadaceae > Pseudomonas > Pseudomonas azadiae. Next base: position 653,542 of record NZ_JAHSTY010000001.1, on the reverse strand, counting down.
GCGCGAGGGGTTCCCGGTGTCGCCGGTGGTCGCGCATCAATGGCAGATCGCCCTGAGTGAATACGCCCCGCACCGCGACGACGTGCTGCAGGCCTGGTTCGACACCTTCCTGATCGACGGCCGTGCGCCACGCGCCGGGGAGATTTTCCGCAACCCGGCCCAGGCGCGTACCCTCGAAGAACTTGCCGCCACCCGTTGCGAGAGCCTGTATCGCGGCGCCCTGGCCGAGCGCCTCGACGCGCATTCGCGCGCCAGCGGCGGCTACCTGCGCGCCAGCGACCTCAAGGACTACCGTGCCCAGTGGGTCGAGCCGATCCACGTCAACTACCGCGGCGTCGACGTCTGGGAAATCCCGCCCAGCGGCCAGGGCCTGGTGGCGTTGATGGCGCTGAAGATCCTCGAGGGTTTCAACTTCGATCACCGCGACAGCCAGCACACCTGGCATCGCCAACTGGAGGCCATGAAGCTCGCCTACAGCGACGGCCTGCACTACATCACCGATCCTCTGCACATGCGCGTGGCGGTGGCCGACCTGCTCAGCGATGACTACAGCGCCCGCCGCCGCAACCAGATCGGCGAACAGGCGCAGCCGCCCAAACCTGGCGCCCCCCACGCCAGCGGCACGGTGTACCTGGCCACGGCGGATGCCGAAGGCAACATGGTCTCGTTCATCCAGAGCAACTACCACGGCTGCGGCTCCGGCGTGGTGTTGCCCGACAGCGGCATCGCGCTGCAGAATCGCGGGTATGAGTTCAGCCTCGACCCAGCCCACGCCAACTGCCTGGCGCCGGGCAAGAAAACCTTCCACACCATCATCCCCGGCTTCCTCACCAAAGACGGCGAGGCGCTCGGCCCGTTCGGCGTGATGGGCGGCTACATGCAGCCCCAGGGCCATGTGCAGATGGTGATGAACCTGGTGGACTTCGGCCTCAACCCGCAAGCGGCATTGGACGCGCCGCGCTGGCAATGGCTGGGCGACATGAAGGTCGGCATCGAACAGGGCGCTTCCCGCGACCTGGCCAATGCCCTGGCGCGGCGCGGGCATCAGGTGCAGATCGCCAACGACCTCACCGACTTCGGGCGCGGGCAGATCATCCTGCGCGATCCTGCCACCGGCGTGTTGTGCGGCGGCACCGAGCCAAGGGCGGACTCGCACATCGCGGTGTGGTAAACGGGCCGAGCGCGACCTGCAAAACACCGCAGATCAAAATGTGGGAGCTGGCTTGCCTGCGATGGCCAAAGGTATCTACACATCTTTGTAGTGAGCGGGCTTGTCCCGCGCTGGGTGGCGAAGCGGCCCCAAACCAGACGATCTGGTTTCATCTGAAACACTACGGTGTCCTTATTGGGGCCGCTTCAGCCCAGCGCGGGACAAGCCCGCTCACTACAGGGAGATTTGTCAACTCTTGAAAGTTGTGTAGATACCTATGCTGTATCGAAAAAAAATGGCCGAAGCCTGTCCCCTTTTTTCACCTCGCCTGTCATTCCAGGCAAGTGAACAAAATCGAGAGCTTCCTCCCATGCCCGCAGTCCGACCCTTGCGCTTGCGCCCGTTGCTGAAGTTGAGCCTGCTGCTGAGCCTCAGCGCGAGCCCGTTATTCCCCTCCGTAAGCGTTGCCGAAGACGCCGCCACCCGCCGCAGCTACCAGGTGCCGGCCGGCAGCCTGAGCGCGGCACTTACCCGGTTCGCCGGGCTGGCGGGCGTCAACCTGTCGGTGGACCCGGCCCTGGTCAGCGGGCGCAGCAGCGGCGGTTTGTCCGGCGAGTACGGCGTGGAGGAGGGCTTTGCCCGTTTGCTGCAAGGCTCCGGCCTGCAATTGCAGCCCATGGGTGAGCAGGCCTATATGCTGGTGCCAGCGCCGGAAGGCAGCAGCCTGGAACTGGCGCCGACGTCGATTCTGGGCACTACCGGGCTGTACGACGGCGACACCTACGCCGGTGGCCAAGTAGCGCGCCGTGGCTCCCAGGGTTTGCTGGGCACGCGGGACTTCATGGAAACGCCGTTCAGCATGACCACCTACACCGCCGATGCGGCGAAAAACCAGCAGGCCCGCACCCTGGGCGACCTGATCGCCAGCGACCCGGCGGTACGCGCCACCAACCCCGCCGGTGGGCGTTATGAGCAGTTCACCATCCGCGGCTTCAGCCTGTTCAACAGCGATGTGTCGTACAACGGCCTGTATGGCGTGCTGCCGACCTACACCATCGACATGGAGATGGCCGACCGCGTCGACATCTTCAAAGGCCCCACCCAGTTGATCAACGGCATTTCACCGCGCGGCAGCGTGGGCGGCGGGATCAACGTGGTGCCCAAGCGCGCCACCGACAAGGACATCAACTCGTTCACCGGCAACTGGGCCTCCGACAGCCAGGCCGGCGGCGCGGTGGACGTGGGCCGACGCTTTGGCGAAGACAACAAGTTCGGCATCCGCTTCAACGGCGTGAAGCAGTCCGGCGACACCGAGTGGGACCACCAGAGCGTCGACCGCGAAATGGCCGTGCTGGGCCTGGATTTCCGTGGCGAACGCCTGCGCCTTTCCACCGATATCGGCCACACCGAACGCGACACCGACGCGCCGCAGGAACGCGTGCAGGTGGCGGCCGCGGCGCCGGTGCCCAGTGCCAACGATGTACGGCGCAACTATGCACAGTCCTGGAGCAAGGCCAGCACCAACGACACCTTTGGTACGGTCAACGGTGAGTACGACCTCAGCGATAACCTGATGCTCTACGGCGGTGTGGGCGCGCGCAAAAGCAACCACGACTTCCTACGTCACGCCGTGTCCGTGACCAATGCGGCCGGTGCGTTCAGCGTGCAGCCACGGGACTTCACCCGCGATGAAAACGTGCGCACCTACACCGCAGGCGTGCGCAACTGGTTCCATACCGGGCCGGTGAGCCATGAGGTCAACCTGGCCGCCAGCTACTTCTACATGGACTTCACCAACGGCGGCGCGCGTTATGCGCAAGCCACGAGCAACATCTACAACCCGGTGCAAATGCCGATGCCCTCGCGGCCGACGCGGTTTGATCCCGAGGTGTACACCGAAAACAAATTCAGCGGCGTGGCCTTGTCCGACACCCTGGGTTTTTTCGATGATCGCCTGCTGCTCACCCTGGGTGCGCGCTGGCAGCGGGTCAAGGTGGACGACTGGAGCGATGGCGTCAAAGGCCGCACCGCCTATGACGAAGAAAAGGTCTCGCCATCGGGCGGCCTCCTGTTCAAGGCCACCGATAAATTGTCGCTGTACGCCAACTACATGGAAGGCCTGAGCCAGGGCAAGATCGCGCCCTCGACCTCGATCAACGAAGACGAGATCTTCCCGCCGTTCATCAGCCGCCAGGTCGAAGTGGGCGCCAAATACGACGCCGGCGCGTTCGCCGTGACCGCCGCCGTCTTCCGGATCAAGCAACCGGCCTATGAAACCAACGCCACGTCGCGCGTGTTCGGCCCCAACGGCAAACGCCAGAACGACGGGGTGGAACTCAGCGTGTTCGGCGAACCGCTCAAGGGCGTGCGGTTGCTCGGCGGCGTGATGTACATCGACAGCCAGCTCAAGGAAACCACCAATGGCGCCTTCGACGGCAACCGCGCGCCGGCGACCCCCAAATACAACGTCAACCTCGGCGCCGAATGGGATGTGCCAGGCCTTGAAGGCCTGACGTTGACCAGCCGTGGCATCTATTCCAGTTCGCAGTACCTGGACCAGTCCAACGTCAAGCAGATCGACGCCTGGAACCGCCTCGACCTCGGCGCGCGGTATGGCTTCAAGGTGGATGACAAACACATCACCCTGCGCGCGAACGTGGAGAACCTGGCTGACAAGCGCTACTGGAGCTCGGCCGGTGCGTCGGATGACAGCGAGCCGGGGCTGACCTTGTCCACGCCGCGTACCTACCTGCTGTCCGCCACGGTCGACTTCTAACGGCTGTACACCGATCAAAAATGTGGGAGCTGGCTTGCCTGCGATAGCGGTGTATCAGCCACCCAATCTGGCACAGACACACCGCCATCGCAGGCAAGCCAGCTCCCACACGTGCGGCGTTAATGAGAATGTTTTTTGATCACGCCGCCTCAATATGGAATAGTACCCGCCGTTTTCCCCGGCCTGTCCCGCTGGGGTGCTTTAACGCCGAGGTCCTTGTCATGCGAATGCTGCGCTCCATCCCCACTCTTGCCGCCTGCCTCCTGGCGTTGTCTTCAAGCCTGCTGAGCGCCGCGCCCATCGACCTCAACGACGGCCAGCACGCGGTGCATCTGCCGGATGCGCCCAAGCGTGTCGTGGTACTGGAGTTTTCGTTTCTCGACAGTCTGGCCGCCGTTGACGTGACCCCGGTCGGCGCTGCCGATGATGGCGACGCCAACCGCGTATTGCCCCGTGTGCGCCAAGCCATCGGCCAGTGGACGTCCGTTGGTCTGCGCTCGCAGCCGAGCATCGAGGAAATCGCTCGGCTCAAGCCCGACCTGATCGTCGCCGACCTCAACCGCCACCAGGCGTTGTACAACGACCTGGCGAGTATCGCGCCAACCCTGTTGCTGCCGTCGCGCGGTGAGGATTACCAGGGCAGCCTGAAATCCGCCGAGCTGATCGGCAAGGCCCTCGGCAAAAGTGCGCAGATGCAGGCGCGTATTCAGCAGAACCGGGAAAACCTCAAGGCCATCGCACAACAGATTCCCGCGGGTGCCAGCGTGTTGTTCGGCGTCGCCCGTGAAGACAGTTTCTCGGTGCATGGCCCGGACTCCTATGCGGGCAGTGTGTTGCAAGCCATCGGCCTGAACGTTCCGTCGGTACGCGCCAATGCCGCGCCCACTGAATTCGTCAGCCTGGAGCAATTGCTCGCCCTCGATCCTGGCTGGTTGCTGGTCGGCCATTACCGCCGCCCGAGCATCGTCGACAGCTGGAGCAAGCAGCCGCTGTGGCAGGTGCTCGGCGCCGTGCGTGACCAGCATGTAGCCGAAGTCGATGGCGACAGTTGGGCGCGCAACCGTGGCGTGCTGGCCTCGGAGCAGATCGCCGAAGACGCCTTGGCGATTCTCAAGGGCGGTAAAGCCGTACTGAGCCAATAGGCATGGGGCGAGGTCTCGCGGCGGCAGGCATTGTGGTGCTGGGCGTCTTGCTGTTCTGGCTCTCGTTGTCGAGCTGGTCACCGTTCACGATCACGGCGACGGACGCCTGGAATGGGCTGATTCATCAAGGCAGCGTGGGCGGCAACCGGGCGTATATCGTCGCCCAACTGCGTGTGCCGCGCGCCGTGTGTGCCGCGTTGGTCGGCGCCTGCCTGGGCCTGGCCGGCGCGTTGATGCAGGGCATCACGCGCAACCGCCTGGCCTCGCCGTCCCTGTTTGGCGTGACCGCTGGCGCGGCGCTGGGATTGGCGTTGTTTTCGACCGGCCTGGTCGCACCGCCGTTTGCCGGTGGCGCGTTGCTGATGACGTGCCTGGGCGGCGCGCTGGCCTGGGTCACGGTGTTCAGCCTCGGCGGTGCCTGGTCGCCGACCACGGCCCAGGGACGCCTGGTATTGGCCGGTGTTGCGGTGGCGGCGCTGTGTGCGGCCTTGACCCGGCTCACGGTGATCCTGGTCGAGGCGCAGGCGCAAAGCGTGCTGAACTGGCTGGCCGGTTCCCTGGCCAATGCCGGCGCCGCGCAGGTGCAGTTGCTCTGGCCCTGCACCCTGATTGGCGGGTTGTGGGCACTCTGGTGTGCGCCACGCTTGAACCTGATCAACCTCGGCGAAGACGCCGCGCGCTCCCTGGGCGTGGGCATCGCCAGCCTGCGGTTGCAGGTGTTTATCGCCAGTTTGTTGCTGGTCGGGGCGAGTGTCTGTGCGGTAGGGCCGATCGGGTTTGTCGGCTTGATTGCGCCGAATATCCTTCGTCAGTTCCTGGGTAATGACTACCGCTGGCTGGTCCCGCTGAGCGCGGCATTGGGCGCTGTGATTGTGCTGGGCGCCGACCTGCTCAGCCGCGCGGTGGCCTTCCCGGTGGAAACGCCGGCGGGTGTAGTCACCGCGTTGATCGGTGCACCGTTTTTCCTGTTTCTTGCCAGGCGCGCCCTATGATCCGTCCACGACTGCGCCTCTGGCTGCTGCTGGGCCTGTTGGCGCTGGCAACGTTTATCAGCCTCAGCGCCGGCACGCTCTGGCTCACGCCCGGTACCGTATTCGACCGCCTGCTGGCCCACGACGCGCTTGACTTCGAGGTGTGGAACCACCGCCTGCCACGCAGCCTGATCGCGATCCTCGCCGGTGCGGCCTTCGGCCTGGCCGGGGCAATTGTGCAGGGCGTGATCCGCAACCCGCTGGCGTCGCCGGAAATTCTCGGGGTGACCCAGGGCGCCGGTCTGGCGCTGACCGTGGCGATCATCGGCTGGCCGCACTTGCCGGTTGCCTGGCTGCCGCTGGTGGCCTGCCTGGGCGGGGCCGGCGGCGCGTTGCTGCTGGCGCTGTACAACACCGGGGTGAGCTTTTCCGGCGTGCGCTTTGCATTGTCCGGGGTGGCGATTGCGGTGACCTTGTCCAGCGTCACCGAGTTTCTGATCCTGTCCCATCCGCTGGATATCAACACCGCCTTGCTCGCCTTGACGGGGAGTCTGTGGAGCCGTAATTGGCACCATGTGCTGCTGGTGCTGCCGTTCCTGGTGCTGGTCCCCGCAGGCCTGTGCCTGGCCAAGCCGCTGAACCTGATCGCACTCGGTGATGAAGCGGCCCACAGCCTCGGCACCGCGCTTGGCCGTACACGCGGGCTGGCGATGGCCTGCGCGGTGCTGCTCACCAGCCTGGGCGTTGGCGTGATCGGGCCCATCGGCTTTATTGGCCTGGTCGCGCCACACATGGCGCGCCGCCTGGTGGGCGGGCATCACCAGTACCTGCTGCCGGCCGCGATGCTGATCGGCGCGCTGCTGCTGGTGCTGGCCGATACGCTGGGGCGCACATTGATCGCGCCCAGCGAAATCCCCGCAGGGGTGCTCACGGCGGTGATTGGCGCGCCGTATTTTCTTTGGTTGCTGGCACGGTTCAAGGGCTGATGACATGAGTATTCTCCACGCACGGCAGCTCGACATCGGCTACGGCGCCACGCGCATCGTGCAGGGCCTGTCGTTCGCGCCGCCGGCGGGCAAGGTCACCGCGTTGATCGGTCCCAATGGCTGCGGCAAGTCCACCTTGCTCAAGGCATTTGCGCGCATCCTCAAGCCGACCCAGGGCGAATTGACCTTGGATGGCCAGGCCTACGCCAGCCTGTCCGCGCGCCAACTGGCATGCCAGATCGCGTTTCTGCCCCAGGTGCTGCCGGTGCCGGAGGGCGTCAGTGTGCGTCAGTTGGTCGCCTATGGCCGCAGCCCGCATAACTCACTGTGGGGACGTTTGAGCGGCAGCGATCAATCCCACGTGACCCAGGCCATGCAACGCCTGGAACTGGACAACCTGGCCGAGCGCGCGCTGGCCGACCTGTCCGGCGGCCAGCGCCAGCGCGCCTGGTTGGCGATGGTGTTGGCGCAGAACGCGCCGATCGTGTTGCTCGATGAACCCACCACCTACCTCGACATCAGTCACCAGGTTGAACTGCTCGACCTCATGGGCGAACTGGCCGCTGAAGGCAAGACCGTGATCACCGTGCTCCACGATATCAACCAGGCTTGTCGCTACGCCGACCATCTGGCGGTGATGCACGGCGGCAAGCTGGTGGCCGATGGTGCGCCGGCGCAAGTCATTAGTGCCGAGTTGATGCGCCAGGTGTTCGATGTTCAGGTGCAAGTGATGCAGGAGCCGGTCGCCGGCACGCCGATGTGCCTGGTGGAAAAAAGCACCCGCGCTCACTGAGGGTTCTTCAATCCTTTATTTGCGGCTCAGGGGCAATTTGGATACGGTGCAAGCCTGCCCACAAGGACGTCCCCCATGAAAGAACCCGCCCCCAAGACCCGTCGCGCCCCAAAAGGTGAAAAACGCCGTGAAGAGTTGCTGGATGCGGCCTTGCAGGTGTTTTCCCTGGAAGGCTACAGCAGTGCCTCGATGGCCCAGGTAGCGGCAATTGTGGGTATTTCGGTTGCCGGCCTGTTGCATCACTTTCCCAGCAAGATTTCCTTATTGATGGGCGTGTTGCAGCGTCGCGACGAGGTTAACCAGCGGATTGCCGATGAGGTGCGGGCCGAGAAATCGCTGTCCGGTCTGCTGGGCAGCCTGAGGGCGATAAACCGTTCGAACGCCACTGCGCCGGGGGTAGTGCGGGCCTTTACCATCCTGAATGCGGAAAGTCTGCTCGATACGCATCCGGCCTGGGAGTGGTTTCAGTCCCGTTATGCGGCGATTCATCAGCGCATGCAGGCGCAATTTGCCGACCTGGTGGCGGCGGGGGAGGTGCGCGGTGACGTGGACATCGCCGGGCTGGTGCAAGAAATCCTGGCGATGATGGATGGCCTGCAGATTCAGTGGCTGCGTTTTCCCGAACAGGTGGACCTGGTGGCGCGGTTCGATACCTACATTGCGCGGGTCGAGGCAGCCATCAGAATTCGAACGTAAACACGGTCAAATGTGGGAGCGGGCTTGCTCGCGAATGCGGTAGATCAGTCAAAGATGCACTGACTGACACACCGCTTTCGCGAGCAAGCCCGCTCCCACACTAGACCGCGCCGGGATCAGTTACCGCCAGCACTGCCCTGGCTGCTGTCATCGCTCATGTCATAGCCATCACCGTCGCTGGTGCCGCTGTCACCTTCATTCTGGTGCAGCACGCCGCCGGTCTTCACCGTCGAGTCACGCAGCGTCGAATTGAGCGCCGAGCGCGGCAACGGGTTGCTGGTGGTGGTCGACAGTTCTTGGCGGAATGGGTTGACCAACTTGGCGTTCAGGCGAATATCCTGGGACGACGCGCCCACGGACAGGTTGAAGCTGTCCGCATCCACCACCCATTGCTTGCTCGCCACGTCGTAGTAGGCCAGCGAGCGATCGTTGAGCTCGATCGTCACGCGCTTGCTCTCGCCAGGTTTGAGGAACACCTTCTTGTAGCCCTTGAGCTCCTTGATCGCACGCTCGACTTTCGGGCTGGCCTGGCCCACGTACAACTCGGCCACTTCGGCGCCCGCCACCTTGCCGGTGTTGGTCAGGTCGAACGACACCTTGATCGGCGCATCCGCCACTGCCACGCCTGGGCTCACCTTGATGTTGCTGTAGCCGAAGGTGGTGTACGACAAGCCATACCCGAACGGGTAGAGCGGCTTGATGCCTTTCTTCTCGTAGCCGCGATAGCCCAGGAACAGGTCGTCCTTGTAGCTCATCTCGGCCAGGGTTTCCTGGTTGTCGAATTTGGGGAAGGTCGCGTAGATCGGGTTGTCTTCGATGTTGCGCTCGATGCTGATCGGCAGCTTGGCCGACGGGTTGACCTTGCCCAACAGGATTTCCGCCAGGGCCTGGCCGCCGTTCTGCCCAGGGTAGAACGCGTGCAGCGCCGCGGGTACCTGGTCGATCCAGTCGCTCATCTTCAAGCCGGTGCCGCCGTGCAGGGTGACCACGGTGTTCGGGTTGACCTTGGCGATGCTCTGGATCAGCAGGTTCTGGTACTCCGGCAGGTCGAAGCTGTGGTCGAAGCCTTCGCCTTCGTATTCATTGCTGTTACCGGCGGCAACCAATACCGCGTCGTACTTGGCCAGGTCCTGTGGCGCAACCAGCGAAGCCCAGCTCATCTGCACGCCGACCAGGCCGCCCATGGTCGATAGGTAGCCGTTGCGACGCGAGTATTCCAGCTTGATGTCGACGGGTTTACCGGCCTCCAGATTGACCTTGGCGAACACCGGGATGGTCGGCGGGATGCTGTTGTTCGGCAGCGGTTTGCCGTCGCCGTTGTCGAGGACTTTCTGGCCGTTGACGTAAAGGCGCACCGCACCGTCGGCGCGGACCTTGAATACCTGTTCACCGCTGACGGTCGGGGTGATCTGGCCGCTATAGCGAATCGAGGTGGCGGCGGTATCACCGTTCACCGGCAGGCTGTCGGTGGACCAGTCGAGGTCGACATGCGCGTCGGTGCGGCTGGCGGCCGGGTCACCGGACCAGTTGCTGTTGCTGAAGAACTCGGTCTTCAGGCCTTTGACAGGGTTGCCATTGCTGTCGGCATGGCTCCAGCTGGAGGTGGCCGGGTCCAAAGACAGCCCGTCGATGAACTCGACCTTGGCGCCCGGCGCCAGTTGCTGCAGGCCGCTCAGTTCACTGATGTAGTTGGCGGCCATCACGTTGGCACTGCCAAAACCGGTGGGCGGCGCGTACTTGGCCAGGGTGCCGACCACGGCGATGCGCTTGACCTTCTTCGCGTCCAGCGGCAGCAGGCTGTTCTGGTTCTTCAGCAGCACGATGCCTTCGCGGGCGGCGTTCAGCGCCACGCGGTTACTGGTGGCGCTGTTCATGTTGTGGCTGGTCAACGGCGCCTTGCTGTCGAACTTGTACAGGTAGATCTGCTTGAGAATGCGGCGCACCTTGTCATCGATGGTCGCGCTGCTCAGTTCGCCACTGTCCAGGTACGGCTTGAGCACCGTGCTGTTCATCTGGTAGCCCATCATGTCCAGGTCGGTGCCGGCCTGTGCCGCCGGCAGACCGTTGACCACCGCGTTGTAGTCGCTCTGCACGAAGCCCGGGTAGCCCCATTCGGTTTTCAGAATGTCGCGCATCAGGTGTTTGTTCTGGCAGGCGAACTCGCCGTTCACCTTCTGGAACGCGCACATCATCATCGCGACCTTGCTGTTCTTCGAGGCGGACTCGAACGGCGGCAGGGTCATCTCGCGCAGCACGCGCTCGCTGATGATTTCATCAAGGTGGAAGCGGTTGCTTTCCTGGTCATTGGCGGCGTAGTGCTTGGCGTTGGCCCACACCCCGCGCGACTGGATGCCGTTGATCACCGCCGGCGCAAGGCTGGCGCCGAGGAACGGGTCTTCACCGGACAGATACTCAAACGCGCGACCGCTGTACGGCATGCGATACAGGTTGACGCCTGGGCCTGTGACGAACTGATAACCACCGCTGGCGGTGTCATAGCCCAAGGCCCGGCCCAGGTCGATGGCGCGGCGCGGGTTCCAGCTGGCGGCCAGGTTCGGCCCGGACGGGTACACCACGCCCTGCGCGTTACCTTCGCTGGTGTAGCGCACGCCCACGCCGCCGTCGGCGCCGTGAATCTGTGGGACGCCATACTGGGTCAGCGGCTTGACATCCCAACCACCGGTGCCGCCGATGTAGGCGAGTTTCTCCTCCATGGTCATCTTCGCCAGGGTTTTATCCGCGGCCTTTTCCGCGCGGCTCACGCGGCCCTCATCCAGAGCGGGACTGGTTGCCGCATGCACCTGGGACACGGCCAGCGCCAACAGGGCGAACGCCGACTGGGCACCGATCATTTTGCGTTTATTCATGGGTCTCTCCGACAACTGTTCAGTAAACATGGCGCGCCGAGAAGTGCGATTTCCGGTGCGCGCTCGTCACTTTTTTCTGGGCAATAGTTGCCCGTGATCGCAATTTTTAACCGATGGCTAATTGCAACTATTTGGCGAATTTCGCAGTTTTAAAAGTGTAATAATTATATTGATTGTTGTTATGAGTGATGCCTATGTGATATCGCCTGATAGCATTTTTGAATCGTAAAAACCGCATAATTAAGGCAATTCTTGCGGGTATAAGTCAAACGAAAGCTAATTTTTGCGTAAAATAAGAAATAATTTCTTACGTTCTGGAACTATTACTAAACCAACCAGTCGATTGGTTTAAGAAAATTTGTCGAGTCGTGGCTAACTAGTGGCATTGCTCGGTGGTTCTAAAGTGCCATGCCTTACACAGGCTGTAATACACAACGCTTTGGTGTAGGGTCTTGAACGAGTTCAAGGCGCCACTTGAGTGATCTGCTGTTTTTGATCTGGAGAACGTTGATGAAGATTTCCCTGTTGGGTGCCGGTTTTGTACTGAGCGTTGCGCTAAGCGGCGCGGCAATGGCGGCTGAGTCCACGGACGCTGATGCCACATCCGGGGCCGCCGATTCCACGGTGTTGACCCAGGCCCACGATGCCAAGGCGGCTAAAAAGCAGAAGGCCGAAACCACCAAGGGTGGCCGGCCGCTGAACAGCAGCCAGGCGACGCCGAAGACCTCTAACTAACGGGAAGTGCGGTCCCCCTGTGGGAGCGGGCTTGCCCGCGATAGCGGTGTATCAGCCAGCACATGCGGCAGCTGGTGCATTGCTATCGCGAGCAAGCCCGCTCCCACAAGTGTTTCCCACAGACCCTTGGCACATCGCCCCTCAGATTTTGACCCATGCCCAGCCCCTCAACACCCCTCGACGCCTGCCAACTGCACATCCCGCACACCGAACAGGTGTGCGCGTGGCTGATGCAACACGCCGGCTTGAAAACCGTTGACCTGGAGCGCGCCCGACGCCTGTCCCAGGAAGGCGGTGACACCGAGTTGCTCGGCCTGCTCACTCGGCTGGGGCTGGTCTCCGAAGTGGAACTGGCCCGGGCCTGGGCTGATTTGCTCGGCGCACCGCTGTTGCTGGCCGATGCCGCGCCACCGTTGCTGGACCCCTTGCCCCTGCTGACCGAACGCTTCATGCGCCACTACCAGGTGGTGCCCGCGGGCTGGAGTCAGGGGGGGCTGCGGGTGCTGGCGGCCAACCCGTCGCTGGTGTACCCGTTCCAGGCCATCGCCTATGCCTGTGGCGTACCCGTGTGGTTGGCCATCGGTCCGCGCAATGAAGTCGAGACCCTGATCGAGCGCTACTACGGCCAGGGCCGCTCGGCCATGGGCACCCTGATCGAAAACCTCGACGAGCAGGGCGGGGCGCTGGAAGACATCGAGCACCTCAAGGACATGGCCTCCGAAGCCCCGGTGATTCGCCTGGTCAACCTGATCCTGCAACGAGCAGTGGAACATCGCGCCTCGGACATTCATATCGAGCCGTTCGAAAACCAGCTCAAGGTGCGCTACCGCATCGACGGTGTGCTGCACGAAGCCGAGGCGCCGCCGTCCAGCTCGTCGGCGGCGGTGATTTCGCGGGTGAAGATCATGGCGCGCCTGGACATCGCCGAGCGGCGCTTGCCCCAGGACGGACGCATCATGCTGCGCATCCAGGGCAAGGAACTCGACTTGCGCGTGTCCACGGTACCCACCAGTTTCGGCGAATCGGTGGTCATGCGTTTGCTGGATCGTCAGACCGTGAGCTTCGACTTCCAGAGCCTGGGCTTTGACGGCCAGCGCCTGGAAACCTTTCTGGACGTGTTGGAACGCCCCCATGGCATCCTGCTCGTTACCGGGCCCACCGGCTCGGGCAAAACCACCACCCTGTACACCGCGTTGTCGCGCCTCAATACCGCCGAGCGCAAGATCATCACCGTCGAAGACCCGGTGGAGTACCAGCTGGAAGGCATCAACCAGATCCAGGTCAAACCGGCCATCGGCCTGGATTTTGCCGGCGCGCTGCGCTCCATCGTGCGCCAGGACCCGGACGTGATCATGATCGGCGAAATCCGCGACCTGGAAACCTGCCGCATCGCTATCCAATCATCCCTCACCGGCCACCTGGTGCTGTCGACCCTGCACACCAACAGCGCGGCAGCGAGTATCACGCGCTTGCTGGATATGGGCGTCGAAAGCTACCTGATCGCCTCGACGGTCAACGGCATCCTGGCCCAGCGCCTGGTGCGGCGTCTTGACCCGGCCACCCGCGAAGCCTTTGAAGCGCCGCCGCAACTGATCGCCGAACACGGCCTGGACCGGTTTACCGACCAGCGCCCGATCATGCTCTACCGGCCCCGCGCCGATGCACCCGGCGGTGGCTACCATGGCCGTAGCGCAATCACCGAACTGCTGGTGATGAACGAAGAACTGCGCGGCCTGTTGATGCGCCAGGCCGACGCCGCGACCCTGGAGCAGGCGGCCCGTCGTGGTGGCCTGCGCACCTTGCATGAAGAGGGGCTGCGCCAAGCCGTGGAGGGGGTCACGTCACTTGAAGAAGTGCTGCGCGTCACCCGTGGGGAGGGGGCGTGAGTCTGTTCAAATACCGCGCCCTCGACAGCCAAGGCCAGGCGCAAAACGGCACCCTGGAAGCCCGAGACCAGGACGCCGCCGTCGCCGCGCTGCACAAACGCGGTCTGCTGTTATTGCAGATCGATGCAGCGGGCGCCCAAGGGTTGCGCAAGGCCTTTGGCCGGGGTCAATTGAACGGCGCGGCGCTGGTCAGTTTCACCCAGCAATTGGCAACGTTGCTGGGCGCCGGCCAACCGCTGGAACGCTCGCTGGGCATTTTGCTCAAGCAGCCCGGCCAGCCGCAAACCCGTGCGTTGATTGAACGTATTCGCGAACACGTAAAGGCCGGTCAGCCCTTGTCCAAGGCGCTGGAAGAGGAAGGCAGCCAGTTCTCGCCGTTATACCTGAGCATGGTGCGTGCCGGCGAGGCGGGTGGCGCGCTGGAAGACACCCTGCGCCAGCTCAGCGACTATCTGGAACGCAGCCAGTTACTCAGGGGCGAAGTGATCAATGCCCTGATCTATCCGGCATTCCTGGTGGTGGGCGTGCTCGGTTCGCTGGCCCTGTTGCTGGCTTACGTGGTGCCGCAGTTCGTGCCGATCTTCAAGGACCTGGGCGTGCCCATCCCGCTGATCACCGAAGTGATTCTGGCGCTCGGCCAATTCCTCGGTGCCTATGGCCTGGCCGTGCTGGCGGGCTTGATCGTGACGATCTGGGCACTCGCCGCACGCCTGCGTGACCCCCAACGCCGGGAAAAACATGACCGCCGTATCCTCGGTATACGCCTCATCGGGCCGCTGCTGCAGCGAGTCGAAGCCGCCCGTCTGGCGCGCACCCTGGGCACCTTGCTCAGCAACGGCGTGGCGCTGCTGCAAGCCTTGGTCATTGCCCGACAGGTCTGCACCAACCGCGCCCTGCAGGCGCAAGTTGCCCAGGCCGCCGAATCCGTCAAGGGCGGCGGCACCCTGGCCAGCGCGTTTGGCGCGCAGCCGCTGCTGCCTGACCTCGCCCTGCAAATGATTGAAGTCGGCGAACAGGCCGGCGAACTCGACAGCATGCTGCTCAAGGTCGCCGACGTGTTCGACGTCGAAGCCAAACGCGGCATCGACCGCCTGCTCGCCGCGCTGGTGCCGTCGCTGACCGTGATCATGGCGGTGCTGGTGGCGGTGATCATGCTGGCGATCATGCTGCCGCTGATGAGCCTGACCAGCAATATATGAACCCTCAAGGATCCACACCTATGCGCCATACCCGATTCAAGCCCGCCCGCCGCCAGGGCGGTTTTACCCTGTTGGAAATGCTCGCGGTGATCGTACTGCTGGGCATCGTCGCCACCATCGTGGTGCGTCAGGTCGGCGGCAACGTGGACAAGGGCAAATACGGCGCGGGCAAGGCGCAACTGGCCAGCCTGAGCATGAAAATCGAAAGCTACGGACTGGACGTTGGCTCGCCGCCCAAGACCCTGCAACAACTGGTCGACAAGCCCGGCAACAGCGCCGGCTGGGCCGGGCCGTACGCCAAGCCGTCCGACCTCAAAGACCCGTTCGGCCATGCCTTTGGTTATCGCTTCCCCGGTGAACACGGCGCCTTTGACCTGATCTTCTACGGTCAGGACGGCCAGCCCGGTGGCGAAGGCTACAGCGCCGACCTGGGCAACTGGGAATAACCCGCGACCATGATCAGCCCCCAACGCGGCTTTACCTTGCTGGAAATGCTGGTGGTGATCGTCTTGATCAGCATCGCGGCCGGGTTGGTAGGGTTTGGTCTGCAGCAAGGCTTGCGCGCCGCGACAGAGCGTCAGGCCGTCGGGCAGATGGTCGAAGCGTTGCGCAGCACGCGGGCACGGGCGATCATCAGCGGCCGCACCGAAAGAACCCTGTTTGACCTGCGTGCGCTGAGCTTCCAGGCGCCGGGCCGGCCGTTGAAACACTGGCCGGCCGGTCTGCAAGTGACCCTGCACACCGCTGAGCACGCAGGCTCTGCGGTTGAGTTCTACCCCGATGGCAGTTCCACCGGCGGCAACCTGTTATTGGCCAATGGGAGCCGGCGTTGGCGCATCGATATCGGTTGGCTGACCGGCAGCGTGCAGTCCAAGGCGCTGCCATGAAACGCCAAAGCGGTTTCACGCTGCTGGAGATGCTCGCCGCGCTGACGCTCATGGCGATTTGCAGCAGCGTGCTGCTGGTTGCTTTCGGCCAAAGCGCGCGTTCGTTATTGCAGGTGGCCCACAGCGACCGGCTTAGTCATGCCGCCGTCAGTGTGATGGATCAGGAAGCGTCGGGGCCTCTGGTGGCCGGTGTGCGCAGCGGCCAGTTGGACGGCATCGACTGGCAACTGCGCATCGCCCTGCAACCCACGCGCATCGGTCAGCCACACTTGTTTCGCCTGGACCTCAGCGTCAGCGAAGGTCCGCGCCACGCCAGTTTCAGTACCTTGAAGCTGCGCGCGGCCAGTGACAGGGCAGGTCTATGAGACAGCATCAGCAGGGCTTTACCTTGCTCGAGATCATGATCGTGCTCAGTTTGCTTGGGGTGCTGCTGGCGCTGGTCGGCGGCGCGTTGCTGGGCGCCAATCGTGCGGTGCTCAAGGCGCAGCGCTACACGGTCAGCCTGGATGAAATGCGCGCCGCGCAACAGTTTTTGCGCACCGCCATCAGTGAGGCGTTGCCCCTGGATGTCACCGAGGACGACAGCCAGACGGATGGCTTTTTCGCCGGCAGCGCGCAGCGCATGCAGTTTGTCGCGACCTTGCCAGGGGTGCTCGGTGGCGGGATTCAGCGCTTCACCCTGCAGTTGACCGGCCCAGAGGCGAAACGCGATTTGCAGGTGGCGTTCGCGCGCTTTGAGCCCCAGGCGCAGGTCAGCGTGCCGGCCTCGCGCGGCGAACCGCAGGTGTTGCTCAAAAACGTTGAGGATCTGCAGTTCAGCTATCGCGGCGTGTCGCCCAAGGGCCAGGCCACCGGCTGGATCAACGAGTGGCCGTGGAGCAAGCGCCTGCCCTACGCGGTGCGCATTGACGCACGGGTGAACGGGCCGGTGCCGTGGGTCACCCAAGTGGTTGCGTTGCGCCTGAACCTTTCGGGCGGGGCACCGGAATGATCAGGCATCAGCGTGGTGTCGCGCTGTTGCTGGTGCTGTGGGTGCTGGCCCTGCTCAGTCTGTTGCTGGGCGGCCTGGCCGGCTGGGTGCAACTGGAAACCCGCCAGGCGGCCTGGCACCGCCAGCACACCCAGGCGGTGCTGGCCGCCGAGGCGGGCGTGGCGCTGGCCATGCAGGCACTGGCCGACCCGTTGCAGCGCAAGCAGTGGGTGGCTGACGGGCGAGAAATCCGCTTGGTGTTTGACGATGCCCAACTGCAGGTGAGCCTGCACAGCGAGCGCGGCAAGTTGTATTTGAATAGCGCCGAGGTGGCGGATTTCGCCCGCCTGGCCCTGGCCTGCGGCGCGACCCAGGCCCAGGCCAATCAACTCGCCAGGGCCCTGGAACAGCGCCGCAACCAGGGCCAGGCGCCGTTCCGGGTGGTGGAAGAAGTACGGCAATTGCCGGGCATGACCCAGGCGCTATACAGCGCACTGGTGCCCGAGATCAGCCTGTGGAGTGGGCTGGACCGGCCTGATCCGGCATTCGCCAGCCCGTTGATGCGCCGCGCGCTGAACCTGACGCATCAGAGCGCAGTGGGCGCCGACGCCGGTGATGTGCTGGTCATCGGCAGCCGCGCACAACGGCCCGGCGGCTACCACGCCCACGTGCGAGCCACGGTCTTATTGAGTCCCGCGCAAGGCAGCGCACAACCTTATCGAGTCTTACGTTGGCAAGAATGAACGAACAGTTATCCGCACGCCTGCAGTTGCTGGCGCAGCCCATCGCGCAACGCTGGCGCGGCAGCCTGCTGCAACTGGGGTGGCGGCTGTGGCTCAAGGAACTGCGTGGTTGCCTGCCGGTGTGGTTACTGCCAGACGATATCCCCGAGCAGGTCTATCGCTGGCCGTTGACCGCGCCCGTGGAAAAACCCCCTGGCCCCGCGCGTCAGGTGCTGCTGCTGGCGCCCGGCGCGGTGCTGATGCAAACCCTGCAACTGCCCCCGGCCGCCGCGCGCAACCTGTCCACGGTGGTGGGCTATGAACTGGACCGCTTTACCCCGTTTGATCCCGAGCAGCTGTATTTTGTCGCGCGTCAGGAGCGTCGCACGCCCACGCACTTGCAGGTGACACTGGTAGCGATCCTGCGCGAGCGCCTGGACCAGATGCTCACTGAGTGCGCGGCCCTGGGTTTGCATCCCCATGCGGTGGATGTGGACACAGGCGCAGGCACGCCCATGGGCATCGACTTGCTGCCGGTACCGTTGCGACCGCGTCAGCGACCGCAGGGCAAGGGCTTGCAACGCAGTTTGCCGTGGCTGTGCGGCGCCTTGCTGATTGCAGCGATGCTGCTCTGGCTCGAAGACCGCCAACGTGTGCTCGACGCCATGCAGCACAGCGTACGCGAGCAAAAAGCCCAGGTCGCCGAGGTCCAGGCGCTGCGCCAGCAACTGCTCAATACCCGTGGCGCCGCCCACTACCTGATCCGCCGCAAGGCCGCCCAGCCGCCGTTGGCGGCGCTGCTCAACGAGCTGACCGCTTGCCTGCCGTCCGATACCTGGCTCGATCAGCTGGAGGTCAACGACGGCGCCGACGTGTCCTTCTCCGGGCAAAGCGCCAAGGCCAGTGCCCTGATCACCCGGATCAAGGCCTGTCACAGCCTGGAAAACGCCCAGTTCGAAGGGGTGATTCAACCCGATGCGCAAACCGGCAAGGATCAGTTTTCCTTGCGCGCCCACTTGCACCAGGAGACAGGCGATGCGCCGACCACTGACACCCCGTGAGCGCCGTGGCGCAGCCCTGATCGGCTTGGCTCTGGTGCTTGGCGCCGCTTATTGGCTGCTGGTCGACAGTTGGTTCGCCGGCCCCTTGCGCGCCATGGATGAGCAGGCCGAGCACTTACGTGAACAGCAACAACGTTATGCCGGCGTATTGCGCCAGGGCGATAGCGTGCGCCAACAGTTGGAGCAAGCCCGCCAGGACCCGGCCAGCAGCACCAGCCTGCTGCCCGGTGATGACCCCAGCGCGGTCGCGGCGGACCTGATGCAACGCATCGCCGACCTGATCAACAGCCGCGCCGGTCTCGGTGGCGGCTGCAGCCTCACCCAGCGCATGCCCATCACCCCGGAACAGGACGACAGCGAGCCCTATCGCCAAGTCAAAGTCAGCCTGACCCTCAACTGCGCCATCGAACCCTTGACCGCGATTCTGCATGAGCTGGAATACCAGCGGCCTTTTCTGTTCATCGACGAACTGAGTATCCGGCGCCCGCCGAACGCACCTGCCACTGGCGGTGCCGGCCAGTTGATTGTGCATGTGTTGGTGCGCGGCTACCTGCAGCCGGCCGCCGCGCCGCAGGTGCGTCGATGATCAATGCATTGCGTCCCCTGGAGTGGCTGTTGCTTGGCATCGCCGGGCTGTTGGGCCTGTTGATGGTCGGCATCTTCAGCAGCATCGGCGATGCGCCGCAGTGGTTGCCGGCGCCTGCGCCGGATGCCCGCGCCAACGCTTCGGCCACCGTGCTGGTGGCCCCCGAGGCCACCCTGGAAAGCCTCGCGGGTACGTGGCAAACCCCGCTATTCAGCCCTGACCGCAGCCCTGATCGTACGGTCGGCCAGGCGTCTGTCTCCAGCCTGTCGAGCCTGACGCTGACCGGTATCGTCCTCGACGGCGACCTGCGTGTTGCGCTGCTCAAACGCGCCGACGGCCCGCCGCTGAAGGTTCATCAGAACCAGACCCTGCCCAACGGCTGGCGCCTGGAACAGCTCACGCCCCGCGAAGCCCGCTTTGTCCTCGACGGCCGCACGCAGACCCTGAGCCTGCGCGCACCGCGTCTGCCGGCGCCGTCCACGACCCCCCCGATTACCCTTCCTCACGAGTCCGCCCCTTGATCGATACTTTCCCCGGCGCTTTGCGCACCACCGTGTTTTGTCTGGCTACCGCCGTTTCCCTCGGTGGCTGCGGGACATTCCCCGAGCATCTCGACCCGGACGAGGCGCTGTTGCACGAAGCGATGCAAGGCACCGGTTCCCAGCGCCCGCCGGTAGACCCGGCCAGCGAACGGGCGCCGGTCGACAGCGGCCAACCCCAGGCCAAGACGCCGCCCCAACGCCAATTGATTCGCGGTAACCAACAGTTCGTGCGCCCGCCCGTAGCGGCGCCGGCGATGAAGGAGGAGGGCAGCGGCGACATCGTGTTCAATTTCGCCGACCAGCCGATCGAGGCGGTGATCAACAGCGTGATGGGCGACCTGCTGCACGAGAATTACAGCATCGCCCAGGGCGTGAAAGGCAATGTCAGCTTTTCGACGTCCAAACCGGTGAACAAACAGCAGGCCCTTTCGATTCTCGAAACCCTGCTGTCATGGACGGACAACGCGATGATCAAACAGGGCAATCGCTACGTCATCCTGCCCGCCAACCAGGCGGTGGCGGGCAAGCTGGTGCCTGAAATGCGCGTGTCGCAGCCCTCCAGTGGCTTGTCGGCGCGGCTGTTTCCACTGCGTTATATCTCGGCCACCGAGATGCAAAAACTGCTCAAGCCGTTCGCCCGTGAGAATGCATTCTTGCTGGTGGACCCGGCGCGCAATGTGCTGAGCCTGGCCGGTACTCCGGAGGAATTGGCCAACTACCAGGACACCATCGACACCTTCGACGTGGACTGGCTCAAGGGTATGTCGGTGGGCGTGTTCGGCCTGCAACGCGCCTCGGTGGCCGAGCTGATGCCCGAGCTGCAAAAAATGTTCGGCCCCGACAGCGGCATGCCCCTGGCGGGCATGGTGCGGTTCCTGCCGATCGAGCGGACCAACTCGGTCGTCGCGATCTCGTCACAGCCGCAATACCTCAGCGAAGTGGGCGACTGGATCCACACCATCGATGAAGGCGGCGGCAACGAGCCGCAGATGTACGTCTACGATGTGCGCAACATGAAGGCCACCGACCTGGCCAAATACCTGCGGCAAATCTACGGCACGGGCGCGATCAAGGACGATACCCCGGCCAAGGTCGCCCCCGGTTTGCGCACTGCGACGTTGTCTTCGCCAGGCACCAACAGCACCTCCGGCAGCACGCCCGGTGGCCTGAGTAACAACCTGAACAGCAACCAGCCGCCCGCCGAGGAGGAGCAGCAGGAGCCCGAAGCCGAGCAGGACAATCCGGAGCAGGGCACCACCGAAGACGCCCCGGCCAAGAGCCTCGACGCCGGCACCCGCATCACCGCGCAAAAAAGCAGTAACCAACTGCTGGTGCGCACCCGGCCGGTGCAATGGAAAGAGATCGAATCGGCGATCAAGCGCCTCGACAACCCACCGCTGCAAGTGCAGATCGAGACGCGCATCCTCGAGGTCAAGCTCACCGGCGAACTGGACCTGGGCGTGCAGTGGTACCTGGGCCGCCTGGCCGGTAATTCCAACAGCACCACCGTGGCCAACACCGCCGGTAGCCAAGGTGCGCTTGGCGCAGGCGGCGCAGGGTTGGGCGCGGCGGATTCGTTGTTCTATTCCTTCGTCAGCTCCAACCTGCAAGTGGCCTTGCACGCCCTGGAAACCAACGGCCGCACCCAGGTGCTGTCGGCGCCGTCGCTGGTGGTGATGAACAACCAGCCGGCGCAGATCCAGGTGGGCGACAACATTCCCATCAGCCAGACCACGGTCAACACCGGCACCTCCGACACGACGTTGAGCAGTGTCGAGTATGTGCAGACCGGGGTAATCCTGGACGTGGTGCCGCGCATCAATCCGGGCGGTCTGGTGTACATGGACATCCAGCAACAGGTCAGCGATGCCCAGGACCCACCCAACAGCAATGACCCACAAACCAACCCGCGCATCTCCACGCGCTCGGTATCGACCCAGGTGGCGGTCCAGAGTGGCCAGACGGTGTTATTGGGCGGATTGATCAAGCAGGACAATGCCGACAGCGTCAGTGCGGTGCCTTACCTTGGCAAGATTCCCGGGTTGCGCTGGTTGTTTGGCAATACCAGCAAATCCAAGGATCGTACCGAATTGATCGTGCTGATTACGCCAAGGGTCATCACCAGCAGCAGCCAGGCGCGGCAGGTGACGGATGATTACCGCCAGCAGATGCAATTGCTGAAGCCCACTCAGTAGGTTTGCCAAGCACGGTTCAACTGTGGGAGCTGGCTTGCCTGCGATGGTCATAGGTACTACGCATTTTTGTAGTGAGCGGGCTTGTCCCGCGCTGGGCTGCGAGCGGCCCCAAACCAGGCGAATTGGGTTTTTCTGAAACTGCTCGGTGTCTTTATTGGGGCGGCTTCGCCACCCAACGCGGGACAAGCCCGCTCACTACAGGCAGATTTGTCAGCCTTTGAACGTTGTGTAGATACCTATGCTGCGATGGCATCAACTGGGGGGCTGAGGTGCCGAGGTGTCTGCATCGCAGGCAAGCCAGCTCCCACAGGGATTTACTGTGTCGGCGGGGTTCCGGTTGTGCCTGCGAACACAGTCTCTGCCGCAGCGCAGATCAACTGTGGGAGCTGTCGAGCCCCGGCGAGGCTGCGAAGGCGGCGGTACTGCTGGCATTTTCATCGCCTGCCCCACCGCTTTCGCAACCTCGCTAAAGCTCGACTTCGCCCACAGAAAAACATTGAGCGCGGTAAATAGGCGCGCGTCGGTACGGCGACTCAACGTGCTCGCGAATGCAGTAGTCACTGACACCTTGCATGCGCGAGCACGCCCTCATCGATGTTTTGAAATCACACCGCCCATGTATTGGTTCAAATCGCGCAGGTCGTTAACGCGCCAGGCGAACGGCGGCAGCTTTACCCCATTCTCTCGCAGTGTTCGCGGGATCAAGTCTCCGTTGGGGCGAAGTATGATCGACGACACGATCACGCCCGGATAATCATTCAGGCGTTTTTTGAAGGCGGCGGTTGTCAGGTCAGGCGTCGGTGGGCTGCTTTTGTTGGCCAGCGGCCCCGTCCCCTTGATATCGGCGCCGTGGCAGATGGCACATCGCTGGGAATAGAGTGTTTTCCCGTTGACGTTATCCGCGCACGACGGCGACGTTTGAACGAGCGATAAAACGCCCAGCGAAGCGATCAGCAGCCGTTTCATTTCCTTATGACCTTTTGTCGAAATTCGATTTCATGTTTCTTCTGGGAAAGATCCCACAACTAAGTGGGACTTTTCATTCTTCCTGCCCGTTTTTTTCTTCCTAGGATGACGCGGTCGCTTGAACGCAAGCGAGACGGCAAGGCTGTTCCCATCAGCCGAAAGCCATCAGTGAATGCTTAGGAGTCAAAACATGAAGATGACCAGTGTGAGCAAACGCCTGCGCCGCTCGGCCTGGGCCGTGATCGTCGCCGGTGCATTGGCAGGCTGTGCCGCCACGCCGCCGCCTGCGGTAAAAATCTCCCTGGCCCGTGATTCGGTGGGGCGTGCCCTGGCGGCGCAAGCGACCCAGTTCGCCCCGCTGGAGATGAAGACCGCCCAGGACAAGCTGGCGCGCATGGAGCAGGCCATCGGCGAAATGAATTACGTCGAAGTCGACGCCTTGGCCGACCAGATCGAAGCCGACGCCAGCCTGGCCGAAGCCAAGGCCACTGCCGTGCGTAAACAACAGGTCTTGAAGCAGGCGCAAGAGGGCATCCAGGTGCTCAAGCAGGAAATGCTCAACGCCCCCGCGACTACCCACTGAGGATCCCCCATGCGTGCCACTTTAGTCATTCCCGTTCTTTCGGCCCTGGGCCTGGCGCTGGCCGGTTGCGCCACTCCCCCGGAAAATGCACAACTGCTGCAAGCGCGCAACCAGTTCTCCAGCCTGCAGGAAAAACCCGAGTCCAACACCCTGGCGGCGGTCGAAACGCGCATCGCCTCCAACGCGCTGGACCGCGCCAACCAGGTGTCGCTGCACAGCCGTACCGACCCGCAGATCGACCAGCTCGCCTACCTGGCGACGCAGAAAATCGCCCTGGCCGAGCAGACCATCATCAGCCGCAAGACCGACGCCCAACTCGATAACATCGCGGTCGACCGTACCCAGGTGCAGCTCGACGTGCGCACCGCGCAGCTCAAGGCGCTGCAAGCGATCAAAGCCCAGCCGACCGAGCGTGGCCAGGTGATCACCTTTGGTGACGTGCTGTTCGACACCGGCAAGGCTGACCTGAAACCGGGCAGTCAACGGGACTTGCAGGGGCTGGCGAACTTCCTGGTGCAAAACCCGGAACGCCAGGTACGCGTAGAGGGCTTCACCGACAGCACCGGTGGCGATGCCTACAACCAGCGCTTGTCCGAGCTGCGTGCCCATGCGGTCGCCCGTGGCCTGCAGCGCCTCGGTGTGGGGTTTGAGCGCATGGCGGTGGTCGGCTATGGCAAGCAATTCCCGGTCGCCGACAACCTGAGCGCGCCGTCACGCCAGTTGAATCGCCGCGTGGAAGTCATCGTGTCCAACGACGCTTCGGCGGTCAGCGCGCGGCGTTAAGCGCAATCAGTCAAAGCCGATGATGGCTTTGGTTTCCAGGTATTCCTCAAAACCAGGGACACCGTACTCCCGGCCGTTCCCCGAGCGCTTGTAGCCACCGAAGGGCGCCATGGGGTTCCAGGCCGGGTAGTTAAGATGCACTTGTCCGGCCCGGATGCGCGACGCAACCGCACGTGCAAGGTCAAGGTCCTGCCCTTGAACATGGGCGCCCAGCCCGTACACCGTGTCGTTGGCGATCGCGACCGCTTCATCGACCGTGTCATACGCAATGAGGCAGAGCACCGGGCCGAATATTTCTTCTTGGGCGATGCGCATGGCAGTCGCCACTTCAGAGAACACAGTCGGTCGGGCATAGAACCCCTTCGCAAAGCCCGGCGCACGCCCGGGCCCACCGCACACCAGTTTTGCCCCTTCATCCAGACCTGCCTGGATCATCGCTTGAACGCGATTGAATTGTGCTTGGTTGGCTATCGGGCCCAATTGGGTCGCCTCCAATTGCGGTTCACCGACGATCAGTGCATTGGCAGTCTGCGCCGCCAGGGCTTCGACCTCTGCCAGGCGGTTCCTTGGCACGATCATCCGGGTCGGCGCGCTGCATGATTGCCCGACGTTGCGAAACGCCGACAGCACGCCCAGCGGCACGGCCTTGGCGAAGTCTGCGTCGGGCAACAGCACATTCGGCGACTTGCCGCCCAACTCCTGTGTGACCCGCTTCACGGTCATGGCGGCGGCCTGCGCAACCAGCGCACCGGCACGGTTCGAGCCGGTGATGGAAATCATATCGATGTCCGGGTGGGCCGCGATGGCAGCGCCCACTTCCGGGCCGCTGCCGTTGACCAGGTTGAACACGCCGGGCGGCACGCCTGCGTCGTGCAGCAGTTGGGCAAAAAGCAGGGCGCTCAGGGGCGACAGTTCACTGGGTTTCAAGACGACGGTGCACCCGGCGGCGATGGCCGGGGCGACTTTTGCGGTGATTTGGTACAGCGGCCAGTTCCAGGGCGTGATCAGGCCGCACACCCCGATGGGCTCGCGTTCAATCGCAGTACCGTTCTCAACCGTGCGAAAGCGATAGCTGGATAGCACGTCACGTGCAACGCGAACGTGTTCGGCCGCCAGCGGCACCTGCATGGCCCGCGCAAAACCGATGGCGGCACCCATCTCGAGCGAAACGGCCTGCGCCAGTGCCTCTTTGCGCTCAAGGATCAGCTCATGGATTTTCCCGATGACGTGCGCGCGCGACTCGACGGAGCGAGCAGACCACCCGGGGAACGCTGCACGCGCCGCCGCGACCGCGCGGTCCACATCCTCGGCCGAGCCGCGCGCCACCTGCGCCACCACCTCTTCAGTGGCCGGGTTGACCACCGGCAAACTGGCCGGGACGGCAGGGCATGTCCAACGGCCGTTGATGTAAAACTGCTGGGACGTTGGCAGATCAACGCTGTCGCTATTCGAAGAGTGTGTGGGCATCCAACGGACTCCTTGGAGCGGTGATAAGCGCTGCGAACAGCGGGGCCGGGCGTCTGGATACGCTAACAAAACCACCCAGGCGAAAGATGCCGTAGTTCAAGCCTGCAAGGAATATTCTGCTGAATCCGGCAGGTCTGCTGTGCAGCATGCACGAAGCGTTGAAGCTGCGACCGGTCGCGCTGATCCGCTCACTTCACCGCATACACCTTGCGCACATAAACCGTGCTGGCCCAGGCGCACGGTGCGCCTTTGACCACGAAAACCGTGTCGCCGGGGTTGACGGTCACGTCGGTACCCTGGTCATCACGCAACGTGACGCTGCCTTCGAGCAGGTGCATCAGCTCATGCAGTTTGTGCGGGCGGCCGTGGCGGGTGTAGGGCGTTGAGTCCCAGAGGCCGATGCGCAACTCGGTGGTCGCGTCGTCGAACAGGTTGAGCGCGCGGCACTGCGGCGTGGGGCCGATCAGGATCGCCGGTTCCGGGGCGGCCGAGGGGTTGAGCAGGGTGTAGGGGTCGAGAAAGGTCAGGCCGGGGCGGGCCGGGGCGTCGGCCAGGTTGAGGGCGCAGAACGCCCATTCACTGTGGTCGCTCGCCTGCACGCTGAGGTGGGTGCCGCGGCCGATCACGGCGCTGGCGCCGACGCCCAGCTGCAACGTTTGTCCCGCGCTGCTGAGCGCCACGTGGCCGGCGTGCACCACCAGCGTCTCGCTGTGGGGGAAGTCTTTGATCACGGCTTTACCGCTGAACCGCACCCGGCCCGCGGACACACCGTCGTCGCCCAACCAGGCGAGTTGGCGGCTGTCGCCGAACGGATCCAGCGCGCTCAGCGCTGCGTGGTTGAAGGACGTGGCAACGCGGCTGCCATCGGCGCGAGCCAACAGCAGGATCTGGGGTGATGACATGAGAATTGCTCCGTGAGGAAGGTCAGCCGATCGCCTGGGTGATCAGCGCAAAAGGCTGTACGCCTTGGCTGGCCTGGGGCGGGGTGCCGAGGGCCATCTGTGCGACGGTGTCGATGTTCTTCAAGCCGGCGTGCTCGAGCCAGTCACTGAGGCCGCACGCCACGGGGATGTCGATGCGTACGAAGGTGTCGGGAACATGCGCCAGCAGCGTCGCGATCAGGTGTTTGGCCTGGTCGATGTTCTCGGCCACCACCGGGCCGATGCAACGGCCACGGCCAAACGGGCGTAGCAGGGCGAAGCCGCGTAACTGGCCATCGCGCTCGATGCCGACCGCATGTTCGACCTGCAGGTCGCGCAATACTTCACGGCGATCCAGGCCGCTGGCGGCTTTGGCCAGGGCCAGCAGCGTGGCGTGATCATCGGCGCCCAGCGCACGGCAGCTTTCGCCGGGCGCCAAGGCCGCAAGGTCGGGCACCAGCGCCTGGCCTTGATGTTGCTGAACCCGACCGAATTCGACAAAGCCCTGGCTGGCATACAGCGGCGCGCCGGCAAGGGTGGCGTTAAGGATGGGCGTGCGTGAATCGCAGGCGGCGAGGGCCTTTTCCATCAAACGGCGGCCGATGCCTTGGCCTTGGTAATCATTGCTGACGATCACCAGGCCGATGCTCGCGTAATCGCCTTGAGGGCAGGTGAAGGCGCTGCCGATCAGACGGTCGCCATCCATCGCCACGAAGCCGTCGCTGACCCGTTGCAACATCGCCCAGTCTTCCAGGCGATGGGGCCATTTGAGCTGCACCGACAAGGCATGGGCGGAGGGCAGGTCGGCCGCTGTCATCGGGCGGTAGATATAAGTGGGGTGTGGCAGGGCGGACATGGCGAGCCTCCAGGGAGCGTGGTTTTTTGCTTGGCGAGGGTGCTTGTATCCCATCTGGTCTGAAAGCTGGCAAGAGGGGCGCCTGCATTCGGTAGATTCCTCGGGCGGTTCGAGGCGGGACCACAGTTGCTACTTAATTGGTGCGGGCGCGCAGCAGCAAATGCTTTTGTAGTGAGCGGGCTCGCCCCGCGCTGGGTGGCGAAGCCGCCCCAAACCAGGCGACCCAGGTTCATCCTGATACTCGGCGGTGTCCTTATTGGGGCGGCTTCGCCACCCAGCGCGGGGCAAGCCCGCTCACTACAAGCGGCAGGTCAAGCAACCCGCCACACTTTCTGCCGCCCACACCCCCCATTCTTAAGCCTCCGCCACCAGGAAGCCCTCTAAAAGCGCACAAACAAAGGCCCTGCCCAAGCCTGGCGCGCGCCGCAAAGTCTGCTGAGGCCAGCCATCAAAACGGTGGTTTGTATTGAGCACAGGTCGTTTTAGACGGCATATGCTGATTTCACAGTGGTGTAATGAAGCTGTGCTGCAACGAGGCCGACGCGCCGCCAGGGCAGCGAACGCTTGCCACACTCAACTGACTTCAGGACCGCACTCAATGAGCTTTCTTCGTCCCAAATTCATTACGTTCGACTGCTACGGTACGCTGACCAACTTCCACATGGGCACCATGACCCGCGAGCTGTTCGCCGACCGCATCACACCCGAGCAGATGGACCAGTTCGTCAAGGACTTCTCGGCCTACCGCCTCGACCAGGTCATGGGCGACTGGCGCCCCTACGACGAAATCCTCAAGACCGCCCTGGCGCGTACCTGCAAGCGCTGGGGTATCGACTACCGCGAAGAAGGCCAACTGTATTACGACGCCGTGCCGACCTGGGGCCCGCATGCGGATGTGCCGGCCGGTCTGTCGAAGATTGCCGACAAGATTCCCCTGGTGATCTTCTCCAACGCCAGCGACAGCCAGATCATGTCCAACGTCGACATGCTTGGCGCGCCGTTCCACAAGGTGTTCACCGCTGAACAGGCGCAGGCCTACAAGCCGCGCCTGGCCGCGTTCGAGTTCATGCTCGACAACCTCGGCTGCGGCCCGGAAGACATCTTGCATGTGTCTTCCAGCTTCCGTTACGACCTGATGCCGGCCCACGACATGAAAATCAAGAACAAGGCCTTCGTTGCCCGTGGCCACGAGGTGCCGGGCAATGTGTTCTACGGTTACCAGCAGATCACCGATATCGGTGGCTTGCCGGCATTGGTCGGTCTGTAAACGCGCACCTTGAGGGCACGACATGGGCAGTGAATCCTATTGGCTCGACACCGCACCGGCGTTTACCGGCGCGCAACTGGGCGAGTTGCCCAGGCAGGTTGATGTGGCGGTGGTGGGCGGTGGATTCACCGGCCTGGCGGCGGCGCGCGCGCTGGCGCTCAAGGGTGCCAGCGTCGTGGTGCTGGACGCCGGACGGGTGATCGGTGAAGCCTCGGGGCGCAACGGTGGGCAGTGCAACACCGGGGTGGCCCAAGATTATGCCGGGCTGCATGCCAGCCTCGGTGCGGCCAAGGCACGCGCTTATTACCAAGCCTATGAAAGTGCGGTGCACACCGTTGTTTCGCTGGTCGAGCAGGAAGCGATCACCTGCGACCTGGTGCGCAACGGCAAGCTCAAGCTGGCGGCCAAGCCGATGCATTACGAAGGGCTGGCCCGCACCTGCGCGTTGATCCGCCAGGAGGTGGATGCCGATGTCGAGTTGCTCAGCGCCGAACAGACCCGTGCCGAAGTCAATTCGGCGCAGTTCCACGGCGGCTTGTTGCAACGCAACGGCGTGCAGATGCACGTCGGGCGCTTCGGCATCGGTCTGGCCGAAGCGGCGGCGCGACGCGGCGCGATGATCCACGAGCACATTGCGGTCAAGGACTGGAAACCCCAGGCCGGCGGCTACCAGGTCAACACCGCCAAGGGCTCGTTCCATGCCGGGCAAGTGCTGCTGGCGACCGGCGCTTGCCAGCACGGCGACCTGGGTTGGTACCGCCGGCGCATCGTGCCGGTGGGCAGCTTTGTCATCGCCACCGAGGTCTTGCCCCAGGTGCTCATCGATCAACTGCTGCCCCAACACCGCGCTTATGTGACCAGCCGCATGATCGGCAACTACTTTCGCCTGACCCCGGACAACCGCCTGCTGTTTGGCGGGCGTGCGCGGTTTGCCATGTCCGACAGCGTCTCCGACGCCAAGAGCGGCAAGGTGCTGCAGGCGGCGATGCTGAACATGTTCCCGCAATTGGCGGGCGTGAAGATCGACTATTGCTGGGGTGGGCTGGTGGACATGACGTCCGACCGCCTGCCCCGCGCCGGCCAGCATGGCGGCGTGTTCCATTCCATGGGCTACAGCGGCCACGGCGTGCAGATGTCGGTGCACATGGGCCAGGTGATGGCCGAGGTCATGGCCGGCAACACGGCGGCCAACCCGTGGGGCGAACTGGACTGGCCGGCGATCCCGGGGCATTTCGGCAAACCGTGGTTCCTGCCCTTCGTGGGGGCCTATTACCGCTTCCAGGACTATGTGCACTGACTTGCCGTTGTTGCGTCACCGTCGTTTGTGTTTCCAGGACGCTGCGGACATCCGCAGCACTCGATTCTTCCGATCATCGACAGGTAGCCTTGATATGACTGACAACAAAAACACCCCCGAGCTTATCTCCGGCCAGGACAGCCTGCGGGTATTCGAAAGCCTCAACCGTGGCATGTCGCGCCGCAATGCCCTGCAGATGCTCGGCGTGGCGGGTGTCGCCGCAGTCGGCGCAGGCAGCCTGTTCGGCGCCGCCGGCAAGCTGTTCGCCGAGGAGGCAACGCAGGCGGGCAAGGGCAAGCCAGGCGGCAGGATCCGCGTCGCCGGCATGTCCAGTTCCACCGCCGATACCCTCGACCCGGCCAAGGGCGCGCTGTCCACCGACTACGTGCGCCACTTCATGTTCTACAACGGCTTGACCCGTTTCGATAAGCACCTGGTGCCGCAACTGCAACTGGCCGAGCGGATCGACAACACCGACGCTACGCTGTGGACCATCACCCTGCGCAAGGACGTGACGTTCCACAACGGCAAGAGCCTCACCGCCGCCGACGTGGTGTTCTCCCTCAGCCGCCACAAGGACCCGCTCACCGGTTCCAAAGTCATGCCGCTGATGGAGCAGTTCGCCGAGATCAAGGCCAGCGGCCCGCACGAAGTGCAGATCCGCCTCAGCGCGCCCAACGCCGAACTGCCGTCGATCCTCGCCGTGTCGCACCTGTTGATCGTGCCCGAAGGCACCACCGACTTCAGCAAAGGCATCGGCACCGGGCCGTTCACGGTCGGCGAGTTCAAGCCGGGTGTGCGCTCGATTGCCGTGCGCAACAAGAATTACTGGAAACCGGGGCTGCCTTATCTCGACGAAATCGAATTCATCGCCATCGGCGACGAGCCGTCTCGGGTCAATGCGCTGTTGTCCGGCGATGTGCACATGATCAACGAGGTCAACCCGCGTTCCACCACGCGCATTGCCGCCAGTGCCAAACACCGTGTCGTCGATGCGCCGTCGGGCAACTACACAGACTTGATCATTCGCCAGGACCAGTTGCCCGGCAAAAGCCCTGAATTCACCCAGGCCATGAAGCTGCTGCTGGACCGTGAACAGGTCAAGTCCGCAGTGTTCCGTGGCTTTGCCGTGGTCGGCAACGACCATCCGATTGCGCCGGGTTCGCGTTACTTCAACACCGACCTGCCGCAGACGGTCTACGACCCGGAAAAAGCCAGGTTCCTGTTGAAGAAGGCCGGCATGGAAAAAATCACCATGCCGGTCATGGCGTCGCCTGCCGCTACCGGTTCGGTGGACATCGCCGTGCTGTTGCAGCAATCGGCCAAACAGGCCGGGCTCACCCTGAACGTGAACCGCCTGCCCAGTGACGGCTACTGGTCCAACCACTGGATGAAGCACCCGTTGAGCTTCGGCAACATCAACCCACGGCCGAACGCCGACGTGATGTTCTCGCAGTTCTTCCAGTCCAAGGCGCCGTGGAACGAGTCCGGCTGGCAGAACGAGCAGTTCGACCAACTGCTGATGCTGGCCCGTGGCGAAACCGATGATGCCAGGCGCGCCAGGATGTATGGCGACATGCAGGCCCTGGTCCACGACCACTGCGGTATCGGCGTGCCGGTGTTCATCAGCAACATCGACGGCGTCGACCAGCGCATCAAAGGCTATGACGCCAACCCGCTGGGCGGCTTCATGGGCTATATGTTCGCCGAGCAGGTGTGGCTGGACGCGTGAGGAGGGCAGTGCGATGAATAGCAATACCCTGTGGTTGATCGGCCGGCGCTTCGGCGCCGGGGTCGTGACCTTGTTGATCGTGTCCATGGTCGTGTTTGCGATCACAGCCGTGCTGCCGGGGGACGCGGCGCAACAATCCCTCGGCCAGTTCGCGACCCCTGAACAGGTGGCGGCACTGCGCCTGAAGCTGGGGTTGGACCAGCCCGGTGTGTTGCGCTACCTGCACTGGTTGATGAGCCTGCTCACCGGTGACATGGGCGTGTCAGTGTCCAATGCGATGCCGGTGGGTGAGTTGATGGCGGGCCGGGTGCCGAACACGCTGATGCTGGCGGGCGCAACGGCACTGGTGTCGGTGCCGGTGGCGCTGGTGCTCGGCATCGGCTCGGCGATGGGCCGCGGCGGGCGTATCGACAGCTGCCTGAGCTTCGTAACCCTGGCGATGGTCGCCGTGCCGGAGTTCCTGGTGGCCACCCTGGCGGTGCTGATCTTCGCGGTCAACCTCGGTTGGTTGTCGGCGCTGTCTTACGCCAGCGACATCACCTCGCCGCTGCAATTCATGCGCACCTATGCCTTGCCGGTGATGACGCTGTGCTGCGTGATCGTGGCGCAGATGGCACGCATGACCCGCGCCGCGGTGATCGACCAGCTCGACAGCCCCTACGTGGAAATGGCCCGGCTCAAGGGCGTCAGCCCGATACGCATCGTGTTGCGCCATGCCTTGCCCAATGCGATCGGGCCGATCGCCAACGCCATTGCCCTGAGCCTGTCGTACCTGTTGGGGGGTGTGGTGATCGTCGAAACCATCTTCAACTATCCGGGCATCGCCAGTTTGATGGTCGATGCCGTGACCAACCGTGACATGGCGCTGGTGCAAGCCTGCACCATGTTGTTCTGCGCGGCCTACCTGGCCTTGGTGTTGCTCGCCGACCTGTGCGCCATCCTGTCCAACCCGAGGCTGAGAAACCAATGAATACGCTCATTGCGAAATCAAAGCCTGTTTCGTCGGCCCTGGCGCTCGCCAAGGTGTCCAGCGGCCCGTCGTGGCTTGGGCTGCTGGGCGCCGTGGTGTGCGTGGCCTGGTTGCTGGTGGCGTTGTTCGGTCCCTGGCTGGCGCCGCACCCGGTGGGTGAGGTGGTGTCCGACAACATCTTCGAAGGCTTGAGCCTTGCCCATCCGTTCGGCACCGATTACCTGGGCCGCGACATGCTCAGCCGCGTGCTGGTGGGTGCGCGCTTCACGGTCGGCCTGGCGTTGGTCGCGGCATTGCTGGCCAGTGCCCTGGGCACCGGTTGTGCGCTGTTGTCGGTGGTCTCGCCCAAGTGGCTGGACGAAATCATCAGCCGCATCATGGATGCCTTTATCTCGATCCCGAGCAAAATGCTCGCACTGGTCATGGTCTCCGCCTTTGGCTCCTCCGTCACGCTGCTGATCTGCACTGCTGTCATCAGTTATATCCCCGGCTCGTTCCGCGTCGCCCGCAGCATGGCGGTCAACATCGAGGCCCTGGAATACGTGCAGGTCGCGCGCACGCGTGGCGAAGGCCGGTTGTACGTGGCCTGCATGGAAATTCTGCCGAATATGCTCAACCCGGTCTTGACCGACCTGGGCCTGCGTTTTGGCTACATCGTGCTGTTGCTCAGCGGCATGAGCTTTCTCGGCCTCGGCGTGCAACCGCCGGACGCTGACCTTGGCTCGCTGGTGCGCGAAAACATCGGCGGGCTCAACCAGGGCGCGCTGGCGGTCATCCTTCCGGCGCTGGCCATCGGCACGCTGACCATCGGTGTGAATCTGTTGATCGACTACCTGTCGTCCCGACGTAGTCGCCGCACGGGAGGCCATTGAAATGACCGAATTGATTCGTGTCGAAGACCTGCGCGTGGTCGCGTGTGGCGAACGCGGCGACGTCGAGATCGTCAAGGGCGTGAGTTTTTCCCTGGAAAAAGGTGAAGTGCTGGCGTTGATCGGCGAGTCCGGCTCGGGCAAGACCACCATCGCCCTGGCGTTGTTGGGCTATGCCCGGCGTGGCTGTCGCTTGTCCGGCGGGGTGGTGCAGGTCGGCGAACACGACATGCTCGCCCTCAGCGAAAAACAGCTGCAAGGCCTGCGCGGCAATCGCGTGTCCTATATCGCGCAAAGCGCCGCAGCGGCGTTCAACCCGGCCAAGAGGCTGATCGACCAGGTGGTGGAGGGCGCGTTGATTCACGGCCTGGGCACCCGCGCCGAGCTGCACGCCAAGGCGATCGGGCTGTTTCGCGACCTGGCCCTGCCCGACCCCGAACGCATTGCTCGACGCTACCCGCACCAGGTTTCCGGTGGGCAACTGCAACGGGTGATGGCGGCAATGGCACTGATCAGCGATCCGTTGCTGGTGGTGCTCGACGAGCCGACCACCGCGCTCGACGTGACCACCCAGATCGACGTGCTGCGCGCCTTCAAGCGTGTCGTGCGTGAACGCGGCGCCACGGCGGTGTACGTGTCCCACGACCTGGCGGTTGTGGCGCAAATGGCCGACCAGATCGTGGTGCTCAACGGCGGGCAGATCCTTGAGCAAAGCGCCACGGCGCCGCTGCTCCAGGCTCCGGCCCATGAATACACGCGCAGCCTGCTCGCCGCCGCACGCCCGGACACCACCCTTCGCCCGCCATGCGGCATCGCCCAGGACGTACCGTTGCTGACCATCAGCGGCCTCACCGCCGGCTACGGCAACAAGAACATGCACGGCATGCCGTCGATTCGGGTGCTGGAAGACATCGACCTGACCGTGCGACGCGGCCAGGCCATCGGTGTGATCGGTGAGTCGGGTTCGGGTAAATCCACCCTGGCCCGCGTGGTTGCAGGGTTGTTGACGCCGGCCCTGGGTGGCTTGACCTTCGATGGTCAACCCTTGGGCGGCAGCCTCGCAGAGCGTACGCCGGAACAGTTCAGGCGGATCCAGATGGTGTTCCAGAACGCCGACACTGCGCTCAACCCCATGCACAGCGTGGCGAGCATCATCAGCCGACCGCTGAAAATGTACTTCGGCCTCAAAGGCGCGGCGCTGCAATCGCGCATCGGCGAACTGCTCGACCTGGTGCGCCTGCCCCGCGACCTCGCCGAACGGCGCCCCAACGAACTGTCCGGTGGGCAAAAGCAGCGGGTCAACCTGGCTCGCGCCCTGGCGGCCAAACCGGATTTGATCCTGTGCGACGAAGTCACCTCGGCCCTGGATACGGTGGTCGGCGCCGCGATCCTTGAACTGCTGCGCGACCTGCGCCAGCAACTCGGCGTGTCGTACCTGTTCATCAGCCACGACATCTCCACCGTGCGCGCGCTGTGCGATGACATTGTGGTGATGTACAGCGGCCACAAAGTGCAGGCCGGCAGCCGCCAGTCGTTTGCCGAGGCGCCGTTCCATCCGTATACCGATCTGCTGATCCACTCGGTGCCCGAATTGCGCCAGGGTTGGCTGGAGCACTGCGGCGCCACCAGCGGCGCGCTGCCGCCGGTTGGCGAGCGCGCCAACGTGCAGGAACTGTGCACCTTTCTCGATCGCTGCCCGGTGCGCGTCGATGGCCTGTGCAACCGCACTGCGCCGAAGCGTCGCGCCCTGGACAACGGCGGTGAAATCCTTTGCCACCACGACAGCGCCCGGTTGCGCGACACGCAGCAGGGCGCCACCACCATGACCTTGGGAGCGTATGCATGAACGGGCGTTTTGTGAGGCTGGCCGAACAGGGCCGGCCGGCGGTCAGCCTGACGGTGGATGGCGCGCCTATCCAGGCCTTGCAGGGCGACACACTGATGGTCGCGCTGCTGACTCACGGCACTGCGCTGCGCCAGTCCGAATTCGACAGCGGACGCCGCGCCGGCTTCTGCCTGATGGGTGCCTGCCAGGACTGCTGGGTGTGGACCCGCGCCGGTGAACGCTTGCGCGCCTGTTCCAATGAGGTCCGTGACGGGCTGGACATTCTCACCACACAACCGGAGGCAACATGGCCACTGCACGGGTAGTCATAGTCGGGGCCGGACCGGCCGGCGTGCGCTGCGCCGAAACGTTGTTGGCGGCCGGCATCAAACCGATCCTGATCGATGAAAACCGCCGCGACGGCGGGCAGATCTACCGTCGCCAGCCAGAAGGGTTCACCCGCGACTACGCTACGCTGTACGGCAGCGAAGCCGCCAAGGCCCAGGACCTGCACCAGAGTTTCGACCGCCTGCGCGCGGCCATCGACTACCGCCCCGATACCCTGGTATGGAACCTCACGCCGGGACAATTGTGCTGCGTGAGCCAGGGCCGGCATCGCACGGTGGACTACGACGCGCTGATCCTCTGCACCGGCGCCACCGACCGCTTGATGCCCATCGAGGGCTGGCATTTGGCGGGCACCTACAGCCTGGGCGGCGCGCAGATCGCCTTGAAAAACCAGGCCGTGTCCATCGGCCATCGGGTGGTGTTCGTGGGCAGCGGGCCCTTGCTGTATCTGGTTGCCAGCCAATATGTCAAAGCCGGTGCCGAGGTGGCGGCGGTGCTCGATACATCGCCCCTGAGCCTGCGGTTGAAGGCCTTGCCCAAGCTGCTGGCGCGTCCGGGCGTGCTGTTCACCGGGATCAAGCTGCTGGCGCAGCTGTACCGCGCCAAGGTGGCGGTGCACCTGGGGATCAAGCCGCTGCAAGTACTCGGCGATGCAAGCCAGGGCGTAATGGGCGTGCGCTTCACCACCGGCAGCGGCCGGACCGCAACGGTGCAGGCCGATGCCGTCGCACTGGGCTATCACCTGCGGCCCGAGACCCAACTGGGCGACCTGGCCGGTTGCGCCATGGCGTTTGATCAGGCGTCGAGCCAATGGTGGCTGGCGACCGATGATGCCGGCCGCACCTCGGTCAAGGGTGTGTACGCGGCCGGCGACGGTGCGAAAATCCGCGGCGCCGACGCCGCCGAGCATGCCGGGCGCCTGGTGGCGTTGGCGTTGCTGGAGGACCTGCAGCAACCGGTGGACAGCGCTTTGCGTGACGGGCAACAGCAAGCCCT
Organism: Pseudomonas azadiae; assembly: GCF_019145355.1. NCBI lineage: Bacteria > Pseudomonadati > Pseudomonadota > Gammaproteobacteria > Pseudomonadales > Pseudomonadaceae > Pseudomonas > Pseudomonas azadiae. The sequence continues at coordinate 616,499 of NZ_JAHSTY010000001.1, read as the reverse complement.
GGCGGTGATGGATCAATTTCGCCTTGGCCTGGCCCAGGCGTTCCCGTGGCCGAGCGAGCAGGCCAAGGCACTGCCCGACAGCGCCATCGTGTGCCGCTGCGAAATGATCAGTGCCGGTGAACTGCGCCGCACCGTGAACGAGAAGGGCGCCTGTGAAGTCAACCGCGCCAAGGCGTTCAGCCGCGTGGGCATGGGCCGTTGCCAGGGGCGTTATTGCGCCCAGGCCGGCGCCGAAGTGATTGCCGCCGCCGCCGGCGTGCAGGTGCAGGACGTCGGGCGCCAGCGCGGCCAGGCGCCGGTCAAACCGTTGTCGATGCTGATCGAGGAGGTCGCTCCATGAGTGTGCAAAAAGCCGATGTGGTGATTGTCGGCGGCGGCCTGATGGGTTCGGCGGCGGCGTTCTTCCTGCGCCGGGGCGGGCAGTCGGTGATCCTGCTGGAGCGCGACCAGATCGGTCAGTACGCCAGTGGCGTCAACTTCGGCAACGTGCGTCGGCAAGGTCGCTTTCTTGGCCAACTGGCCCTGGCCAACCGTTCATGGGCGCTGTGGAAGCGCCTGCCGGAACTGATCGACGATGACCTGGAATTCATCCCCAGCGGGCACATGCGCGTGTGTTACCGCGAAGACGAAATCGCCGAACTGGAGGCCTATGCCGCTGCACCGGAAGCGGCGCAACTGGACTTGCGGATCTATCGCGGCGCCGAGCTGCGCCAGCGTTTCGGCTTTTTGGGCTCCGACGTCAAAGGCGGCTCCTACGCGCCCCACGACGGGCATGCCAACCCGCGCCTGGCGGCGCCTGCGTTTGCCCGCGCCGCCAGGCGCCTCGGTGCGCGGATTGAAGAGCGCACCGAGGTCGCCGACGTGCAGAAGGTCGGCGGCGATTTCCATGTCACCACCACCGACGGCCGCCAGTATCACGGCGCGCAACTGTTGATCACCGCCGGCGCCTGGGGCCAGAAACTCTCGGCGCAGTTCGGCGAACCGGTGCCGCTGGATACCCATGGCCCACAGATGGCGGTGACCGAGCCTGTGCCTTACGCCTTGCCAACGGTGATCGGTGTGTACACCAAAATTCCCGAAGAGGTGATCTACTTTCGCCAGATCCCGCGGGGCAATATCGTCATCGGTGGCGGTTACCGCAGCAAGCCGGACATGCTCAACCGCCGCGCCTATGTGGAGCCGCGCAGCATCCTCAATCAGGCAAGCCAGATGCGTCGCCTGCTGCCGGGCGTCGGTCACCTGAACATTATCCGTGTGTGGAGCGGCATCGAAGGCTACCTGCCGGACGCGCTGCCGGTGATGGGCCCCAGTGGCACCGTCGACGGGCTGTTCTATGCCTTCGGTTTTTGCGGCCACGGCTTCCAGCTCGGCCCTGGCGTGGGGGATGTGATGGCCGAACTGCTCAGCACCGGCAGCACCAGCACCCCGATTGCGCCGTTCTCAATCACCCGGTTCGCCTTACCTGCCGAACAACGGAGCCAGGCCTCATGAAACCCCGCGTCCTCGAGATTCTCAAACAGCTGATGGCCTTTGACACGGTGTCGTCGGAATCGAACCTGGCCCTGATCGACTACGTGCGCGAGCTGCTGCTGACCAAGGGCATCGAGTCGTTGATCGTCAAGGACCAGAGCGCCAGGAAGGCCAACCTGTTCGCCAGCACCGGGCCCAAGGATCAGCCCGGCGTGTTGCTGTCCGGGCACACCGACGTGGTGCCGGCGGCGGGGCAGGCGTGGACCTTTCCCGCCTTCGCCGCCACCGTGCAGGACGGGCGTATCTACGGGCGGGGCAGTTGCGACATGAAGGGCTTTATCGCCCTGGCCATCGACGCCATGCTCGAGGCCGCCGACCACACCCTGAGCCGCCCGCTGCAACTGGCCCTGTCCCATGACGAGGAGATCGGGTGCGTCGGCGTACGGCGCCTGCTCGACGTGCTGCACCTGGCGCCGGTGCGGCCGTTTTTGTGCGTGATCGGCGAGCCGACCAACATGCAGTTCGTGCTGGGCCACAAGGGCAAGGGCTCCTACCGCACGTACTGCCGTGGCCAGGAAGCGCATTCGTCGTTGGCCCCGCGTTCGGTCAACGCCATCCATGTGGCCTGTGACTTCATCGCCGCCCTGCGTGAAAGCCAGCAGCAACTGCAAGCCCATGGCGCCCAGGACGCCGACTACGATGTGCCCTACAGCACCGTGCATGTCGGGCAGATTGTCGGCGGCAAGGCGCTGAACATCGTGCCTAACCTGTGCACCCTGGATTTCGAGGTGCGCAACTTGCCGGCCGACGACCTGGATCAGTTCCTGGATCAGATGCGCGAGCGTGCCGAAGTGATCGTGCGCAAGGCGCAAAAACTCTCCAGCGTCGCGGCCGTCGAGATCGAAACCGTCAACGTCTACCCCGGTCTCGATACCCACCCCAGTGTCGAGGCGGTACGCTTTCTCAGGCAATTCGCCGCGCCGGGTACCGGCACTGCCAAGGTCTCGTTCGGCACCGAAGGCGGCCTGTTCAAGCAGCGCCTGGATGTGCCGGTGGTGGTGTGCGGGCCAGGTTCCATTGAGCAGGCGCACAAGCCCGACGAGTTTATCGAAATCAGCCAGATGGACGCCGGCGAGCGCTTCCTGCAAGGCTTGCTCGGTTCGCTGACGGCCTAGCAGAGCCTGCCGTGCGGCGCGCAATTTCAGCACGCCACGCTGCTTTGATCGCGCTTTCGGCATCCTCATCCGCGGCGGTTGCCTAGACTGGAACCTGTCTCGGATCAGGACTCGACCATGCTCAAGGATCGCTTGCAAGACCCCAGCCTGCTGGCTGAACTCGCCTACGTGGATGGCCAGTGGATCACCGCCGACAGCGGTGCCACCCTGGACATCCGCGACCCCGCCAACGGCCAGTTGCTCGCGCAAGTGCCGGCGATGGACGCGGTGGACACCCGGCGCGCCATCGACGCCGCCGAACAGGCCTGGCCCGCCTGGCGCGCACGCCCTGCGGCCGAGCGTGCGGCGCTGCTGGAGCGCTGGTTCCAGGCGATGATCGACAACCTTGACGACCTGGCGCTGATCATGACCAGCGAACAGGGCAAGCCGCTGAACGAAGCGAAGGGCGAAGTGCGCTACGGTGCCGGCTTCGTCAAATGGTTCGCCGAGGAAGCGCGGCGGGTCTACGGTGAAACCATGCAGGCGCCCAGTGGTGATCGCCGCCTGTTGACGTTGAAACAACCGGTGGGCGTGTGCGCGGCGATCACGCCGTGGAACTTCCCCAACGCGATGATCACGCGCAAGTGCGCGCCTGCGCTGGCCGCCGGCTGCCCGATCATCGTCAAGCCATCGGACCTCACACCGCTGTCCGCCCTGGCCCTGGCCGTGCTGGCCGAACGCGTCGGCATTCCGGCGGGCGTGTTCAACGTCATCACCGGGCTGCCCGCCGGCATCGGCGCGGAGCTGACCGGCAATCCGGCGGTGCGCAAGATCTCCTTTACCGGCTCCACGGCCGTCGGCCGCCTGTTGATGCGCCAGAGCGCCGAGCACATCAAGCGCCTGAGCCTGGAACTGGGCGGTAACGCGCCGTTTATCGTGTTCGACGACGCCGACCTGGAGCAGGCGGTGGCGGGGGTGATGATCAGCAAGTTCCGCAACGCCGGGCAAACCTGTGTGTGCGCCAATCGCATCCTGGTGCAGGCGGGGATTTATGAGCGTTTCGCCGCGCGCCTGGTGCAAGAGGTGGGCAAGCTCACGGTCGGCAACGGCCTGGAAGACGGCGTGACCATCGGCCCGCTGATCAACCGTGCGGCGGTCGACAAAGTCGCGCGGCATATCGACGATGCCCTGGGCCAGGGCGCCAAGCTGCTTTGCGGTGCGATCCCCAGCGGCGCCAGCCAGTTCGTGCAACCCACGGTGCTCGGCGACACCCACGCCGGGATGTTGCTGGCCAATGAAGAAACCTTCGGCCCGGTGGCGCCGCTGATGCGCTTTACCGATGAAGCCCAGGCGCTCGCGCTGGCCAACGCCACGCCGTACGGCCTGGGCGCCTATTATTTCACCCAGGACCTGCAGCGCTCGTGGCGTTTCGGCGAAGCGCTGGAGTTCGGCATGGTCGGGCTCAACACCGGGATCATCTCCATGGAAATCGCGCCGTTTGGCGGCATCAAGCAATCCGGACTGGGCCGCGAAGGCAGCAAGTACGGCCTGGATGAATACCTTGAAGTCAAAGCCTTCCACATCGGCGGCTTGAACTGACAGTCAATGAGGGGTGATCCATGAGCAAGGCATTCAGAATCGCCGCGATTGCCGGCGATGGCATTGGCAAGGAAGTGTTGCCCGAAGGGCTGCGGGTATTGGCGCAGGCCGCCAAGGTCTGGGCGCTGGACCTGAGCATCGAAGTGCTCGACTGGGCCCACTGTGACTACTGCCTGGAACATGGGCAGATGATGCCCGAAGACTGGTTCGAACAGCTAAATGGCTTCGATGCGATCTACTTTGGCGCGGTGGGCTGGCCGGACAAGGTCCCCGACCCTATTTCCCTGTGGGGCTCGCTGCTCAAGTTCCGCCGTGACTTTGACCAGTACGTGAATATCCGCCCGGTGCGCCTGTTTCCCGGCGTTCCATGCCCGCTGGCCGGGCGTGAGCCGGGGGATATCGACTTTGTGGTCATCCGCGAAAACACCGAGGGTGAGTACTCATCCGTACTGGGATGAGCGCACCGCGTTGCCGGCGGCGAATGATCCCGAGGTCACCTGGGACAAGCAGCACATCGATATCCCGTGCGCGCGGTTTGTGCTGCAGCCGGACCGGTTTGATGTGGTGGTGGCGTCGATCTGTTTGGTGACATCCTGTCGGATCTGGGACCGGCGTGCGCGGGGACGATCGGCATTGCGCCCTCGGCGAACCTGGATCCGCAGCGGCGGTTTCCGTCGCTGTTTGAACCGGTGCACGGCTCGGCGCCGGATATTTACGGGCAGAACATTGCCAACCCGATAGCGATGATCTGGTCGGGGGCGTTGATGCTGGATTTCCTGGGCAATGGCGATGAACGCTATCGGGCGGCGCATCATGGGATTTTGCGGGCGATCGAGGCGGTGATTGCCGAAGGGCCGATCACGCCGGATTTGGGCGGGAAGGGTTCGACACAAGAGGTAGGGCTGGCGATTGCAGCCAGGCTGTGACGCAGTCAACGATGTGGAGCTCCCACACGAGATCTGCGTTGTCGGCGGGATTTCGGTTGTGCCTGCGAACACAATTTCTGCCACAACGCAGATCAATTGTGGGAGCTGTCGAGCCCCGGCGGTACTGCCAACATCTTCATTGCCTGACCCACCGCTATCGCAGCCTCGCTAAAGCTCGGGAGCTACCACAGGGATCTGCTTCGTCGGCGGGATTTCAGTTGTACCTGCGAATGCACTCTCAGCAACAACAGAGATCAACTGTGGGAGCTGTCGAGCCCCAGCGAGGCTGCGAAGGCGGCGGCACTTCTGGCATTTTCGCCGCCTGACCCACCGCTATCGCAGCCTCGCTAAAGCTCGACAGCTCCCACAGTGGTTCGGCTGTGTTAGATGGATTTGGGTTGTACCTGCGAATGCACTCTCAGCAACAACAGAGATCAACTGTGGGAGCTGTCGAGCCCCAGCGAGGCTGCGAAGGCGGCGGTACTGCTGGCATTTTCATCGCCTGACCCACCGCTTTCGCAGCCTCGCTAAAGCTCGACAGCTCCCACAGTGGTTCGGCTGTGTTAGATGGATTGGGTTGTACCTGCGAATGCACTCTCAGCAACAACAGAGATCAACTGTGGGAGCTGTCGAGCCCCAGCGATGCTGCGAAGGCGGCGGTACTGCTGGCATTTTCATTGCCTGACCCACCGCTTTCGCAGCCTCGCTAAAGCTCGACAGCTCCCACAGTGGTTCGGCTGTGTTAGATGGAATTGGGTTGTACCTGCGAATGCACTCTCAGCAACGACGGAGATCAATTGTGGGAGCTGTCGAGCCCCGGCGAGGCTGCGAAGGCGGCGGCACTGCCAACATCTTCATTGCCTGACCCACCGCTATCGCAGCCTCGCTAAAGCTCGGGAGCTCCCACAGGGATCTGCTTCGTCGGCGGGATTTCAGTTGTACCTGCGAATGCACTCTCAGCAACAACAGAGATCAACTGTGGGAGCTGTCGAGCCCCAGCGAGGCTGCGAAGGCGGCGGTACTGCTGGCATTTTCGCCGCCTGACCCACCGCTATCGCAGCCTCGCTAAAGCTCGACAGCTCCCACAGGGGCTTGGCTGGGTCAGGTGGAGTTGGGTTGTGCCGGCGAGCACAACTTCGGCAACGACAGCTTCCCTATTTTGATTATCAGTAACCCAGTGATCGATCCACCTCGCCCACCATCGGCTCACCGCGTTCGAACCGTCGGATATTCTCCAGCAACACCCCGAACGCACTGTGCGGTTGGGTCATCGCCGCAATGTGGGGCGTGAGCACAATCTGCGGATGATCCCAAAACGGATGACTCGCCGGTGCCGGCTCTTCCTGCAGCACATCCAGCACCGCGCCACTCAGCTGCCCGCTGCCCAGTGCCTCCAGCAAGTGCGCTTCCACCAGATGCCCGCCACGGCCCATGTTGATCAATGCCGCTCCACGGGGCAGTTGGTCAAACAGATGATGGTTGAGAATCCCTCGGGTCTGCTCCGTCAACGGCAGCACACACAACAGAATGTCGCACTGGCTCAGGAATGCCGGCAGTTGCTCTTTACCGGCGTAGCAGTCCACCCCCGCGATCTGATGCGCACTGCGCGCCCAGCCCGACAAGGCAAACCCCAGCGGCGCCAGCGTCGCCAGGATCTGCTGCGCCTGGGCGCCCAAGCCCATCACGCCCACGCGGCGGTTGGCCGCCGGCTGCAACAGGTGCGCCTGCCAGCACCGCGCAACCTGTTGCTGGCGGTAGCGCAGCATATCCCGGTGCAGGCTGAGCACCGCCCAACTGGCGTATTCGCACATGCCACGGGTAATGCCGGGGTCCAGCAGGCGCACCACGGGCAAGTCAGGCGGCAAACGCGAAAGGTCGAGCTGATCGACCCCGGCCGACAATGCAAACAACACTTTCAGGTTGGGCAGCACTTGCGCCACATCGTCCGGTGCCGTCCAGGCGGCGAGGTATTCGATTTCTGCGGGGTTGCCGAGGTCTGGCCAAGCGCGCCAGGCAATATCCGGCGCCTGTTCGGCAAAGAGCGCCTGCCAGTGTTGGCCACGTACCGGGTCGGCTTTGTAGAGCAAGGCCATGGGGATTTCCTGCGCGATGAAGGTAGCGGTCATCATCGCCCAAAGCCCGGCGCAGGATCTGTTGAAACGCGGGGGCAAAACAGTCGATCCGAATGTCCTGCGGGGCAAGTTCGGCGTAGTGCGTTGCCCGCACACCGTAATCTGAACAGCATCGCAACCACCTTCCGGTTGCCGGACTCACGATGGGAAATGCCATGAACAGCAAAGTCGACGAAACCCCTCATTTGCTCCGTCAGCGCGAGCAGTTTGTGCCGCGTGGTCTGGTCACCGCGCACCCGCTGGTGATCGACCGCGCCCAGGGCGCCGAGCTGTGGGATGTGGATGGCAAGCGTTATCTGGATTTCGTCGGCGGCATTGGCGTGCTCAATATCGGCCATAACCACCCCAAGGTCGTCGCTGCCGTGCAAGCCCAGTTGCAGAAGGTGTCCCACGCCTGTTTCCAGGTGGTGGCCTACCAGCCTTACCTCGATCTGGCCCAGCGCCTGTGCGAAATGATCGGCGGGCAAGAGGCCTATAAAGCGGCGTTCTTTACCTCGGGTGCCGAGGCGGTGGAAAACGCGGTGAAGATCGCCCGCGCCCATACCAATCGTTCGGCGGTCATCGCCTTTCGCGGTGGGTTCCACGGCCGTACCTTGCTGGGCACCACGCTCACGGGCATGAGCCAACCCTACAAACAGAACTTCGGGCCGTTTGCGCCGGAAGTGTTCCACACGCCTTACCCGAACGCGTATCGCGGCGTGACCAGCGATGTCGCACTCAAGGCCCTCGATGAATTGCTGGCGACCCAAGTGGCGCCGGAACGCGTGGCGGCGATCCTCATCGAGCCGGTGCAGGGCGATGGCGGTTTCCTCGCCGCGCCGCCGGAGTTTCTCCAGGCGTTGCGCGCGTTGGCGGACAAGCACGGCATCGTGTTGATCCTCGACGAGATCCAGACCGGCTTCGGTCGCACCGGCACCTGGTTCGGTTTTCAGCACGCCGGCATCCAGCCCGACCTGGTCACCGTGGCCAAAAGCCTGGCTGGGGGCTTGCCGTTGTCCGGGGTGGTCGGCAAGGCGCAGATCATGGACGCACCGCTGCCCGGCGGTCTCGGTGGCACCTATGGCGGCAATGCCTTGGCCTGCGCGGCGGCGCTGGCGGTGATCGATGCGTTCGAACAAGAGCAATTGCTGGCGCGCAGCCAGGTGCTGGGCGAACGCCTGCGCCAGGGCCTGCTCGGTTTGCAGGCGCGCTATCCGGCTATCGGCGACGTACGCGGTACCGGTTTCATGCTCGCCATCGAATTGATCAAGAATGACCCGGCGCGCACCCCGGATGCCGACCTCAACCAACAGGTGATCGATGCCGCCCGCGCCGGTGGCTTGCTGGTGATCAAATGCGGTGTGTACCGCAACGTGCTGCGCTTCCTCGCGCCGCTGGTGACCACTGAAGCTCAGGTTGACGAAGCGTTGCAGATGCTCGACGCGGCCTTGGCACGGGTCTTGAACTGAGGCTGTGCCCGCTACGGGCCAAACGCATCAAGGAGGCTTGACCGACCATGGGGCTGACAGATTATCGAGCGCTGCTGATCGATTGCGATGAAGTGCTGGTGGACCGCGACTCGGGGGTTTGGGCGGCCTTGCAACCGCTGCTCGACAACCGTGGCGGGCAGCCCTCCAGGGAACAGGTGCTGGCCGAATTCAACGACGTGGTGGCCACGTTCTATCCGCGCTTCGCCGAGCTGGGCTTCAGTGGCGTGTTGTGTTTCGCCCATCGCCAACTCGCCGAGACGTGGGGGCAGCACGCCAGTTGGGAGGAGGGCATGAGCTTTGCCCGTTCGGCGGGCAACTGGTCATTGTTCGAGGATGCGCCGGGGGCGATGTTGTACTTGCGCAAGTTCTACCGCCTGTTGGTCCGCGGCGACCGCGATGCGCAAGACCGCGGCGTGTTGTGCGAGCGGCTCGGGATTGCACCGGAAGACTTCATTTCCCTGGCCGAGGACCCACAATGGCTCAATCGCCAAGGCGCCGAGGTGCAACCGACGTTGCATATCACTCGACCATCGGTCGGCACTCAGGTGGCGCTGGACCGCTGCCTGATCGGCCGCCACCGCGCCCGGCAGCCTTCGCCGTGCGCGGCGGACTACTGCATCAACAGCATGGCGGATCTGGTGGCGCAGCATCAGCTGTCTTTACGGCGCTGATTTTGCTAGAAGATTGTCTTACAAACGGCAGTCAAGAGGTACGCAATGGAAGGGCAAGTCAAGCTGGACCGGATCGACATCAGCATTCTGGTCGAACTGCAAAAAGACGGCCGGATGACCAATGTCAGCCTCGCCGACGCCGTGGGCCTGTCCGCCAGCCCGTGCCTGCAGCGGGTCAAGCGGCTGGAATCGGCAGGCTATATCTCCAGCTACAAGGCGCACTTGAACCTTGCCAAGATTACCGATTCGGTCACGGTGTTTACCGAGATCACCCTCAGCGACCACAAGCGCGAAGACTTCGCCAAGTTCGAATCCAACATCCGCCTGGTCGACGAAGTTCTTGAATGCCACCTGATCAGCGGCGGCTACGATTACCTGGTGCGCTTCATGACCCGCAGCATCCAGCACTACCAGGAAGTGGTCGAAAGCCTGCTGGACAAGAACATCGGTATTTCCAAGTACTTCAGCTATATCGTGATCAAATCCCCGGTGCTCAAGGACGGCGTGCCGCTGCGCAAGTTGCTGCGGCATTGAAATCGCCTGCCCGGCAGGCGACCTCGGTTTATACGCCCCTGCTTATGTGGCTGAAGGTTGGGTACGCCGCACCGGACGATTGTTTGCATCCACCGTCCAATGAGGTTCGCCGGGCTTGATGCAGGTGCCGCCCACCCAACGCTCGTGCGAAGCATGGTCGGGCCAATAGGCCTGTGCCTTGAGGACCCCGTGGCCCAACGGGGTCAGTGCCAGCGGGCGTTGTGGCCAGTCCTGGTGCGTCTCGGTTTCGGTGAGCAACGGTTGCTCGCCGTCGATCAACGGCCGCAACAGCGCATGAAACATCATGTCCCCCAGGAAGGGCAGCGGCTCGAGCTTACTCATCAATTCGGCGAACACCCGGCCGAAGGGTACCGGCCCGGCTTCGGCAATGTAGGTCAGGGCCAGGCGTTCGGTCAGCGATAAGCCATCCCGGATACCCGGCAATTCCTGCAACTGGCGCAACAGCGCAGGCGCCAGCAAAGGCAGGGCGGCGTGGGCGCCATGGGCCAGCTTGGCCAAGGCCTCGGGTGACGGTGCGCAATACGCCGACCAGGCCTGTTTGGCCAATTGCACCGCGTCGTCATCGATCAGGCGTCGCTGCGGCCAGAGCCAGGCCAGCACATCAGGGGCCAGTTGGCCGATGCCGATAAAGCGTTCGACCCCCGGGATACGGTCGACTTCGATCAGCTCCAGCTTGCGCGGCGTCTGCGCCAGGCCCGCGAGCGCGCGAATCAGGAACAGTTGGTCGTAGGCATCCGCTTCGCACCACAACACGCTGTGCTCGGCGGTGCCCAAGGTGGCGAGCTGGTCGTATTCGTCGGCGACGCGGCGAGCTACCTGCGCTGGGTCGATGGCAAATGCCTGGCTGATAAAGGCGCTGCGCATGGCGCGGAATTCGTCGTCTGGCACGTCGCGAACCGGGCCCATGCACAGCGGGTCGCTGAGCATCTGGAATTGCCCCTTGAACCCGGCTACTTGCAGGCTGCGGGCAATGTCATTGCCGCAGCGCCAGTGCGTGGTGCGGGCTTCATCGCTGGCTGCGAAGTCGGGGTGGCGGCTGGCGAAGTCGATGGCATCCACATGCGCCTTGAGCTTGGGCCAACTGTTGAAACCCAGCTGTTTGGCAATTTCCCACTGAGCCTGGGACAGGGTGGCGTTCGGGTCCTGGGCTTTGAGGCGCGGCAACAGTTCCTTGGCGCGCTTGCGCTGCTGCTCCAGGTTGAGGCGGCCATTGGTGTTGAAGTCACGGGACATACGATCTCCTTGCACAAACCTTTTCCGCTTCAAGGTGGGGAGTCGTAGAAAAAGAGGGTGTTGCAAGGTCTTGGGCGCAGCCCTTTCCGCGGAAGGTGGCGTAGAGAGCGCCAGGCGGGAAATATAGGAGGTGTCGTGTTCGATTGCAAATCACGGGGGGGCACCTAGGGCGAAAATGTGGGAGCAAGCCGGCTCCCACATTTTGATCTTCGGTGTGTCAGGCCTGCGCTACTTGTCCTTACGCGCATCCATGGTCTTCTGATGCTCCGCCAGAAACGGCTGTTCCGCCGGGTCGAAGCGGTCGATCCCGGCGGTGAATCGATGCCAGTACGGATACAACGGCTGGCGTCGTGTCACCGCTTCAATCCGCGAGGATTGCTCCTCGGTCAGCTTCAGTTCGGTGGCCGCCAGGTTGTCGCGCAGGTGCGCTTCGGTGCGGGCGCCGATGATCAGCGAGGTGATGCCCGGCCGATCCTTGAGCCAGGCCAGGCAGGTGCGCGCAACCGAGACACCGTGCTCATCGCCGACGGAGGCGAGGGTCTCGATGATGTCCAGCGCGCGCTCCTGGTCATGCACATAGGGTTCCGGCCAGCCGCTGCCCTGGCGGGTATTGGCGGGCGGCTTGTGCCCGCGACGGGTCGAACCGGTCAACAAACCTTCGCCCATCGGCCCCCACACCAGGGTGCCCACGTGCTGGTCCAGCGCCAGCGGCAGCAACTCATACTCGGCCTCGCGGGATTCCGGGGTGTAGTAGATCTGCTGGGTGATGGGCTTGAGCATGCCGTGCAGCTCGGCCTTGCCCAGGGTTTTCATCATTTGCCAGGCGGTAAAGTTACTGGTGCCGAAATAGCGGATTTTGCCCGAGCCCACCAGCAGCCGCAGCGCTTCGAGGGTTTCCTCGATGGGCGTCATGCCGTCCCAATTGTGCAGTTGGTACAGGTCGATATGGTCGGTGCCCAAGCGTTTCAAACTGGCTTCACACGCCCGAATCAAGTGGTAGCGCGATGAGCCGGAGTTGTTCGGGTTCTTGTCCACGGGGCTGCGGCCTTTGGTGGCCAGCAGGATCTCGTTGCGCTTGTCGCCCAGGGCCTGGCCGACCACTTCTTCGGCCAACCCGTGGGAGTAGAGATCGGCGGTGTCGACCATATTCACACCCGCGTCGAACGCGATGTCGAACATGCGCCTGGCTTGGGGGACGTCCACCGATCCGCATTGTTCAAATTCGGCGCGACCGCCAAAGGGCACGGTACCCAGGATGATTTCGGATACCAGCAGGCCGGAATGGCCCAGTTGTCGGTATTGCATGTCGCCTCCTACTTTGCATTGCACGTGAAGGTGTGAACGACGGGGGTGGCGATAGTTTGAATTTTTTATGAAAACTTCGTGCGGCCGTCTCACCAACGCGCCGTCCGGATTGCTTCATCCGGTGAAATGCTGGATTGTGGATCCTGGTGATTCCACTGGTGCGCGCCATGAACCCGATCGAACAAACCCCCTGGCATGCCGGCGAACGGCAGATGCAAGCAGCGGTTGGCGTGGCCGACCGGATGGCGATGATCGGGCCCAAGGTCATTCGCGATCACTTGCCGGAACAACATCGGGATTTCTATCCCTTGTTGCCGTACCTGATGCTGGGGGTGGTGGACGAGCAGGGCATTCCTTGGGCGACGATGATTGAAGGCGCACCAGGCTTCGCCCACTCGCCGGACCCACTGACGTTGCAGATCGACAGCCTGCCGTCGGCAGGCGATCCGGCGCGTAACGCCCTGCAGCCTGGCGCATCGGTCGGCTTGCTGGGCATCGACCTCAACACCCGCCGCCGCAACCGCATGAACGGGCGTATCGGCGCGCTCGATCATGAGGGCTTTTCGGTCGACGTGGTGCAGACCTTCGGCAACTGCCCCAAGTACATCCAACTGCGGCCAGTCGACGCCGTCGCCCGCAAACCCGGCACCCTGGTCGAACGCTTGAACGGGCTCGACGAAGCGGCACAGGCCTTGATCCGCAACGCCGACACCTTCTTCGTCGCCAGCTACATCGAGGCCCATGGCCAGCGCTCGGTGGACGTTTCTCACCGAGGCGGCAACACCGGCTTTGTGCGGGTCGAAGGCAACGTACTGACCATCCCCGACTTCGCCGGCAACCTGTTCTTCAACACCTTGGGTAATTTGCGGGTAAACCCGGTGGCGGGGTTGTTGTTCATCGATTTTGCATCGGGCGATGTGCTGCAGCTGTCCGGACGCACATCGTTGATCCTCGACGGCCCGCAAGTGGCGCTGTTCGAGGGCGCCCAACGCGTGTGGACGGTAACTGTGGAACACACAGTCCGGCGCCCGGCGGCGTTGGCGTTGAGGTGGGTGTTTGCGGAGTTTTCGCCGTTCAGTCTGGGGATGGGGCGTTGGTAGCCTGTTTCATACCGTAATAGGCGGAAAATGATTGCCCTCCTGTTTCTTGGCTGTAGTGAGCGGGCTTGTCGAATCGTCGCACCGCCCGCGCTGGGTGGCGAAGCCGCCCCAACCGGAACGCCACGGTGAGACAGGTAAGACCGGGTTGACTGGTTTTGGGGCGGCTTCGCCCCCCAGCGCGGGGCAAGCCCGCTCACTACACATATCCTGTGACCAGTTTGTGACGGTTCGCTGGAAATCGTGAGCTAGCGTTGATGCTCTTAGGGAACTGTTCCAGGAGCGAAGGATTTGCGCCCAACACCTCAAACCCACCGTCTGCGTCACGGTCGTTACTCGGAGCACGGACGTAGCTACCTCATCACCGTTGTCGTTCATCACCGCCAGCGTTTGTTTACCGACCTGTTCCTGGGTCGCCTGCTGGTTGCAGAGTTTCGGCAGGTTCATGAAATTGGCCTGGTCGATTCCATGGCCTGGGTGATCATGCCCGATCACATCCATTGGCTGTTTGAGCTGAAACAACAGACATTGGGCGACGTCGTTCGGCGTATCAAATCGCGCAGTACGCTGACGATTAACAGGCGTCGCCGAAGCAAAGAACGGGTCTGGCAGCCCGGTTATCACGATAGGGCTGTGAGTGCGGAAGATGATATTCGTACGATGGCGCGCTACATCATTGCAAACCCGTTGCGCGCTGGCCTGGTTGAGCGAGTGGGCGACTACGCGTTATGGGACGCCGCCTGGCTCTGACGTAGTGAGCGGGCTTGCCCCGCGCTGGGTGGCGAAGCCGCCCCAACCGGAACGCCGCGTGAGCCAGGAGAGACCGAGTTGACTGGTTTTGGGGCGGCTTCGCCCCCCAGCGCGGGGCAAGCCCGCTCACTACATTACGCTGTCAGTTGATCAGTCCTGCGTTCTTGACGGGTAACCGCGGATACAGGATCAGTTCCAGACAGCCTTTGTAGTATCGCTTGCCCCCAGGCGGCAGTTGCCCTGCCTCGCGCATTTCACTGGTGCTGCTGACCCGCATCAGTACACCCACGGAGCCGTGCTGGCGCGCCTCGTTGAGCCAGGCCTGAACCTGTTCCAATTCCACTTTGCGATGCACCGCGCCGGCGTATTGCAGGCCGTAGCGCAACTCACCCTCGGTGTCGTACAGCGTCACTTCCGGGCGCTGCAGGCGCCAGGCCAGGGCGCTGGCGCTGCCGAGTTCATTGCTCAGCAGGGCGTTGGTCTGCTGCAGTTCCTGCAGGTGCTCAAGCACAAACTGGTCGGGCATTTCGTTGTTTGCGATCCAACCCGGCATGCTCGCCGGCAGCAGTATCACCAGCAGGCCGATGCCCAGGGCCGGCATTGCCCACAGCGTCAGCGGGCGAAACGCTTGCAGCAGGTTACTGAGGACCCACCCCAGCAAGACGATAAACGCCAGGGACAGGCTGAACATCTCGGCGTGGCTGTTGCTGTACAGCGGCCGGGCGATTTGCAGGTAGATCAGGCCGATCATGGCAACCAGGCCAATCACGAAGTTGAGCAGGCCGTTGAGGCAAATTGTGCGGGCGCGGCCGCTGCTGATCAGGTCGACCAGGGTATGGCCCATCAGCAATGCCAGGGGCAGCAGGCACGGCATGATGTAGGTGGGCAGTTTGCCGTTGCTCAGGCTGAACAACCCCAGGGGCAATAGCAGCCATAAGGACAGGAAGAGGATCGCGGGGTGGCGTTTTTCCTGCCAGGCCTTGCGCAAGGTGGCGGGGAGCAGCCCTGCCCAAGGCAGGCACGACACCGCGATGATCGGCAGGAAGAACCACCAGGGCCGCACGTGTTGCGCGTTGTCGGCGCTGAAGCGGCGAATGTGTTCATTCCAGAAAAAGAAGCGCCAGAAGTCCGGTTCCTGGAGATGGACCGCCAGCATCCACGGCAGGCTTACCAGCACCGCCACCAGCACGGCCAATGGGCCATGGCGCAGTAATTCGCCCAGCCGGCGTTGCCAGAGCATGTAAGGCACGGCAATCAGCACCGGCAGCACCCAGGCCAGGAAGCCTTTGGTCAGCAAACCCATGGCGCAGGCCAGGCCCACGACCGCCCAGGCCCCTAGACGGCCACGCAGTGTGGCACTGTCGAGCGCAAACCACAGGGCCACCAGGCTCAGGTTGACCCAGAGGGTGAATGGCGGGTCGAGGTTGGAATAGCCCGCCTGCCCCGCAACCAGCCCGAAACTCAGGTAGAGCAGGGCGCAGGCAAAGCTTTTGCGTGGGTCATTCCACAACCGGCGAGCGATCAGGTAGGCGAGCAGCACGCTCAGACCGGTCGTCACGGCGGAGGCGATGCGTACACCGAACAGGTTCTGGCCGAACACCGCCTGGCCCAGGGCGATCAACCAGTAGCCGCCGGCGGGTTTTTCGAAGTAGCGGATACCCATGAAATGCGGCGCTATCCAGTTGCCGCTCTGGAGCATCTCCTGGCTGATCTGGGCGTAGCGGGTTTCGTCGGGCGTCCATAAACCGTGCAGGCCCAGGGGCAGCAGGTAAAACGCGGCAAAGGCCAGCAACAGGATCGGCAGGGGGGGTAATCGAGTCATGCAGACGTCGCTCCCTGACGTTTAGTGGTGGGTCGTTGACGCAAAGAACTGAAAGAGAAAGAGGTCACAGCATTCACTGGGTTGCGGAAGGAATTCATGACGTCCTTGATTAAAAGACGCAGCTAAACATGCCAGAACAGCGCTGTCTTTTTACTGAACAGGCAGGCGGGAGAGTGGCTAGAGATGCTTCAGTGCGGCCGGCCAGTCCGGGTTGTTGACGATACCCAACGGCTTGAACGTGCCGTTGGGCAACACCTGCACGAACAAGGCGCTGCCGTACTGGGGGAACGTGGCGTGGGGAAAGCCCAGGGTGCTTTCGAAGTCGGCAATGCAGCCGCTGTGCGTGACGAAAACCAGGTTGCGCCCCGGGGTTTTGTGGCTCAGCAGTTCTTCGCCCATGGCCGCGCCACAGACGGCTTGCTGGCCGGAGGTCAGCTCGTTTTTGCCGAACATGAAACGCAAGGTCTGGGCGGTGCGGATGGCCGGGCTGGCGAGTACGTCGCTACCGTCCATGCCCAGTGCTCTAAAGGCATTTCCCAGGTTTTGCGCCTGCTGGCTGCCGTTGATGGTCAGGCCTTCAACAGGTCCAAGGCAAGGGTTGGCCGAGCGGTCGCAGCGTTCTTCATGACGCACCAGCACGATCAGGTCGCCGTCACGCCACAGGGGCAGCACGTGAGATGTCAGCAGGCGCTTGCCGATGCCCAAGTCCGTTGGCGAAGCGTGCCAGAGCAGGTTGCCGGCGAGCAGCAAGCCCACCACGGCGGTCCCTAGCCACAGTCGTTGCAGGCGCTTGATAAAGGCCCATCGCGAACGCGGTTTGGTCAAGGTAAGGTTAACCACATCATCACCATGGGCAGTGTCGTGTCAGTGAGTCGCAACGTTTTGGCGGATGCCCGTAGTGGAGCTGGAAGCTGGCACAGGGGGGCTGTCTTTTCGCTGAACAGGTTGCGGTTGAAAGTGGTCAAGCGTAATAGCCGGACGTTGCCGGCGAATGACCACGGCCGGCAATGTAGAGCGGGCCGAGTGGGCAGCCGGTGAAATCCATGTGAAAAATTTGCGTGGCGTTGAGCGACAGCCGTTATCCTCGATAGCCACCATCAAGCGAGTGTTGTCATGTTGCAGGTGCACGGTGTGTTTAAAAGCTACGCCACTCCCCAGGGGCCGTTGGCGGTGTTGGCCGGTGTGGATCTGCACCTGGCCGAGCGCGGCAGCCTGGCGTTGATGGGTGAGTCGGGCAGCGGCAAGAGCACCCTGTTGCACCTGGTGGCGGGGCTGGATCGGGTGGATGGCGGCAGCATCCAGGTCGGTGAGCAACGCCTCGACGCACTCAGCGAAACGCAACTGGCCCATTGGCGGCGTACGCAAATCGGCCTGGTGTTCCAGCAGTTCAACCTGATCGGCAGTTTGCGGGTCGAGGACAACCTGGCGTTCCAGGCGCGGCTGGCGGGCCGGTTTGACCGGCAATGGCAGGCGCAGTTGGTGGAGCGCCTGGGCCTGGGCGATCTGCTCAAGCGCTACCCGGAGCAACTCTCCGGCGGCCAGCAGCAACGGGTGGCCGTGGGCCGCGCACTGGCGTCGCGCCCCGGCCTGTTATTGGCCGACGAGCCCACCGGCAACCTTGACGAAGCCACCAGCGACGAGGTGCTGCAATTGCTGCTGGACCTGCTGCGCGACAGCCCCACCAGCCTGTTGATGGTCACCCACAGCCCGCGCATCGCCGCGCGGCTGGACCAGCAGGTGGTGCTGCACCGCGGCCGTGTCGTCCCCGCGAGCGGCGCGTGAGATGGCAGTGTTCCAGTGGACCTTGCGCGCGCTGCTCAGCCATTGGCGACGGCACCCCGTGCAGTTTTTCAGCGTGCTCACCGGCCTGTGGCTGGCCACCGCACTGCTGATCGGCGTGCAAGCCCTCAACAGCCAGGCGCGCGACAGCTACGCCCGTGCCAGCCAGTTGATCGGCGGTGAACCCCAGGCCAGTCTCAGCGCGCCGGACGGTGCCAGTTTCCCCCAGGCGCTGTTTGCCCAGTTGCGCCGCGCCGGGTGGCCGGTGTCCCCGGTGGTGCAGGGGCGGGTGCAGCTCAAGGGCCTGGAAGACGTGCGCCTGCAATTGATGGGCATCGACCCGCTGTCGTTGCCCGGCAGTGGCGCGGTGGCGGGGCAGCGCTTGAGCCAGGCGCAGATGCTGGCATTTTTTGACCCGCCGGGGCGCACCTGGATTGCGCCGCAGACCTTGCAGGCCTTGGGTCTGCACGAGGGCCAGCAGCCGACCACCCTGAGTGGCCACTCGCTGCCGCCGCTGCAAGCCCAGGCGCAGATGGCGCCCGGCCTGTTGCTCACCGACATCGGTTTTGCCCAACCCGTGCTGGACATGCCCGAGCGCCTGTCGCGCCTGCTGCTGGACAACACCTTCGCCGCCGGCCAGCCCACGCCGCCCGCCGGGTTGCAACTCCTGCAGGGCGAGGAGAATAACCTGGCGCGCCTCACCGAGAGCTTTCACCTTAACCTTGATGCACTGGGCTTCCTGTCCTTTGTAGTGGGGTTGTTTATCGTGCACGCCGCCATTGGCTTGGCCCTGGAACAACGGCGCGCGCTGTTGCGTACGTTGCGGGCCTGCGGGGTGAGTGTGCGTATGTTGATCCTCAGCCTCAGCGTAGAACTCGGTGTGTTGTCGCTGTTGGGTGGCGTGCTCGGAGTGGCCAGCGGCTACCTGCTGGCCAGCCTGCTGCTGCCGGATGTGGCCGCCAGCCTGCGTGGCCTGTATGGCGCCGAGCTACCGGGGCAATTGAATTTGAGCCCGTGGTGGTGGGCGGCGGGGCTCGGCTTGAGCCTGCTCGGTGCCGTGTTGGCGGGAGCCAGCAGCCTCTGGCGGGCGGCGCGCCTGCCGTTGCTGGCACTGGCCAACGCCCAGGCCTGGCACGAGGCACACGGTCGCTGGTTGCGGCGTCAAGGTTGGGTGGCCGGTGCAACGTTGCTGACCGCCGTGCTGGCGCTGTGGCTGGGTGACAGCCTGGCCGCCGGTTTTGTGCTGATGGCCACGTTGTTGCTGGGCGCCGCCCTGGGTTTACCGGTGGTGCTCAATGGCTTGCTCAAGGCGGTATTGGGGCGCAGCCGTTCGGTGCTCGGCCAATGGTTTCTCGCAGACTGCCGCCAGCAATTGCCGGCCTTGAGCCTGGCCCTGATGGCGTTGCTCTTGGCCCTGGCCGCCAATATCGGCGCAGGCTCCATGACCTCGGGGTTTCGTCACACCTTCAACAACTGGCTGGAGCAACGGCTCACCGCCGAGCTGTACCTCAACCCGCAAGACCCGGCGCAGGCGCAGCAGCTCTGCGGCTGGCTGGCCCAGCAACCGTTGGTGCAGGCCGTACTGCCCACCTGGCAGGTCGCGGTGCACTTGCAGGGCTGGCCGGCGGACCTGTTTGGCGTGGTCGACGACCCGACCTATCGCCAGCATTGGCCGTTGCTCGAGGCGAGCCGTGAACCCTGGGACCGCTTGCAGCAAGGCGACACGCTGATGCTCAGCGAGCAACTGGCGCGCAGGCTTGGTGTGCAGCTCGGTGATACCGTGAGCATCCCAACGCCTCAGGGCGCATGGGCGCCCACGTTGGTGGGCATCTACGCCGATTACGGCAACCCCAAGGGCCACATCCTGGTCAATGCCCGCCACTTGCTGGCCCAATGGCCGGGGCTGGCGCCGGCGCGTTTCAACCTGCGGGTGGCACCGCCGGATGTAGCGCCGTTGATACGTGAAGTGCAACGTGAATTCGCCCTGGAAGACAGTCGCATCATCGATCAACAACAACTCAAGGGCTGGTCGAGCCAGGTGTTCGAACGCACGTTCGCCGCCACGGCCGCGCTCAACAGCCTGACCTTGGGCGTGGCCGGCGTAGCGCTGTTCATCAGCCTGTTGACCCAGAGCCAGAGCCGCCTGGGCCAACTCGCACCGCTGTGGGCGCTGGGCGTTACGCGGCGGCAATTGATGCTGCTCAACCTGGGCCAGACCTGGCTGCTGGCGGTGCTTACGCTGCTGCTGGCCTTGCCCCTCGGGCTGCTGTTGGCGTGGTGCCTGGACGCGGTGATCAATGTGCAGGCGTTCGGTTGGCGCCTGCCGTTGCAGGTGTTCCCCTGGCAGCTCGCGCAATTGCTGGGGCTGGCGCTGCTTGCGACCTTGCTGGCCTCGGCCTGGCCGTTGTGGCAGTTGTACCGCAGCCGCCCGGCGGATTTGTTGAGGACGTTTGCCAATGAAGATTAACCCCCTGTGTCGAGCCCTGCTCACTGTAGGAGCGAGCTTGCTCGCGAAGGTATTTCAGGCACCGCGTGCAGCCAGGGGTGACGCGTTATCGTTGACGAGCTTCGCGAGCAAGCTCGCTCCTACAGGGTTGGTTTTGTTGTTGCTGAGCGCCTGTGACAAGGCCCCCATCCCCGAGGAGAGCTTTGCCGGCCTGGGCAGTGAT
Organism: Pseudomonas azadiae; assembly: GCF_019145355.1. NCBI lineage: Bacteria > Pseudomonadati > Pseudomonadota > Gammaproteobacteria > Pseudomonadales > Pseudomonadaceae > Pseudomonas > Pseudomonas azadiae. Next base: position 595,868 of record NZ_JAHSTY010000001.1, on the reverse strand, counting down.
GCGGCTGACTTCGTCCAGGTGGTGCCCGGCAAAGTGTTCAGCTTTCCCGAAGACCATGGCCCTCACGCCGGTTATCGCATTGAGTGGTGGTACGTCACCGCCAACCTCAAGGATGCGCAGGGCAATCTATTCGGCGTGCAGTGGACGCTGTTTCGCAACGCCCTCAAGGCCGGGCCGACGCAGGCAGGCTGGCGCGATTCAACCCTGTGGCTTGGCCACGCGGCCGTCACTTCCGCCACCCGCCACTATGCGGCCGAACGCTTTGCCCGAGGTGGCGTCGGCCAGGCCGGCGCCCAGGCGGTACCGTTCGACGCCTGGATCGACGACTGGACGTTCGCCACCCGCCCCGGCGCCGCCAGCCCATTGTCGGACATGCAACTCAAGGCCGGCGGCGCGCAGTTCGCCTACGACCTGCACCTGACTTCCACACGCCCATTGGTGCTGCAGGGTGACAACGGCTACAGCCGCAAATCCGACCAGGGCCAGGCGTCGTATTACTACAGCCAGCCGTTTTTCAACGCCAAGGGCAGCGTCAGCATCGACGGCAAGGTCTATCAAGTTACCGGCCCGGCCTGGCTCGACCGCGAATGGAGCAGCCAACCACTGACCGCCAGCCAGACCGGTTGGGATTGGTTCTCCCTGCACCTGGACCGTGGCGAGCAGGTGATGCTGTTCCGCGTGCGCCAGACCGACGGGGCGTCCTACCTGACCGGCACCTGGATTGATCGCGAGGGCCGTACCCAAACCCTGCGCAACGCCGATATCCAGTTGACGCCGCTGGAAACCACCGACATTGACGGTCGCAAGATTCCCACACGCTGGTCGCTGAAAATTCCTGGCAAACAACTGGATATCACCACCCGGGCCGTCAACCCCAACGCCTGGATGAACCTGAGTATTCCGTATTGGGAAGGGCCGGTGCAGTTCGAGGGTGGGGTGGGTTACCTGGAGATGACCGGGTATTAGGGCGGTTTCTGTAGGCTCTATTTCTTCGCTGCGTAGGCAGCTTCCCAAATGTAAATTTGCCCTCCCAGGACTTGTGTCCGGGGCGCAGGCGCTTGCTTATATTTCGACGCCATCTTGATTGCATCCTGGATGTGGGGCATGGCGCAGGGCTATATCAATGACCAGACGACGGACTACAGCAGTTTGAAAATTCGCTTGGTGGGGCGCGCGCTCAGCAGGCAGCAGTCTGAGCATTTTGATGTGTTGAACCGGCACCTGCGTCCTGGGTTGGTGACCCCAGGGCAGCTGGTGATTATTCCCGATGCCTACGGCGTGAGTTGCTCGGCTGAGGAAGCCTGGTTGATGCGCCATGCGCAAGAGGTTCGGCGCAACCTGGAACTGAGTTCAGCGGCCAGCACCGCGATGCTCGACAACTACGACTTGCTGCAAAGCTTCATGACGAAGGGTTCGATTGGCATCGGCAGCGCGACGTCGTCCTGGGCGCGGCACCTGAATGAAGTGGCGCAAACGCTGGAGGACATCGAGCGGTTGCATCAGCGGTTGAAAGACGGCGGTTTGGACCGGGCGGCATTTATCCAGCAGCGCCAGGCGCTGTTCCGACGCCTGGATTTGCAACTGCAAGGCGCGGCACGGTTTGGTACAGGGTTGCGGGGCAATGAGTCGTTGAAGAAGGTGTTGGGGATTTCGACCAAGGGCTATTTGCACAAGGGTGAGATCGCGGGGTATGCGAAGCGGATTCGTGAGATTGCGCAGACGTCGAAGTGGTTGGGCAAGGGGACTTATGTGGGGTTGGCGCTGGATGTTGGCGTGACGGGGTTGGAGATCAGGGAGGCGTGTGTGACGGGGAGGGAGGCGCAGTGTCGCAGGGCGAAATATGTGGAGACGGGGAGGTTGGCGGGTGGGGTGGCAGGGGCTGCGTTTCTGGGTAGGATTGGCGCAAAAGCTGCTGTTCGAGCATGCAAAATGATTTTAGGTGTTCGACTTAAAGGAAACGGTGAACTCGCTTGCGGAGTCATTGGAGGTGTAGCGGGAGGGACTACCGGAGGCGACTTCGCCGGCGATCGCGGCGCGTTTCTAGGAGGAATGATCCTAGAGATGAACGGTGATTTGATATTCCAGCCAGATGGGACTTAGTTATGGGTTTTTTTCTCGTCTACACCATTGTGTGGTTTGTTTGGCTGTTCGTTTCTTTGGGGGTGATGATTTTTGCTGAATATAAAAAGCTCGACGAAGTGGAAAGTTACTTCAGTGAAAACGAAAGGGTCCGCGACAATAAGCGCTTCTGGAGCCGAAATCAGTGGATCGACAGGCAGTATCGCATGTTGCTGCTTTCTGAATTTTTTTCCGACTCAAAGCACTATTTGAAAGCCGGTGTTGTGACTGAGGCCGAACTGGCGTCTGTTCCTTTAGCACTCAAGCGCTGGATGGTGTGGCCTTATTACATCGGCTACGTTTGGGTCCTCGAGACGGCAGTCTGGGCCTTGTGGCGCTGGTGGTGCGACATCCCCATTCCATAGGGTTAGTGTTTTTCATCAAAAAATACTGTACATGCGTACAGCATTATCCTACATTCCATCCCAGGTGACCGGATGTCACCTGACCTTCAGTTTTTAACTATGGATGGATAAAAAATGAAATCGAAAAAAGCCTTTATGCTCGGCGCGGCCCTGGCGGCCTCCTGCTTCGTTTCGGCCTTTGCCCTGGCCGAGCAAACCCCTCAAAGACTCAGCGCAGAAGCGGTCAGGCAGGCCGTGGACAAAGCGCTCAAATCCGGCGGCAAGCTGGACGCGGCAACGGTCCCGGCCAGCCTCAAGCAAAAACTTCAGGCGGCCCAGACCGGCCAGTCCAAGGCTGTCACCCAGACGGTCAAGACTGCGCCTTTCACCACCGTGATCGGCGAGCTGAAAAAACCGAGCCAGGCCGCGCCGAAAAGTGCTGCCGTCGCTGCCTTCGAGCCGCTGTTCCCCACCCTGGACATCAATACCCTCTACACCATTGACGGTGTAGGGCAGGGTGAGGAGTTCGCCTATCACTTCAACCTGGCGCAGAACGCGCGGATCCAGGTGCAACTGGTTAATCAGAGCGCGGGCACCGATATGTCGCTGACGCTGTTCCAGGACGACGGCCAGGGTAACCTCAGCGTAGTGGGTTCATCGGACGCCGCGGGCAGTGCCGATGAATACCTCGACGGTGTGTTGCCGGCCGGTGATTACTACTGGTACATGGTGGCCAAGGTGGCGAGCAGCTCGCAGTTCAGCTTTGGCGTGGCGGTAGACGCCAACATCGATGCCTACGAGCCCAACGACACGGCGCAGACAGCCTTTGTGCTGCCGGACTCGATGAACAAGGTCACTGGCAACCTCGACAACGCCAACGATGTCGATTACTTCGACTTCAAGGCGGTGCGCGGCCAAAGTGTGAGCATGTACCTGGCCGGCGACGAGAGCGGCAGCCGTGAGCAGTGGGTGTTCGACCGTTTCGATGGCACCAGCTGGGTCACCGTGCCAGCCGGCTCCACCTCGACTTACCCGAGCGTCACGCCGGGCACTACCGTGAAGGTGCGTGTGCGGGCCAATCCTGCCGTGGCACAGGACCCGACCAAGGCCTATCAGCTGAGCCTGGGTTCCACACCGCGTTTGAACACCTCGGACGTGAAGGGGGACAACATCGTGCGGGTTCCGGCATCGATATACTGGATGGCGACCCAGGCCGCACGGACCTTGACCTGGTCCACCAACTGGTCCGACTCCACGGGTACACCACTGCTGGGTGTCACGCCGGTGTTGCGTGTCGACAAGCACTTCGAGGGGGCCGATTTCAATTGGACCGACTTCAAGGCCACCACCGACAGTTCGGGCACGTCCAAGGCCACCGCCGGTCTGGGTGAGTGCTTCGGCGAAAACCGTGTGCAGTTCGCGGATAGCAGCACGGGCGTTTCCTACAACTGGGACACTACCTTCAACTTCGGTGGCTGGCGTATCGAGCTGGACGAGTTTCCAGGTGTGGGCGTGGGGGGCGACAACGTGCCTTACGTGACCTTCGGGCATATCTGCAGCCAAAACATCATCCATTGAATCAGCGGTGTAAATAAAAGGGGGGCAGCCTGGCAGGGCTGTCCCCTTTTTGCTTCTTGAACGACTGAAAAGTATCCCTGTAGTGAGCGGGCTTGTCCCGCGCTGGGTGGCGAAGCCGCCCCAATAAAGGCATCGCCGAGCTTCAGGTAGAATCCGGTCGCCTGGTTTGGGGCGGCTTCGCCACCCAGCGCGGGACAAGCCCGCTCACTACGAAGATGTGTAGATACCTATGCTCATCGGGGGCAAGCCCCTCCCTTCGTACCTAGACTGACCAATGGCCCCTTGCGCAGCCCTCATTTCCTTGCTAGCTTCTGACAAAATGTTAACGATAACATTTGCTCTAAAAATAAAAACAAAACAGAGAACCACGCCATGAAAATGCTCTCGAAAACCCTGTGTTTATTGGCTGTAAGCATCACCCTCGGCACCGCTGCTCCCGCTTTTGCCGAGGCTGCCAAGCCGATCCGCATCGGCGCCTCCTTCCAGGAAATCAACAACCCCTATTTCGTCACCATGAAAAACGCCCTGGAAGAAGCCGGGGCGACCATCGGCGCGACATTGATCATCACCGACGCCCGTCATGACGTGTCCAAGCAGGTCAGTGACGTCGAAGACATGCTGCAAAAAGGCATCGATATCCTGCTGATCAACCCCACCGATTCGGTGGGTGTGCAGTCGGCCGTCAAATCCGCCCACGCCGCCGGTGTGGTGGTGGTGGCGGTAGATGCCCAGGCGGAAGGGCCGCTGGACTCCTTTGTCGGTTCGAAAAACTTCGACGCCGGCTTCCAGGCCTGTGAATACCTGGCCAAGAACATCGGCGGCAAAGGCAATATCGCGATCCTCGACGGCATCGCCGTGGTGCCGATCCTGGAGCGCGTGCGCGGTTGCAAAGAGGCGGTGGCCAAGCATCCGGACATGAAGATTGTCAGCATCCAGAACGGCAAGCAGGAACGTGACCAGGCGCTGACCGTTACCGAGAACATGCTGCAGGCCCAGCCCACCCTCAAGGGCATTTTCAGCGTGAATGACAACGGCTCGCTCGGCGCATTGTCCGCCATCGAGGCCAGTGGCATGGACGTGAAACTGGTCAGCGTCGACGGCGCGCCGGAAGCGATCAAGGCGATCCAGAAGCCCGGCAGCAAGTTCATCGCCACCTCGGCGCAATACCCGCGCGATCAGATCCGCCTCGCCCTCGGCATCGCCCTGGCCAAGAAGTGGGGCGCGCAGGTGCCGGCCACGGTTCCGGTGGACATCACCCTGATCGACCAGGCCAAGGCCAAGGATTTCAGCTGGTAAGTCACCCAGGTCCCACGCAACCCGTGGGGCTTGAGGTTTCCTTCTGAATACGAGGTCGGCGGCATGAGCAGTCTTCTGAAGCTGGAAAACATCTGTAAGCGTTACCCGGGCGTACAAGCGCTCAAGTCCATCAACCTGCAGGTCGAGCGCGGCGAGATCCATGCCTTGCTCGGCGAAAACGGCGCGGGCAAGTCCACCCTGATGAAAGTCCTCGGCGGCGTCGAGCATCAGGACGAAGGCCGGATTCTGATCGACGGCCAGGCGCAGCACTTTTCGACTTACCGCGACGCGATTGCGGCCGGCATCGGCATTGTGTTCCAGGAATTCAGCCTGATTCCCTACCTCACGGCGGTGGAAAACATCTTCCTCGGCCACGAGTTGAGCAACCGTTTCGGCCTGTTGCGTAAGCGCGAAATGGTTGAGGCCTCCGAGGCCTTGTTCAAGCGCCTGGGCGTCAGCATTAACCTGCAATGTGCGGTCAAGCACCTGAGCGTGGCCGAGCAGCAGTTCGTCGAAATCGCCAAGGCCCTGGCCCTGGATGCGCGCCTGCTGGTGCTCGATGAACCCACCGCAACCCTCACGCCCAGCGAAGCCGAGCTGCTGTTCGGGATCATGCGCGAGCTCAAGCGCCAGGGCGTGGCGGTGATTTTTATCTCCCATCACCTGGAGGAGATTTTCCAGGTGTGCGACCGCATCAGCGTGTTGCGCGACGGTGGCAACGTGGGCGTCACCGAGGTGGCCGACAGCGACATCGACCGCCTGGTCGAGATGATGGTCGGGCGTCGCCTGGAATGCAGCTTTCCGCCCAAGCCCACTACCGAACGCGGCCCGCTGCTGCTGGAGGTCAAGCACATCCAGCTGGTGCGCAATGGCCCGCGCAACAGTTTCCAACTGCACAAGGGCGAGATCCTCGGCTTTGCCGGATTGGTCGGCTCCGGCCGCACCGAACTGGCCCTGGGCATGATGGGCGCGTTGCCGTCGGTGAGCAAAGACGTGTGGCTGCGCGGCGAAAAAATCACCCTCGACGACCCGGCGCAAGCGCTCGCCCACGGCATCGGCCTGCTCCCGGAAAGCCGCAAGAGCGAAGGGCTGATCACCGACTTCAGCATTCGTGAAAATATCTCGCTGAACAACCTGCCCAAATACCAGAACGCCGCGGGCCTGATCGACAAAAGCCGCGAATGCGCAAGCGTCGAGGGCCTGATGAAGCAACTGTCGATCAAAGCCCCGAGCAGCGAAAGCCGGGTGTTCAACCTCAGCGGCGGCAACCAGCAAAAGGTCGTGATCGCGCGCTGGATCAACCACCACTGCGACGTGCTGGTGTTCGACGAACCCACCCGTGGCATCGACGTCGGCGCCAAGGCGCAGATCTACGCGCTGATGCGCAGCCTCACCGAACAGGGCTACGCAATCATCATGATTTCTTCCGAATTGCCGGAAGTCATCGGCATGTGCGACCGCGTCGCGGTGTTTCACAAGGGCGCCATCGTTAAGGTACTGGAAGCGTCCGCCGTCAATCCTCAAGAGGTCATGCGCCATGCAACAGGGGGCTCAAGTGAATCCGTCCATTAGTACCGGCGACAGCAGCCGGTTGCGCCTGAACCTGGCGCGGCTGCTGCGTTCGCCGGCGTTTTATCCGTTTGTGGGGCTGGTGGTAGTGACGCTGGTGATGATCCTCGCCAGCGACACCTTCCTCACCGCCAGCAACCTGTCGAACATCGCCCGCCAGGTGTCGATCAACGCAATTATCGCGGTGGGCATGACCTGCGTGATTCTCACTGGCGGCATCGATTTGTCGGTGGGGCCGGTGATGGCGCTGTCCGGCACGCTCACCGCCGGCTTGATGGTCGCCGGCCTGCCGCCAGGCCTCGCGATTGGCGTGGGGATGCTGGTCGGCGTGGCCTTCGGCATCGGCAACGGCCTGTTCGTGGCCTACCTGCACATGCCGCCGATCATCGTCACCCTCGCGACCATGGGCATCGCCCGGGGCCTGGGCCTGATGTACACCGACGGCTACCCGATTTCCGGGTTGCCGGACTGGTTTGCGTTCTTTGGCCGCGAAAGCCTGTTCGGCATCCAGGTGCCGATCCTGATCATGCTGATCACCTACCTGGCCGCCTATGTGCTGCTGCAACACACGCGCATCGGCCGTTACATCTATGCCATCGGCGGCAATGAAGAAGCGGTGCGTTTGTCCGGCGTACGGGCGGCGCGCTTCAAGTTGCTGGTGTACGGCATCAGCGGCCTCACGGCGGCGATTGCCGGGCTGGTATTAACCTCACGCCTGATGAGCGGCCAGCCGAATGCCGGCGTGTCGTTCGAACTGGATGCGATTGCCGCCGTGGTGCTGGGCGGCGCGTCGATTGCCGGCGGGCGCGGGGTGATTGTGGGCACGTTGCTCGGCGCCATGCTGCTGGGCGTGTTGAACAACGGGCTGAACATGCTCGGCGTATCGCCCTACGTCCAGAGCGTCATCAAGGGCGGGATCATTTTGCTGGCGATCTTTATCAGCCGTCAGCGCCATCAATAAACTCCTCAAGACAGGTCAGAAATCATGGACAAGCTCACCCAAATGCAAGCCGTCGTCTGCCACGGCCCCAAAGACTATCGCCTGGAACGCATCGGCAAACCCCAGGCGCGCGCCAATGAACTGGTGATCCGCATCGCCGCCTGTGGCATCTGCGCCAGTGACTGCAAGTGCCATTCGGGCGCGGCGATGTTCTGGGGCGGCGACAACCCGTGGGTCAAGGCGCCGGTGGTGCCGGGGCACGAGTTTTTTGGCTATGTGGAGCAAGTGGGCGAGGGCGCCGCAGAGCACTTCGAGGTCGCGGTGGGCGACAAGGTGATCGCCGAGCAGATCGTGCCGTGCGCCAAGTGCCGCTTCTGTAAATCCGGCAAGTACTGGATGTGCGAAGTGCACAACATCTTCGGCTTCCAGCGTGAAGTGGCCGAAGGCGGCATGGCGCAGTACATGCGCATTCCCAAGACGGCCATCGTGCACAAGATTCCCGAATCGGTGTCGCTGGAAGACTCGGCGCTGGTGGAGCCCATGGCGTGCTCGATCCACACGGTCAACCGCGGCGATGTCCAGCTCGACGACGTGGTGGTGATCGCCGGTGCCGGCACCCTCGGGTTGTGCATGGTCCAGGTCGCTGCGTTGAAAACCCCGAAGAAACTGGTGGTGATCGACATGGTCGACGAGCGCCTGGAACTGGCGAAAAAATTCGGCGCCGACGTGGTGATCAACCCGACGCGCGACAATGCCCGCGCGATCATCAACGGCCTGACCGACAACTACGGTTGTGACGTGTACATCGAAACCACCGGCGTGCCGGCCGGCGTGACCCAGGGCCTGGATCTGATCCGCAAGCTCGGGCGCTTCGTCGAGTTCAGCGTGTTCGGCGCCGAGACCAGCGTCGACTGGTCGATCATCGGCGACCGCAAGGAACTGGACGTGCGCGGCGCCCACCTCGGGCCTTACTGCTACCCGATCGCCATCGATCTGTTCGAGCGCGGCTTGGTGACGTCCAAAGGCATCGTCACCCATGACTTCCCGCTGGATGATTACGCCGAAGCGTTCGAGTTGGCCAACTCGACCAAGTCGATCAAGGTGCTGTTGAAGCCGGTGGCCTGACGATGAACTACGTGATGGGTGTCGACATAGGGACCCAGAGCACCAAGGCGCTGCTGGTCGATGCGCAAGGCGCGATCATCGCTCAGCACAGTCAGGGGTATCGCGTGGATACCCCGAAAGTGCGCTGGGCCGAGCAATGGCCGCAGGTCTGGCTGGACGCCGTCGAGGCCTGTGTGTCGCAGTGCATGGCCAAGGCCGGCGTGGCGGCGCACCAGGTCAAGGCGCTGTGCATCAGCAGCCTGTATGGCGGCTCGGGGATTGCGGTGGATGCGCAGATGACACCGCTGCACCCGTGCCTGATCTGGATGGACCGCCGCGCCGGCGAACAGGTGGCCTGGGTGCGCGAGCAGGTGGACCTTGAACGCTTGTTCGAGGTCACCGGCAACTCGGTGGACAGCTACTACGGGTTTACCAAGATGCTCTGGCTCAAACAGCACCAGCCGCAGGTGTGGGCGCACACCCGTTACCTGCTGCCGCCCAACAGTTATATCAACTGGTGCCTCACGGGTGAGCTCGCGGTGGACCATAGCAGTGCCGGCAATATCGGCGGTGTCTACGACGTGAAGGCGCGCGGCTGGTCCGGCGAGATGCTCGATGCACTGGGCATACCGCAGGCGATGATGCCTGAACGCCTGGTGTATTCCGGTGAAGTGGTCGGTGGCTTGTTGCAAGACTGGGCATTGCGTCTGGGCCTGCAGGCCGGCACGCCGATCCTGGCCGGCGGCGTCGATGCGGCCATGGCCACGTTGGCGGCGGGCGTTACGCAGCCGGGTAACCATGTGGCGATGATCGGCACCAGCATGTGTTGGGGCTACCTGAACCAACAAGTGGACGCCCATCACGGCTTGGTCAGCATGCCCCATGTCTACAACGGCCACCGCGACCTGTACATCTTCGGCGGCGCGATCACGGCCGGCGCTTCGGTCAGCTGGTTTCGCGAGCAGTTCTGCCAGGCCGAGGAGCAACAGGCCAAGGCATCCGGCCAGGACAGCCTGGTGCTGCTGGAACAGAGCGCGATGAACGTCCCGGCGGGCAGCGAAGGCTTGCTGTTCCTGCCGTACCTGATGGGCGAACGCAGCCCGGTGTGGGATGACCGCGCCAGTGGCAGTTTTGTCGGGCTGAACCTGTATCACAGCCGTATTCACCTGTACCGCGCCGTGCTTGAAGGGGTCAGTTTTGCCCTGCGGCATAACATCGAAGCCGGCACCCGCGGCGCGCTGGACCCGCGTTTGATCGTGGTGGGCGGCGCGAGCCATTCGGACCTGTGGATGCAGATCATTGCGGACGTGACGCGGTACCCGGTGTACACGATTGTCCAGGAGGTGGAGGCGGCGTTGGGGGCGGCGTTGTTGGCGGCGCATACGGTGGGGTTGGTGAGTGATGGCGCGATGGAGAAGGGCTGGGTGCAGCTGGCGTTGAGGGCTGAGCCGAAGGCGGAACATGTCGAGGCGTATGACCTGGCGTTTGCCGAGTACCTGAAACTGTATCCCGCCTTGAAACCGATCATGCACAACCTGCAAACCCACTGATTCACCACGGTCTGAAAAATGTGGGAGCTGGCTTGCCTGCGATAGCGGTGTATCAGTCGCAAATGTGCTGGCTGAACCACCGCTATCGCAGGCAAGCCAGCTCCCACATTGGATCTTCATTGTTTTTGAGATATCTATTCATGAACGCAACCTTTGACTTCACCCACCACCGCATCCTCGTCACCGGCGCCAGCAGCGGCATTGGCCGCGAAATCGCCCTGCAGTTGATTGCCAGCGGCGCCGAGGTCTTTGCCCTTGGCCGCGACGCGCAGGCCCTGGCCCGGCTCGGTTGCCATACCCTGTGCCTGGACATCGCCGACAGCGCCGCCCTCGACACAGCCCTGCAAGATCTGCCGCCGTTGCACGGCCTGGTCAATTGCGCCGGCATTTCGCGGCTGGAGCCGGCGGCGGCGATCAGCGCCGAGGCGTTCGACCAGGTGATGAACGTCAACGCCCGCGCCGCCGCGCAAGTCGCCAGTCGAGTGGCGACCAAGATGATCAAGGCACAGATCGCCGGCAGCATCGTCAACGTCTCCAGCCAGGCCGCGCTGGTGGCGCTGGACGATCACCTCGGTTACTGCGCGTCCAAGGCGGCGCTGGATGCGATCACCCGCGTGCAATGCGCCGAATGGGGGCGCTTCGGAATTCGCGTCAACAGCGTCAACCCTACGGTCACGCTGACGCCGATGGCGGCTATGGCCTGGTCCGAGCCGTCCAAGCGCGACCCGGCGCTGGCGGCCATACCGTTGGGGCGTTTTGCCGAAACCGTGGAAGTCGCCTTGCCGGTACTGTTCCTGCTGAGCCGCGCCGCCAGCATGATCAGCGGCGTCAGCCTGCCCATCGACGGCGGCTACACCAGCCGCTAGCCGTTTTCCAGGCGACCGGCGATCACCACCTTGTCCCGTGGCTTGTGCGGGTCTTGCAGGCGGTCAAGCAACAGGCGCACCGCACTGCTGCCGGCCAGCGACGCATCATGGGCCACGCAGGCGATGGGCACGCCGAAGATATCGGCGAAGGGCAGGCGGTCGATGCCGCAGATGGTCAGGCTGTCGTGGGGGATGTTGTGCATGCGCAATGCGCGCAGCGCGCCGAGGGTGATCAGTTGGTTGAAGCCCATGATCGCGTCCGGCGCCGCGTGCTCGGCGAGGTAGTCGAGGGTATGCAGGTAGGACGGCATCAGCGTGTAGTCGCCGGCCTGCACTTCGACCTGCACCTGGGGGTGTTCGGCCAGCACTTCGCGCAGGCCCTTGAGGCGCTCGACGGTGATGCGCGAGTGCTCGGGCCCGGTCAGCACCAGCAGGCGCTTGAGATCGGGTGTCTGACGCAACAGGTAATGCGCGGCCTGGATGCCGCTGTGGTAGTTGTCGAGCACCACGCGGCTGAACGGGCTGTCATGCAGCGTGCGGTCAAGCAGTACCACCGGGGTCTTGCCGTTGCCCAGGCGTTCCAGGTAGTCGGGTTGGTAGCTCGGCTCGTCGGAGACCGGCGACAGGATGATCCCCGCCACGCGGTAGCCCAGCAGGGTGTCTACCGCCTTGCTTTCCAGTTCTTCCAGCTCGTCGGTGTCCACCAGCATGATGGTGTAGCCGTGCTGCTTGGCCTCACGGGAAATCGCCTTGATCATTTCGCTGTAGAACGGGTTGTCCACGGACGCGGTGATCACGCCGATGATCAGGCTTTCACTGCGCTTGAGCCCGCGCGCGAAGGCGTTGGGCACGTAATCCAGCTCGCGGGCCACTTCGAGGATGCGGGCCAGGGTGGCGGGCTTGACCAGGTCGGGTTTGCTCAGCGCACGGGACACGGTGATGGTGGTCATGCCGACGCGTTTGGCGATGTCGCTGATGGTGACGGGCTTTTTCTTGTTCATCGATAAGGCTGCGAAAGGACACACCCGCAGGCTAGCATGCGCGCGGGTACAGGGTGGTTCAAATCAACGGGTCCCAGCGCTGTGACCAGTCACTTTCGGCCTTGACCACTTCGCGCAGCAACGTCAGCGCCTGTTGCAACACCGCCGAATCCCGCGCCCGCGAATACACCAGGTAGGTGGGGAAACTGAATTCCGGCGCCTTGGGCACACGCTGCATCACGCCGCTGTCCAGGTAGCTCTGCACCACGCGGGTACGGAAATAGCCGGCGCCGCCGTTCTCCAGGATGTACTGCAACGCCAGCGGCCCGAGGTTGAAACTCAGCGCAGCGCGAGCCTTGTCGGGCAGCGCGGCGTCATGCTGCTGGCGAAAGCCCGGGCCCCAGTCGATATACACATAGGGGTCCGGCTTGCTGACCAACTGCACCAGGATCAGTTTTTCTTCCAGCACCTGCTCCACTTGCAAGCCCGGCCAGTATTGCGGTTGGAACACCAGGGCGGCGTCGAGGACACCCAGCTCCAGTTGGCGCAGCAGGTAGTCGCCTTCACGCACTTCGGTGCGCAGCGCGTGCCCCGGGATGTGCTGGCGCAGGGCCTGGGCCCAGCCAAGCATCAATGGATTGCACAGGCTGACCTCGCCACCGATGTGCAGCACATTGCGATAGCCCTCCGGCAACGGCAGGTCACGCTTGGCGGCTTCCCAGGTTTGCAGCAACTGGTTGGCGTACACCACGAACGCCTCGCCGTCGGCGGTCAGCCTGGCACCTGCGCGGTTGCGCACGAACAGCGTGCTGCCGAGCTGGTTTTCCAGGTTTTTCACCCGTGCGGTGATGGCGGTCTGGGTGACGTGCAGTTTCTCGGCGGCGGCGGCCAGGCTGCCGCAGCGGGTGATTTCGAGGAAGGTGCGTGCCAGTTCGATGTCCATGAAGCCCCCGGGAGATGAAGGGACGCATTGTAGAGTGATGGCGGCCTTCGGGCCGACGGTTTTTTGCGTCTGACCGAGTACCTATCCGTTGCTGCGGTGACGGCTACTTAGGGTTGCGCAAGGGCGAAACCAATCGCCGCCGTGATCCAAAAAACGGATATGTCCAAAATCGCGGCGCACCGCTCAGGGGGGGGCTGCACCGGCGCCAGGCTCGCTGAGGTGATTCCATGGGGGATTAGAGAAACCAGCGATATTCGCGCGCATGGATCTCCTGCTGGAAGGCCAGGTGATCCTGGCGTTTGTTCTCGCAATACACGTCGACAAATTCAGCCCCCAGCTTATCGCGCAACACCGGCTGATGCTGCATGGCGCGTACGGCGTCGAGCATTTCCAGGGGAAAGTCGGTGCCGCTGGTGCGGTCTTCGTTCAGCGGCGCAATGGGTTCGCGCTTGGCTTGCAGGCCATGCTCCAGGCCGATCAGGATGGCTGCGAGCACCAGGTACGGATTGGCGTCGGCACTGGCCAGGCGGTGCTCGATGCGCAGGTTGCGCGGGTCGGACTCGGGGATGCGCACGCAGGCGTCGCGGTCTTCAAAGCCCCAGCTGGCGCGAGTCGCCGCATTCACCGTGGCGCCGAGGCGGCGAAAAGCGTTGTGGTTGGGCGAGAAGATCGGCATGCAATGGGGCAGTAATTCCAGGCAACCGGCCACCGCATGGCGCAGCGCCTGTTGCTGGTGCGCCGCCAGCAGGTTGTTGCCCGCGCCGTCATACAGGCTCACATGCACATGCATGCCGCTGCCGGGGTGTTGCAGATAGGGTTTGGCCATGAAACTGGCGCGGTAGCCGTGTTTGCGCGCCACGCCGCGGGTGCTGCGACAGAACAGGGCCGCCCAGTCGGCCGCGCGCAGGCCATCGCTGTCGTGGCCGAAGTTGATCTCGAACTGGCCCGGGCCGATTTCGGCGGTGATCACCGTGATATCGATGCCTTGGTCCTTGGCGGTCCGGGCCATGTCATCGAGCACTTCGCTGAAGCGTGACAGCCGTTCGATATGCAGGTTGGGTTGATCGTCCGCGTCACCGCTCAGCGGGTCACGGGCGAATTGCGGCAGGCCGTTGGCGAGTTTTTTGTCAAACAGATAGAACTCCAGCTCGAACGCCACCACCGGGTGGATGCCCTTGTGCTGCAGGCGCTCCAGCACCTTGGCCAGCACTTCGCGGGGCTCGAATTCGATGGGGGCATCGGTGCCGTCCGAGGTGATCAGCATCTGGCCCAGTGGCTGCGATTCCCAGCTCACTGGCTTGAGCGTGCCCGGTACCAAGCGACGGTTGGCATCCGGGTCGCCGTCGTTGAAGCAATAGTCGCCAATCTTGAACAACCCGCCCTGGGCGCCCAGCAGCACGGCGTTTTGCGGCAACTTCAACGGGCTGCCGGCGGCGACTTTTTCCAGCATCTCGATGGGGTAACGCTTGCCGTAGAAATGCCCGGGAATGTCCAGGGCGATCAGGTCGACATAACGCACGTCTGGATGGTTCTGGCGAAAGCTCCGTACTTCGGCCAACAGTGCTGTGGAATGGCTTTTCACGGGTGTTGCTCCTAGTTGTAAACCCACAGCACGCGGGCGGGCAGGTCAGTCAGGTTGGCATAGCGGCATTGGGCGAAGCTGGCCAGGTGGAAGCTGTCGCCTGGGCCGAGGGTGACGGCGTCGCCTTCACCCTCGACCCACAGCGTCAACTGGCCCTCCAGCACAAAACCCGCCTGTTCGGCGCGGTCGCTCATGGTGTGTTCGCCGCTGTTGGCACCGGGGGCCAACAGGCTATCGAGCATTGAAAAGGCCCCGGTCATGCTTGGCGAGACGAGAATGTCGGTGATGCCATTGGCGTAATACAGCGTGCGCCGTTCGTTGGGACGGGTGATCCAATCCACGGCCTTGGGTTTGGGCTGGCTGTAGAAATAGGTAGTGGGCACGTCGAGGGCGTGGCTGATGGCGGTCAAATCGGCCACGGTCGGGCGCGACAGGCCGCGTTCGACCTGGGACACGAAACCCACCGAACGCTCGATTTTTTGTGCGAGCTGGGCGAGGGTCAGCTTCTTGTGCTTGCGCAGGTCGTGGATCAGCGCGGCGAGGGTGGCGAGTTTTTCTTGTTGGCTCATGAAATTTATTTCGATTAATTTCATGAAAATTTACAGGATTTATTTCACGTGGGCAATGCCTTCATTCGACCCAGAGCCAGGTGTGGGCGGCAGGCACATTTCCATGGATAGTTTTTGATTGATTGGACGTTCCCACTTGGTTAGTGAGAACGCCCTTAACCACAGTACTTTCCTTTATATAACGTCAACGCTAAAAAGTACCCCGGTCTGCCCATGGACGTCCAAAGACCTTCTCCCAGTGTGCGATGTACTCCGGACTGCCCACTGTCCAAGTGGGTGCATTGGTGATATTCCCCGACGAATCTACTACACCGCCCGGTACCAAGGTTCCCGGCACTGCGCCGCCTGGCATTGCGCCGCCCGGCACTGCGCCGCCTGGCACTGCGCCGCCCGGCACTACGCCGCCCGGCACTGCGCCGCCTGGCACTGCGCCGCCCGGCACTGCGCCGCCCGGCACTACGCCGCCCGGCACTACGCCGCCCGGCACTACGCCGCCCGGCACTACGCCGCCAGGTACCACGCCGCCAGGTACTACATGATATTGGGGGACTTCTCCAGTATAAGCCGACATAACGGGATTGTTGCTGGCGTCGCCTGACATGCCAAACACGCCGCCGCTCGTTGGCAGAACACTATTACGACTACCGGTTAAGTTTACGGGCACGAACCCGAGAGTTTTCACGACAAACCCCAACGTTTTCTCCTTGGACTGAGTAGGAGGCAATGGTGGAGTGGAGGTGGAGGATGGTGGATCCGGTACCCAACTGATATCCGCAGGATCCGCAGTCTCAGTAGAGCCGTCTTGATGTGTAAAGGACACCGCGTCGTCATTGATGTCAGTAAGTTGTCCTACTCGCGTTGTACCAAAAAGCTCGTAGCTTATAAAATCACCTTTTCTGAAAGTTACTAAGTAGGTGCGCGGTTCATTTACGTAATCATAGATACGAGCCATTTCTTCTGCTCCAAAGTAATAGATATAGAGTGCTAAATTGCTTTCGCAAGCATAGGACTATGTGTGTTTTCCGAATCGAGGCTGTCGATGATTGTGCATCCTCAATATATTAAGAGTATTGGTTTTTATAGTTGCCGCGCCACTGTTATATTTGACAGTTTTTTAAATCGATTCGAATGGTATTCGATAGCAAAAAACAATAAGGGAGTAGGCAGTACTTCAATATTTTTCTCAGTGATAAATAGATCAATTTTCCTCAGCTCCCCTCTGCCATGGAGTTCTCAAGGACTGCGCGAATCACCCGATGTTTGGATTTGCTCAGGCTCAATCCAAGTGAATGATCCCGCGCGCCACCGGCCTGTCCACCGCCAGCTTTGTAGTGCAAGCCGGCGATACCCCCCAGTAAACCGTGCAGCCTTCGAATATCAACACCCGTGACCTGAAAGAAGGTGACCGTGCCCCGGATATCCTGATGCGCAAGAAATCGGCTGTCAGTGACTGGAAAAAAGCGCGGTCTCAAGCAGCCCGAGGAAGACAGCCAATGGGCGCGGGCGCGACGAGGCCTGATCGTCGCGCCAGGCGTTTCAAGGTCGGAAGATAAAGGGTTTAACGTCCCATCCTCCGCTGAGTTGGGCACCGCCTATGAGCGGGACCAGATGCCCGTTCGCGCGGGCTTGCTCAAGTATTTCCCTTACGACTGACGACTGGCGCAACAGCTGGGAGGCCGTTGGGGGCTCCGGGACGTAGTGACGGGCCGATACCAGGGCGGAATCCGTGCGGTTTACGGTCAGCCAATACACGGTGGGGCGTCCTTCGCGGCGAAAGATCAACTCATTGGCATGGCGGGCGCCGAACATTTCATAGTGACTGTCTACCAGCAAGGCTCGGATCAGCTCTCTGACGCGTCTAATGTTGGGCGTCGCTACCACATTGGCCGTCAAGCTGGCGTCCACGCGGTGGGTCCGGAACCAGACGATGTCAAAGCGTGCGGTTGAGTGCAGTGGCCACGCACGTGCGTGCGGTATTTGCGGCACGGGCGTAAGCAGCGTCAGCGGATCGCTCATCAGGGTCGAGGGCAACCCTGGCGGTGCCGCAGCCGTGTGGCGCGACCAGATGGTCCAGTCGTGCAGTGTGCGTATCAGTCGGGAGTAGCCGCTGGCATTCAGTCCTGTCGGGCTGCTGTGGTTGAACAGTGCCGCCCCCAGGCGGGTAAGCGAGTGCGAGGTGATGCTGGGGAAGATGCGGCTCAGTTGGCGCGCCACAGGGGCGGGAAACGGCAACTGCGAGCTGATGAGCCAGCGCTGCAGCGAACCGCTGTATTCCACGATCCTGGGTTGATCGTAGGGATAGCGGTGCAGGAGGTCTTCGAACTGCACAAATGTCGAGCAGGCGCGGTCGCTCGGGACGATAACGGCTCTGGACCCGGTGACGGCGGACGCTTCGCCGCCCGCCAGGATCGGGTAATAGCGGCCATCCATCTGCACGTATTCGGTGGACACCTGGCCCGGCGTGACGTCGCGCTTGCGCCAGATCCCCGAACGTCCAGCGACCGCCTCTACCGCTTGGGCATCGAAGTGTTGCCCCCAGTCGATAAAACGCTCCTCGGGTGGGCGTGCAGGTCGCGATGCAGGCAATCCGGTTGGGGCGTCCGGCGCACGGCTGGGCCCCGGCACAGGCTCGATGGCCACCGGCATCGAGCCGGGCACCTCTCGCCCCTCCAGCCGGATCCTGAGACGCTCGGATGTCACCCTGAGGTATGGGATAAATTCATCGAGCTGGTTGGGCGCGTTCCTGAGCTGCTGAACCAGGGCGGTCTGCAGTTCAAGCTCACGGTGTACCGGAAATACAAACGAATCCAGTACTCGCTGGGCCTGTGCCGGATTCAGGTGAGGGAACAGGTCCATCAGCGCTCTTTGCGGTCCGGTCGGGAAGGGCGCGCCGCCGCGCAGGCCCAGGTGCGGCGAACGAATTTCCCACAGGCCTTGCGGGTTGCGATAAAGCGGCTGGCCTTTATAGGCACTGGGTGCGCGTCTGGGGTCCTTGAGTCGCCATACCTGGGCATCGCTGTCGCGGGCGATTGAATACCAGCGGCCGTTTTCCTCGAGGAAGTGCCGGGGCGCCTGGTAGGTGCCCGCTTCCACGACATCCCGTACGTAAATGTGCTGCGTCTCCCAACCTTGCAGAAGCTTGACATCTTCAGGCGGTTTTTTCAGCGCCAGCTTGCGGTCCAGACCTGAGCGCGCGCTCGTCAGCGTACGCGGGCGTGCCAACTTGGCGCCGCCCACGGCGCCGTCCAGCACCGCGCCCACCAACTCGCCCAGTGCCCGCACGATGTACTGCGCAGCGCCTGCGCGATCACCCTGTTGCGCCGAGTCCACGGCATTGATTACCGAGAGGCAGCTTCTGGCCAGGCCGATGGGCAGCATGACCTTCACCGGAAAAAACATCGTCGCAATGTCCAGGCCTGCCGTTATCAGCGTCGTGGCGCTTTCGTAATTGGCTTCCTGGGTGCTGGTTGACTGCGCATTCGCGTCGTTGATCACCGCCGACGCTTCGGTCTGGTAGGCCTCTTCGAGGACGTTATCGGCGATGCGCGCCAGGGCGATGACCGGATCTTTGGCGCCGCCTTTGAGCAACTGCCTGATTCTGCGTTGCGCGGTCAGGGCCACGCGGCCGACCAGGTAATCCTGCCAGGCGCTGTGGTTGATGAAGTCTCGGTGCATGGCGGAGGCATCAGTGTATTCGTGAAACACGCGCCCGCTTGGGCTCATGGGAGTGTAGACCACCCGCGAGGCAACCCCCTGTGAAGCGGCTGAAAACACCAGCACGCCGCGCACGCGTTCGCCGCGCAGCTTCAACGCGTTGACGATGATGCGATGCCCTTCGACGCGCGCGCGTTTGTCGTCATCCGTCGGCCCGGCAAGCACACTCGTCACCCAGTTGAAGCCTCGGTCCAGTCGGTCCGCCAGGAAGTCGCCGGCGATTTTTGCCTCCAGCGCGTCAACCTGCAGTTGCAGCGCCATGACCTCGGTGTAGCGTTGCTGCTCGGCCTGGGCCGATGGCGAGGTGATCAGGCGTGCCTTGAGAAACTGCTCGTAGCTGTTGCCGATATTGACAGTGCGCACCAGGTCTTTGACTTGCGCGACCGTCAACGCGGTAAAGGGCGCCTGTTTTTTATCGGTCAGGCGGGAAAAGTTGGTGAAGTTGAGGTCCAGCCACTCGATATTTTCCAGGGCAAGTTCAGTCAGCGTCAGTTCACGGGTAGTGAAGACCGGCGTGCCCGGCGCGGATGGCTGCGGTTTGCCGCCGGCCACGTAGCTGCCGATCAGCCGTGGCGCATAGGTTTTGGTGTGGATGAGGATGTCATCCGGGTCGACCATCAGGCCGTGTTCGGCCTCAAGCACCCGACGCAGTTGTTCATTGCTGTACGCCAACAATGAAGCCGGGTCGCTGTACTGCGACAGCGATGGCAGGGCTTGCGGTCCGGATAGCCTCAGCAAGTGCTCGGCGTAAGCGTGTACAGCCTGTTCCCATTGCTGTTTGTCGTCCGCGGTCGCGGCCTTGAGAAATTGCTCAAGCTGCCGGCGGGCCTTTTTCCGTTGCCGGGCGGCGAGTAAGCCGGCGGCGTCGAAAGCGGGCGTGATATCGGTTGTTCGGTCAAGGCTGTCGGGC
The DNA here is from genome assembly GCF_019145355.1 of Pseudomonas azadiae. NCBI lineage: Bacteria > Pseudomonadati > Pseudomonadota > Gammaproteobacteria > Pseudomonadales > Pseudomonadaceae > Pseudomonas > Pseudomonas azadiae. Next base: position 575,805 of record NZ_JAHSTY010000001.1, on the reverse strand, counting down.
AGTTGAGTGATGTCCAGTTCACTCGCCAGCCGCTGGTAATGGGCGACCATCCAAGTGAAGTTTTCTTCGACCTGGGTGCGTAGCGAATCAATGGCATCGCTGAAAACCGACTCCAGCCGTTCGGTATAGCGAAACTGCCCGCTGAGGTTCTGTTGCTGATGAAACGCCAGGCCGGAGGCCCGGTCGTACTCGCTCATCAGGGCCAGGATGTCTGAGAATTCGAGAGGGCTGTTCAAGCGTCGATGCAGTTCCAGGTCGAGGTTGGCCAGCGAGTCAAACGCCTCAAACCCGCTGGCCGGCAGGAATAAAAGCACCGGGCCGACGTTGGCCTGGGGTGCCACCTCTCGGGCCGCTGGCGTTTGCACCTCGTCTTCGGGGCGCGCCTGTGGCGTTTCGTGGTCGCGGGACGTGATCACAAAGGCGCCGTACAGCGGGATATCACTGGACAGCTTGTCCCTGACTGTCAGCCCGTAGGCGCAAGGCTTGTCGCCCTTGAGCGCTTGGCGGGACAGTGCATCCGGCGTGCGCGCGACCTGCATCAGCAGCAGCTCGCTCGCGCCCTCGACGACGCCGTCGATCTTGAGCAATTCAATCTCGGCCTTCATCAGCTCAAGCCGCTTTTCGCCCAGCCACTGCAGGCAGGAACGGGTGTCGGCACCCTCTGCGGGGCCGTCCCAGTACTCGGCCTGGTGTGCCTTGAACCGAGCCGTCAGGTCGCCGGCGAGGGTATTGAGGAAATCGTCGAACGCGGCCGGAGTGAAGCCCAGGTCCGGTGCGCTGTCTTCGCCGCTGGAACTGAGATGAAACGCGGTGGTTTGGTTGGCATAGGCAGCCGGCGTCTGGCTGGCAATGCGTTTGACTACCGCATCCATCAGCGTCGGCAGTAAAGGCTGTACGTCCAGGACTTGGGCTGCGGGCAGCGCTGTGTCCTCGGTGTCGTGCGATGAAACCTGGGCAGGTTTATCCGGCGCATCGACCGGGGCCGCCGCGTCGATGCGGATGAAGGTTTTGTCCACGGCCACCGGCGCGGGTAATGTCGGGAATGTTTGATTGAAGACGTGTTGCACGCACTGGGCAAAGGTCGGCTGTTGCGCCAGTACTTCCAGTATCTGGGCGTTCAGCGTCTGGATTTTTTTCGTCAGCCGGCTCGTCAGCGAAGTATCGCGAGCGTTGAGCGCAGAGATCAAGGGATCTGGGGGGAGCAGGGTGCTGTAGCGCATGAAGATGGCCTGGAAAGCGAAGTGAATGGCCATGTTGCCGGGCGTTTGATCAACCCATGCGTTACACAGGTAGTGCGCCGCACGTTCGGGCTGAATGATTTCGCGCGGCAGCGGTCCGAACCTGGGTACGCGTCATTCATTCAAGGAGCACCCATGAAATCCACATCCCTCGTTGCCTGCCTGCTGGTCGCCGCCAGCCTGTCCACCGCAAGCTTTATCGTGCAAGCCGGCGATACCCCTCAAGAGACCGTGCAGCCTTCGAATATCAATGCCCGTGACCTGAAAGAAGGTGACCGCGCCCCGGATATGCTGATGCGCAAGGAATCGGCGCTCGGCGACTGGAAAAAGCGCGGGCTCAAACAGCCTGAGGACGAGAGCCAGTGGACGCGGGTTGGCGATAAATACGTGCTGCTCAAGACCACCAACGGCACCATTCTTGAGATCACACCCGTGAAAAAATGACGGTGCCCGTTGCGCCTGCTCTGGGTTAAGGTAACCGGCTTATAAACGCCGCGTTACCTTCAAGAAAGAGAGCAGGATGCTTGCCACAATAAGAAACTACCCTCGCACCGTGAACCTGTTGCTGAGCGCCACGTTGATGCTCACGCTGGCCAAGGCCATCACGTTTCCGTACCTGGTGATCTACCTCACGAGCCACTTCGATCTCGACATCACCCAGGTCGGTCTGGTCATCGGCAGCTCGCTGATCGTCGGCTCGCTCCTCAGTGTGTATGGCGGATTCCTGGTCGACCGCATCAACAGTTATCGCTTGCTGCTGGGCCTGAGCGTGCTGTTTGTGCTGGGTTTCATCGGCACGGTGCTCGCGCAGCATATCTGGGCGTTCTACAGCTGCCTGATCATGATCAACCTGGCTTACGCGGTGATCGATATCGCGGTCAAAGCCGGCTTCGCCAGCCTGTTGCCTGAAGGTGCGCGCAGTGAAGTGTTTTCCATCAAGTACACCCTGACCAACATCGGTTATGCCGTAGGGCCTTTTTTTGGCGCGATGATTGCCAAGCTGGACATCAGCTTGCCGTTTATCCTCTCGGCGCTGCTGGGGGCAGGGTTTTTCCTGCTGTATTGGCGTTGGGGGGACCGCACGCTGGCCACTGTCGATGCGGCGCAAAAGCCGATTCCGTTCCTCGCCGTCGGCCGCGTGTTGCTGCGCGATCGCCGCCTGGTGTGCTTCACCCTCGGCGGCGTGCTCAGCGCCGTGGTGTTCGGCCAGTTCGTCGCCTGGCTGTCGCAGTACCTGGTGATCACCACTACGGCTGAATACACCTACACCGTAATCAGCACCGTGCTGACCACCAACGCAGTGCTGGTGATTGCCTTGCAGTACGTGATTGGGCGGCGCATTTCCCACCGCTACCTGGGCCAGTGGCTGATCGCCGGCTTGGGCATGTTCATGCTGGGGATCATCGGTTTCGCGCTGGCCAATAGCGTGCTGTGGTGGGTGCTGGCGATGGCGGTGTTCACCGTGGGGGAGATCATTGTGTTTCCCGCCGAGTATATGTTTATCGACCGTATCGCTCCGGATCATCTGCGCGGCATGTACTACGGCGCGCAAAACCTGTCCAACCTGGGCGCCGCCCTGGGGCCGGTGTTGTGTGGGCTGGTGCTGGCCAGCCTGCCGCCGCAGGCCATGTTCTACATGCTGGGGGCGTTTATCGTTGGGGGCGGGGTGTTCTATTTCATCGGGGCGTCGTTGAAGGCCAGTCATCCAGCGTGAGCTTGCCCACGGTGTTGCTTTGCAATTCGTAACGCAGTTCTTCCACCATTTTTTCGACTTCTTGCGGGGTCTGCAGCCGGTTGGTGCTGATCCCGGTCACCACCAGGTCGACACGGCCGGTTTCGGCATCGTAGACCTTGAGGGTGAGGGACGCGTCCCGGCACAGGGTAAATTCACACGTCAGCGGCGACAGGCCTTCTTCGATGCAATTTCGCAGTTGGGCGAGGGTAAACATGTGGCTTCCTTCGGGGACGAATGTTCGACCCCTGAAGGTTATTGCTTGCCCTGCACGCCAATAAGGCGAATTCGCACTAGGCGCACTAGTGCATTTGCACTTTTCATGAGCGCTTCTTGAGGCGCACTTCACCGGCAAACAGCCCGCGTTCCCGGGCCCAGACGATGGCGGCGCTGCGGCTGTGCACCCCCAGTTTGGAATAGACCGTGGCCACATGGTTACGCACGGTGTTGGGCGCCAGTTTCAGGCGCGAGGCGATTTCCTTGTCGGCCAAGCCTTCACAGATCAGACCCAACACATCGCGTTCACGGGCCGTGAGGTCAGTGAATGCGATATTCGGCTGGTTAGGGCTGTTGACGCTCTTGGCGTTGGCCAGTTTTTCGATGAGTGTCTGGCTGAACCACGAGGCGTCCTGCATCACTTCCTCGATGGCGGCCACCAGTTCCAGCTCGGAGCGTTTGCGTTCGGTGATGTTCATCATCACCAGCAAGTAGCACGGCGCGTCCTGGATGAGCACGGTGTCGGCGGACACTACGCAGTCGATCACCTCGTTACCTTTCTTGCGCACCTTGAGATCCAGACCATCGAGGTTGCCGGACTTTTCCAGGGTGGCGAACAGGTGGTCGCAGGCAGACTTGCTGTCGATAAAGTCGATGTCTTCGATGGACTTGCCGATCAGCTCTTCGCTGATATAGCCGGTGATGCTCATGAAGGCTTCGTTGACGTCCACCACCTGCCGGTTGTCGGCGCTGCACACCAGGGTCGGCACCGGCGTCAGGCGGAAGGCCTTGGCAAAGCGTTCCTCACTCTGGCGCAGGGCGATTTCTGCTTTGCGCCTGGGCTCCAGGTCCATGAAGGAAAACAGCATGCAATCCTCTTCGTTCATGTCCAACGGCTGGCCGGCGACAATCACCAGCTTGGTGCCGCCTCTGGGAAGCCTGAGTTCGGCCTGCATCTGGGGGATGGTCGCGCCTTCGCCCAGGCGCTGGATGGCCAGGTCCTTGCGTTCGGCCTGCTCCAGCACATCTAGTTCATAGACGGATTTACCGATGACCTGGTCGCGGTTGTAGCCGGTCATCTCCAAAAAGCCCTGGTTGACCTTGATGTAGCGCAAGTCGCTCAGGCGGCAGATCACCGCGGGCGCCGGGTTGGCGTTGAAGGTTTTTTCGAAACGCTGCTCGGCACTGGCCCACTCGGTGGCGTCGCTGAGGATCAGTACCAGCAACTCCGGTTCGCCCTTGGCGTCGGTGATGACCAGGCTGCGCACGCGGTGCACCCAGGTCTTTGCCTCATCGTCGGCGGGCGTGACTTCCACCACCACATCGCTGAATTCATCCCCCGCTGCCGCTCGGGCAAGGGGATAGCTGTCCGGCTGCAGGGGGTGGTTGTTGCGATAGCGCAGGGTGAAACGCTCGGCATACTGCTGCCCATCGGCGCCCAGCCCCATCACATCGCCCACACCGTGCATGGAAAGCGCGGCCTCGTTGGCCCACAGGATAGTTTGATCGACCTCGGCCAGAATCACGCCGTCGGACAGCCCGGAGATGATCTGCTGCAGTTGGCGGCGGTTGGTTTCTTTGGCGAGGACATCCTGGGTCATAAGTTCTCCTGGGGTTGGGCGCATACGCATGAAAGTTAGGACATTTGTGCTTCAGGATAGTGCAGAGAAATCGCGCGGGGACGGGGGTGCGAATGCACTGGGGGGTGGTGCATCTCGGCGCGCCTTCTTCGCTTAGCGTGGAAACGCCGGATGCCGGTCGTACCCAAGCATCTGGTCGTAAAGATCAATGCGTCGATCCCTTTGCAGATCGTTGAGGCGGTTCCAGATCGGCGCGCTACGCGCCGTACTCAGGTCGATATTGGCAAACAAAATTTCCTGGCGGTCGGCCGACGCTACCTGGCCGATGGGCCAGCCATTGGTGCCAGCAATCAACGAACACCCCAGGTAGCGCGCATCGCGCTCCTCACCGATTCGGCTGGCGGCAGCAATAAACACGTTATTGACGTGTGCCGCCGTCATCGTCAGGTAGGACGCCATGCATCTTCCGGCCTCATCGAACAAAGGGGGCGGGGTCCATACCCAGTTGTTCAGGCTGCAAATGATATCGGCGCCTTGCTGGCTGAGAATGCGCGGTACTTCGGGAAACCAGATGTCCCAGCAGATCAGCATGCCGATACGCCCGATGGGGGTGTCGAAGACTGGGAAACCTGTGTTTCCGGGCGTGAACCACAATTTTTCCAGATTCCAAAGATGAGCTTTGCGGTACTTGCCGATAAACCCGTCCGGGCCTATCAGCACGCTGGTGTTGAATAGTTGCACACCATCGATTTCGCTCAGGCCCGCTGCCAGATAGACCTGGTGCCGGGAAGCGAAATCGATCCACGCCTGCATGCTTCGCCCCTCAGGAACGACTTCGGCATGCTCAAAGGCATCTTGGCGGTTGGCGAAGAAATAACCGCAGTTTGAAAGTTCCGGTAGCACGATCAGATGGGCGCCGCCGTTCGCAGCTTCCGTGGCCAGCTCAAGGCTGCGTCGCAGGTTTGCCGTGCGGTGCTGCGTTCCGACTTGGGGATCAAACTGCACGACAGACACACGGACAGGGCTGGTAGCTTGGTTCATTGCAGGGACTCTTATGGGGAATGCTCTCCATAAGAGGCGATAGGGCGGTAGGGCGTAAATCAGGTGCTTCCGATTGGATTGTCGGTAGGCGGCTGCCAATCGCGAGCGTTTATTCGCGGCAAGAAGCCAAGCCTCTTGCCGCGCCGCGCTTAGCTCGGCTGCATGCACTCCAGCGACCGGTCCACCATCACACTGGCCATGTCCACCAGATGCATGACCGAAAGCACCAGCGTGCGTGAAGTACCGTCCAATTGATCACCCGCGGTCTGTGCGGCGACGGCCGCGCAACGCAACACGCTGCTGGCGTGAGCCAGGGCGTCTTCGAAGCTGAGGTCTGGGGTGGTGGTGAAGAAGTGCGGTGCTGAAGCGGGTGGTGCGGGGACAGGGTTGTCCATGGCTCAACTCCTAATCTAAGTTGGAATGTCACCACCATCGCTACCAAACGACTTTAGGGTGGTGACCGTACGCAGATTGGTAGACCGGTGATTAGGACCCGGTGCACCCGAAGGTGCCCTGCGCACGGCCACCATAACGCAGGGCCGAAAAAAAGCGCCTTGCAGAAGGGGGCGCTTAGCGCCTAATCACTCGTGGTCTACCAAACCCCGAGTCACTGAATTGGCAGTGACCGACGAAGACTAGCCACGTGATTCGAGCGGCGCAAGCGGTTGGGATTCTCTCGGAAACGTCCTGCGAGTTAAAGGGAAATGTCACTGATGCGGCGCTTCCCGCACTTGCCAAACACACCTGATTCCGGGAAAACTTCAAGGCTTTGTGCATCCAACGCATAGGTATCTATACACCATTATCGTAGTGAGCGGGCTTGCCCCGCGCTGGGGCGCGAAGCGGCCCCAAACCAGGCGACATGGGTTTATCCTGCGACTCCGCGGTGTCTTTATTGGGGCCGCTTCGCGCCCCAGCGCGGGGCAAGCCCGCTCACTACATGTTGCGCGTGCGTGTATATACCCAGGCATTCAACGAGAACCCCATGAGCAACAACGAACTCCAAATCACCGACATCCGCCCCGGCACCGGCAAAACCGTGGTCAAGGGTGCGCTGATCACCACCCAATACACTGGCACCCTGGAAGACGGTACGGTGTTTGATTCTTCCTGGGAACGCGGCAAGCCGTTCCAGTGCGTGATTGGCACCGGGCGGGTGATCAAGGGCTGGGACCAAGGGCTGATGGGCATGCAGGTCGGCGGGGTACGCAGCTTGTTCGTGCCGGCGCACCTGGCCTATGGCGAGCGGTCGATGGGCGCGCATATCAAGCCCAACAGCAATCTGCGCTTCGAGATTGAGTTGCTGGAAGTGCTGACGCGGGATGATTAAAGGCGGGTAAACATGGACGTTGATTCATATGTGCTGCCGGGGTGCTTCCTTAAGGGCATTCAGGTGGTTGAGTTGGCCTCCAGTGATGAGGCCGAGCTGCAGCGGTTTTTTGAGCGGGCGCCGGATTATTTCATCGCGGTCAATGGCGAGCCGGCCACGCCGACGCAAGCGCACGAAGAACTGCAGGAGCCATTACCCGCCGGGTGGACCTGCCGCCGGATGTATTGGCTGGGGTATCGCGATGCTGAAGGGCGGTTGGTCGCGGTGGTGAACATTGCGGCGGATTTGTTGGCCCTCGGCGTCTGGCATATCGGGCTGTTGCTGGTGGATGTGCGTCTGCATGGCTCCGGGCTGGCGCAACGGCTGCATGCGGACCTTGAGGTGTGGGCTGTGCGCAACGGCGCGCGATGGTTTCGGTTGACGGTGGTCATCGGCAATACCAGGGCCGAACGCTTCTGGCCCAGGCTTGGGTATGTGCAGGTGCGCATCCGAGAGGGCGTCACGATGGGGCGGCAATTGAATAATGTGTCGATTCAGGTGAAGGCGCTGGCGAGTGGCCGGGTTGATGAGTACCTGGCGTTGGTTGAGCGGGATCGACCTGCGACCGCATAGTCAGGAATGTACATCGTCCCCTGTGGGAGCTGGCTTGCCTGCGATGCAGACAGCTCGGTACATCAGGCATACCGAGTTGACGCCATCGCAGCATAGGTATCTACACAATTTTAGCTCGACCCTGAAACTCCATTGAATGGGCCGTTGTGGCGAGCGGGACAAGCCCGCTCGCCACAGAGAGATCTGTCAGCCGTTGAAAGCTGTGTAGGTATCTATGACCATCGCAGGCAAGCCAGCCCTCACATGGGTTCAAATAAGCGCTTCCTGAACCCATCCTGAAGAATCCTCTTATTCCCCGCGCGGGCACTTTCCTACGGTTTGGTCGGGGCGTAAGCTTCGCGCGTTTTCATCAATTGCGGAGACCCTCAGTGGGTACTTGTTCGAGTGACAGTAGTCGGCCGGTTCTGGTAACCGGCACGGACTTGGCAAGGTAACGCGCATGCTTTCGATGCCGTTGTCTCGCCAATAAAAAGCGAGAAGCGGCATCCCGGCAACGGCCATTCCTGGCCGTTGCCCCGAATCCCTCTCATCGACGCTGACCAGCACCTGACTGACCTCGGGATGCTACGGACGCGCCTGCCTTTTGCGGCGGGCGGGCCAAGCTGACTGTGCCTATGAAGCGGGCGCGGTGCAGACGGCCGTACCTGCACGACGGTTTCCTCGCGCAGGAGTAACACCATGAACTTCACTGTCTTGAAAGAGTTCTTTGCCGGCTTTCTGCGGACCCGGCACATCGCCCGGCATTTCCGCCGCCTGGCGATGCTTGAAACCGTGACCGACGCCAGCGTCAGCCGCGAAGTACCGCCGACCCTGGCGCAAACCCTGGTCGCTGCGGCCAACAACAGTGCTGTGCAATTGCTCGGTACGCTGGGCAGTCATGGCGAGGGTCTGAACACCCAGGAAGCCGACGCACTGCGCGTGCAATACGGCCTCAACGAAGTCGAGCACGAGCAGCCGCTGCCTTGGTGGATGCACCTCTGGCACTGCTACAAAAACCCGTTCAACCTGCTGCTGACGCTGCTGGCGGTGATTTCCTGGCTGACCGAAGACATGAAGGCCGCCACGGTGATTTTCTCCATGGTGGTGCTGTCGACATTGCTGCGTTTCTGGCAGGAGGCCAAGTCCAACAAGGCCGCCGATGCCCTCAAGGCGATGGTGAGCAATACCGCCACGGTGCTGCGCCGGGACGAAGCCAAACGCGTCGAATTGCCGATCAAGCAACTGGTGCCGGGTGACCTCATCGTGCTGTCGGCTGGGGATATGATCCCCGCCGATTGCCGCGTGCTCACTGCCAAGGACCTGTTCGTGAGCCAGGCGGCAATGACCGGGGAATCGATGCCGGTGGAGAAGTTCGCCGAGCAACAGGACGCCAAGACCCGCAACCCGCTGGACTTGGAAAACATCCTGTTCATGGGCACAAACGTGGTGTCCGGCGCGGCGACGGCGGTGATTCTGACCACCGGCAATAGCACCTACTTCGGCGCATTGGCACAGCGCGTCACGGCCACCGACCGCGCGACCACCTCGTTCCAGCAGGGCGTCAACAAGGTCAGTTGGTTGCTGATCCGCTTCATGTTCGTGATGGCGCCGTTGGTGCTGTTTATCAACGGCTTCACCAAGGGGGATTGGACCGAAGCGCTGCTGTTCGCGCTGTCGATTGCCGTGGGCCTGACCCCGGAAATGCTGCCGATGATCGTCACGTCCACCCTGGCCAAGGGCGCGGTGTTTCTGTCGCGCAAAAAAGTCATCGTCAAGCGCCTGGATGCGATCCAGAACTTCGGCGCCATGGACGTGCTGTGCACCGACAAGACCGGCACGCTGACCCAGGACCGGATCTTCCTGGCACGCCATGTCGACGTGTGGGGTAAAGAGTCCGACGACGTACTGGAAATGGCCTACCTCAACAGCTACTACCAGACCGGCCTGAAAAACCTGCTGGACGTGGCGGTGCTGGAGCACGTGGAGGTCCATCGCGAGCTGAAGGTCGGCACTGCGTTCCACAAGGTCGATGAGATCCCGTTCGACTTCAACCGCCGCCGCATGTCGGTGGTGGTGGCGCAGCAAGGTTTACCGCACTTGTTGATCTGCAAGGGAGCGGTGGAGGAAGTGCTCTCGGTGTGCAGCGCTGTGCGCCATGGCGAGACCAACGAGGCACTGAGCGACGAATTGCTGGCACGTATTCGCCAAGTCACCGCCGCGTTCAACGAAGAAGGCCTGCGCGTGGTCGCCGTGGCGGCGCAACCGATGGCGCCGGGGCGCGACACCTACAGCCTGGCGGATGAGAAAAACCTCACGCTGATCGGCTACGTGGCCTTCCTCGACCCGCCGAAGGAAAGCACCGCGCCGGCCCTCAAGGCCCTCAAAGCCCACGGTGTCGCAGTAAAAGTGCTGACCGGCGACAACGAACTGGTCACCGCAAAGATCTGCCGCGAAGTGGGCCTTGAGCAACAGGGCCTGCTGATGGGCAACGATATAGAAGACATGACCGACGCCGAGCTGGCCAAGGCTGTAGAAATCACCAATGTGTTTGCCAGGCTGACGCCGTCCCACAAGGAGCGCATCGTACGTCTGCTCAAGGCCAACGGGCATGTGGTGGGCTTCATGGGCGATGGCATCAACGACGCGCCAGCGCTGCGCACGGCGGATATCGGTATTTCGGTGGACAGTGCGGTGGATATCGCCAAGGAAGCCGCTGACATCATCCTGCTGGAAAAGAGCCTGATGATTCTGGAGGAGGGTGTGCTGGAAGGCCGCCGTACCTTCGCCAACATGCTCAAGTACATCAAGATGACTGCCAGTTCCAACTTCGGCAATGTGTTCTCGGTGCTGGTGGCCAGCGCGTTCATTCCGTTCCTGCCGATGCTGCCGATGCATCTGCTGGTGCAGAACCTGCTGTACGACATTTCACAGATCGCGATCCCGTTCGATAACGTCGATGCAGAAATGCTCAGCAAACCACAACGCTGGCAACCGGGCGATGTCGGGCGTTTCATGCTGTTTTTCGGGCCGATCAGTTCGATCTTCGACATCATCACGTTTTTGCTCATGTGGTACGTTTTCGATGCCAACACGCCCGACCACCAGACCTTGTTTCAGTCCGGCTGGTTCGTGGTGGGGCTGCTGACCCAGACGCTGATCGTGCACATGATTCGTACGCCGAAAATTCCCTTCCTGCAAAGCCGTGCGGCAATGCCATTGATGGTGATGACCGGGGGGATCATGGCGGTGGGGATTTTCCTGCCGATGGGGCCGCTGGCGCACTACTTCAAGTTGCAGGCGCTGCCATCGCTGTACTTCGTGTTCCTGCCCCTGATCCTGCTGGCCTACATGGGCCTGACCCAGGCGGTGAAGGGCTACTACATCCGTAAGTTTGGCTGGCAATAACCGAGGATGCGCCCGTCAGTCCCCGCTGTCGGGCGTTCATCGCCACAAGGCCTACTATGCTATAGCGAGGAAAAGTCCTACAAGCAATTGAGACTATCCCTTCATTTTATAAGGCAAGCCATTGCTAAGGTTGCACGCTTGCGCCCCGGGAACAAGGGCGTAGCTCTACGTGTTTACCGTGCTTTATCAAAAGGAGGGGTCTGTACTGCCTGAAGTGTCATGCAGAGTAATCAGCACCGTTTGTCGGAACTGTTACTTCTCACAGGTAGATAGGTCCCGTGTGATATGTAAGCGTACTGATCCCTCGGGGAGTCTTATGAGCAAAGCGTTAATTGTTGATGATCACCCTTTTATACGCGCCACCGTGAAGTACCTGCTGAAGCAGGAAGGCTTCGATGAAATCTATGAAGCCGGCAACGGCGCCGACGCCATGCAGCTTGCGCGTGAGCAGCGCGTGGATCTGGTCATCCTCGACCTGGCAATGCCCAAGCTTGGCGGGCTTGAGGTGATCACTCGGATCAAGGCGCTGGGCCTGCCTTGCAAAATTCTGGTGCTGACCTCGTACCTGGCCGTGTTCTTCTCGACCCGCTGCATGCGTGCGGGGGCGATGGGCTTTGTCAACAAGACAGGTGAACTCGATGAACTGCAGAAGGCGATCAGGGCGATCAGGTCCGGTTACAGTTGCTTCCCCAGCGTGGCCACCAGTTCAGTACGCCGCGACGATTTGCAGACGACCGAAAAGGAACTGGTGGACGCGCTGTCCGACCGCGAATTGACGGTGCTGCAAAAACTCGCCCTGGGCCTGGGCAACAAGGAAATCGCCGAGGACATGCTGCTGAGCCACAAGACCATCAGCACCTACAAGACGCGACTCAAGGAGAAGTTGCGTATGTCCTCGGTGGTGCACCTGTCCAAGTTCGCTCAGCGCAATCATCTGATCTGAAATGAACACCGCGCGGCTGTTGATCGTCACGGTCATCTTGCTGACGGGGCTGCTGCCCGGTGCAGCGATGGCCCTGGATGAGCCACATGCACTGCGGCTCTTCGGCCATTCCACCCTCGAAAACCCACGCCTGGAGCTTGAAGAAAGCGACTGGCGCTGGCTGCGCGAGCGGCGCCTGCTGGTGATGGGGGTGTCGGCGCCGGACTACGCACCTTTCGACCTGAGCAACGACAATGATTTTGAAGGGATCACCGCTGACTATACGTGGCTGGTCAGCCTTATTTTAAACATCCCTATCGAGGTCCGACGCTACGACACCCGCGATGAAGTGATTGAAGCACTCAAGCGGGGCGAGGTGGATCTGGTCGGCTCGGCCAATGGCTATGAAGCGGCGGATACGGACCTGGTACTGTCGCGCTCGTATGCCAATGATCAACCCGTACTGGTGACCCGTGCGGGTGACAGCCATTCATTGAGCGCTGACCTGGCGGGCAAGCGTGTAGCGATGCTCTACCACTACATGCAGCCGGACGCGGTCCAAGCCTTTTACCCGAAGGCGCAGTTGCTGCTGTATGGCTCGACCCACCAAGCCATTGGCGCCGTGGCGTTCGGCCAGGCCGATGTCTATCTGGGCGACGCCATCAGCACCCGCTACCTGATCAACAAGAACCATCTCAATAATGTCCGCATGGCAGATTTTTCCGCACTGGAGGTCAACCCGTTCGGGTTTGCTTTCACCGAGGACAACATCCGCCTGCTGAACATCATCAACGCCGCGCTGGCCGTTATCCCGGCTGGCCTGCAGATGGAAATCCTGCGCCGCTGGAGCGCCGGCGACAGTGGTTTCCTGGCCGCCGACCGGTTGCGCCTGAGTGAGAATGAGCAGCGCTGGATGGAGAAGCATCCAAGGGTGACCGTTGCGGCGCTCGACAAGTTCGTGCCGCTGTCATTCTTCACTGAGCGAGGGCAGTTTGTCGGGTTGAGCGACGAGCTGCTGTCGCGGATCAGTTTGCGCACGGGTTTGAAGTTTGAAGTGGTGCAGGGCAGTTCGCTGTCTCAACAGATCGACGAGGTCAGTAGCGGTAAAGTGGATATGCTGGCGGTGATCACGCCGAGCGTCGAGCGCTCGGAAAAGCTGAGCTTTACCCGGCCGTACCTCTCCAGCCCCTATGTGCTGGTGGCGCGCGCCGGAGACGAGCACTTGGTGACGCTGGAGGACATGCCCGACAAACGCCTGGCGTTTATTGGCGGCAACAGCCTTGCCGCGCAAATTGCCCGAGCCTATCCAGGCATCGAATTTGTCAATGTCGAGAACCCTGAGCAGGCCATGGATTTGGTCGCCAAGGGCGGTGCGGATGCAACCGTTATTTCGCTGATCAGTGCACGCTACATGATCGCGCGCCATTTCCGTGATCGCTTGCATATCACCAGTACCGTCGGTACGGAACCCGCGCGGATTGCCTTCGGTGTCAATCGCAGCCACCTGGAGCTGCACTCGATCCTCGAAAAGGCGCTGTTGAGTATCACGCCGGAAGAAATGGACGAACTGACCAACCGCTGGGGCAGCGAGATAATTATCGAAGACAGCTACTGGGACCGTCATCGCGACGTGATTATCCAAGGGTTCGGCCTGGCTGCGCTGCTGTTGCTGATCACACTGGGCTGGGTGCTGTACCTGCGTAATCTGATTCACAAGCGCGCCCAGGCCGAGCGGGCCTTGAGCGACCAGATGCGTTTTATGAGCGTGCTGATCGATGGCACGCCGCACCCGATTTACGTGCGTGATCGTCAGGGCCGCTTGATGGCTTGCAACAACGCTTACCTTGATGTGTTTGGCTTCAAGCTGGAGGACGTGATTGGCAAGACCGTGGTGCAAACCGACACCGGCAACCCGCCCCAGGCGCAGTCGTTCCATGCCGATTACTTGAGCCTGATGGAGCGGGGCGAGCCGCAGATTCAGGACCGTGTGCTCAAGGTTCCCGGTGGCGGTGTGTTGACCATCTACCAGTGGATGCTGCCGTACCGTGACAGTAACGGCAACGTCGTGGGCATGATCGCCGGCTGGGTCGATGTCAGCGAACGCCAGCGCCTGTTGGGCCAGTTACAGGAGGCCAAAGAGGAGGCCGACGCCGCTAACCGTGCCAAGACCACCTTTCTGGCAACGATGAGTCATGAGATCCGTACGCCCATGAATGCGGTGATCGGCATGATCGAGTTGGCCCAGAAAAATGCCGAGCAGGGCCGCGTCGATCAAGATGCGCTGGAGGTGGCGTCGATGGCGTCCCGGAGCCTGTTGGAACTGATCGGTGATATCTTGGATATTGCGCGGATAGAGTCCGGCCACCTGTCCCTGACCCTGGCGCCTGCCAACCTCCGCGAACTGTTGGCGTCCGTGGCGCGCGTCTTCGAGGGGCTGGCGCGGGACAAGGGGTTGACGCTGCAAGTGGAGTTCGACCCGCTGACCGACCGACAGGTGCTGATCGACCCTCTGCGTTTCAAGCAAGTGGTGTCCAATCTGCTGGGCAATGCCATCAAGTTTACCGCCGCCGGCCAGGTGCGCTTGGGCGCCCAGTGCCTACCGGCTTTGCCCGGCGATCAGTTGAAACTGAGATTGTATGTGGAGGACACCGGCATTGGCATCAGCGCCGAAGACCAGCAGGGTTTGTTCAGCGCGTTTTTCCAGGCCAGCAATAATGAGCAATCGGCGCGCAGCGGCTCCGGCCTTGGATTGGTGATCAGCCGCAACCTGTGCGAAATGATGGGAGGCCAGTTGCGCTTGAGCAGTGTGCTGGGCAAAGGGACGCGGGTGGACGTGACGTTGGCGCTGACGGTGACCACGGCGGCACCGGTTTCCCCGCCTGACGAACGTGTTCCACCGACGCAGGCATTGAACCTGTTGGTGGTCGATGACTATCCGGCAAACCGGCTGCTGCTGTCTCGACAGTTGAGGTTCCTGGGGCATGACATCGTCACTGCCGAAGATGGCGCCAAGGGCTTGGCACTGTGGCTGGCCGGGAGCTTTGATGGGGTAATCACCGACAGCAACATGCCGGTCATGGATGGCTACACATTGGCGCGTAATATCCGAGCCCAGGAGAAGCAGCGTGGCCTGGCACCCTGCCTGCTGTTGGGTTTTACCGCCAATGCACAGCCGGATGAGACCGAGCGCTGCAGGCAAGCGGGCATGGACGGTTGTCTGTTCAAACCGACCGGGCTGGATGATTTGCGCGCGGCATTGGCCTCGCGCACTGCAGCAGCCGTCAGGGATGAGCACGAACCCGTGTGTGATTTAAGCGCGCTGACCTCGTTGACAAGCGGCGACGCTTCTGTGCTCGACGAGCTGCTGGCGGCTCTGCTCAGTAGTCTCGCAGAGGATCGCTCGCGGCTGCTGACGCTGCAACAGCATGAGGCGGAATTCGCCACGCTGCATGACTTGGCTCATCGCATAAAAGGTGGGGCTCGCATGGTCAAGGCCCAGGCGTTGGTCAATTGCTGTGAAGCCTTGGAAGGCGCATGTGAAAATGCTGACCGCGATGCAGTGACGCCAGTGGTTGAGGCTTTATGCACAGCGATCGACGGTTTGCGGCATAGCCTGAGCCTGCACATCAAGCGGGACTGACGCCAATGGATAGCCATTCGGTGAATTTGGGAGAACTCCTACATGGAACGGGAACAAGCCTGATTTTGCCTCCAGGATATGTCTGGAAAATGGGCCGCACTCACTGACGAGTACTGCCTGCCCAGGGGTTCGACATGCCAAACAAAGCACTGACCATCCTGATTGCCGATGAACAGCACCTGCAACGTCTGCACATCGAAAAAATGCTTAATCGGTTGGGATACCACCGGATCGTACCGGTGCAAACCTTTGAAGAGGTGCAATTGCTCACCGCCATACCGGCACAGCCCTTTGACGTACTGATCATCAATGCCGCGCTGGCGGTTGACACGTGCGGACCCCAGCCCCAGGCGCATCATGTGCTGATCTACGATCATCTGGACCTGGGCCTTGAAGCGCCCGGCGGTACAACGCCTGCGGTGCTGGTGCGGTTGCCCGGCGTACCGGACAATGTCAGCCTTGAACACTTCATGGACATCATCGACCCACCCGCGGCCACTACCGGCCTGCGGGTGTTGCCTTGGCTGCGGGAATTATCCCGCACAGCCGTGCCAGCGGCTTAATCCCATCTCGGTGCGATACCCTTGGGGCTGGTCAGGCGATGGCCGCGATCCAGCCCGGCGAGCTGCTCCATGTCGGCAGCGCTCAAGGTCAGTTGCAGGGCCTTGAGGTTGCTTTCCAGGTTGGCGCGTTTGGTCGACGACGGAATGACCGCATAACCCAACTGCATGGCCCACGTGAGGGCCACTTGTGCCGGCGTAGCGTTGTGGCGCTCAGCGATTTGCTGGATCACCGGGTCCTTGAGCACTTCGCCGTAGGCCAGGGTCATGTAGGAAGTGATCTGGATACCGTTGGCGGTCGCGAACTCAACGACCTTGCGATTCTGCAGGTAGGGGTGCAACTCGACCTGGTTGGTGGCGATATGTTCTGCCCCAACGGCAGCAATCGCTTGCTTCATCAGGTCGACCGTGAAATTGGAAATGCCGATCTGGCGGGTCAGGCCCAGGCGCTTGGCTTCCAGCAGTTGGCCCATGAATTGGGCGACGGGCACCTGGTCTTCCGGCGACGGCCAGTGGATCAAGGTCAGGTCCAGGTAGTCGGTTTTCAGTTTGCGCAAGCTTTCACGCAGGCTGGGAATCAACTGGCCTTCGGCGAAATGGGTGATCCAGATCTTGCTGGTGATAAACAGCTCGTCGCGCGCAATGCCGCTGCCCGCAATCGCCTGGCCCACCTCGGCTTCGTTCTCGTAGATCTGCGCGGTATCGATGGCGCGATAGCCCAGTTCCAGGCCGGTGCTGACGGAATCGATCACCACCTGGCCTTGCAGGCGGAAGGTGCCAAGGCCGAAGGCCGGAACGTTTTGCGTTGAGATAGACATCAGTAACTCCTGAAGGGTTGTGAACAATGGAGTCGAGTATCCGCCCGTCGTTCCTTAGGAAAAACCGCCGAATTCGAAAAGGACTTTTTACCTCAGGACACAAATCTTCAGGTGCGCAGGCTTTGTACTGAATCGCACACAGTCCAAATGTGGGAGCGGGCTTGCTCGCGAAGGCGGTGGGTCTGTCAGTACATCTGTCACTGATACACCGCTTTCGCGAGCAAGTCGAATCGTCGCACCGCCGCTCCCACATTTTGATCTTCATCAGTCGGTTGGTTTGTGCTGTTTGCGCAAACGCTCGGCCGCACTGCGCAACAACTGCTCGGTGGCATTCCAGCCCAGGCAACCATCGGTCACGGACACGCCGTATTTCATGGATGCGCTCAACGGTTGGCAGCCTTCGAACAGATGACTTTCGAGCATCATGCCGATCAGCGCCGTGTCACCCTGTAGTCGTTGCTCCAGTACCTCGTTGAACACCGTCGGTTGACGCAACGGGTCTTTGCCGCTGTTGGCATGGCTGCAATCGACCATGAGGCGCGCTGCCACCTTGGACTTGGCCAGATCTTGCTTGACCTGCGCCACGTTATGCGCGTCGTAGTTCGGCCCGCGGTGGCCGCCGCGCAGCACCAGGTGGGTGTCCGGGTTGCCCGGGGTCTGGATGATCGCCGGGTGGCCCTGGCTGTCGACACCGAAGTGGCGGTGCGGGTGGGCGGCCGAACGCATCGCGTCACAAGCAATCGCCACGCCGCCGTCGGTACCATTCTTGAAGCCCACGGGCACGCCCAGGCCGCTGGCCATTTCGCGGTGGATTTGCGATTCGGTGGTGCGTGCACCAATCGCAACCCAACTGAGCAGGTCATCGAAGTAACCGGCGGCCATGGGTTGCAGCAGCTCGGTGGCGACCGGCAGGCCCAGGCGCAGCATTTCGCGCATCAGCTCGCGGGACAGGGTGAGGCCGGCGGCCATGTCGTCGCTGCCATCCAGGTGCGGGTCGTAGGCCAGGCCTTTCCAGCCGATGGTGGTGCGCGGTTTTTCGACATAGGCGCGGATCACCAGCAGCATCTGGTCGCTGACTTCAAGCGCGAGCTTCTTCAGGTTGCGCGCGTATTCCATCGCCGATTTCGGATCGTGGATCGAGCACGGACCGACGATTACCAGTAAACGCGAGTCTTCGCCATGGAGAATGGCGTGCACGGCTTGGCGATGGGCATGGACTTGTTCGTTGAGGAACGGGCTGAGGGGCAACTGATGCTTGAGTTCGAGGGCGCTGGGCAAGCGCTGGGTCAGGGCTTCATTGGCGCTGGTCAGGGTGTGGATCGGCAGAGCGGCGGTGGCGGAGTTCATATTCAAGGCTTCCTGGGCAAGCGGCGGGCTGGTCCCGCGCGCTTGGCCCTACTGGGGTGTTCGACAATTGGCCGGGTTGGCGACGTGTGTTGGCTTGCCACCAATAGGTGACCGATCGGAGGCGGCAGGCTGTCCCGAGCGGAGCTGGCTAAATCGCCATGCGGTGCAGATGTCGTAGCGGTAATAGGTGGCGTAGTTCATGTGTAGGTCCTTTAAGTGTTCTTGCAAAAAGATGAGGCCTGAAAAAACAAAACCCCCGGTCGGGGAGCCGACCGGGGGTTAGATTTCTCTGGTAGGCGACCCCTTGAGCAGTGGGCGCCGATTTCAGGTATCAGGCGCGCCAGTGGCTAAACCAATACCCAAAATAAAAGCTGACAGCTGCGCTCGAACCGTTCACGCGGGTAGCCGACACCGAGCGCGGGGCGCTGGCAGCAGGGCAAAGCGGAGTGTGGGTGAGTTGCAACATGACATGTCTCCAAATGATGGGTAGGAGCTTACTAGAGGCATGCAGACGGACTCAATCATTAATTTCTATTGCGTAAGGGACTCATCGCTATTGGGCGAGATATGCTTGCAACCTTGATGATGATTGCTTGGACGCGACCATGACTGCTTTGACCCTTGCTGCTGCTCAATCCATTTCCATCGCGGGCGACTTGCCGGCCAATATTGAGCGGCATCTGATAGTCATGCAGGCGGCAGCCGAGCACGCTGTGCAGTTGCTGGTGTTCCCGGAGCTGTCGCTCACCGGGTATGAGCCATCGTTGGCTGCCGGTTTGGCAATCGCGCCGGATGATCCTGTCCTGGGCCCCCTGCGTGAAATGGCCCGGGAGCTGGGACTGACGGCAGTGGTGGGAATGCCGATCCGCCAGGCGCCCGAGGCCGGCGTGTCGATTGCTGCGTTGGTGCTTGGCGCGGATGGTTCCCTGGCGGTCTACACCAAGCAGCATCTGCACCCAGGCGAAGAGGTTGCGTTTGTCCCGGGGCAGGGCGGCGCGCCCCTCGAATGGGGCGATGACAGGATTGCATTGGCCGTGTGTGCGGATTTTTCCCACCCCAGCCATCCGCGCCTGGCGGCAAAGGCGGGCGCCACTATATATGCCGTCGGCGCGCTGATCAGCGAAGGCGGCTGCGCAACGGACAGCGCACTGCTTCAGGGTTATGCCGCCGAGCATGGCCTGCTGGTGTTGGTGGCCAACCATGGTGGCCCATCCGGTGGCTACGTTTGCGCCGGGCGCAGCGCTATCTGGTCCGCTAATGGCAACTTACTCGCCGCTGCCCCTGGGATGGGGGATGCGTTGGTGATTGCTCACCGCAATGACGAGGGGTGGGCTGGCCAGGTGGTGGTTCTCTAATGGCTTTTCACTTGCGCGCGGCCACAGACCAGGACCTCCCGTTTGCACGAACGCTGACCTTCGAGTCCATGAGCCGCTACTACCGGCAATATGACTTGGTGTGGTCCAGCACGGGCTTCGACGTCGCCTGGGCTGGCCGGGAGAACTGGCTGATCTGCGACAGCGACGTCGTGATGGGGTTTGTCAGCCTCAGCCGCGACAGCCAGGCGCTCTATATCCGCGAATTGCACTTGATAGAGGCGTTTCGTGGACTCGGCGCGGGCAGTTGGGTATTGGAGCAGATGGCGCTCAAGGCGCAGGCGCTGGGCTTGTTACGCTTGACCGTCTTCAAGACCAATCCGGCCAGGAGGCTCTATCAGCGCCGAGGGATGAGCATCGTGGGTGAAGAGGATTGCTTCTGGCGCATGGAGCGTGTCTGTCAGTCGAGCTAAACCAGGCGGTGAATGCCTGCAAACGCATACTGGTTTGCTCAAGGAAGGCCAGGCTGCGATCCGCCGCTTGGCGCCAACTCTGGCCGAGCATTCAGTGTGCCGTACGGGAAACCAGGCCGTGCCCCAGGATTTCTGACCTTGCGCCCAGCAAATAAAGGCGTTTGCCTCTCAATGGTCGGTTTGTGTGTGTTGAAACCCTATATATATGACGCTGCAGCTAGGTCTGCGCCTTGGTTTTTTGCTAAGGTGTTCAGCAACCTATAAGACCATATCGCGAGGTGTCTGCTTGATTAGGGTGCTAGTAGTCGATGACCATGATCTCGTTCGTACAGGCATTACACGAATGCTGGCTGACATCGATGGCCTGCAAGTAGTCGGCCAGGCTGAATCCGGGGAAGAGTCCCTGATCAAGGCCCGGGAGTTGAAGCCAGACGTGGTGCTCATGGACGTCAAGATGCCCGGCATCGGCGGTCTGGGCGCCACGACCAAATTGTTGCGCAGTCATCCAGACATCAAAGTCGTGGTGGTGACCGTCTGTGAAGAAGACCCGTTCCCGACACGCTTGTTGCAGGCAGGCGCGGCCGGTTACCTGACCAAGGGCGCAGGCTTGGCCGAGATGGTCCAGGCCATTCGTCTGGTGTTTGCCGGCCAGCGTTACATCAGCCCGCAGATCGCCCAGCAGTTGGCCATCAAATCCTTCCAGCCCGTCAGTGACTCGCCGTTTGACGCGCTGTCGGAGCGGGAAATCCAGATCGCCTTGATGATCGTCGGTTGCCAGAAGGTGCAGACGATTTCCGACAAGCTGTGCCTGTCGCCCAAGACTGTCAACACCTACCGTTATCGCATTTTCGAGAAGCTCGCCATCAGCAGTGATGTTGAATTGACCCTGCTCGCGGTGCGCCACGGCATGGTGGACGCCAGCGCCTGACATGACCACACCGTTTGATCCAAGTGCCTTTCTCTCCACCTGCAGTGGCCGCCCCGGCGTATACCGCATGTTTGACAGCGAGGCGCGCCTGCTTTATGTCGGCAAAGCCAAGAACCTGAAGAATCGCCTGGCGAGCTACTTTCGCAAGAGCGGTTTGGCGCCCAAGACCGCTGCGCTGGTAGCGCGTATCGCCCAGGTCGAAACCACCATCACGGCGAATGAAACCGAAGCGCTGCTGCTTGAGCAGACGCTGATCAAGGAATGGCGGCCGCCCTATAACATTCTGCTGCGTGACGATAAATCCTACCCCTACGTGTTTTTATCCGATGGCAATTTTCCGCGCCTGAGCATTCACCGGGGCGCGAAGAAGCAGAAGGGCAAGTATTTCGGGCCCTATCCCAGTGCTGGAGCGGTCCGCGAAAGCCTGAGCCTGCTGCAGAAAACCTTTTTTGTGCGTCAATGCGAAGACAGCTTCTACAAAAACCGCACCCGGCCCTGCCTGCAATACCAGATCAAACGCTGCAAGGCGCCCTGTGTGGGCCTGGTTGAGCCAGCCGAGTACGCCGAAGATGTACGCCATTCGGTGATGTTCCTCGAAGGCCGCAGCAATGCGCTCACCGATGAGCTCTCCAGCGCCATGGAACACGCCGCCAGCAACCTGGACTTCGAAAAGGCCGCCGAACTGCGCGACCAGATCTCCCTGCTGCGCCGCGTGCAGGATCAGCAGAGCATGGAAGGCGGCACCGGCGACGTCGACGTGATCGCAGCGTTCGTCAACCCGGGCGGCGCCTGTGTGCACTTGATCAGCGTGCGTGGCGGGCGAGTATTGGGCAGCAAGAACTTCTTCCCGCAGACGGGCATTGACGAGGAGGTGGCCGAAGTCATGTCGGCCTTCCTCGGGCAGTATTACGTCAGCAGCCCCGAGCGCGACCTGCCCTCGGAGTTGATCGTCAACGTGGTGCATGAAGACTTCCCCACGCTGATCGAGGCGATCCACGAACTGCGCGGCCGCGAGTTGGACATCAGCCACCGCGTGCGCGGCACCCGTGCACGTTGGCAGCAAATGGCCGTGACCAATGCCGAACAGGCCCTGAGCGCGCGGCTGGCCAATCGACAGCACGTCGCCGCACGCTTCGACGCCCTGGCTGAAGTCCTCAACCTGGACGAGCCGCCGCAGCGCCTTGAGTGCTACGACATCAGCCACTCCAGTGGCGAGGCCACGGTGGCGTCCTGCGTCGTGTTCGGCCCGGAAGGTCCGATCAAATCCGATTACCGGCGCTACAACATCGAAGGCATCACTGCCGGCGATGACTACGCAGCCATGCATCAAGCCTTGACGCGGCGCTTCAGCAGGTTGAAGGAAGGCGAGGGCAAGTTGCCGGATATCCTGCTGGTGGACGGCGGCAAAGGCCAGCTGTCCATGGCCCGCGATGTGCTCACCGAACTGGCTGTGCCCGACCTGATCCTGCTGGGCGTGGCCAAGGGCACCACGCGCAAGGCCGGTTTCGAGACGTTGTACTTGAATGATGCCGCCCATGAGTTCACCTTGAAGGGCGACTCGCCAGCGCTGCATTTGATTCAACAGATCCGCGACGAAGCCCACCGCTTCGCCATTACCGGCCACCGCGCCCGCCGTGGCAAAACCCGGCGAACCTCAACCCTGGAAGGGGTGGCGGGGGTTGGCCCGACGCGGCGTCGCGATTTGCTCAAACATTTTGGTGGCTTGCAAGAGCTATCCCGTGCCAGCATTGACGAAATAGCCAAAGCACCCGGTATCAGTAAAAAGCTCGCTGAGTTGATTTATGCGAATCTGCACAGCGAATAGAATGCCTTTCCACCTCGTAGCCAGTTGTGCCGATGAATATTCCTAATCTGATCACCGTTCTACGCGTCCTGCTTATTCCCATTTTCATCCTGTTGTTCTATTTGCCGTACGAATGGAGCTACGTGGCCTCCAGTTCCGTGTTCGCCTTCGCGGCCGCCACCGACTGGCTCGACGGCTACCTGGCGCGCCGCCTGGAACAAAGCACGCCATTCGGCGCATTCCTGGACCCGGTGGCCGACAAGCTCATGGTCGCCGTCGCCCTGGTGCTGCTGGTGCAGGAACACGGCAACCTGTGGCTGACCCTGCCGGCCGCGGTGATCATCGGCCGCGAGATCGTCGTCTCGGCGCTGCGCGAGTGGATGGCCGAAATCGGCGCCCGCGCCCATGTCGCCGTGTCGAACATGGGCAAATGGAAAACCGCCGCGCAAATGCTCGCACTGGTCATCTTGCTGGCCAACCCGTCGGACTTCTCGTTCTGGGTCCTCACCGGCTACGCCTTGCTCCTGATCGCCGCAGGCCTGACCCTGTGGTCCATGCTGCAGTATCTGCGCGCCGCCTGGCCTCACCTGCGCACGACGGTTGAAAAGAAATAAAACTTTTTTGAATCAAGGTGTTGACGCGTTCTGATAATTCTATAGAATGCGCACCACCAAGACGCGGGAATAGCTCAGTTGGTAGAGCACGACCTTGCCAAGGTCGGGGTCGCGAGTTCGAGTCTCGTTTCCCGCTCCAAACTTTAAAAATGGACCTCTGAAAAGAGGTCCATTTTTTTCGTCCAAAGAAAAGTATTTTGACTTTCTGCGCGCTTCTTAAAACCCTCGAGTCCTTGAGCGCACATTCCTTTCGGCATCCCCCAGGTCGCGACAGTGGTTGCGCTGGAGCCCGAAGCGGATCAGGTTCTGTAGGTGCTGTGACCGAAGATCACCGCGCGGCCGGCTCATCAGCTTGCCAGCCACCACCCAACGCGGTGTAAAGATTGACCTCGGCCATCAGCTGCGCCAGGCGGTCGCTGATCAAACCTTGTTGCGAAGTGAACAGTGAACGCTGCGCATCAAGAAACGTCAGGCTGCTGTCGACGCCGTTGCGGTAACGGTTGCGGGCCAGGTTGTAGTAGTCCTGGGTGGCCTGCACCAAATCGCCTTGGGCTTGCAGTTGCTGCTCATAGGTGCTGCGCGCCGCCAGTCCGTCGGCGACTTCCTGAAATGCTGTCTGAATCGCCTGTTCATACTCGGCGATGGCGACGTCTTTCTGCAACTTCGCGTAATCCAGGCTCGCGCGCAGGGCGCCGGCATTGAAAATCGGCAGGCTGATCTGTGGCTGGAATGTCCACGCGCCGGAGCCCGCGTTAAACAATCCCGACAGATCGCGACTGGCAGTGCCAGCATTGGCAGTCAGGCTCATACTGGGGAAAAACGCCGCGCGCGCTGCACCAATATTAGCGTTGGCGGCTTTGAGCCGGTATTCGGCCTGGAGAATGTCCGGACGCCGTTGCAACAGGTCCGACGGCAGCCCGGCCGGAACAGGCGGCACCCGTTCGCTGGCCAGAGGAAGCGCCGGCAATTGCGCTGAAATCGGCGCACCGACCAGCAGCGTCAGGCTGTTCAGGTCCTGTGCGACCAGCCGCTGGTAGCGCGCCACATTGACCCGCGTACTGTCGACGCGGGTCCGCGCCTGGGCCTGCTCCAGCCCCGAGGACTTGCCAGCCTCGCGGTTGCGCGTGGTCAGGCGCAGGCTCTGTTCGTCGGCGGCGAGCGTGTTCTGGCTCAGTTCAAGCAGTTGCTGATCGGCGCGCCACGTCAGGTAGGCATTGGCAACGTTCGCCACCAGGGTCAACTCGGCACTGCGCCGCGCGTGTTCGGTGGCCAGCCAACCCTGCAAGGCTTGCTCGCTGAGGCTGCGCACCCGGCCGAAGAAATCCAGCTCATAGGCGCTGAAGCCAAGATTGACCGCATACGCCGAGGTGATCTGCGCCTGGCCGCCGGTGATGCTGGGCGGCATGCGTTGGCGCGACTGGTTAACGTTGGCCGACACCGCCGGTAGCAGGTCGGCGCGTTGAATGCGGTATTGCGCCTGGAACGCCTGAACGTTCAGCGCCGCCACACGCAGGTCGCGGTTATTGACCAGGGCAGTTTCGATCAGTTGCTCCATGGCCGGGTCGTTGAACAGCGTGCGCCAGTCTTCGCGGCGCGTGGCTGGCTGCGTTGCAATCGAGTACTGCGCGGCACTTGGCGATGACGGACGCTGATAATCCGGAATCAACGAACACCCGACCATCAGCGCCACCGCCGATAGCGGGGAAAGGCGTAACGCAGTCATGACACAGCCACCTTTCAGTCGCAGACACGGTAGAGATCGAGATGAGTTCAAGCCCCGGCCATCCATTTGGCCAGTCCATGGCGCCCGCTGACCCCAAGCTTGGCCGCGGCACGCTTGAGATAAGTCTCGATCGAGCTGTTCTTGACCCGCAGTTTTTCCGCCGTTTGCGGCACGGTGGCGCCGGTCAGCAGGCCCAGGCAGACTTCTTTCTCGCGGGCCGAGAGGACGATATCGCTCAGCGCCAGCCGGTCATCGAAGATTTGCGCGAGTGGCGCTTGGTCCGACTCGGCCGGCGCCGGGCGAGGCTGCCGGGCGAGTCTTTGCCGGGTCATCTGTGCATGCCGTTCGATCAGCGGCAGCAAGGTGTCGGACAGACTCTTGAGAAACGCCAGCTCCGGAAGGGAAAAGACCCGTTGGGTATGCGGCCGGTACACCGAAATCACGCAACGGCGATTGGAGGTACGCGACACCAGATTGCACTGATGCACGCCGTGTTGCGGATGGCGCGGCAACAGGGACGCTTTCAGCTGAATCAGCAGCGAGTCGTTCATCTTGATCATTTTCTGCAGGAGCGGATGATCGCGAGGCCGCTCGATCGCTGAGTTGCAGTTGCCGGCGGGGGGGAGGCCCGCACTGCCCAGTGGCTTGATCTCGAGCACGCTGGCCTGGCGCTCGTCCAATGTCCATTCACTGAGGTCGAGGCGGTTGACCGGCACCAGCGTGTCAACCAACTGGAACATATTGCTGGCGAAATGATCGTCGCCGATGCTGGCTATCAGCTCTCCGAGTTGCCAGTAGAAATGCGGGTTTTCCATGTTGCGAATACAACCGGTCAGATTCATGTCCTTCTCATCCCTGGTTCAGAGTCATCACCGCTTCGTCTGCCGCTCACGCAAAAGCCATCGCGCAATCCTCTCCTTGAACTGATCGAGCGAAATTTAATCTAGGCGCGTGCCCTTCGTCTGTAGCGGAAAACAGGGACACAAAGTGCCACTATTCCCGCTGGGATGCCCGCCGCAGACGCTTGCGTTAAATGGCGTTAATGACGTGCGGGTCGCGCCAAACGCCCGGGCTGTCGGCAGATGAGGTCGTTGCTCCGACGACGACTTAGCGAAAAACACTACTGAACCATGGCGTTTTTCCTACAGATGTTTCAGTCGTTTCCTCAGCGAACCGGCAAAGGCGCGCCCCAGGACGGCTTCCAGGGCGAGCGGGGCAGGGGCGCGCTGCGCTTGTCCGGGTTTCAGGTGTCATGCCAGAAACAGAGCCGATGCTTGAATAACCGGCAAATCACATGAGATGGATCTTATGCAGCCCACTTCTGCTCCCGCAGCGGACGAACTGTCCGCGCTTTGCGAAACCTTTGCGCTGACCGCCGCCCAACGGGATATCTGGCTGGATCAACTCAGTCGCGGTGATTCACCGCTGTACAACATTGGTGGATACGTAGAGTTGGATGGCCCGCTGGATCAGGCCCTGATGCAGGCGGCGCTGGCCTCTCTGGTCGCGAGCAACGACGCGCTGCGCACTGTCTTGCTGCCGGGCGCTGGCGCTGATGGCATGCCCCTGCAAACTTTTGCACGGACGATGGCGGTGGGGATGCCGCTGTTTGATCTTCGCGGGCATGACGAAGCGCAAGCAGCGGCCCGGGCATTGGTGCAACAGCAGATGGAGCAGATCTATCGCCTGGACGGCCAGCCATTGTTTCGTTTTTGCCTGATTCGTCTGGATGATGAGCGTCACTGGCTGGCGACCCAGGCCCATCACTTGATTCTCGACGGCTGGGGCTTTGGCCAGATGCTCAAGTCGCTGGGTGAAATCTACAGCACGCTGAGCGAGGGGCAATCACCGTCGATCTCGGCACCGTCCTATGTCGATTTCATTGCCGACGACACACGCTATCAGCGCTCGAATCGGCACGCTCGCGACCGCGGTTACTGGCTCGACAAGTACCGTTCGCCGCCGGAGCCGCTGCTGCTACCGCGGTATCGTCAGGGTGCCTGCCAAGGCACAAGACCCTCACAGGCGCATGTGCAAGCCATGCCCGCGTTGCTGCATCAGCGTATGCAGCAATCGGCGCGCCAGCTCGGTGCTTCGGCTTTCCATGTGTTGCTGGCGGCATTGCACGTGTATTTCAGCCGTACGGCGCAACGGGACGAGTGGGTGGTGGGCTTGCCAATTCTCAACCGTTCGGGCGCGCGCTTCAAAACCACCCTCGGCTTGTTCGCCCAGGTCAGCGCGGTACGCTTGGGGTTTGCCCAGGAGTTGCCATTTGCACACTTGGTGCGCGCGATCGCAGCTGAACTGAAGCAGGATCTGCGCCATCAGCGTTATTCCCTGAGCGAGATGAATCGCGCACTGGGGCTGCTGCGCGAGGACCGGGCCCAGCTGTTCGAAGTGTCGGTGTCGTACGAGCAGGACGACCACGATTATCGGTACGGCACGGCCTCGGCGCGCACCCTCAAAGTCTCCAATGGCCATGAAGCCACGCCGCTGGCGATCCATCTGCGCAGCAATCGCTTCAACGCTCAGGCCTGGCTGCACCTGGTTTACGACCAAACGTACTTTGATGCCACGGAAGTTGAAGCGCTGGGCGCACGGTTGCTGTTGATTATCGAGCAAGGTCTGGAGCAGCCGGGGTTGTCGACGGCGAATTTCTGCCTCAGCACAGCGCACGAATCGAGGCAATTGCAGCAATGGAACGACACGCGAGTGGACTTCCCGCAAGACCAGACAATTGCTCAGCGTTTCACTGCGCAAGCAGCGCAGCAACCCGACGCTATCGCTGTGGTTTATCAAGGGCAGCAATTGACTTATGCCCAACTCAACAGCCAGGCCAATGCCCTCGCCCGAGATCTGCTTGCACTCGGTGTACAGCCCGATGACCGCGTGGCCGTTGTCGCCCGTCGTGGCCTTGATACGCTGGCGGGACTGCTCGGTGTGCTCAAGGCCGGCGCGGCCTATGTGCCGGTTGACCCGGCGCACCCGAGCGAGCGCTTGAGCTATTTACTGACGGACTGCGCACCGCTGGCGGTGCTGACGCAGAGTGATTTGCGCTCACGCTTGCCGCATTTGCAAGTGCCGGTGATCGAGCTTGACCTGCGCGACTGGACGACCGGCAGCGATGCCGACCCCATGGTGGCGGGGTTGACCGTGGCGAACCTCGCCTACGTGATTTACACCTCAGGCTCCACGGGGCTGCCCAAAGGTGTGATGGTCGAACATCGCGCTTTGGGCAACCTCATCGACTGGCATTGTCAGGCTTTCAGCCTCGGCCCCGGCCAGCACACTTCCAGCCTCGCCGGATTCGGCTTCGACGCGATGGCCTGGGAAGTCTGGCCGGCGCTGTGTGCCGGTTCGACCCTGCACCTGGCGCCGGCCCATGACGGCAGCGAAGACATCGACGCGCTGCTGGGGTGGTGGTGCTCGCAACCACTGGATGTCAGTTTCCTGCCGACGCCCATCGCCGAATACCTCTTCAGCCGCGGACTCAAGCATCCGACCCTGCGCACGCTGTTGATCGGCGGTGATCGCCTGCGCCGGTTCAGCCGCGCGCAGTCGTTCGAGGTCATCAACAACTACGGCCCGACCGAGGCCACGGTGGTTGCCACGTTCGGCAGAGTCGAGCCCGGACAAGCACTGCATATCGGCAAACCCGTGAGCAACGCAACGGTGTACGTTCTCGATGAACAGCAGCGGCCGCTGCCGATCGGCATCACCGGCGAGCTGTACATCGGCGGCGTCGGTATCGCCCGCGGTTACCTGAATCGCCCGGATCTCACCGCCGAACGCTTCTTGCGCGACCCGTTCAGCGACGACCCGGCTGCGCGCCTGTATCGCAGCGGCGACCTGGTGCGTTGGCGCGCCGATGGCACGCTGGAATATCAGGGGCGCAGCGATGATCAAGTGAAAATCCGTGGTGTACGTGTCGAGCCGGGCGAAGTCGAGGCCGCGCTGAGTCATCACGATGCCGTTCAGGAAGCGGTGGTGCTGGCGCGCGACGGGCAGTTGCTGGCGTGGTTCAGCGAGCGCCGGCCGGTGGATGTTCTTGAGTTGCACGCGTATCTGCAAGCCCGCCTGGCCAGTGCCATGCTGCCGCAAGCGTACGTGCGCCTGACGGCGATGCCGCTGACCGCCAATGGCAAAATCGACCGCAAGGCCTTGCCGGCACCGGGGCCGGACGCTCTGGTCCGCCGCGACTATGCGGCACCGCAGGGCGAAGTGGAACGCGCAGTGGCGCAGATCTGGCAGGAGGTACTGCAGGTGACGCGAGTCGGGCGGCACGACCATTTCTTCGAGCTGGGCGGGCACTCGCTGCTGGCGGTCAACCTCATCGAACGCATGCGCCAGCTCGGCATGAGTTGTGATGTACAAGTGTTGTTTGGCCAACCGACGCTGGCCGCATTGGCGGCGGCCGTCGGCAGCGGGCGCGAAATCGAGGTGCCGGCCAATCGCATTGCGGCCGATTGCGCCACGATCAGGCCCGACATGTTGTCGTTGATTGAACTGGATCAGGCTACGCTCGACCGCATTGTGGTCAGTGTGCCCGGCGGCGCGGCCAATGTGCAGGACATCTATCCGCTGGCGCCGCTGCAGGACGGCATTCTTTATCACCACATCACTGCCGCGCAGGGTGATCCGTACCTGCTGCAATCGCATCTGGCTTTCGCCAGTCTGGAGCGCGTCGAAGCCTTCGCCGACGCGTTGCGCGCGGCCATGGCCCGTCACGATATCCTGCGCACCGCCGTGGTCTGGGAGGGGCTGGTCACGCCAGTACAGGTGGTCCTGCGCAAGGCTGAACTGCCGGTGCAGGAAATGACTATCGACCCCGCGCAGGGCGACGTGCTTGAACAATTGCATCAGCGCTTTGATGCGCGCCGTTACCGCCTCGACGTCAGCCAGGCACCGCTGCTGCGCTTGATGTTTGCCCGCGACCCAGCCAAGGCGCGAATTGTCGGTGTGTTGCTGTTTCATCACCTTGCGCTCGATCACATTGCGCTTGAAGTGCTACGCGCAGAAATGACCGCCAGCCTTGCCGGGCAGCGCTGGCCTTTGCCGCCAGCGGTGCCGTACCGCAATTATGTGGCGCAGACACGGTTGGGCGTCAGCGAAGCGGAACATGAAGAATTTTTCCGCGAGATGCTCGGTGATATCGACGAACCGACGCTGCCGTTCGGTTTGCGCGACGTACAAGGCGATGGTCGGGGTATCGAGGAGTCGCGGCAACAACTGGCCGGCGAGCTGGACGGGCGACTGCATCAGCAGGCGCGCCGGCTCGGCGTCAGCGTCGCCAGCCTGGTTCACCTGGCTTGGGCGCAGGTGCTGGCGGCGACATCGGGGCAGGAACGAGTGGTATTCGGCACGGTTTTGATGGGGCGCATGCAGGGCGGCGACGGCGCCGACCGCGCACTCGGGGTGTTCATCAATTCCTTGCCGTTGCGCGTCGATGTCGCTGCGGCTGCGCGGACCGCTGTGCAGACTACCCACCAGTGTTTGACCCGATTGCTCGGGCATGAACATGCATCGCTGGCCCTGGCCCAGCGATGCAGTGGCGTGGCTGCGCCGACCCCGCTGTTCAGTGCGCTGCTCAACTATCGCCACACCGACCGTCAGCTCGGCCATGCCGAAGGGCCGGACTGGCAAGGCATCGAAACCCTCGCTAACGAGGAACGCACCAACTACCCGTTGACCCTGAGCGTTGACGATTTCGGCGATGGCTTGCAATTGACCGCCAGGGCAGTGATCAGCATTGGCGCGCAACGCATCGGTGATTACATGCACATGGCCTTGGGCGGCCTGGTCGACGCACTGGAACAGGACGCGGACCTGCCGTTGAGCCGGCTGCCGGTTCTGTCACCGGCAGAGCGAGATCAGTTGCTGACCGGCTTCAACGCAACCGCAGTCGAATGCCCACTTGAGCAGCCGCTGCACAGGCTGTTCGAACAGCAGGTGCAGCGCCAGCCGGATGCGATTGCGTTGCAGGCCGGCGACTCGCAACTGACCTGGCGGCAACTCAACGAACAGGCCAACCGTCTGGCCCATCACCTGCGTGAACAAGGGGTGCAAACGGATGCACGCGTGGCGATCTGTGTCGAGCGCAGCCTTGAGCTGG
The DNA here is from genome assembly GCF_019145355.1 of Pseudomonas azadiae. Classification (NCBI taxonomy): domain Bacteria; kingdom Pseudomonadati; phylum Pseudomonadota; class Gammaproteobacteria; order Pseudomonadales; family Pseudomonadaceae; genus Pseudomonas; species Pseudomonas azadiae. The sequence goes on along the minus strand of NZ_JAHSTY010000001.1, from coordinate 544,418 downwards.
TGATCGGTCTGCTCGCCATTCTCAAGGCCGGTGGGGCCTACGTGCCGCTGGACCCGGATTACCCGCTGGCGCGTCTGCAATTCATGTTGCGCGACAGCGCCCCGGTGGCGGTGCTGCTGCACGCTGCGACCCGCAGTCTACTGGGCGAAGTGGAGGTGGCCGTGGTCGACCTCGACCACAGCACCTGGGACGAGGCGCCAAGCGCCAATCTGCAGGTGCCGGGCCTGAGTGCGTCGAACCTCGCTTACATGATCTATACGTCGGGCTCCACCGGCACGCCGAAGGGCGTGATGATCGAGCACCGCAGTGTCTGCAACCTGATGCACTGGGGCTCGCAGATCCGGCCGCCGACCGCCGATGGCGCGCTGTTGCAAAAGGCACCGTTCAGCTTCGACAGCTCGGTGTGGGAGATTTTCTGGCCATTGAGCGCCGGTTTGCGGCTGGTCCTTGCGCGTCCCGATGGCAACCGCGATTCGGCCTACGTCACGCAGGTGATTCGCGAGCAACGCATCAGCGTGGTCAAGTTCGTTCCGGCGCTGTTGCAGCAGTTCCTTGAACAGGACGATGTCAGTGCCTGCACCAGCCTTACCGACGTGTTCTGTGGGGGTGGCGACCTCACCGTCGCCTTGGCCCGTGCCATGCGCGAACGCTTGCCGTGGGTGCGCCTGCATAACGTTTACGGACCGACCGAAACCACGGTCGACAGCGCCGCCTGGACCCTGGAACCCCATGATCCGGTGCCCGAGCGGGTCATACCGATCGGCAAGGCACTGGCCAATACGCGGCTGTATGTGCTTGACGGCAACGATCAGCCGGTGCCATTGGGCGTCGGCGGCGAGCTGCACATTGGCGGCATTGGCGTCGCGCGTGGTTACCACGGATTGCCCGGGATACAGGCCGAACGCTTTATCGATAGCCCGTTCGTGGCGGGGGACCGTTTGTATCGCAGCGGCGATCGCGTGCGTTATCAGGCGGACGGCAATCTCGAATTTCTCGGCCGCACCGACTTTCAGCTGAAGTTGCGCGGTCTGCGTCTCGAACCGGGAGAAATCGAAGCGCGGCTGATTGAGCATGTCTCCGTGCGCGAGGCCGTGGTGCTGGTGCGCGATGAGCGCCTTGTAGCGTATTTCACCGTGCGCGACGGCCACGCTGAGCCTTGCATCGAGCATTTGCGTGAGCATGTCTTGCAGCAATTGCCGGAGTACATGGCGCCGGCCGCCTTTGTGCGGCTTGCGGCGATGCCGCTGACGCCCAATGACAAGATCGATCGCAAGGCCTTTCCAGCCCCCGGCGCCGAACACTTGCTCAGCCGCGCCTACGTGGCGCCCGAGGGCGATATCGAACAGGCCGTGGCGCGCGTCTGGGCCGAGACGCTGGGCATTGAGCAGGTCGGGCGCAACGACAACTTCTTCGAGTTGGGCGGGCATTCGTTGCTGGCGGTGAGTCTTGTGGCGCGCATGCGGCAGGCCGGGCTGCATGTCGACGCCAGCACGCTATTCAGTCAGCCGACGCTGGCGGCACTGGCGGCGCAATCCTCGCGGCAAACGCACAAGGTCGACATCGCGCCGACCACCATTCCGCAGCTCAACCGCAAGCGGCGGATCTGATCCTGCACAGGGCTTTGCGCTCGCGCAGTAGCGTCTGGCGCTGCGGCGCGGAGCGGGACTTGTCCCGGCTTCCCATGCCAGACAGCGCTGCGCCGATGTTTTAGTTTTTCCGGGCTGCGCGCCGCGGGCACGGACTCGCCGCTGCGTGCGCTTTTTTTCTCGTCTTTACAGCAGGTTATCCCATGCATTTCAGCGAACTGTTGGCCGTTATTTCCACCCGTGCGATCCGCCTTCAACAGGAAGATGAAGACTTGGTCATTCTGGGCAGTGACGACGCGCTGGACGATGCGCTGTGGGACAGCCTCGCTGCCCACAAGGCGCAACTGCTGGAGTTGGTTGCCCGGCACAACGGCGATTGGTTGAGCCCGGCCTTTCGCATCACCCCGGACATGTTGCCGCTGGTGACGCTGGATCAAACCAGCCTCGACCGCATCGTCGCGGACGTGCCAGGGGGGGCAGCGAATCTTCAGGACATCTACCCCTTGGCACCTCTGCAGGAGGGCATGCTTTACCTGCATTTGTCCGCCGAGGCGGGCGACCCTTACGTTTCGCAGGCGCGATTTGCCTTTGCCAGCCGAGAGCGCCTGCAGGCCTTCGCCGACGCATTGCAATGGATGATCGGACGCCACGACATTTTGCGCACTTCGTTTATCTGGGAGCGCCTGGACGAACCGCTGCAAGTGGTCCAGCGCAAGGCTTCGTTGCACTGCGAAGAGTTTGAGGTGAGCGGCAGCGATGACGCGCTCGGGCAACTGCTGCGACGCCACGATCCGCAGCACTTGCGCCTCGATGTTCAGCAGGCGCCGCTGCTGCGCCTGGTGTTTGCCGACGATCCCGCCAATGGTCGCATAGTTGCCTTGTTGCTGTTCCATCACTTGATCATGGACCACCTTGCGCTGGATGTGATACGCCGCGAAGCGCAGGCCTTTCTGCTCGGGCAGAGCGCCCAGGTGGCGGCGCCGGTGCCCTATCGCGATCACCTCGCGCGCGCCAGGCTGGCCGCGAACAAGCCGGCCCATGAGGCGTTTTTCCGCGAGATGCTCGCCGACATCGACGAGCCGACGCTGCCCTGCGGATTGCGGGATGTAAAGGGCGACGGGCATTTGATCGAGGAAGCCTCGCTGATGCTCGACAGGGCCCTGAGTCTCCAATTGCGCGAGCAGGCGCGGCAGTTGGGGGTAAGTGTGGCCAGTGTCATGCACTTGGTGTTGGCGCGGGTTCTCGGCGAATTGTCCGGGCGAACGGCGGTGGTGTTCGGCACCGTACTGCTCGGGCGGATGGCGGCCGGCGAGGGCGGCGAACACGCATTGGGGATGTTCATCAACACCTTGCCGCTGCGGGTCGACGTCGGTGCCGACGATGTGCGCGCCGGCGTGTTGCTGACCCATCGTCGCCTGACCGGGTTGCTCGGCCATGAGCAAGCCTCGCTGGCGCTGGCCCAGCGCTGCAGCGCGGTGGCAGTGCCGACGCCACTGTTCAGCGCGATCCTCAATTACCGTCACAGCAGTGTTGACGAAGTTGCCGAGATCATCGATATCGCCCCGGGTGTGCAGGTATTGGGCGCGCGGGAGCGCACCAACTACCCGTTGACCGTCAACATTGACGATTTAGGCGAAGATTTGCGCATCACCGCCCTGGCCGAGGCCAGTCTTGGTGCGCAACGGATCGGCGAGTATCTGCAGACTACATTGCAAGGCCTGGTCGATGCCTTGCAGGCGGCCGCGCCCACGCCGCTGCACAGCATTCGCATCCTGCCGCAAGCCGAGCGCGAACAGCTATTGCACGGCGCCCATGCAACGCTCGCGCACTTCCCTGATACGCCGTTGATCCATCGGCAATTCGAAACTCACGCGCAGACCCGGCCGGACGCCACCGCATTGCTATTTGACGAGCAGACCCTCAGCTACGGCGAGCTCAATCGCCGCGCCAACCGGGTCGCCCATCACTTGCTGGCTATTGGAATTCGGCCGGACGATCGTGTGGCGATCTGCGTCGAGCGTGGCCCGCAAATGATCATCGGCTTGCTTGGCGTACTCAAGGCCGGCGCCGCTTATGTACCGATCGACCCGGCGTATCCGCAAGAGCGAATCGCCTTCACCTTGCAGGACAGCGCGCCGGTCGCGCTGCTGCTGCAAACCGCTACGCGGGCTCGCGTCGGTGCGCTCGACGTGCCGCTGATCGACCTCGACAGTCAGCATCTTCACGCCGAATCCGAAAGCAATCCGCAGATCGCCGGGTTGACCCCTGCGCATCTGGCTTACGTGATCTACACCTCTGGCTCCACCGGTTTGCCCAAGGGCGTCATGGTCGAGCATCGCAACGTGGCGCGGCTGTTTTGCGCTACGTCGCACTGGTTTCACTTCAATGAGCGCGACGTCTGGGCGCTGTTCCACTCGTTCGCCTTCGATTTCTCGGTGTGGGAAATCTGGGGCGCGCTGGCGTTCGGTGGGCAATTGCTGCTGGTCCCGCAAAGCGTCAGCCGTGCGCCGCAGGAGTGCTATGCGTTGCTATGCCGCAGCGGCGTGACCGTGCTTAACCAAACACCCAGCGCGTTCCGCCAGTTGATCGACGCGCAGGGCCGCAGTGTGCTGCAGCATTCGCTGCGGGAGGTGATTTTCGGCGGCGAAGCGCTCGAGCCGCAGTTGCTGAAACCGTGGTATGCCCGTGTCGGCAACGCCGGTACCCGGTTGGTGAACATGTACGGCATCACCGAAACCACGGTGCACGTGACCTGTCGCCCACTGCAGGCCACCGATGCGCAACGGCTCGGGGTCAGTCCGATCGGCGTGCCAATTCCCGACCTGCAACTGTACCTGCTCGACCCTCAAGGTGAACCGGTGCCGGTCGGTGTGACGGGCGAGTTGTATGTCGGTGGCGCCGGGGTGGCGCGGGGTTATCTGAATCGTGCGCAGCTTACCGCCGAGCGCTTCATTCGCGACCCTTTCAGCAGCGCCGCCGATGCGCGCCTGTACAAAACCGGTGACTTGGCCCGCTGGGCAGCCGACGGTAGTCTCGACTATCTGGGGCGCAACGATGATCAGGTGAAGATCCGCGGTTTTCGCATCGAACTCGGCGAAATTCAAGCGCGTCTGTCGGCCTGCGCCGGCGTGCGCGAAGCTGTGGTCATTGCCCGTGAAGACAGCCCCGGCGACCCGCGACTGGTCGCGTACTGGATCGCTGACGACGGCGAAGAACCGAGCGTGGCGCACCTGCGCGACGCGCTGCTGAACTCGCTGGCTGATTACATGGTGCCAAGTGCGTTCGTGCGTCTCGACGCCTTGCCGCTGACCACCAACGGTAAACTTGACCGCAAGGCGTTGCCGCCGCCGGACAGCGAAGCGTATGCGCGACGCGGATTCGAGGCGCCCCAGGGCGCGGTGGAAAGCCTGATTGCCGGCATCTGGCAAAGTTTGCTCGGTGTCGAGCAAGTGGGCAGGCATGAGAACTTTTTCGAGTTGGGCGGGCATTCGCTGCTGGCGGTCAAGCTGGTCGAACGCATGCGCCAGCACGACCTGCACTGCGATGTGCGGGTACTGTTCGGGCAGCCGAGCGTGGCGGCGTTGGCGGCGACCCTTGGTGTGGCGCAGGCTTATGCCGTACCGGCCAATCGCATCGAGCCCGGCTGCACGTCGATCACCCCGCAGCAATTGCCGTTGGCCAACCTCGATCAGGCCGGCATCGACACGGTGCTTGCCAGCGTGCCCGGCGGTGTCGCTAATGTTCAAGACATCTATGCACTGGCGCCATTGCAGGCGGGAATTCTCTATCACCACCTCGCCACGAACAGCGGCGACCCCTACGTGTTGCAGGCGCAGTTCGCGTTCGATGACCTGGCGCGGATCAAAACCTTTGTGCTTGCCATGAACCGCGTGATTGTGCGGCACGACATCCTGCGTACCGGCGTGGTCTGGGAAGGCCTGGAGGAACCGGTGCAAGTGGTCTGGCGCGAGGCACCGCTGAACCTTGAGCGGGTGGATGCCGACAGCCTGACCGGGGATGTGCTGGAGCAGATGCAGGCACGTTTCGATCCGCGTCACTATCGTCTCGATCTGAAACAGGCGCCGCTGATGCGTTTTGCCTACACCGAAGACCGGGCCAATCAGCGCTGGGTCGGCATCCTGCTGATGCATCACATGATCCTCGACCATACCGCGCTGGACGTGCTCGTGGCGCAAATAAGCGACCTGATGCACGGGCGCACGGAAGATCTGCCGCCAGCGGTGCAATATCGCAACTATGTGGCGCATGCCCGCGCGGGCAGCGATGAAGAGGCGCAAGTGCAATTTTTTCGCGACATGCTCGGCGACATCCATCAACCCACCCTGGCGTTCGGTGTGCAGGACGTGCTCGGCGATGGTAGCGCCATTGTCGACAGCCAGTTAGCCCTGGACGATGACCTTGGCCGACGTCTGCGCGAGTTGTCCCGGCGCCTCGGTATCAGCATCGCCAGCGTGGTGCATCAAGCCTGGGCGCAAGTCCTGGCGCGGGTTTCAGGCCAGCAGGACGTGGTTTTCGGCACCGTGCTGCTCGGGCGCCTGCAAGGCGGCGAGGGCGCTGATCGCGCGTTGGGCATGTTCATCAACACCTTGCCAGTGCGCGTCACTGTCGGCGCCGAATCGGTGCAGGACAGCGTGCGCGCCACCCATCAACGTCTGGCCCAGTTGCTCGGGCATGAGCAGGCTTCACTGGCGCTGGCCCAGCGCTGCAGCGGTGTCGCCGCGACGCTGCCGCTGTTCAGCACGCTGCTCAATTACCGCCACAGTCAGCCAGGCGCGGCCACGCCGGCCTGGGACGGCATAGAAATGCTCTGCTCGCGCGAGCGCAGCAATTACCCGCTGGTGGTCAGCGTCGACGACCTCGGTGACGGTTTCCTTTTGAATGTACAGGCGGTGCCGCAGGTGGACGGCGTGCGCGTTTGCGATTACTTGCAAACCGCTTTACACAGTCTGGTGGACGCTCTCGATGACTCGCCGACAGTGCCGGTGCGGCAGTTGTCGATTGTCTCGCCGGGCGAACGCCAGCAGGTATTGTTCGGTTTCAATGACACCGCGCAGTCATTCCCGCCGGCGCAGACCGTGCAGCGTTTGGTCGAAGTGCAAGCGTTGGCCAATCCCGACGCGTGGGCTGCGGTGCAGGGCGAGCAGCGTTTGAGTTATGCCCAGCTGAATCAGCGCGCCAATCGCCTGTCCCATCACCTGATCGACCTCGGCGTGCAGCCCAATGATCGCATCGCCGTGTGCCTGCGCCGCAGCCCGCAGATGTTCGTGGCATTGCTGGCGATTCTCAAGGCAGGCGGCGCTTATGTGCCGATCGATCCGGCCCATCCTCGCGAGCGCATCGCCTATCTGCTGCAGGACTGCGATCCGCTCGCAGTGCTGGCCGACGCCTCGACCCGCGCGTTGCTCGGCACCGTGCCATTGGTCGACCTGGACAGCGATGGCTGGGCGCATTTGTCCGACGACAACCCGCGGTTGCCAGCGCTGACTCCGGCCCATCTCGCCTATGTAATTTACACCTCTGGCTCCACCGGCCAACCGAAAGGGGTGATGGTCGAACATTGCACGCTGGAAAACCTCGTGCATTGGCACGCTGAAGCCTTCGATCTTCGCGCCGGCAGCCATACCGCCAGCGTCGCCGGGTTTGGCTTTGACGCCATGGCCTGGGAGGTCTGGCCCGCTCTGTGTGTTGGCGCCACTGTACATCTGCCGCCGGCATCGATAGGCAACGAACACCTTGATGAGTTGCTTGAATGGTGGCGCGCGCAGCCGTTGCAGGTCAGTTTCCTGCCGACGCCGGTAGCGGAATACGCGTTCAGTCGCGGGCTGGGCCATCCGACCTTGCGTACGCTGTTGATCGGCGGCGACAAGCTCAGGCAGTCCCCGGGTGACCAGACCTTTGAGGTGATAAACAACTACGGACCGACCGAAGCCACGGTGGTCGCAACGTCCGGGCGCATCGAGCCTGGGCAGGGGTTGCACATCGGTCGACCGATCGCCAATGCCAACGTCTATTTACTCGACAGTCAGCAACAACCGGTACCGGTCGGCGTCCAGGGTGAGCTGTATGTCGGCGGCGCCGGCGTCGCTCGCGGTTACCTGAATCGCCCGGCGCTGACCGCCGAAATGTTCCTCGAAGATCCGTTCAGCGATAAACCGCACGGGCGCATGTACCGCACCGGTGACCTTGCCCGTTGGCGGGCGGACGGCACGCTCGAGTATCTGGGGCGTAATGACGATCAGGTCAAACTGCGCGGCGTACGCATCGAACCCGGCGAAATCGAAGCCGCGCTCAGTGCGCATAGTGCCATCCAGGATGTGGTGGTGCTGGTGCGGGACGGGCGACTGCTGGCGTGGTTCAGCGAGCGCGGCGCGGTCGATATTGCCGACTTGCGTCGCCACTTGCAGAGCCGGCTGCCCGAAGCGCTGATCCCCGCCGCTTATGTCCGGGTCGAGGCGTTGCCGTTGACCGCCAACGGCAAGATTGACCGCAAGGCCTTGCCTGAGCCGGATCACGGTGCTTGGCTCAGCTATGAATACGCAGCGCCGCAAGGTCCGCTGGAACAGGCGTTGGCGCAGATCTGGAGCGATCTGCTCAAGATCGAACAGGTCGGGCGTCATGATAATTTCTTCGAACTTGGTGGGCATTCGCTGCTCGCCGTGAGCCTGATCGAGCGCCTGCGTCAGCGCGGTCTGAGCGCCGATGTGCGTGTGCTGTTCAGTCAGCCGACCCTCGCCGCGCTGGCGGCAACGCTGGGCAGTGGCCGCGAAATCGACGTGCCAGCCAATCGCATTGCGCATGACTGCCGTCACATCACCGCGGACATGTTGAGCTTGAGCGAGCTGGATCAGGCCAGTGTCGAGCGCATCGTCGCCAGCGTGCCGGGCGGTGCGGCCAATGTGCAGGACATTTATCCGCTGGCGCCGTTGCAGGAGGGCATTCTCTATCACCACCTCAGCGCCGGCCAGGGCGATCCGTATCTGCTGCAATCGAGCCTGGCCTTTGCCAACATCGACCGTCTGTATGCCTTCGTCAATGCCTTGCAAGGGGTCATCGAGCGGCACGATATTTTGCGCACCAGCGTGGTCTGGGAGGGGGTGCGCAGTCCGCAGCAAGTGGTCTGGCGACGTGCGCCGTTAGCGGTGGACGGCGTGACGCTGGACGCCGCCGACGGTGACGTGCTCGCCCAGCTGCAAGCGCGTTTTGCCGCCCGGCAATGGCGGCTCGATCTCGGCCAGGCGCCGCTGATGCGGCTGGTGTATGCCGACGATCCCGTGCACGAGCGAGTCGTGGCCATGCTGCTGTTCCATCATATCGCCCTTGATCACACCGCCCTGGAGGTGGTGCGTCAGGAGATGCAGGCCAGCCTGCTCGGCGACACTCAACCACTGCCGGCGCCAGCGCCGTACCGCAACTACGTGGCGCAGGCACGGCACGGCGTCAGCGAGCAGGAGCACGAAACGTTTTTCCGCGAAATGCTCGGCGATATTGATGAGCCAACCTTGCCGTTCGGTTTGCGTGAAATCGACGGTGATGGCCGCGATATTGAAGCGTATGTCAGTGCAATGCCACTTGAGTTGAGCCAGCGCTTGCGGGCGCAGGCGCGCAGCGTCGGGGTAAGCGCCGCCAGCCTGTTTCACCTTGCGTGGGCGCAGGTGCTGGCGGCCACGGCCGGGCAGCCGTGCGTGGTGTTCGGCACGGTGCTGCTCGGTCGCATGCAGGGCGGCGCGGGCGCTGATCGAGCACTGGGTATGTTCATCAATACCTTGCCGTTGCGCGTCGAAGTGAACGAGCACAGCGTCAGCACAGCAGTGCGCGCTGTGCATCAACGGCTGGCCGCGCTGCTCGGTCACGAACACGCCTCACTGGCGCTGGCCCAGCGTTGCAGTGCTGTTGCCGCGCCGTCGCCGCTGTTCAGTTCGGTGCTCAATTATCGTCACAGCGCCGCGCGCCAGTCCGATGAACCAGCGTGGCAGGGGATCGAATTTCTAACGCATGAAGGGCGCAGCCATTACCCGCTGACGCTGAGCATCAACGACCTGGGCGAAGGTTTCGATCTGTCGGTGCTGACGCGCCCCGAGGTCGGTGCGCAACAGGTCTGCGACCTGATGCACAGCGCGCTGGCGGTGCTGGTGTCGGCGCTGGAGCACAACCCGCAGCGGGCGCTGAATCGACTGTCGATCCTGCCGCCATGCGAGCGCGAACGGGTGCTCATGCAGTTCAACGCCAGCGCGGCGGCTTTCCCGCCAGCGCAAACCGTGCACCGACTCTTCGAAACGCAGGTCTTGCTCAACCCTCAGGCGGTGGCGGTGCAAGCAGGCGAGCAGCAACTGACCTATGCGCAGCTCAATCAACAGGCCAATCGCCTTGCGCACTATCTGCTCGAGCTGGGTGTCAGGCCCGACGCGCGGGTGGCGATTTGCACCCGGCGTGACCCGCACATGCTGCTGGCCATGCTGGCGGTGCTCAAGGCTGGCGCAGCCTATGTACCGATCGACCCGGCGCATCCGGCCGAGCGCATCGCTTACTTGCTGGCCGACAGTGCACCGCTGGCCCTGCTGGTCTCTGGCGTGGCGCTGGGCGCGGTGGCGGTGCCGGTGATTGACCTTGGTGATGAGCATTGGCTTGACCTGCCTGAACAGAATCCTGAGGGCGACGGTTTGACGCCACAGAATCTTGCCTACGTGATTTACACCTCCGGCTCCACTGGCCAGCCCAAGGGCGTGATGGTCGAACACCGTACCCTGGAAAACCTCGTGCACTGGCACGCCGCAGCCTTCGATTTGCACGCCGGCAGCCATACCGCCAGTGTCGCCGGTTTCGGCTTTGACGCCATGGCCTGGGAAGTCTGGCCGGCCTTGTGTGTGGGCGCGACCCTGCATTTGCCACCGGCATCGATCGGCAATGAACACCTCGATGAGTTGCTCGAATGGTGGCGGGCGCAGCCGTTGCAGGTCAGTTTCCTGCCGACGCCGGTGGCTGAATACGCGTTCAGCCGCGGGCTGAGCCATCCGACCTTGCGCACACTGTTGATCGGCGGCGACAAGCTCAGGCAATTCCCACGCAATCAGACCTTCGACGTGATAAACAACTACGGACCCACCGAAGCCACGGTGGTGGCGACGTCGGGTCGTATCGATGCGGCGCAGGCGTTGCACATCGGTCGGCCGATCGCCAATGCCAGGGTGTATGTCCTCGACGCACAACAGAACCCATTGCCAGTAGGGGTCAAGGGTGAGCTGTACGTCGCCGGCGCCGGCTTGGCCAGGGGATACCTGAACCGCGATGAATTGACCGCCGAGCGGTTCTGCGCCGACCCGTTCAGCGCCGAGCCCGGCGCGCGAATGTATCGCACGGGCGACCTGGTGCGTTGGCGCGCCGACGGCACTCTGGAGTATCTGGGGCGAAACGACGACCAGGTCAAACTGCGTGGCGTGCGCGTGGAACTCGGGGAAATCGAAGCGGCGCTGGTCAGTTATCCGACGCTGCGGGACGCCGTGGCACAGGTGCGTGACGGTCAATTACTGGCCTGGTTCACCGCGCGCGATTCGTTGGAACTCGACGACCTGCGCCAGCATCTGCAATCGCGCTTACCGCAAGCCTTGCTGCCGGCGGCCTACATGCAGTTGGAGGCCTTGCCGCTGACGGCCAATGGCAAACTTGACCGCAACGCCTTGCCGGACCCGAATCAAAGTGCATGGCTGAGCCGCACGTACGAAGCGCCGCAAGGCGCGGTGGAAATCGCGCTGGCTCAAATCTGGAGCGATGTGCTCAAGGTCGAACAGGTCGGCCGCCACGATAACTTCTTCGAACTGGGCGGCCACTCGTTGCTCGCCGTCAGCGTCATTGAGCGCATGCGCCAGATCGATCTGAGCACTGACGTGCGCGTACTGTTCAACCAGCCGACATTGACGGCGCTGGCGGCGGCCGTGGGGAGCGGTCGCGAAATCGAAGTGCCGGCCAACGGCATCGCGACGAACTGTGCTCACATCACGCCAGGCATGCTCAGCCTGCTGGAACTGGATCAGGCCAGCATCGAACGCATCGTCGCCACGGTGCCGGGCGGCGCGGCCAATGTGCAGGACATTTACCCGCTGGCGCCGTTGCAGGAAGGCATTCTTTATCATCACATCACCGCCAGGCAACACGATCCGTACGTGCTGCAGTCGCGTCTGATGTTCGCCAGTGTCGAGCGCGTCGAGGCCTTCGCCAGCGCGTTGCGTCAGGTCATGGCGCGCCACGACATCCTGCGCACGGCGATCGTCTGGCAAGGCCTGGCCGCGCCGGTGCAAGTGGTGTGGCGCGAGGCTGAATTGCCGGTGGAAGAAGTCACGATCGAGCAACTGTCGACGCGTTCGCTGGATCTGGGTCAAGCCCCGCTGATCCGCTTGTTGTACGCCCGCGATCCGGCCTCTGAGCAAGTGGCCGGTGTGCTGTTGTTCCATCACATCGCCCTCGACCACACGGCGCTGGAAGTCGTGCGCGAAGAAATGCAGATCAGCCTCTGTGGCGAACAGCGCCCCCTGCCGCCAGCGGTGCCGTACCGCAACTATGTGGCGCAGGCGCGGTTGGGCATCAGTGAGGCGGAGCACGAAGGGTTTTTCCGCGACATGCTCGGTGATATCGATGAGCCAACGCTGCCGTTCGGTCTGCATGAGGTCAATGCCGAGGCGGGTACTTACGCGGAAGCTGGGCTGGCACTGCCCGACGCGCTGGCGCAACGGCTGCGCAGTCAGGCGCGACAGAGGGGTATCAGCGTCGCCAGCGTGTTTCATCTGGCTTGGGCACGGGTGCTGGGCGCCACCTCCGGGCAGGAGCGCGTGGTGTTCGGCACTGTACTGATGGGTCGCATGCAGGGCGGGGCGGGCGCGGATCGCGGGCTGGGGATGTTCATCAACACCTTGCCGCTGCGCGTCGATCTCGGCGCACAAGCCGTGCAGGCGGCGCTTGCGGCCACGCATGGGCAACTCACCGGGCTGTTGGCGCATGAGCACGCTTCGCTGGCGCTGGCCCAGCGTTGCAGCCGGATCGCGGCACCGGCGCCGCTGTTCAGCGCGATGCTCAACTATCGCCACGGCAGCGCGACGCCCGCACAAGCGCATCCGGCGTGGCAAGGCATCGAAACCTTGCACAGCGAGGAGCGCACCAACTATCCGTTGAGTCTCAACGTCGATGACCTCGACACAGGTTTCAGGCTCACCGCAATCACCTCGGCCGAGGTCGGTGCGTTGCGCCTCTGCACGTATATGGAAACTGCACTGCACGGGTTGGTCGACGCGCTGGAGCAGACGCCGCAGCAACCGATCGATCAGGTGCCGGTATTGCCAGATGCCGAGCGCCAGCGCTTGCTGTTCGACTTCAACGCTACGGCCGTCGCTTACAACCTGCAGCAAACCTTGCATGGCCTGTTCGAGGCTCAGGTGCTGCGCACCCCGCATGCAGTCGCGGTGCAAATCGCGGGTCAGCACTTGGACTTCCAGCAACTCAACGAGCACGCCAACCGCCTGGCCCATCATCTTATCCAGCTTGGAGTCCAGGCGGATTCACGGGTGGCGATCTGCGTCGAGCGCAGTGTCGCCATGGTCGTCGGCCTGCTGGCGATCCTCAAGGCGGGCGGCGGTTATGTTCCGCTCGACCCGGACTACCCGGTTGAACGCATCGCGTACATGCTCGCCGACAGTGCGCCGGTGGCGGTGCTGGTGCAAGGCAGCACGGCGGCGCTGGCCGGCACGCTGACGGTGCCGGCGATCAATCTGGAGGAACAGGTCTGGGGTGACTTGCCGGCGACCAATCCGCAGATCAACGGCCTGACGTCGGCGCATCTGGCCTATGTCATCTACACCTCCGGCTCTACCGGTCAGCCCAAAGGTGTGGCCAACGAGCACAGCGCGGTGGTCAACCGTTTGCTGTGGATGCAGGACGCCTATGCGCTGACGCCGGCGGATACGGTGTTGCAGAAGACCCCGTTCAGTTTCGACGTGTCTGTGTGGGAGTTTTTCTGGCCGTTGATGACCGGTGCGCGCCTGCTGCTGGCGCGCCCTGGCGGGCACAAGGAGCCGGCCTACCTGAGTGAGCTGATCGAGCGCGAACATGTCACCACGGCACATTTTGTCCCATCGATGCTTGACGTGTTTCTTGCCCACGGCCAGATCGAGCGCTGTGCCGCACTGCGTCAGGTGATGTGCAGCGGCGAGGCGTTGCCCGGCAGTCTGGTGCGGCGGTTCAAACAGCACTTGCCGGCCAGCCAGTTGCATAACCTGTACGGTCCGACCGAAGCAGCGGTGGACGTCACCGCGTGGAACTGCGCCGGGCCGTTGCTGGACACCCCGGACAACACGCCGATCGGCAAACCCATCGCCAACACGCGAATGTATATCCTCAACGCGCAGCAACAACCAGTGCCGCAAGGCGTGGTTGGCGAGCTGTACATCGGTGGCGTCCAGGTGGCGCGCGGTTATCTGAACCGCGCCGAGCTCAGCGCCGAACGGTTCCTGCGTGACCCGTTCAACCAGCAGGCGCAAGCGCGCATGTACCGTACCGGCGATATTGCTCGCTATCGCGCCGACGGCAATATCGAATACCTGGGTCGCAATGATGATCAGGTCAAGATTCGCGGCCTGCGCATCGAGCTGGGTGAAATTCAGGCGTGCCTGTCCAGGATCGACGGCGTGCAGGAAGCGGCAGTGCTGGCCCGCGAAGACGTGCCAGGCAACAAACGCCTGGTGGCGTACTACACCGGTTCGCGTCTGGACATCGACCTCCTGCGCGCCGCATTGCTGCATGCGCTGCCGGATTACATGGTCCCTGCGACCTACATCCATCTGGAGCGCTTGCCACTCAGCCCCAACGGCAAACTCGACCGCAAGGCCTTGCCCGCGCCGAATCAGGACGCGCTTGTCAGCCGTCCATATGAGGCCCCGGTCGGCGCGGTGGAAATCACCTTGGCGCGGCTGTGGTGCGAGTTGCTCAACGTCGAACGGATCGGCCGTCACGACCACTTTTTCGAGCTGGGCGGGCATTCGTTGCTGGCGGTGAGTCTGGTCGGCCGTCTGCAACAGGAAGGCATGGAGGCTGACGTCCGGGCGTTGTTCGAACAACCGACGCTGGCCGGCTACGCCGCAATCACGGAAAGAATGGAGATCGTCCTGTGAACCTGAATCCTTTGTTGGCGACACTCAAAGCCCGAGACATCCAGTTGACGGTCACGGACGACCAGTTGCGCGTCAATGGCAACAAGCAGGCCCTGGGCGATCCGGCATTACTGGCGTCGTTGCGCGAACACAAGGCGGCGCTGATCGAACTGATCAAGGCAGGCGAGTATTCAGCCGCCCGCACCGGACAGGTCGAGGTGCCAGCTAATGGCATTGAGGCCGGTTGCACTTACATCACCCCGGCGATGCTGACCCTGACGCAACTGAGCCAGGAAGCCCTGGATCAACTGTGCGAAGGCATCCCCGGCGGGGCGGCCAACGTGCAGGACATCTATCCACTGACACCGTTGCAGGAAGGCATTCTCTACCACCACGTCAGCGCGCAGCACGGCGACCCGTACGTGATGCAGGCGCAATTTGCGTTCAGCGGGCCGCAGCGTTTGCAGGCGTTCGCCGATGCCTTGCAAACGGTCATCGATCGCCACGACATCTTGCGCACGGCGGTGGCCTGGGAAGGCCTCGACACGCCCTTGCAAGTGGTCATGCGCGATGCGCGCTTACCCTTGGAAGAAGTGGTGCTGGAGGCCGATGGCGGCGATGCGCTGGCACAGTTGCACGCACGCTTCGACGCCCGGCAGTTCCGTCTTGACGTAACCTGCGCGCCGCTGGTGCGCCTGGTGCATGCCTGGGATGCGTGCGAGCAACGCATCGTCGCGATGCTGTTATTCCACCACATGGCGATGGACCACTCGGCACTGGCGGTGGTCAGTGAGGAGCTGCAGGCCTGCCTGTGCGGGTACGCCGCGCGGTTGGGCCCGCCCGTGCCGTTTCGCAATTACGTGGCCCAGGCGCGATTGGGCATCAGCGAGGCGGAACACGAAGCGTTCTTCCGCGACATGCTCGCTGACATCGACGAACCCACCTTGCCGTACGGCCTGCAAGGCGTGCATGGCGACGGCAGCGACCTTGTCGAATCCAGCCAGGCGCTCGACTCGCAACTGGACCAACGCTTGCGAGCACAGGCACGACGGCAGGGGGTGAGCGTCGCAAGCCTGTTCCACCTGGGTTGGGGCCAGGTGCTGAGCGCCCTGACCGGGCAAACGAGCGTGGTCTTCGGCACCGTATTGATGGGGCGCATGCACAACGCCGAAGGCACCGAACGCGCGCTGGGCATCTTCATCAATACCTTGCCGCTGCGGGTCGACATCGCAGCGCTGGCCGTCAGGGAGGCGATCAAGGCCACCCACGCGCGGCTGACCACGCTGATGCGCCACGAGCATGCGCCGCTGGCACTGGCGCAGCGCTGCAGTGGGGTGGTTGCCTCGTCGCCGTTGTTCAGCACGCTGCTCAACTATCGCCACAGTGCCTCCAGCGCCAATGCCAGCGCCGAAGCACTCGCCGCCTGGGACGGCATCAGTGTGCTGCGTTCGCAAGAGCGCACCAACTACCCGCTGACGCTGAGCATCGACGACTTCGGCGACCGCTTCAGCCTCACGTTACTGGCCACCAGTGCTGTTGATGGTGAGCGTCTCTGCGCCTATCTGGTGCGCGCGGTGGAGCAGTTGCTGTCGACGCTCGAACACGCGCCGGACACCCCGGTGAGTCAATTGTCGGTGCTGCCGACCGCCGAGCGCGAACAGGTGCTGCGTGGGTTCAATGCCAGCCAGGTCGATTACCCACCGGCGCAGCCCATTCATCAGCGTTTCGAAGCACAGGTGCTGGCGCGTCCGCACGCGCTGGCTGCGGTGCATTTGGGTGAGTCGCTGACTTTTGCCGAGTTGAATCAGAGATCCAACGCCCTGGCGCATCAATTGATCGCTCTGGGCGTGCAACCTGACGACCGGGTCGCCATCCTCGCCCGGCGCGGGCTGGACGCAGTGGTCGGGTTGCTGGCGATCCTCAAGGCCGGCGCCGGTTACGTGCCGGTCGATCCCGCGCACCCGGCTGAACGTCTGCTGCATCTGCTGCGCGACAGTGCGCCAGTCGCCGTATTAACCAGCGCTGATCTGCGCGAACGTCTGCCGGGACTGGCAGTGCCCATGCTGGACCTGGACCCGCGCACCTGGCCGCTGGGCAGCACCCGTAACCCGCAACGGACGGATCTCGATGTCACGCACTTGGCTTACGTGATCTATACCTCCGGCTCGACCGGTTTGCCCAAGGGCGTAATGGTCGAGCACCGTACCCTGTCGAACCTGGTCGACTGGCACTGCGCCGCCTTTGACCTGTGTGCCGGCCGCCACACCTCGAGCCTCGCCGGCTTCGGCTTCGATGCCATGGCCTGGGAAGTCTGGCCAGCGCTGTGTGCGGGCGCCACGCTGCACATCGCCCCGGCGCATGACGGCAGCGAAGACATCGACGCCTTGCTTGACTGGTGGCGCGCGCAGCCCCTGGATGTGAGTTTCCTGCCCACGCCAGTGGCGGAATACGCATTCAGCCAACAGTTGGAACACCCGACGTTGCGCACGCTACTGGTCGGCGGCGACCGTTTGCGCCAGTTTTCGCGCAACCAGCGTTTCGACGTAATCAACAATTACGGCCCGACCGAAACCACGGTGGTCGCCACTTCCGGGCGCATTGACTGCGGTGATGCGTTGCACATCGGCAAGCCGGTGAGCAATGCCACGGTCTATCTGCTCGATAAGCAACAGCGCCCGGTACCGATTGGCGCGGTCGGCGAGTTGTACATCGGCGGTACTGGCGTAGCCCGGGGCTACTTGAACCAGCCGCAGCTGACGGCCGAACGCTTCCTGCGCGATCCCTTCAGCCACGCGGCACAGGCGCGCATGTACCGCTCCGGCGACCTTGCGCGCTGGCGCGGCGACGGCACGCTCGAGTATTTGGGGCGCAATGATGATCAGGTGAAAATTCGCGGCGCGCGTATCGAACCGCGGGAAATCGAGAACCGCCTCAATCAATTGCCCGGGATTCAGGAATCGGTGGTGCTGGTGCGCGAGGATCAGCCGGGGCAGCCGCGGCTGGTGGCGTATTTCACCGAACAGACGCAGGTGCAGGCGCTGGCCGTGGCCGAACTGCGCACGCTGCTGCTGACCCAACTGCCGGAATACATGGTGCCGTCCGCCTTCGTCAAACTCGACGGATTACCGCTGACCGCCAACGGCAAACTCGACCGCAAGGCCCTGCCGAAACCCGAGCGTTCGGCATTGTTCGCCCGAGAATATGCCGCGCCGCAAGGCGAAGTGGAAAACGCGCTGGCCGACATCTGGGCCGACGTGCTGCAGGTCGAGCGGGTAGGGCGCGCGGATCATTTCTTCGAATTGGGCGGGCATTCGCTGCTGGCCATGCGCATGGTCGCGCAGGTCAGGCAGCGACTGGGTGTCGAGCTGGTGCTCAGTGATCTGTTCGCCAACGCCGAACTGGCGGCGGTGGCGCAGGTATTGACCGAGGCCGGGCGCTGCACGCAACCGCCGATACTGCCGGTGCCCCGTGAAACGGCGCTGCCACTGTCGTTTTCGCAGCAGCGCTTCTGGTTTCTGGCGCAGATGGAGGGTGCCAACACCGCCTATAACATTCCGATTGCCCTGCGCCTGCGCGGTGCGCTGGACGACGATGCCCTGCAACGGGCGCTGGCGCGCATCGTCGCGCGCCACGAAACATTGCGCAGCCGCTTCGCGCCGCTGGATGGCAACGCTCAGGTGTTGATCGCTCCGGTCGACAGCGGCCTGCTGTTGCGCGTCGAGGATCTGCGCCACCACCCACAGGCGCAAGAGGCGTTGCAGGCGCTGATCCAGGGCGAGGCTTCGGGGCCGTTCGATCTGCTTGACGATCCGCTGATTCGCGGACGTCTGATACGTCTGGCCGATGATCACCATGTGCTGCTGCTCACCTTGCACCACATCATCTCAGACGGTTGGTCGATGGGCGTGCTCACCCGCGAACTGATGGCGCTGTATCAGGCGTTCAGTCGGGGCGAAGACGATCCGTTGCCGGCGTTGACCCTGCAATACAGTGATTACGCGGTGTGGCAGCGGCGTTGGTTGAGCGGCGAGGTGTTGCAGCGTCAGAGCGAATACTGGCAACGCACCTTGCGCGATGTGCCGGCCCTGCTGACCCTGCCCACGGATCGGCCGCGACCGGCGCAGCAGGATTACGCCGGCAGCAGCATTGCGCTGCAACTGGATGAGCGCTTGAGCGCCGGGCTCACGGCCTTGAGTCAGCGCCATGGCGTGACGTTATACATGACGCTGCTCAGCGCATGGGCACTGCTGCTCGGGCGTCTGGCCGGGCAGACTGACGTGATCATCGGTTCGCCGGTGGCCAACCGCACTCGGGCAGAAGTCGAGGGAATGATTGGCCTGTTCGTCAACACCCTGGCACTGCGCATCGACACCGGCGGTGAGTTGACCGGCGAAGCGCTGCTGGCGCGGGTCAAGGCGCTGACAGTCGAAGCTCAGGCGCATCAGGACCTGCCGTTCGAGCAAGTGGTGGAAATTACTCGGCCAGTGCGCAGCCTGGCGCACAGTCCGCTGTTCCAGACCATGTTCAACTGGCGCAACGGCGACGGCCCGGCACTGGCCTTGGGTGAGTTGACGCTGGAAGCCGTGGCCGAACCCAGTCACTTCGCCAAGTTCGATCTGACCCTGACCCTCGGCGACACTGCCGAGGGCATCGGCGGCTGGCTTGAATACGCCACGGCGCTGTTCGATGAAACTACGGTGAAGCGCTTTGCCGGTTACTTGCAGCAACTGCTGCAGGCCATGGTCAGCAACGACCAGGCGCTGCTCGCCCATGTGCCGCTGGTGCAGGACGAGGAGCGCCAGCGCTTGCTGGTTGATTTCAATGCGACCGAACGCGAATACCCACAGAGCGACACGGTACAGCGTGTGTTCGAAGCCCTGGCCTTGCAACAACCCCACGCCGTCGCAGCGCTGCATGGCGAGCAGACCCTGAGCTATGCGCAGTTAAACCACAGGGCCAATCGGCTGGCACATTATCTGCTCAGCAATGGCGTAAAAGCCGGCGATGCGGTGGCGCTTCTGTTGCCGCGCTCACTGGACTTGCTGCTCGCGCAATTGGCTATCGGCAAATGCGCGGCCGCCTGGGTGCCGCTGGATATTCACGCGCCGAGCGAGCGCCAGGCGTTCATGGTCGAGGATTGCCAGGCGTCTGTGCTGCTGACCCATAGCACAGCCACCCTGGACTTTGCCGTACGGCGCATCGATCTCGATCTGTTACAGCTTGACACTCAACCCCATCACAACCCGGATCTGCCGCAGTCGGCACAAACGCCGGCGTACATCATGTACACCTCAGGCTCCACCGGCATGCCCAAAGGCGTGATGGTGCCGCACCGGGCGATCACGCGGCTGGTGATCAACAACGGCTACGCCGATTTCAATCGGCAGGATTGCGTGGCATTCGCCTCCAACCCGGCGTTCGACGCGAGCACCATGGACGTCTGGGGTGCATTGCTCAATGGCGCGCGGGTGGCGATCATCGACCATGCCACTTTGCTCGAGCCGCAGGCGTTCGGCGACGAGCTGAAACGCAGCGGCGCGAGCATCCTGTTCGTGACCACGGCACTGTTCAACCAATATGTACAGCTGATTCCCGACGCCCTGAAGGGCTTGCGTATCCTGCTTTGCGGCGGCGAGCGCGGTGATCCGGCGGCGTTTCGCAAGTTGCGCGCCGAGGCACCTGATCTGCGTCTGGTGCACTGCTATGGCCCGACGGAAACCACCACGTACGCCACTGCATTTGCAGTACAGAGCGTCGCCGAAGAGGCCGACAGCGTGTCAATCGGCGGGCCGATTTCCAACACACAGGTGTATGTGCTCGATGCCTGTCAGCAACCGGTGCCGTTCGGCGTCACCGGTGAGTTGTACATCGGCGGGCAGGGCGTTGCCCTGGGTTATCTGAACCGTCCTGAGCTGACGGCACAGAAATTCCTCCACGACCCGTTCAGCAGCAGGCCCGATGCAACCATGTACCGCACCGGCGACCTGGTGCGCTGGCTGGCGCCGGGGCAGCTCGAGTGCCTCGGCCGCAATGACGACCAAGTGAAGGTTCGCGGCTTTCGCATTGAACTGGGCGAGATCGAAAACCGGCTGCTCAGTTGCCCGGGCGTCAAAGAGGCGGTGGTGCTGGCACGGCAAGACGGCAAGCAGACACGTTTGGTGGCTTATTTCACCGCAGACGATGCCGACCTGCAAAGCGCCACGCTGCGTGCCTTGTTGCAGGCACGGCTACCGGAATACATGGTGCCTTCGGCGTGGGTGCGTCTTGAGGTGTTGCCGCTGAACAACAACGGCAAGGTCGACCGCAAGGCCCTGCCGGTACCGACCCAGGCGGCAATGCTCAACCGTGTGTACGAGGCGCCGGGCAATCCCATGGAAACCCGTCTGGCCGAGTTGTGGAGCGAAATCCTTCAGGTCGAACGGGTTGGGCGTCATGACAACTTCTTCGAGCTGGGCGGGCATTCGTTGTTGGCGGTGCGGCTGGTCAACCAGATGCAGCAAACCGGTCTGTCGATGACCTTGGCCGAGCTGTTCCAGCACCCGAGCATTGAAGCGGCGGCTGCGCTGCTCGGTGAACGAGACGGTGTCATCGAGCAGGAACCGGGGCTGACCGTGGTTCGCGCAGGCGATCGCGGTACGCCATTGTTTCTGGTCCATGAATTCAGCGGCCGCGACCTGTATTTTCCGGCGTTGGGCCGGCACATCGGCGGCGATTTCCCGATCTACGGTCTGCCCGGTATCGACTTCGGCCAGACGCAATTACGCACCCTTGAATGCCTGGCGACGCGCATGGTCAAGATCATTCGTGGCAGACAACCCCACGGGCCCTTTCGATTGGCAGGCTGGTCGTTTGGCGGGGTGCTGGCTTACGAAGTCGCTCAGCAACTGTTGGGCCAGGACGAAGTCGTCGAGTTTATCGGACTGATCGACAGCTATGTGCCGCGCCTGGCCGATCCGCACAAGGCCCGCTGGAGCGATGCTCACGTGCACAAGCGCCAACTGCTCTTGCATTGCACCGCGCACTGGATCGGCCTTGGCGACGACGGCCAGCGCGGGCTGACGGCGCTGGCCGTGTTGCAAAGCGAGGTGCAAGCACTGACGTTCGCCGAACTGCTCGAACGCTGCCAGCGCCAGCAATTGCTCCATCCCGAGTTGGCGGCAGCCTCGGCGGAGGATACCTGGCACTACATCGATCGCGAGGTGGCGCACGGGCATGCGCTGGCGCATTACCGGGTCAATCCGTTGCCGTTGCCAGTGCACGTGTTCCGCGCGCAGCAACGCTCGACGGCGATGGAGCAGCTCAGCCCGACCCTGGGCTGGGCGCAGGAGTTGCCGGATGCCGAGTTGTGCTGCATCGACGTGCCCGGCGATCACCAAAGCATGATGAAAGCCCCGCACATTCAAGCGCTGGGCCTGGCAATGAGCCAGGCACTGGAAGGGGCGCAGGCACCGGCAGCGCCTGTGTATCAACCGCTGGTCACCCTTCAGACCGGCGATAGCGCACGGGCTCCGATCTTCTGCGTGCCGGGTGCCGGCGACAGCGTCACCGGCTTCATTCATCTGACCGAGGCCATCGGTCCCGATTGGCCAGTCCACGGCCTGCAACCGCGCGGGCTGGAAGGCGGCGCTGTGCCGCATAGTGAGGTCGAGGCAGCGGCGCGTTTTTATCGGCGGGCAATTGAGCAACTCTATCCGCAAGGCCCGCTGCACCTGATCGGGCATTCTTTCGGCGGCTGGGTGGTCCATGCCATGGCCGCGCAGTTCCAGGCGGATGGACGCGAAGTGGCGTCGTTGACCCTGATCGACAGCGAATCACCCGGCGGCAATGGGGTGGTTGGCAAGCCGTACACCGCGACCGCTGCGCTACAGCGGCTGATCGAGGCGCTGCAACTGTCGGCCGGCACTTCGCTGGGCATCGATGCTGAGGTATTCGCCGTCGCCGATGACGCCATGCAACTGCGTCTGTTGCACGAGGGCATGGTGCGTGCGGGCGTGCTGTCGGCGCGGTCGTCGCCGCAGTCTCTACTCGGTTCGACGCGCACCTTCGCCAGCGCCTTGCGCACGGTTTATCAACCGCGTCAGCGCTATAGCGGCCCGGTGCGATTGGCGCTGGCGGAGGATCCGACGCTGGACGCTGCCGGCAATCAGCGCGAGCAGGCGGCTATGGTCGAAGGCTGGCGGCGTGAGGCGAATGATCTGACGGTGTGGCGCGGGCCAGGCAATCATTTCACCCTGCTCAAGGCCCCCAATGTGTTCAGTTTCGCAGCATGGTGGCACGAGGGTCTGAAGCAGCCGGCCAGTGCAATGCTCTCCTGACTGACGTGTACGTCTTGCAGCCCGGTCGCTGGCCGGGCTCAACCCTTAACGGATTTGTGGTCATCTATGGAAAAGTCAAAGTTGCGCAAAGTCGCTCTGGGTGTGGTGTTGACGGCCATGGCCGGCTTGTTGCTTTACGCGGTGCAAGCGCCGGCGCAAGCGCCACAGTATTTGACCGCCACGGTGGAGCGCGGTGACATCGAGAACGCAGTGCTCGCGACCGGGCTGCTCGAAGGCATCAAGCAGGTCGATGTCGGTGCGCAAGTGTCGGGTCAATTGAAATCGCTGAAGGTCAAGGTCGGCGACAAGGTGAAGAAGGGGCAGTGGCTGGCGGAAATCGATCCGCTGGTGTTGCAGAACACGTTGCGTCAGGCCCAGGTCGACGAAGAAAACCTGCAAGCCCAAAAGCGCGCGACCCAGGCGCAATTGCGCCAGACCAAGGCGCTGTTCGAGCGTTACCGGAACTTGCAGGAGGACGCTTCGATCTCCCGCCAGGATTTCGAAACCGCACAATCGAATTACGAAGTGCAGCAGGCCAACCTGCTGTCCCTGGACGCGCAGATCAAGAGTGCGCATATCCAGATCGACACCGCCAAGGTCAATCTGGCGTACACGCGGATTATTGCGCCGATTGATGGCGATGTGGTCGGCATCGTCACACAGGAAGGCCAGACTGTCATCGCTAACCAGTTGGCGCCGATCCTGCTCAAGCTGGCCGATCTGGACACCATGACCGTCAAGGCGCAAGTGTCAGAAGCGGATGTGATTCACATCGCGCCGGGGCAGGAGGTGTATTTCACCATTCTTGGCGAAGACAAACGCTATTACGGCAAGCTGCGCGGCACTGAGCCGGCACCGCAGAATTTCCTCGAAACCCCGCCGGCCGGTACTGCGAAGCAAAACACGGCGGTGTTTTACAACGCGCTGTTTGAGGTGCCCAACCCGGATCATCGCCTGCGCATTTCCATGACCGCGCAGGTGCGGGTGGTGCTCGACACGGCCAAATCAGTGCTGACCATTCCGGTGGCGGCGCTAGGAGCGCGCAACAACGATGGCAGTTTTGCGGTGCGCGTGCTCGATGCCAAGGGCCAGGCCCAGGCGCGCGTTGTACGGGTCGGGATCAACAACAACGTCAAAGTTCAAATCAACGACGGATTGGTTGAAGGCGATCGGGTGGTGATCGGTGACCCGGTATCCGCTGTGGCGGGGGCCTGATCATGGCCCAAGCTCTGCTGCAACTGAGCGGCATCACTCGCAGCTTCACTGCGGGTGACCGCGAATTCCTTGCGCTGAACGCTATTGACCTGACGATCCATGCCGGGGAAATGATCGCGATCATCGGCGCCTCCGGCTCCGGAAAATCCACCCTGATGAACATCCTGGGCTGCCTTGATTACGCCACCGCCGGCAGCTACAAGATCAACGGCCGCGAAACCCGTGATCTTGACAGCGAGGCGCTGGCGGAACTGCGTCGCGACTACTTCGGTTTCATCTTTCAGCGTTATCACTTGCTGCCGCACCTGAGCGCCATGCACAACGTCGAAATCCCGGCGATTTACGCCGGAACCCCAGAGCCGCAACGCCATGCCCGCGCCCGTGAATTGTTGGCGCGGCTTGGCCTGGAGGGGCACCTGACGCACCGGCCCAGCCAGCTCTCCGGCGGCCAGCAGCAGCGCGTGAGTATTGCCCGCGCCTTGATGAACGGCGGTGAAGTCATTCTCGCCGACGAGCCGACCGGCGCTCTTGACACCACCAGTGGCAAGGAAGTCATGCACATTCTGCAGGAGCTGCACGCCGCCGGGCACACGGTGATTCTGGTGACCCATGACCCGAAAGTCGCGGCCAATGCCGAGCGCATCATTGAAGTCAGCGATGGCGAAATCCTCAGCGACCGCCGCAACGTACGTTGTAGTGAAGCGCCGGCGAGCGACGATCGGGTGGCGCCACAAGCAACCGCAGCACGGCGTCTGGTCGCCAGCCTCGGGCTGTTCAAGGAAGCATTCAACATGGCCTGGGTCGCGTTGATTTCGCATCGCATGCGTACCTTGCTGACCATGCTCGGTATCGTCATCGGCATCACCTCGGTGGTCTCGATCTCGGCGATCGGCGAGGGCGCCAAGCGTTATGTGCTCAAGGACATTCAGGCGATCGGCAGCAATACCATCGATATCTATTCCGGGACCAGTTTCGGCGACAGTCGTTCTGCCGCGATCGAAACCCTGGTGCCCGCCGATGTCGCGGCGCTCAATCAGCTGTATTACGTCGATAGCGCGACGCCGGTGGTCGGACGCAATCTGCTGTTGCGTTACCGCAACATCGACGTCGATGCCCAGGTCAACGGCGTCAGCGATCTGTATTTTCAGGTGCGCGGGATCAAAATGGCAGCGGGGATTCATTTCAGCGAAAGCGATGCGCGGCGTCAGGCCCAGGTGGTTGTCATCGATCACAAGACCCGTCAGCGTCTGTTTGGCGAGCAGGTCGATCCGCTGGGGCAGGTGATCCTTATCGGTAATCTGCCGTGCACCGTGATTGGTGTGACAGCGCAGAACAAGAACCTGTTCGCCGCGAGCAAATCACTCAACGTTTGGGTGCCCTACGAAACCGCTGCCGGACGTCTGTTGGGCCAGCGCTATCTGGACAGCATCAGTGTGCGTATCAAGGACGGTCAGCCGAGCAAAGTGGTGGAAGACAACGTCAACAAGCTGATGCTGCAGCGCCACGGCACCAAGGACTTTTTCACCAACAACCTCGACAGCATTATGCAAACCGTACAAAAAACCAGCCGCTCGCTGGCACTGCTGCTGTCTCTGATCGCGGTGATTTCGCTGGTGGTCGGCGGCATCGGCGTGATGAACATCATGCTCGTCTCCGTAACCGAGCGTACCCGCGAGATTGGTATTCGCATGGCGGTCGGCGCGCGGCAGTCGGACATTCGTCAGCAGTTTCTGGTGGAAGCGGTGATGGTCTGTCTGCTCGGCGGCGCCATCGGTATTTCCCTGTCGTATGCCATCGGCCATCTGTTCTCGGTGTTCATCAAGGAATGGGAGATGGTGTTTTCAATGGGCTCAGTGCTGACGGCGGTGTTCTGTTCGACCCTCATCGGCGTGGTGTTCGGCTTCGTGCCCGCGCGCAACGCTTCGCGGCTGGATCCGATCGAAGCGTTGGCACGGGATTGACGTCGCGGTGTCAGGCCGCGGGGGAGGCTGCACTGTTCTGTGGCGAATACATCCACTTCATCAACGAATGCCGGCCGCTGATGCCCAGCTTGATCGCCGCGCGCTTGAGATAGCTTTCCACGGTGTTGACCTTCAACTGTAACTGCCCAGCCAGTTCAGGTGCCGTGTGCCCGGCGAGCAGGCCGACGCACACTTCGCTTTCGCGGTTCGACAGCTTCAACCCCAGTTGCTGCAAACGCTCGTTGAAACGCAGGCGCAGAATGTCGAGCCCAGTGGTTTCGGCGATCGGCGCCAGACCTGGCGGACCCATCTCTAGCGGCTGCAGCGCGTTGATGTGTTTTTCCACCATAGGCAGCAGCACCGGGGAGATGTCCTGCAACAGGCTGCGCTCCTGAGCCGAAAACCGTTCCGACTGATCGTTGCGGTACACCGAAATCACGTAACGGTAACCGTCCTTGCGCCGGGTCAGGTGCAACTGCGCAGCGTCGGCGGCGGTCGACGAGGGCTCGGGCTGCCGCCTGTCGCTGTGTTCGCTGAAGAGGGTGTCGGCTCGCAGCGCTGCGTCTTTCGGTGGCTCGGGCTCACAGCGCTGTGTCACCGGTTCGACGCGCATCTGCCGGATATGCGTGGCGTCCACCGCCAGTTGGGCGCGGATCAGATCATGCAGCATGCGTGGGAAGTGGCGGCTACCGGTGCTGGCGATGACCTTGCCGATGTGCGGAAACAGGTTTGAGTTCATGTCTTCATCCTTGAATAACAAAGGGTGGTGCGTGTCCCTGCAGCTGCGGCGAAAAGCTTCTTGACCGGCAAAAGCGCTGCGGGCATGGATCCTATCCTAGTACAACGTTTCGATTTGCGTTTAATCAAACGCACAGGCGGGGCCGCAATGAAGCTACCGCTCTGCAGTCTCTGAAAGCGCCTTTCCTGTAGGGTTTTCTCGCCGGCCTGGCCTGTTTTTCATCTGTAGAACAAGTGTTCCGATGGCCACCAATGCCACACCTGCGCCCGCAACGGGTATATAGGCGAGCCCGACCTGGTTCAGCCCGCGCCGATGCCACCCAGCGCCGTACCGAGGTTGAACGAAGCAATATTGAGTCTCGAAGCCACGCCGCTGCTGGACTGCACGCGTGGTTACGGTGCAGTTTCCGGCAACTCCTGGCACCACTTGATGGAACGCAACGCTTCCTCGGCAGGCACAAGCGCGTAGCGCGAGTAAAACATTGTTCCACGGAAACGACGGCCGTCGACTTCACCCAAGGTCTGCCCATTCTTGTAGTCAAAGGTGCTGAGTTGATCGGCGACGCAATACACCTTTCCATTTTCGACGGTGATATCGAACCGCTTGTTAACCATACCGCTGATGATGGGTGGCGAGGTGGAGGCGACGCTGTGCTTGCCGGCGGGAATGCCGGCCCTGAAAAAACTACCGGAAGGCAGGCCGAGGTGCGATAGAAGTACACGGTGGCCTCATCCGCACGGGGCTGCCAAATGTTGGAGTTCGGTAAGTGTGCTCGCCATCCGGTTATGCTAAGCAGGAAAAAATTTCGATTTTCGAAGTTTTTCTATCAAGTCGATGTAATTCATAGGAATGAAAGCAATGTATTTAAATTTCATCACTCTGCTCACGCTCACATTGCTCACTGGTTGCGCAGCAATCCCCTACGAAAAGCCGCAAGACCAGCTGAGCATCCAGAAAGACTTGTCTGTAAAACCTGAGGAAATTGTCACAATGACCCAGGTGAGTTGGTGCTCCTACGCCTATGGAGAAGTGACGCCTTGCCACCCTCAGGAGGCGCTGGGGGTTCAGACTCGGACAAAATTGATATTGGCTAGTTACGACAAGCCCCACTACAAAACAATTGTTGAAGTACAAGCCAGCGATGTCATGTGCGCGCATCTACAGACGCCGGTAGACACCGCTCCAAATCTGATTTTGTTCGCCCAAGACTATGCCGTACAAATTTGGCCAGTAGAGCCCAGTTTTAAACCGGATATAGCGAAGAAAAAACTCATCGTGGCTACCATGCTCCAACCAGGCAAGCGAACTTTAGTGGGCACTGAAAAGGATTATGTGAAGGACACGGGGCAAGGGAGAGCAGGGATGACGATGACCTCTATCGTAAACCTCGTTAATCCTTGTTCGCTTTGAAACCGAAAAGGGTTTGTTCTGTAAATTCCATGTCGGTCTGGCACAGAGGAAGCAGCGTCTTGAACAAGGCTTCCTTGGCTGAAAAACATAAATAGAAGAACGTCAGCGCCTGTTCTCCCTCCATTTTTTTTGAACTGGTTCAGCTCGTTCGGAGAAAGGACATGATGGGCCATTTGTTCAAGTTCTGCGTGTGCCACCATCGGTTCAGCGTCCAGGCCTATAGCGATAGGGCTTGGCAATAGGCAGCCACACGCTATCGCCACTCAGTGCCTGAAGCGCCGCAGCCGAACAGATTCGGCCGGCTGCGAACTCCTTGCGCCTGGATGTCATCGCGCACGCCAGCCATTTTTGCCGCTGCTGCGCCCTTGCACACACTGTACCGTTCAGGTCCTGGCGGTCGGTTTTTGCGCATTTGCTGGCTGCTGCTACGGCGCCTCCTGCCGGGCAGGGCGTTCGGATCGACGGATTTCCCTGATCGCATACAACAGACAGCGCACCGCGTCACGGTCCTGATCTGACAATGAGCGGTAGTAGCGAACCAGACGCTCCTCATCCCGGTTGAGTGGGCGAGTCCGCAGGGAGGTGCCGGAGGCGGCGGGCAGCTGGAGAGATGAGGGGATGGTTGGCATGATCCTCGTCCTTCATACGTGGCAGGGGCGACTTGTCTCAAACGATTCCAATACATAGCGTTTATTGCCGAGCGGGGCTCGTATTTTTTCGTGACTGTTGGGATTTTCAGAAGGGGCTGTCGGAAGTGGGTGGCGAGGAAGTAGGGGAAATGCAACCGGTGCTTGAGCCCACCCGCGATATTCAGCACGCCTAAAAAGGGCAAGTCGCGACGCTCTCTCAGACGACCGAGACGCCATCGCAGTCGCTGATGAAAAGCAGGTTAGTTCGACCGACCCCCACGGGCGAGGAGTTGTTCAAGCGACAGTCGAAATCAGTCAGCCTTGAACCACGTTGGATGAAGCGCTGGAAAGTGTTCGCGCAGCCAATTCGCAAATGCCAGCACCTGTGGGGCGAGGAGGGTCCTGCTGGGATACAGCACTGAAACCTTGCGCCGTGCGGGGCGGTAAGGTTGCAGCACCTCCACCAGCTCGCCACTGGACAGCGCCGCGTCGACGGTGATGCCCGGTGCTTGAATGATGCCGAAGCCAGCCACGGCGCAGTGGACGTAAGCATTCGATTCGTTGACGGTGATGGCGCCGCGGCAGGTGAAAGGCTGATCCGCCCCTTTACCTCGAAAATACCAGGGAAGCGGCCTGTTGCTTTGCCCTGAGAGGAAGTTGACGCCTCTGTGGTCGACCAACTCGTCCAGCGTCTTGGGTTCCCCCCGCTCCTGGAGATAGCCTGGCGCTGCGCAGGTGACCATTTCGACCGCTCCAATGTGACGGGCCACCATGCTTGAGTCAGGCAGTTCGCCAATGCGCAATACGCAGTCGACACCTTCTGCGACCAGGTCGACGGCCCTGTCAGTGACACCCACGATGAGTTCGATGTCGGGGAACGTTGCGGTAAATGTTTTCAAGCTCTCGATAAAGCTTCGCTGGGAAAACGCGCTGGGAATATCAACACGCAGCCGGCCTTGCAACATGGCTCCGCTGGCATCGAACATTGACGTGGTGTTCGAGATGTCCGCCAGGATGCATTTGACCCGCTCGTAGAATCGCTCCCCTTCGGCCGTCAGATTGACCTTGCGGGTGGTGCGGTGGAACAAGCGTACACCCAGGGACGCCTCCAACGCCTGGATCGACCGGGTGATAGACGGGCGCCCCGTCTGTGTCGCCTCC
The DNA here is from genome assembly GCF_019145355.1 of Pseudomonas azadiae. Lineage (NCBI taxonomy): Bacteria > Pseudomonadati > Pseudomonadota > Gammaproteobacteria > Pseudomonadales > Pseudomonadaceae > Pseudomonas > Pseudomonas azadiae. The sequence continues at coordinate 514,254 of NZ_JAHSTY010000001.1, read as the reverse complement.
GCCACCTTGGTAAAGCTGCCCGATTCCGCGAGCCGAACGAACACGCGCATTGATTGCAAGAGTTCCATCCAAACCTCCAATTCTGCCAATAGGCAGGGTTTTGTTGCCTGGCAGGGTAACAATCTTGTGCGTCGTTGAACATTTATTCCAAGCGCCTGAAGCGAAACAATGCACGGCACCAACAGGCTGCCGAACCGACCGCCTGGCGTGCACTTCGAATGGAGAAGGAAAAAATGAAAGCTTGGCTTCTGAAAGATTTTGGCCTGGACAACCTGCAGCAGGGAGAGGCGCAAACGCCAACGCCCAAGGCCGGTGAACTGCTGGTCAAGGTCGGCGCGGTGTCTCTCAACTTCCGCGATAAAGCGATTGTTGACGGTATCTACGAGCCGCATAAGGTCCCCAAACCCCTGATTCCGGTCAGCGACGCCGCCGGTACTGTGGTGGCAGTGGGCGAGGGCGTGCGCCGTTTTGCGGTGGGTGACCGCGTCAACTCCCACCTGTACTCCCGCTGGCTCGATGGCATGCCGGCGCACGACGAACCCGATTACTGCCTCGGCTCCCCCCTGCCTGGCGGCTTGGCTGAGTTCATGATCATCCATGAAGACAGCGCCGTTCGTGCGCCCGACGATATGAGTGACGAAGAAGCCTCGACCCTTCCAATCGCAGCATTGACGGCCTGGTATTCGCTGGTGGACTTCGGCCAGGTCGAAGCGGGCCAGACCGTACTGGTACAGGGCACGGGCGGTGTATCGATCTTTGCCGCTCAGATCGCCATGGCGCTGGGCGCGAAGGTCATCATTACGTCGAGTCGCGACGATAACCTCGAAGCGGTCATCAAACTGGGCGCGGTCGCTGGGGTGAACTACCGCAAGACGCCGGACTGGGCTGCACAAGTCCTGAAACTTACCGACGGCAAGGGCGTTGACCTGTTGCTGGAAGTGGCGGGCGGCGACGGTGTCAACGCTTCTGTTCAAGCAACCAAAGTGGGCGGTCGTATTGCTCAAATCGGTTTCCTGACTGGCCAGACCACCGCGTTGAACTTGATGCCGATGATCTTCCGCCAAACCACGATTCGCGGTATCGCCGTTGCGCCACGCTCGTCGTTTGACCGGATGAACGCGTTCCTCAACACCCACCGTATCCGTCCGGTAATCGACCATGTGTACCCGTTCGAACAAGCGCGTGAGGCTTACGAGCACTTGGCTCGCGGTCCATTCGGCAAGGTGGTGATCAAGGTCAGTTGAGCAAAAAGCAAAACCCGGCGATGGCCGGGTTTTGCTCCTGCATCACGCTTTTTTCGAGTCGATGTTGATCGCTGACAGCAGGGCCTCTCCAGGCGATGAAAGGCCGCATAAATTTTTGAATTTTCTCCAATTTCCGTTCATCCGCCAATGTCCGGGATTTTCGAACCAGTGTCTACGGCATCCGCTCGTACTTATAACGTCTTCGCACCTTAACCTGATCATCGCAGATGACGGGGCGACGACCTGTATCGGTACCTTTTTGAGTGACTGCTGGAGTTCAGGCAATGTGTGAATTTATCGTTCAACCCGGTTCTTCCCCAGACCTTTTGGAACTGCTGGCCGGCAGCGCAAGCGGACGTGTCAATGGCGCCGGCAGTGTTTTTTGCCCAAGCTTGCGCCCTGACACCGTCCCGGGTGTGGCCGAGGCCAGGAACATCATCAAGCCGAGCATGACCGTCAGCGCAATCCGCCTGCGCGACGGCCAGCTCGAATGCGTAAAGGTGCGCTGGGGATGGTCACCCGTCTGGACGATGGGAACGATGCCGCCGCGCACTCACTTGCCCTTGCACCTGGTGATGCGCTCGCGGGTGTTCGACCGCATCCGCAGCGAAGGGCGAGTGCTGGTCGCGGTGGACGGCTGGTACGATATCCCCGCAGCCACGCCCTCTCACCAGACCCCATCCTTGAGCTACACCACCTCCCGGCAATCGTCGCCGATGTTCCTGGCCGCCTTCGCTCAGATCAGTGAAAAGCCGTGCGGCTGCGATGGGCTGGTATTGATGACCTGCGGCGACCCCGCTAGTGCCGAACAGCGCCTTCTGGCGTTCAATGCAGAGCATGCACTCGGATGGTTGGAGCCGGACCTGCAGTGGGAGCAAGCGCTGCAGATGACAGCGCACATGGCCGTCGATGAACCGCAACTGGAACATGTACTGACCTCCCCGCGCGCGCTTCAAGGCGCAACGTTGCGCAGGGTTGATGCCGCGCGCCGCAGATAAACGCCGACCGGGAGAAACTCAAACGCCGTGTTTCTTGTCACGCGCTCGGTCCCACAAACGCACCTCCAGGCTGTTGTGTACTGCGGTCGCACAGACAGCAGCCTGGCCCGTTGCGACACTGATCTGCTTGAGCGAATTGACGACGTCGCCAACCGCATAAAGGCCTTCGACCGAGGTGCCTTGGCGAGCGTCGACCTTCAGCGCACCTTGCTCGTCGGCTTCGGCACCGAGTTGCACCGCCAACTCGGAAGCTATGTGGGAGCCCAGCGAGGGGTAGACAATGTCAAAGCAGAGGCTTTCACCTGTGCAAGTCGTCACCTGGACTTTTTCGTCGCGCATCTCGATGTGCTCGACACGATCACCGACGAGGTGAATCCCGGCGTGCCTGGCTACCGCCACGGCCGCTTCGCAGGCCTCGTTTTCGCCATGGACCAGCACCGTCACCCGGTCGGTGAAATTGCGCAGGAAAAGTCCATGATTGATCGCACAGTGCGCTTCGCCATACACCGCCACGTTATCGCCGTTGACTTCGTAGCCATCACAGATCGCACAGAGTCGGATCACAGACTGCGCAACGGCATCATAGGCGCCCTCCATGTGCGGCAGCGTGTCGACGATGCCGGTCGCCAGTACCACGCGACGCGCAGTCACCCGGCGGCCGTTGAGCTGGGCGACGAAGCCTGTGGGGTGCTTGAGCAAGCACTCTATCCTTGCTGACTCGATGAGCGCGCCGTAGCGCAAAGCCTGCTCTCGCAGCCGGGCGAGCAGATCCCGGCCGGATATGCCCGGTGGAAAGCCGGGGTAGTTATGGGTCAGTGGGATGAGGCTCGCACGACTGGGCCCGCCGTCGGCGATGAGGACCTGGCGGTGGAACCGACTCAGGTAAACACCCGTGGTCAACCCGGCGGGGCCGGCGCCGATGATCAGGCAATCAAAATCGACATGCCCCGCTTCGGCAGAAGCAGAGTCTGGTCGCGCGAACAGCGCGTTGTATTCATCCGGGTCCAAAGGCATCGCCTGTTCCTCGTAAGTGCGGTGTCATTAGCACTGGCTCGAAAGGATCGGCAAAGATTGCTCCAGCCGACAAATGGCCGTTGTTTATGCCTCGTTATCAACGACTTGCCCGTTTGTATCCTGCGCGGTCTGCACAGCTGAACTTGCATCGCGCGGCTATTTTCGAAACCCAGACAGACCCCTGTTTTTAACGCCATTTACAAGGAGCAGCTCAATGGATGCCCCCCGCCAAATCACCTATGAACAATTTCCGCCCATCGAGCGTCCTCGGCGCAGCGGCATGCTGGCAGTCGACGATCTGCATACATTGTATTGGGAAGAAAGCGGCAACCCCGACGGTGTGCCGGTCGTTTACCTTCACGGCGGTCCCGGCGAAGGTGCCCCGCCGACCAAACGACAATTCTGGGACCCGGACCACTACCGTATCGTGCTATTCGACCAGCGCGGCGCACTGCGCTCGACGCCCTTGGCGGAACTGCGCAACAACACCACCCAGGCGCTTGTTACTGACCTCGAAGCGCTGAGGGAACATCTGGGCATTGATCGTTGGTTGATCACCGGTGGCTCATGGGGGACCACCTTGGCACTGGCCTATGGCGAGGCGCATCCACAAAGCTGCCTGGGCTTCATCCTGCGCGGAGTGTTTCTGGGCACGGCCGACGAGATTGATTGGTTTATCTACGGCATGCGGCGCTTCTTTCCCCGCGCCCATGAAGATTTCATCAACTTCATCCCCGAAGCCGAACGCCACGATCTGTTGAAGGCCTACCTCGACCGCATGAAGGACGATGACGAGCAACTGCGCATGGACGCGATCCGCTGCTGGGTGCGTTATTCGGCAAGTTGTTCCTTATTGCGACACGACCCTGACGGCGTGGAGGAGCAAGCTTCGGATGACCAGACCAGCATCGGCATGGCTTGCCTGGATGCGTGGTACTTCAAGAACAAGCTGTTCCTGGAGGAGGATCAATTGATTCGGGACATAGCGGCAATCGCCCATCTGCCGTGCAGGATCATCCAGGGTGGCCATGACATGATCGCGACGCCCAATTCCGCCTTTCGCCTGCACAAAGCCTGGCCTGGCTCGGTGCTGACGATCGTCAATGATGCCGGGCATTCGCCGTCGGAAACCGGGATCATCAGCGCTTTGATTGAAGCAACCGAGCAGTTTAAGACCCGTGGCGCATTCAGCTGACGTTTGTATTTCGCACACAAAGGCCATTCGGCAATTACACAGATCAACTGTGGGAGCTGTCGAGCCCCGGCGAGGCTGCGATAGCGGCGGCATGGCTGGCATTTACTTCGCCTGATACACCGCTATCGCAGCCTCGCTAAAGCTCGGGAGCTGCCACAGGGGAATGGCTGTGTCAGGTGGAATGGGTTTACCTGCGAGCACAATCTCGGCAACGACACAGATCAACTGTGGGAGCTGTCGAGCCCCGGCGAGGCTGCGATAGCGGCGGCATGGCTGGCATTTACTTCGCCTGATACACCGCTATCGCAGCCTCGCTAAAGCTCGACAGCTCCCACAGGGGAATGGCTGTGTCAGATGGAATGGGTTTACCCGCGAGCACACTCTGGGCAACGACACAGATCAACTGTGGGAGCTGTCGAGCCCCAGCGAGGCTGCGAAGGCGGCGGCATGGCTGGCATTTACTTCGCCTGACCCACCGCTATCGCAGCCTCGCTGGAGCTCGACAGCTCCCCCAGGGGCTGTGTCAGGTGGAGTTGGGTTGCACCTGCGAGTTCTTCCGATGTCAGCCCAGCCGAATGTCGATATCAGGCCAACCTGTGACGCTTTCAGGCTGTTTTTGCTGAAGTCAGGCCGCGTAAGGTGACCCATCATTAAGAAATGATGATCGCCTGACGCTTGAGTCAGCACGCCTTGACGTCGATCACCGAGAACAAAAAAACAATGAATAGCCTCCCGTCCAACGATTCAAACGGCCAGCTGGCGCAAGGCTTCAAGCCGCGTCATGTCACCATGCTTTCGATTGCGGGCATCATCGGCGCGGGGTTGTTTGTCGGTTCCGGGCATGCGATTGCGGCGGCAGGGCCTGCGGTGCTGCTGGCCTATCTGTTTTCCGGCTTGCTGGTGGTGCTGGTGATGCGCATGCTGGGGGAGATGGCGGTGGCCAACCCGGATACCGGTTCATTCTCGACCTATGCCGACCAGGCCATCGGCCGTTGGGCCGGCTTTACCATCGGCTGGCTGTACTGGTGGTTCTGGGTGCTGGTAATTCCCATCGAAGCCCTGGCCGCCGGGCATATCCTCAACCAGTGGTTCCCGCAGATCGACGCTTGGCTATTTGCCTTGCTGTCGATCTTTTTGCTGGTGGTCACCAATCTGTTCAGCGTGTCCAAGTACGGCGAGTTCGAGTTCTGGTTTGCCATGGCCAAGGTCATCGCGATCATCGCCTTCATCGGCCTGGGCTTTGCGGTGCTGATGGGCTGGGTGCCTGAGCGAGAGGCCAGCGGGCTTGGCCAGTTGATGCAGGACCATGGCGGTTTCGCGCCCAACGGGCTGTCGGCGGTGGTCGGGGCCTTCATTACCATCATGTTCAGTTTTATCGGCACCGAGGCGGTCACCATCGCGGCGGCCGAGTCCAGCAACCCGGCGCAGAACATAGCCCGGGCGACGCGCTCGGTAATGTGGCGCATCGGTGTGTTCTACGTGTTGTCGATTTTTGTGGTGATCTCTGTAGTGCCCTGGAATGACCCACTGCTGGCGTCGGTCGGCTCGTATCAGCGGGCGCTGGAGCTGATGAATATTCCCCATGCCAAACTGCTGGTGGACGTGGTGGTGCTGATCGCCGTGGCCAGTTGCATGAATTCTTCCATCTACATTGCCTCGCGCATGCTGTTTTCCCTGGGCAAGCGCGGCGATGCGCCCCGGCTGATGAAGAAGACCTCGGCCGCGAGCGTGCCCCGGGCGGCAGTGATTGCCAGCACGGTCCTGGGGGCGGGCGTGACCCTGTTCAGCTACTTCATGCCGGCCGGGCTGTTTCAGTTCCTGTTGGCCAGTTCAGGCGCCATCGCCTTGCTGGTGTACCTGGTGATTGCCATTTCCCAGCTGCGCATGCGCAAGATCCTGCGGCAGCGCAACGTCACGCTGAGCTTCCAGATGTGGCTGTTCCCCTGGCTGACCTGGCTGGTCATCGTATTCATTTGCGCCGCGTTGGCGACGATGCTGGTAACGCCCGAACACCGCTTTGAAGTGTCTTCGACCATCGGCCTGGCCTTGATCATTTCGTTGATCGGATTGCTCACCGCACGGCAGCCCGAACCCTCGGCAAGCACCGCGGCCGCCGCCTCATCGCCATGAACGGTCGCCCTACAGGCAGCATCGTTTTCCTGCTGCTGGACCAGTTCACCCTGATGTCACTGGCCTCGGCGGTCGAACCCTTGCGCATGGCCAACCAGCTGTCGGGCCAGGAGCTTTACCAATGGCACACGGCGAGTGCCGACGGTAACCCAGTGTGGGCCAGTGACGGCGTGCCCATCACACCGGACGGTTCGATACTCAACGTGCCGTCGGCTGATATCGTGATCGTCTGCGGCGGCATTGGTATCCAGGGCACCGTGACGGGCGAACTGGTCAAATGGCTGCGCACCCAGGCACGTTACTCCAAGCGCTTGGGCGGTATTTGTACCGGCAGTTGGGTGCTGGCGCGGGCCGGCTTGCTCGATGGCTATGAATGCAGCGTGCATTGGGAATGGCTGGCGGCCATGCAGGAGGCGTTTCCTCGGGTGACACTCAGTACCAGCCTGTTCACCCTTGACCGAGACCGCCTCACCAGCTCGGGCGGTACGGCCCCATTGGACATGATGCTGCACCTGATCGGACGTGATCACGGGCACGAACTGGCGGCGGCCATTTCCGACATGTTCATGTATGAGCGAATCCGCAACGAGCAGGACCATCAACGTGTGCCCTTGAAGCACATGCTGGGCACCCAGCAGCCCAAGCTGCAGGACATCGTGGCGTTGATGGAGGCCAACCTGGAAGAGCCGATCGAACTGGATCAATTGGCCGCTTACGTGGCGTTGTCGCGTCGACAGCTTGAGCGCATGTTCCAGAAGTACCTGCACTGTTCACCCTCGCGCTACTACCTGCGGCTACGGTTGATCCGCGCACGGCAGTTGCTCAAGCAGACGCCGATTTCAATCGTGGAATTGGCGGTGCTGTGCGGCTTCGTGTCCACCCCGCATTTCTCCAAATGCTACCGGGAGTACTTCGGCGTGCCGCCCAGCGACGAACGTTCGGTGATGGACAGCGAACGCTCCATCGTGCCCAAGCCGGTTATCCGGCCGTCAGCTGCGCCCGTGCCAATGAACGTCATGGAGCAGGCACGGGGCGAGGCGACGTTTGCCAGTGTGAAAAACCTGAAACCCTGAACTCAGCGCATCTGCAGGATGATCGGGCTGCTGCTCGCCGGGTCGGTCTGCCCACGCAGCTTGCCCACTGCGGTTGCGTCCACCGCGCCACCGTGGTTGCCCCAGGCCCCGCGCATGTAACTGAGTACTTCGGCGATCTGCTGGTCGGACAATTGCTCACGGAACGCCGGCATGCGGTAGGCATCCGGTACGCCGGCGGTCACGACGCGTTGCGAGCCGTTGAGGGTGATGTTGATCGCAGAGGCGCTTTCCTTGGCCAACGCCGACGTGGCGCCGGCCAGGGGTGGCATCCATTCGGGCTGGCCCTTGCCGTCCAGTCCATGGCAGGAGGCGCAGCGGGTCGCATAGGTGTGGGCGCCGGGGACGTCCCGGCGCGCGGTCACCGCCTGATATTGCCAGGGCGTGCCGTCGCGCTGCGGGTCGCCGGGCAGTGCCTTGAGATAACGCGCGATGGCGGCCAGGTCGTCATCCTGCATGAACTGCGTCGAGTTGTTGAAGGCTTCGGTCATCGAGCCGTAGACCACGGCATGGGCGTTGCGGCCGGTCTTGAGGAACTGCACGATCTGCGCCTCGCTCCAGCGTCCCAGCCCGGTGTTGGGGTCCTGGCGCAGGCTGGGTGCGTACCAGCCGTCGAGCAGGGCGCCGGCGAGGTACGGCGCACCGGACTCGTCCAGGGCTTTTTCGTTGAAGGCCAGGCCGCGCGGCGTGTGGCAACTGCCACAGTGGCCCGGCCCTTGGACGATGTAAGCGCCACGGTTCCACAGGGCGTCCTGATCCGCCTTGGCGGCATAGGTCGCGGTGGGCGCGAATAGGCCGTTCCACAGTGCGATGGGCCAGCGCATGTTCAGGGGCCAGGGGATATCGCTGGGGATATTCGGCTGGTTGGCCGGTTGCACGCCCTGCATGAAGAACGCATACAACGCGCGCACGTCATCGTCGCTGAGCTTGACGTAGGAAGGGTAGGGCATGGCCGGGTACAAGCGTCGGCCACCCGGCGCCACGCCCTGGCGCACTGCGCGGTCGAAGTCGGCCAGGCTGTAGGCGCCGATTCCGGTGGCTTTGTCCGGCGTGATGTTGGTGGCATGAATCGCACCCAGCGGCGTGGCCATTTCCAGGCCACCGGCGAACGGCGCCTTGCCCGGCAGGCTGTGGCAGGCCACGCAGTCGCTGAGACGGGCCACGTACTCGCCGCGACTGACCCGTGCGGGCTCGAAGGTGGCGGCGGCCGGTTCCTGTGCGAACGGTGTTGCGGGCTCACGGGTGACGTACCAGGCCAGCAGGCCTGCCGCGACCAGGCAGGGCAGCGCCAGCCAGCCTGCGGTTCTTGCGAATCGACGGTTGTTCATGGGCGTTTCCTGTGGGTCAGCTGAAGGTGTGTCGGCTCAAGGGCAGGCTGCGAATACGCTGGCCGGTCAGTTGCGCCACGGCGTTGGCCACGGCCGGTGCCACGGCGGGCAGCGGCGGTTCACCGATGCCGCCCATCTTCTCGCCACTTTCGACGATCCGCACATGCACCCGCGCCATCTGCGCGGCCGCCAGGATCGGATACAGGTCGTAGTTGCGCGCCCGTGGCATGCCGTCCACGTATACCGCTTCTTCCAGCAACGTCTGGGATAAACCCAACGCCACGGCACCATTGACCTGAGCTTCGACAATCGCCGGGTTGACGATGCTGCCCGGGTCGATGGCTTGCCAGATATCGTGCACCTTGACCTGGCCACCCTCGATGGACACCTCGGCGATCACCGCCGCGTGGGAGCCGAACGGCGAAGCCATGGCCACGCCGCGCGCGCGTCGGCTGCCGTCCTCGGCGGTGAACGGGCCACGCTTCCAGCCGCCGGACAACTCGCCGACCGCGTGCAGCAGGGTGGTCAGCCGTGAATTGTCGCGCAACAGGTGCAGGCGCAATTCATAGGGATCCTGGCCGCCTTTGTCGGCCAGCTCATCCAGGAACGCTTCGTAGAAAAAGTCGTTGAGCGAATTGCCCACCGAACGCCAATAGCCAAGCATCGCCGGGCCTTTGACGTAGATCTGCGCGATGCGTTTGTGGGGGATGGCGTAGGCTTTGCCCGACAACCCTTCAAGGGCCGTGGGGTCGATTTTGTCGCCCTGTTTGCCGGCGATGGCCTCGCTCGGGCCTTCGGTGGCGCTGACGGCTTCGATTGCCAGCGGCAGGCCTTTGTCGTCCAGCGCGGCGCGGAACTTGACCACCGCCACCGGGCGCAATACGTCGCGCAAAAACTCTTCCTCACGGGTCCAGATCACCTTGACCGGCCGGCCCACAGCCTTGGCCAACGTAATGGCCTGGGGGTAGGGGTTGGCCGAGTCATACAGGAAATGCCGGCCGAAAAAACCGCCCAGCAGTGGTGAATGCAGGTTGATCTTCGCCACGTCGAGGCCGGTGCGCTTGGCGATGTCGGCGCGGAACATGTCCGGCGCCTGGTTGGGCAGCCAGATATCCAGCGTACCGTCGGCGTTGTAGCGGGCCAGGGCCGACGGCGGCTCCAACTGGGCGTGGTTGACGTATTGGTTGTGGTAGGTGGCTTCGATGCGGGTCTTGGCGCCTGCCAGCGCGCCGGCAACGTCTCCTTCATTCTCGTCGTCGCGGGCCGGGCCTTGTTGAGCGGCGAGGAAGTCGCGGTACTTGTCGCTGGAAAAGTCCGCCGGCATGACGCGTACGGTCGAGTCGGCCGCCGCTTCCTGCCAGTCGACCTGGACCGCTTCCACCGCACGCTTGGCGTGCCACCAGCGTTCAGCCACCACCGCCACCGCACCGGGCAGTACGTGCACCGAATGCACGCCTTTCATGCCTTCGACCTGGGACTGGTTGCGCAGGCCGCCCACGGTCATGCCCAGGCGTGGCGCATGCTGTACCGCAGCGTGGAGCATGCCGTCGACTTTCAGGTCGATGCTGTATTGCGCCTTGCCGGTGGATTTGTCGTAGGCGTCCAGACGCTTGACCGGCTTGCCGATCCAGCGGAACTGGCTCGGATCGCGCAGCTTGATGCTGGCCGGGTCAGGCACCGGCATGTCCAGGGCGCGCCCGGCCAGTTCGCCGTAACCCAGCGAGCGACCGGACGCAGCGTGTACCACCCGGCCGGGCTGGGTGCTCAACTCGGCGACTGGCACACCCAACTGCTCGGCGCCGGCCTGCAGCAACATGGCGCGGGCGAGGGCGCCGAGGCGACGCATGGTCGGGTAGCTCATGCGCACCGACATGCTGCCGCCGGTGATGCGCATGCCGTTTTCCATCACCACATAGGCCTCGCCGGGCGGGGCGGCTTCGACGATGAATGTGGCAGGGTCGGCGTCCAGTTCTTCGCCGACGATCTGCGCCATGGCGGTGTGGGTGCCTTGGCCGCCTTCCATGAAGGGGCTGAGCAGACGCACGCTGCCGTCCGGGCGAATCTCCAGGAACGCCGGCACCTGGGTGCCGCGCTCTGCGGCGGCCGCGGCCTGCACCCTGGCGGAGCCGAGCGGCAGGCCGAAACCGATCACCAGCGCACCCACGGCGGTACTCGCCAGGAAACGGCGGCGCGACAGGTTTATGGGTTCACCGGATAACAGGTCGGGCAGTTCGGGGCGCATGTTCATCAGACGCCCTCCTGCTTGGCCAAGTCGTGGACGGCCGTGCGAATCGCGTTATAAGTGCCGCAACGGCACAGGTTGATCATCGCCGCTTCGATCTGCGCATCGGTCGGCGCGGGGGTGTGCTTGAGCAGGGCAGTGGCCGCCATCACCTGCCCGGACTGACAGTAACCGCATTGCGCCACCTGGCGCTCGACCCAGGCCGCGACCACGCGCTTGCCCACTGCATCGGCTTCAATCGCCTCGATGGTAGTGATCTCCCGCCCGATCACGCCGGCGACCGGCGTGACGCACGAGCGCACCACATTGCCGTCCACCAGCACCGAACAGGCGCCGCACTGGGCCAGGCCGCAGCCGAACTTGGTGCCGGTCAGGCCCAGGTCGTCGCGGATCACCCACAGCAATGGCGTGTCGGCATCGGCGTCGACCTGATAGGCTTTTTGGTTGATTCGTAATTCCATGGTGGGCTCACCTGCTGATCATCGGTTGGTGCTTCGGGTTTCTTATAGGAGGCGATGGATCGCCCATCTTCGGACTCTAGCCCAGGATGCAAGGGGTATGTATGCGATTGGGGGCGTATTCAGAGGATCAGGCAAGCAATCGACAGGATTGGGTCAGTGTTGCGGTGGCCTTGGGGGCGACCGGGCCGTTGTTGTTGTTGTTGTTGTTGTTGTTGTTGTTGTTGTTGTTGACTGTGTACATATCCGTTATTTAGGTCACGGCGGCTGGCGGTTCCGCTCTTACAGCGGGTCACTTTTTGAAGGACCGGAATGCCGGCCCAGCAAAAAGTAACCAAAAAGTCCTCGCCCCACCACTCGGTGCCTCGCCTAGGCTCGGCATGCCCGTAATTCGACACTGATTTGGGGGGCCGCCGCCTACGCGCCATCCATGGCGCGTGGGCGGCTAAACCGGCATCCCTGCCGGTTTACCCCCCAAATCACTGTCGAATTCCGGCCAGCGTGGTTGACGGGGCGATTGCAGATCAAAAGCAAGAGCGCGGCGGCCTTCGAGCCGACCGGTGATAGGTCCGGTGTACTCGGTCAAAACTGTGGGAGCGGGCTTGCTCGCGAATGGGGTGGATCAGTGACAGATGTAGTCGCTGACACACCCCCTTCGCGAGCAAGCCCGCTCCCACAGTTTGATCTACACACATCAGGTAGACCTCAGACTGCTCTGGCTCTGGCTCTGCTTTTGATCTGCTCTTGATCTGGCTTTTGATCTTGATCTCAGGCGCCCCGTCAACCAAGCCTGCGTTCGGGCACACCGAGCCTAAGCGAGGTGCCGAGTGGTGGGGCAAGAGCCCTTTGGTTACTTTGGGGCTTTTCCAAAGTGACCCGCCGTGAGGGCGGAACCAATAGCCGCCGCTACCCAAATAACGGATATGTACCCGATCAACAACAGTCTGGTCGGCCCAAAGGCCGCCACGGAACCAAGCCCCCCGCCACACACCGCTGAAAGTTGTGTAGATACCCATGCTGCGATGGCGGAGTGTCTGCTTGCTCATCAATACCTGATCCACCGCTATCGCAGGCAAGCCAGCTCCCACAGGGGGTTGGTGGTGTTCTTGCTATTGCATAAACAACAAAACCGCCCGAAGGCGGTTTTGTGGGTGGAGCACGAACTTACTGATTGGCCAGCTTGTGTTCCAGGTAGTGAATGTTCACGCCCCCTTCGCAGAAGCCTTCATCACGGACCAGGTCCCGATGCAGCGGGATGTTGGTCTTGATGCCGTCCACCACGATTTCGTCCAGGGCGTTGCGCATGCGGGCCATGGCCTCGTCGCGGGTGGCGCCCCAGGTGATCAGCTTGCCGATCAACGAGTCGTAGTTGGACGGAACCTTGTAGCCGCTGTACAGGTGCGAATCCACGCGTACGCCGTTGCCGCCGGGCGCGTGGAAATGCTTGACCAGGCCTGGGCTCGGCATAAAGGTTTGCGGGTCTTCGGCGTTGATCCGGCATTCCAGCGAGTGGCCATGGATCTTCACGTCGTCCTGGGTGAAGGACAGCTTGTTGCCGGCGGCGATGCTGAGCATCTCCTTGACGATGTCGATACCGGTGACCATCTCCGACACCGGGTGCTCTACCTGCACGCGAGTGTTCATCTCGATGAAGTAGAAACGACCGTTCTCGTAGAGGAACTCGAAGGTACCGGCGCCGCGGTAGTTGATGTCGATGCACGCCTTGACGCAGCGTGCCAGCACTTCCTCGCGGGCCTTCTCGTCCAGGCCCGGTGCCGGGGCTTCTTCCAACACCTTCTGGTGACGGCGCTGCAGCGAGCAATCGCGGTCACCCAGGTGGATGGCATGGCCCTGGCCGTCGGACAGTACCTGCACTTCCACGTGACGCGGGTTGGTCAGGTACTTCTCCAGGTAGACCATCGGGTTGCCGAACCAGGCGCCCGCTTCGGAGCGGGTCTGCTTGGCGGCCTCGATCAGGTCTTCTTCCTTGTGCACCACGCGCATGCCGCGACCACCACCGCCACCGGCGGCCTTGATGATCACCGGGTAGCCGACTTCGCGACCAATGCGCAGCGCGGTTTCCTCGTCTTCAGGCAGCGGGCCGTCGGAGCCTGGAACGGTCGGCACGCCGGCGGCGATCATGGCGTCCTTGGCCGATACCTTGTCGCCCATCAGGCGAATGGTCTCGGCTTTCGGGCCGATGAAGGCGAACCCGGATTTTTCCACCTGTTCGGCGAAATCGGCGTTTTCCGCAAGGAAGCCGTAGCCCGGGTGGATGCCATCGGCGCCGGTCACTTCAGCGGCGGCGATGATGTTCGAGACTTTCAGGTACGAGTTCGCGGCCAGTGGCGGGCCGATGCAGATGCTCTCGTCCGCCAGTTTCACGTGCATCAATTCGGTATCGGCCGTCGAGTAAACAGCGACGGTCTTGATGCCCTCTTCCTTACAGGCGCGCAGGATACGCAGCGCGATCTCGCCGCGGTTGGCGATCAGGACTTTTTGCAGTTTCTTCGCAGGTTTCAACATCGAAGGCGCTCCGCGGTTCAAACGATGGTGAACAGCGGCTGGTCGTACTCAACCGGCTGACCGTTTTCTACCAGGATGGATTCGATGACGCCGGCTTTTTCAGCGGTGATGTGGTTCATCATCTTCATCGCTTCAACGATGCAGATGGTGTCGCCCACTTTCACCGTCTTGCCGACTTCAACGAAGGCTGGCGAGGTCGGTGCCGGGGTGCGGTAGAACGTACCGACCATTGGCGACTTGACCACGAAGCCGTTCAACGCAGGTGCGGCCGGGGCAGCAGGTGCTGCGGCGGCGGCAGGCGCAGCGGCAGGTGCGGCTGCCGGGGCCGGCGCTTGCATCTGTGGCGCATAGAACTGTTGGGCTGGCGTCTTGCTGTGACGGCTGATCCGTACGGACTCTTCGCCTTCCTTGATTTCCAGCTCGTCGATACCGGATTCTTCCAGCAGTTCGATTAGTTTCTTAACTTTACGGATATCCATGAATCATCAACTCCCAAGGGTCGGTCAGGGGCGCTTGGCCGGTTGTTCAAGCTGTTCCAGGGCGGCCTCCAGGGCCAGTCGGTAACCGCTGGCGCCAAGGCCGCAGATCACTCCTATCGCTACGTCGGAGAAGTAGGAGTGATGGCGGAAAGGTTCACGTTTGTGCACGTTCGACAAATGCACTTCGATGAATGGGATGCTCACCGCCAGCAACGCGTCACGTAATGCAACGCTTGTGTGCGTGAAAGCGGCAGGATTGATCAGGATAAAGTCCACGCCTTCGCCGCGCGCGGCATGGATGCGATCAATCAATTCGTACTCGGCATTGCTTTGCAGGTAGAGCAGATGGTGCCCGGCTTCACGCGCCCTGCGCTCAAGATCGAGGTTGATCTGATCCAGGGTGACTGCCCCGTAGACGCCCGGTTCACGGGTGCCGAGCAGGTTCAGGTTGGGTCCGTGAAGAACCAGTAAGGTCGCCATCGGCTGTTCCTTGTTATTGGTGTGGGTACGGCAGAACCCGGCGACTATGCCGCAAAGCCTTTGTGACTGTCCAGTTCTATGCAGTAGGCGGCACGATTAGCGAGGATTGCGCAAAGTATGTGACCAAGTAGTTGGATCTGGTCACTGGTAATACGGATCAGAGTACACAGGAGATCAATGTGGGAGCGGGCTTGCTCGCGAAGGCAGTATGTAGTGAGCGGGCTTGCCCCGCGCTGGGCTGCGGCCCCAATAAAGACACCTCCGACCTCCAGGTAGAACCGAGTCGCCTGGTTTGGGGCGGCTTCGCCACCCAGCGCGGGGCAAGCCCGCTCACTACAGGCCGCATTCGCGAGCAAGCCCGCTCCCACATTTTGATCGCCACATGGGTCTGGATATTCGTGAGCGAGGTGATCGCGTCAGACGCGAAAGGCCTGCACCGCCGTGTTGAGCTGCCCGCCCAGCACCAGCAGGTGTTCACCCTGGCGCCGGCCCTGGCCGATACGCAGCAAATTGTCTTCACCCAGCTGGTGAATTCTTTCACTGTTATCGCGAATCTCACTCACCGCGCCGCTCTGCTGCGCCGTCACATCGGCAATCCGCACGGCCGTGTCGGAAATGGTCCGGATCGCCCCGACGATTTCATCCAGCGCACCGTCCGCCGCCTGCGCCTGCTGGGCGGTGGCTTCGGCGTGTTCGACCTGGGCGCGCATGCCTTGCACGGATTGGTGCGCGGCAGTTTGCAGGCCGGCGATCAGGCCTTGGATCTCGGCCGTGGCGCCGGCGGTGCGTTGTGCCAGGGAGCGGACTTCATCGGCCACCACCGCAAAGCCACGCCCGGCTTCACCGGCGCGCGCGGCTTCGATGGCGGCGTTGAGCGCCAGCAGGTTGGTCTGGTCGGCGATTGAACGAATCACCGTGAGCACACCGCCGATGGTGGCGGATTCCTCGGCGAGTTTTTCGATCATCTGCGCGTTCTGCTGTACTTCGCCGACCAAGGCATGCAGCCCGGTCAAACTCAGGCCGATCACCCGCTGGCCTTGTTCCACCGCCTGCCCGGCGCTGCGGCTGGCGCCGGCGGCGTGGCTGGCGTCACCCGCCACTTGCTGGATGGTCGCTTCCAGTTCGCCCAGCGAGTCACGGATCTGCGCGGTATCCCCGGCCTGGCGTTCGGCGCCGTCATGCAGGCCGCTGCTCAGTTCGGCAAGGGCGCGGCTGCTGCCGGCGACTTCTTCGGCGTTGCCGCGAATGGTGCCCACCAAGTCCACCAAATAGGCACGCAAGCGGTTCAGGGACGCTTCGATATCGCGCAGCTCGCGATTGGTCTTGCCCAAGGCAATCGGCTGGCTGAAGTCGCCTTCGGCCCAAGTCGACAGTGCCGGGGCCAGGTTGGTCAGCACCCGTGCCAGGCGCCGCTGCAGCGTGTCGATCAACAGCGCGATCAGCAGAATCAAGCCGATCATCACGCCCTGCATCAGGCGCACTTCGCCCTGGATAATGCCGTGCTGGGCACGCACCACCGGTTCAAGGCCGGCGATGGCCTCTTGCACGGCGTTGATTTTCAGGTGGGTAGCGGCGGCCAGGTCGGCGCGTTTCTGGATCTGCTCGCGCGTGCGATTGAGTTCCGCGGGGTAGCGGGTCAGCAGTCCGTTGAGCTCGCGCTTGAGATCGACCCCGCTGTCCTGGGCTTCGGTTTTTTCGGTGTTTTCCAGGCCCATCAGCGCGGAAAAATCATCGGCGCCGGATTCGTTTTTCGCCTTGACGCCCAGCAACGGCAGTTGTTCCAGCAGGTCCGCCTGGCTGCGGATATTGCCGACTTCACGTTCCACATCAGTGGCGAGCTCCGCGCGCCCGCTGCTCACCAGTTTGTCGCGGGCCAGGGACAGTTTGCCCAAGTGCTGGGACGCGGTCAGCAGCGGTGGCAGGTAGCGTGCGGCTTCGGCGGAATTGACGCCAATGGCGTACTGGCTCAGTTGCTCCAGATTCGCGCCCAGTTCGCGTTCGGCCTGCAGCAGCAGGGCTTGCGGGTCGCCAGCGAGCTTGCCAGCGGCCAGCAAGTCGGTCTTGCTGAAGCCGTCAAGGTCTACCAGGCTGGGGCGCAGGTTTTGCGCGAGGTTTGCCGGCAGTTCATCCAGATCGTGCAACAGGCCTTCCAGGCTCTGGCTGGCGCTGCTCAGGCGCAGCGCATCGCCGCTGGCCAGGTAGTCGTCGATATTGCGCGCGGCCTGGTTCTGGAACGTCTGCGACAGCCCCAGGTAACGTTCCATCAGTAGATAAGGCCGCTCCAGCGCCCGTTGCGACCACCACAGCGTCGCCCCCAGCGCCAGGCACACGGCCACCAGAAGAAGGGTATTGAGATTGGTCAGCAGCTTCAGGCGCATGCGTGGTTTCAACCGACAGCAAAAGATAAGGGCCTGAAGTTATTGCGTTTCCATTACAGCGTTATGACTGAATCAGTCGATTCCGATGAAAAGATGGCACTTTGACTTGATCTGCGCGCCGCGTGTACGCGATTGCGTCCGGCGTGCTTGGCGCGGTACAGCGCTTCGTCGGCCTGGGCCGCCATCATCAGGCTGTCGGAACCGTCGCACAGCTCCACCAGCCCGGCGCTGAAGGTGCACCACAGATCCTGAGGCTGCGCCGGGTAATGGATTTCGGCAAAGCGACCGCGGATTTCGTCCAGCACCTGGCACGCCGATTCCAGGTCGGTGTCGGGCATCACAATAGCGAACTCTTCTCCGCCGTAGCGCCCGATATAGTCGGTCTTGCGCAGGCGTTGCTTGAGAAACAGCGCCAGGCTCTTGATCACGCGGTCGCCCATGGGGTGGCCGTGGCTGTCATTGACCCGCTTGAAGTGGTCGATGTCGAGCATGGCAAAGCTCAACGGCTTGTTTTCGCGGCGTGCGCGAAAGCTGCAGTCTTCGAGCAATTGCAGGATGTGGGTGTGGTTGTACAGGCCGGTCAGGCTGTCGCGCACCATGCGGGCCTTGAGGTTGCGCGCACGCGCGGCGCGGTTGCGCACGGTGGTGATCAGGTGGCGCGGCTTGATCGGCTTGGTGAGGAAGTCGTCGCCGCCTTCGCTCATGGCGTCCAGTTGCTTGTCCAGATCGTCTTCGGCCGACAGGTAGATGATCGGCACGCTGACGTAACGGTCGTTGTGCCGGATCACCTTGGCCAGTTCGGTACCGGTGCAGGCGGGCATGTACATGTCGAGGATGATCAGGTCGGGCTGGAAGTCCGCCAGTTCCGCCATGGCCTGGATCGGTTCGATCAGCGTGCGGGTGACGATGCCGGCGCTGTTGAGCAGTCGCTCGGTGTGCAGGGCCTGGGCTCGCGAGTCGTCGATGATCAGCACTTTATACGGCTCGTACTGGGCGATGCAGGTCAGCACTTCGATTTTTTCCAACAGGCTGGACGCTTCCAGGGTGCCGGTGAGAAATTCCTGACCCCCGGCGCGCACGGCGGCCAGGCGGGTGGGCGTGTCGGTTTCATGCAGGCTGAAGAACAACAGCGGCAGCTTGTGCTCGAGGCCCTCCTGGGCCTGCGTAGCAAGTTTGAGGCCCAGGCCTGGGCCGCAAAAATCCACATCCATCACAATGGCCGAAGGCAAACGCTCGGCCATCGATGCATGAAACGCCGCCACGCTGCCCAGGGACTGGGCGCTCATGCCAAAGAATTCCAACTGTTTGGCCAGGCGCTCGGCACGGTTGTGATCGGCCAGCATCACGTAGATCGGCTTACGCATCGGCGGCAGCGAGGTATGCTCCAGCTGGTCGCCCTGGCGCAGGCCGGTGCGCGACAGTCGCTGCATCAAGCGGTTGAGTTCGGTGATCAACTGGCTGCTCAGGCGCCCACGGTTCTCGTCTACCGCCTTGAGGGCCTCGCCGATATGCTGCGCCAACTGGCCGTGCTCGGGCTGTTCGAAACGCTCGGCAAAACGCAGCAGGCGCACATTGGCCTCGCTGAGTTCGCTGAGGTCTGTGCCGGACCATTCGCTGCGTTGCAGGCGCTGCCAGATCTCAAGAATTTGACGTGCCTGATGAATTACCCGCTGGGCAAAGTGCTGCTTGAGACGCTCACGGCTGGGGTCTTCTGGCTCGGTCATATCCTGACTACTAGTTAGGGTGCATGCTGAGGTCGACTGATGGCTCTATGCTAGCACCTCTTTTCCCCCGGATGAGTGCCACGCGTCAATAAACTGCGTATTCCGTAGCATTCAGTTGCTGACTGGAGGGTCGCGCGGCGTAAAAAGCGTGCATTCTTTATAGTCCATAGCCCACCGTGTGCCAGTTTGCCGAAAAGCCCCGCATGGGCGGGCACGATGGGGTAGGGTTGTGGTCGGAGTGTTTGAACGCACGCCATCAATTCAAGTGCATGAACTCAAGTGATTGAAAGGATATCGCCATGCTGGACTGGAAAAACCGTGCAGGCAGTGCCAAAGGCCCCGCGCCTGAGCCCAAGTCGGCCAACCGCAGCTATTTGCGCAACTTGCTGATGAGCCGGGCGTTGCTGAGCGTCATCGGCCTGTACCTCTTGGTGACCGGCGCTCTGGGCTGGTACTGGAGCGAAGAACCCGCGTTGTTTCCGGTCCAGCAAAACGCGCAGATCGCCGCCGAGAAAGACGGCAAGCAGATGGTGGTGGGTTTCACCACCGTGGAAACCCTCAAGACGGTGATGGGCACCCTGCTGCACAAGCCCGGTGGCTACATTGCCAACGACCGCTTCCCGCCAGGCTTGTGGATGGACAACATGCCGAGCTGGGAATACGGCGTGCTGGTGCAGGTGCGCGACCTGACCCGTGCCCTGCGTAAAGACTTCGCCCGCTCCCAATCGCAGTCGGCCGAAGACGCCGACTTGGCCAAGGCCGAGCCGCGCTTCAACTTCGACAACAAGAGCTGGGTGCTGCCGTCCAGCGAGTCGGAATACCAGGAAGGCATCAATTCCCTGAGCCGCTACGAAGCGCGCCTGTCCGACCCGAACCAGCGCGGCGCGTTGTTCTACGCCCGTGCCGATAACCTCAATAACTGGCTGGGCGACGTCGCCACCCGCCTGGGTTCGCTGTCGCAACGCCTGTCGGCCAGCGTTGGCCGGGTAAAGCTGAACACCGCACTTAAAACCGAAGCGCTGGCGCCGGGTGAGGTGCCCCAGGTCGATGAAGAAGTGGTAGAAACCCCATGGATGCAGATCGATAACGTGTTCTACGAAGCCCGTGGCCAGGCGTGGGCGTTGTCCCACCTGCTGCGTGCCATCGAAGTCGACTTTGCCGACGTGCTGGCCAAGAAAAACGCCACCGTCAGCGTGCGCCAGATCATTCGTGAGCTGGAAGCCTCGCAGGAACCGGTTTGGAGTCCTATGATTCTCAATGGCAGTGGCTTCGGCGTACTGGCGAACCACTCGCTGGTGATGGCCAATTACATTTCACGGGCAAACGCTGCAGTGATCGACTTGCGTCAGCTCCTCAACCAGGGTTGATGATGGACGCTACTCCAAAGGAGGCCGCACACCGCGCGGCTTCCGACGCTGAACTGATCCAATGGGTCGACGAGCACGACAATCTGCTGGGCACCCTCGTCCGGTCCGCCCTGCGCGAGCGCGGGCTTATCGGCCGCTGCACCTTTATCTTCCTGTTCAACTCCAAGGGTGAGCTGTGTGTGCATCGGCGCACCCTGAGCAAAGCCCTGTATCCAGGTTTCTGGGACACGGCGGCGGGCGGGATGGTCGCGGCGGGGGAAACCTATGCCGAGTCGGCGGCCCGTGAGCTTGAGGAAGAACTTGGCGTAAGGGGAGTGGAACTGACCGAGCATGACCATTTCTTCTTCGAAGACGGCGACAGCCGGCTTTGGTGCAGGTCTTACTCCGCCCTATGGGACGGACCACTGTGCCTGCAACCCGAAGAGGTCATGGAGGCGCGCTTTTTACCGATTGAAACGGTCTTGAGCGAGGTGCAGCAAAAGCCTTACTGCCCGGACGCTCAAGAAGGCCTGCGGCGTTATCTGGCGTTGCGTCGCTAAAGTTGCATGAAATGGCGCCATTTGGCCCTTAGCAACTTGGCTTTTTGCCGTTACACTGCGCCACTTTTCATCCCCTAGAGGATTGCCGGTGGCCAAGAAAGCCGCATCCTTCGCCGCCCTTGGTGGCCTGGTATTTTCCACCGACGCAGGTCGACACTGCCCGGACTGCCGTCAGCCCGTGGATGCGTGTACCTGCAAACAGACCCTGATCCCCGAAGGCGACGGTATTGCCCGCGTGCGCCGCGAAAGCAAGGGCCGTGGCGGCAAGACGGTGACCACCATCACCGGCGTGCCGCTTGCAGAAGATGCACTGAAGGAACTCGCCACCGCGCTGAAGAAGCGCTGTGGCACCGGCGGTGCGTTGAAGGACGGGGTTATCGAGATCCAGGGCGATCACGTCGAGTTGCTGTTGGCCGAGCTGATCAAGCTCGGTTACAAGGCCAAGAAGTCCGGCGGCTGAAAGCCTCTTCCCAGCCAGTGTCTAAACTCTGTCCCGCGTGTGGGGTCCTACCTTGCACGCAGGCAAATCGTCATTTTCATTCTTTAGACTGCGCCAGCCTCCGCGAGAGGTGGCGCCTTCGCCTTCATTTATAGGGGACTTCGATGTCCGTACGACGCACACGCAAAGACGATGGCAGCCAATGGACAGTTGCGGACAGCCGCAGTGTTTACGGGATTCGCCATTGGGGGGCCGGGTATTTTGCGATCAATGAAGCCGGTCGCGTAGAAGTCCGTCCGAACGGCCCGAACAGCACGCCGGTCGATCTGTACGAGCAGGTCGACGCGCTGCGCAAGAGCGGCCTGTCCTTGCCGCTGCTGGTGCGCTTCCCCGACATCCTGCAAGACCGTGTACGCCAACTGACCGGTGCCTTCGATTCGAACATCGCGCGCCTGGAATACCAGAGCAAATACACCGCGTTGTACCCGATCAAGGTGAACCAGCAGGAAGCGGTGATCGAGAACATCATTGCCACCCAGAACGTCTCCATCGGCCTGGAAGCCGGCTCCAAGCCTGAGCTGCTGGCCGTATTGGCCTTGGCCCCGAAGGGCGGCACCATCGTCTGCAACGGTTACAAGGACCGTGAGTTCATCCGCCTTGCGCTGATAGGCCAGAAGCTCGGCCACAACGTGTTCATCGTGATCGAGAAAGAATCCGAAGTCGGGCTGGTGATCGAAGAGGCCGCCAGCCTCAAGGTCAAGCCGCAGGTCGGCCTGCGCGTGCGTTTGTCGTCGTTGGCATCGAGCAAGTGGGCGGACACCGGTGGCGAGAAGTCCAAGTTCGGCCTGTCGGCGGCGCAGTTGCTGTCGGTGGTCGAGCGCTTTCGCGCGGCGGGCCTGGACCAAGGCATCCGTTTGCTGCACTTTCACATGGGTTCGCAGATCGCCAACCTGGCCGACTACCAGCACGGTTTCAAGGAAGCCATTCGTTATTACGGCGAACTGCGCAACCTCGGCCTGCCGGTCGACCACATCGACGTGGGCGGCGGCCTGGGTGTGGACTACGACGGCACCCACTCGCGTAACGCCAGCTCGATCAACTACGACATGGACGACTACGCCGGCGTGGTCGTGGGCATGCTCAAGGAATTCTGCGACGCGCAGAGCCTTCCGCATCCGCACATCTTCTCCGAAAGCGGCCGCTCGCTGACCGCCCACCACGCCATGCTGGTGGTGCAAGTGACGGACGTCGAGAAACACAACGACGAAATCCCGACCATCGAGAACAAGGAAAGCCTGCCGGAAACCGTGCAATGGCTGGTGGACCTGCTCGGCCCGACCGATATCGAGATGGTCACCGAGACCTACTGGCGCGCCACGCACTACATGAGCGACGTGGCCACTCAGTACGCCGACGGCAAGCTGACCCTGGCTGAAAAAGCCCTGGCCGAGCAATGCTACTTCGCCGTATGCCGCCGCCTGCACAACTCGCTCAAGGCCCGCCAGCGCTCGCACCGCCAGGTGCTGGACGAACTCAACGACAAGCTGGCCGACAAGTACATCTGCAACTTCTCGGTATTCCAGAGCCTGCCGGACACCTGGGCCATCGGCCAGGTATTGCCGATCCTGCCGCTGCACCGCCTGGATGAAGAGCCGCTGCGTCGCGCCGTGTTGCAAGACCTGACCTGCGACTCCGATGGCAAGATCAAGCAGTACGTCGATGAGCAGAGCATTGAAACCAGTTTGCCGGTGCATGCCTTGAATGAAGGTGAGGACTACTTGCTGGGCATCTTCCTGGTCGGGGCCTATCAGGAAATTCTCGGCGATATGCACAACCTGTTCGGTGACACCGACTCGGTGAACATCTACCAGCGCGAAGATGGTTCGGTGTACAGCGCAGGGATCGAGACGCACGACACGATCGAAGACATGCTGCGCTACGTGCATTTGTCGCCGGAAGAGCTGATGACGCATTACCGCGACAAGTGTGCGAGTGCGAAGATCAGTGCCAGCGAGCGTACCCAGTTCCTGGATGCGTTGCGTTTGGGCCTGACGCGGTCTTCCTACCTGTCCTCGTAAATGAAGTAACCTCGGATCAAATGTGGGAGCTGGCTTGCCTGCGATAGCGGTGTATCAGACAACAATCTTTTGCTGACACACCGCTATCGCAGGCAAGCCAGCTCCCACAACTTGACCTTGTTTCTTCAGTTATTGCCTAGCCACAGCCCCTGCCGATTCAACCGCCAGGCAATCGCCCAGAGCGTCAAACTGCGCACCGCCATAAACAGCAGGAAGGTCATCCACAGCCCGTGGTTGCCCAACCCCTGCAACGCCCAGGCGATGGGCAGCACCAGAACCACCGTCAACAGCATCCCATTGCGCATCTCCCGCGCGCGCGTCGCGCCGATAAACAACCCGTCCAGCAAGTAACTCCACACCGCAATCAATGGCAACACTGCCAGATAAGGCAGGTAGAGGTCGGCCGTTGCGCGCACGCTGGGGATATCGGTTTGCATGGCAATAAACAGATGGCCAGCCAGGGTGAACAGCAGCGCAAAGCCGACGCTGGCGATCAACGACCAGCCGCCCGCCACCACCAGCGAGCGGCGCAAGGCGTGGCGGTCATGGGCGCCAATGGCGTGGCCGCACAGGGCCTCGACCGCATGGGCTAGCCCGTCCAGTGCATGGGCGGTCAACAACAGGCCGTTGAGCAGCAAGGCATTGGCTGCCACGGTCGCATCGCCGAGGCGCGCGCCTTGCAGCGTGATCATGAAAAACACCGATTGCAGCGCGAGGCTGCGGATGAAGATGTCGCGGTTGACTGCCAGCAGCGGGCGCCAGCTTTGCCAGCGTTTCAAGGCTGCCCAGGCGATATGGCCGGGGTAGGCGCGCAAGGCTTTTTGCGTCAGCCCCAGGCCGAGCAGGGCGCCGGTCCATTCGGCGATCACCGAGGCGCGTGCGGAGCCGACCACGCCCCACTCCAGGCCCAGCACAAACCACAGGTTCAGGATGATGTTGACCAGGTTGGTGGTCAACAGGATCGCCAAAGGCGCGCGGGCGTTCTGCGTGCCGAGGAACCAGCCGACCAGCGCGTAGCTGGCCAGGGCGGCGGGCAGGCCGAACAGGCGGGTATGGAAAAAATCCTGGGTCAGTTGATTCAGTTCGGGGGAGGGCTGCATCCACTCCAGGGCCAGATGGCTGAGTGGAATGCCGATGGTGCCGAGCAGCATCGCCAGTCCCAGCGCCAGCAACAGACCTTGCAAGAGGATTTGCCGCAGTGCGGCACCATCCTTGCGCCCGGCTGCCTGGGCGGCGAACCCGGTGGAGCCCATGCGCAGGAAACCCATGGCCCAGGCCAGAAAGGTATACAGGCTCGCCCCGACCGCCACGGCCCCCAGTTGGTGGGCGTGGGGCAGGTGACCGATGACCATGCTGTCCACCAGGGCCACCAGCGGCACGGAGATATTCGACAGGATCATTGGCGCGGCCAGCGCCCACACCCGGCGGTGGGTGGGGCGGTGGCGCCAGTCGGTGAGTAAGGTGGGCATGCGGGCTCCTTGGGGGAGCGGCAGTGTACCGGCTTCAGCGACGCCGCCGAACCCCTGTGGAAGGGGCCGCTAGTGGACGACCCAACTGAGCAGCCACAGGCCGAGCAGCAACCAGATGATGCCCATGATGACCGAGGCGCGCATGAAGGCGCGAACGGCCGAATACAGGAAAAGCAGGCCGATGATCAGGGTGATGATGCTGATGATGGACGTATCCATGCCCAGGGTGCGCGACAGACCTTCGACGAAGTTACTGCCGGCGTGGGTCAAGGCGCCGAAGAGTCCGCTGAGCCCGTCGACGATAAAGCGGATGACGGAACCGAGCGCCTGGCCCAACCATTCGAAAAAACTTTCTACCTGCATGTGTGTGTCCTGATGAGAGGGTGGGCGTGTCTGTGTCTTTGGTTGTTATTGCAACAGGCTAGTTCCCTGCAAGCATAGAGGTTGCTCGCCTGAATTTGCGATTAATCATTCGAGGGGCTTAACGGTCGATTGTGCGAGTTGGCTCGCCTGCAATAGCGACCTCATGGCCACCACCGCTATTCACTTGCCTTCAACGCCCAACCCCCCGAAGCTATACCCCTTCAGGAGCTCACCGCATGAACCTCGAACACCTCACCGAACGCCTGCACCGCATCCGCGATACAAACCACTGGAAGCGGTTCCACAGCCCGAAAAACCTGGCCATGGCCGCCAGCGTCGAAATGGCCGAGCTGGTAGAAATTTTCCAATGGCTGACCGAAGACCAGTCGCGTCAGCTACCTGCGGATAAACTCGCCCACGCGGGGCAGGAAGTCGGCGATATCGTGCTGTACCTGCTGTTGCTGTGCAGTGAGCTGGGCCTGGACATGAATGAAGTGGTCAGCGCCAAACTGACCGACAGCGAACGGCGGTTTACCCATGAGTGATCGTCATTTCGACCAACTGGCCACGCGCTTCGCCGAGAAGATCTACGGCGGTGCCAAAGGCGCCATCCGCCTGGCGGTGCTCCAGGCGGACCTCACCGAAGCCTTGCCGCGACGTCCATTGCGCGTGCTGGATATCGGCGCGGGCCTGGGCCACATGTCGTTGTGGCTGGCCGAACAAGGCCATGATGTCACCCTGGCCGAGCCTGCCGAACCGATGCTTGAGGGGGCGCGGCAACGCTTCGCTGACGCCGGGCAAACCGCCACCTTTATCCACGCGCCCTGGCAAGACCTGCTCGGCCAGCTCACCGAGCCCTACGACCTGGTGCTATGCCACGCCGTACTGGAATGGCTGGCCGAACCCCATGCAATCCTGCCGGTGCTGCACCAACTCACGTTGCCCGGCGGCTGGTTGTCGCTGGCGTTCTATAACCGCGATGCGCTGATTTATCGCAACCTGCTCAAGGGCCACTTCCGCAAGATGCGCAAGAATGACATGGCCGGCGAAAAGCAGAGCCTGACGCCGCAACAACCGCTCGACCCACGTGAATTGGCGGCGCAACTCGACGGCCTCTGGCAGGTCGAAAGCCAAAGTGGTGTGCGGGTGTTTCACGATTACATGCCGGTGGAATTCCAGGCCCGCGCCGATTTGCAGGACCTTGTTGAGATGGAGCTCGCTCACCGTCGTCACCCAAGCTTTGCCGGGCTTGGGCGTTATTTGCACTGGATCTGCCGTCCGGTTTAAGCGGTCCAGTCTGCGGAGGTCGAAATGCGTCGTCTCTGTTTGATCCTGTTATCCCTGGGGTTGGCTGCCTGTTCAAGCCCCAACCCGTATGTCGCGGCATCCAAGCCGATCCCGCCGGCGCCGCCCCAGGCCGCCACCACCTTTGATGCCAGCGCCTACCCTGCGCCGGTGCGCGACTACGGCGCCTATCGCAATTGGGCCTGGCGCAACGGCCAACTGCCGGCGGGTACGGCCTGGGCAGACTCTGCGCAAGTTGCCGAAGCGGTCAGCGGCGCCCTTGACCAGCGCGGCCTGCGCCCGCGGCACGACAACCGCCCCGCCGACCTGCTGGTCAGCGCCGACGTGCGCCAGGAAAAACGCCTCAGGCAAGTGCGCGATGACTACGGCTACGGTTACGGCGGCTACAACCGCTATAACAATGGCTACGGCATGTACAACTCGATGCCGATCGTGCGTACCTACGAAGTCCAGGTCGTGGTGGTTCGTGTCGATCTGTTCGATGGCCGTACCGGTCAGCCGGTGTGGAGTGCCAGTGCGGAGACGGGCAGCCAGGGAAGTCTCAGCGAACGGGGAGACGCTTTACGCCAGGCGGTGCAAAAGGCAATGACGGCGTATCCTCCCCGTTAACAGCTATTCTCATTTCAAGCGCGGGTCGCGTTGTGGAGGAAAACCATGTTTCGTCGTATCGCTACGCTTGCCGTTGTAGTGCTGCTGGGCGGTTGCCAGACCAGCCAGGTCAACCACGATTATGATGCCAGCCGGGATTTCGGCGCCTACCGCAGTTGGGCCTGGAAAGACCCGGCCCTGCAATATCGCCCGGATGACCCGCGCATCAAGAGCGACCTCACCGAACAGCGCATTCGCCAGGCCGTGAGCGAACAGCTCGACCAACGCGGCTTGCGCCCCGCAGCGCCGGGTACCAAGGCCGACTTGAACGTTCAGGCCTACCTGATCGTCGAGGACCGCCAGCAACAGGTCACCACCAACTATGGCGGTGCCTGGGGCGGGCCATGGAATGGCTATTGGGGCGCACCGATGTACAACGAAACGCGCAACATCACCTACAAAGTCGCCACCCTGCAGATCGACCTGCTCGACGGCAAGGACGGCAAACTGGTCTGGCGCGGCAGCGACGAGCAAATGATGGCCAGCTCGCCGAACCCACAGGACCGCGACAACGCCATTCGCACCACTGTCACCCGCGTCCTCTCCAGCTATCCACCCCGCTAAGACCCTCACCCATTATTTGGGAGCTGAGAAGCAACGTGTAGTGAGCGGGCTTGCCCCGCGCTGGGGGGCGAAGCCGCCCCAAACCAGGCGACCCCGGCCTAGCTGAAACACGGCGGTGTCTTTATTGGGGCTGCTTCGCAGCCCAGCGCGGGGCAAGCCCGCTCACTACAATAAGGCCAGCTTCCACAGGGCCTCCGTCAGTCGTCAAATCTGGCAAGTGGCCGGCGCAGCCTCCAAGCCTTGTCTACACTCCAACCAACTACGGAGAGTAAGCGCTAAGGAGTGCCTGATGTCTCCCCGACTTGGTTCCAGGCAGCGTGGTGCAATTGGCTTGATGGCGGCAGGCACCTTGGCGGTGGCCCTGGTGTTCGTGGTGCTGACGGTGGACAGCGGCCGCCTCTACCTGGAAAAACGCAAATTGCAGTCCATCGCCGACACCTCGGCGCTGGAGACCGCCAGCCGTGGCGGCTTGTGCAGCCCCACCCATACAGCCAACAACTACGCTCTGGAGAACGCCGCCCGCAACGGCTTCACGGTGGTCGCGGGCGACGCCAGCCGTGGCCTGTCGGTGACTTGCGGCACATTGCCGACCAACGCAAACAATATCCGCGTCTTTACCCCGGATGCCACCAAAAGCGAGGCCGTGCGCGTGGTCGCGACACGCAGCGTGACGACCAGTATCGCCACCGGTATCTGGAATATGTTCAGTGCCACCCCTGCGCCGGCGCAAACCGTCCTGAGCGCGACGGCTGTGGCCGCGTATGCCCCGCCGGTGGCGCAGTTGACGATTCGCAGCAATCTGGGCGCCATAGACTCAGGTAAGTCGGATGTCTTGAACTTGGTCATTGGACGCCTCCTGGGAGGCAACCTGTCGCTTACCGCTGCGGGCTGGAACGGGTTACTTGGCACAAACGTGAATTTGCTCGGCTACTTGGACCAATTGGCGATCAAGTTGAACGTAAAAGCGGGTGATTACGATACGTTGCTTAAAACGGCAGTATCCGCCAATGAGCTGATCGAAGCTGCTGTGACGGTTTTGCAAAAGAACGGCTCGGTGGCAACGGCCATCATCAATGACGCGGTCAAGATCCAGGCAATTACGCCCAGTACCAAGCTGCTGACCGTAGGTGATTTGCTAAAAGTTGCGACGGGCACACCGGCTGCTGCGTTGAATACCAATGTTCAGTTGTTTCAATTGCTGGAGACCGTTGCTCAACTGTCCAGTAGCAAAAACGCGTTGAACGCCGCGACGCAACTGAATGTACCGTTGATAGGCAATGTCTCGGTCCAGACCAAGGTCATTGAGCCACCGCAGTTGTCGGCGATTGGTAACCCTGTATTAGCCAAAGCGGGGCTGTCAAAAACCCCGCCGACGGATCAGATTTTTGTGCGCACGGCACAAGTGCGTACCTTAGTGTCTATTCAACTGCCGGTACTCAAGGGGGTGAGTGCGCTCACGTCTGCTGTTTCGGCGCTGACGACCCCGGTTACAGGTGTAGTGAATAATTTGTTGCAACTCAAGCTGGTAGGGCTACTCGATCCGCTTTTGTGTCTGGTTCTGAAACCTTGTGACCGTACCGATCTTGAGCTGTTGACTGGCTTGGACATCAGCATTGAAGTCGCAAGTGCAAAATCTTATGTAACGGACTTCAGTTGTGCGAGCAATGCGACGAAGTCACTGACTGTGCAGGTAGGTACGGCGCTGGCGGACGTATCCGTCGGGAAAGTTGATTCTGCGCAGGCATTCTTCTCTGCGGCGCAGGCCGTTGTTCAGCCCGTTGCGTTGGTGGATATCGGGGTGCAGACATGTGCGGGGATTTTGGGATGTGCGCCGCGTAAGGCAGGTGCTGGAGGCAGTCTGTCGTTATCCGTTGTGCATGCGAATGTCGGTGGAAGCAGCCAAAGCCTGACTTTTTCGCCCGTTAACGAAATGAATCAGGCTCCAACCTATAAATCAGCCCTCCCAGCGTCAAACGTTGTAGGCGGTCTGGTCAATACTTTGGGCGGGACTCAGGTGTCCTACGTTCCACCGCCCGGCAAGACACCGAGCGGGGCCCTATCCAGCGTCTCGGGTTTGCTTGCAACCATCACGAATACATTAGCAACGGCGATAAAAAGTATTCTGTCGCCGTTGCTGGATCCGATTGTTAATGGACTGCTCAGCGCGCTTGGCATCAATTTAGGCAACGCCGAAGTCGGCGCCAACCTCAGTTGCCATATGGGCCGCGCCTACCTGGTGATCTAGATCACCGGCAACTCCACACAAAACCTCGCCCCGTGCTCCCCGTTGGCGACGCTCAAGCGTCCGCCCATGTTTTCCACGATCCCGTAGCTCACCGACAACCCCAGCCCCGTGCCCACGCCAATCGGCTTGGTGGTAAAGAACGGTTCGAAGATCCGCTCCAGCAACCGTGGATCAATGCCCGGGCCGTTATCCTCCACCCAGATGCGGATATGACGGCTGTCATGCTCGCAATGCATCGCGATGCACGGGCGGAACGCCGGATCGGTGTCCCGTTTGGTCAACAGCGCGTCACGGGCATTGACCACCAGGTTGATCAGCACCTGCTCAAGCTGATCGACGTAACCCTTGACCTGTACCGCAACGTCCGCTGGCGCGATACGTAACTCCACACCCTTGCCGCGCAGGCCTTCGCCGAGCAGCGACAGCATGCCTTCCACCGCCTGCGCCGGGTCGAAGGGGTGTTGTTCGATCTCTGAACGGCGGCCGAATACGCGCATGTGGTCCACGACGCGCGTGGCGCGCTGGACCTGGGCGTCGATGCGCTGCAGTTTTTCGGTGAGGTAGTCGGCCTGCGCATCGCCGCTGCTCACGCGCTTGAGCATGTTGACGATGGCCATGCGCATCACATTCAGCGGCTGGTTGATCTCATGGGCCAGGCCCGTGGCCATTTCACCCAGGGTGGCCATCTTGGCGCTTTGGGTCAGCTGTTGCTGGGAGCGCCGAACTTCGGTGTTGTCGCGTCCCACCGCCTGTATTTCCACCAGCCGGCCTTGTTCATCGAACACGCCACGGTCCGACCAGACCCACCAGGCATGTTCGCGGCCAGGCAGTTCCAGGCTGATTTCGGCGGTGCTGACCGGAAATTCAACGGTCAATTGGCCGATGCGTTGCACAAAGGCCTGGCGTTGTTCGTCGGACAGCCAATGGCCCAGGTTCAGCCCCGGCAGTTGCGCGGGCAGGCATTCCAGGTGGTTGGCCAGCGGGGTGTTGCCGAAGGTCAGGGTCAAGTCCGGGCGGTAGCGGCAGATCATTGCCGGGGAGTCCTCGACCAGAATGCGGTAGCGCTCTTCGCTTTGTTTGACCTGCTCGGCGGCGAGTGTTGCCTCGGTGACATCCAACCATAACCCGACCGCTTCGAGCGGCAAGCCGAGGTCATCGCGCAGTAACTTGGCTTCATCCAGCAGCCAATGGTACTGACCCTGTTTATCGCGCAGGCGATAGCGGCTTCGCACCGCGCCTTCTCGCAACAGCTGGCGGGTGCGTTCGAAGTAAAGGTCGCGGTCTTCGGGATGAATCAGGGAGGCCAGGCTGTCGTGGTTGCAGTCGGCCAATGTCCAGCCCAGCAGCGGTAACAGGCTGTCGCTGAAGAATGCCGGGTGCAGGGCACCGTTGACGTAGCGCTGCACATAGATCACCGCCGGTGAGCTGGCAATAAGGTTGTCCAGGCGTGCATGGGCGGCCGCGGCTTGCGTTTGCTGGTTCTTGATGTCGCTGATGTCGAGCATGAAGCCGATCCAGCGCCGGTTGTCGCCCACGCCCAGCACTTGGCCCTGTACGCGATACCAGAGCGGGTTGTGGTCGGCGTCGTTGCGTTGCAGGCGCACGCTGGCCAGCAGCGGTTTGCCCAGGGTTTGCAGGTCGTGCAGGCGACTGCCGAGTTCCTGGCGATCGGCGGGGTGGATCAGTTCCAGCCACTGGCTTAGCGTCTGGGGGCTCGGCCCATCCTCCGCACCGAGGCTGTGCAGTAACTGCGGTGCGAGCTGGATTTCATGGGTGTTCGGCAGCAGCTCCCACCAGCCGGTGCCGAGCAGCCCTTGCAGGGCTTCCATGCGCTCGAGCTGGCGGTGATAGCGCTGTTCGCGCAAGCGGCTCAGCAGCGGGGCGGCGAGGGCGGCAGTGAGGTTCAACCAGTCCCGTTCGCTGGTCTGCGATTGACCACTAAAGAAGCCGCAAAGCAGCCAGGCGGCGACGCCCCGGCTGTCGCGATACGGCACCAGGAGCCCATCGGCATTGCCGAAAATACCGTGCAGGCGCGGGTTGTCGCTACGCGCTTGGGCCAGGCTCAGCGGCGCGATGCCGTTGGCGCTGTCCAGGCAGGTGCCGAGGGCCTGGCCGGTCTGCCACAAGGCGGGGGCATCGTGGGCCGCGTAGTGGCTGTAGATCCGCCAGCCCAGGTCTTCTTCATCGAGCAACGCCAGGGCGATGCAGGGGACTCGCCAGCGCTGCGCCAGGCTGCGCAGGTGCTCGTTGAACACATCGGGCACACGGGGCAGGCTGCACACCCGTAGCTGCTCGCTCATCTGGCACGCCAGTTGGTGATTCTGCTCTCGGTGCTGGGCCAGTTGGCGGCCGGCGAGCAAGTCGCCAACGTCCTGCAGGCGCAGGCACCAGCCGGCACCCTCGGGTTCGATCCAGCCCCGGGTATGCAAGACCTGACCGGCAACCCCCTGGAAATCCAGGTCCAGGCTCTGGTGTTGCCAGTCGGCGGGGCTGCCTTCGATGCTCAGGGCGCTGCCGGCGCACAGCAGTTCACGCAGCAGCGGCCGGGGTTCGCCCACCGCCTGCGTCGCGAGTTGTGAGCGCAGGGTGCCGCTGATGGTCAGCACGTGGCCCAGGGGATCCAGTTGCAGGTGCAGTCCTGGCGTGGGCACGCCCGGTGGGACGAGAGGCGTGGCGCTGGTGCGGCCGAGCAGGCGCCCGAAAAGTTTATCCGCCGAGGTCAAAATTGGAGACTCGAACGGGCAGTCAGGTTGGCCGGCAGGTTCGGTACGGGGCCTATGCCTGGGACCACCAACGTCGGGAACACCGAATGCAGGCGGGTGGTGGGGTAGGAGATGGTGACGGTCAGCGTGGTGCCGTTGTAGGTGGCGCTGATCAAGTCTTCGGTGAATTGGAAGCTGGGTGGAATCCAGTCCAACTGCAGGATCGCCGTCGTCTTGGCGCGGTTGGCCACCTGCGTGCCGTAGGCGGTGCCGGCGGCCACCGGGTCCACCGACATGGCCTGGCGCACGGCCTCCGCTGCCGCCTGGTTGAACGACTGCATCAACAACATCGGCAGGCTGTAGCTGATCAACCCATAGAACACTGCAAAAAAGATCCCGAAGACCAGGGCGAACTCAATCGCCGCGGCACCTTTTTGTTTTCTAGGGAGGCTTGTTTTCATGACGGCGTCTACCCTGACGGCTACTACTGGATATCAGCATAGAATCAATCAGCGAAAAGGGATGTTTTTTACGTGATTCATGGCGTGGTGATACTGCTCTGGCTGGGACTGTGTGCGTCGCAGGATATCCATCAACGGCAAATTGCCAACGGCTTGACCCTGGGAGCAGCGCTGCTGGCGTTGATCTACCTGTCATGGGTGGGCGCTACCTGGCTGGGTGCGCCCGGCAGCGAAGGCGGCTGGGCGTTTGCCGTGGCGCTGTTGCTGACCTTGCCCGGTTATGCGCTGGGCCGCTTTGGTGCGGGCGACGTGAAATTGCTGGCCGCCCTGGCCCTGGCCAGTAGCCTGGATGCATTGTTGTGGTCGTTGATCGGTGCCGCCGTGTTCCAAGGCGCCTGGGTCCTTATCCGTCAAAGGTTTAGCGGGCGTCGAGGCGAGGCGGCCAGGCAAGCGTCAAAAAAACAGCCTTTTGCACCCTTTGTATTGACAGGGTTTGCGCTGTATTGGGTTTGGATCCATTAGTCGACCAGCGGCTCTAGCGCTATGTACAGAGTCAGAAAGTCCGTCTACGTTTATTGGGCAGATGTATAGGATTTTTCGTTAAAAGGGATAGGTCAACCTGTTGACTTTGCAGACATGGAGTTGCGTGTGAACAAGCTTACCTCGGCGGTAAAAGTGCTCGTGGTCGACGATCAGCCGTTGATTGTGGAAGAGCTCTGTGAATTTATTGAAAGCAACGGTTATCGCTGTGTGCCATGTGAGTCCAGCCGGCACGCCTTGCAGCGTTTTGGCGAAGACACCGACATTGGCCTGGTGTTGTTGGACCTGCACATGCCGGACATGGACGGCATCGAACTGGTGCAGGCCCTGCAGAAGGTGGCGGGCAGGGCGCGGGCGTTCGAGGCGATCATGCTGACCGGGCGTGCCGATAAACAGGATGTGATAAAAGCACTGCGCGCGGGGATCTCGGATTACTACCAGAAGCCGATCAACCTCGATGAGTTGCTCGAAGGCCTGCAGCGCCAGGAAGCGGCATTGGAGGAGCGGCAAAAAGAGCTGCAACTGGGGCGTTTGAACCAGAAGTTGCAACACCTCTCTGAATCCATCAATGACCTGTATCAGGACCTCGACAAAGTGCGCCGCAGCCCAAGCGCCGGCCAGGCGGAGAATGGCGAGCCGGTCGCCGAAGAAGCAAGGCCGGGGCAAATCCCTGGGATCTTCACGAAGCTGTCACCGCGCCAGCTGGACGTTGCACGCCTGGTGGGGAAGGGCCAGACCAACTATCAGATCGCCTGTGAGCTGGGGATCACCGAAAACACCGTCAAGCTGTATGTGTCCCAGGTGTTGCGCCTGACCCACATGCACAACCGCACCCAATTGGCATTGGCCTTGGCACCTAACCATCCGGCAATGGCCCAGCGGGTGACGGCGCACTAATTGCTGCCGCCGCCCGCCGATGCCCCGCCGACTGCCTGGTCGAAGAACTCCGGAATCGGATGTTTGTTGCTGTCCAGCCAACGCTGCAAGGCCTGTTCGCGTTCCGCGGGCGTGGTTCTTTGCGGCGTCGGCGAAGCCGCACGCCCGTTGACTTGCAACGTCAGCCAGTTTTCCGTCTCGGCTTGCTGCGCGGATGACGGGCCCGGTTCGATGGCCAGTGCGCTCAATGGCAGCAGCGCCAGGCCGACAAGGTAATGTGCTTTCATCACTCACTCCTCACTTGATGAATTATCGACCGTGCAGCGCTGACCGCCGCCACTTTGCGCGCCGCCGCACCGATACCCTGTAGCTGCTGCGCGCGGGCCTGGGCCTCGGTGACTTGCTCGGGGCTCAGGCCCATCTGGCTGACCACTTTTGCCGCTTGGCCCCAGTCGTCTTGATAGATCAACAGCGTCACCAGGTTGACGGCGGCCAGCGGGTCGCCCTGCTTGAGTTCGATAGCGGTCATGAATTCAAAGCGCGCGTCTTCCACGCGCAATTGGTTGAGGTACACCACGCCCAGGTCATTGCGGATTTTTTCGTCAGTCGGCGCCAGCCGCGCCGCCCGCTGCAGATGAGTCATGGCCAGGCCGTTGTCGCCCTTGGCCGCCGCCAGTTGCCCCAAGCCATGCTCGCCCTCGGCGGTCATGCAGGTGCCGAGCAGGCTGCGGTACAACGGCTCGGCCTCGCTGCGCCCGAGCAGGCGGTAGTTGCGCGCCTTGCGCTGTCGCACCTGGGGCAAGGCTTCGGGCAGGCTTTGCAGGTTGGCCAGGCTGGCGTGCAGCTTGCCTTCATTGGCCAAGTCATCGGACAGGTTGAGCGCCAGTTCCTGGTCCGAACCTGGTTTGGCGCAACTGCCGGATGAGGTCAGCGCGGCCCAGGGGGATTGGCCGTTTGTGGCGCAGCCGCCGAGCATCAGCAGGGCCAGGCCGGCAATCAATACTTTCATCAATCTCTCCTCAAAGGTGGCCTCAAAAATTGCTCAACGCGCGCGCGATGCCGATAAAGGCCGGGCCGCCAAGCACGATCAGCAAGGCGGGGAACAGAAACACCATCATCACCACCGACATTTTTGCCGACATCTTCGAGATGTACTCCTGCAGGCGGGTCAGGCGCCGGTCGTCGAGCAGTTGCTTGAGCGCCAGCAAGGATTTCATCGCGCCGCCGCCTTGCTGGATCAGCTGCTGCAGGATGATGCAGGTGTCAGTGAATTCATCCACTTCCAGCAAGCGCGCCGTCTTGCCCAGCTCTTCGCTCAGTTCCAGCCCGGAATCGACCCGCGCCAGGATCAGGCGCAGTTCATGGGTGAGCGCGGGGAGCAAGCGCTGGGCTTCGTTGCCCAGTACGCGCAGCGATTGTTCAATCGCCATGCCCGATTCGAACAGGATGCGCAGCAGCGGGATAAAGGTTGAGATCTCTTTGGCAATGGTCTGCTGGCGATGTTTGGCGGCTGCGGCAAGCACACGTTTGGGCAGCAGGTAGCCGATACCCAGGGCAAACATCGGGGCAATCCATGCAGGGTCCGCGTGAGGAAACAGCAATCGCTGGCCAATCAGGGTCAGGCCCAGCAGCACGATCGGCAAACCGATCTGGAAGGCAGCGAACAGCGAGCGCTGGTTGGCCTTGCGCCAACCGACGCGGTTCAGCAGGGTCTGGGTTTCGTTGTCCAGGCTGACCGAGCGCTGCGCCAGGGTGCTGCCGCCCAGTTGGCGCATGAACGTGCCGAGCTTGTCACCCGCCGCCATCTGCCCTTGCAAGCGTTCAGCCACCCGGCGCTCGCGACGGCGCCTCTCAAGCAACTGGCCGCCTACCAACACCAGGGCGGCAAGCAACATCAGGACGCTGGCGAGC
The DNA here is from genome assembly GCF_019145355.1 of Pseudomonas azadiae. Taxonomy (NCBI): domain Bacteria; kingdom Pseudomonadati; phylum Pseudomonadota; class Gammaproteobacteria; order Pseudomonadales; family Pseudomonadaceae; genus Pseudomonas; species Pseudomonas azadiae. Next base: position 477,460 of record NZ_JAHSTY010000001.1, on the reverse strand, counting down.
AGGGCCATTTCAGACGCTCCTCAGCATGCGCCACATCACAAAAGTACCCCCGAGGTCCATGGCCAGTGCGCTGAACAGCATGAGGCGCCCCGTGTCGTCGTTCCACATGGTCATCAAGTAGCCAGGGTTGACCACCATGAAGTAACCGACGATCAGCACCGGCAGCCCGCCGAGCACGTAGGCGGTCATGCGCGTTTCGCCGGTCATGGCCTTGAGTTGACGGGCGCCCTGTTCCCGCTCGCGAATCATTTTGATCAGGTTTTCCAGCAGCTCGCTGGCGTTGCCGCCGTAGCGATGGTTGACCTTGAGCCCCAGGGCGAACAGACGAAATTCGTCGCGCTCAAAGAACTCGGCGAAATCGCTGACTGAATCCGGCAGGCTGACCCCCATGCGCACGTTGCGCTGCACACGGCCCATGGCATCCTTGAGTGGGTTTTCAATACCCTCGATGCCGCCCAGTACGGCATCGGCCAAGGTCCGACCGGATTTGAGGCTGCGTACACTGTGGTCCAACAGTTGTGGCAGCTGCTCGACCATGCGCTGTACGCGGCGCTGGTAACGCCAGGCTATATACAAGCGCAAAACCAGCGGCGGCCCCACGGTCATCGCGACCAGGCCCAGTCCGTCGGCAAGCAGCCAGCCGAACAGCACGCCAACCACCCAGAGACTCAACCACAGGCCCAGGCGGTCCGTGGGTTTGCCGAGCCCGGCGCGTTGGAACATAAGCTCAAGGCCTGTCCATGTCGTGGCGGTTTCCTGTTTCACTGGCTGGCCGAGGCCGAGGCGCTCCAGCACACGGTCCGTGCGAGCTTTACGCAGGCCATGCTGAAGCTGCCAGAACGACAAGCCGATCAGCAGCAGGCAGATGAGCAGCAACACCGGTCCCGTCATCATCTGCTCCCTAGGACTGCAAGGCCGACTCGCGGCGCAGTTTGTCGCCGGCCGGGTTCAGGGCCTCGCGCAGAAAACCCACACCGGTGCGCCGGTCCAGACGGAACAGGGTATTGGTGACATACACGTCGTCGCGCACGCCGACCACTTCCACCACCTCGCTGACACAGCGGCGGCCATCGGGCATGCGCGTCAGTTGGATGATCACGTCCAGCGCGGCGCAGATCATCTGGCGCAGGGTTTTCTCCGCGATCACGCGACCCGTCAGGCCTACCAGGGTTTCCAGGCGCAGCAGCGCGTCCTGGGCATTGTTGGCGTGCACGGTGCTCATGGAGCCGTCGTGGCCGGTGTTCATCGCCGTCATCACGTCGAGCACTTCCACGCCCCGGATTTCGCCGAGAATGATGCGGTCCGGGCGCATCCGCAGGGCGTTGCGGATCAAGTCGCTGGAGCGCACTTCGCCGTGGCCTTCGGCATTCGGCGGGCGGGTTTCGAGACGTACCACGTGCGGGTGGCCCAATTGCAGTTCGGCGACGTCCTCGATGGTCACCAGGCGCTCGTGGGGGTTGATCAACTGGCTCAGAATATTCAGCAAGGTGGTCTTGCCGGTGCCGGTACCACCGCTGATCAGGATGTTGCAGCGCTTGCCCACGGCATGCTGGAAGAACTCGAAAATGTTCTGGTCGATGGTCTGCATGGCGACCAGATCACTGCTCTTGAGCATGTCCTTGCGAAATTTTCGAATCGACAGGCACGGCCCGTCCAGGGCAATCGGCGGGATGATCGCGTTGACCCGGCTGCCGTCGGGCAAGCGCGCATCCACCATCGGCGAGGACTCGTCCAGGCGCCGACCCAATGGCGCGAGGATGCGTTGCATCACGCGCTCCACGTGGTGATCGTCGATAAAGCGCAGGTCACTCTGGTGCAGCAGGCCATCGCGTTCGACAAATACCCGGTGCGGCCCGTTGACCAGGATTTCGGTCACCGACGCGTCACGCAGCAGCACCTCCAGCGGACCGAAACCGGTGAGCTCGTCGACGATCTCTTCGGCCAGGCGCTCCATTTCATAGCGCGAGATCGCCAGGCGCATGCGCGTGATGTATTCGGACACCTTATCGATCACAAATTGCGCCAAGGTCTGGCGCGTGCCCTCGAGCAGGTTTTTACCCGACTCCTCGATGGCGTCGATGATGAAACGGTGCAGCACCAGTTTCAGCCCATCGTGATCGGTGTTACCGACGGCGCCGCGAGCCGGGCCACCAAACAGTTTTTCGTTCATTTTCTTGCTCCCAGGATGCGTTCAATCCAGCGCATCGAGGGTTTCGCAAGGCCCTCGGAGCGTTTTGCCAGGCGCTCGCCCAAGCTGCGTACGGCTTGGGACAAGGGTTCACGGGGCGCGAGGGCGAACAAGGTCTGGCCCTGGTTTTTCACGTTCAGGCGCAGCTCCGCGCTCAGGGGCAGTACGGCGACGCATTCGAGGCCGAAGCTTTTTTCGAGGGCGGCGGTATCAGGTGCGCAGCTTTTGATGTAGCGGTCCACCACCAGCCTGGCGTGCTCGAGGTTCATGCCCTTTTCGCGCCAGCGGTTGATTACGGCCAGGTTGCGACGGCAGTCCAGGACGTTCTGGTCGGTGCACCACAGCAGCTTGTCGCAGTGGCTGACAAAGGTGCGCAGCGCTTCGCTGTCGGGTTGCCCGGTGATATTCACCACGATGTGCTGGAAGTGTTGGCGCAGGGCGCTGAGCAGCATGAACAACTCGGCGGCGCTGGTGAGTTTGAGCGGCTCGTCACCGGTGGCGTACGCCAGGATGCGCAGCCCGTCCAGCGCGGTGGTGAACGCGCTGTTGATCAAGGTGGTATCGAGACGCCGCAAATGTCGCAATGCGTCACCGAAATTGAACGTGCTTTCCAGGCCCAGCAAGGCCAGGCTGTCACTGCGCGGCAGGCCCAGGTCGAGCAACAGCGTCTGCTGCCCGCGTTTCTGTACCACCAGCGCCAGGTGGGTTGCCAGCATTGCTCCATCGGCGTTGCTTTGAGTGCCAAACAGCACGGTCAGGCCGCCCAGTTGAGCGTTGTGCGCAACGGCGGGCAGGCGCTTGCTCAGGCGTCGCACCAGGCCGGCCACTTCGCTGGAGCGCGAGCCGTAGGCAACGAAGTCGCGGGCGCCGGCACGCATGGCGTTGAGTACCAGCTGGTTATCCATGCCATCGCCGAGGGCGACCACCGCGAGCATCGGCTTGGCTTCCAGGGCGCCTTCGATCAGCGCGCTCTGCGCCACCACGTTTTCCCGGTCCAGGCCGACAAACACCAGGCCGGCGAAGGTCACGTCCACCAGGGCGAGCAATTCGTCCAGGCTGCCGGTGCCGGCGCTGACGACCTGGCCAAGGGGAGCCAGTGCGCCTTGCAGCCACTCCAGGTCAGTGCTGTTGCGGGTGATGGCGAGGAAGGTCTGGCTCAGGCTATCGCTCATTGGGAAAGCCCGCTGCGCCGGTCGAAATTGCCGTTTTCGAGGAAGAACATCCGGTACCAGTTCGGGTCGTAGCTGCGCAGTTTTTCGCCGGGCAAGGACGGCAGCTGGGCATTGGCGGCCAGCGGCTGTACCAGGTGCGGGGTCACGATCATCAGCAATTCTTTTTCTTCGCGGCTGATAGTGGAGTCGCGGAAAAAAGCCCCAAGGATCGGGATATCGCCCAAGCCGGGAAACTTGCTGACGGTGGAGCGGTTGTTGGTGCTGATCAGGCCGCTGATCACAAAGCTTTCGCCATCGGCCAGGGACACGCTGGTGTCGGTGCGGCGCACCGTCAGGGCCGGCACCTGGATGCCCTGGATCTGCACCGCATTGCTGTAGTCCAGTTCACTGACTTCCGGCGCCACCTTGAGCGTGATGCGGTTGCGGTCGATCACCGTGGGGGTCAGTGTCAGGCGGATGCCGAATTCCTTGTATTCGATGGAAATGGTGTCGCTGCCGGCGCTGGGCACCGGGATCGGCACCTCGCCACCGGCCAGGAAGGTCGCGCTCTGGCCGCTCATGGCCACCAGGCTCGGGCGTGAGAGGGTGTAGGCGAAACCGCTGCGTTCCAGGGCGTTGATCATGGCCGAGACCCGGCCTCCGCCAAAACCGATGTTGAAGCTGTCCGGGCTCACCGGCAGTTTGAAGACGCCTTCGGAGGGCGACAGCAGGTTGGGGCTGCCGAGGAAAAAGTTGGTGCCCGTGCCCAGGAACCGGGTGCTGGCTTCCTTGAGCTTGGTGCGGCTGACTTCCACAAAGCGGATGTCGGTCTGCACCTGGCTGGGCAGCAGCGGATCTTCCGATGGCGACAGCGCCGGGCTGGTCAGCGCCGAGGTGGCCTTGCCCTTGACGAATACCATGCTTTGGCGCGGCGCGCTGGCGCAGGCGGTCCACACCATCAGGCTGGTGGCGCCGGACGAGACGCCGGTGAGCAGGAAGTGACGCTCGCCGTTGACCCGCACGTCGGCGATTTTCGGATCGCCGATGGCCAGGCGCGTAATTGCCACCGGCGACTGCAGCTCGTGTTGCAGGCCTTCTCCTACTTCGATCACTGCGGGCAACTGGCCGAGGGCACTGCAGTTGCCCGGCGCCGCCACGGCCATGCCGACCGTCAGGCTCGACAGAATCAAGGCCCAGGCCATGTGCGTGAAGAGGGGGGCATGGCGATGGCTCATTCAACGCATCCTTGCTTGATCACGGAGTTTGTGGCGCCGCCTGGGCGCCGCGAATCACTTCAACGCCACGGCGCACGCCGGGTGAGCCACTGGCCGGTGCGATTCGTGTTGGCGCGCCGGTCAGGGCCAACTGAGTGAATTGGTAGAGGTCGCGGTTGGCGCTTTCGAGTTTTTGCGGCGCATCGTTTTCCCCGGCCCAGTAGCGGCTGAGCCGTTGCTCCTCGGCGCTGCGCACGGCCAGGCGCAAGGTGCCGGCCTGAGCGGCGAGCATCAGCCGGCTTAACAAGGGCTCTGGCACTGCCAGCACCACGGTGCGTGCGGCGGCTCGACGTTGGGCGGCCTGGGCGCGTTCTTCAACCGTGACCGGCGGTGGCACTGCGGGTTGGCCGTCGTTGGCCAGGCCCAACTGGTCACCGACGCTGAGCAGGCGCATGGCCGGGAGGACGATCTGCGCCGACTGCTCGGCGTTGCTGGCGTCCTGGCGCAGGAACAGCAACACGTCCACGTAATCGCCAGGTGCCAGTTGGCCGGCTGCGCCGATCACCTCATCCACCGCAACAGCCAGTGCGCGTTCGTCTGGGCGGATCATCCGCGCGAGCGGGCCACCGCCACTGAAACTGTCTTCGGTGAGCCAAGTGCCGGCACCGAGCGTGCGCAACGGCACGCGGCCGATGGCCTGGTCGATCCGGTTCAGGCTGCCGGCGGGCACGGTGCGCAGTTTTTCCACGGCCAGGTCGGCTGCGGTCAGTGGAATCAGGGCCGGCACGTCATGCACCAGAACCACCACCGGTTGGCGGGTCTGGTCTTCAACGGCAGCGAGGCTATTATCGACAGAAACGACAGGTGCTGCGGCAGGCGCCGGTGGGCTACTTAACATCAGCCCCCAGTATCCGGCGATCAAGGCTCCGATCAGCAACAAGCCGGCCAGGACCATGCTGATGCGACTGTTCATGACGGCTCTCCCTATCCCGTTGCACTACACGCCCTGTTAATCCAATGGGCTACTTCGCAACATGGCTGTGATGAACATCTAACGATTTGGCTATTTGACGGTAGCTCAGCTAGGACGAAATGCCATTAAGGAGCCGAAAATTTATCAGGGTGACCAACTTCAGTCTTTTCGATCCCGAGTGTTTAGGGGGCATTAACGTGCGACTAATACTTTGTGATTAATGCGTTCTTACAGTTGTGAGGCTGAGGTTTGTTGACAATGCTCTAGTGGCACGCCGCAATTTTCTGGTGGTAGAGCCCTTCCGGCTTTCAGTGGCGTTTTAGGGAGAAGTCTTATGTTGCTTGACCTGATGTTGAAGTTTTATGCGCAAGCTCAACTTTTCTTTCGGCGCAAAGATGGCGCGTCGGGTATTGAATACGCAATTATCGTCGCGATGGTTGCATTGGTTATCGTCGCTGCAGGTGCGGGGTTGGGAGATAAGATTACATCCATCTTCGATAAGGTCTCTAACGGAATGACCAGCTCATAATCATCCGTTCATATTCTGGGCGCCCCCATTAAAGTTCATCCAAGTTCAGGTACCGCCATGAGCGCCTCTTCGCCCACCCGCCAGCAAATTCTCTTGGTGGACGACGAGGAGGACGCCCTGATTGAGCTTGCCGAATCCCTCGAGAATGAAGGGTTTGTCTGTTACACCGCGACTTCCGTCACCTTCGCCTTGCAAGAATTGACACTCCACCCCGATATCGCCCTGGTCATCACCGACTTGCGCATGCCCGAGGAAAGCGGGATATCCTTGATCAAACGCCTGCGCGAACACACCTCACGCTCGCACCTGCCGGTGATCGTGATGTCTGGCCATGCCGACATGGACGATGTGAGTGACTTGCTCCGTCTGCAAGTGCTGGATCTGTTCCGCAAGCCGATCTACCTGGTGCGGTTGCTCGATACGTTGAACAACCTGTTTCCCCTGTATAAATCCTTCCGATAGCCGTGGAAAAGCTTCCACATCAGGCCGGCTTTACGCGAGCGGCCGCCATTTGCCCACCATATGTTCAATATCGCCCGGGCCTTTCAACCAGAACTCACCGGCGGAACCGGGGGCGCTGCTTAATAACGTCACTTCACCAGGCAGGCGCACGGGCTTTTTGAACGCCACGTCTATCTCGATATTGGCAGCGGGCAAATGTTCGCCGAGGGCCGCGAGGGTGCGCGCCTTGTTCCACAGCCCGTGGGCAATGGCCTGCGGGAAGCCGAACAGCTTGGCGGTGAGGGCGCTGAGGTGGATCGGGTTGTAGTCGCCGCAAACCCGTGCGTAACGGCGGCCGATATCGGCGGGGGCTTTCCAGCGAGTCAGTTCGCTGACCTGGGTGGGGGAGGGTTGGATGAGGTCACTCCCAGGTTCGCCCTCCAGTTTCACGCCCCGGCACAGCATGCGGCTTTCGGCTTCCCATAACGGTCCAAGGGCGTCTTCGGCTGTCGTGATCAGGTCGAAGGTGGCGCCCTTGGGGTGAGGCGTGAGGTTCTGGGCGTGTACGCCGACGGACAACTCACTGATACCACCGAGGGGCCGATGGACGCGGATGCGGTTATTCAGATGAATCAGCCCCAGCAGCGGAAAGGGGAAGTTGTGGTCAGTCAGCAATTGCATCTGCAGGCCGAACGCCAGGATGTGGGGATAAGTCGCCGGCAGTATCGGGCCGTCGGCGAAACCGCAGACCTTGCGATACGCCGCCACGTGTCTGGGATCGATGCTCACCTGGCAGCGCAACCCTTGCTCGGGCAAGGTGCTGCCGGTGATCTTGCGTTTGAGCGCCGCCCGCCAGTACAGCGGCGGCAGGAACGGCGCAGTGCCTAAGGTCTTCCAATGCATGTTTATGCTCCCAGCAGACTTTGCCCACATACCCGCAGCGCCTGGCCGCTTACCGCACCGGAACCCGGTTGACCGAGCCAGGCCACCGCTTCGGCGACGTCCTGCGGCAGGCCACCCTGGCCCAACGAACTCATACGTCGCCCGGCCTCACGCAAGGCAAACGGAATATGCGCCGTCATCTGGGTTTCGATAAAGCCCGGCGCCACAGCGTTGATACTGATGCCGCGCGGTTTGAGCAGCGGCGCCCAAGCCTGCGCGAGGCCGATCAACCCTGCCTTGCTGGCGGCGTAGTTGGTTTGCCCACGGTTACCGGCGATGCCGCTGATCGACGCCAACAACACCACACGGGCGTTGTCGCGCAGGGTCCCGCTGTCGAGCAGCGCCTTGGTCAGCACTTGCGGCGCGTTGAGGTTGACCGCCAGCACGGCATCCCAGTATTCCGGGGTCATGTTGGCCAGGGTTTTGTCGCGGGTGATGCCGGCGTTGTGCACCAGGATGTCGAGGCCATCGGGCAGTTGCTCGATCAATTGGCTGGCGGCGTCTTCGGCGCAGATATCCAGCGCGACGGTCCGAACGCCCAGGCGCGCGGCCAGGGCTTCGAGGTCGGCCTTGGCCTGGGGCACATCGAGCAGGATCACCTCGGCGCCGTCGCGGGCCAGGGTTTGCGCGATGGAGGCGCCAATGCCACGCGCGGCGCCGGTCACCAAAGCCTTGCGTCCGGCCAGGGGCCGTGTCCAATCTTCGACCGGCGTGGCGCAGGCTTGCAGGCGAATCACCTGACCGGAAATATAGGCGCTTTTCGGTGAGAGGAAGAAGCGCAGCGCGCCTTCGAGTTGGTCTTCGGCGCCGTCGCCAACGTAGAGCAATTGCAACACACCGCCGTTGCGCAGCTCTTTGGCCAGCGAGCGGCTGAAGCCTTCCAGGGCGCGTTGCGCGCTGGCGGCAAACGGGTCGCCGAGGCTTTCCGGCGCGCGACCGAGGATCACCAGGTGCGCGCTGTTATCCAGGTTTTTCAGCAGCGGCTGGAAAAATTCGCGCAATTGCTTGAGTTGGTCGGTGTGCTGCAGATCGCTGGCATCGAATACCACGGCCTTGAGCTTGGGCCCATGGCCGGGAATCCAGGTCGATGCCTCGGTGCCATAGGTGTAAGTGGCATCGGTCAGTTTATTGGCGAACGCCTGCACCTGGGTTGCCAGCGCGCCACCCCCCAGCAGCAACGCGCCTTCGACCGGACGCAGGCGCCCGGCTTCCCAGCGCTCCAGGCGTACCGGCGACGGCAGGCCAATGGCGGCGACCAGGCGATGGCCGAGGCTTGAGTTGGCGAAGTCGATATAACGGTCAGACATGGAACGCTCTCCAAAGGCTGGGGTTCAAAGGGGTTGACCATTCGCGGGTCGCAGTCGTTCGATTAAGCCTAGGCTAGTCTGAGAGACTCACCCCACATCCATCAGGGAGCTTTCCATGACTCAAGTGCGCCGTGTCGCGATCATTGGCGGTAACCGCATTCCGTTCGCCCGCTCCAATGGCCCCTACGCCACGGCGAGCAACCAGGCGATGCTCACCGCAGCCCTGGAAGGCCTGATCGAGCGCTACAACCTGCACGGCCTGCGCATGGGTGAAGTGGCCGCCGGCGCGGTGCTCAAGCATTCACGCGACTTCAACCTCACCCGCGAATGCGTGCTTGGCTCGCGCCTGTCGCCGCAAACCCCGGCCTATGACGTCCAACAAGCCTGCGGGACCGGGCTGGAAGCCGCGCTGCTGGTGGCCAACAAGATTGCCCTGGGCCAGATCGAATGCGGTATTGCCGGCGGGGTGGACACCACGTCCGATGCGCCCATCGGCGTCAACGAAGGTCTGCGCAAGCTCCTGCTGCAGGCCAACCGCAGCAAATCCCTGGCGGACAAATTAAAGGTCCTGTTGCACCTTCGTCCCCAACACCTCAAGCCGCAACTGCCGCGCAACGGCGAGCCGCGTACCGGTTTGTCCATGGGGCAACACTGCGAGTTGATGGCGCAGACCTGGCACATTCCTCGCGCCGAGCAGGACCAACTGGCGCTGGAAAGCCATCAGACAATGGCTGCCGCCTACGCTGAAGGCTGGCACGACGATTTGCTCACACCTTTCCTCGGCCTGACCCGCGACAACAACCTGCGCCCCGACCTGACCCTGGAAAAGCTCGCCGCCCTTAAACCGGCCTTCGAGCGCAGCGAAAAGGGCACGCTCACCGCCGGCAATTCCACGCCGCTCACCGATGGCGCATCGCTGGTGCTGCTGGGCAGCGAAGCCTGGGCCAAGGAACGCGGTTTGCCGATCCTGGCCTACCTGCGCGATGGCGAAGCGGCGGCGGTGGATTTCGTCAATGGCGCCGAAGGCCTGCTGATGGCGCCGGTGTACGCGGTGCCACGCTTGCTGGCGCGCAATGGCCTGACACTGCAGGACTTCGACTACTACGAGATCCACGAAGCGTTCGCCGCCCAGGTGTTGTGCACGCTCAAGGCCTGGGAAGATGCCGATTTTTGCGCGACCCGGCTTGGCCTTGACGCGCCGTTGGGCGCCATCGACCGCAGCCGGCTCAATGTGAAGGGCAGTTCCCTGGCCGCCGGGCACCCGTTTGCCGCCACGGGTGGGCGGATCGTCGCCAACCTGGCCAAGTTGCTGGACGCGGCGGGCAAAGGCCGTGGGCTGATTTCGATCTGCGCCGCGGGCGGCCAGGGCGTTACCGCGATTATTGAACGTTGATTGCAACGTAAATTGGCCTATTGGATGCATTCTTGAGTGGTCAGAGGTCGGTAGCCTCTCCCACCGGCGCGCCGATTGCCGTATAACGAGTGCCACACGCGTGTTTGGTAATACAGGACCCACAATAAAAGCTGATGAAGACTCCTAAACGCATTGAACCCCTGATCGAAGACGGTCTGGTCGACGAAGTGCTGCGCCCACTCATGAGTGGTAAAGAAGCAGCTGTTTATGTGGTGCGCTGCGGCAACGAATTGCGTTGCGCCAAGGTTTACAAGGAGGCGAACAAACGAAGTTTTCGTCAAGCGTCCGAATACCAGGAAGGCCGTAAGGTCCGTAACAGCCGGCAGGCCCGGGCCATGGCCAAGGGTTCCAAGTTCGGCAAGAAAGAAACCGAAGATGCCTGGCAGAACGCCGAAGTGGCGGCATTGTTCCGCCTGGCCGGTGCGGGCGTTCGCGTGCCCAAGCCGTACGACTTCCTTGAGGGCGTGCTGCTGATGGAGCTGGTGGCCGACGAATACGGCGATGCGGCGCCGCGTCTGAATGACGTGACCCTGGAGCCGGACCAGGCCCGCGAATACCACGCCTTCCTGATTTCGCAGATCGTGCTGATGCTGTGTACCGGTCTGGTGCACGGTGACCTGTCCGAGTTCAACGTACTGCTCACGCCGACCGGCCCGGTGATCATCGACTTGCCCCAGGCGGTGGACGCGGCGGGCAACAACCACGCGTTCAGCATGCTGGAGCGGGACGTGGGCAACATGGCTTCCTATTTCGGGCGCTTTGCCCCGGAATTGAAGAAGACCAAGTACGCCAAGGAAATGTGGGCGCTGTACGAAGCCGGCACCTTGCACCCGGCCAGCATCTTGACCGGTGAGTTCGACGAGCCGGAAGAGTTGGCGGACGTGGGCGGTGTGATCCGCGAGATCGAAGCGGCGCGGCTGGATGAAGAGCGTCGCCAGGCGGTGCGCGCGGCGGATGAAGCGCCGCAGAGCAAGGTGTCGGACGAACCACCGCCGCCGCCGTGGATGCAATGATCTTCATATAAACGAAGATCAAAAATGTGGGAGCAGCATCTCTGTGGGAGCTGGCTTGCCTGCGATAGCATCACTGCGGTGTGAATGATATACCGAGGTGCCTGCATCGCGGGCAAGCCCGGCTCCCACAGGGTACTGCTCCCACATCTGGTTTTGTGTTTATTCAGTTAAGGCATCAGGTGCAGCAAGGGCCCGAAGCCAGCTCCTTGAGGATCGGACAATCCGGCCGGTCATCGCCCTGGCAATGCTCCACCAGGTCCTGCAACGTATCGCGCAGTTGCCCCAATTCCAGAATCTTCTGATTCAGCTCATCGATATGTTGGCGCGCCAGCGCCTTCACATCCGCGCTGGCTCGGTGCCGGTCCTGCCACAGGGTCAGCAGCTTGCCGACTTCCTCCAGGGAAAACCCCAGATCCCGCGAACGCTTGATAAACGCCAGGGTGTGCAGATCCTCCTGGCCGTAGATGCGATAGCCACTGTCGGTGCGCTGGGCGGCTTTGAGCAGGCCGATGGATTCGTAGTAGCGAATCATCTTGGCGCTCAGCCCGCTTTGGCGTGCGGCTTGGCCGATGTTCATGGGCGTTGATCCTCCAGAGCCTCTGGTTTCCAAGTCTTCAACAGTAAGGCATTGCTCACCACGCTGACGCTGGACAAGGCCATTGCCGCGCCTGCCAATACCGGGTTGAGCAGGCCGAACGCCGCGAGCGGAATACCGATCAGGTTATACACAAAGGCCCAGAACAGGTTCTGGCGGATCTTGGCGTAGGTCTTGCGGCTGATCTCCAGGGCGGCCGGCACCAGGCGCGGATCGCCGCGCATCAGGGTGATACCGGCGGCGTGCATCGCCACGTCGGTGCCACCGCCCATGGCAATGCCGATATCGGCGGCGGCCAGGGCCGGGGCGTCGTTGATGCCGTCACCGACCATGGCCACTACGCCGGTTTTTTTCAACTCGGCGACGGTGGCCGCTTTGTCGGCGGGCAGCACTTCGGCGTGCACGTCTTCAATACCCAGGGCCTCGGCCACCACGCGGGCACTGCCGCGATTATCACCGGTCAGCAAATGGCTGCTGATGTGACGGGCCTTGAGTTGTTGCACGGCCGCCAGCGCACCGGGCTTGAGGGTGTCACCAAAGGCGAACAAGCCCAGCACGCGCGGGGTTGCGCCTTGCTCGATCAGCCACGACAAGGTGCGCCCTTCGGCTTCCCAGGCTGCGGCGCGGGCATCCAGCTCACCCATGCTCAAGCCGCTTTCTTCCAGCAAGCGACGATTGCCCAGTGCCAGTGACTGGCCATCAAGCATGCCGGCGATGCCGCGACCGGTCAGGGATTGGCTGGCGCTCACGTCGGCGAGCGTCAATCCTTGCTCTTTGCACGCATCGAGCACGGCCTTGGCCAGCGGATGTTCGCTGCCGCGTTGCAGCGCGCCGGCGAGTTGCAACAGCAACGCCTCGTTGCCGTCGACTGCCGCCAAGTGGGCGATTTTCGGCGTACCGGAGGTGAGAGTGCCGGTCTTGTCGAAGACCACCGCGCTCACTTGGTGGGCGCGCTCCAGGACTTGGGCGTCCTTGATCAGGATGCCGTATCGCGCGGCGACGCCCGTGCCGGCCATGATCGCGGTCGGTGTGGCCAGGCCCAGGGCGCACGGGCAGGCAATCACCAGCACGGCGACGGCATTGATGATCGCAGTCTCCAGGGACGCGCCATACAGCCACCATCCCAGCAAGGTGGCAAACGCCAGCGCCAGCACGACCGGGACGAACACTTGGCTGACTTTATCCACCAGTTTCTGGATCGGTGCCTTGGCGGCCTGGGCGTCTTCCACCAGGCGGATGATCCGCGCCAGTACGCTTTCGGCGCCAAGCGCAAGGGTGCGCACGAGCAGGCGGCCTTCGCCGTTGATGGCGCCGCCGGCGATCTTGTCGCCGGGCTGTTTCGGTACCGGCAGGCTTTCGCCGCTGATCAAGGCTTCGTCGGCGTGGCTCTGGCCCTCGACGACTTCACCGTCCACCGGGAAGCGCTCGCCAGGTTTGACCAGCACCAGGTCGTTGAGCTTCAGGGCGTTGATGGCGACGTCTTCCTCACGGCCATCGAGTACCCGAACCGCTCGCTCGGGGCGCAGGGCCTCCAGGGCGCGGATCGCGCTGGCCGTTTGGCGTTTGGCGCGGCTTTCCAGGTATTTACCCAGCAGCACCAAGGCGATCACCACGGCCGAGGCTTCGAAATACAGGTGCGGCGCCGGGACGGTGAGCCATTGGTAGACACTCAGGCCATAACCGGCGCTGGTACCGATGGCCACCAGCAGGTCCATATTGCCGGCGCCGGCACGCACGGCTTTCCAGGCGGCGCTGTAGAAGCGCGCGCCAAAGATGAATTGCACCGGTGTGGCCAGGGCAAACTGTGCCCAGGCAGGCAACATCCAATGCAGGCCGAAGGGTTCCACCAGCATCGGCAGCACCAACGGCAGCGCCAGCAGAATTGCCAGCAGCAGCGCCCAACGCTCGCGATGCAGGCGCTGGGCCTGGTCAACCTCGGTGGCCGTTTCGCTTTGGGGCAGGGTGGCGGTGTAGCCGGCCTTGTCGACGGCGGCGATCAGCACGCCGGGGTCTATCGGGCCGAGTACTTCAACATGGGCACGTTCATTGGCCAGGTTGACGCTCACGCTCTGCACCCCCGGCACCTTGCCCAGCGCGCGTTCGACGCGGCCGGCGCAGCTGGCGCAGGTCATGCCGCTGATCGGCAGGTCAAAGGTGGTCGATCCATTCATCGGGCAGTCCTCCAGAAGACATTGTCCCTAGGATCAACCTTGACCTGTGGGGAAGGTCAAGGGCTTCAGTAGCCCAGTTTGGCGGCTTTGAGGTACATCCCGTCCGGGCCTTGGGCGATGCGCAGTTTGCGCACATCACCGGCTTTGAGCGTGATGTTCTGCGCAGGCGGTGCGAGCAGGCCGGGCAGGCAACCCGGCGACTGCCCCGGCAGCAGTTTCAGGCGCAGTGACACATCACCGGCAGGCAGGTTGAACGAGGTGGACTCTTCCTGAAACAGGCGGCCGGCCAGTTGATCCTGAATATAGAGCCCGATTTCACAGGTGGTCGGCACTTCCAGGCGCTCCCGGGAAATGATCAGCACCGCATAATCTTCTGCGGCAACGGCCTGTGGCGCGGCGGCAGACAAGCTCATCAAGCCGAGAAGGGCAAAAAATGACCAGCGCATGGCGAATGCTCCGTGGTTTGAATCGAAGAGGGGTGAAGCTTGGCCTTTGAAGCCACCGAATACCAGCCCGGCAGAAGTTTTCAGAACTTGACCTTGCCATCGTGGCAAGGTCGAGACTGCGCTCCAACCGCATCGGTATTGGTGTAGTGAGCGGGCTTGTCCCGCGCTGGGTGGCGAAGCCGCCCCAATAAGGACAACGCCGAATTGCAGATAGAACTCGGTCGCCTGGTTTGGGGCGGCTTCGCCACCCAGCGCGGGGCAAGCCCGCTCACTACATTGATTTATTGACTATCAAAGGAGTCTTGTCATGCAAGTATTCAGCGTAGAAGGAATGACCTGTGGCCATTGCGTTCGAGCGGTGACCCAGGCGGTGCAGGGCCAGGACCCGGCGGCCAGTGTGAAGGTCGACTTGGCGGCAAAGGAGGTTGGAGTCGAGAGCCGGCTGTCCGCCGAGCAAGTGATCGAGCTGATCACGCAAGAGGGCTACAGCGCCAGGCTAGCTTGAGACGCTCAAAAATAGTTAGCGAGCTATCGTGTTCAATGCACCCAAGCGCGGCTAGACTATCGGGCTGCCGTCTCACTTGGGTGCCCGATGAACCTTCGCATAATCCTGATTCTGGGAGCCTTGAGCGCCTTTGCGCCGTTGGCGATCGATTTTTACCTGCCAGGCTTCCCGGCCATGGCCAAGGCTTTCGCGACCGATGAAAAGCACATCCAGCTGACCCTGGCGGTGTATTTCGCCGGCCTGGCCATCGGCCAATTGATCTACGGCCCGCTGGCGGACCGCTTCGGTCGACGCGGCCCGCTGCTCAGTGGTGTCACCCTGTTTACCCTGGGCTCCTTTGCCTGTGCCTTCGCGCCATCCCTGGAGTGGCTGATCGGCGCGCGCTTCGTCCAGGCCCTCGGCGGTTGCGCAGGCATGGTGATTTCCCGCGCGGTGGTCAGCGACAAATGCGACGCGGTGGGCTCGGCCAAAGTGTTTTCCCAGCTTATGCTGGTGACAGGCCTGGCACCGATCCTCGCCCCGCTGGCTGGCGGGTTGATGGTGGGGTTGTGGGGTTGGCAGTCGATTTTTCTGGCACTGTCGATTTTCAGCGTGATGGCCGCCGTCGCCGTGGCGGTCGGGCTGCCGGAAACCTTTCCGGCGCATCAGCCGCGCCAGCCGTTGTCCGGCTCGCTGCGGCGCTACGCTGCGCTGCTGTCCGACCGGGTTTACCTGGGGTATGCCCTCACCGGCGGTATCTCGATTGCCGGGATGTTCGCCTACATCGCCGGTTCGCCTTTCGTCTTTATCCAACTCTACGGCGTGCCCGCCGAGCATTACGGCTGGCTGTTCGGCTCCAACGCCGCCGGCTTTATCCTGGTTGCCCAAGTGAACGCGCGGCTGCTGGCCAAACGTGGCCCGGCGTTTCTGCTGTCGCGCAGTGTGTGGGTCTACCTGGTGGCGGCCTTGACGTTGCTCGGTATCGCAGCCTTGCGCACCGATGCGCTGTGGCCATTGCTGGTGCCGCTGTTTATCTGCATCGCCAGCCTGGGCTGCATTCTGCCCAATACCTCGGCCTGTGCCATGAGCGGGCAGGGCGCCAGGGCCGGCAGCGCCTCGGCGTTGCTTGGCTGCATTCAGTTCGGTGTGGCGGCGGGGGCCGCATCGTTGGTGGGGGCGCTGCACGATGGCACCGCCATGCCGATGGCGATGGTCATCACCTTGTGCGGTGTGCTGGCGGTGACGATTGCCATGACGACCCAGCGCCTGCAACGGGCGAGAGCCTTGCAGGCGCAGGCCTGAGGAACGGCTCAGCCCGCCGCGGAGCGTTGCTGGCTGTTCGGGAAACGATGGGGCGCCTGGATGCGGGCTTGCAGGGTGTCGGCAAAGGCACGGGCCTCGGCCTCGGTGCGGAAGGTGAACACGTCCTTGTCCAGACGCACCTGCCATTGATTGCCTGCGGATTTTGCTAACGCTTTTATCAGGATTTTCATTGCTGACTTCCTCACGTAAAAGAATCGTGGCAAAGGCGGCCAATATAAACCCGAACACGCTCACAAGTATGACAAGGATCAACTCTCTGACTAGCGGTGTCGTCCGTTACCTACAGGGAGTAACGGACAACGCTGACAGAGATTTTTTCAGAACCCTTCCAGCACGATCTTGCCCCTGGCCTTGCCGCTCTCCAGCAGCGCATGGGCGCGTCGCAGGTTGGCCGCGTTGATCACACCGAAATGCTCGCCGAGCGTGGTTTTCAGGGTGCCGGCGTCGATCAGCTCGGCCACGCGATTGAGCAGGTTGTGCTGTTCGATCATGTCCGGCGTTTCAAACATCGAGCGCGTGTACATGAACTCCCAGTGCAGCGACAGGCTCTTGCGCTTGAGCTTGCTGACGTCCAGCGCCTTGGGGTCGTCGATCAGCGCCAGCTTGCCCTGGGGTTGCAGGGCTTCGACCAGTTGGTCCAAGTGATGGTCGGTCTGGGTCAGGCTGGCAACGTGGGTCACCTGCGGGTGGCCGGCGGCTTTCAGCGCCTCGCTCAGCGGTTGGCTGTGGTCGATCACCAAGTCGGCGCCGAGGGCCTTGGCCCAGGCTTGGGTTTCCGGGCGCGACGCGGTGCCGATCACCTTCAGGGCAGTAAGTTGGCGCGCGAGCTGGGTCAGGATCGACCCGACGCCGCCGGCGGCGCCGACGATCAGCAGGCTCTGCCCTTCATCCTCTTTGCCTTCGCGCACTTGCAGGCGTTCGAACAGCAACTCCCAGGCGGTGATGGCGGTCAGCGGCAGGGCGGCTGCTTCGGCAAAACCCAGGCTTTTTGGCATATGCCCGACGATGCGCTCGTCCACGGTGTGCAGTTCGCTGTTGCCGCCCGGACGCACCAGGGAGCCGGCGTAGAACACCTTGTCCCCGGCCTTGAACAGGGTCACTTCGCTGCCGACCGCCTTGACCACGCCGGCCACGTCCCAGCCCAGCACCTTGGCCGCGCCGTTTTCCGGAGCGACGTTCTGGCGCACCTTGGTGTCGACCGGGTTGACCGAGATGGCTTTGACTTCCACCAGCAGGTCACGCGGGCCGGCGACGGGCTCCGGCAGTTCGATGTCTTGCAGGGCATCTGGATCGGTGATTGGCAGTGAGGCGTAGTAGGCAATGGCTTTCATGAGGGCTCCGGAAAAAGGCAGTGATCAGGCAAGAAACTGCAGGCGCTTGAGTTCGAAGTGTTCGATCACATCAGCGGCCTGGACGCGAAAACTCTGGACATGCGCGCTCTGGTCGTGGTCGGCCAGCGCGGCGGCGTCGCTCCAGCGTTCGAGCATGTAGAAGGTTTCGGGGTGTTGCAGATCCTGGTGCAGGTCGTACTGCTCGCAACCGGCCTCAAGGCGAGTGGGTTCCAGCAGGCCGCGCAGCAACGTTTCCAGGGCGGCCTGTTGGCCCGGCTTGGCGATCAGCGTGGCGATGACGTTAAAGGCTGTGGACATATTCAGCTCCAGACACGTGATGAACGGGATACACGGATGATTGGCTATTTATCGGCGAGATAAAAGCGGCTAAAACAGAGGGCTGTTTCAACAAAATTTTGATAATGAGTGGAAATGCATGCTGCGTTTTGATGATTTGCAGTTGTTTGTGCGTGCCGCTGACCTCGGTAGCCTGTCCGCGGCAGCGCGGGTGATGGACCTGTCGCCGGCAGTGGCCAGTGCGGCGCTCAAGCGTATCGAACAGCAACTGGGGGCGCGTTTGCTGGCGCGCTCCACCCGCAGCCTGCGCCTGACCGCCGAAGGCGAGGGGTTCCTGGCCTATGCGCGCGCTGCGTTGAGCTCGCTGGACGAAGGGCGGCGCTTGTTGGCCAGCGGCCAGGACCATGTCAGTGGCGTGCTGCAGCTGTCGGCCCCATCGGACTTCGGGCGCAACCAGCTGCTGCCGTGGCTGGACGAATTCCAACGTGAGTACCCGCAACTGAGTGTGCGTCTGCTGCTGGGTGATCGGATTGCCGACCTGTTCCGCCAGCCGGTGGACATCGCCCTGCGCTACGGTGAACCCGAGGATTCCAGCCTTGTCGCGTTGCCCGTCGCCCCGGACAACGTTCGCGTGCTGTGTGCCTCCCCCAGTTACCTCGCGCGCCACGGCGAGCCGCGGCATCTTGAGCAACTGGCCCAGCACAATTGCCTGCTGTATATGCTTGGCCGCCGGGTCCACGACCATTGGCGGTTTCACGACGGCAAACGCGAAGTCAGCCTGACCGTCACCGGCGATCGCTTCAGTGACGACGCCGATGTGGTCCGCCGTTGGGCGGTGGCGGGTGTCGGCATTGCCTACAAGTCCTGGCTGGATGTGAGTACCGACGTGCTGGCCGGGCGTTTGCGCCTGATCCTGCCTGAGCTGCGTGGCGAGCGCACGCCGCTCAATCTGCTATGTGCCCACCGCGCGCAACTGAGCAAACCTATCAACCTGTTGCGCGAAATGCTCGTGTCCCGTTGTGCGACCTTGACTGCCCAATTGCCGGAGCGATCGAGCGCGACGTAACGCCTTCCATCAAAGCCGGAAATTTCACTCACGCCCTGTCCTTATCCGCGCTGTCAGACGCCGTGGAACCGGCGGCTTACGCCCCTATACTTTGGCGCCAACCTCAGCAAAAAAAATAAACCGACAGGGAGTGAAAGAATGGACGCCGCACCTTGCATCAGTCAGATCGCCAGCTTGCTCGCCGAGCCTAAACGCACCGCCATGCTATGGGCCTTGATGGACGGCTCGACCCGGTCGCCGGCAGAGTTGGCGGCACTTGCCGGCGTGTCATCGACATCCGCCAACGCACATCTGGCGCGACTGACCGCAGGGGGGCTGCTGCGGGTCGAGACCAGGCGTGGCAAGCGTGTATTTCGCGTCGCCGCGCCGGATGTCAGCGCGGCCATCGATGCCTTGGCCAGGACCACCATGGCGTGTGCCGCACGCAGCGCACCGGATGCGTTGCCACCGGCCCTGGCCGCGCCACCGTTGTTGCGTCATGCCCGGCTGTGCCATGGCCATCTCGGCGGCGAGCTGGGCGGGCAGTTGTATCAACATCTGCTGGAGGCAGGATGGATCGAGCGCTACGAGCAGCGCACCGATGTGACGGTCAAGGGCGCGCAGCACTTGGCAGGGCTGGGGATTTTCACCCAGGCATTGACGTCGCCGCTGGTGTGTAACTGTTTTGACTGGAGCCAGGAGCAGCCGCATCTGGGCGGTGCGTTGGGGGCGGGGTTGTTGCAACTGTTTTTACAGTCGAACTGGATCAGCGTAATCAACGAGTCGCAAGCGTTGCAGGTTCATGATGTCGGGCGGCTGGAAATTGCCCGTTTGGCCTTGCCAGGGTGACCATTCACAAAAATCCAATGTGGGAGCTGGCTCCCACATTTTAATCTGTGTTCAATCTGTTACGGCTTGACCAACCTGGCATCCAGGCTGTTCTGCGCGAGGCGTTTGGCCTGGTCCTGGGTCATGCCCAGCGAGGTGTACAGCGCGTGAAAGTTCTCGGTGACATAACCGCCGAAGTAAGCGGGGTCATCGGAGTTCACAGTGACCTTCACGCCACGCTCGAGCATGTCGAGGATATTGTGCTGGGCCATGTCGTCGAACACGCACAGCTTGGTGTTGGACAGTGGGCAGACCGTCAGCGGGATCTGCTCGTCGATGATCCGTTGCATCAGGCGTTCGTCTTCGATGGCTCGCACACCATGGTCGATACGCTGGATTTTCAACAGGTCGATGGCTTCCCAGATGTACTCGGGCGGGCCTTCTTCGCCGGCGTGGGCCACGGTGAGGAAGCCTTCGTGACGGGCGCGGTCGAACACACGCTGGAACTTGCTCGGCGGGTGGCCCATCTCGGAGCTGTCCAGGCCGACGGCCACGAACGCGTCACGGAACGGCAGGGCCTGGTCCAGGGTTTTCTCGGCTTCGGCTTCGCTCAGGTGGCGCAGGAAGCTGAGGATCAAACCGTTGGTGATGCCCAGTTGCTGCTCGCCATCCTTAAGCGCAGCGGCGATGCCATTGAGCACCACTTCGAACGGCACGCCACGGTCGGTGTGGGTTTGCGGGTCGAAGAAGGGTTCGGTGTGAATCACGTTCTGTGCTTTGCAGCGCAGCAGATAGGCCCAGGTCAGGTCGTAGAAATCCTGGGAGGTGCGCAGCACATCGGCGCCCTTGTAATACAGGTCGAGAAACTCTTGCAGGTTGTTGAAGGCGTAAGCCTTGCGCAGGGTTTCGACGTCGTTCCACGGCAGCGCAATCTTGTTGCGCTCGGCCAGGGCGAACAGCAGCTCCGGCTCCAGTGAGCCTTCCAGGTGCAGGTGCAGTTCAGCCTTGGGCAGGGCGTTGAGCCAATCGTACATGTTCTAAATTCTCATCAGGTGCAATGGCGGCATTCTACAGGCCATGGCTGAAATAATCGGCAAAACCTGACCAGCAGGAGAGTTTTGGTTTTTTCTACGCAATAGCGGCCCGACCTAAGATGTAACGAAACGTTAGCGGATTGGCGCAGTCTGTACCCCATCAATGACCGATTTGCCGTTTGGTAAGGCCCCCAATGCTCACATCCCTCAAGCAAGAAAAATTCATGCTGCTGGCGCTGATTGCCGCCATCGCCGCCTACCCGCTGGAACACTGGATGCTGCACAACGGGCAAATGGTAGCGCTGCTGGCCGGCCTCGCGTTGATCGGTTTTATAGTGATGGCGTCGATGCGCGTGGCCCATCACGCCGAGCAGCTTGCCGAAAAAGTCGGCGATCCCTACGGCACCATGATCCTCACCCTCGCCGCCGTGCTGGTGGAAGTGGTGATCCTGGCGATCATGATGAGTAATGAACCGTCGCCGACGCTGGTGCGTGACACCATTTATTCGGCGGTGATGCTCGACATCAACGGCATTCTGGGCCTGGCCGCGCTGATGGGCGGTATCAAGCATGGCGAACAGTCCTACAACGATGATTCGGCACGTACCTACAGCGTGATGATCCTCACTGCGATGGGCGTGTCGATGGTGGTGCCGGAATTTATCCCCGAAGCCGACTGGAAAATTTACTCAGCCTTCACCATCGGCGCGATGGTGGTGCTGTACACCCTGTTCCTGCGCATGCAGGTGGGGCCGCACAGTTACTTCTTCAGCTACAGCTACCCGGAAAAACGCCGCAAGAAAGTGCCCGAGGAAGAACACGCACCGGCGGTCAGCCTGGCGTTTTCAATCGGCACCCTGGTGTTTGGCGTGATTGTGATTGGCGCCCTGGCCGAAGTGATGTCCAAGACCTTGGACCTAGGCCTGGAAGGCACGGGGGCTCCGCCGGTGGTCACGGCGATTGTGGTGGCGGCCATTTCGGCTGCGCCGGAGATCTTGACGGCGTTGCGTGCGGCGCTGGCGAACCGCATGCAGTCGGTGGTGAATATCGCGCTGGGTGCTTCGTTGTCGACGGTGATCCTGACGGTGCCGGTGATGGAGGCCATGGCGCTCTACACCGGCCAGCCTTTCCAGATGGCGATGACGCCGGTGCAGACCGTGATGGTGTTTATCACGCTGATTGTCAGCGCGATAAACCTCAACGATGGCGAAACCAATGCCATCGAAGGGATGACTCATTTTGTGTTGTTTGCGACCTTCATCATGTTGTCGCTGTTGGGGGTGTAGGCACCGAAGAACTCAATGTGGGAGCTGGTTCCACATTGTGATCGGTGTATGGCTCAGGTCCCGGCGATCAGTTGCCGTGCCGCCTGGCTGTGATCGGCAATCAAGCCTTTCAAGTCCAGACCTTCCACTTGGCCGTCGATCACGCGCCACTTGCCAGCGATCATCACCCGATCGGCTCGATCCGCGCCACACAGCAGCAGCGCCGAGATCGGATCATGGCTACCGGAGAAACGCAACTCATCGAGTTTGAACAACGCCAGGTCGGCCTGTTTGCCGACGGCCAATTCACCAATATCCGTACGCCCCAGCAACTGCGCCGAACCTTTGGTCGCCCAGCCGAGCACGCCTTCGGGGGTGATCTTTTGCGCGCCGTAACGCAGGCGCTGAATGTACAGGGCCTGGCGTGCTTCAAGGATCATGTTGGAGGCATCGTTGGAGGCGGAGCCGTCCACGCCCAGGCCGATAGGCGCGCCCGCCGCGAGTAGGTCCAGGGTGGGGCAAATGCCGGACGCGAGGCGCATGTTCGAGCTTGGGCAATGGCAGATGCCGGTGCCCGCGGCGCCCAGGCGCGCGATTTCATCCGGGTTGAAGTGAATGCCATGGGCCAGCCAGGTGCGTGGCCCGAGCCAGCCGACGCTGTCCAGGTAGTCCACGGTACGCAGGCCGAAGCGTTGCAGGCAGAAGTCTTCCTCGTCGAGGGTTTCCGCCAGGTGAGTGTGCAGGCGCACATCCAGGCGGTCGGCCAGTTCGGCGCTGGCTTGCATGATTTGCGGGGTGACCGAGAACGGCGAGCAGGGCGCCAGGGCGATCTGGATCTGCGCGCCGTCGCCGCGCTGGTGGTATTCGCGGATCAGGCGTTGGCTGTCGTCGAGGATGACCTGGCCCTGTTGCACGGTCTGCTGCGGTGGCAGGCCGCCGTCAGCTTCGCCCAGGCTCATGGAGCCGCGGGTAAGCATGGCGCGCATGCCCAATTCGCGCACGCTCTGGACTTGCACATCAATGGCGTTTTCCAGGCCATCCGGGAACAGATAGTGGTGGTCCGCCGCCGTGGTGCAGCCGGACAGCAGCAATTCTGCGAGTGCGACCTTCGACGCCAGGGCTAGTTTTTCCGGCGTCAGCCGCGCCCAGACGGGGTACAGGGTTTTCAACCAGGGGAATAACGGCTGGTTGACCACCGGCGCCCAGGCGCGGGTCAGGGTTTGATAGAAATGATGGTGCGTGTTGATCAGGCCCGGAAGGACCACATGTTCGCGAGCATCGAACACCTGGCCGCAAGGCACGGCAGGTTCGCGCCCCCAGCCCAGCACTTCGGTGATGACACCGTCTTGCAGCACCAAGCCACCACGTGCGTCGAGGCCGTTGGCAGTGAAAATCGCGAGGGGGTTTTTTAACCAGATACGGGTCGCAGGCATTGGCCGGCTCCTCTGAATGATGGGTTCAGGTTTGCCAGCTCAGTGTTGCCCTGTCTGCTGATCCAGGGTCGCCGGTAAGGGCGCAGGCGGGAGTCTACCTTTGTAGGAGCGAGCTTGCTCGCGAAGATCGTCAACGATAACGCGAGCTGTCTGGTTTAACGCGGTGCCTGGCGGTTCTTCGCGAGCAAGCTCGCTCCTACGGTAGGGCGCGGGTTACCAGGCGATGGTGTCGCCTTTGTAATCGATGAAGTGATGGCCGCCTTTGCCGGTGTAGGCA
Organism: Pseudomonas azadiae; assembly: GCF_019145355.1. Classification (NCBI taxonomy): domain Bacteria; kingdom Pseudomonadati; phylum Pseudomonadota; class Gammaproteobacteria; order Pseudomonadales; family Pseudomonadaceae; genus Pseudomonas; species Pseudomonas azadiae. The sequence goes on along the minus strand of NZ_JAHSTY010000001.1, from coordinate 453,759 downwards.
TTCACCTGATCCACCAGGCCGCGCACGCTGGTGTCGACATCAATGTGCGCGTTTTCGCCGCCCATGTCGGTCTTCACCCAGCCCGGATGCAGCGACAACACGGTGAGCTTATGGTCGCCCAGTTGGGTGACAAAGCTGTTGGTCATGGAGTTGAGTGCCGCCTTGCTGGCCTTGTACAGGGCCATATCGGAACCGTCCGGGATGGCCACGCTGCCCAAAACCGAACTCATGAAGGCCAGTACGCCGCTGTCCTTGCGGATCTGCCCGACAAAGCGCTGGGCCAGGTTGATCGGCGCCACGGCGTTGGTGAAGAACAGTTGGCCGACCTCCGCGAGAGTGGCGTGCCCCGGCTCCTGATTGGCGGGGCCCTTGACGCCGGCGTTGACGAACAGCAGGTCGAAGGTGCGGTCCTTTAGGCGCTGGTTCAGGGCGATCACGGCTTGCTGATCGTCCATGTCGAGTTTCTCGATCTGGACCGGGCCGACGGCTTTGAGGGCATCGGCCTTGCCTGGGTCGCGCACGGTGGCGGTGACGTCCCAGCCATCCTGAAGCAGTTGCTTGACCAGGCCAAGGCCCAGCCCGCGGGAGGCGCCGATGATCAATGCGGTTTTTGGCGTAGACATGAAAGCTTCCTTTAAGCGTCGCGGTTCAGGGAGATCACATAAGCAGTTTCAGCGTTGGAGCAGGATGCGCCCACGGCTCAGGTCGGCCAGCTGGGTTTGCAGGGTGTCGATATGCGCCTCACCCAAGGCGAGTTGCAACTCGACGCCGTTGGCGGTGAAGGCTTCTTGCAGCACCAGCCCGCCCAGTTCGACAACCCGCAGTTTCACCAGGTTCAGCTCGGCGAACCCACAGGCGCAACTCAAGGCGACGCGGCTGATCAGTTCAATGCGCTCGGCATTCTGCAGGCACTTATTCGCGCCGCCGCCGTAGGCACGGGCGAGTCCGCCGGTGCCCAACTGGATACCGCCGTACCAGCGAATCACCAGCACCGCGACCTGATCAAAGCCCTGCGCTTCGATGGCCGCCAGAATCGGGCGCCCGGCGGTGCCTCCGGGCTCACCGTCGTCATTGCTGCGGTACTGGTCGGCCAGCTTCCAGGCCCAGCAGTTGTGGGTGGCGTTCAGGTCGCTGTGCTGCTCGAAAAACGCCTGCGCATCCAACGGGCTGGTGATCGGGGCGGCGAGCGTGATAAAGCGGCTTTTGCGTATTTCTTCGCGAAACTCGCAAAGGCCGGTCAGCGTGAAAGGCATAAGTCGCTTCGTTTATTGGGCCGGCTTGATGCCGCAGCCCTTGAGAATGATTTGGATCAGGTTGGTGCCGGCGTCTTCCATGTCCTGCTTGGTCAGTTTGGTGCGACCGGTCACGCGGCAGATCTGGGTAGCGAAGTCGGCGTAATGCTGGGTGCTGCCCCACAGCAGAAAGATCAGGTGCACCGGGTCGACGGGGTCCATCTTGCCGGTGTCGATCCAGGCCTGGAACACCGCTGCCCGGCCACTGAACCAGGCGCGGTAGTCCTGGCCGAAATATTCGGTGAGGCATTCGCCGCCGCTGATGATTTCCATGGCGAAGATCCGCGAGGCCTGGGGTTGGCGCCGCGAGAACTCCATCTTGGTGCGGATATACCGAGTGAGGGCCACAGCCGGGTCGTCCTCGGCGGTCAGCGCGTTGAAGGTGCTGTCCCACAGCTCGAGGATATTGCTGAGCACCGCCACATACAGGCCCAACTTATTGGTGAAGTAATAATGCAAGTTGGCCTTCGGCAGCCCGGCGCTGGCAGCAATGGTGTTCATGCTGGTGCCTTTGTAGCCATGGCGCGCGAATTCGTCTTCAGCAGCCTGGAGAATCGCTTGTTCGTTCTTTTGCCGAATGCGGCTGGCCGGCTTGCTGGCGTGGTTGCTATGGGCAGGAACTTCGAGGCTCATGGAGGTTTCCGTGCTGATCGATGGAGACGACGTGTGCACAGATAACCCACCCTCACGCCTCAGACAAGTCCTGATGCAATAAAACCGTCAAAGCGGTTCCAGGCTGTCGCTTTCCGGCACTTTGTCTGCGTCAGCGGTAGTGGCTTTGCTTTCGGGGAGCAGCAGGCACAACACGATGGCGGTCAGCCCTCCGCTTGTAATGGCGGAGTCAAACAGGTTCTGCACCAGTGTCGGCATCAGGTGCAGCAGGTTCGGCTGGGCGGCGATGCCCAGGCCAACGCCAAATGAGGTGGCGATGATCAGCATGCTGCGCCGGTCCAGCGGTGCCTGGGCAAGAATGCGCACGCCGGCGGCGGCCACGCTGCCGAACATCACCAGGGTCGCACCGCCCAGCACCGGCTTGGGGATTTGCTGCAGCACCGCACCGATCAACGGAAACAAGCCGAGGCAAAACAGCACCACGCCGATGTACAGGCCGACGTAGCGGCTGGCCACGCCAGTGAGTTGGATCACGCCGTTGTTCTGGGCGAAGGTGGTGTTGGGGAAGGCGCTGAATGTGGCGGCGATCATGCAGCTGACGCCATCGCCGAGTACGCCGCCCTTGAGCCGACTTATATAAGAGGGCCCGCTAATCGGTTGGCGGGCAATCATGCAGTTGGCGGTGAGGTCGCCGACGGTTTCGATGCTGCTGATCAGATAAATCAGCGCGATCGGCAGGAAAGCGCTCCAGTCGAAATTGAAACCGAAGCGAAAGGGCATCGGCAGGCTGACCAGAGGCAGGTCCGGCAAGGCTTGAGGCACGAGTTTGCCGCTGAACCAGGCGGCCAGGCTGCCGAGCGCCAGGCCGATGATGATTGCCGAGAGGCGCACCCAGGGTGTGTTGGAGCGGTTGAGCAGAATGATCGTCAACACCACGAACAGACCCAGTGCCAGGTTGGTGGGGGCGCCGAAGTCGGGGGCGTTGAAACCGCCGCCGAGGTCAGTGATGCCGACTTTGATCAGGCTGATACCGATCAGGGTAATCACGATCCCGGTCACCAACGGCGTGATGACGCGGCGCAGTTGGCCAATAAAGCGGCTGAGCACAATCTGCACCACGGCACCGAAAAAGCACACCCCAAAGATCATCGCCATGATGTCTTCCGGGCTGCCACCGCGTTGTTTCACCAGGAAGCCCGCCGACAACACCGCGCCAAGAAACGCGAAGCTGGTGCCCTGCAGGCAGATCATCCCGGCGCCGATACCAAATGGCCTGCGCGCCTGGATGAAGGTGCCCGCACCGGAAACCATCAGCGCCATGCTGATCAGGTAGGGCAAATACGCCGTGAGGCCCAGTGTGGAACCGATGATCAAGGGCGGGGTGATGATCCCGACAAAGGCCGCCAGTACATGTTGCAGAGCAGCCAGGAAAGCCGGGGCAGGTTTTGGGCGGTCATTGAGGCCGTAGAGCAGGTCGCTGGGGCTTGAGGATTCTGGTGGCATGGCGGGCAAACTCGGGTCGGACGGTTCTAGGTCCTTGTGCGCTTGCAAAAAACTGTCCAGTTGCTCAACTTTTTGCCTGAGTCCCGAGTTAGCGTGTAGTTGCCAAGCTTTCGAGGAAGCTTTCCAGCACCAAATGGGGGCGACGGCCCTTGCGCGTGACCGATGCGAGGCTTAAATCGTAAAACCGTGTAGCCGGTTTCAGCGCGCGCAGTCGGCCTTGTTGTACCCAGAGGCTGGCGTAGTGATCAGGCAGGTAGCCAATGTAGCGGCCAGTGAGAATCAGAAATGCCATGCCTTCGCGGTCGGAGGCGCTGGCGGTGCAGTTGAGCGCCTGGTAGTGGGCCTGGATCTCGGCGGGCAAACGGAACGTCGGGGCGATGGCGTCCTGGGCGTCGATGCGCGCGTCATCCAGTTGCTTGTCGTCGGCATAGAATAGCGGGTGGCCGACGGCGCAGTAGAGCAACGAACGCTCGCTGTACAGCGGCTGGTACTCCAGCCCCGACAGGGCGCTGGCCTGGGGCACCACGCCAACATGCAGGCGGCCATCAAGTACGCCTTGCTCGACTTCGTTGGGGGCGATCATACGGATCTGGATCTGCACGTCCGGGCCGCGCTCCTTCAACTGCGCGAGCGCATGGGTGATGCGCATGTGGGGCAGGGTGACAAGGTTGTCGGTGAGGCCGATGATCAATTCGCCGCGTAAATGCTGATGCAGGCCGTTGACCTCAGTGCGGAAGCTTTCCAGGGCACTCAAGAGCTGCAGGGCCGACTGGTAGACCTCGCGGCCCTCTTCGGTCAGGGAGAAACCGGCGCGGCCGCGCTGGCACAGCCTGAGTCCGAGGCGCTGTTCGAGGTCACTCATTTGCTGGCTGATGGCGGAGCGGCCTATGCCCAACACGGTTTCCGCCGCTGAAAAGCCGCCGCACTCCACCACACTGCGAAAGATACGCAGCAAGCGGATATCGAAGTCGCTGACTTGGGCCAGTGGATCGGGTCGACGGCTGCTCATAGTTTAGTCAAGGCCTGACTGAAGGTTAGAAGAGTTGAATTTCACCGACTTTATCGTCGTGGCAATTTAGCCGCAACAACGCTTTTTCAATCCCGACGCTGCCTGTTGCCCTGCGAGGTTTTGCTGATGAACATGCCCGAAAACGCCCCATCGTCCCTGGCCAGCCAATTGAAGTTGGATGCGCACTGGATGCCGTACACCGCCAACCGTAACTTCCAGCGTGACCCACGCCTGATCGTGGCCGCCCAAGGTAGCTGGTTGACCGATGACAAGGGGCGCAAGGTGTATGATTCGTTGTCTGGCCTGTGGACATGCGGCGCCGGGCATACGCGCAAGGAAATCCAGGAGGCGGTCGCCAAGCAATTGGGAACGTTGGACTACTCGCCTGGCTTCCAATACGGTCATCCGCTGTCCTTCCAGCTGGCCGAAAAGATCACCGACCTGACCCCTGGCAACCTGAACCATGTGTTCTTCACCGACTCCGGCTCCGAGTGCGCCGATACTGCGGTGAAGATGGTGCGTGCGTACTGGCGCCTGAAAGGCCAGGCTACCAAGACCAAGATGATCGGTCGCGCCCGTGGTTATCATGGTGTGAATATCGCCGGCACCAGCCTGGGCGGCGTCAACGGCAACCGTAAGATGTTTGGTCAGGCGATGATGGATGTCGACCATCTGCCGCATACGCTGCTGGCGAGCAATGCCTTCTCCCGTGGGATGCCGGAGCAGGGCGGTATCGCGCTGGCCGACGAACTGCTCAAGCTGATCGAGTTGCACGATGCATCGAATATTGCTGCGGTGTTTGTCGAGCCAATGGCCGGGTCTGCTGGCGTGCTGGTGCCGCCGCAGGGTTATCTCAAGCGTCTGCGTGAAATCTGCGATCAGCACAACATTCTGCTGGTGTTCGACGAAGTGATCACCGGCTTCGGCCGCACCGGCTCGATGTTCGGTGCCGACAGCTTTGGCGTGACCCCAGACCTGATGTGCATCGCCAAGCAAGTCACCAACGGCGCGATTCCAATGGGCGCGGTGATCGCCAGCAGCGAGATCTATCAGACGTTCATGAACCAGGCGACGCCGGAGTACGCGGTGGAATTCCCCCACGGCTACACCTATTCGGCGCACCCGGTGGCCTGCGCGGCTGGACTGGCGGCACTGGACCTGTTGCAGAAGGAAAACCTGGTGCAGAGCGTCGCCGAAGTCGCGCCGCACTTTGAGAATGCGCTGCACGGATTGAAAGGCAGCAAGAACGTGATCGACATTCGCAACTATGGGCTGGCCGGTGCGATCCAGATCACCCCGCGTGACGGTGATGCGATCGTGCGTCCATTCGAGGCCGGCATGGCCTTGTGGAAAGCCGGCTTCTACGTGCGCTTCGGCGGTGACACCCTGCAGTTCGGGCCAACCTTTAACAGCAAGCCGCAGGACCTGGATCGCCTGTTCGATGCGGTCGGCGAAGTGCTGAACAAGATCGACTGATTTCTCCTTCTATATAGAACAACCTTTCAGGAGCCCTGCATGAGCCGTATCCAGCATTTGATCAACGGTGAGTTGGTCAACGACAGCGGTCGCAGCGCCGACGTGTACAACCCGTCCACCGGCCAGGTGATCCGCCAGGTGCCGTTGGCCAGCCGTGAAACCATCCAGCAAGCGATCGACTCGGCCAAGACCGCTTTCCCTGCCTGGCGCAATACGCCGGCGGCCAAGCGCGCCCAGGTGATGTTCCGTTTCAAGCAATTGCTGGAGCAGAACGAAGCGCGTATCTCGCAGTTGATCAGCGAAGAGCACGGCAAGACCCTGGAAGATGCCGCGGGTGAATTGAAGCGCGGCATCGAAAACGTAGAGTACGCGTGCTCGGCGCCGGAAATTCTGAAGGGCGAATACAGCCGTAACGTAGGACCGAACATTGATGCCTGGTCGGATTTCCAGCCGTTGGGTGTGGTGGCGGGTATTACGCCGTTCAACTTCCCGGCGATGGTGCCCCTGTGGATGTACCCGTTGGCGATTGTCTGCGGTAACTGTTTCATCCTGAAACCTTCGGAGCGCGATCCAAGTTCGACGCTGCTGATTGCACAGTTGCTGCAGGAAGCGGGTTTGCCCAAAGGTGTGTTGAGCGTGGTCCATGGTGACAAGGGCGCGGTGGATGCATTGATCGAAGCGCCGGAAGTAAAAGCACTGAGTTTCGTGGGCTCGACGCCGATTGCCGAATACATTTATTCCGAAGCGACCAAGCGCGGCAAACGCGTGCAGGCGCTGGGCGGGGCGAAGAACCACGCGGTGCTGATGCCGGATGCGGATCTGGATAACGCCGTGAGCGCATTGATGGGTGCGGCGTATGGTTCCTGCGGTGAGCGTTGCATGGCGATTTCGGTTGCGGTGTGCGTGGGCGACCAGGTGGCGGATGCGTTGATTGCCAAGCTGGTGCCGCAGGTCAAGGCGCTGAAGATCGGCGCGGGCACGTCTTGCGGCCTGGATATGGGGCCGCTGGTGACTGGCCAGGCGCGTGACAAGGTCAGTGGCTATATAGAAGACGGTGTGGCGGCGGGCGCGAAGTTGGTCGTCGATGGTCGCGGCTTGAGTGTCGCCGGGCATGAACAGGGTTTCTTCCTCGGTGGCAGCCTGTTTGATCGTGTGACGCCGGAGATGCGCATCTATAAGGAAGAGATCTTCGGGCCGGTGTTGTGTGTGGTTCGGGTCGATAGCCTGGAAGCGGCGATGCAACTGATCAACGATCATGAATACGGCAACGGCACCTGCATCTTCACCCGTGACGGCGAAGCGGCGCGTCTGTTTTGTGATGAGATCGAAGTGGGCATGGTGGGCGTCAACGTTCCACTGCCGGTGCCGGTGGCGTATCACAGCTTTGGTGGCTGGAAACGTTCGCTGTTTGGCGACCTGCATGCCTATGGGCCGGATGGGGTGCGTTTCTATACGCGTCGCAAGGCGATTACCCAGCGCTGGCCGCAACGGGCCAGTCATGAAGCGTCACAATTTGCGTTCCCGAGTCTTTAAGCTTTGCCGGGAAGCCGGCCCCTTTGGGGCCGGCTTCTTCGTTTCCGGGCTTTTTTGACCGATATGACAGAAATGCGAAAAAAGCAGTTGACGGCAGATCCTGGAAGTCTATAATTCGCCCCACTTCCGGCGCAGTCGAAACGGAAAACTCCTTGGTAAACAAAGAGTTATGCGAGATTCGACAGCGGCCTGCTTCGGTTCATCGAAGCCCGGAAGGAGTTGGTAGAGCGGTGTTGTTTGGCTCTATTAACGTTTCGATCTTCTCGGTCGAAAGCGGAGAAAAAGAGGTGTTGACAGCAGCGTGTAACGCTGTAGAATTCGCCTCCCGCTAACGAGAGATCGGAAGCGCAAGTGGTTGAAGTTGTTGAAGAATTCTTCGAAAACTTCTGAAAATAATCACTTGACAGCAAATGAGGCTGCTGTAGAATGCGCGCCTCGGTTGAGATGAAAGATCTTAACCAACCGCTCTTTAACAACTGAATCAAGCAATTCGTGTGGGTGCTTGTGGGGTCAGACTGATAGTCAACAAGATTATCAGCATCACAAGTTACTCCGCGAGAAATCAAAGATGTAACCAACGATTGCTGAGCCAAGTTTAGGGTTTCTTAAAAACCCAAAGATGTTTGAACTGAAGAGTTTGATCATGGCTCAGATTGAACGCTGGCGGCAGGCCTAACACATGCAAGTCGAGCGGTAGAGAGAAGCTTGCTTCTCTTGAGAGCGGCGGACGGGTGAGTAATGCCTAGGAATCTGCCTGGTAGTGGGGGATAACGTTCGGAAACGGACGCTAATACCGCATACGTCCTACGGGAGAAAGCAGGGGACCTTCGGGCCTTGCGCTATCAGATGAGCCTAGGTCGGATTAGCTAGTTGGTGAGGTAATGGCTCACCAAGGCAACGATCCGTAACTGGTCTGAGAGGATGATCAGTCACACTGGAACTGAGACACGGTCCAGACTCCTACGGGAGGCAGCAGTGGGGAATATTGGACAATGGGCGAAAGCCTGATCCAGCCATGCCGCGTGTGTGAAGAAGGTCTTCGGATTGTAAAGCACTTTAAGTTGGGAGGAAGGGTTGTAGATTAATACTCTGCAATTTTGACGTTACCGACAGAATAAGCACCGGCTAACTCTGTGCCAGCAGCCGCGGTAATACAGAGGGTGCAAGCGTTAATCGGAATTACTGGGCGTAAAGCGCGCGTAGGTGGTTTGTTAAGTTGGATGTGAAATCCCCGGGCTCAACCTGGGAACTGCATTCAAAACTGACTGACTAGAGTGTGGTAGAGGGTGGTGGAATTTCCTGTGTAGCGGTGAAATGCGTAGATATAGGAAGGAACACCAGTGGCGAAGGCGACCACCTGGACCAACACTGACACTGAGGTGCGAAAGCGTGGGGAGCAAACAGGATTAGATACCCTGGTAGTCCACGCCGTAAACGATGTCAACTAGCCGTTGGGAGCCTTGAGCTCTTAGTGGCGCAGCTAACGCATTAAGTTGACCGCCTGGGGAGTACGGCCGCAAGGTTAAAACTCAAATGAATTGACGGGGGCCCGCACAAGCGGTGGAGCATGTGGTTTAATTCGAAGCAACGCGAAGAACCTTACCAGGCCTTGACATCCAATGAACTTTCCAGAGATGGATTGGTGCCTTCGGGAACATTGAGACAGGTGCTGCATGGCTGTCGTCAGCTCGTGTCGTGAGATGTTGGGTTAAGTCCCGTAACGAGCGCAACCCTTGTCCTTAGTTACCAGCACGTCATGGTGGGCACTCTAAGGAGACTGCCGGTGACAAACCGGAGGAAGGTGGGGATGACGTCAAGTCATCATGGCCCTTACGGCCTGGGCTACACACGTGCTACAATGGTCGGTACAGAGGGTTGCCAAGCCGCGAGGTGGAGCTAATCCCACAAAACCGATCGTAGTCCGGATCGCAGTCTGCAACTCGACTGCGTGAAGTCGGAATCGCTAGTAATCGCGAATCAGAATGTCGCGGTGAATACGTTCCCGGGCCTTGTACACACCGCCCGTCACACCATGGGAGTGGGTTGCACCAGAAGTAGCTAGTCTAACCTTCGGGAGGACGGTTACCACGGTGTGATTCATGACTGGGGTGAAGTCGTAACAAGGTAGCCGTAGGGGAACCTGCGGCTGGATCACCTCCTTAATCGACGACATCAGCTGCTCCATAAGTTCCCACACGAATTGCTTGATTCATTGAAGAAGACGATAGAAGCAGCTTTAAGCTCCAAGCTGATAGCTCAAAGCTAATCAGTTGCGCTCGAAATTGGGTCTGTAGCTCAGTTGGTTAGAGCGCACCCCTGATAAGGGTGAGGTCGGCAGTTCGAATCTGCCCAGACCCACCAATTTTGTTATGGGGCCATAGCTCAGCTGGGAGAGCGCCTGCCTTGCACGCAGGAGGTCAACGGTTCGATCCCGTTTGGCTCCACCATTAACTGCTTCTGCTGTTAGAGTTTAGAAATGAATATTCTGAAGTGAATATTGATTTCTAGTCTTTGATTAGATCGTTCTTTAAAAATTTGGGTATGTGATAGAAAGATAGACTGAACGTTACTTTCACTGGTAACGGATCAGGCTAAGGTAAAATTTGTGAGTTCTCTTAACGAGAAATTCGAATTTTCGGCGAATGTTGTCTTCACAGTATAACCAGATTGCTTGGGGTTATATGGTCAAGTGAAGAAGCGCATACGGTGGATGCCTTGGCAGTCAGAGGCGATGAAAGACGTGGTAGCCTGCGAAAAGCTTCGGGGAGTCGGCAAACAGACTTTGATCCGGAGATGTCTGAATGGGGGAACCCAGCCATCATAAGATGGTTACCTTACACTGAATACATAGGTGTATGGAGCGAACCAGGGGAACTGAAACATCTAAGTACCCTGAGGAAAAGAAATCAACCGAGATTCCCTTAGTAGTGGCGAGCGAACGGGGACTAGCCCTTAAGTGGCTTTGAGATTAGCGGAACGCTCTGGAAAGTGCGGCCATAGTGGGTGATAGCCCTGTACGCGAAAATCTCTTAGTCATGAAATCGAGTAGGACGGAGCACGAGAAACTTTGTCTGAATATGGGGGGACCATCCTCCAAGGCTAAATACTACTGACTGACCGATAGTGAACTAGTACCGTGAGGGAAAGGCGAAAAGAACCCCGGAGAGGGGAGTGAAATAGATCCTGAAACCGTATGCGTACAAGCAGTGGGAGCCCACTTTGTTGGGTGACTGCGTACCTTTTGTATAATGGGTCAGCGACTTATTTTCAGTGGCGAGCTTAACCGAATAGGGGAGGCGTAGCGAAAGCGAGTCTTAATAGGGCGTCTAGTCGCTGGGAATAGACCCGAAACCGGGCGATCTATCCATGGGCAGGTTGAAGGTTGGGTAACACTAACTGGAGGACCGAACCGACTACCGTTGAAAAGTTAGCGGATGACCTGTGGATCGGAGTGAAAGGCTAATCAAGCTCGGAGATAGCTGGTTCTCCTCGAAAGCTATTTAGGTAGCGCCTCATGTATCACTGTAGGGGGTAGAGCACTGTTTCGGCTAGGGGGTCATCCCGACTTACCAAACCGATGCAAACTCCGAATACCTACAAGTGCCGAGCATGGGAGACACACGGCGGGTGCTAACGTCCGTCGTGAAAAGGGAAACAACCCAGACCGTCAGCTAAGGTCCCAAAGTTATGGTTAAGTGGGAAACGATGTGGGAAGGCTTAGACAGCTAGGAGGTTGGCTTAGAAGCAGCCACCCTTTAAAGAAAGCGTAATAGCTCACTAGTCGAGTCGGCCTGCGCGGAAGATGTAACGGGGCTCAAACCATACACCGAAGCTACGGGTATCACGCAAGTGATGCGGTAGAGGAGCGTTCTGTAAGCCTGTGAAGGTGAGTTGAGAAGCTTGCTGGAGGTATCAGAAGTGCGAATGCTGACATGAGTAACGACAATGGGTGTGAAAAACACCCACGCCGAAAGACCAAGGTTTCCTGCGCAACGTTAATCGACGCAGGGTTAGTCGGTCCCTAAGGCGAGGCTGAAAAGCGTAGTCGATGGAAAACAGGTTAATATTCCTGTACTTCTGGTTATTGCGATGGAGGGACGGAGAAGGCTAGGCCAGCTTGGCGTTGGTTGTCCAAGTTTAAGGTGGTAGGCTGAGATCTTAGGTAAATCCGGGATCTTAAGGCCGAGAGCTGATGACGAGTCGTCTTTTAGACGACGAAGTGGTTGATGCCATGCTTCCAAGAAAAGCTTCTAAGCTTCAGGTAACCAGGAACCGTACCCCAAACCGACACAGGTGGTTGGGTAGAGAATACCAAGGCGCTTGAGAGAACTCGGGTGAAGGAACTAGGCAAAATGGCACCGTAACTTCGGGAGAAGGTGCGCCGGTGAGGGTGAAGGACTTGCTCCGTAAGCTCATGCCGGTCGAAGATACCAGGCCGCTGCGACTGTTTATTAAAAACACAGCACTCTGCAAACACGAAAGTGGACGTATAGGGTGTGACGCCTGCCCGGTGCCGGAAGGTTAATTGATGGGGTTAGCTAACGCGAAGCTCTTGATCGAAGCCCCGGTAAACGGCGGCCGTAACTATAACGGTCCTAAGGTAGCGAAATTCCTTGTCGGGTAAGTTCCGACCTGCACGAATGGCGTAACGATGGCGGCGCTGTCTCCACCCGAGACTCAGTGAAATTGAAATCGCTGTGAAGATGCAGTGTATCCGCGGCTAGACGGAAAGACCCCGTGAACCTTTACTATAGCTTTGCACTGGACTTTGAATTTGCTTGTGTAGGATAGGTGGGAGGCTTTGAAGCGTGGACGCCAGTTCGCGTGGAGCCAACCTTGAAATACCACCCTGGCAACTTTGAGGTTCTAACTCAGGTCCGTTATCCGGATCGAGGACAGTGTATGGTGGGTAGTTTGACTGGGGCGGTCTCCTCCTAAAGAGTAACGGAGGAGTACGAAGGTGCGCTCAGACCGGTCGGAAATCGGTCGTAGAGTATAAAGGCAAAAGCGCGCTTGACTGCGAGACAGACACGTCGAGCAGGTACGAAAGTAGGTCTTAGTGATCCGGTGGTTCTGTATGGAAGGGCCATCGCTCAACGGATAAAAGGTACTCCGGGGATAACAGGCTGATACCGCCCAAGAGTTCATATCGACGGCGGTGTTTGGCACCTCGATGTCGGCTCATCACATCCTGGGGCTGAAGCCGGTCCCAAGGGTATGGCTGTTCGCCATTTAAAGTGGTACGCGAGCTGGGTTTAGAACGTCGTGAGACAGTTCGGTCCCTATCTGCCGTGGACGTTTGAGATTTGAGAGGGGCTGCTCCTAGTACGAGAGGACCGGAGTGGACGAACCTCTGGTGTTCCGGTTGTCACGCCAGTGGCATTGCCGGGTAGCTATGTTCGGAATAGATAACCGCTGAAAGCATCTAAGCGGGAAACTAGCCTCAAGATGAGATCTCACTGGAACCTTGAGTTCCCTGAAGGGCCGTCGAAGACTACGACGTTGATAGGTTGGGTGTGTAAGCGCTGTGAGGCGTTGAGCTAACCAATACTAATTGCCCGTGAGGCTTGACCATATAACACCCAAGCAATTTGACGACTCTAACGAGCATCAGATTGCGGTGTGTGAAGACGAGATGAACCGAAAGTTCGACGCTCACAAAACACCGAAAGCTGTCACATACCCAATTTGCTGAAGCGAGGCCATCTGGTCACGACTCAGTACCCGAATTTCTTGACGACCATAGAGCATTGGAACCACCTGATCCCATCCCGAACTCAGCAGTGAAACGATGCATCGCCGATGGTAGTGTGGGGTTTCCCCATGTGAGAGTAGGTCATCGTCAAGATTAAATTCCGAAACCCCATTTGCGAAAGCAGATGGGGTTTTGTTTTGGGCGGTCGGAAATCCAATCAGCCCACCGTGCCCAACAAATCTGCACAGTTATTTCTGAACCAGACCACTAGAATACGCACCTAATCTTTTTTTAGAGTCAGAGCCCTACTTATGCCCGATCCGGTTGATGCCCTTGAGGTGTCGGATTTAGCACTGGACGACCTGGTGGCTTGCCATGAGTGCGACTTGCTGATGCGCAAACCAGTGCTCGCCCTTGGCGAAAAAGCTCAATGCCCGCGTTGCGGCTACGAACTTTACGCACACCGTCATAATGTCGTTGAGCGAAGCCTTGCCTTGGTGTTGGCCGCATTGCTGTTGTACATCCCTGCGAACTTTCTGCCCATCATGCAGCTCAACTTGCTCGGGCAGTCCTCCGAAGACACCGTATGGACCGGCGTAGTCGGTCTGTTCGATACCGGCATGCAAGGCGTCGCCGCCGTGGTGTTCCTGTGCAGTATGGGCATTCCATTGCTCAAGCTGCTTTGTCAACTGGCTGTGTTGCTCAGCATCCGTTGGAACATCGGGCGCAGTTATGGACTGCTGCTATACCGCATCTACCATCACATGAAAGATTGGGGGATGTTGGAGGTGTACCTGATGGGCGTACTGGTGGCGATCGTAAAACTCGCCGACATGGCCTCCATTACACTCGGCCTGGGCCTGGTCTGCTTTGTCAGCTTGTTAATGCTTCAGGTATTACTAGAAGTGGTGATGTCGCCGCACCAGATCTGGCAAGCGCTGTCAGGAGAGGATGATCATGCGGGCGATTGATGCAGGCATTCTGGTTTGTACCGAATGTCACGAACTGAACAAACAAGACACCGATAGCGATGAGCAGACCTGCACCCGATGTGGTGCGCTGATTCATGCCCGTCGCCCCAACAGCCTCACCCGCACCTGGGCGCTGCTGATCACCGCAGCCATCTTGTACATCCCTGCCAACCTGCTGCCGATCATGACCGTCAACTCACTTGGGCAAGGGGAACCCAGTACCATCATGGCGGGTGTGATCCAATTGGTGCAGCACGGTATGTTCCCCATTGCTGCCGTCGTGTTCATCGCCAGTATCCTGGTGCCGACGTTCAAGCTGGTGGGCATCGGTCTGCTACTGTTCTCGGTGCAGCGTCACCAACCGCTGTCGGCGCAACAACGCATTGTGATGTACCGCTTTATCGAATTCATTGGCCGCTGGTCCATGCTGGATATCTTCGTGATCGCCATCCTGGTGGCGGTTGTTAACTTTGGGCGACTTGCCAGTGTCGAGGCCAATCTCGGCGCTGCGGCGTTCGCCAGTGTGGTGATCTTGACGATGCTCGCCGCAGTAACTTTTGATCCCCGACTGATTTGGGATAATACGGAGTCGGACGACGACCATGAGTGATTTGCCTAGAGCTAAAACCCGCCCAGCCTCCAATTGGTCGGCCATTTGGGTGTTGCCCCTGATTGCCCTGATCATTGGCGGGTGGCTGGGGTGGCGCGCCTATTCCCAGCAGGGCATCGATATTCAAGTGCGTTTTGAGAGCGGTGAAGGCATCCAGGTCAACAAGACCGAAGTGGTCTACAAAGGCATGCCGGTGGGCAAGGTCAAGGCCCTGGCCCTGGATGATGAAGGTAACAACCGCGGAGTCATCGCCACCATCGAGATGAACAAGGACGTCGAACAATACCTCAAGACCAACACGCGCTTCTGGCTGGTCAAGCCGAGCGTCACTCTCGCAGGTATAACCGGTCTGGAAACCCTGGTATCGGGTAACTACATCGCCGCCAGCCCCGGCGACGGTGAACCCACGCGCAAGTTTAAGGCGCTCTCCGAAGAGCCACCGTTGTCCGATGCAAAGCCCGGATTGCACCTGACCGTCAAGGCTGATCGCCTTGGTTCGCTCAACCGTGGCAGCCCAGTGTTCTACAAGCAAATCCAGGTGGGTCAGGTTAAAAGCTACCTGCTCTCCGAAGACCAGAGCACCGTCGAGATCAAGCTCTATATCGAACCGACCTACGCCAGCCTGGTACGCAAACACACGCGTTTCTGGAACGCCAGCGGCATCAGCATCGACGCCAACCTCTCCGGTGTAAAAGTACGTAGCGAATCACTCTCCAGCATCGTAGCCGGCGGCATCGCCTTCGCCACGCCGGAGAACCGCAAGGACAGTCCGCCGACCGATCCGAGCCTGCCTTTCCGTCTGTACGAAGATTTTGACGCAGCCGCGGCGGGTATCCGGGTCAAGGTCAAACTCACCGACTTCGAAGGCCTGCAGGCCGGCCGCACGCCAGTGATGTACAAAGGCATTCAGGTCGGCAGCCTGAAAACCCTGAAGATCAACCCCGACCTTTCTAGCGCCAACGCAGAGCTGACCCTAGACCCCCTGGCCGAAGATTACCTGGTCCAGGACACTCAATTCTGGGTGGTCAAACCGTCTATTTCCCTGGCCGGGATCACCGGGCTTGAAGCCTTGGTCAAGGGTAACTACATCGCCATTCGTCCCGGCGACAAAGGCACCGCTCCACAACGTGAGTACGTCGCCCGCGCCAAGGCGCCGCCCCTGGACCTGCGCTCCCCAGGCCTGCACATGGTGCTGCTGACCGATAACCTCGGTTCCCTGGACGTTGGCAGCCCCATCCTCTACAAGCAGGTCAAGGTCGGCTCGGTACAGAGTTACCAATTCTCGCGCAAGAACAAGCAATTGGTAATCGGCGTCCACATCGAGAAGGAATACGAAAACCTGGTCAACGGCTCGACGCGCTTCTGGAATGCCAGCGGCGTGACCCTGACCGGCGGTCTCACCGGCGGTATCCAGGTCAAGAGTGAATCCCTGGCGAGTCTGATGGCCGGCGGTATTGCCTTTGAAACGCCGGAGCCAAACGTCCCGCTGAAAAAGCGCATCCCGCGTTTCCGCCTGTTCGCCGACCGCGAAGCCGCCAACCAGCACGGCACCTTGGTGACCATCAAAGTTGACCGCGCCGACGGCATGCGCCCTGGCACGCCGGTGCGTGTCAAAGGCCTGGACGTGGGCAAGATTGAACGCGTCGACCTCAGTGCCGACATGCAGTCGGTGCTGCTCAGCGCACGTATCACCCAGGTAGCCGATCGTATTGCACGCGTTGGCAGCCAATTCTGGGTGGTCAAGCCTGAGCTGGGCCTGATGAAAACCTCCAACCTGGAAACCCTGGTCACCGGGCAGTACATCGAAGTGCAACCGGCTGCCAAAAACGCCGGCCCACAAAAGAGCTTCGTTGCGCTGGAGCAGCCCCCTGAGGCCGTCCGCCAGGAAGCGGGCCTGCGCCTGACGCTCAGCGCCGCACGCCGTGGCTCGCTGAAGGAAGGCGTACCCGTCACGTATCGCGAAGTCACCGTGGGCAAAGTCACCGGCTACGAGCTGGGCCAGACCGCCGACCGCGTATTGATCCACATCCTGATCGAACCCAAGTACGCGCCGCTCGTGCGCAGCGGCAGCCGCTTCTGGAACTCCAGCGGCTTTGGCCTCGACTTCGGCCTGTTCAAAGGCGCGACG
This sequence comes from Pseudomonas azadiae, assembly GCF_019145355.1. Lineage (NCBI taxonomy): Bacteria > Pseudomonadati > Pseudomonadota > Gammaproteobacteria > Pseudomonadales > Pseudomonadaceae > Pseudomonas > Pseudomonas azadiae. Next base: position 436,930 of record NZ_JAHSTY010000001.1, on the reverse strand, counting down.
GTGCGGACCGAATCCCTGGAAACATTGGTGGCCGGTGGCATCGCCTTCGCCACGCCCGACGGCGAGCGCATGGGCAATGCCGCTCGGCCGCAGCAAACCTTCCCGCTGTTCGACAAGTTTGAAGAGGAATGGCTGACCTGGGCGCCCAAGATTTCACTGGGTAAATAAACCGAGGCGCGCCCTTCGCGAGCAAGCCCGGCTCCCACAGTTGGGATGCATTGTCAGGAACAACGCATCCCAACTGTGGGAGCCGGGCTTACCCGCGATGAGGCCCTCAATATCACCACAAGTCCCAAGCCTGCAAAAAAGGCCGCGATCCATAAGATCGCGGCCTTTTGCATTTCAGCAGAACAAATCAGGCCTCACCCAACATCGGCTCATCCGCCTGCACGTTCACCGCCGCCTTCACCCCATCGTGACGACGAATATACTTCCAATCCGCCTCATCGATATAGATCCCGTTCGGCCCGCTGCCGCCTTCCAGGTCGATCGCCACCTGGGCAGACACCTGTGGCTTCACGCTCGCCAGGATCGGCACAAAGCCTAACTGCAAGCTGGTTTCCAGCAACGCCGCCTGGTTCTTCTCATCGATGTCCGCCGCTTCATCGAGGTAGTACGGCAAGCGCACCCGCCCGGCCTGGTCGCGGTCCATCAGGTGCAGCAACAAGTACATGTTGGTCAGCGCCTTGATGGTCATGGTGGTGCCGTTGGACGCCGCGCCATCGATGTCGGTGTGAATCACCGGCTGGCCATGCACCTTGGTGATCTCGAAGGCCAGCTCGAACAGGTCCTTGAGGCCCAACTGGTTGTGGTTGGCCGCTACCAGGCGCGCCAGGTATTCCTTGGCCTCTTCGTTTTTGTTGTCCTGCTCGGCGCTCTGGCTGAGGTCGAACACCGACAGGGTCTCGCCTTCTTCATATTGACCGGCACTGTGGATGATCTGGTCGATATGCTTGAGGGCTTCCTTGTTCGGCGCCAGCACGATGCGAAAGCTCTGCAGGTTCGATACCTGACGCTTGTTGATCTCGCGGTTGAACAAGGCCAACTGGTGCTCAAGGCTGTCGTAGTCGCTGCGGATATTGCGCAAGGTGCGCGCAATATCGGTGACCGCCGCGCGACGCGCCTTGCCCAACGTCAACGCTTCATCGGTACGGTGTGCATAGGCATTGATCAGCAACTGCAAGCGTCGCTCGACGTCGTCCTCGCTGTCGAACTTGGCCACGCCCTTGAGGCGCACCTGCGCATACAGCGCTTCGATCTGGCCATCGGCGCGCAGCAAACCTTGCCAGCTGTCCTGATAGTCATTGAGCAGCGGCAGCAGGTTGTCCATGGAATCGTCGACCGGGTCCATGAACGGTGTGCCGAACGGCAAATCCGCCGGCAGCAACTGACGACGGCGCAGCGCGTCATCCAGCGTGCGTTGCTTGGCTTCCATATCGCCGATCTGACGGCCGACCAGTTGCAGCTTGGCCGACAGTTGCTGAACGCGCTCGGTGAAGGCATCGCTGGAGCGCTTCAACTCATCCTGCGCCGCTTCCATCTGCGCCAGGCTTTCGAGTTTCTCGCCTTCTTCCGCACTTAAGGTTTGTGCGCGGCGGAAGTCTTCCAGAGCCTTCTGCGCGTCGAGGACCTGTTGGTACAGCGCTTCGGTCTGAGTCTTGCTCGCGGCGCGGTCAGACGCCACGGCCTGCTGAGTTTTGAGTTGCTTGAGCTCTTTTTCCAGGCGCTCTTTCTGGTCACGCAACGCCGCGCGATCGGCCAATGCCTGCAATGCGGGCGGTTCGATATGCGAGAGATCGACGGCCAGCCCCGGCACTTCAAAACGCTCGCCCTTGAAACCATCGAGGATCAGTTCCAGGGATTTGACCCACTGGCCGTCCTCGTCCAGCGTGATGCCGTGGGCGCCCAGCGGCAGGCTGAACAACGAACTGTTGAACAGACGCATCAGACGCTCGACATCCGGCTGTGAGAATTCTTCCCGCAGCTTGGCGTAACTGTTGTTGTCGGCATGATCAAGCTGCTGCTTGACCGATTTCAGGCGTTTTTCCAGGTCGCGCAAACGCTCGTCGAGGTCCTCGGCGCTGAACTGCCGGGATTGCGCCAGGGCACCGGCCAACTCATCGTGAGCATCCTTGGCCGCCAGCAGTTGCTGCTCCAGCATTTTCACGTCATCCACCAAGGCGAAGCGATGCTTGAGCACCGACAGCTCGCCCAGCCAGCGCTGGATGCCGCTGATCTCGCGCTCCAGGCGCATCAGCTCCTGGGTACCGCCGCGCTGGTCGTTCTGCAGGGCGTCCTGCTCGTTGCGATAGTGCTCGGCCTGGATCGTCAGTTCTTCCTTGCGCGCACTGGCGTAGTCCGACCAGGTGCCCAGCAGCGAATCCAGCAGCGGTGACAAGCGATGCAGCTTGCCGCGCAAGATATCGCGTTGTTTCACGCCGTTTGCGAGCGCCTCGACCAAAGGCCCGGCGGCCACCAGCGAGTTGTAGTCCTGCTCCATGCGTCGTACATCGCGGAAGGCTTCTTCGCACGCGGCGATGTAATCCACACTGCCGGAACGCAGGCTGTGTTCAAACGCATCCAGGAACAGTTGCTTGAGCTTGGCCGCGGTGATTTCGCGCATGTGCAGCAAGTTGATAAACAGCGCGCGGAAGGTTTTCAGGCTTTGCTCACTGGTGGAGCGCAGCGGAATCAGCGTCAGGTCCAGCGGGATCGACGTGTGGCCGCCCACCAGCAAGCGCCGCAGTTCATCGGGCTTGAGTTCGTAAGCTTTCAGCCCTTCGCGCTCGAGGTTGGTGAACAGCTCTTTCTGGCGCAGGCAGGTGTCGTTTTTCTGGTAGTGGGCCAGGTCCAGCTTGCCGGCATAGGCAAAGAACTGGTGACCGAAACCACCGCCCGGGCCGCGCCCGACCACGCCGATGACATGCGGGCCGTGAGGCAATGAGACTTCCACCAGGATGTAGCTGGTGTCGGTCGCAAAGTAGAAGCGCCGCGATTGCTCCAAGGTGTACTTGCCGAAGCTCATGTCCGACATGCGCGCCAGGATCGGGAACTGCAAGGCGTTGATCGACGCGGATTTACCCAGGTTGTTGGCGCCATACACCGACAGTGGCTCTTCCAGCGGGAACAAACCCAGGCTGTAGCCGGCGGTGTTCAATAGGGCGAAGCGGCGGATGCCGTAGCGTTCCTTGCTCATGCGTCGGTCTCCTGTTCTTCGGCAATGGCGCGGGCCATGGCGTCTTCTTCGCTCTCTTGTGCAAAGTCACTCAGATCGAGCGGATCATCGGTCTTCAGCAGCTTCTCGTCGCTGTCTTCATCGATGATCACCGGCGCCGGCAATGGCAATACGCTGTGTACGCTGGCGGCCAGGTCGCGGTCTTGCTGCACCGACAGGCATACATCGAGGAAACGGTGCATCGGCGGCAGGAAGCGGTAGATACCGTTGTCTTCGCTGGCAAAACCCAGCTGGGTCATGCGTCGCATGATTTTTTCTTCGAGTTCTTCTTGGGTCTGCACCTCGGCCTGGATAAACAGGTCGCGGTACTTCTCCAGCAGGGACGGCAGCTCATCGCGGCCGAGGCTGCCGCCGTCGAGCACGGCGATCGGGTCGCGGCCCTGGTCGGCCAGGTGCTCGACGAGGATGAAGGTGAACAACGCCAGGCGCTGGGCGGTCTTGTTCACCTGCGCGCTGGCAATCGCGGAGTCCGGCACGAAGTAATAGAAGCCACGGGTATCGCACACCAGCTCAAAGCCCAGGGCCTTGAACAGCGTGCGGTACTGATCCTGGAAGTTTGAGAGCTGCGCGTACAGCTCCGGATCGCGGCGGCTGACGTGGTAACCCTTGAACAGCTCGCGAAAGATCGGCGCCAGCTGGGACAGTTCGGATAGATCAAGATGCATAGGGGATGCTCGCAGTATTCTCGGCGGCGTCAGGCGTGGCCGGGAGCAGGGCGAATGAGCGCAGGCTGACCTGATGCTCGTGGGTGTAGTAATCGCGGCGTTCCAGGCGTTCACGCTTGAAACGTTTTTCGCGTGAGAGACGCGAGAACCAGTACAGCAATTCGTCGGTGGCGCCGTCCGGTTCCTGCTCCAGCAGCCAGGTCATGAGGTCCGGCATCGGCAGCGCATCTTCGCAGCGTTCGAGCATTTCCTTGACCGTGCGTGGCGCGCGCTGGGCTTCGCCTTTATGGGATTTGTGCGCCTTGGGGAACCGTGCCGGTTTCGGCTCGAAATTCGCCAGGGCGTACACATAGGCTTCTACCTGGCTCGCGCTGCCGAGGAAGGTGCTTTGCGGGCGGGTGAACATCGGCATCGCCGCTTGCGGCACTGCGTCCAGCCCTTTGCGGCGAATGGCCGACAGGGCCAGCGCCGCGCCACGGGTCACCGCGTTGTGCCGGCGCGCTTCTTCGCGCAACGGCAACAGCAGCTCGCGCGCATGACGCAAGGTCAACTGGGCGCTGGTCTGCATTTCGAGGATGCGCGCGTGGGTGCGCAGCAGCATGTCGTCGTCCACCAGATGGCCAAGGCGTTGCTGTTCGGTGAGCATGCGCAGCAGCACATTCTCGACCTTGCGCACGCCTTGCTCGAAGGCGCCGTCGGCGTTCACCAACTGAATCATCGGTTCGACGTATTCGTCCCAGGTCGCCAATACTTCGGCGTAGCGCTGGCGCAACGGGATCTGGCGGTCGCTGGTCTTGGCGCGGTCGGCCACGGCGGCGAGGGCCTGTTCGTCGTTGGCAAGTTTTTTCAGCACATCGCGCACGCGCATATCCAGCAGGCGCAGTTGGCGGGCCAGGTCGTGGCCATCGCGGATATCGAAGGCATCCTGGATATAACCGGCCAGGCGCTCGAGGTGGCGCAGATAGGCTTCGATTTCCAGGCACAGGCCAAGCCGGTGCTCCTTGCGAAGATACGCCAGGAAGTCGTGGATCTGCGCGTTGAGCTCGAAACGGTTCGGGCTTTTGGCCACAGGCACCAGGATGTCCAGGCGAATCCACACGTCCAGCAGGCTGGTGATGTCCTGGGGCGTGCTGTCCAGTTGTTGGGCGGCCAGTTGCGCGCGCAGTTCGCCAAGGCTCAAGGTGCCTTGGTCGAAGTGTTCGCACAGTGGCTCAAGTAAGGCCCAGTGTTCGGCGAGGGCGCGCAGGACGCGCTTGGGTTCGATCATCGGAATGGCCGGCTGGTTGGCGATTAAAAGTCGCGATTGTACTGCATCGGGCGCGGGATTTATCCACAGCCGGTCAGTGTGCAGTGGGCGATTGTTGCCGAACAGCGGTAGAATCCCCGCTCTTTAGTTATCCGCAAGTGGCCGAGCTGTGCTTACCGAGTCCCGACGTCGCGCTTACTTGACCGCCATGCAGGTGGTCAACTGGCTGCCCCGCACCGAACTGCCGTTTGCCGCGCCGTCGCGGCCCGAGCTGTTGCAGGCGCTTGAGCCCGATGAGGCGTTCCAGGCGTCGGGCGAGGAAGCGGCCGCGCCGGTCGCGGTGGTCAAGCCTGTGCCCGAGTCGCGCCCTGTGGTCGAGCGGGCCAGGGTCGAAGTGCCGCGCCCGTCGCCGGTCACCAAAACCGTAGTGGTCGAAGAGGTAGCCCCGGTGGTCAAGGCCCCGGTGGTGCCGCCACCGCGTTTCGCCCTGCAATTGCTGCGCGCCGGGCGCTGCCTGCTGCTGGTGGAATTACCCACCGGCGAACGCTTCCAGACCCGCGACCCCGCCTACATGCTGCTCAAGGATATGCTGCGCGCCGCCGGCCTGCCCGACAGCCCGCAAATCGTCGGCGACCCGGTGCGCTGGCCATTGCTGGTGCGCGGCACTATGGACCAGGGCCCCGAAGCGGCGCGTGATTTTGTGCAAGGCTTTGTGTCGGCGCGCCTGGAAGACGAACCCTGCGTGTGCCTGTGGCTGATCGGCCTGCCCGCCGTGCGGTTTGCCGGCCAAGCGAATGCCGAAGCCTGGTACCGCGAGCTGCAGGTCGAAGGCCTGGGCTCGGTATGGGCCCTGCCGGGCCTGGAATTATTAATGGAAGAGCCACAGCGTAAGGCTGATGTCTGGCAAGCCATGCGCCGGCTGATGGCGCGCTGGAAAACAACCGATGAGTGAGGCTTTATCCTTTCGCCCGATGACCGAGGCCGACCTCGACGCCGTGCTGAAAATCGAATACGCGGCGTTCAGCCACCCGTGGACCCGTGGGATCTTTCTCGACGGGTTGGGCAAGTACCAGATCTGGCTGATGTTCGAGGGTGAGCAGCAGGTGGGGCACGGCGTGGTGCAGATCATCCTCGATGAGGCGCATTTGCTGAACATCACCGTGAAGCCGGAAAACCAGGGCAGGGGGCTTGGCCTGGCGCTGCTGGAACACCTGATGTCTCGCGCCTATGCCGCCAATGCGCGCGAATGTTTCCTGGAAGTGCGTGACAGTAATACCGGGGCGTTCCGTTTGTACGAACGTTATGGTTTCAACGAAATTGGCCGTCGCCGCGATTACTACCCTGCTGTGGGGGGCCGTGAAGATGCGGTCGTGATGGCCTGCACCCTTGTCGATTAAGCATGTAAAACCCTTGGACACGCCAGAACCTGTGGGAGCCGGGCTTGCCCGCGATGCAGACACCTTGGTGTTTCAGTTAGACCGAGGTGATGCCATCGCAGGCAAGCCAGCTCCCACAGGGGCCTTTTTTACAATGAGTTTTGCGTTGTGTCAGCGCTTACCGTTTAGCGGGTCGAGATCGGCCAGTTCGGCCTCATCCAACCCATTTCCGCCGCCAATGTCATCTTCATCTACAACGCTTAGATCGTAATCCGCCGGACCGTCCTCGCCTTCTTCCCGTGCATCGCGCGCGCCGTCGTCGTGGATCAGCGTCTCGGGGCTCATGTCATCGTCAGTCGACTCATGGTCGGCGACCGACGCGCCGGTCATCCCGGCTTCGCGCACCCGCTCATCGGGCATCAGAAGCTCGCGCTCACCCGGCGGGATCTCCTCGCCGATCTCCGCCGTCTGATCTTCCTGGTCAAAGTCCAGTTCGCGCATCGAACCCATGCGATCTTCGTTGTCATCAATCGGTTCGGGCTGGGTAGCACCGTAGGGACGTCGTGATTCAGTCATGGCCAATCCTCATGCTGTGGGGCTTATAGTGTGTGGACAGGCTGCGCACCCCAAAGATTCAAGCTAATTGACACTTGGTTATTCACACGGAGGGCGTGACCCGGACGAGGGGTTGTCAGTCACAAAACTGCGCATCATTCCTGAGGCTTTCCCTGATGAACGAATTACAAGACCTGCTTGATAACAATGAACGCTGGGCGGACGCGATCAAACAGGAAGATCCCGAATTCTTCGCCAAGCTCGCCCGCCAGCAAACCCCGGAATACCTGTGGATCGGCTGCTCCGACGCCCGCGTACCGGCCAACGAGATTGTCGGCATGCTGCCCGGTGATCTGTTCGTGCACCGCAACGTGGCCAACGTGGTGCTGCACACCGACCTCAATTGCCTCTCGGTGATCCAGTACGCGGTGGACGTGCTCAAGGTCAAGCACATCCTTGTCACTGGCCACTATGGCTGCGGCGGCGTGCGGGCTTCGATGCAGGATCGTCAGTTCGGCCTGATCGACGGCTGGCTGCGCACCATCCGCGACCTCTATTACGAAAACCGTGACGTACTGGCCCAACTGCCAACCGAAGAAGAACGCGTCGACCGCATGTGCGAATTGAACGTGATCCAGCAGGTCGCCAATGTCGGTCACACCAGCATTGTGCAAAACGCCTGGCACCGTGGGCAGAGCCTGTCGATCCACGGCTGCATCTACGGCATCAAGGATGGGCGCTGGAAGAGCTTGAACACCACCATCAGTGGTTTCGAGCAGTTGCCGCCGCAGTATCGCCTGCGTCCATTGGGTGAAGTCTAAGGGCTGACGCGGCTGCGCTTGTGTCCAGCAAGCGCAGCCCTGCAGCTACAGCGCCGGGATCGCCGTAGCTGGAGTGGGAACAGGGTTCTTCAGTTGTTTCAACTGGGTCTTGACCGCCTGCGTGGTGCATTTGGCACTTGCCTCTGCCGGGGGCAGGTTGCGCACTGAGGTATAGAACAACTCGCACGTCTGTTCCTTGCGCGTGACCTGCCAGGTGTTCATGCACGCCTTGAGCGTCACATTCGGGTCGCTCTCGGGTTTTTGCCCCATGCCGGCCTGCCAGCAGGCGGCGCTCAAATCCTGGCCCATCACCTTCAAGCCGGCCTCGTCGGCTTTCTGCTCGTTGCCCTCGTAGGTATCGGGGCTTGCGGCATACCAGATGTAGCTCGGGTGGTTCGCCCCCAGCACCGACACGGTTTTTCCCGCTGCCGGACTGATCTGCGCCAGGCTCAATACACCAACCGTCTGCCCGTACTGTTGCTTGATCCAGCCGCGCACCGGCGCGCCAAAGGCTACCATCGGCAAAGCCCCTTTGTCGGACAGGCTCAGCTCCTGGACCATGCGCGTCTGGTAGTCGGTGAAGTAGCTATAGACGGTTTCCAGGTCCTTGCCCGCGTTGGACGGCGCGGCAATGGGTGCGATATCGATGATGGTCTGGTAAGCCGGGGTTTCAGTGGCAGGGATGCCATTTTCCGTGAGCAGGGTTGCCCAACGGTCGGTGGTGGCCGATTCCAGGTAATCCTGCGCTTGGGTCAGTGAGTAGTCTGGCGGGAAGTGCAGCAGCTCGATGCTTTTACGGTTTTCCAGGGCCATGCCCAGTGGCAGGAAAAGGTACCAGTTGTAGGCCCACTTGCTGTCGCTGTTGAGCCGGCTGGCGCCTTGATAGGCCAGGTCGGCGGTATTGAGCAACCGGGTGAGGGGTTGGCCATAAGTGTCCGGTACACCGCTGAAGGTCGCTGATACCTTGCCGTCCTGGGTTTTGACGCTGACTTTCGCCCGGCTGTACCCGTCCCGTTGCAGGCTCTGGTTCAGATAATGCTCGACAGTCTGTTCCAGCGTCCATGGCCGAAAGCAGATCACATTGCAGTTGTTGGGGTAAGCGAACAACTGAGTCACACGCTGCGTGCTGCCCAGCGGCACCTCGTTGTCAGCCTGTACGGCCGCACTTGCCATCAGTGCGGCCAATGTGAAGAACAACTTGGTCGGTTTAAACATGTGTTGTGTCCTTGTCAGCGAAAGCCCACTCTCCACACAGTAGCGGCTGACCAGGAAAACCGCGTGCTAAATCGCCAGGCATGTCGCTATTGGATAAGACACCTACCGGTTGAACTGCAGGGCGGCAGTCAGATCACCCATGGGTTTCTGGCCGCGGGCGATCATTGCGTCATCCCGCTGCTTGAGGCCGTCCAGTGTTTCGAGCTGGAACACACGGGTGATCAGACGCAGGATTGACGCCGTGTCATACACCGTATGGTCCACCGTGCCTTTGCGCGCGAACGGCGACACCACCAGCGCCGGAACCCGCGTGCCCGGGCCCCACCGATCACCTTTGGGCGGTGCGACGTGGTCCCACCAGCCGCCGTTTTCATCGACCGTCACCACCACCACCATGTTTTGCCACTGCGGGCTTTCCTGCAGCACCTTCAAGGCGCGCACGATATGGCGGTCGCCCGAGGCGATGTCGGCATAGCCCGCGTGCATGTTCAGGTTGCCCTGGGGCTTGTAGAAGGTGACGGCGGGCAGCTTGCCGGCCTGGGCGTCGGCGAAGAATTTGTTGGTGCCAGAATCATCACCCAGGCCGCCATCGCGCAGGCGCCTGTCGCGCTCGGCACGGTTCTGCGGGCCCTGCTGCTTGAAGTAGTTGAACGGCTGGTGGTGATACTGGAAGTTCGGAATCTTCGGAATACCGCCCGAGTCCTTGAATTGGTCCAGGGTCGCTTGCCATGCGCCGGCGTACCACGCCCATTCGACGTTCTTTTTCGACAATTTGTCGCCGATGTGTTCGTGGGTCTGCGGCACCAGCACGTTGGGCAGCTCCGGTTTTGAATAGTCCGGGTTTTGCGGGTCGCGAATCCAGGTCGGCCAGTAGGGCGGGGCCAAGGTGTTCACCACGTAGCCATCCGGGGTCAGGGCGCTGGGGCCAAACTGCGGCGGCCCCGTCATGGCGCTGGCCGGGGACGTGTCCAGCGGTTTGAGGCGCGGGTCGCTGGGGTCATCGCTTTGCAGCGTGGCGATCTGCGCTTTTGCGACCGATTGAGCGGCATTCGGATAAACCGGCGCGGTAGCGCTGATCAGGTACTGGTGATTGAGGAACGAGCCACCAAAGGCCCCCTGGAAGAAGTTGTCGCAGAGCACAAACTCCTTGGCCACGTCCCACAGGCGCAGGGAATAACGACTCTGGGCGTAATGGCCCATCACCAAGCCGCCGGAGTCGGCCCAGGCGACGAAATGATCATTTTTGCCGCCATTGATCTGCATTTGGTTCTGATAGAACACGTGCCACAAATCGCGTGTGACCAGGCTCAGGGGCAGGTCTTCAGCGTTAGGGCCCCTGAGGGCGAACGGTGCGTTGGGCAGGTTTTCCTGGAATTGCGCTCCACTGGCATAGGTCACCCCGTCCACTGTCTGCGGGCCGACTTGCAGCACACCGCCCCAGACAGGCGGCAGGGTGTTCAATACGCTGGCGTCACGGTCGCGTTGCTGTGTATCGGCGGCGGAAAGTGCCGACAGCGGCTTTTCGACGCCGGGAAAATCCGCAAATAGATTGTTGAAACTGCGATTCTCGGCGTAGATCACTACCACGGTTTTCACCTGGTCGCGCAACGCCTTGTCCAGTGCTTGCGGGGTAAGCGGCCGCGCTTCCGGTCTGCCCGGTGTTTCGCTGGTATTGCCGCAGGCACTCAAGGTCGCGCCGACCCCCAATACCGCGGCGCCCCCCAGGAAGCGCCGGCGACTGGTGTCTACCGGCGGCTGGGCCGCGGCATCGGAGGAAGGGCGGTCTTCGTGATCGTCACTCATTGCGGGAGTCCCTGGCGAGTTGTTGCAAGATATTTCGCCAGGACGGTAGCAACGCAATGTGACGGATCGAAGACAGTGAGTTGAATCAGACGATCACAGCAGGCGCAGCGCCAACTGGCTGCCAGCGCGCAAGTACTCCACCTGCGCCGTCACCGCGTCCCTGACGATGGCCTCGCCGGTGTCGGTGAGCTTGGCCTTTTTGGAATCAATGACACTGGTCTGCAATAGCTGCATGGCCACGTCGATCGATTTCTGAAAAGCGGTCACGTTGTTATGCAGGCCGAACTCCTTGATGACGGCGGCCATGCGGCGATCGGCATCGTCTCGCAAGGCGCTGTACTCAGTGACCGAAACTTCGTCGTCCTTGTAGATATCAGTGATTAACTCTTCCAGCGATTTGGATAGCGGCGTCATCGGATTGTCCTTGATGGGCTGTGGGTGGGAATCCGAATTAGGTTAATCAACGATCTTGGCGGGGGGAGTCAGGGGTTGCCGTCGATTCAAGTGCGATAAGTCCACGTGTCAGTTCAGAAAAGTGACTTTTAAGCTTGTCGATTGAACCTGCCTCAGATGTTTGAGCGGGTTTTGCCGAATCTCCCGTATACCTCGTCAGAGTGTTATGCATATGTCTACAGGCGGCTGGCGCTGCTAGACTGGAACGATACTAAACATCATCGAGGCGCACCGTGAAACCTTCCACCGCCCTTGACCTGCAGCGAGCTGCCGTCAGAGAAGTCGTCGGTCGTTTCCGCATCTCAAACCCCAGAGTATTTGGGGCTGTGTTACTGGGAACCGACCAAGAAGGCAGCGATCTGGATCTATTAGTCGATGCTCCGCCGGGAACCACGCTTTTTGATCTCGGTGGACTTCAGGTAGAGCTTGAGGATCTGCTTGGCGTCAATGTGGATTTACTGACGCCTGCCGATTTACCTTTGAAATTTCGCGCAAAAGTCTTGGCCGAGGCACGTCCGGTATGACAGCGAACCGTCTTGAGGATTATTTGAATCACGTCCGGCAAGCGGCTACTGATGCGATTACTTTTGTTCAAGGCTTGAGCAAAGAGGAATTTTCTGGAAGACAGGCGAACTCAACAAGCGGTAATCATGAGCCTGATCATCATTGGTGAGGCTTCGACCAAAATCATGATCCAGTATCCGGATTTCGCGGCCGGTCATTCACACATCCCGTGGCGAAGCATGCGCGGAATGCGCAATCGGATTGCCCATGGTTATTTCGACATCAACCTTGATGTGGTTTGGGACACGATCCAGAGCGCCTTGCCTGATTTACTGGAGCATCTGCCCATTGCTCCTGCATGAAGAGCACCTGTTGCAACAACAGGTGCTTCATCCGTTGATTAAGGCATCACCGGCGGCAAATACTTCAACGTCGTCCCCAACGCCCACAGCAGAAACAACACCAGCGGCGTGTGCACCAGCAACTGCACGAACGAAAACCCGATCAAGTCCCGCGCCTTCAAGCCCAATACCCCCAGCAGCGGCAGCATATAGAACGGGTTGATCAGGTTCGGCAGTGCCTCGGCGGCATTGTAGATCTGCACTGCCCAGCCCAGGTGGTATTGCAGGTCATTGGCGACTTGCATCACGTAGGGCGCCTCGATGATCCACTTGCCACCGCCCGACGGGATAAAGAAACCCAGTACCGCCGAGTACACGCCCATCAGCAGCGCGTAGGTGTCGTGGGAGGCGATGGAGGTGAAGAAGGTCGAAATATGGTGGGCCAGGGTCTGGCCGTCGCCACCCTTGACCACGGTCATCAGCGCAGCGATCGACCCGTACAACGGGAACTGGATCAGCACGCCAGTGGTGGTTGGTACCGCTCGAGCCACGGCGTCGAGGAAGCTGCGCGGGCGCCAGTGCAGCAGGGCGCCCACCATGATGAACAGGAAGTTATAGGTGTTCAGGCCCGAGATCGCGCTGATCGCCGGCTTGGTCGAGAACTCATGGAACAGCCAACCGGCCGCCAGGCAAGCCAGCAGGATGGTCAGCAGCGGGCTGTGCTCCAGCCATTCGCCCGGCCGGGTCGGCGCTTGTAGCTTGGGCAGGTTGAACGCGGGGTCGACCCCACAGGCCTTGGCGTCCCGCGCACTGTTCGGGCCGGGCGCGGTGGCGTAGGCGATAATCAGCGACACCACGATCAGCGCGAGCAACAGCACACCGGATTGCCACAGGAAAATGGTCTCAGTGAACGGGATCACGCCAGTGATCGACAGGATCGACGGCGGCAGGCTAGCGGGGTTGGCCTGCAACTGCGCGGCCGAAGACGACAGCCCCAGCGCCCACACCGCACCCAGCCCCAGATAAGCCGCGGCACCAGCAGCGCGATAATCCATGCGCAAATCCGTACGACGCGCCAGCGCCCGCACCAGCAAACCGCCAAACACCAGGGACAGGCCCCAGTTCAGCAAGGACGCGATCATGGAGATCAGCGCCACCCAGGCCACGGCCGAGCGGCCGTTCTTCGGGATACGCGCCAGGCGGTCGATCAGCTTCACCGCTGGCGGCGAACTGGCGACCACATAACCACCGATCACCACAAACGCCATCTGCATGGTGAAGGGGATCAGGCTCCAGAACCCGTCGCCAAAGGCCTTGGCCGCCTCGGCGGGTGCGGCGCCCATGCCCAGGGTCGCCACGGCGACAATGATCACGGCGAGGGCGGCGAACACCCAGGAGTCTGGAAACCAGCGTTCGGCGAAGTTGGAACAGCGCAGGGCAAATCGGGCATAGCGGCTTTCTTCGATAGCATCGGCCACGAGTCTTTCCTCTTGTCTTTATTATGGTGTTGGCACTTTCACGGCATGTTCCGCTACCGCCATTGATATGGGAATGCAGTTATCTTCATCGATCCATGAGGAAAACAAATATATCTGTCGTGATTGCCATCACTTGGCTCAGCTCATAACCTGCACGCCATTTTGTTTGTCTGCCGAGCCTTCACATGACTGCCTCCTCTTTGCCACAGGCGCAGCGTTTTTCCCGCTCCGACTACAAAACCCTGGGGCTGGCCGCCCTGGGCGGTGCCCTGGAAATCTACGACTTCATTATTTTCGTGTTTTTCGCGCTGACCTTGAGCCAGCTGTTCTTCCCGCCGGAAATGCCCGAGTGGCTGCGCCTGCTGCAAAGCTTCGGCATCTTCGTCACCGGCTACCTGGCGCGCCCGCTGGGCGGCATCCTGATGGCGCATTTCGCCGATCACCTGGGACGCAAACGCGTGTTCAGCCTGAGCATCCTGATGATGGCGTTGCCCTGCCTGTTGATCGGCATCATGCCCACCTACGCGCACATCGGCTATTTCGCGCCGCTGATCCTGCTGGCGCTGCGCGTGCTGCAAGGCGCGGCAGTGGGGGGAGAAGTGCCCAGCGCCTGGACCTTCGTTGCCGAACACGCCCCGGCCCGTCATCGCGGTTACGCCCTGGGCTTCCTGCAAGCCGGCCTGACGTTCGGCTACCTGCTCGGCGCACTCACTGCCACCTTGCTGGCGCAAGTCTTCACACCCGCCGAAATCCTCGACTATGCCTGGCGCTTTCCGTTCCTGCTGGGCGGCGTGTTTGGCGTGATCGGCGTATGGCTGCGACGCTGGCTCAGCGAAACCCCGGTGTTTCTCGACATGCAGGCGCGCCGCCAAGCCGCCGCCGAACTGCCTTTGCGCACCGTATTGCGCGACCACCGCGCCGTGTTGCTGCCGGCGATGATCCTTACCTGTGTACTCACTTCGGCCGTGGTGGTACTGGTCGTCATCACCCCCACCATGATGCAGAAAACCTTCGGCATGAGCCCCAGCCACACTTTCGCCCTGAGTGCCTTGGGCATCGTGTTCCTGAATATCGGCTGCGTACTCGCCGGGTTGCTGGTCGACCGCATCGGTGCCTGGCGCGCGGTACTTATCTACAGCGTGTTGCTGCCGGTGGGGATTGCGGTTCTGTACGCCAGCCTCATCAGCGGCGGCGTATGGCTGGGCGCGGCGTATGCCTTGGCGGGGCTCGGTTGCGGCGTGGTGGGCGCGGTGCCGTCGGTGATGGTCGGGTTGTTTCCGGCGCAGGTGCGGGTTTCGGGAATATCCTTCACCTACAACATCGCCTACGCGCTGTGGGCCAGCACCACCCCGCTGCTGTTGATTGCGCTGATGCCGACCAGCCCGTGGATCTGCGTGATTTATTGTGCGGTGATGGGGGCGGTGGGGGTGCTGAGCGTGGCGTTGTTTGGAAAGCGCCACACGTTAAAGGCCTGAGCCTTGAGTCAAGACGTGCCAAAGCAGCAACGTACCGGACCCCGCCATGCGCCGATACTCGCGCGCCGGGGTCATCGGGTATCGTAGGGTTTATTTTTTCTGCAGAGTCTTTTCAACCATGAGCCCAGCCCATCACCGTCGCCCCGTTCCGCTGTCCAAGGCCTACCGCTTGCTCAACCACGGCCCGACCGTGCTGGTGAGCGCCGCCCACAACGGCCGGCGCAACATCATGGCGGCCGCCTGGGCGATGCCGCTGGACTTCGAACCGCCGAAAGTCGCCGTGGTGTTGGACAAGGCCACCTGGACGCGCCAATTGCTGGAAGGCGCCGGCACCTTCGTGCTTCAGGTGCCTTGTGCGGCACAGGCGGATCTGGTGCAGACGCTGGGTAATACCACTGGCGCCGAAACCGACAAATTCGCTGCATACGGTTTACAGACGTTCATCGGTGAACATACCGAAGCGCCCTTGCTGGAAGGTTGCGTGGCCTGGCTGGAGTGTCGTCTGTTGCCCGAGCCTCATACCCAGCAGACCTACGATCTGTTCCTGGGCGAAGTGGTCGCGGCGTATGCCGATGAACGCGTATTCAGCGAAGGCCGTTGGCACTTCGAAGGCCATGATCAACGGCGCACCTTGCACCATGTGGCGGGCGGGCATTTCCTCACAATTGGCCAGCCGATTGATGGGCATCAGCTTCCACACTGACGGCCCCTCCCAGCGGTTCTGTCAGCGCCCGAGCATCTTCACCCAGCGCGACGGCGGCATGCCGTAGGTGCTGCGAAATTGCCGGGTCATATGGCTCTGGTCGGTGAAGCCGGCGGTCAACGCCGCATCAACCAGCGATTGGCCCTGAGCCAGCAGGCTGCGCACCAGGTCCAGCCGGCGCATGGTCAGGTAGCGATAGGGGCTGGTGCCGAACAGCAGGCGAAAATCCCGCGACAGGGCCCAGCGGTCGCGTCCGGCGTGGTCGGCCATTTCATCCAGGGTGATGCTGCGGCCCAGGGCGCCGTGGATGAATTCCCGGGCGCGCTCGGCGGCGACGTAGTCGAAGCGCTTGCGGCTGATGATGCCGCCCGAAACGTTGTTCAGCGCGTGGGCCAGGTCGAACAGTGCGTCCTGCTCCTGCAACGGGTCGATGGGGTTATCCAGGTTTTGCAGCAGCACTTCGCTGGCGCGGAACAGCCTGGGGTCAGTGGATAGGCCATTTAGGATAAACGGCAACGGCTTGCCGCCGAGAATATGCTGGATCAGCGACGGCTCGACGTAAATCATCCGGTATTTGAAGCCTTCGTCGCTGCCGGCGTGGCCGTCATGGGTTTCATCAGGGTGCAGCACCATGGTGGTGCCGGGCAGGCTGTGGACCATGGCGCCGCGATAGTGAAAGCTTTGCACACCCGTCAGGGTGCGCCCGATGGCGTAAGTGTCATGTCGGTGCGGATCGAAGGCGAAGCCGGCAAAGTACGCCTCGATCCGGTCCAGGCCACTGGCATGCGGGGCGCGGTGCAGCCAGTCGAGGGTGGCGGTGGGTTTGCCCATGGCGGCTTGTCACAAAAAGGGAGATGGAAACACGTTAACCCAGTCTGCAGCCCTTGTCTGCGGGGGTCTTGTACGATTGTGCAGGGTAGATTGTGTAGGGTAGTTACGAGGCCTATGATCGTCTTTCGTGCCTCGTGCTGATGGAGTTGCCTGCCATGGAATTTTTCAACCCCGCCTACGTGGCGCCCCTGATTTCGCTGGCTTTGCTGTGGACGGTGGCGGTAGTGACGCCTGGGCCCAACTTTTTCAACACCGCGCAACTGGCCGCGAGCTGTTCGCGCCACCATGGCGTGGTGGCGTCGGCGGGTATTGCCACCGGTACGGTCATGTGGGGGCTGGCGGGCGGCCTTGGCATCAAGTCGCTGTTTACCGCGGCACCGATGCTGTACCTGGCGTTCAAGATCATCGGCGGCTGCTACCTGATTTACCTTGGACTGAAACTGTTTCGGCGCTCGGCGCCGGCCATGGGCCAGAGTGTGCTGGCGCTGCAAGCCCGGCGCTCGCTGTTTTCCGCCTGGCGCCTGGGGTTGTTGGGTAACCTGTCCAATCCGAAGGCGGCCTTGTTTGTTGCCACCATCTTCGCCTCCACCATGCCGCCGTCACCGTCGCCGATGCTGTTGACCCTGGCGGTGATCACCATGGCTACCTTGTCGTTCAGTTGGTATTCCTGCGTGGCCCTGGTGTTTTCCAGCGAGCGCATGGCCAACTTCTATAGCCGCTCGCGCAAGTGGCTCGACCGCTTTGCCGGGAGTTGCTACATGCTCTTCGGTGCACACCTGGTAGCGAATCGCTGACTGCCCGCTCACTATAGAAGACCGCGTTTTTACCAAGGGCTGAGCGTCCACGAATAGGTCAAGCTCTTCATCTGCTCGGCGTGATGCGTTCTTCGGCGGTAGCTGTGAAAGGCTCCGTTGGATGAAATGTTCAATCGCCGACCGCTTCGCCTTCGCGCCGTGGGTCAGCGCCGCCGCTCAGCAACACCTTACCCTGGGCGTCCCGTGTACGGACGATGGCCTGGATGCCACTGGTCATCTCGATCTCGCTCAGCGCATGGCCCTTGTCTTTGAGTGCCTGTTTCAACGCTGGGCTGAACAGACCGGTTTCCAATTCGGTGGCGCCGTTGCGGCTGCCGAAGTTGGGCAGGCTGATGGCGGCTTGCGGGTCAAGTTTCCAGTCGAGCATCGCCACCAGGGACTTGCTCACGTACTCGATGATTTGCGAGCCGCCGGGCGAGCCCAGCGTGGCAAGTAACTCGCCACTCTTGCGGTCAAACACCAGAGTCGGCGCCATGGCCGAGCGCGGGCGCTTGCCGGGTTCGACGCGGTTGGCCACGGGCAGGCCATCTTCTACGGGGATGAACGAAAAGTCGGTCATCTGGTTGTTGAGCAAGAAACCCTGGACCATGACGTGGGCGCCAAACGCCGCTTCCACCGTGGTGGTCATCGACACGGCGCCGCCCATGTCGTCCACCGCCACCACTTGCGAGGTGGAGATACGCAGCGGTGAGCGATCCGGCGCGTACGCCACCTGGATGCCCGCCGGCAGGCCCGGCTTGGCGATACCCATGCTGCGCTCGCCGATTAACGCAGCGCGCTTGGCCAGATAGTCCGGTGCGATGAGGCCGGCGACCGGCACCGGGACGAAATCGGCGTCGGCAACGTAGAGCGCGCGATCAGCGAAGGCCAGGCGCCCGGCTTCGGCCAGCAGGTGCACGGCTTCTGTTGTCGGCTCGAGGCCGGCGGGCGATGGGCTGTTCACCGGTTGCATCGCGGCGATGGCCAGCCCTGGGTCGCGGGCTTGCAGCGCTTGCAAGGTGCCCAGGATTTGCGCGATGGCGACCCCGCCCGATGACGGCGGCGGCATGCCGCAGACTTTCCACTGCTGATAGTCCGTGCACAGCGGCGTGCGTTCCTTGGCGGTATACCCCTTCAGGTCCGCCAGGGACAGGCTGCCCGCGTTGCGATGGCCTTGCACTTTGCGCGCGATCTCATCGGCAATCGGACCGCGGTACAGCGCATCCGGCCCTTCCTTGGCGATGCGTTTGAACACCTCTGCCAGCGCCGGATTTTTCAACAGCGTACCGGTGGCTTTCGGCGAGCCATCGACATTCAGGAAGTACGCCGCCATGTCGGGTGATTGCGCGATATAACGGTCCGCCGCGATCAGGCTGTGCAGGCGCGCAGACATCGCAAAGCCCTGTTCCGAGAGCCGGATCGCCGGTTCGAACAGCTTGGCCCATTGCAGTCGGCCGGTCTTTTTGTGCGCCAGTTCGAGCGCCCGCAATACGCCAGGCGTGCCGACTGAACGGCCGCCTATCTGCGCCTCGGCAAACGTCATCGGTGTGCCGTCGGCCCTCAGGAACAACCGCTCGGTCGCCGCGGCCGGTGCGGTTTCACGGCCGTCATACGCATGCACATTTTCGCCGTCCCACAGCATGATGAACGCGCCGCCGCCGATGCCGGATGATTGCGGCTCCACCAGCGTCAGCACCGCCTGCATCGCAATGGCCGCATCTATCGCGGAACCGCCCATGCGCAAGATCTGGCGGCCGGCCTCGGCCGCCAGCGGGTTGGCGGCTGCGGCCATGTGGCGCTCGGCGTGTCGGGCAGTGAGGCCGGTGCGGTAACCCGAACCCAGCTCCGGCGCCGGTGGCTGTTGATTGGCCGGGTTGTGGCAGGCTGCCAGGGCCAGGGCTGCGGCAATCACTGACAGTTGACGGCGGGAAATCGAAAGCACGCGCTGAACTCCGTTCATTTTGAGAATGATCTGTGGTCCTTGAACAGTGCTTTTTACAGGTAATCCTGTCGTGCGGGTAGGGCCTCAAACTCCGCGATGATGTTCCTGCGGTTGTGAGGAAGGGTCGGGCGGAGCATGTCTGTGTCCGAAGCCGTCCAGCGCTTTTCGCCAGGCATAAAAAAACGGCTTACCTTTCGGTAAGCCGTTTTTAGTACTTGGTGGCTACACAGGGACTTGAACCCCGGACCCCAGCATTATGAATGCTATGCTCTAACCAACTGAGCTATGTAGCCAAGTGGCGCGCATTATTCGCGTAGAACGGGAATGCGTCAAGCATTTATTTTGAATTTTTATCTACGCTTTCAACTGTTTAAGCTGAATCACCGGGTCGGGCGCGATTCACCTTGCCGAGTCGCCAAAAAACCTCGCCGTGTTGGGCAGATATCCCTGCCGCCCAACCTGGGTGCTGGCTTTAAGGAAACGGCGAGTTGTGGGTGGCGCGTTTAAGCTGTTCGCGCGCCCTTGATAGCCGCGAACGAACAGTGCCGATGGGAATATCCAGTGCGTCGGCTGTGTCCTGGTAGCTGCCGTCGGTTTCCAGCGAGGCGTACAGCGTTTTGCGCATCTCCACCGGCAGGTGGTCAATGGCGCTCAAGGTTTTTTCAAGGCGACGGTTGACTTCGAACTCCCAATCCAGGTTGTGGTTGTCTTCCTGCCCGTGCCACAGCGACTCATCGAATTCGCAATGCACGGG
This sequence comes from Pseudomonas azadiae, assembly GCF_019145355.1. Classification (NCBI taxonomy): domain Bacteria; kingdom Pseudomonadati; phylum Pseudomonadota; class Gammaproteobacteria; order Pseudomonadales; family Pseudomonadaceae; genus Pseudomonas; species Pseudomonas azadiae. The sequence continues at coordinate 416,739 of NZ_JAHSTY010000001.1, read as the reverse complement.
CTTGGCGTAGAGGCGCCTGAAGTGATTGCGGATAAGGTTCTGCGCGATACCGCACATCCACGTGCTGAGCGTGGCATTGCCGCTGAAACGTTCCCGGTTGCGCCAGGCCTCCAGGTACGTCAATTGCAGAAGATCATCGGCATCTTCCGGGTTGAGAACACGCTTGTGAATGAAGCGCCGAAGTTTTTTTTGCTGATCGTCCGTCAGGTGAAGCATGAATTGAGGCGAGCTGCCAACGAGGTGCGCTAAAGCTTCAATAGGGATATTCATGATTTTTTCCTTGGGGTAGACGCAGTCGAAAGGATGTCGACGACAACCCCTTTTGCACTGGCTGTGCCAAGGAAAAGATTTCTATAACTGTCTGATTTGTATTGGTAAATATCCTGAAACAGTATGAATTTGCGCAGAGATTGGCATAGAGCCCCGAAGCGCTGCGCAAGTCTTTTCAAATTCGCCGTGAGATACGGCTGGATGGAACCGTTTGAGCTGGCCTTGCCACACAGGGAAACACTCTTCCTGTTCGGGTCTGTCCATGAAAGTCGAATCCTCCCCAGAAGTGCAAACGGTCTACCCGCTGGATAGACCTGCTGTCACCCAGACCTCTACGCCTGCGCCCGTCAACGGAATGGATGAACTTACTCACCTGTTCAGCCTGGAAGTGGCGAACAATAGTCAACCGTTGAGCCAGCGCAAGATGGGCGCGCGCGTGCCCCCGATCGAGCAGATGGCGGAGCTCTATCGTCAGTTGGGTCATCCAGCGAAGAGGACCCTGGCGATGATGTCTTTGCTGGCCAGGGAAGCGTTACGCCAGGGAGCTGACGTTGGCCCGTTGCTGGATCTTTCCGAGGGCGACCCTGCACGCGCATTCGTGGTGCTCAAGCACGTCGCGGCCCAGGCAGACGCCGAAGTGCGTCCGTCCGAAGCTGCCTTGGCGCGTGACGCCATCGTCAAGCTGGAGGTCCGTTTCAAAGGGCAGATTCAAGCCGGCCTGAACATCGCCTTAACGCTGCAGGCGGCCAGTGTCGACCCGCAAGAGCGCCAGGCGCTGCGTACGCTCTACTACGCCAGTGTGGTTACCCGACAGTCGTTGACGACGATGATGCAAGCGCTGCTGGGTGTATACGGCGGCGAGCGGTTGGCCGACGGGCTGAAGGTGATGCGCAAAGCCTTGGCGGACGACATCGCGGCCAAGGTGTCGTCGTTGCCGACACCTCTGTTGCGCAGCTTGTTGCTCGGCCTGCAAAGCTGTGGGCAGTTAAGCGGGGTGTTGGCGGGTTGTCATGCGCTGGTCCAGCGCCTGGGTATCAGTCACGACGCAGTGAGCCTGCTGCAGCGCATGCTGGGTTTCGCCAATACCGGTATCACAGCGGCTGAAATCATGCGGATGGGGGATGAACTGGCGGGTAGTCCGGACGGCAAGAAGTTGGTATCACTCAATGCGCTTTATCCCTTGGTACAACAACTGCCACTGGCGTTGTGGCTCGATAGCCGAGTACGCGAAGAAACCCTTCGTGGCTTTCTGACGGTGATGGGCGAAATGGACCGGATGACGCGCAGCCCCGCGCGTCTTCCAGATGACCTGAGGTCCATGGCGTGACTGCACTTTCGGCCATCAACCGCGTTCTGCTCAAGGTGGCGCAGCGCGCCGAAGTGCTGGGCGCCGTGGTGGTGATGGCCATCGTGTTCATCTTTATCGTGCCGCTGCCTACCTGGCTGGTGGACATTCTCATTGCGCTCAATATCTGCATCTCGTGCCTGCTGATCGTGTTGGCGCTTTACCTGCCGGGCCCCCTGGCATTTTCGTCGTTCCCGTCAATTCTGCTGCTGACCACCATGTTTCGCCTTGCGCTATCAATTGCGACGACGCGCTTGATCCTGCTGGAGCAGGACGCCGGTGACATCGTCGAGGCGTTCGGCAATTTTGTGGTCGGCGGCAACCTGGCCGTGGGCATGGTGATCTTTCTGATCCTGACCCTGGTCAACTTCCTGGTGATCACCAAAGGCTCGGAGCGGGTGGCCGAAGTGGCGGCGCGTTTCAGCCTGGATGCGATGCCCGGCAAGCAGATGTCCATCGACAGCGACCTGCGCGCCGGCTTGATTGACGGCATGCAGGCGCGAGACAAACGTGAGCAGTTGTCCCGTGAGAGCCAACTGTTCGGCGCCATGGATGGCGCCATGAAGTTCGTCAAGGGCGATGCCGTCGCTGGTTTGATCATCGTCGTGGTCAACCTGCTGGGCGGCTTCTCTACGGGTATGTTCCAGCACGGTTTGAGCGCTGCCGATTCAATGGCGCTGTACTCGGTGCTGACCATCGGCGATGGCCTGATTGCGCAGATTCCGGCGCTGCTGATCTCGCTCACCGCCGGCATGATCATCACCCGGGTGGCGCCGGACGGGCGCAAGGGCGTCAGCAACATGGGCGTCGAAATTGCCCGGCAAATGACCAGCGAGCCCAAGAGTTGGATGATCGCCTCGGTGGGCATGCTTGCATTTGCCGCGGTACCCGGCATGCCTACCGGAGTATTCATTTTGATTGCGCTGATAACCGGCAGCCTGGGGTACTACCTGATGCGCCAGCGCCAACGGCAGGAGCAACCCGACGCTGAAGCCGCCGAAGCGGTGCGCCCCGAGGAGAACGGCCGTGAAGATTTGCGCGGGTTCGATCCATCGAGGCCGTACCTGTTGCAGTTCTCTCCGGTTCTGCGAGGGACGCCTGAGGTGACTGACCTAATTCATTCGATTCGCCAGGCCCGCAATGCGATGGTCGCCAATATTGGCCTGACACTGCCACCGTTCGAAGTGGAACTCGATGACTCACTGGCCGATGATGAAATGCGGTTTTGCGTGCATGAGGTGCCGATGGTCAAGGCATCGGTGGTCAACCATGTGGCGGTCGAACGCAAGGCGCTGACGGTTGAGCCCGCGCACGGCACCCCCGGGCTGGCCGAACGCGATGAGCAGGATTGGCTCTGGTTGGCCCCGGACGACCCGCTGCTCGATGACCCGCAGTTGGAGCGCTTCACTGCGGCCAGCCTGATCGTCGAGCGCATGAAGCAGGCCATGATGCTCAGCGGGCCGCAGTTTTTGGGGGTTCAGGAGAGCAAGTCGATCCTCAGCTGGCTGGAGCACAACCAGCCGGAACTGGTCCAGGAGCTGCAGCGGATCATGCCGCTGTCGCGCTTTTCGGCGGTGCTGCAACGCTTGGCCAGCGAAGGTGTGCCGTTGCGGGCTGTGCGGCTGATTGTAGAGTCGCTGATCGAGTACGGCCAACATGAACGTGAACCGGACGCGCTGGCCGACTACGCGCGCATTGCGCTTAAAGCACAGATCTACCATCAGTACAGCGAAGCCGACGGTCTGCATGCCTGGTTGCTGTCGCCGCAGACCGAAAATGTCCTGCGTGAAGCGCTACGCCAGACCCAGACCGGGGTGTTCTTCGCCCTTGATGACGAACATAGCGCGACGTTGGTCGGGCTGCTCAATCAAGCCTTTTCCGTGCGTCAGAAACTCAAGAGCGTGATGTTGGTGGCGCAGGACTTGCGCAGCCCACTGCGTACGTTGTTGGTGGAAGAATTCAACCACGTGCCGGTGCTGTCTTTTGCCGAGCTGGGCAGCACTTCGAAGGTCAAGGTGCTGGGACGCTTCGACCTCGGCCAAGACGAGCTAATGCGCGGTGCAGCGGCATGAGGGGCTGGTCATGTCCGGCGCGCAGGGCTCGATGATGTTCGAGTTGCGAGTGCTTGATGGGCGCCATCAGGGCGCTGCGCTGCCATTGTTTGGCGATCAGTGGAGCATCGGTGCCGGCGCCGATGCTGACTTGGTGCTGACCGATCCAGGCATCGCCGAGCGGCATGCGCGGCTGCGACTTATCGAATCGAACTGGTCGGTGCAGGCCGAGGCGGGGTTGTTGCAGGATGCCAATGGCCAGACATTGGCACAGATCGCGCACCTGGCACTGAACGTCACCTTTTCGGTAGGGAGCGTGCGGCTGTGCGTCACCTTGGCCGATGAACCCTGGCCCCAGGCGCCGGCCCCTGCAGCGTCGCTGCCGCCGCAGGCCAACGAGCCGGCGCGGGTGCTCAAGCTCTCGACCATCTCGCAGTCGCAGCAGAAGCGGCTGATCAGCCTGGTTCTGGTGGTCACGGTCATCTTCGTTCTGGTGGGCATGGCCTCCACCGGGGAGCCTGAAGCCCAGGCCTCCTTGATGCCGCCCGTGGCACAGAAGCATGAACTGGCCTCACCGTTTGAGGTACGCCAGCAGTTGTTGAAGATGCTCGGCGAACGTGAGTTGAGCCAGCGCGTGAGTCTGCAAGTGATCAATGGGCAGGTCGCGCTCAGCGGGGACGTCTCGCAGGATGAAGTGGAGCTTGTCGCGCGCATGCTCAACCGTTTTGGCGAGCAGTTCGATAGCGCGGTGCCGGTGATCAGCCGTGTGCGCGTACGCGATGGGGTGTTGCCGTTCAAGATTGTGCAAATTGTGGGCGGGCCGAATGGTCATGTGGTGCTGGAGCAGGGCAGCCGGCTTTTTGTCGGGGATGAAGTGGACGGCCTGCGCCTGGTGCTGATCGACAACAGCAAAGTTGTGTTCGATGGCGTACAGCGTTTCGAGGTGCGCTGGTGAACGCCGAACTGCAAGCGCGCCTCGACGCCTGGCAGCAGCGCCAGACCCAGTCTTTGGCCGCCTTTGCGCCCGTGACGATGCGCGGTCGAATCCAGCGCGTGAATGGCATGTTGCTGCAGTGCCGGCTGCCCCAGGCACGTATCGGCGATTTATGCCAAGTGGAGAAAAAACCGGGCGACTACATGCTGGCCGAGATCATCGGTTTCGATCAGCAGGACGCCGTGCTCAGTGCGCTGGGCAACCTGGAAGGGGTGCAGGTCGGTGCCGGCGTGGAGCGTCTTGGGGTCTCGCATCGGGTGCACGTCAGCGAGGCATTGCTGGGCCAGGTGCTGGATGGTTTCGGGCGGCCGATCACGGGGGAAGGCCCCAGTGCGTTTGTCGAGGCGGATGTGCCGGACGCCAGCGCGGTGTTGTGCGAGGCGCCTTTACCCACCGAGCGACCACGCATCAACCGCGCGCTCGCCACCGGGGTTCGCTCGATCGACGGCTTGCTGACGCTGGGCGAAGGCCAGCGCGTGGGCCTGTTCGCCGGGGCCGGCTGCGGCAAGACCACCCTGCTGGCCGAGATCGCCCGTAACGTTGAGTGTGACGTCATCGTATTTGGCCTTATCGGCGAGCGGGGCCGCGAACTGCGCGAGTTTCTCGATCATGAGCTCGACGACCAACTGCGCTCCAAAGCGGTCCTGGTGTGCGCAACGTCCGATCGCTCCAGCATGGAGCGGGCGCGCGCAGCCTTCACGGCCACCGCCCTGGCTGAAGGTTTTCGGCGCAAGGGCAAACGGGTATTGCTGCTGATTGACTCCCTGACCCGTTTCGCCAGGGCCCAGCGTGAAATCGGCCTGGCTGCTGGCGAACCCCTGGGCCGCGGCGGCCTGCCGCCTTCGGTGTACAGCCTGTTGCCGCGGCTGGTAGAGCGCGCCGGGTTGACCCGCGAGGGTGTGATTACGGCGATCTATACCGTGCTGATCGAGCAAGACTCCATGAACGACCCGGTGGCCGACGAGGTGCGCTCGCTGCTCGACGGCCATATCGTGCTGTCCCGTAAGTTGGCCGAGCGTGGGCACTACCCGGCAGTCGATGTGCTGGCGAGCCTGTCGCGGATCTTGAGCAACGTCGCCGAGCCAGCGGATATCCAGGCCGGTACGGCGTTGCGACGGTTGCTGTCGGCTTATCAGCAGATAGAGCTGATGCTCAAGCTGGGGGAATACCAGCCTGGCAGCGATGCGCTGACCGACCTGGCCGTGGACAGTCGCCAGGCCGTCGATGGTTTTTTGCGCCAGGACTTGCGTGAGCCCACGCCGATGACGGCCACGCTGGAACACCTCAAGGAGCTGACAGCCAATGTCCCATTCTGACGTACTGCTCGGTGAAGTGGAGACGCTGCGGCGCCTGCGCCGGCACCGGGCCGACCGGGCCGAGCGTGCGCTGCGTGAAGCGAAGCGGGCAGAGCAGGCCCTGCTTGCGCATATCCGGCAGGCGCAGGATGCACTTGAGCAAACCCGGCAGGAGGAGGCCTTGCAAAGTGCGCAGTTGCTCAGCCGGCACCAGGGGCAAGTGCTGACCCTGCAGGCGCTGAAATCGTGGGGAACACAGGAGCGTTCGTTGTCTGCCAACACCCAGCGCGAAATGGGCCAGTTGGAGGCATTGAAGGGGCAGCGGGAAGAAAAGCAGACCCGCGTCGGTAGCGCCCAGAAACAAGTCAGCGAATGCCTGCGTCAGGTGGAAAAACTTAACGAGTTGTCCCTTTTACTGGCGCAGGAGCCGACATGAAACAGGTTTGCGATAAGCCCGCTGAGCGTCCACGCCTGCGTGAAACACGAGAGGACCGTGAGTCGGGAACGGCTGGCATGGTGCCAGCGGAATTGACGCGGTTATTCGCCATGCTGTTGACCGATGACGGTGATGGCTCCGGTGCGCACGCTTCGCCTTCGGGCACGAAGGAGTTGGGCAGTGTTGCCATGATCCAGGCGCTCGCCGAACAACTGGCGCCTCGTATTCAAGCAGTCTCGCAGTGGCCGCTTCAGGCCGTGTTGTACCTGCCTCGCCTGGGGCGGATCAACGCCCGCGTGCGCCGCGAGCAGGACGCCTGGAGCGTCGACCTTGAAGCGCAAGAGGATGCGACCGCACGCTGGCTCAGCGGCGTGCGGCAACCCTGTGAAGACCGGCTCGCGATGGCGCTGGGCCAGCCGGTCAGCCTGCACCTGCCCACTGTCGGTCGCGCATGATAATGCCGCTGCTGAGCTTGCCTGTGGTCAAGGGCGCCACGGTTGCCGCGCGTCGTCGACTGGGGCGCGGTCTTTGCCTGGCGTTTCAGGTGGCCGAGCAGCGTGGCGAATTACGGCTCGAACCGGGCTGTGCTCCCGCAGCGGGTGAGGCTGTGTGCTTTGAAACCGTGTGCGGCGTGCTGGCGCTTGCTGAGGCAGGACCGTTGCTCAGCCTGTTGGGCGAATGCCCAGTGACATTAGCCCGGTCCGGCAACGATCCGGATTCCTGGTTCTGGGCGCTGTTCCAGCATCACCTGAGCCCTCAAGTGAGAGCGCTGCTGGGCTATGTGCGATTACTGGAGGCCCCCCGACCCAAGGCGTTTGGCTGCCGACTCAGCGTGATCCTGGGTCAATCCCGGGTCGAGGGCTATGTGTGGCTGACCCCCGAGAGCTTCCTGACGTTGTGCGACGCCGGACCCTGGCGTGCCACGGCCGGGCCTCTGCCGGCGTCTTTTCCATTGGCCATTGCGGTGATCCTTGGGCGCGTGCAATTACCGATCGCGCAAGCCCGCAGCCTGCGGCCCGGTGATGTGTTGGTGCTGGAGCAGGCTTTTTTCCGCGCCCAGGGCGATGGCCATCTACACGTTGGCACCCGGCGACTGCACGGGTGCATTGACGATGACAGCGGGCCGTTGTGCCTGACCCTTACTTCAATCGAGGACGCCTCTGTGGACGAAGAATTCATAGCACCCCATTACGCCGGGGATGAAGAGGACGAGCCCGTGGTAGATGTATTCGGCCATGAGCCGTTCGATGAACTGAGCATGGCGTTGAACGTGCGCTGCGGCACACTCAATCTGACTCTTGGCGAGTTGCGCAACCTCGCGCCCGGTGCGGTGCTGGGCATTGCCGGCTACGCGCCGGGCATGGCTGGCCTCTATTACGGTGACCGGCCGATTGGCCAGGGCCAGTTGGTGGAAGTCGACGGGCGCCTTGGCTTGCAGTTATCCCGCGTGATGTTCGGACGATGATACTCCAGGGGTTGGACCCCTTAGTCCTGGCGGTATTTCTGGCGGCACTGTCGTTGATGCCCATGCTGTTGATCGTCTGCACCGCGTTCCTGAAGATCGTCATTGTGCTGATGATCACCCGCAACGCCATCGGTGTGCAGCAGGTGCCGCCGAGCATGGCCATCAATGGCATCGCGTTGGCAGCCACGCTGTTTATCATGGCCCCGGTGGGGTATGAGATCGCCGAGAACGTCAAAGCCTCACCTGTGGACTTGAGCAACGTGCAAATGTTCTTGCAGACAGGCAATGAGGCGATCAAACCGCTACGCGCCTTCATGCTGCGCAATATCGACCCGGATGTGCTGACGCACCTGCTGGAGAACACCGCACGCCTGTGGCCCGCGCAAATGGCGCAGGAGGTGCAGCGCGAGGACCTGATCCTGCTGATCCCGGCTTTTGTGCTGTCGCAACTGCAGGCTGGGTTCGAGATTGGTTTCCTGATCTACATTCCTTTCATCGTTATCGACCTTATCGTCTCCAACCTGTTGCTGGCGCTGGGCATGCAAATGGTCTCGCCGATGACGATCTCCCTGCCGCTCAAATTACTGTTGTTCGTGCTGGTGTCCGGTTGGTCGCGACTGCTCGACAGCCTGTTCCTTTCCTATCTTTGAGTGGCCTATGGAACCGATCGTGCTGTTCAAACAGGGCATGTTGCTGGTGGTCGTGCTGTCGGCTCCGCCGTTGATCGTGGCGGTGGTGGTCGGGGTGCTGACGTCTTTGGTGCAGGCGTTGATGCAGATACAGGATCAGACGCTGCCCTTTGGTATCAAGTTGGTGGCGGTGGGCATCACGCTGATCATGACGGGCCGCTGGATTGGTGTGGAGTTGATCCAACTGATCAACCTGACGTTCGACATGATCGGCCGCTCGGCCCTGAACTGAGGCCCTGCCCTTGTTGCTTTATCTCGAGTATCTGCCCAGCCTGGTGATCGGCATGGCGCGCATCTACCCCTGCGGCATACTGGTGGCAGCGTTCTGTTTTCAACACATACGTGGCATGCCGCGCCATACCCTGGTGATGGTCATGGCGCTGATACCTGCGCCGGGCATTCATGCCGCGTTGGCGGGCCAGGACTACTCGGCCATGCTACTGGGTGCGCTGATGCTCAAAGAGGTGTTCCTGGGCATTTTGCTGGGGGTTCTGCTGGCAATGCCGTTCTGGATGTTCGAGTCAGTGGGGGCGCTGCTGGACAACCAGCGCGGCGCCCTGGCCGGTGGTCAGCTCAACCCGTCGCTGGGGCCGGACGCGACGCCGATCGGGCACTTGTTCAAGCAGCTGGCGATTTTCCTGCTGATGGTGAGCCTCGGGTTGGGAACGTTAACCCAAGTCATCTGGGACAGTTACCTGATCTGGCCACCCACCGTGTGGTTTCCGCTCCCGGCTGCGAATGGCATGGACGTGTTCCTCGGCCTGCTGGGCGACACCTTCACGCACATGATGCTTTATGCGGCACCCTTTATCGCGGTGTTGCTGTTGCTGGAGTTCGGCATCGCGTTGCTGGGGGTCTACAGTCAGCAATTGCAGGTGAGCACGTTGGCACCACCGGTCAAATGCCTGGCGGGTATCGGTATCCTGTTGCTCTATTTTGCGCTGTTGCAGGACCTGATCGTTGGACGAATGGGGCTGCTGGGCGATCTCAAACATTCGCTGGGACAGTTAATCAAGGTCACGCTCCCATGAGTGATTCCGGCGAAAAAAAGCACCCGGCGTCAGCCAAAAAACTGCGTGACCAACGCAAGAAAGGCCAGGTCGCGCAAAGCCAGGACGTGGCAAAGCTGCTGGCGTTGACGGCTATCAGCGAGATTGCCTTGTTCACTGCCGAGACGAGCCTGCAGCGCTTCCAGCAATTGATGCTGCTGCCAATGTCACGCTTGACTCAGCCTTTTGCGCGAGCGTTGGAGGAGGTGCTGTTTGAAGGGGTGGTGGTGTTTTTTTCATTCGCTTTGCTGATGGCCGGGGTGGCAATTGCCGCCAAGCTGATCAGCAGTTGGATGCAGTTCGGGATGCTGTTTGCACCCGAGACCTTGAAGCTGGACTTCAATCGCCTCAACCCGATCAGTCAGATCAAGCAAATGTTCTCCGCCCAGCAATTGATGAACCTGCTGATGAGCATCGTGAAAGCCTGTCTTATCGCGTTGATTCTGTATGCAGTGATCTGGCCCTCATTGGGCACGCTGATCAACCTGGCCACCAGCGATTTGCAAAGTTACATCCTGGCGCTGATTGCGCTGTTCCGTCACCTGCTGCATGTGTGCCTCGGCATGCTCTTGGTGCTGGCCCTCATCGACCTGGTCATGGCGAAGCACTTTTTCGCCAAGCGCATGCGCATGACCCAGGTGGAGGTCATCAAAGAGTACAAGGACATGGAAGGCGACCCCCATGTCAAAGGCCAGCGGCGCTCGCTGGCATATCAGCTGGCCCAGGAAGAACCCAAGGTCAAGCTACCCAAGCTGGAAGAGTCCGACATGCTGGTGGTCAACCCGACGCACTTTGCTGTCGCCCTGTATTACCGCCCGGGTAAAACGCCGCTGCCATTGCTGGTCAGCAAGGGCACGGATGACGAAGCACGCAAGTTGATCCAGCGCGCCAAGGCGGCCGACGTGCCGGTGATCCAGTGCGTATGGCTGGCCCGCACGCTCTACACGAAGAAGCTGGGGGCAAGCATTCCCCGCGAAACCTTGCAGGCCGTGGCACTCATCTACCGCACCCTGCGTGAGCTGGATGATGAGGCCAGGCGCGAAACCCTGGAGCTGCCTGAGCTTGAGCAGCGTTGATCAGCGGCTTGGCGGCGAGTCCAGGGCGTGCAGATTGGCCAGCGACAGCATCCGGCTGAGGATCCTGTCGAGTTCAGCGTTGTTAGCCGGCATGGCATGCCAGATCACCAGAGCGTGCTGGGCGTTGAGGTAGACAAAACAACCATCGAATGCCAGTGCCTGCTCGAAGCGGCGTTCCAATATGCGCTGCAACTGCCCGGGCTGCACAGCTTCGCGAGCCACTTGCAGGGCCAGTCCCGGTCGGTTTCCTGCTTGCAACGCGCAGACCTTGATGCCGGGCGCCAGGGACAGGTGAGCGGCAGCGCCGCTCACCAGGGCGTCCAGGAATTCCTGGCGTTGATCGGACATAGGTTGAGGCTTCACCGTTCCAGCGAGACCGTCTGGTAATCCGCCCGCTCGCCGGCGGGGCCGGGCTCGACGCGCATCTGCGGCGGCCACCAGATCACCATCTTGTCCTTGGACGATTGCGGGCGCGAGCACGAATCACCCTTGCAGGTGGGAGTACAGCCGGTGAGGAGCACCGCTGCGCCGATCAGGGTCATGCACAAGAGTCTGAGTTTCATGGCGTAGCCTTCTGGGCGGGAGTGATCAAGGAAGGGCGCGGCGCGCTGAGGTGTTCGTCCTTCACGACGGGACGCATGGCGATAAAGACTTCGGCCTCTTCACCCGGCTTGAGCCAGGCGCGCGGCCACACGGTGACCGCCAGGGTCTGCGAATTGCTGCATTCCTTTTCGTCGATACGTACATTGCGTTTGAACTGGTTGCGCAGCACCACGACCGCTACGTTGTACTCGGGGCCGGCGAACCATTGGCTGCGCTCGGTATTCAATGCCAGCAAGTCACGGGTGCTGCACAAGGTGTTGAGCCCCAGCGGCATCGGCGCCGCTTTGAAAGCCTTGGGCACTTCCCCACTGACCAGGCGTGCCAGGGTGCTGATGATGTCACTGCGCTTGATCACCGGCGCGTGAGGCGAATAGCGCCTGGCCAGCGGCGTGAGCGCGGCTTGCAATTCGGCTTGGTCGGCTTGCGGCAAGTAGCGCGACGGGTCGTCCTGGTCGCCGATGACCCGTGGTGTAAGGATGAACAAGCGCTCACGCCGATTGTTCTGGCGCTCGGTCGAGGAAAACAGCAATTTGCCCAACAGCGGAATATTCCCCAGCAGGGGGATTTTGTTTTGTTTGTCGGTACTTTGCGTGACATGAAAGCCGCCGACGACCAGCGAACGTTTTTCCTCCATCACCGCTTGGGTGCTGACCTTGCCTCGGCGTACATCAAGGTGGTTCGGGTTCGGGTTGGGGTTGCTCTCGTCGAAATTACCGTCCTCTATATCCACTGCCAAATGGATCTGATGAACGCCGCGGCTGGTGGTAACCCTGGGCACGACTTGAAAGCTGGTGCCCACGGTGACCGGCAAAATAGTTGCGTTTTCGCGGCCGGGCGTGAGGTATTGGGTGCGGTTGAAGTCGATCACCGCCGGCTGGTTTTCCAGGGTGAGCACCGAAGGGTTCGAGACCATGGTCGCCAGCCCCTTGGCTTCCAGTGCGCGGATATCGGCGTTGAAACGGTCACGGCTTCCAATCGACACCTGCGACGAGGTGCCGGGTGCCATGTTGACGGGGCCCCGGAAGCGGCTGTTCTGGAAGCCCCATTTCACCCCGAATTCGCGCAATTGCGTGCGCTCGATATCGAGAATGATCGCATCGATTTCGATCAGTTTGCGCGCAACGTCAAGCTGGGTGATCAGCTCGCGGTACATGGCCTGGCGTTCCGGCAAGTCATAGATCAGCACCGCGTTATTGCGCACATCGGCTTCGACGCGTATTCGGCTGTTGGACACCGGGGCGCGTGGGGTCATCGTCGGGCCCGTGTCCAACTGTCCTGGATTGCCATTGGAACCGAGCATCTGGCCCAGCAGCGGGTTGCCCAACCGGGGCAGGTTTGGCGTGAGTGGAGCCGGTGGGACGGTGGGGCGTTGGTTCAGTGCAGAGAGCGACGAGGTGGAGCGAGGTTCCAGCAGCTGCCGCAAAATGGTAGCTACGCCGGGGACGGTGAGCTTCTCGCCGCGATAGTCCACATGGCGGTCCGCCGCATTGGCAAACTTCAACGGGTAACTCAGCACGCTCTGTTTTTCATCCGGCGAGCGGCGTTGGCTGCTGAACTGCTTGATCTGTTCGATATAACGCTTGGGGCCGGAGACCAGTACCACACCGTCTTCCGGCAACTCGCCCCAACCGAAACGGCTGTCGAGCAGGCCGATATCGGTCAGCGCCTGCTTGAGGTCGGCAATCGTCTCCGACGAGACTTCCAGTCGCGCGGACTCTTGCTGGTCCAGCGTACTGACGAATAGTGTGTTGTTGTAGAGATACCACTGAAAGCGGTGTTCAACGCCCAGCCTGTCCAGCATGGACTGCGGGGTATTCGCGCGGATCTTGCCGTTTACGTCGCCTTCCAGCAGGCCCTCGATTTGCAGTTGCGTACCAAAGGTCTGGGCGAAGTCTTCGAGTACTTCGCGTAGCGGTTTGTGTTCGGCCTCGTAGGCGTAGGCGGTGTTTTTCCATTCGGGGGGGATGGCGGCAAGGCTACTCTGCTGCGGTAACAGCAGCAAAGGCAGCGCAATCAGGCTGTACCAAGGCGCGCGCGCTGTAAAAGTTACGGTCGAGCTTGTACGCAAGCCTGTGTGCTTGTGTTTTTTGTTGGACATGACAGGTTCTCTATTTCAGTGCAGTGCAGTGCTTGCGTAACACGGTGGGTTGGAACTTGCTGCCAGAACTCGCCTGGCGAGCAATGACACTGCGCCAGGTGTCTCGCTGGTTGAGAAGTGCTTCGACAGCGTTCAGCAGTTGATCCTGACTGCAGCTGCGGGGCAGGCCCAGCACCAGCCAGAGATCGCCTGTCCCAGGACAAAGAGCCAGTGCGCCCTTGAAATGCGCCAGGCTGGCTTCTCCTAGACGTTGCCAGGCCTGCAACGGGTAAGTTGTGAGACCTGGGCGAGTCAGTTGAATACGCAGCAGCAGATGATATTCATGGCAATGCAGGCTCAGTTCGTCGTCGTTTTCATAAAGCCTTGCTTCCGATTGCTGGCCATTCAAGCAATCAAGCAAGGTTAGGCGCCAATCGCTAGGAGCTGTTTGCGAGGACATAGTTGAAAGTCTCGTTTTCGAAGCCGTGCAAGACTGACGCCATCGACATTTTTCTGCTTAGGTCGAGTGATTGCTGGGTCATCTCGGTGAACAGCATTCCCAACTCTTCGATGTCCTGCATGTCTTGAGCGTCAGTTCCAATTTTCCTGAGGTCTTTTTCACCCTGGGCCAGCCCCCTATAGAGCTTTGGAAGCAGGCGGTCGTCACCAATCATGGGTTATCTCCGGTAGGTTGCTACCTCATGTGTGGCCGCTGATGTGTAACAGGTTCCATCAGCTTGGGAATTCTTTTAAAAACAGCGCTCATTGGCACCGTGAGTCACTTGGGGGCTATCAGATGGTCCAGAGCATCGACCCAATTGATATGAAAGCCGCCGTCTTGTGTTTCGAGCAGCAATGACTGGGTGCTGACTTCGTTCGCGACCCGAAGTGTCCAAGGCACATCAATCAAACGAGCGAGCCATTGTTCGACGGCTTCTCGGTCCTGTGGATGGCACAGCAGGGTCGCGTTGACGGGCGGCAGTTGAGCCGCCAGCAGTTGGTTGAGTAGAGCCCTGACGCGTTGCGGGGGCGGGGTCTCATCCAGGAGACTGCGAATGGTGCGGTTGATCACTGAGGTGGCGACCTGTTCCAGGCCTTCATGCATCGCCTGGCGTTCCGACTCCCAGCGCTGCAGAAGTGGGGTGGCGCGTTGCCAGAAATGTTGGCCTGCCTCTTCCAATACACGCTCACACTGGGCTTGAGCTTGTTGTATGAGCGATTGTGCCTGGGCTTGGGCGTGCTCGATCAACTCGCGGGCCTGGGTGAAGTCGACAAGCATTTCCCGAGGAATCAGAGCTGACGGCAATTGCGCGTTAACGGTGTGCAACTCGATTTTTTTGGGGCAAAACATACTGGGTTTTCTCAGGTGGGCAGGCGCTGGGTTTCGTTGAGGTTGGTTGACGTTGCGCGCCAGAGCGCGGCTTGCCACATGGTGTCCAAGCGGCCGTGGGGGTTGGGCAACCTGGGGTGCGATTCCAGTTCAAGTACCCGCTGGCGGGCAAAGCTCAAGCGCAACCGCTGCCAGATGGCCGGTGATACCCAGGCGCGCAGGTAATGCAAAGGGTCGTCAACATTCACCGGTAACAGCACTTCTGGTGTCATCGCCTTGGTCAGGCGCTGGCACCAGAGGTGCTGTTCCCGGTTCAAGCGGCTGTCGCGGCTGGGGTTGTCTATTTCTTTGACCAACAAAAGGGCAAGGTCTTGTTGTGGCGCACTACAGGTCAGCAGCAGCTCAAAGATCGGGGCACAAGGGCGGGGAGGAAGTGCAGGTTCGATCTCGAACAGAAGGCTAACCCGCTGATGATGAGTGCGCGAAAGCACCTCTGTTTCCACAAAGTTGTTCTGCATGCTCCAATCGCGGTGCGCGTTTTTCCATGGGAAAGCCCACCATCGAACCCACATGAGGTCCTTATTCATGGGAAGGTGTGATTGCAGGCTCTAACGGCCGATTGTACGTGGCCCGTCGGCGCCAGAATAACCATGCAGCGCCTCCCAGCGCGAAGGCGATAAAGGGCGCGATGAGACTGGTGCGCCACAACACGAGATCCTGCTCCGGTACCAGGAAGGGCCCGAGGTAGGTGAGTTGCTGCTTCTCCTGATAGGCGGTAGCGGGCACGAAAACGACGGTCAGTTTTTGCGTGTTTTCTATCGCTGAGGCCATACCGGGGATGCTGCTGGCAACCATCCTTCGCACGCGGGGTTGAATGTTGTCGGGGTCCAGTCGCGGATCATGCTTGATGAACACCGAGGCGGATGCCGGTTGTACGGGTTCTCCGGGCGCTACGCGCTCAGGCAGCACAACATGGACACGCGCAACGATCACGCCATCGATCTTCGACAGGGTGGCCTCCAACTCTTGTGACAGTGCATAGATATAGCGCGCCCTTTCTTCCAGCGGGGTGGAGATTACCCCCTCCTTGCGAAAGATATCGCCTAAGGTGGAGCGGCCTACTTTGGGCAGACCGACGGCCTCCAGCGTACGAACAGCTCGGCTGATGTCGTTTGCCCGTACGCGAACAACCACGCCGTCCTTTGCCGCAATCTTCTCGGCGCGGATCTTCTTGTCCGCCAATTCAGCAACGACTTCGTTGGCGTCTTGTTCGGACAACTGGCGATGGAGTTCTACACGCTCACCGCAGCCGGCGAGCATCAATGTCGATAGGCAAAAGAGCGTGATGGAGAGATAGCGATGCATGCGACTATGCCAGGTTGGAGATTTTATCAATGCCTTTCACCAGTGTGCCGAGCACTTTGACTCGACTCACCACTTCAAAGTTTGCGAGAGCAAGTGAGTGTGGCAGCGCCATGGAATCCTCGGTCTGCTTGTTCCGCAGCCTGTCATCCACCCCTCTTTTCACGCGCCGGAACGGTGACTCGGAAACGCTCAGATTGAATAGGTTATCGGGCATAGAGGGGGCGATTCTTTTGTAGTGCCCAGCGGTAGAATCAAGTTGCGCGTTGAAGAAATTCATATCGGAGGTCTCGTTAAATGCAGCGGGCGACTCACCCTGAGCATCCCTGGATCTTTTTTGCACGCGCTCTGCGTCGTTGATGTACATAGGAAACTCCCTGGAGCCTGTCTAATGCAGCGATGTTAGTGACAGTGTTCTCCCCAGCGTCGGCTGGGGAGGACGGGATTGCTTAACGCGGATACGTCACTTTGCCTGCTGTGTTGGCGAGCGCGACGGAGAAGTCGACCTCCCTGTTCGTTTTCGAGACTGCGACACCATCTTTCAATTTTTCTATGGCAATGTCAGTTTGTTCTGCCCTGGCCAGCGCTCCAGCTTCGGCCAACCTTCTGGTGTCTGCATCATTGCTTGGAATAGTCATTTAAGCCACCTGCGTATTAAATAGGATGAAGTGCAGATGTTGCTTATCCAGCGTCTGCACTGTTTGTGAGCGATTGTGTCTGCCCGTATCCTAGGTGGCTGAGGCTGCGAGGTTCGTTCCTGATTTTTTACAAAGTACCTGTTTGTAAATGTTTCAGTTTTGTTTGAAAGGGCGGGCACGGGATTTGGGCTTAACTTGAATATTTTCGCTTACTTTCAAGGGGGGAGTATTTTCAATTGTTTCATTCGATAGTAAAGCGTGCGAAGTGCGACTCCCAACTCTGTCGCGGCACTGTCGACGCTATGTTCATGACGCTGCAGCGACTCCTCAATCAATACTTTTTCGATCTGTTGGAGGCGTGCCTTCAAATGGGTCTCTGCCTGTGGCGTATGGCTTGAAGGGAGCGGGGTCAAGCCCAAAACGAAGCGCTTGGCGGCTGAGCGAAGTTCGCGAACGTTACCCAGCCATCGGTGGCAGAGCAGTTGCTGCAACAACGTGCCTGCTGGCGTCAGCATCGGGCAGTTGAAGGCCTGTGCCTCTTGTTTGATCATGCTCAGGAACAAGGGAATGATAAGTTCCCGCCGCTCCCGCAGAGGAGGAAGACAAATATTGACAACGTTCAGGCGAAAATACAGATCCCGTCGGAAGGCACCTCGTTCCACCATCTCGTGCAGGGACTGCTGTGCAGAAGCGATGACACGCATATCCACCGCGATGAATCGGGTCGAGCCCAGCCGTTCGACCCCTCGAGACTCCAGTACTCGCAGCAGCTTGGCTTGGAGCGACAGCGGCATGCTATCGATTTCATCAAGGTACAAGGTGCCCAGATGGGCGGCCTCTACATAGCCGGCCCGCGATTGCATCGCGCCGGTATAAGCGCCGCTGTTAACACCGAACAATTGGCTTTCGGCGAGACTTTCCGGGATAGCTGCACAGTTTACGGCGATGAAGTTACCCCGTCGGCCGGAGAGGTGATGAATGCGCTGCGCCAAGGTATCCTTGCCAGTGCCGGTTTCCCCCAACAACAAGATGTCAATATTGAGCGTAGCAGTGCTGCTCAACATGCTCTTAATATCTGGATCGTCAATCAGGGAGATATCCGTCTCATTTTCCATGTGGTCGAACGCCGACATCGAATGATTACTCCATAATCAATATTGGGATACGGATTGCAGGCTTACTCCAGTAGATCGAATTTTATAAGTGTTGTCACTTGCTCTCGTTGTCGTAATTTGTCCAGTCTGTGTAGGATAAGTTAGATTGTTAGTTGGTATTTGCGGTGGGTGAACACGTGGATAGGAAAGATCTGAAGTTGTTCAAGCTTTCGCTGAGTCTTTAGTTTGAAAATTCATAAAGGGTCACCCACAAAAAAGCCGATGCATTGCATCGGCTTTTATTTGCGGCGTAAACCGCAGCTAATACCTACACGTTGAAACAGCAGGCATCAAAAAAACCCATCTCAAAAAGGCCATACTGGCAGATTCGCCACCAGGCGGACCTCGTCGTAGCTGCCGTCAATCTGCCCGCCTGTGGCCCGATGGTTGTAGACGATGGTGCGAAACACCGCGTTCTTCAGCGAGCCGGATTGCACCACATACGCCACCATTAAACCGTTTTCATCGTGTTTGGCATTGTCCAGTCCCCGAACGTTGTAACCGGTATTGCGTCCATTACGATCGCCGCTGTACCGGGTGCCGTCGATGTCCCAGCCCTTGGCGTGCCACAGGCTTGTAGTCAGGCCTGGCACCCCTAAGGACGCCAGATCCAGATCGTAGCGCAGTTGCCAGGACTTCTCGTTCGGCCCGTTATAGTCCGAGTACAACGAGTTGGCCATGTAATTGCCCGTGGACTCCCAAACATAGTCGAAGTACTCGTCGCTATACACCTGCTGCCAGGCGAGCGTCAGGCTGTGGGCCACATGAGACGCGGTAAAGGCCAGGCTGAAGGCGTCGTTGTCGATATAGCCCAGGCGTTGCCGGCCTTGATCCTCGGTATGGTAGTAATTCAGCGCGGTCTTGAGCGCTATCTGACGTCGATCGCCGATCAATTGGGTCACTCCCAGATAGGTCTGCTGCCACATGTCCTCGAAGCGCGAAGCGTAGAGGCTGACGTCCAGGCCGTAAGAGGTCTTGGCCATCCCGCCGAGATAGGAATACGCGACCCCGAATACGCCCTGTTGCCGAAAGTGGTGGTGAGTTTCTCACTGCCGGTACCGGTGCGTGGAATCGCCCGGTCGAAGCTGCCAGCCTGCAATGACAACCAATCGGCTTCATTAATGAACAGTCCCACACCCTGAAAGCTTGAGGGCAGGGCGCGATTGTCCTTGTAGCGCAGAATAGGGTTGTCGGTGAGCAAGCGCCCGGCCTTTATTTCAGTCCTGGAAAAACGCAACCGCAGGTCACCGACCCCCAATCGGCTCCAGGTCGGCGCCGCATCGCCGTCACTATCAACCAGCACTCGATCGCCGCCATTGGCGACACGCCCATGTCCTCGCTCCAGGTTGACAGCACTGAACAATGAGGCGTCCAGCCCGAAGCCGATCGGCCCCTGGGTATATCCGGAGCTGTAGTTGAGCATCGCGGTTTGCACCCAGGTTTCACGGATGCGGGTCCGCTCAAGACCATCGGCTTTCTTGATCCCCAGATAGGTAGAGCGTCGGGTCCGGATCACAATGGAGAAGGGGGGGCGCGATCCCAATAAACAAAATCCCCGTATCAGCAAGTGATTACGGGGATTTTGAGTTTACCGAGGTCCGTGTAGATGCAGGGTCCCCCGGTAGGCTTGGCCTCATGGTAGAGGCCCCGGGCATCGTTGATGCGGTTACAGCTTGTCTCTGGGTTGTGCAGCCCGGCAGCGAGCGGGGCTTGCGGGGTGATTAAAGGATTGTCTCGCAACCCTAAGCAATCACCTGCAATGCCAGCTACAACTAGACGTTGAAACGGAAGTGCATCACATCGCCATCTTTCACGATGTATTCCTTACCTTCCAAACGCCACTTACCCGCTTCCTTGGCCCCGGCTTCACCCTTGTACTGAATGAAATCGTTGTACGCGATCACTTCGGCGCGGATGAAGCCCTTCTCGAAGTCGGTGTGAATCACACCAGCGGCCTGCGGCGCGGTGGCGCCGACCTTGACGGTCCAGGCGCGGACCTCTTCGACACCGGCGGTGAAGTAGGTCTGCAGGTGCAGCATTTCGTAACCGGCGCGGATCACACGATTCAAGCCAGGCTCTTCCAGGCCCAGGGCCTCAAGGAACATGTCTTTTTCTTCGCCGTCATCCAGCTCGGCGATTTCCGCTTCGATCTTGTTGCACACCGGAACCACGATGGCACCTTCTTCGTCGGCGATGGCCTTGACCACGTCCAGCAGCGGGTTGTTCTCGAAGCCGTCTTCCGCGACGTTGGCGATGTACATCACAGGCTTGGTGGTCAGCAGGTGGAAGCCCTTGATCACTGCTTTTTCGTCGGTGCTCATGTTCTTCATCAGGCTGCGCGCAGGCTTGCCTTCGGTGAAGTGAGCGATCAACTGCTCCAGCAGGCCTTTCTGGACCACCGCATCCTTGTCGCCGCCCTTGGCGTTACGCGCGACTTTCTGCAGTTGCTTTTCGCAGCTGTCGAGGTCGGCGAAGATCAGTTCCAAGTCGATGATCTCGATGTCGCGCTTGGGGTCGACGCTGTTGGAGACGTGGATCACGTTCTCGTCTTCAAAGCAGCGGACTACGTGGGCGATGGCATCGGTCTCACGGATGTTGGCAAGGAACTTGTTGCCCAGGCCTTCACCCTTCGAGGCACCGGCTACCAGGCCGGCGATGTCGACGAATTCCATGGTGGTCGGCAGGATGCGCTTGGGGTTGACGATGGCCGCCAATGCCGCCAGGCGCGGGTCAGGCATGGCCACGATGCCGCTGTTGGGCTCGATGGTGCAGAAGGGGAAGTTCTCCGCTGCAATACCGGACTTGGTCAAGGCGTTGAACAGGGTGGATTTGCCGACGTTGGGCAGGCCGACGATGCCGCAATTGAATCCCATGGTGTTTCCCCTCGGTAAGAGTCAGGCCTTCTGGCTGTGCAGGTTTTTCATCGCGCGGTTCCATTCACCGGCGAAGATATCCGGCAGCACGCCGAGGGCAAAGTCGATGCTGGCATCGAGTTTTTCCTGTTCGGCGCGTGGCGCACGACCCAGGACGAAATTTGAAACCATACTGGCAACGCCTGGGTGGCCAATGCCGAGCCGCAGACGGTAGAAATTATTCTGATTACCCAGCTGCGCGATGATGTCGCGCAGGCCGTTGTGCCCACCGTGCCCGCCGCCCAGTTTGAGCTTGGCAACGCCGGGTGGCAGGTCCAGTTCGTCATGGGCCACCAGGATTTCCTCGGGTTTGATCCGGAAGAACCCCGCAAGCGCCGCAACCGCCTGGCCGCTGCGGTTCATGTAGGTGGTGGGAATCAGCAGACGAACATCCTGACCCTGGTGCGAAAAGCGCCCGGTCAGGCCAAAATATTTGCGATCGGCCGCAAGGTTCACACCTTGTGCGTGGGCGATGCGCTCAACAAAAAGGGCCCCCGCGTTATGCCGGGTCTGTTCGTATTCGGCGCCTGGATTTCCCAGGCCAACGATCAGTTTAATGGCAGTCACGACAGGGGCCCTTCCTTTGGAGTTGTGGATAACATCGCCAGACCTGGGTGCGGCGAAAGTGGACGACATTACATCATTTACTCAAGAGTAAACGCCGCGTTGTCGCCCGCTTTCTCGCTACGTTTCGGTCCGCGATGTTTCCTCATGCTCCTTCGTTGCAGAGCGTATTACTCTGCAGCGGGTTCGCCAGCTTCATCTTCAGCTACAACACGTGGCGCGTGGACGTTGGCAACAGCCTTGTCATCGTTGTGAGCCAGTGCAACGAACTCAACGCCTTTAGGGGCCTTGAGGTCGGACAGGTGAATGATGGTGCCGACTTCAGCGTTCGACAGGTCGACTTCGATGAACTCAGGCAGGTCTTTCGGCAGGCAGGTCACTTCCAGCTCGGTGGTGGTGTGGGAAACAACGCCACCTTTCTTGACCGGAGCTTCTTCGCCCACAAAGTGCACAGGCACGATGGCGGTCAGTTTCTGGCCGGCAACAACGCGAACGAAGTCAGCGTGCATGATGAACTGCTTGGACGGGTGACGCTGCATCGCTTTAACGATGACGTTCTGCTTGGTGCCGTCGACGTTCAGCTCGATAACGTGGCTGTAGGCAGCTTCGTTTTCGAACAGCTTGGCGATTTCCTTGGACAGGATGGTCACGGATTCAGCAGGCTTGTTACCACCGTATACAACGGCTGGGATGTTGGCGGCGTGACGCAGGCGGCGGCTCGCACCTTTCCCCAAGTCAGTACGCGCTTGTGCGTTCAGAGTAAAGTCATTCATGTTGTATCTCCAAAATAGCCATCATCGAGCGGCGTTTGCGACCAGCGCCGGACTCGACATGGGCAAAAAAGCCCCGCCCCAACAGAATGTCGGGGCGGGGCGCTTTTCGTCAGAGGATGTACCGAAGGTTTGACCCTTAGCGGAACATCGCGCTGATCGATTCTTCATTGCTGATGCGGCGAACCGCCTCGGCAACAACCGGTGCGATATCCAGTTGACGGATACGCGAACAGGCTTGAGCAGCAGCGGACAACGGGATGGTGTTGGTCACCACCAGTTCGTCCAGCATGGAATTTTCGATGTTCTCGATCGCTCGGCCAGACAGCACAGGGTGCGTGCAGTAGGCGAAGACTTTAGCCGCGCCGTGCTCTTTCAAGGCTTTGGCCGCGTGGCACAGGGTGCCGGCGGTGTCGACCATGTCATCAACTAGAATACAGGTACGCCCTTCGACATCGCCGATGATGTGCATCACTTCAGAGTGATTGGCTTTCTCACGGCGTTTGTCGATGATCCCGAGGTCCACGCCCAGGGATTTGGCAACAGCCCGTGCACGCACGACGCCGCCAATGTCCGGGGACACGATCATCAGGTTTTCAAAGCGCTGGTCTTCGATGTCATCCACCAGCACGGGGGAGCCGTAGATGTTATCTACTGGGATATCGAAGAACCCCTGGATTTGGTCAGCGTGCAGGTCAACCGTGAGAACACGGTCGATGCCTACCACGGTGAGCATGTCAGCCACGACTTTCGCGCTGATAGCCACACGTGCGGAACGCGGACGGCGGTCCTGACGGGCGTAACCAAAGTAAGGGATTACAGCTGTGATTCGAGTCGCTGAGGAGCGGCGGAAGGCATCAGCCATCACGACGAGTTCCATCAGGTTATCGTTGGTCGGAGCGCAGGTCGGCTGAATAATGAAGACGTCTTTACCGCGAACGTTTTCATTGATCTCGGCGGTAATTTCGCCGTCGGAGAACTTACCGACAGAGATGTCACCGAGAGGGATATGCAGCTGACGTACGACACGTCGAGCCAGATCGGGGTTGGCGTTCCCCGTAAAGACCATCATCTTGGACACGCGCAGTACCTAGAGGCTGAGGGTAACCTGGATGAGTATGGAAAATGGCAGGGGCGGCTGGATTCGAACCAACGCATGGCAGGATCAAAACCTGCTGCCTTACCGCTTGGCGACGCCCCTGTATCTGTTGCAACGAGTGCCTGGCACTCGATTCCTTTAGAGCAGATTTTGCAGCGTGCGATGCAACATCGAAACGTTGCTTCCCTTTGCTACAAACCCTGTAAGGGTCTCTGTAAGAAGGGCCGAGACTTTATCAGCTTCAGCTTTGCTTGGGAAGCCCCCAAACACACAACTTCCAGTTCCGGTTAATTTTGCTTCGGTAAATTTACCTAACAAATTCAAAGCGTTACGTACCTCTGGATAACGCCTTGCTACAACCGGTAAGCAGTCATTTCGACTGTTTCCCTTGGGAACGGGGCGCACTTTAATGGGAGGAGTGTTACGTGTCAACAGCGGATCTGAAAAAATTTCTGCTGTACTTACAGATACTTGCGGAACAAGCACGACATACCACAGCTCTTCGGGGTATTCCGGGCTCAGTTTCTCGCCCACGCCCTCGGCGAAAGCCGCGTGGCCACGCACGAAAACCGGGACGTCGGCGCCCAGTGTCAGGCCCAGTGCGGCAAGGCGATCGTGGTCCCAGCCCAGTTTCCATAAATGGTTCAGGCCGAGCAATGTGGTCGCGGCATTCGAGCTGCCACCACCGATGCCGCCGCCCATGGGCAGGATTTTTTCAATCCAGATATCAATGCCGAGGTTGCAGTCGGATTGTTCCTGAAGTTTCTTTGCCGCTTTCACGATCAGGTTGCTGTCGTGAGGGACGCCTTCAAATTCGGTATGCAGTCGGATCACGCCGTCGTCGCGTACGGCGAAGGTCAGTTCATCGCCATAATCGAGAAATTGAAACAGCGTCTGCAACTCGTGGTAGCCGTCTTCACGGCGACCGAGAATGTGCAGCATCAGATTGAGCTTGGCCGGGGAGGGCAGGGTCAGTGTTTGTGCGGACACGTCATTGCCCCAGCTTGCGCGGTTGCCAGTCCTTGATCACCAGCGTGACGTCCAGGTCGGTGCCATGCAGCTTGATGCGCTCGGGCAGCCAGTAACCGCCTTGTTCCACGTAGCTCAAGTATTCGACCTGCCAGCCATCCTGTTCCAGGCTGGCCAGGCGGCTGTCGCCATTGAGGCTCAGGCGGCTCTTGCTGTCAGGTGCGGGCAGACCGCGTACCCACCAGACCAGATGCGACACTGGCAGCTTCCAGCCAATCTGTTCTTCCAGCAGCGCCTCGGGCGAGGTCGCTTCGTAGCGGCCCTGGTTGGCCACCTCGAGGCTGACTTGCCCCGGGCGGCCGGTCAGGCGCGCGGCGCCACGGCCCAGCGGGCCCGACAAGCGAATGTCGTAGTAGTCCTGGCGCTGCAGCCAGAACAAGGTGCCGCTGCCGGAGTCCTTCGGTGCGCGAACCCCTACTTTGCCTTCGATCTGCCAGCCATCGATGCTGCTGAGCTGGTCCTTGTGCTGCTTCCATTGCGCCGGGTTGCCCTGGCCCTCAACGGATTCGCGAGCGCCAAAACCCGCGCAACCGGCGAGCAGGGCGATGAAGCTGAACATGACAATGTGGCGCAAGAACATAAGCTTAAAGGGTCTCGGATCCGGTCAGGCGCTTGATGGTGCCGCGCAGGATGGGGCTTTCGGGTTGTTGCTTGAGGAATTTTTCCCAGATTTGACGGGCTTCGCGCTGCTTGCCGTTGGCCCACAGCACTTCGCCCAGGTGAGCGGCGACTTCGTGGTCCGGGAAGCGCTCCAGCGCCTGGCGCAGCAAGCGTTCGGCTTCATCCAGGTTGCCCAGTCGGTAATTCACCCAGCCCAGGCTGTCGAGCACGGCGGGGTCTTCCGGGTTGAGCGTGTGGGCTTGCTCGATCAGGGCCTTGGCTTCGGCGTAACGCGTTGTGCGGTCGGACAGGGTGTAACCCAAGGCGTTGAGGGCCATGGCGTTGTCCGGATCGCGCTTGATGATCAGGCGCAGGTCCTTTTCCATCTGCGCCAGATCGTTGCGTTTCTCCGCCTGCATGGCGCGGGTGTAGAGCAGGTTCAAGTCATCCGGAAATTGCTGCAAGGCCTGGTGCAGCAATTTCCAGGCGCGCTCGCCCTGATTGTTGGCCGACAAGGTCTCGGCCTGGATCAGGTACAGCTGGATCGCGTAGTCCGGTTCGGCATCCCGCGCCGCGGCCAGACGTTTTTCCGCCTCGTCGGTGCGCCCGTTACCCATCAGGATATCGGCCTGGCGCAATTGAGCCGGCAGGTAATCGTTGCCAGGGCCGACCTGGGCGTACTCAAGCAGGGCGGCCTGCGGGTCGTTGCGCTCCTCGGCGATACGGCCAAGGTTCAAGTGCGCCGAGTCCACATGGCTTTCACGCTGGATCAACTCTTCAAGATAGCCCTTGGCCTCATCCCAGGCCTTCGCTTCCAGGCATACCAGTGCCAGGGAATAGCGCAGTTCGTCGTCGTCCGGGTATTGCTGGACCAGGTTGGCGAACTGCACCTTGGCGTCCTCCATGCGGTCCTGCTCCACCAGCATGCGCGCATAGGTCAGGCGCAGGCGTTTGTCATCCGGGTATTTCTTGATGCTTTTTTCCAGCAGCGGAATGGCTTCCTTGCCGCGATTGAGGTTCTGCAACAGGCGCGCGCGCAGCAGGATCGGGGCGATTTCGCCTTCTTCCGGCGGGTTCTGTTCCAGCAGCTTGAGCGCCGCGTCGGCTTCGTCGTCCTGTTGCAGCAGCAAGGCCTTGCCGAAAATCAGCTGGCTGTTTTTCGGGTGTTTTTGCAGCAGGCGGTCGAAACCCTTCATCAGGCCGTTGCGCGTGTCCTGGTCGGTGTCGGCCGCCGACAGCGCGAGGAAATCGAAATGGGTGTCGCCCTTGCCCTGCAGGACTTTCTCCATATACACCATGGAGTCGTCATAGCGCCCGGCGCGCGCCAGTTGAATGGCCGCCGCCCGCTGTGCTTCCAGATCATCCGGCGCATTTTTTGCCCAGATCAGCGACGTGTCCAGCGCAGCCTGGTCGGCGCCCAGGTACTCGGCGATGCGAAACGCGCGCTCGGAAATCCCCGGATCCTGGGTATTGATGGCCTGGGTCACATAATTATCCAGCGCAATATCAAAGCGATTGCGCTGGCCGGCCAGCTCCGCGCTCAGCAGGCTGAACACCGTTTCTTCACTGAATGAAGAATAAACCTTGGGCTTTTCAGGGGCGGGGGTGCTGTCTTCTACCGGTGGCGTACCGTCCGGCGACACGGGTGCCATGGCCTGGCAGCCGCTGAGGAAGACAAAAGCAAGGAGCAACGCGGAAGATCTATTCATATAGGAAGAGGACGACTAACCTGCGGTCGGATCATCATGACACAAGCCTTCGGCCAAACATAACCGAGTCTCAGTGGATGCCTTTATAGGCACAACGTATAGGGACAATAGACGACGGTGGTTGTTCTGAATCTTTCGAAGTAGGACAATTGTCGGCTTCCCGACATCATCAGCGATATTGAATGGCCTTCCTCGCACTCGGTATTAACCACAAGACTGCCTCCGTAGACGTGCGCGAGCGCGTGGCGTTTACGCCGGAGCAGTTGGTTGAGGCCCTGCAGCAGCTCTGCCGGCTCACCGACAGTCGCGAAGCTGCGATCCTTTCGACCTGCAATCGCAGCGAGCTTTATATAGAGCAGGAGCATCTCTCGGCGGATGTCGTGCTGCGCTGGCTGGCCGATTATCACCATCTGGACCTCGATGACCTGCGCGCGAGCGCTTATGTGCACGAAGAGGATGCGGCAGTTCGTCACATGATGCGGGTGGCCGCCGGTCTCGATTCGCTGGTGTTGGGCGAGCCGCAGATCCTGGGCCAGATGAAATCCGCCTACGCCGTGGCGCGTGAGGCCGGCACCGTTGGTCCGCTGCTGGGGCGCTTGTTCCAGGCCACGTTCAATTCGGCCAAGCAAGTGCGCACCGACACCGCCATCGGCGAAAACCCAGTGTCCGTAGCCTTTGCCGCCGTCAGCCTGGCCAAACAGATTTTCAGCGATTTGCAACGCAGCCAGGCCCTGTTGATCGGCGCCGGTGAGACCATCACCCTGGTCGCCCGCCATCTGCATGAGCTGGGCGTGAAGCGCATCGTGGTTGCTAACCGTACGCTGGAGCGCGCGAGCATCCTCGCCGAGCAGTTCGGCGCGCATGCCGTGTTGCTGGCGGATATTCCGGCCGAGCTGGTGCGCAGCGACATCGTCATCAGCTCCACGGCCAGCCAGTTGCCGATTTTGGGCAAGGGCGCGGTTGAGAGCGCGCTGAAGCTGCGCAAGCACAAACCTATCTTTATGGTGGATATCGCCGTTCCCCGGGATATCGAACCCGAAGTCGGCGAGTTGGACGACGTTTACCTCTATAGCGTCGACGACCTGCATGAAGTGGTCGCCGAAAACCTCAAGAGCCGTCAGGGCGCTGCTCAGGCGGCCGAGGAAATGGTCAGCACCGGCGCCGAAGACTTCATGGTGCGCCTGCGTGAATTGGCGGCGGTGGACGTGCTCAAGGCGTATCGTCAGCAAGGCGAACGCCTGCGCGACGAGGAGCTGGTCAAGGCCCAGCGCTTGCTGGCCAACGGCGGCAGCGCCGAAGACGTGCTGATGCAGTTGGCCCGGGGGCTTACCAACAAGTTGCTCCATGCACCCAGCGTACAATTAAAAAAGCTGACCGCCGAAGGCCGCCTCGATGCGTTGGCCATGGCTCAGGAACTCTTTGCCCTCGGTGAGGGCGCGCCAGATAGCTCTTCGGATAAAAAACTGCAATGAAAGCGTCACTGCTCAATAAACTGGACGTGCTCCAGGACCGTTTCGAAGAACTGACCGCCTTGCTCGGCGATGGCGAGGTCATTTCCGATCAGGCCAAGTTCCGCGCCTATTCCAAGGAATACGCCGAAGTCGAGCCTGTGGTGACGACCTATAAAAACCTGCTGAAAGTGCAGGCCGACCTTGAAGGCGCCCAGGCGCTGCTCAAGGACAACGACCCGGACATGCGTGAAATGGCCGTGGAAGAAGTCCGTGAAGCCAAGGAAAAGCTGGCCGAGCTGGAAGGCGATCTGCAACGCATGCTGCTGCCCAAGGACCCGAACGACGGACGCAACGTGTTCCTCGAAATCCGTGCCGGTACCGGCGGCGACGAGGCGGCGATCTTCTCCGGCGACCTGTTCCGCATGTATTCGCGTTATGCCGAGCGTCGCGGCTGGCGGGTCGAGATATTGTCTGAAAACGAGGGCGAGCACGGCGGCTATAAAGAAGTCATCGCCCGGGTCGAAGGCGATAACGTCTACGGCAAGCTCAAATTCGAGTCCGGCGCGCATCGAGTCCAGCGCGTGCCCGCGACCGAATCCCAAGGCCGCATCCACACCTCGGCGTGCACCGTTGCGGTATTGCCCGAGCCGGACGAACAGGAAACCATCGAGATCAACCCGGCCGACTTGCGCGTCGACACCTACCGCTCGTCGGGCGCGGGCGGCCAGCACGTCAACAAGACCGATTCGGCGATCCGCATCACTCACTTGCCTTCAGGCATCGTGGTGGAGTGCCAGGAAGAACGTTCCCAGCACAAAAACCGTGCACGGGCCATGTCTTGGCTGTCGGCCAAGCTCAACGACCAGCAGACCAGCGCCGCCGCCAATGCGATTGCCAGCGAACGCAAGCTGCTGGTGGGCTCGGGCGACCGCTCCGAGCGCATCCGTACCTACAATTTTGCCCAGGGCCGGGTGACCGACCACCGGGTCAACCTCACCCTTTATTCCCTCGACGAGATCCTCGCCGGTGGCGTGGATGCGGTGATCGAGCCGCTGCTCGCCGAGTACCAGGCCGATCAACTCGCGGCGATTGGCGAATAACAGGTGAACAAATGACCATCATCGCCAGCCTGCTGCGCGCCGCCGACCTGCCCGATTCGCCTACCGCGCGCCTGGATGCCGAATTGTTGCTGGGCGCTGCCCTGGGCAAATCGCGCAGCTACCTGCATACCTGGCCGGAAAAAATCGTCAGCAGCGAAGACGCGCTGACCTTTGCCGGCTACCTGCAGCGCCGTCGTGGCGGTGAGCCGGTGGCTTATATCCTGGGTCAGCAGGGGTTCTGGAAGTTGGACCTGGAGGTCGCGCCCCACACGCTGATCCCGCGTCCGGACACCGAATTGCTGGTGGAAGCCGCCCTGCAATTGTTGCCGGTCACGCCCGCCAAGGTCCTCGACCTGGGCACCGGCAGCGGCGCCATTGCCTTGGCCCTGGCGAGTGAGCGGCCGGCCTGGCAGGTCACCGCCGTCGACCGCGTGCTGGAAGCCGTGGCCCTGGCCGAACGCAATCGCCAGCGCCTGCACCTCAATAACGCCAGTGTGCTGAACAGCCATTGGTTCAGCGCGCTGCAAGGTCATACCTATGACCTGATCATCAGCAACCCGCCCTATATCGCCGACAACGACCCGCACCTGGCGGCGGGCGATGTGCGCTTTGAACCGGCCAGCGCACTGGTGGCCGGTCATGACGGTCTGGACGACCTGCGCCACATCATCAAACAAGCGCCTGCCCACCTGAATGCGGGCGGCCGGTTGTTGCTGGAGCACGGTTACGACCAGGCTTCGGCGGTGCGCGACCTGCTGTTGAGCGAGGGTTTCGAGGACGTACACAGCCGCGTCGACCTTGGCGGCCACGAGCGCATCAGCCTGGGGCGCCGGCCGTGCTGAGCGATCAGGAGCTGTTGCGCTATAGCCGGCAGATTCTGTTGCAGCATGTCGACATCGACGGCCAATTGCGCCTGAAAAACAGCCGCGCGTTGATTGTCGGTCTGGGTGGCTTGGGCGCACCGGTCGCGCTGTACCTGGCCGCCGCCGGTGTGGGCGAGTTGCATCTGGCGGACTTCGACACCGTCGACCTGACCAACCTGCAGCGCCAGATCATCCACGACACCGACAGCGTCGGACAAACCAAGGTCGATTCGGCCCTGCGCCGCCTGACCGCCATTAACCCCGGGATCACACTGATCGCCCACCGCGCCGCGCTTGATGCCGATTCCCTGACGGCGGCGGTAGGTGCGGTGGACGTGGTACTTGATTGCAGCGACAACTTCGCCACCCGCGAAGCGGTCAACGCGGCTTGCGTCGCTGGCGGCAAGCCTTTGATCAGCGGCGCGGCGATTCGCCTTGAAGGCCAACTGGCGGTATTCGACCCGCGTCGCGCCGAAAGCCCGTGCTACCACTGTTTGTACGGGCACGGCAGCGATACCGAACTCACCTGCAGCGAAGCGGGCGTGGTCGGCCCGCTGGTGGGGCTGGTCGGTAGCCTGCAAGCCCTGGAAGCCCTGAAACTGCTCGCTGGTTTTGGTGAACCCCTGGTCGGCCGCTTGTTGCTCATCGACGCCTTGACCACGCGTTTTCGCGAATTGCGCGTCAAGCGCGACCCCGGTTGCAGCGTGTGCGGGACCGAGCATGGTTAAGGACGCGCCCATTGGTGTGTTCGATTCCGGTGTCGGCGGCTTGTCGGTATTGGACGAAATCCAGCAATTACTGCCCCGTGAGTCGCTGCTGTACGTGGCCGACTGCGGGCATATCCCCTATGGCGAGAAAACCCCGGCTTTTATCCGCGAGCGTTCGCGGCGGGTCGCGGCGTTTTTTCGCGAGCAGGGCGCCAAGGCGTTTGTGATTGCCTGCAACACCGCAACCGTCGCGGCGGTTGCCGAGCTACGCCAGGACTATCCCGATTGGCCGCTGGTGGGCATGGAGCCCGCGGTCAAACCTGCGGCCGCCGCGACCCGCAGCGGCGTAGTCGGCGTGCTTGCCACCACCGGCACCCTGCAGAGCGCCAAGTTCGCCGCGCTGCTGGACCGCTTTGCCACCGATGTGCGGGTCATCACCCAGCCCTGCCCGGGACTGGTGGAACTGATTGAAACCGGCGACCTGAACAGCCCGGCCCTGCGCCAGATGTTGCAGGGCTACGTCGAGCCGCTGCTCAGCGCCGGTTGCGACACCATCATCCTGGGTTGCACCCATTATCCCTTCCTCAAGCCGCTCCTGGCACAGATGCTGCCCCCCAGCATCATCCTCATCGACACCGGTGCCGCCGTGGCCCGCCAGCTCAAGCGCTTGCTGGGCGAGCGCGACCTGCTGGCCGTCGGCAACCCTGCGCCTGCGCGGTTCTGGACCAGCGGGGATTTGCCTCATTTCAGAAACATCCTACCTACACTATGGAAATATCCCGGAAATGTGGGTAATTTCAGTTCGTGAAAATTTCGTGAAATAAACACGGTTTTCCACTGAACTTCTGCATTAACGGCGACTTCTATAGCAAGTCAGCCTGTACATAAAATCTTACAACGTCGTTAGAAGGGATGTTTCATATGAAGCGTTTTCTCTGTTTGGCTGCGCTTGCGGCCGCGGTAATGGGACACTCTTTTTCGGCGCAAGCGGCCGGGTTGGAGTTTGGACTGGGCGCTACCAGTGATTCGACGCTGACCTATCGGTTGGGGTTGACGTCCGATTGGGACAAAAGCTGGATGCAAAGTGACACGGGTCGCCTGACCGGTTACTGGAGCGGGGCTTATACTTATTGGGAAGGTGATGACCGTGCGGGCGCGAGCAGCCTGTCGTTCTCGCCAGTATTTGTGTATGAGTTTGCCGGGCAATCGGTCAAGCCTTACATCGAGGCCGGGATCGGCGTGGCGGTGTTCTCCCGGACCAAACTGGAAGACAACAACATCGGCCAGGCCTTCCAGTTCGAAGACCGCCTGGGTTTCGGCCTGCGCTTTACCGGCGGGCACGAAGTGGGCATTCGTGCCACGCATTATTCCAATGCCGGCATCAGCAGCAACAACGATGGGGTAGAGAGCTACTCGCTGCACTACACCATGCCGTTGTAACTCCCCGCCACATTGAAGATCCCCCTGTGGGAGCTGGCTTGCCTGCGATGGAATCGCCTCGGACCATCAGTTAGACCGAGGTGCCCGCATCGCAGGCAAGCCAGCTCCCACATTTGATTTTCGCCACATTCCCGGATCACCGATACGCCGTCGCAATCCCCTTGCGCTCTTCCAGGCACTCCGGCGCGCCCATCTCGAATTCCCGGCAAATCAGCGGCCGTCGCTCGTAAATCGTACACATCATCGTGTCTCGATCCAGGGCGGCGCACCAGCCGTCGTCCAGGCGCAGCATCACTTCGCCGCCCCAGTCGTCGGTGTCGATATAGCGCTCCGGCACGCCGGTGTCGGTGATCAGCATGACTTCCAACTGGCAGCAACAGGCCGCGCACGTGGAACAGGTGACGGCGGGTTCGGCGATTTGGGTGTGGGGGATGTGGGTCATGGCGGCAGCTTCAAGCTTTGAGCGCCAAGCTGCAAGTAAAAGCCGACCGGCTTCAGTGTTTTGTGGTGCAGCGAGCCAGCAGTATAAAGAGCAGAACAGCGCGTTGCATCGGCCAGTCTTAAGCACTGAAACGCCCGAGCAGCGGCGGGTTAATGGCCGAAGGCTTGGCCAGCAGCAACTGCGCGGTGCCAATGCTGCGTTCCATGAAGCCGCCTTCGCAGTAGCACAGGTAAAACTCCCACAGCCGCAGGAAGTATTCGTCGTAGCCCAATTCCGTAAGGTGGCCATGGGCGCGGTGAAAATTCTCGTTCCACAGGCGCAGGGTTTTCGCATAGTGCAGGCCGAAATCCTCCATGTGCAGCAGGTTCATGTCGGTATCGCGGCTGACAATGTGCAGCATGTTCTGCACGCTGGGCAGGGCGCCGCCGGGGAAGATGTAGCGTTGGATGAAGTCCACGCTGCGCTTGGCCTGTTCGAAACGTTGCTCGCGGATGGTGATGGCTTGCAGCAGCATCAGGCCGTCGTTCTTGAGCAAGTGCGCGCATTGTTTGAAGTAGGTCGGCAGGAAACGATGGCCCACCGCCTCGATCATCTCAATGGACACCAACTTGTCATAGTGGCCGGTAAGGTCGCGGTAGTCCTGCAACAGCAGCGTGACCTGATCTTGCAGCCCCAGCGCCTCGATGCGCTTTTCAGTGTAGGCGAACTGTTCCCTGGACAGCGTCGTGGTGGTGACCTTGCAGCCGTAATGCTGCGCCGCGTACAGCGCCATGCTGCCCCAGCCGGTGCCGATTTCCAGCAGGTGGTCGCTGGGCTTGAGGGCGAGCTTCTGGCAGATGCGCTCCAGTTTGTTCAGTTGCGCCTGTTCCAGGGTGTCGTCGGGCGTCAGGAATTGCCCCGCCGAATACATCATGGTCGGGTCGAGGAACGCTTCAAACAGGTCGTTGCCCAGGTCGTAGTGGGCGGCGATGTTTTCCTGCGAGCCCTTGCGTGTATTGCGATTGAGCCAGTGCAGGCCTTGGGTGAACGGGCGTGTCAGGCGTGCGAGGCCGCCTTCCATTGCGTCGAGTACGTCCAGGTTGCTGACCATGACGCGCACCACCGCCGTCAGGTCCGGGCTGCTCCAGTAACCGTGGATGAAGGCTTCGCCGGCGCCGATGGAACCGTTGGCCGCCACCAGGCCCCACACGGCCGAATCGAGGATCTGGATCTCCCCCAGCAGATGTGCTTCGCGTGCGCCGAAGACTTGCCGCTCGCCATCCTCGACAACCACCAACTGGCCGTGGCGCAGTTGGCTGAGTTGACGCAATACGCCCTTGCGTAACAGCGCGGCGGTCATGCCGTTGACGTTCAGGCGGCGGGTCTTGACCGATAAGCTAGTGGATTTCATGGCGGCGATCCTTGGTATACCCGACTGCGGTACGAGAGGCGCCATCGGCGGCCTGATGGGAAAAAATCGGTGTGCGTTTGAGCAACAGGCGCATGGCCTGCCAGTAGATCGCCAGGCAGGTCTTGGCGGTCATCCAGGGAAACCGCCAGAGGTAGCGGTGCAGGCTCGCGCGGTCGAGCGTTTGCTTTTGCAGGCTCAAGGTGGCGTCAAAGACTTTCTGTGCGCCCTGCCAGTCAGCCATGTGCACGCCGAGCCTGGCGGCGGGAGGGCTGAAGCTCATGCGATATTCCAGGTCGCGCGGCAAAAACGGCGACACATGGAAGGCCTTGGCTACGGCGAAATGCTGGTGCTCATCCGCGCCCAGCGCCTGGGCGGGCAGCACGTAGTGATAGCGCTCGCGCCATGGGGTGTTCGTCACTTCACACAGGATCGCGGCCAAACGTCCGTCGGCCTCAAAGCAGTAGAAGAAACTCACGGGGTTAAAAGCCAGGCCCCAACTGCGGGCCTGGGTCAGTAGGCAGATAACGCCCCGGGGCGTACGCCCCAGTGCCTTGCCGACTTCCTGGCGCACGGCATCGCTCAAACTCATGCCGGTGCGCGTCAATTCACGCAGGTAGTCCTGCTGGCGAAAACCGAAGGGCGCCAGGCGGCTGCGCCCGGCCAGCGGGGAAAGCCCGAGCACTTGATGCTCTTCGCTCAAATCCAGGTACAGCAGACCGATGCGGTAGCGAAAGGCATGGCCCTTGGGCGTAAACCGCCGATGGGCAATCCAGCCGCTGTAAAGGGCACTGTTCACAGGGTTTCCCCAAAAGCCTGGGCCACGCGCAATGCGCTGACCACGCCATCTTCGTGGAAACCGTTGGCCCAGTAGGCGCCGCAATAAAAGGTATTGCGTACGCCGGACGCTTCTTCCCAGCGCGCTTGCGCCGCCACCGCCGCCAGGCTGTATTGCGGGTGGGCGTAGGTATAGCGCGCCAGGACCTTGAGCGGGTTGATGATCGAC
Organism: Pseudomonas azadiae; assembly: GCF_019145355.1. NCBI lineage: Bacteria > Pseudomonadati > Pseudomonadota > Gammaproteobacteria > Pseudomonadales > Pseudomonadaceae > Pseudomonas > Pseudomonas azadiae. Next base: position 381,826 of record NZ_JAHSTY010000001.1, on the reverse strand, counting down.
GTCTGGTTGAGGCTCACGCAAAAGGTAGTGGCGCTGTCGATGCCTTGCAGGATGTTCATGTCGTAGGTTACCGCCGCCTGCGCCTGCCCATTGCCGTTCAGGCGATAGTTCCAGCTGGCCCAGGCCAGTTTGCGGTCGGGCAGCAGGCGGGTGTCGGTGTGCAGCACCACGTCGTTGTCGGCATAGGGAAGGGCGCCAAGAACGGCCTGTTCGGCTTGGCTCGGATCGGCCAGCAACGCCAGGGCCTGGTCGCTGTGGCAGGCGAAGACCACCCGATCAAACCGCTCACTGCCCGCGGTGCTGTGGATGACCACGCCGTCGTCGGTACGCTCGACTTTATGCACCGGGCAGTTGAGGCGGATCCGTTCACTGAAGCTGCGGGTCAGTGGTTCGATGTAGCGGCTGGAGCCGCCCTCGATCACGCACCATTGCGGGCGATTGCTCACCGACAGCAAACCGTGGTTCTTGAAAAAACGCACAAAGAACTGCAAGGGGAAACCGAGCATATCGGCCAGGGACATCGACCAGATTGCCGCGCCCATCGGCACGATGTAGTGCCGGATGAACCGCTCACCATAACCGCCCGCATTGAGGTAGTCGCCCAGGGTCATCTCGGCGCTGATGCGCTGTTCCTGCAGGTCCAGCGGTGCCTGACGATTGAAGCGCAGGATGTCGCGCAACATGCCCCAGAACCCCGGCGACCCGATATTGCTGCGCTGGGCAAACAGGCTGTTGAGGTTGTTGCCGTTGTACTCGAACCCGGTGTTTTCGTCACACACCGAGAAACTCATTTCGGTGGGCTTGAACGTCACACCGATCTGCCCCAGCAGGCGGATGAAATGGGGGTAGGTCCAATCGTTGAACACGATGAAGCCCGTGTCGACCGCGTAGCGTTTACCCTCGACGGTCACGTTGACCGTGTGGGTATGCCCGCCGATGCGGTCACCGGCTTCGAACAGCGTGATCTCATGCCGGCGGCTGAGCAGGTAAGCGCTGGTCAGCCCCGCGATGCCGCTGCCGATGATGGCGATCTTCACAGGTCGTCCTTTTTCGGCGGTGGGCTGCGCAGCATGCGTTTGCCGATAATGAGCTGTGCGCGGTTCGGCAGTTTCGACAGCGGCCAGAGAGTGGCGATAAACAACGCAGGGAAGGCGATTTCCAGCGGGCGTTTTTCCAGCTTGGCGAAGATATGCTTGGCGGCTTTGTCTGCCGACCAACTGAGCGGCATGGGAAAGTCATTGCGTTCGGTCAACGGCGTGTCGACAAACCCCGGGCTGATCACCGTGACGTCGATATTTTCCGGCGACAGGCTGATGCGCAGGGATTCGAACAGGTAGCGCAAACCGGCCTTGGACGCGCCGTAGGCTTCGGCGCGTGGCATCGGCAGGTAGGTCACGGCGCTGGCGACGCCGACCAGGTGCGGCCTGTGCCCGGCGCGCAATAGCGGCAGGGCGGCTTCGATGCAATAGCTGCTCGCCAACAGGTTGGTGCGCACCACGTGCTCGATGATGGAGGAGTCAAACTGCCTGGCGTCAACGTACTCACAGGTGCCGGCATTGAGGATCACGGTGTCCAGCGAGCCCCAGACCACACCGATGTGTTCACCGATTTCGCGCACGGTCTGGCTGTTGGTCAAGTCGCCGGCCACCACCAGCACTTGGCCGGGGTAACGTTGCGCGAGCGCTTCCAAGGGCCCTTTGGTGCGCGAGCTGAGCGCGACGTGAGCGCCGCTGTTGAGCAACTGCACGGCCAGCGCGGCACCGATGCCACTGCTGGCGCCGGTCAACCAATAACGGCGGGGCGGTGTAAGGCTCATCCGATTCTCCTTTTCAGCCAGCCAACGACCCTGCCCACCACGGGCAAGTGTTCGTACAACAGGGCGCCGGCATCGAAGTAGTCTCGATGGCGGTAAACCTTGTCTCGCCACATCAGGTGCGAGCAACCCTCCACCCGTATCACCTTGCCGTTGGCCAGGCGTGGGTGGCAAAAGCTCATTTTCCAGCGCAGATAGCCTTCGCCTGCGGCCACCTGGTCGAAACCGTGGAAGTCGAAGCGCAGCTGACTGACGTTGCCATACAGCTCGCCGAAATAACGATGCAGCGCGGGCAGGCCATGCACCTCGTGCAATGGGTCGGTAAAGGCGATGTCCTTGCTGTACAGGCTGTCGAGCAGGTGCAGGTTGTGCTTGTCCAGCGTCGCAAAGGCTTGGGCAAAACGGCGCAGGAAGTCACTCATGGTCGCCCCCTGCGGCCTGTCGTGAAGGCAGGCTGCGGAAAGCGGCCAACGCGCGTTCACGGGATTTTTTAAGGTCCACGATCGAGCGCGGGTAATCGGCCACGCCAAACAGGCCACCAGCGGCTTCAGGGTTGTGCACCTCTTTTTTATTCAGCGCGGCCAGCTCCGGCAGCCAGCGTTTGATGAAGAGGCCTTCGCTGTCGAACTTCTCCGACTGGCTCAACGGGCTGAAGATCCGGAAATACGGCGCCGAGTCAGTGCCGGTGGACGAGCTCCATTGCCAGCCACCGTTGTTGGCGGCCAGGTCGCCGTCGATCAAGTGACGCATAAAGAAGCGCTCGCCTTCGCGCCAATCGATCAGCAGGTTTTTGGTCAGGAACATCGCCACGACCATGCGCAGGCGGTTGTGCATCCAGCCGGTTTCAAGCAACTGACGCATGGCGGCGTCGATGATCGGCAGGCCGGTGCGCGCCTGCTGCCAGGCAGCCAGCTCCTCTGGCGCGTTGCGCCAGGCCACGGCCTCGGTTTCGGGGCGGAACGCGCGGTGGCGCGATACCCGCGGGTAACCCACCAGAATGTGCTTGTAGAACTCGCGCCACAGCAGTTCGTTGACCCAGGTGATCGCTCCCTTGTCGCCGCTTTCGAACTCGCCGCCGTTGGTTTGCAGCGCGGCGTGCAGGCATTGGCGCGGCGAGACCACGCCCGCCGCGAGGTAGGCGGACAGTTGGCTGGTGCCGGGTTTGGCGGGAAAGTCGCGCTCGTCCTTGTAATAGCTGATCTGTTGATCGGCGAAGGCATCGAGGCGGCGCCGGGCTACGTCTTCACCGGCGGGCCAGAGGGCGCGCAGAGCCTCGCTGGGCGACGCGAAACCTGCGACTGTCGGCGGGATCGCATCGCTCTTGAGCGGGGTCGGCGCCTGGGCCTTTGGCGGCGCGACCATTCGCGGGAGGGCGCAGTGCAGGCGGTTATAGCAGACCTTGCGGAACTGGCTGAACACCTGGAAATAGGTGCCGGTACGGGTCAGCACGCTGCCGGGTTGGAAGAACAGTTGGTCCAGGTAGCTGTGGAAAGTAACGCCTTGCCCTTCCAATAGCTTGGCCACGGCCGCATCGCGACGGCTTTCATGGATGCCGTATTCCTCGTTGACGTGCACCGACGCCACCGACAGTTCGCGGCACAGCTGGCTCAGTACGCCAGGTGCCTGGTCCCAGGTGGCTGCGGTGCGTATCAGCAGTGGAATGTTCAGTTCGCCCAGCGTCTTGCTCAGCGCTTGCAGGTTGCGCAGCCAGAAGTCCACTTTGCACGGCGCATCATCGTGGGCCAGCCACTGCTCGGGCGTGATCAGGTACACCGCCGCGATCGGGCCGCGTTGGCTCGCGGCGGACAGGGCGGTGTTGTCACGCAGGCGCAGGTCGGTGCGCAGCCAGATTAGATGCATTTAAAGAAGTCCACGCTGGATCAGTCGCTGGTGAGCCGACAACAGCTCCTCGGCGACGAACAGTTCAGGGATGTCATGGGTTAATGCCGCCAGCTCGGCCTGGTGGATGCAGACCGTCGGTCCGACCACCACTTTTGGGCAATCGATACCGCCCAGCAGCTTTGCGAATGCCGGCAACTGCAGCGGCTTGCTTGAATACAGCAGCACCGCGCGCGGTTGCAGGTGCTCCACCGCCAGGGCCAGCTCACCCGCGGGCAGCGGCCAATCGAACACTTCCACCGGGCAGTCGGCACTGCTGGCCAGCCAGGCGCTGAGCCACAGATGCGGTTCCAGCGGCAGGTCGGATTGATTGACCAGCAACAGGGGCGGGCCTTGCAACTGGCGATTGTTGTGGTAGATGCGTGCACCGAACTTGCTGCGCAGCCAGGACAGGAAAAATACCCGTTCCATCTGCGCGCCGAACTGGCCTTGCCAGCGTTGCTCCAGTTCCTGCAACAGCGGTAACAACAGCTGCTCGCACAAGGTGCGCGGCGGATAGAGCGCCATCGCCTGGTTGAAGACGTCGTCGACTCGGCGTTCCGTCAGCTCGCTGATGGCGTGCACCAGGTTCTGGCGCAAGCCGTGCCATTCATTTTCCACGGCATCCGGCAGGGCCTGGGCAGAGTCGATCAAGCCTTTTACCTGGCTGACCGGCACGCCGCGATTGAGCCAGGTGAGGATGGTATGGATACGTTGCACATGCTCGGCGCTGAACAGCCGATGCCCCTTGGGCGTGCGCTGGGGCACGATCAGGCCGTAGCGGCGTTCCCAGGCGCGCAGGGTGACGGCGTTGACGCCGGTCTGGCGCGCCACTTCGCGGATCGGCAACCAGCCGTCCTTGAGGGCTTGGGCAATGTCTTCGCCGGGTTCGTCTTGCAAGGCTGCTTTCATCGTCTAGATCGCATTACGTAGGCTGAGGTTTTCCGGGTGCGGCTGTAGGTAGGCCTGCTGCGCGATATAGCGGTCCGGGTGCTGGCGAAAGTGATGTTTGAGCAGGGTCAGCGGCACCACCAGCGGCACGATACCGTGGCGATATTGGTCGATGACGGTTTGCATTTCCTGCTTGTCATCGGCGCTGATGGCCTGCTTGAGGTAGCCGCTGATGTGCTGCAGCACATTGGTGTGGGTGCCACGGGTGGCGCACTTGGTCAGGCCGGTCATCAGGTCGCTGAAATAGCAACTGGCCAATTCGTCCAGGTCGGCGTCCTTGGCCATGCTGCCGAGCAGGTGGCCGAGGCTTTTGTAGTGCGCCGGGCTGTGAGCCATCAACAAATATTTGTAGCGCGAATGAAAGGCCAGCAGGCGGTGGCGGGTCATGCCTTGCGCGAGCAATTGCTGCCAGCTGGCATACACGAAGACGCGGGTCAGGAAGTTTTCCCGCAGCACCGGGTCGTTCAGCCGGCCGTCTTCTTCCACCGGCAGGTTGGGGTGACGTGCGCAAAACGCCTGGGCATAAATGCCGCGCCCGCCGCCGTCCACCGGGGTGCCGTTCTCGCGGTACACCTTGACCCGCTCCAGGCCACAGGAGGGCGATTTCTGCATAAAGATGTAGCCGCACAGGTCGGTGTGTTCCGAGGCCATCTGCCGGCCATAATCGTCCAGCGGCCGGGTCACGTTCAGCTCGCGATTGACCGTGCCCACGGCCTGCGGCTGGGCGGGGTCACCGACCAGGCGGATCGGTTCGCGCGGGATGCCCAGGCCAATGGCGACTTCAGGGCACAAGGGCACGAAGTCGAAATAGTCGACGAGGGTCTGGCTGCACAGCAAGGATTGTTTATGACCGCCGTTGAAGCGCACGTTCTCACCCAGCAGGCAGGCGCTGATGGCGATCTTCGGTTTGGTGGTGCCGGACATAAACAATCCCTCGACAAGATTCCTGTACAAGGTACGAATCTTGTACAACTAATCTCATCATAGATTCGATGCTGTACAAGTCAATTTTTTTGTATAGGTATTTTCGAGGCAGGTTTATTTCCAGCCGATTTTCCAGGCGTCGGCGTCTTGTAGAACCTGCCAGGCGAGGCGTTCAGCGCGATGGGTCATGAGGGCTTGCAGCTCGACCTCCAGCACGGTGCCTTCTTCGTCACGAAACAATTCTGTGACCATGAAGTGTTTTTCCTTGTTCCGTGGGCGTGCTGCTGTCCATTTTGACAGCAGCAATTTGGCGGGATTGATGCGGTTCATTGCAGGTGCTCGATCAGACGCCGTGCGGCTTCCTGGCCACTGAGCCATGCCCCCTCGACCCGGCCCGACAGGCACCAGTCGCCACAGACGTACAGCCCCAGGTCGGCGTCGGCAAGCACGCCGAACTCGTGGGCACCGGCCGGACGCGCATAGAGCCAGCGGTGTGCCAGGCTGAAGGACGGCGCGGGCATGGCGCTGTGCAGCAGTTCGGCAAATGCGCCGTGCAGGTACTCAATCACGCCTTCGCGGGGCAGGTCCAGGTGCGCCTTGCTCCAGGCGCTGGTCGCATGCAGCACCCAGGTGTCGAGACTGCTGTCGCGCCCGGGTTTGCTGCGGTTTCGCGCGAGCCAATCGAGGGGGCTGTCCTGTACGAAGCAACCTTCCATCGGCGTGTCCAGCGGCTGTTCAAAGGCCAGGGCGACGGCCCAGGTCGGTTCCATCTTCACCGCGGCTGCCACGCTCGCCAGCTTGGGCGCCGCAGCCAGCAGGGCGGTGGCCTGTGGCGCCGGGGTGGCAATGATGACCTGGCTGAACGGGCCGTGACTGCCGCCGTCGGCATCCAGCAAACTCCAATGCTGTTTGCCTTGGAAAACCTCGGTGACGCGGCAGCCGAACTGCACCGGCAGATCATCGAGCAAGGCGCGGGTGATTGCGCTCATGCGCGGTGTGCCGACCCAGCGGATCTGCTCATCGGGGGACGGCGTGAGCTGCCCGGATTTGAACTGGTAAAGCTGCGGTTGCCATTGCTCGGCAACCCCCAGCGCCTGCCAGCGCTGCACTTCGTTGACGAAGCGCCGGTCGCGGGTGGTGAAGTATTGGGCGCCCATGTCCAGCGCGCCGGCATCGCTGCGTTTGCTGGACATACGACCGCCGCTGCCGCGGCTTTTATCGAAGAGTTGTACAAGGTGCCCGGCATCTTTCAGCGCTCGGGCGGCGGAGAGTCCGGCGATGCCGGCACCGATAATCGCGATGGGTAGAGTCATGGTGAGCCTCGTTTACCGTTGCATACAGGCTACGCCGACACCAATAGCTGTACAATATTGTTTTTTGGTATAAGTTTTGGCGTACCTGATTGTTTGGCGTGGCCTATGGTTAAAGCTGAGGCTTTCACCGAAACCACGCCCGATTACACATTGATCCCTGCTTATAAAATAGACCAGTGATCGGCGGCGAACGTTACATGAGGAGCGTCCCATGCATATTTTGCTGACCGGCGGTACCGGCTTGATCGGTCGCCAACTCTGCCAACACTGGCTTGCCCAAGGGCATCGCCTGACCGTATGGAGCCGTCACCCCGAAGAGGTAGCCGCCCTGTGCGGCGCCGAAGTGTTGGGTGTGGCTCGCCTGGAGGAGGTGATCGGCGCGGTGGACGCGGTCGTCAACCTGGCCGGCGCGCCGATTGCCGATCGTCCCTGGACCCATAAGCGCAAGGCGCTGCTGTGGAGCAGTCGCATCAGCCTCACCGAAACCCTGCTTTCCTGGCTTCAGAGCCATGCGCAAAAACCTGCTGTGTTGATTTCCGGATCGGCGGTGGGTTGGTACGGCGATGGCGGCGAGCGCGAACTGAACGAAGCCAGCGGCCCGGTGCAGGACGATTTCCCCAGCCAGTTGTGCATCGCCTGGGAAGAAACCGCCCAGCGCGCCGAAGCCCTGGGCATTCGCGTGGTGTTGGTGCGCACCGGCCTGGTGCTGGCCGCCGAGGGCGGCTTTTTGTCGCGCCTGTTGTTGCCGTTCAAACTGGCGCTGGGCGGGCCTATCGGCAAGGGGCGGCAGTGGATGCCATGGGTGCATATCAAGGATCAAATCGCCCTGATTGATTTTCTTCTGCACAAGCCTGACGCCAGCGGTCCTTATAATGCCTGCGCGCCACACCCGGTGCGCAATCGCGAGTTTGCCAAGACACTGGGCCAGGTGCTGCACCGCCCGGCGTTCATGCCGATGCCGGCCTTTGCGTTGAAGGTGGGGCTGGGCGAATTGTCCGGCCTGTTGCTGGGCGGCCAGAAGGCGGTACCCGAGCGGTTGCTGGCCGCCGGTTTCACTTTCCAGTTCACTGAATTGCGTGCGGCTCTGGACGACTTGTCCAGCCGCCTCTGAAGATAGGATGTTGCATGACGGATCACGCGTTGTTACTGGTCAACCTGGGTTCACCGGCGTCCACTTCGGTGGCCGATGTGCGCAGCTACCTCAATCAGTTCCTGATGGACCCCTATGTGATCGACCTGCCGTGGCCGGTGCGCCGCTTGCTGGTGTCGCTGATCCTGATCAAGCGGCCCGAGCAGTCGGCCCACGCGTATGCCTCGATCTGGTGGGACGAAGGCTCGCCGCTGGTGGTGCTCAGTCGGCGCCTGCAGCAGCAAATGACCACGCAGTGGACCCAAGGCCCCGTGGAATTGGCGATGCGCTACGGCGAGCCGTCGATTGAAACTGTACTCACGCGCCTTGCCGCCCAAGGCATCCGCAACGTCACCCTGGCGCCGCTGTATCCGCAGTTTGCCGACAGCACCGTGACCACGGTGATTGAAGAGGCCAAGCGGGCGGTGCGTGAGAAGAAGCTGGACGTGCAGTTCTCGATTCTGCAGCCGTTCTACGACCAGCCGGAATACCTCGATGCCTTGGCTGCGAGCGCTCGGTCTTATATCGAGCAGGATTACGACCACCTGCTGCTGAGTTTCCACGGTCTGCCTGAGCGTCATTTGACCAAACTCGACCCGACGGGCCAGCATTGCTTCAAGGATGCCGACTGCTGCAAGAATGCATCTGCCCAGGTGATGAAGACCTGCTATCGCGCGCAATGCTTCAGCGTCGCCCGCGATTTCGCCCAGCGTTTGGGCTTGCCGGATGACAAATGGTCGGTGGCCTTCCAATCGCGCCTGGGCCGCGCCAAGTGGATCGAACCTTACACGGAAGCCCGCCTGGAAGCCCTGGCCAGGCAAGGCGTGAAAAAGCTGCTGGTGATGTGCCCGGCGTTTGTCGCCGATTGCATTGAGACGCTGGAAGAGATCGGCGATCGCGGGCTGGAGCAGTTCCGCGAGGCGGGGGGCGAGGAGCTGGTGCTGGTGCCGTGCCTGAATGATGATCCGCAGTGGGCGGCGGCGCTCAATACCTTGTGTGAAAGAGCCCCGATTACACTGTAACCAAGCCTTACGCTGTACCAAATGTGGGAGCAGGCAAGCCAGCTCCCACATTATTGATGTCGCTACAGGTTGAGGGTCAGGCTTACCATGAGGTTGCGCGGCTCACCCGGGTTGATCCAATAGTTGCTATAGGACCGTTCGTAGTACTTTTCATCAAACAGGTTGTTGAGGTTCAAGCCCACGGTCACATTCTCCGTGGCCTTGTAGTGGGCCAGCAGATCCACGGTGTGGTACGCCGGCAGCTCGAAACCCGTGCCGGCCTCACCCGAGCGATCGCCTACATAGGTGAATGCCGCGCCCAGGTCCGAGCCGCGCAACACGCCATCCTGGAATTCATACACGCCCAATAGACTGCCGCTGCGCTTGGCTACGCCGAGAATCCGGCTGCCAGCTGGAATGCTTTTTTCGCCTTTGGTGACTTCGGCGTCGATGTAGGCAAATGCGCCAATCACCCGTACGGCGTCAGTCACTTGCCCGGTCAGTTGCAGGTCGACGCCCTGGCTGCGCGCCTTGCCCACGGCGCGGTTGAGGTTGGTGGCCGGGTCCAGCGTGAGCACGTTTTCCTTTTCGATATGGAACGCGGCGAGGGTGGCGCTCAGGCGGTCGTCGAACAGCTCGCTCTTGATCCCCACTTCGTAACCCACGCCTTCTTCGGGCTTGAACGACTTGTTGTCGGCGCCCAGGCCGCTGTTGGGTTTGAACGAGGTGGAGGCGTTGGCGAACACGCCGATTTGCGGCGTGAGCTGATAGAGCAGGCCGGCGCGCTGGGTGAACGCATCGTGGGTTTGCCGGCTTGGAGGCGCGTTGCGCGTGAAGTCGTCGATACTCTGCTCGAAATGCTCGAAACGCGCACCGATCATGCCGCGCAGGCGATCGGTGAACACGATCTGGTCTTGCAGGTTCAGCGCATGGCTTTTGGTCTGTTCGAAGAAGTCAGTGCCTGCGGGTATGCCATTGGGTTTGGCTTGGCCGTAGGAGGGGTTGTAAATATCAATGGCATACAGGCTGCCGGGTACGGTGGTCACGCGCTCTTTCTTGCGGTAGTCCTCGTATTCGGTGCCGACCAGCAGTTCATGCTGCCAACTGCCGATGTCGAACAACCCACGCAGTTCAAGCTGGGTGATGCTGTCGTGCCAACCCATCGAGCGTTCGCGGTAGCGGCGGTTGATCGTCTGGCCATCGGGGTTCAGCGCACGGTTTTCCGAGGCGTCGCCCCACAGGCTGCCCTGTTTATAGTGGCTGGCCAGGCGCAGTTTCCAGGCGTCGTTGAGGTGGTGCTCGAGCGTGGCCTGGAGGCGGTTGTTATGGTTGTCGATATCGCCATCGTTGGGCTCGCCGAGAAAGGTGGAGCGCGACATGCCCGGAGCGTCGACGATGCCACGGTCGAAGGTGGAGCTGTGGCGGACGAATTCGCTTTCCACCAGCAGGCTGGTGTCCGGATCCAACTGCCAGCTGAACGAAGGGGCGACGAATACGCGCTTGCTCTGCACATGGTCGCGAAAGCTGTGGTTGTCTTCCACCGCCAGGTTGACCCGCGACAGCACCTTGCCTTCGCTGTCCAGCGGGGTGTTCACGTCCACCGCGGTGCGGTAGCGGTCCCAACTGCCGGCGCTGGTTTGCACAGTGGTGAAGGCTTCGGGCTGGGGTTTCTTGGTGACGATATTCACGGTGCCGCCAGGATCGCCACGCCCATAGAGGCTGGCGGCGGGGCCCTTGAGCACTTCGATGCGTTCGATATTGGCCGCGTCCGGTGTGCTCGGGTAACCACGGTTGGCGCTGAAGCCGTCCTGGTAGAACTCTGACGTGGTGAAACCGCGCACGCTGTATTCGTAGAGGGTGAGGCCACCGAAGTTGTTTTGCTTGGACACACCGCCGGCGAATTCCAGGGCGCGTTCCACGTTGGTGCTGCCCAGGTCTTTGAGCACCGTGGCCGGAATCACGCTGATCGATTGTGGGATATCGCGAATGGCCGTGTCGGTTTTTGTCGCGCTGGCGGAACGGGTCGCGCGGTAGCCGGTGACCGGGCCGGTGGCGGATTCATAGGCGTCAGTGGTGACACTGATAGCGTCGAGTTCCAGGGTGTTTTCTTCAGCGAAGGCGGGGTCGAGCAGCAAACCCAAGGCCAGGCCAGCCAGGGGGGCAAACTTTCGAGACGGCATGATAGAGCGTTCCAATGTCGATATTGAAACAATATAACATGACCAATGAGAATGGATTGCTTTGAAATATATTTTTACAGGTACCCGCGAACGGGTACCTGGGCGAGGGTGTTTATTCTTCTTCCTTGACCGGCGCGGGCGGTGGGCGCAGGCCGATTTCCGCCAGCAACTTGATCTCTTTACCGTTGCGCATCACCTGGATCGCCACCTTGTCGGTCGGTTTGATCCGCGCCACCTGGTTCATCGACTTGCGCCCGTCGCCTGCCGGTTCGCCGTTGATGCTGAGGATCACATCCCCCAGTTGCAGGCCGGCTTTCTGGGCCGGGCCGTCACGGAAGATCCCGGCGACCACGATGCCAGGGCGCCCGGTCAAGCCGAACGACTCGGCCAGTTCCTTGGTCAGCGGCTGAACTTCAATCCCCAGCCAGCCGCGAATCACCTGGCCGTGTTCGATGATCGACTTCATCACTTCCATCGCCAGCTTTACCGGGATCGCAAAGCCGATGCCCTGTGAACCGCCGGATTTAGAGAAAATCGCGGTGTTGATGCCCGTCAGGTTGCCATTGGCATCCACCAGCGCGCCGCCGGAATTGCCCGGGTTGATCGCGGCATCGGTCTGGATGAAATCTTCGTAGCTGTTAAGGCCCAACTGGTTACGCCCGGTGGCGCTGATGATGCCCATGGTCACGGTCTGGCCCACCCCGAATGGGTTGCCGATGGCCAGTGCCACGTCACCTACGCGCAAACCGTCGGAGCGGCCGAGGGTGATGGATGGCAGGTTCTTCAAGTCGATCTTCAACACGGCAAGGTCGGTTTCCGGGTCACTGCCCACCACGCGGGCCAGGGTTTCGCGGCCGTCACGCAGGGCCACCACGATCTGGTTGGCGCCGGTGGTTACATGGTTGTTCGTGAGAATGTAGCCTTCGGGGCTCATGATCACCCCGGAACCCAGGCTGGACTCCATGCGGCGTTGCTTGGGCCCGTTGTCGCCGAAATAGCGCCGGAACTGCGGGTCTTCAAACAGCGGATGGGCCGGTTTGTTGATGACCTTGGTGGTGTACAGGTTGACCACGGCCGGGGCGGCGATGGTGACCGCATCGGCATACGTCACCGGGCCTTGCACCACCGCGCTGGTCTGCGGCGCCTGTTGCAGGTTCACATCAAGGCTGGGTAGACCCACCAGCTCCGGGAAACGCTGAATAATCAGCATCGCGATCAGCACGCCAGCCAGCAATGGCCATCCAAAAAAACGCAGCGCCTTGAGCATCAAGTAAGTCCTGACAGGTTGCAGGGGGCGGGAGAGCGCCCATAATGTCGCGCATTATACGAGGCTGCGACGCCTGCGAACGGGATATTTAGGAGACTTTTATGGCCGTCCCCCTTACCACCCTCGTCGAGGAAGCAGACCGCTACCTCGGCAGTGCAAAAATTGCCGATTATTGCCCCAACGGCCTGCAGGTCGAGGGGCGTCCGCAGGTGATGCGTATCGTCAGCGGCGTGACCGCAAGCCAAGCTTTGCTGGACGCCGCCGTCGACGCCCAGGCCGATCTGATCCTGGTGCACCACGGCTATTTCTGGAAAGGCGAAAGCCCCTGCGTCATCGGCATGAAGCAGCGCCGCCTGAAGACGCTGCTCAAGCATGACATCAGCCTGCTGGCCTACCACCTGCCGCTGGACCTGCACCCCGACGTCGGTAATAACGTGCAGTTGGCGCGACAGCTCGACATCACCGTCGAAGGCCTGCTGGACCCGAGCAACCCCAAAGTGGTCGGTTTGGTCGGCTCCCTCGCCGAGCCCCTGTCGCCCCGCGACTTCGCCCGCCGCGTGCAGGACGTCATGGGCCGCGAACCGCTGCTGATCGAAGGCAGCGAGATGATCCGCCGCGTCGGCTGGTGCACCGGCGGCGGCCAGGGCTACATTGACCAGGCGATAGCCGCTGGCGTCGACCTGTACCTCAGTGGCGAAGCCTCGGAGCAGACCTTCCACAGTGCCCGCGAAAACAACATCAGCTTCATCGCCGCCGGTCACCACGCCACCGAGCGCTATGGCGTGCAGGCGCTGGGAGATTACCTGGCGCGGCGCTTTGCGCTTGAACACCTGTTTATCGACTGCCCCAACCCGATCTGACTATCACCTGGAACCCAATGTGGGAGCCCAAACCTGGGGGCATATTCATATACCGTTTCGATCTAGCCGGCGCCCTGATTAGAAGAAGGTGCTGTGCTAGCATGCCCCGCTCGAACACGGCCCGCTGGCCGTCCATAAGATCGTTTTTCCGTGAGTAACCATGGTCGACAAACTGACGCATCTCAAACAGCTGGAGGCGGAAAGCATCCACATCATCCGCGAGGTCGCCGCCGAGTTCGACAACCCGGTGATGCTCTACTCGATCGGTAAAGACTCCGCCGTGATGCTGCACCTGGCACGCAAGGCCTTCTTCCCGGGCAAGCTGCCGTTCCCGGTGATGCACGTCGACACTCGCTGGAAATTCCAGGAGATGTACGCGTTCCGCGACAAAATGGTCGAAGAGCTGGGCCTGGACCTGATCACCCACATCAACCCCGATGGCGTGGCGCAGGACATCAACCCGTTCACCCACGGCAGCGCCAAGCACACCGACATCATGAAGACCGAAGGCCTCAAGCAGGCCCTGGACAAGCATGGTTTCGACGCGGCGTTCGGCGGCGCCCGTCGCGATGAAGAGAAATCCCGCGCCAAAGAGCGCGTGTACTCGTTCCGCGACAGCAAGCACCGCTGGGACCCGAAAAACCAGCGCCCCGAGTTGTGGAACGTCTACAACGGCAACGTCAACAAGGGCGAGTCGATCCGCGTGTTCCCGCTGTCCAACTGGACCGAGCTCGACATCTGGCAATACATCTACCTGGAAGGCATCCCGATCGTGCCGCTGTACTTCGCCGCCGAGCGCGACGTGATCGAGAAGAACGGCACGCTGATCATGATCGACGACGAGCGCATCCTCGAGCACTTGTCCGACGAAGACAAAGCCCGCATCGTCAAAAAGAAAGTCCGTTTCCGTACCCTTGGCTGCTACCCGTTGACGGGCGCGGTGGAGTCCGAAGCCGAGACCCTGACCGACATCATTCAGGAAATGCTCCTGACGCGAACTTCCGAGCGCCAGGGCCGTGTCATCGACCACGATGGTGCCGGCTCCATGGAAGATAAAAAACGTCAGGGTTATTTCTAAGGGGTTGTCATGTCGCACGTATCTGATTTGATCAGCGAGGACATCCTCGCCTACCTGGCCCAGCACGAACGCAAAGAGATGTTGCGCTTCCTGACCTGCGGCAATGTCGACGACGGCAAGAGCACCCTGATCGGGCGCCTGCTGCACGACTCCAAGATGATCTACGAAGATCACCTGGAAGCCATCACCCGCGATTCGAAAAAATCCGGCACTACCGGCGATGACATCGACCTGGCGCTGCTGGTCGACGGCCTGCAGGCCGAGCGTGAGCAGGGCATCACCATCGATGTGGCCTACCGCTACTTCTCCACCGCCAAGCGCAAATTCATCATCGCCGACACCCCCGGCCATGAGCAGTACACCCGCAACATGGCCACCGGTGCATCCACCTGTGACCTGGCGATCATCCTGATCGACGCCCGCTACGGCGTGCAGACCCAGACCCGTCGCCACAGCTTCATCGCCTCGTTGCTGGGCATCAAGCACATTGTGGTGGCCGTCAACAAGATGGACATCAATGGCTTTGACCAGAGCGTGTTCGAGTCGATCAAGGCCGATTACCTGAAGTTCGCCGACGGTATCGCGTTCAAGCCCAGCACCCTGGCCTTCGTGCCGATGTCGGCGCTCAAGGGCGACAACGTGGTGAACAAGAGCGAGCGCTCGCCGTGGTACACCGGGCAGTCGCTGATGGAGATCCTCGAGACCGTCGAGATCGCCAGCGACCGCAACTACACCGACCTGCGTTTCCCGGTGCAGTACGTCAACCGTCCGAACCTGAACTTCCGTGGTTTCGCCGGCACCCTGGCCAGCGGCATCGTGCACAAGGGCGACGAAGTCGTGGTGCTGCCGTCGGGCAAGAGCAGCCGCGTCAAATCCATCGTCACCTTCGAAGGCGAGTTGGAACATGCAGGTCCTGGTCAAGCGGTGACGCTGACCATGGAAGACGAAATCGACATCTCCCGTGGCGACCTGCTGGTGCACGCCGACAACGTGCCGCAAGTGACCGACGCCTTCGACGCCATGCTGGTGTGGATGGCCGAAGAGCCGATGCTGCCGGGCAAGAAATACGACATCAAGCGCGCCACCAGCTACGTGCCGGGTTCCATCACCAGCATCGTGCACCGTGTGGATGTGAATACCCTGGCCGAAGGCCCGGCGAGTTCGCTGCAGCTGAACGAGATCGGCCGGGTCAAGGTCAGCCTGGACGCCGCCATCGCCCTGGACGGTTACGACAGCAACCGCACCACTGGCGCGTTCATCGTCATCGACCGCTTGACCAACGGCACCGTGGCCGCTGGCATGATCATCGCACCGCCGGTCACTCACGGCAGTTCGGCGCAGCATGGCAAGTTGGCGCACGTGGCCACCGAAGAACGTGCCCTGCGCTTCGGCCAGCAACCAGCGACCGTGCTGTTCAGCGGCTTGTCGGGCGCCGGCAAGAGCACCCTGGCCTACGCGGTTGAGCGCAAGCTGTTCGACATGGGCCGTGCGGTGTTCGTACTCGATGGCCAGAACTTGCGTCACGACCTGAACAAAGGCTTGCCTCAGGACCGTGCCGGCCGCACCGAGAACTGGCGCCGTGCCGCTCACGTGGCGCGCCAGTTCAACGAAGCGGGCCTGTTGACCCTGGCCGCGTTTGTCGCGCCGGATGCCGAAGGCCGTGAACAGGCCAAGGCACTGATCGGCGCCGAGCGCCTGCTGACGGTCTACGTGCAAGCCTCGCCGCTGGTGTGTGCCGAGCGTGATCCGCAAGGCCTGTACGCCGCCGGTGGGGATAACATTCCGGGCGAGTCCTTCCCGTACGACGTGCCGTTGAATGCCGATCTGGTGATCGACACCCAGGCCCTGTCGCTGGAAGAGAGCGTCAAGCAAGTGCTGGCGTTGTTGCGTCAGCGCGGCGCGATCTAAACCTCTCGACCAAAAAAAAGCCCGCCACCGAGAGATCGGTGGCGGGCTTTTTTACATCCTCAAGATCGGACTCAATCAATGTGGGAGCTGGCTTGCCTGCGATAGCGGACTGTCAGTTGATATAGGTGTAACTGACCCACCGCTATCGCAGGCAAGCCAGCTCCCACAGGTTGGTCAGTGTTTGCCTGGGAATTCTGTGTGCAGTTTTCCCAGCAACTGATCCTTCTCTTCCCACAACCGGTTGATCCACCCCTGGAACGCCAACCGATATTCCCCGTCCTGCTCATAATTCTTGCCAATGAACTCGGCCGGGATCTGCACTTCTTCAAACTGAACCACCACGTCCTTCACCTTCCCGCACAGCAAATCCCAGTACCCGGGACGCCCGGCAGGGTAGTGAATGGTCACGTTCACCAGTGACTTCAACTGTTCGCCCATGGCGTCCAGCACAAACGCAATCCCGCCAGCCTTGGGTTTGAGCAGATAACGAAACGGCGAGTTCTGCTGCGCATGTTTGCCCGGCGTGAACCGTGTGCCTTCGGCAAAGTTAAAGATGCCTACTGGATTGTGACGAAATTTCGCACAGGTCTTGCGCGTGGTTTCCAGGTCCTTGCCTTTCTTCTCCGGGTGTTTCTCCAGGTACGCCTTGGTGTAGCGTTTCATGAACGGAAAGCCCAGCGCCCACCAGGCCAGGCCAATCACCGGCACCCAGATCAGTTCCTGCTTGAGAAAAAACTTCAATGGGCGAATGCGGCGGTTGAGCACGTATTGCAGCACCATGATGTCGACCCAGCTCTGGTGGTTGCTGGTCACCAGGTACGAGTGCTGATAGTCCAGACCTTCAAGGCCTTTGAGGTGCCAGCGCGTGTGTTGCACCAGGTTCATCCAGCCCTTGTTGTTGGTCACCCAGGCTTCGTGGGTATGGTTCATCAGCCATTCGCTGAAGCGCTTGGCAAACGGCAGCGCCTTGAACAGCGCGACGACAAACAGGAACGAACACAGCAGGATCGTGTTCAGCGCCAGCAACAAGGACGCGATCACACCACGCACGGCGGCAGGTAGAAAATCCAGCATTTAGATATCCATAGGTCGGTTGGCGGCTTGAATCGCAGTGAGCGCGATGGTGTACACGATGTCGTCCACCTGGGCACCGCGTGGCAGATCGTTGACCGGTTTGCGCAGGCCCTGCAGCATCGGCCCGAGGCTGACGCAATCGGCGCTGCGCTGTACGGCTTTGTAGGTGGTGTTGCCAGTGTTCAGGTCCGGGAACACGAACACCGTGGCCTTGCCGGCAACCAGGCTGTCGGGCGCCAGTTGGCGGGCCACGGTTTCGTTGGCGGCGGCGTCGTATTGCAGCGGGCCGTCGATCAGCAGCGAACTTTGCTGTTCGTGGGCGAGCAGGGTGGCTTCGCGGACTTTTTCCACTTCCTCGCCGCTGGCCGAATCACCGCTGGAATAGCTGATCATCGCCACACGCGGCGTAATGCCGAACGCGGCGGCGGAATCGGCGCTTTGCAGGGCGATTTCCGCCAGTTCCGCAGCGCTCGGATGCGGGTTCATTACGCAGTCGCCGTACACCAGCACCTGTTCGGGGAACAGCATGAAGAACACCGACGACACCAGCGTGCAGCCCGGCGCGGTCTTGATCAACTGCAGGGCGGGGCGGATGGTATTGGCGGTGGAATGAACGACGCCGGAGACCAGGCCGTCCACTTCATCCAGGGCGAGCATCATCGTGGCGATCACCACGGTGTCTTCCAGTTGCTGCTCGGCCATCGGCGCGTTGAGGCTCTTGCTCTTGCGCAACGCGACCATCGGTTCGACATAACGCTGGCGAATCAGGTCCGGGTCGAGAATCTCCAGGCCTTCGGGCAGTTCGATGCCTTGGGCGCGAGCAACCGCTTCCACATCCGCCGGCTTGGCCAGCAACACGCAGCGAGCAATGCCACGGGCCTGGCAGATGGCGGCGGCCTGCACGGTCAGCGGCTCGCTGCCTTCGGGCAGCACGATGCGCTTGTTGGCAGCCTGGGCGCGCTGGATCAACTGGTAACGGAACACGGCCGGCGACAGGCGCATCTCCCGTGGCGTGCCGCAACGCTGGTGCAGCCAGCGCGCATCGAGGTGGCTGGCGACGAAATCGGTGATGATCTCGGCGCGCTCGCGGTCGTCGATGGGAATTTCTTTGTTCAGGCCATTGAGCTGGTTCGCGGTGTCGTAGGAACCGCTGCTCACCGACAGCACCGGCAACCCGGCCTGGAATGCACCACGGCACAGATCCATGATGCGCGGGTCGGGCAGGGTATCGCTGGTCAACAACAGGCCGGCGAGGGGAACGCCGTTGATCGCGGCCAGGCTGACGGCCAGGATGATGTCGTCGCGGTCGCCGGGCGTCACCACCAGCACGCCGGGCTTGAGCAGTTCCACGGTGTTGCGCATGGTGCGTGCGCAGATGATGATCTTGGTCATGCGCCGTGTTTCATAATCGCCGGCATTGAGGACCTGCGCGCCCATCAGGTCGGCGACATCGCGGGTACGCGGGGCGTTGAGCTCGGGCTGGTAAGGAATGCAGCCGAGCAGGCGGAAATCACCGCTGCGCAACAATGGGGAATGCTCTTTGAGGCGCGCTGAAAAAGCTTCCATGCTTTCGTCGGTGCGCACCTTGTTGAGGATCACGCCGAGCACTTTCGGGTCTTTCGGGCCGCCGAACAGTTGAGCCTGCAGTTCCACGCGGCCGGAGAGTTCAGTGAGCACTTCGTTCTCTGGGGCCGAGACCAGGATCACTTCCGCGTCCAGGCTCTTGGCCAAGTGCAGGTTGACCCGCGCTGCATAGCTGGCGCTGCGGGTCGGCACCATGCCTTCGACGATCAGCACGTCCTTGCCCACCGCCGCTTGCTGGTACAGCGTGATGATTTCTTCAAGCAACTCGTCAAGCTGGCCGTCGCCGAGCATCCGCTCGACATGTGCCAGTCCCAGGGGCTGTGGCGGCTTCAGGCCGTGGGTTCGCGCGATCAGTTCGGTCGAACGCTCGGGGCCGGTGTCTCCCGGATGCGGCTGGGCAATCGGCTTGAAAAAACCGACCTTCAGGCCGGCTCGCTCAAGGGTGCGCACCAGCCCGAGGCTGATGGAGGTCAGACCCACACCAAAATCGGTGGGCGCGATAAAAAAAGTTTGCATGCGAATTCTCTGGGGTTGCATGGCTTGGGTGGCGCTCTATGGCTGAGCGCCTACCGCGAATCAGGTGCCAAGGTTATCGTTATTCCGGCTCCTGCGCACACCAGCCGCAGGCAAAGGGCTGACCTATTTTTTCAAGACGTTGTGCAGGGTCGAGCACCCAGGCGCGCGACTGCCAGGGCGGCTGGTGACGTAAGTGCTGGGTGTGGCCGCAGGACAGGTCGGCCACCCAGTGTTGGTCGTCATCCTGGTGGAACCCGATGATGAAGGATGCCGTTGATCGGTTCCGTCCGTCCGGGTTCTGTTCGCTTTCGGGCAAATCCTTGTTTAGACTTGTCCGTTCTTCATTCTTATGCAAAAGGTCTCGCCCCATGACGATCGCCGCTAACAAGGCTGTCTCCATCGACTATACCCTGACCAACGACGCTGGTGAGGTCATCGACAGCTCAGCCGGCGGCGCGCCGCTGGTCTACCTGCAAGGCGCAGGTAACATCATCCCAGGCCTGGAAAAGGCTCTGGAAGGCAAGGCAGTTGGTGATGAACTGAACGTTGCCGTAGAACCTGAAGATGCCTACGGCGAATACTCGGCCGAGCTGGTCAGCACGCTGAGCCGCAGCATGTTCGAAGGCGTTGACGAGCTGGAAGTCGGCATGCAGTTCCACGCCTCTGCGCCGGACGGCCAAATGCAGATCGTCACCATCCGCGACCTGGATGGCGACGACGTGACCGTTGACGGTAACCACCCGTTGGCTGGCCAGCGCCTGAATTTCCAAGTGAAGATTGTTGCCATTCGCGACGCTTCCCAGGAAGAAGTGGCCCACGGCCACGTTCACGG
Source organism: Pseudomonas azadiae (assembly GCF_019145355.1). NCBI lineage: Bacteria > Pseudomonadati > Pseudomonadota > Gammaproteobacteria > Pseudomonadales > Pseudomonadaceae > Pseudomonas > Pseudomonas azadiae. The sequence continues at coordinate 361,518 of NZ_JAHSTY010000001.1, read as the reverse complement.
TGAAGGCGGTCACCACCATTGATTGATGGTTTGATCAAGCGGTAGCCAAAACGCCCCGACTGGTTCGGGGCGTTTTTTTGCCTGTCTGAAAGCGTATTCAATCGGGTTGCCGGGCTTTTGTAGTGAGCGGGCTCGCCCCGCGCTGGGTGGCGAAGCCGCCCTAAATCCAGGCGCCGCGGTCTTTCTGAAAAACCGCGGTGGCCTTGTTAGGGCGGCTTCGCCACCCAGCGCGGGGCGAGCCCGCTCACTACAAGAGACAGTGGTAATTTTGGGGCACACACAAAAATGCCCCGGACCTTTCGGTACGGGGCATTTCTTAACTGTTTCACAACCAGGGTTGCGTTGCAGTTGTTACCACTTAGGCTGCAGCAGGAACGCTCATAGCCTTGATGTGGCCATTCAGGCGGCTCTTATGACGAGCGGCCTTGTTCTTGTGGATGATGCCTTTATCGGCCATACGGTCGATAACTGGCACAGCCAGAACGTAAGCAGCTTGGGCTTTTTCAGCGTCTTTGGTGTCGATGGCTTTAACTACATTCTTGATGTAGGTACGAACCATGGAACGCAGGCTGGCGTTGTGGCTGCGACGCTTCTCAGCCTGTTTTGCACGTTTTTTGGCGGAAGGTGTGTTGGCCACCGTCGAGCTCCTCGAAAGACTTTTTAGGAAATAGCAAACAAAATAGGCCGCGAATCATGCCGATGACTTGACGGGTTGTCAAGGGCGGCTGATGCGAACTGCTGAGTGGTCGATCTGAAGAGGCGGGTGATTTATTTCCGGCGCTTGACCTGTAAACTCGCGAGCTTTGGCTCTGTGCTGTTGCAGGCGCGCAGTATCGCATAAGTGGGCGCTTTGTTCGCCTGCTCTTTATCCATAGGCGCAAACTCTTTCAATGAATCTGCTCAAATCGCTGGCCGCGGTCAGCTCTATCACGATGATCTCCCGGGTTTTGGGATTTGTGCGTGACACCCTGCTGGCGCGCATTTTCGGCGCCAGCATGGCCACGGATGCCTTCTTTATTGCCTTTAAGCTGCCCAACCTGTTGCGGCGGATCTTCGCCGAAGGCGCGTTTTCCCAGGCCTTCGTGCCGATCCTGGCCGAATACAAGACCCAGCAGGGCGAGGAGGCGACGCGCACCTTTATCGCCTACGTCTCGGGCCTGTTGACGCTGGTGCTGATGCTGGTCACTGTCCTCGGCATGCTCGCCGCGCCCTGGGTGATCTGGGCCACGGCGCCGGGCTTTGCCAATACGCCGGAAAAATTCGCGCTGACCACTGATCTGCTGCGCGTGACCTTTCCTTATATATTGCTGATCTCCCTTTCGTCGTTGGCCGGGGCGATCCTCAATACCTGGAACCGGTTCTCGGTGCCGGCCTTCGTGCCGACCCTGCTGAACGTCAGCATGATCCTCTTCGCGCTGTTCCTCACGCCGTACTTCGATCCGCCGGTGATGGCCCTGGGTTGGGCCGTACTGGCTGGCGGCCTGGCGCAATTGCTCTACCAACTGCCGCACCTGAAAAAGATCGGCATGCTCGTCCTGCCGCGCCTGAACCTCAAGGACACCGGCGTATGGCGCGTGATGCGCAACATGTTGCCGGCTATCCTTGGCGTGTCGGTCAGCCAGATTTCGCTGATCATCAACACCGCGTTCGCTTCGTTGCTGGTGTCCGGCTCGGTGTCATGGATGTACTACGCCGACCGTCTGATGGAATTGCCGTCCGGCGTGTTGGGCGTGGCATTGGGCACGATCCTGCTGCCGACCCTGGCGCGCACCTACGCCAGCAAGGATCGCCAGGAATATTCGCGCATTCTCGATTGGGGCCTGCGCCTGTGCTTTGTGCTGGTGTTGCCCTGTGCGTTGGCGCTGGGGATCCTCGCCGAGCCGTTGACCGTGTCGCTGTTTCAATACGGCCAGTTCGATGCCCATGACGCCTTGATGACGCAACACGCCCTGGTCGCCTATTCCGTCGGTCTGCTGGGCATTATCGTGATCAAGGTGCTGGCGCCGGGCTTTTATGCCCAGCAAAACATCCGCACACCGGTGAAAATCGCGATTTTCACGCTGATCGTCACGCAATTGCTCAACCTGGTATTTATCGGCCCGTTGGCCCACGCCGGTTTGGCCCTGGCGATCAGTGCCGGTGCGTGCATCAACGCCGGCCTGCTGTTTTACCAACTGCGCAAACAGCAGATGTTCCAGCCGCAGCCGGGCTGGGGGCTGTTTGCCCTCAAGCTGCTGGTGGCAGTGGCGATGATGTCTGCCGTGTTGCTGGGCCTGATGCACGTTATGCCTGCCTGGAGCGAAGGCGGTATGTTGGAGCGCTTCATGCGTCTTGGCGTGCTGGTCGTGGCGGGGGTGGTGGTGTACTTCGGGATGTTGCTGCTGCAAGGCTTCCGCCTACGGGATTTCAATCGCAAGTCGTTGAGCTAGAGAGTTTGCCGCGATAAAGCGAGTGTTTTATCGATTCGATTCATTTGGCCTGCGGTGTTGCCTGTCGTCCGGGGCCGGGTGTGGTTATAATCGACCACTTTATGAGCAAGAAGCGCGTTATGCAGCTGGTTCGAGGTTTCCACAACCTGCGCCCCGAGCATCGGGGCTGCGTCGCCACTATTGGCAACTTTGACGGTGTTCACCGTGGCCACCAGGCTATCCTGGCCCGGCTGCGCGAGCGCGCGGTCGAGTTGGGTGTGCCCAGCTGCGTGGTGATTTTCGAGCCGCAGCCGCGGGAATATTTTACCCCCGAGACTGCGCCGGCCCGTCTTGCCCGCTTGCGCGACAAGCTGCAACTGCTGGCTGAAGAAGGCGTGGACCGCGTCCTCTGCCTGGCCTTCAACCAGCGTTTGCAAAGCCTGAGCGCCGCCGAGTTCGTCGACCGTATTTTGGTCGATGGCCTGGGCGTCGAGCATTTGGAGGTCGGTGACGACTTCCGCTTTGGTTGCGACCGCGTCGGGGATTTCGATTTCCTGCAACAGGCCGGCGTCAACCAGGGGTTTACCGTCGAAGCCGCGCAAACCGTTGAACTGGACGGCCTGCGCGTGAGCAGTACCCAGGTGCGTAACGCCCTGGCCGCCGCCGACTTCGCTTTGGCCGAGCGTTTGCTCGGTCGCCCGTTCCGCATTGCCGGTCGGGTCCTGCACGGCCAGAAGCTGGCGCGCCAATTGGGCACGCCAACCGCCAACGTGCAGCTCAAGCGCCGTCGTGTGCCGCTGACCGGGGTTTACCTGGTCAGCGTCGACATCGACGGCCAATCGTGGCCGGGAGTCGCCAACATAGGCGTCAGGCCCACGGTTGCAGGTGATGGCAAGGCCCACCTGGAAGTTCACCTTTTGGATTTTGCCGGTGATCTGTATGACCGGCGTTTGACGGTGGTTTTCCACCAGAAGCTGCGTGAAGAGCAGCGTTTCGCCTCCCTTGAGGCGTTGAAAACGGCGATCAATGCGGATGTCGCCGCCGCCCGTGCACTAGCCGCACCTAGCGCCCATCGCTAACCGAAGAGCCTTAAATGACCGACTATAAAGCCACGCTAAACCTTCCGGACACCGCCTTCCCAATGAAGGCCGGCCTGCCACAGCGCGAACCGCAGATACTGCAGCGCTGGGACAGTATTGGCCTGTACGGAAAGTTGCGCGAAATTGGCAAGGATCGTCCGAAGTTCGTCCTGCACGACGGCCCTCCTTATGCCAACGGCACGATTCACATCGGTCATGCGCTGAACAAGATTCTCAAGGACATGATCCTGCGCTCGAAAACCCTTTCGGGCTTCGACGCGCCGTATGTCCCGGGTTGGGACTGCCACGGCCTGCCGATCGAACACAAAGTCGAAGTGACCCACGGCAAGAACCTGGGCGCGGACAAAACCCGCGAACTGTGCCGTGCCTACGCTGCCGAGCAGATCGAAGGGCAGAAGTCCGAATTCATCCGCCTGGGCGTGTTGGGCGAGTGGGACAACCCCTACAAGACCATGAGCTTCACGAACGAGGCCGGTGAAATCCGTGCCTTGGCCGAAATCGTCAAGGGCGGTTTCGTGTTCAAGGGTCTCAAGCCCGTGAACTGGTGCTTTAACTGCGGCTCTGCACTGGCCGAAGCGGAAGTCGAATACGAAAACAAAGAGTCGTCGACCATTGACGTAGCCTTCCCGATCGCCGACGAGGCCAAGCTGGCCCAGGCGTTCGGCCTGGCGTCGCTGGCCAAGCCCGCGGCCATCGTGATCTGGACCACCACCCCGTGGACCATCCCGGCCAACCAGGCGCTGAACGTGCACCCGGAATTCACCTACGCCCTGGTGGACGTCGGTGACCGCCTGCTGGTGCTCGCTGAAGAAATGGTCGAGGCCTGCCTGGCCCGCTATGAACTGCAAGGTTCGGTGATCGCCACCACCACCGGCTCCGCGCTGGAACTGATCAATTTCCGTCACCCGTTTTATGACCGCCTGTCGCCCGTATACCTGGCTGACTACGTTGAACTGGGCTCGGGTACCGGCATCGTTCACTGCTCGCCTGCCTACGGCGTCGACGACTTTGTGATCTGCAAAAAGTATGGCCTGGTCAACGATGACATCATCAGCCCGGTGCAAAGCAACGGCGTGTACGTACCGTCGCTGGAGTTCTTCGGCGGCGAGTTCATCTTCAAGGCCGATGCGGCGATCATCGAAAAGCTGCGTGAAGTCGGTGCGCTGATGCAAACCGCCACCATCCAGCACAGCTACATGCATTGCTGGCGTCACAAGACCCCGTTGATCTACCGCGCCACCGCGCAGTGGTTTATCGGCATGGACAAACAGCCGACGAGCGGCGATACCCTACGTGTGCGTTCGCTCAAGGCCGTCGATGAAACCAAGTTCGTCCCGGCCTGGGGCCAGGCGCGCCTGCATTCGATGATCGCCAACCGTCCGGACTGGTGCATCTCCCGCCAGCGTAACTGGGGCGTGCCGATTCCGTTCTTCCTGAACAAGGAAAGCGGCGAGTTGCACCCGCGCACCGTCGAACTGATGGAAGTCGTGGCCCAGCGCGTTGAGCAGGAAGGCATCGAAGCCTGGTTCAAGATGGACGCCGCCGAACTGCTGGGCGACGAAGCGCCGCAGTACGACAAGATCAGCGACACCCTCGACGTGTGGTTCGACTCGGGCACCACCCATTGGCACGTGCTGCGCGGTTCCCACCCAATGGGCCACGAGACCGGCCCGCGTGCCGACCTGTACCTGGAAGGTTCGGACCAGCACCGCGGCTGGTTCCACTCGTCGCTGCTGACCGGTTGCGCCATCGACAACCACGCACCGTACCGGGAACTGCTGACCCACGGCTTCACCGTCGACGAAAACGGCCGCAAGATGTCCAAGTCGTTGAAGAACGTGATCGAGCCGAAAAAGATCAACGACACCCTGGGCGCCGACATCATGCGTCTGTGGGTCGCCTCGACCGATTATTCGGGCGAAATCGCCGTCTCCGAGCAGATCCTGGCTCGCAGTGCCGACGCCTACCGTCGCATCCGTAATACCGCACGCTTCATGCTGTCGAACCTGACCGGCTTCAACCCGGCCACCGACATCCTGCCGGCCGAGGACATGCTCGCCCTCGACCGTTGGGCCATGGATCGCGCGCTGTTGCTGCAGCGCGAGTTGCAGGAAAGCTACGGCGAATACCGTTTCTGGAACGTCTACTCGAAGATCCATAACTTCTGCGTGCAGGAGCTGGGTGGGTTTTACCTCGACATCATCAAGGACCGTCAGTACACCACCGGCGCCAACAGCAAGGCGCGCCGCTCGGCTCAGACCGCGCTGTACCACATCAGCGAGGCGCTGGTGCGCTGGATCGCGCCGATCCTGGCTTTCACCGCCGACGAACTGTGGGAATACCTGCCGGGCGAGCGTAACGAGTCCGTCATGCTCAACACCTGGTACGAGGGCCTGACCGAACTGCCGGCCGACTTCGAACTGGGCCGCGAGTACTGGGAAGGCGTGATGGCCGTGAAGGTTGCGGTGAACAAGGAGCTGGAAGTGCAGCGTGCGGCCAAGGCCGTCGGTGGCAACCTGCAAGCCGAAGTCACCCTGTTCGCCGAGGAAGGCCTGAGTGCCGACCTGGCCAAATTGAGCAACGAGCTGCGCTTCGTGTTGATCACCTCTACCGCCAGCCTGGCACCGTTTGCCCAGGCGCCGACGGACGCGGTCGCCACCGAAGTCCCTGGCCTCAAGCTCAAAGTGGTCAAGTCGGCCTTCCCCAAGTGCGCCCGCTGCTGGCACTGCCGTGAGGACGTCGGTGTGAACCCTGAGCATCCGGAAATCTGCGGTCGTTGTGTCGACAACATCAGCGGTGCTGGCGAGGTTCGCCACTATGCTTAGTAAAAGCATGCCTGATGCCGGTCGTTTCGGGCGCCTGGGCTGGCTCGCGCTGAGCCTGTTGGTGCTGGTCATCGACCAGGTCAGCAAGGCTCATTTTGAAGGCTCCCTGCAGATGTTCCAGCAAATCGTGGTGATCCCGGATTACTTCAGCTGGACCCTGGCCTACAACACCGGCGCGGCGTTCAGCTTCCTCGCCGACGGTGGCGGCTGGCAGCGCTGGCTGTTCGCCGTGATCGCGCTGGTGGTCAGTGCGGTGCTGGTGGTGTGGCTCAAGCGCCTGGGGCGCGATGACACCTGGCTGGCCATCGCCTTGGCCCTGGTGCTGGGCGGCGCGCTGGGCAACCTGTACGACCGCATTGCCCTGGGCCATGTGATCGACTTTATCCTGGTGCACTGGCAGAACCGTCACTACTTCCCGGCGTTCAATTTTGCCGACAGTGCCATCACCGTCGGCGCAATCATGCTGGCGTTGGACATGTTCAAAAGTAAGAAAACCGGAGAGACCGTCAATGACTGATCAGGTATTGGCCGGGCAACGCATCGGCCAGAACACGGAAGTCACCTTGCATTTCGCACTGCGCCTGGAGAATGGCGACACGGTCGACAGCACGTTCGACAAAGCCCCCGCCACCTTCAAGGTCGGCGACGGCAACCTGCTGCCGGGTTTCGAAGCGGCTCTGTTCGGCTTCAAGGCCGGTGACAAGCGTACCCTGCAGATCCTGCCGGAAAACGCCTTTGGCCAGCCCAACCCGCAAAATGTGCAGATCATCCCGCGGTCGCAGTTCCAGGACATGGACCTGTCGGAAGGCTTGCTGGTGATCTTCAACGATGCGGCGAATACAGAGCTGCCCGGTGTGGTGAAAACCTTCGATGACGCGCAAGTGACCATCGACTTCAACCACCCGTTGGCCGGTAAAGCCTTGACGTTCGACGTTGAAATCATCGACGTTAAAGCGCTCTGACTGAAGAATCCGGTTCCTGTGGGAGCCGGGCTTGTGTGGGAGCTGGCTTGCCTGCGATGCAGGCACCTCGGTACCTCAGCTATACCGAGGTGATGCAATCGCAGGCAAGCCAGCTCCCACAGGAGTCAGTCCCTCAAGGGCTGAGTCGATCCTATTTCTTGCCATGCAAGACACGAGGCACAGCATGCAAATCAAACTCGCCAACCCCCGTGGCTTCTGCGCCGGTGTGGACCGGGCGATCGAAATCGTAAACCGCGCCCTGGAAGTCTTCGGACCGCCGATCTACGTGCGCCATGAAGTCGTCCACAATAAATTCGTGGTCGAAGACCTGCGCGCGCGCGGTGCCATCTTTGTCGAAGAGCTGGACCAGGTGCCGGATGACGTGATCGTCATCTTCAGCGCCCACGGTGTCTCCCAGGCCGTACGTACCGAAGCGGCAGGCCGTGGCCTGAAAGTCTTCGACGCGACCTGCCCGCTGGTGACCAAGGTGCACATCGAAGTCGCGCGCTACAGCCGTGACGGTCGAGAGTGCATCCTGATCGGCCATGCCGGGCACCCGGAAGTCGAAGGCACCATGGGCCAGTACGATGCTGGCAATGGTGGCGCCATTTACCTGGTTGAAGACGAAAAAGACGTCGCCAACCTGCAGGTGCATAACCCCGAGCGCCTGGCGTTCGTGACCCAGACCACCTTGTCCATGGACGACACCAGCCGCGTGATCGACGCGCTGCGCAGTCGCTTCCCGGCCATTGGCGGGCCGCGCAAGGACGACATCTGCTACGCCACCCAAAACCGCCAGGACGCGGTCAAGCAACTCGCTGATGAGTGTGATGTGGTGCTGGTAGTGGGCAGCCCCAACAGCTCCAACTCCAACCGCCTGCGCGAACTGGCTGAGCGCATGGCAACGCCGGCGTACCTGATCGACGGTGCCGAAGATATGCAGCGCAGTTGGTTTGAGGGTGTCGAGCGTATCGGCATCACGGCGGGCGCTTCGGCGCCGGAAGTGCTGGTACGTGGTGTGATCCAGCAACTGCACGCCTGGGGTGCCACGGGCGCCGATGAGTTGGCTGGGCGCGAGGAGAACATCACCTTCTCCATGCCCAAGGAGCTGCGGGTTCGCTCGCTGCTCTGATGGCTCATCTGCCGGAGTCGCTCCGGCACAAGGCCTGTTCGGCCCTGTCGCTGCGCAGGCTGATGCGCCCGCTGGGCGCCACGACGACCTGAAACAGGCTCTGTGCCTGGTCCCTGGCACACACATGCACAGTGCCGGCACGAAACCCTCCGCCTGAAAACACCGGTTCGCCCAACCCGCTGAAGCGCACCTGGTTCTTCAGCGGCCCATTGCCCACGACCGGCACCTGCCCACTGTCCTGATGCTCCAGCAGCACTGGGTTTCTATCGTCCAGGTGGCCGCGTCCGCTTACGTCCACGATTACCCGCCAGCCTCGGCCCCAGTCTTCGTCCACAGCGTGAATGACCACCGCCTGGTTGCGGGCGATGGCTTCGGTGCGTGCATAACGCAGCCCTGCCGCCAGGGACTGTGCCGCGCCATGCCGTTGCTGTGATGCCAGCAGGCTCTTGAAGCCGGGCACGGCCAGGTTGGCCAGGATGCCGCTGACGATCAGTCCGAGCAGCAGTTCTATCAAGGTGAAGCCTCGTTGGCGCATGTGTCATCCCTCCGTGGATGTGGGTAGAGCCTTAGGTATAGCGCCCGGACTGCGCCGCTGGATGGTGGCCTTTATGTCCAAAGTATTTCCCTTTGTTCCTGGAGCGGCGCCGGTGAAAAACCGGCGCTAGTCTTGGGTCGCACAGCAGCTTTGAGCTGCTCTTTCTCGGCCCTCGACACGGATGACGACGGTAATGCTTGCCTGCCCCCACACCGGTTTTTCCCAGGATTTGCCTCGGCACCAAGTTGGCATGACGCTGATCGAGGTGCTGGTCGCAGTGCTGATCCTCGCCGTTGGCCTGCTGGGCGCGGCAGTGGTCCAACTCAACGCGCTCAAGTACACCGACCGTGCCAGGATGACCAGCCAGGCCAGTTTCATTGCCTATGACATGCTTGATCGCATCCGCGCCAATTCCGCAGCCGACTACGCATGGGGGCGGTCCGGGCGTGCCGGGGCGAGCATGGCTAACGCCAGCGTGCGCGACCTGGACCTGCATGATTTCGAGGCCAATATCCGTGGCTTTGCCGGGGAGAGCGGCAAAGGTTCGGTGGCGGTCAGCGCAAGCGAAGTGACTGTCAGCATCAGTTGGGATGACAGTCGAGGAGCTCACAGGCCGGGCGCGAGGGAAACCTTCACCCTCACCAGTCGTATCAGTGATGAGCCGGGGGTGGCCCGATGAGGCGTCGTAGTCGCGGTTTCAGCCTGGTGGAGCTATTGCTGGCCTTGGCACTGGGCTTGGTGCTGCTACTGGGCGCCAGCCAGGTCGTGATCAGCGCCAATGCCACCCACGCCAGCCAGCAGGCCGCCATGCTGCTGCAGGATGATGCGCGGTTCGTGCTGGGCAAGATGACCCAGGATATCCGCCAGGCCGGCATGTTCGGCTGTCTGGCCACGGGGGCCATCGACAACGCCCCGCCAGCCTTTGACCAGCCTGTCAGTTGGGCGGCCGGGGCCGGTGCAAAGTCGCTCACGCTGGTGACTGCGGATGTCGGTGATGAGAGCGGCAAGCCGGACTGGACCGTGTTGTCCGACTGCACCGGTACCGCCCAGGCATATGCAGCAAGCGCCCCCGCACCTGCGCCCGGCCAGATCCGTTTTGCATTGCGCCAGCTCACCTACACCTTTGAAGCGAGGCAATTGAAGGTCAGCACGCCTGCGGCTCCGGCCAAGGCTGTGTTGGTGGATAACGTGCAGGCATTCGATATCAGCTTTGGCGTGGCCGCCAAGCCTTCATCAATGGAGGTGGCGCGCTACGACGCGAGCCCGGCCGACCTGTCCCTGGTACGCAGTGTGCGCATCCTGATGACGCTGCAGGATCCGACCGGTCGGGTAAAAGATCAAACCTACAGCGTCGTAGCGGCGCTGCGAAACCGGCTGGGGTAGGGCGCATGATGCTGACGGAAGGTTTGCGCTTGCGCCAGGCAGGCATGGTGCTGCTGATCAGCCTGGTGTTCCTGTTGCTGGTGTCGCTGGTCGGTTTGTCATCGATGCAAGGCGCCATTACCCAGCAAAAGATCACCAGCAGCCTCTGGCACCGCAATCAGTCGCTGCAAAGTGCCGAAAGCGGTTTGCGGCACGGAGAGTCTGCCGTACGGCGGTCCTTTGCAGCGCTGCCGGTGTGCCAGTCGGTTGCCATCTGTGCGCCACCGCAAGCGGCTTTTTCGGTGCTTGGGCCCGGCGTGGACCCTGTTTCGGGCATGACGTGGGTGGCGCTGAAGGGCGGCCTGTACGGCATCCAGTTTCTGGGGCCTGCGGTAGGGCTGGCGCAGCTACCGCCACACACCCCGGCATCCGTTTATCGAGTGACCGCAGTCGGGCTGAGCGGCCAGGTGCGCACGGTGCTGGAGAGCGTTTATGCGCGGGTAGAAGAGGAGAGCGGCGCGCGATTTCGGCGTGTGGCATGGCGGCAACTTCAATAGGGAGCAATGGAATGGGCAGGGATAGCCAGGGGTTTACCCTGATCGAGTTACTGATCGCCGTGGCGGTCATCGCGGTATTGGCCGGGATCGCGTATCCCGGGTACACCGGCCACATGAAAAAGGCCTATCGCGCTGAAATCGTCGCGTTGCTGACGGAGCAGGCTCAGCACTTGGAGCGCTTTTATACGAGGAATGGCACTTTTATTGACGCAGACGGCGTCAGTGCGGGCAATGATCGCTATAGAATCAGCGCTGCATTGAACCCTCAGGATTTCCAGTTGGTGGCCACGCCTGCCGTCGACTCGGTAATGTTCGGCGACCCTTGCGGCGACTTCAGCCTGAGCAGCACCACTGCGCGGGAAAACCCGGGCGCGGCACCGGGAATGTCGCGCAAGCTGTGCTGGGGGCAATAATGAAGATGCTGGATGATTGGGCGCCGGGTGCGCTTGTTCCTATTTATCAGCTGGATCAAATGATGGCAGAGCAGCAGCGGGTAGTGATTGTCGGTGGCGGAGTCATCGGCTTGTTGACGGCGTTCAACTTGGCGAGCCAAGGGCAAGCGGTGGTGTTGCTGGAGCGCGCCGGGTTGGGCCAGGAGTCATCCTGGGCGGGCGGTGGCATTGTTTCGCCGCTGTATCCCTGGCGCTACAGCCCGGCAGTCACCGCGCTGGCGCATTGGTCCCAGGATTTTTATCCGCAGCTGGCGCAGCGTCTGTTTGCCGCGACGGGTGTTGACCCCGAGGTACATACCACTGGCCTGTATTGGCTGGACCTGGACGACGAGGCCGAAGCCCTGGCTTGGGCTGCACGGGAAGGGCGCCCATTGAGCAAAGTGGACGTCTCGGCTGCCCATGATGCCGTTCCGGTGCTGGGCGGCGGGTACTCCCAGGCGATCTACATGGCCAACGTCGCCAATGTGCGCAACCCGCGGCTGGTCAAGTCCCTCAAGGCGGCGCTGCTGGCGTTGCCCGGCGTGACCGTTCATGAGCAGTGCGAAGTGACCGGGTTTGTCCTGGACGCTGGCGATGTGGTGGGCGTGTACACCGCTGAGGGACCGGTGCTGGGCGATCAGGTCGTGCTGGCGGCAGGGGCGTGGAGCGGTGAGCTGCTCGGCACGCTGGGCCTGTCGTTACCGGTCGAGCCGGTCAAAGGCCAGATGATCCTGTACAAATGCGCCTCGGACTTCCTGTCGAGCATGGTCCTCGCCAAGGGGCGTTATGCGATCCCTCGACGTGACGGCCATATCTTGATCGGCAGTACCCTGGAGCATGAAGGGTTCGACAAGACTCCCACCAAAACAGCCCTGGAAAGCCTCAAGGCATCAGCGCTGGAGTTGATCCCCGCCTTGGCCGACGCCGAAGTGGTGGGGCATTGGGCCGGGTTGCGCCCCGGTTCGCCGCAGGGCATCCCGTACATCGGCCGGGTGCCGGGCTTCAAGGGGTTGTGGCTCAACTGCGGGCATTACCGCAACGGCCTGGTACTGGCACCAGCGTCCTGCCAATTGTTTGCCGATTTGCTGCTGGCGCGTGCGCCCATCATCGACCCGACGCCTTATGCGCCCGAGGGCCGGCTCAGCGCTGGATAGACTTCGGCCCTTGTTCCAGGTGCGCCTGTGTGCAATACCACTCCTGGCGCGAACTCAAGGCGCGATCCTGTGGCAGATGCACGCCGCAGTGGGCGCAGCGCACCATCAGTGCGGCGCCGGGCTCGCTGGCACGCTCTCGCTTAGCGGCCGGGCTTTTGAATGTGCGCCAGAACCATACCGCGGCGGCAATGACAGCTATCCAGAACAGTAGACGAAGCATGATGGGCGGTTTCTCGACAAGGAATGCGCCAGTTTAGCCAAGGACATGCCGGGCGCACAGCGCAATGATACCGCCCACAAAAAAGGAGCCTCGAAAGGCTCCTTTTTGATGGCGCAGGATGCAATCAGTCGAACACACCAAACGTCATGTAGCTGAACCACGAGCGGTCCTGGTTGTTGCCCAGGGCCTCTGGTTCTTCCTCTTCGATCACGTCGCCGTTCTCGTCGTGGGGCTTGAGGTCCGAAGGGATGGCGTCCTTGGCGTCCTGGTACTGTTTGACCACGTCCTGGTTGGCGCGGGTTTCGCCCGGCGGCAACGGTGGACGGGACTCGATCAGGCCCAGGGTGTACTTGCTCAGCCACGAACGGTTGTCCGCCTCGTCAACCTGGGGCACGAACTTGCCGTCGTTCAGGCTCGGGTGATCCGGGTAGTTGAGCTTCAGGGTTTCCAGGCTGGTGCTGGCCAGGTCGTCCAGGTGCAGGCGCTGGTAAGCCTCCGTCATCACGGCCAGGCCGTCACCCACCGATGGGGTTTCCTGGAAGTTCTCCACCACGTAACGGCCACGGTTGGCGGCCGCTACGTAGGCCTGACGGGTCAGGTAGTAGTGAGCCACGTGGATCTCGTAAGACGCCAGCAGGTTGCGCAGGTAGATCATGCGCTGCTTGGCGTCCGGCGCGTAGCGGCTGTTGGGGTAGCGGCTGGTCAGCTGAGCGAACTCGTTGTAGGAGTCGCGCGCGGCGCCCGGGTCACGCTTGGTCATGTCCAGCGGCAGGAAGCGCGCCAGCAGACCGACGTCCTGGTCGAACGAGGTCAGGCCCTTCATGTAGTAGGCGTAGTCGACGTTCGGGTGCTGCGGATGCAGGCGGATGAAACGCTCGGCGGCGGACTTGGCAGCTTCCGGCTCGGCGTTCTTGTAGTTGGCGTAGATCAGTTCGAGCTGGGCCTGGTCGGCGTAGCGTCCGAACGGATAGCGCGACTCCAGTGCCTTCAGCTTCGCTGTGGCGCTGGTATAGCTATTATTGTCCAAGTCTTTTTGAGCTTGTTGATACAGCTCGACTTCGCTCAGGTTTTCGTCGACGACTTCCTTTGTTGACGAGCAAGCAGCAGTCATGGCGAGGATGGCGATCAGCAGCAGGTGTTTCACTTGCATGGCGGCTTGCGTCCCTATGACGGCCGCTGTCTTGGGCGGGGCCGTCCTGTTATGATGAGCGCCCCGTTGAAAGCCTCGGGGCAAAAGACGCCGTATTTAACCACAAGCGCGCAGCCGAAACCAAAGGCTGTGCCACGCCTAGTCTGAGCATGTCCGATAAAATTGAACTTCGCGCAGAGGTGCCGTCCGAATTGGGCGGCCAACGCCTCGATCAAGTCGCCGCACAATTATTCGCTGAGCACTCGCGCTCGCGCCTTTCCGCCTGGATCAAAGACGGCCGCCTGACTGTGGATGGAGCGGTTATCCGCCCGCGAGACATAGTCCATGGCGGTGCGATCCTTGAGCTGACCGCCGAGCAGGAAGCCCAGGGAGAATGGGTCGCCCAGGACATCGAGCTGGACATCGTCTATGAAGACGACGACATCCTGGTCATCAACAAACCCGCAGGCCTGGTGGTTCACCCGGCGGCCGGGCACGCTGATGGCACCCTGCTCAATGCCTTGCTGCACCACGTGCCGGACATCATCAACGTCCCGCGCTGCGGCATCGTGCACCGTCTGGACAAGGACACCACCGGCTTGATGGTGGTGGCCAAGACCATTCAGGCACAGACGCAGTTGGTCACACAATTGCAAAGCCGCAGCGTCAGCCGTATCTACGAGTGCATCGTGATCGGTGTGGTGGTGGCCGGCGGCAAGATCAACGCGCCAATCGGTCGTCACGGCCAGCAGCGCCAGCGTATGGCGGTGATGGAGGGCGGCAAGCAGGCCGTCAGCCACTACCGTGTACTCGAGCGTTTCCGTTCCCACACCCATGTGCGGGTCAAGCTGGAAACCGGGCGTACCCACCAGATTCGCGTGCACATGGCGCACATCAACTTCCCGTTGGTCGGGGATCCGGCCTACGGCGGCCGCTTCCGTATCCCGCCGGCAGCCAGCCAAACCATGGTTGAATCGCTCAAGAGCTTCCCGCGCCAGGCGCTGCATGCACGTTTCCTGGAGCTGGACCATCCGACGAGCGGTAAGCGGATGAGCTGGGAATCGCCTCTGCCGGACGATCTGGTCTGGTTGCTGTCGCTGCTCAAGCAGGATCGCGAGGCGTTTATCGGATGAATGACCGGCTGATTCCTGACTGGCCTGCGCCGGCTCGGGTGAAGGCCTGCGTCACCACTCGCTCGGGTGGCGTCAGTCTGGCGCCGTACGACAGCCTCAACCTGGGCGATCATGTTGAGGATAACCTGCAAGCCGTGCTTGAAAATCGCCGCCGTCTTACCGATGCCTTCGCGATCCAGCCGGCCTGGTTGCGTCAGGTCCACGGCGTGAGCGTGGTCGAGGCTGACCCGAGCCGTACGGTCGAAGCCGATGGCAGTTGGACCAGCACGCCTGGCATCGCCTGCACCTCAATGACCGCCGATTGCCTGCCCGCGTTGTTCTGCAACCGCGCCGGCACCCGCGTGGCGGCGGCCCATGCGGGCTGGCGCGGCTTGGCGGCGGGCGTGCTGGAAGCAACGGTCGAGCGCCTCGATGCCAGGCCTGAAGACGTGTTGGTCTGGCTCGGCCCGGCAATCGGTCCGCAAGCCTTTGAGGTCGGCCCGGAAGTGCGTGAGGCCTTCATGCGGCAACTGCCGGCTACCGCCGAAGCCTTTGTACCCAGCCGCAATCCCGGCAAGTTCATGGCCGATATCTATCAGCTGGCCCGCCTGCGCCTGGCCGCGCGCGGCATCACAGAAGTGTATGGCGGCGGTTTGTGCACGGTGACCGACCCGCGTTTCTTTTCCTACCGGCGCAATTCGCGTACCGGACGTTTTGCCTCCCTTATCTGGCTTGACCGCTAGACTCTCCTGATCGGGTTCAACACTGATCCATATCACCCGTCGCTCGCTTGAATCCTCCAGAATCCACCCCATCTATAAGGGTATCTGGCAGGTTTCTTCATTCAGGAATGTTTTATAGCTCCGGCCTGCTCAAAAGGAAGGTGACTAATGCGTATTGATCGTTTAACCAGCAAATTACAGTTGGCACTGTCTGACTCCCAATCCTTGGCGGTGGGCCTCGACCACCCGGCCATCGAGCCTGCGCACTTGATGCAGGCGCTCCTGGAACAGCAAGGTGGTTCTATCAAGCCCTTGCTGATGCAGGTAGGCTTTGACGTCAACAGCCTGCGCAAGGAGTTGAGCAAAGAGCTCGACCAACTGCCAAAAATCCAGAATCCGACCGGCGACGTGAATATGTCCCAGGACCTGGCGCGCCTGCTCAACCAGGCAGACCGCCTGGCGCAGCAAAAGGGTGACCAGTTCATCTCCAGCGAGCTGGTGCTGCTTGCCGCGATGGACGAAAACAGCAAGCTCGGCAAGTTGTTGCTGGGCCAGGGCGTCAGCAAGAAAGCCCTGGAAAACGCCATCAACAACCTGCGTGGCGGCGATGCCGTCAACGACCCTAACCACGAGGAGTCGCGCCAGGCCCTGGATAAATACACCGTCGACCTGACCAAGCGCGCCGAAGAAGGCAAGCTTGACCCGGTGATCGGCCGTGACGATGAAATCCGGCGCACCATCCAGGTCCTGCAGCGTCGCACCAAGAATAACCCGGTGTTGATCGGCGAACCTGGCGTGGGTAAAACCGCGATCGCCGAAGGCTTGGCCCAGCGCATCATCAATGGCGAAGTGCCGGACGGTCTCAAGGGCAAGCGCCTGCTGTCGTTGGACATGGGGTCGCTGATCGCCGGTGCCAAGTTCCGCGGTGAATTCGAAGAGCGCCTCAAATCCCTGCTCAATGAGCTGTCGAAGCAGGAAGGGCAGATCATTCTGTTCATCGACGAATTGCACACCATGGTCGGCGCCGGTAAAGGCGAAGGCTCGATGGATGCTGGTAACATGCTCAAGCCCGCCTTGGCGCGGGGTGAGTTGCACTGCGTCGGTGCCACCACGCTCAACGAATATCGCCAGTACATCGAAAAGGACGCCGCCCTTGAACGGCGCTTCCAGAAAGTGCTGGTGGAAGAGCCGAGCGAAGAAGACACCATTGCGATCCTGCGTGGCCTGAAAGAGCGCTATGAGGTGCACCACAAGGTGGCTATCACCGACGGCGCGATCATTGCGGCGGCCAAATTAAGCCACCGCTACATCACCGACCGCCAGTTGCCCGACAAGGCCATCGATTTGATCGACGAAGCGGCCAGCCGTATCCGCATGGAGATCGATTCCAAGCCGGAAGTGCTCGACCGCCTGGATCGGCGCCTGATTCAACTGAAAGTCGAGTCCCAGGCGCTGAAGAAAGAAGAAGATGAGGCGGCGAAGAAACGCCTGGAAAAACTCCAGGAAGAAATCGTCCGCCTGGAACGCGAGTATTCGGACCTGGAAGAAATCTGGACCTCGGAGAAAGCCGAAGTTCAGGGCTCCGCGCAGATCCAGCAAAAGATCGAGCAGTCGCGCCAGGAACTGGAAACCGCACGCCGTAAAGGCGACCTGAACCGCATGGCGGAGTTGCAGTACGGGGTGATCCCGGACCTGGAACGCAGCCTGCAGATGGTCGATCAGCACGGTAAAAGCGAGAACCAGTTACTGCGCAGCAAGGTGACCGAAGAAGAAATTGCCGAAGTTGTCTCGAAATGGACCGGCATCCCTGTGTCGAAAATGCTCGAAGGCGAGCGCGACAAGCTGCTGAAAATGGAAAGCCTGCTGCATCAGCGCGTCATCGGTCAGGAAGAGGCGGTGGTCGCGGTATCCAACGCGGTGCGGCGGTCCCGGGCCGGGTTGTCCGATCCGAACCGTCCGAGCGGCTCGTTCATGTTCCTCGGCCCGACCGGCGTGGGTAAGACCGAGTTGTGCAAGGCCCTGGCCGAGTTCCTCTTCGACACCGAAGAAGCGATGGTGCGGATCGATATGTCCGAGTTCATGGAAAAACACTCGGTGGCTCGCTTGATCGGAGCACCACCAGGCTATGTGGGCTACGAAGAGGGCGGTTACCTGACCGAAGCCGTGCGGCGCAAGCCTTACTCGGTGATCCTGCTGGATGAGGTCGAGAAGGCACACCCGGATGTGTTCAACATCCTGCTGCAGGTGCTGGAAGATGGCCGCCTGACGGACAGCCACGGGCGTACCGTGGACTTTCGCAACACGGTGATCGTGATGACCTCCAACCTGGGCTCCTCGCAGATCCAGGAGCTGGTAGGGGATCGCGAAGCGCAACGCGCCGCGGTGATGGATGCACTGACCAGTCACTTCCGCCCGGAATTCATCAACCGGGTCGACGAAGTGGTGATCTTCGAGCCATTGGCGCGGGATCAGATCGCGGGCATTACCGAGATCCAGTTGGGGCGCCTGCGCGGGCGTCTGGCCGAGCGCGAGTTGTCGCTGGAACTGAGTCGCGAGGCGTTGGACAAGCTGATCGCGGTCGGTTACGACCCGGTGTACGGCGCACGGCCGTTGAAGCGTGCGATCCAGCGCTGGATCGAAAACCCGCTGGCCCAGTTGATCCTGTCGGGCAGCTTTATGCCGGGCACCAGCGTCGCGGCGACCGTGGAAAACGATGAAATCGTCTTCCACTGAGCCAGGCCTGCAGCGCGATAAGACAAGGCCCCGCATTGCGGGGCCTTTTTTTTCGATAGGGCGTTGAACTGTAAGGCAAAGGCTTGTAAAGTGCGCCCCGCAGCAACGTCAGCCCACGGGTTTCTTCTCCCCAAGAAGAAATCAGAAAGAAGCGCAAATCATTGTCTTAAAAGCAATTTAAAGGGTTGACAGGGGTTTTTAAGATTGTAGAATAGCGCGCCTCAGACACATGAACGTAGCGATACGGGCAAGTCGAAGAGAAGGTTACACCGCTGTAAAGTTGCACTTTGAAAGATGTAGTTCCGTGATAGCTCAGTCGGTAGAGCAAATGACTGTTAATCATTGGGTCCCAGGTTCGAGTCCTGGTCACGGAGCCAATTTCAAACCGGGGTATAGCGCAGTCCGGTAGCGCGCCTGCTTTGGGAGCAGGATGTCGGGAGTTCGAATCCCCCTACCCCGACCATATTTGGGTCGTTAGCTCAGTTGGTAGAGCAGTTGGCTTTTAACCAATTGGTCGTAGGTTCGAATCCCACACGACCCACCATTTTTGAGACCAGTTAACGCTGGAATCAGATCTTAAGATCAGAGGCCAAAAGCACTGATCGAAGAAGGCGACTGAAAGGTCGCCTTTTTTTTACCGGGGTATAGCGCAGTCCGGTAGCGCGCCTGCTTTGGGAGCAGGATGTCAGGAGTTCGAATCCCCTTACCCCGACCATATTAAAAATCCTCGTATCGAAAGATACGGGGATTTTTTTTGCGCGCACAAATCCTGAATTCACCGCAAGCAAATGTGGGAGCTGGCTTGCCTGCGATTGCATCACCTCGGCGTGCCTGATACACCGAGTCGTTTGCATCGCGGGCAAGCCCGGCTCCCACAGTGCTTTGTGGTGTTAGTGGAGCTTGAGTCTAGGCTCAGTGCCGCGCCCAATCTTGCTCCCCAACATCAACATCGCCGTACGGAAGAAGCCATACAGCGCCATCTGGTGCATGCGGTACAGCGACACATAAAACATCCGCGCCAGCCAGCCTTCGAGCATCACGCTCCCCGTCAGGTTGCCCATCAAGTTACCCACCGCCGAAAACCGCGACAACGAGATCAGCGAGCCGTAGTCGGTGTACTTGTAGCTTGGTAACTCCTTGCCTTCGATGCGCAGCTTCAGCGACTTGGCCAGCAACGAGGCTTGCTGGTGCGCCGCCTGGGCTCGTGGCGGCACGTTGCGGTCGGTGCCCACTTGCGGGCAGGCGGCGCAGTCGCCAAAGGCGAAGATGTTTTCGTCGCGGGTGGTTTGCAGTGTCGGCAATACTTGCAGTTGATTGATGCGGTTGGTTTCCAGGCCATCGATGTCCTTGAGAAAGCCCGGTGCGCGGATCCCGGCAGCCCAGACTTTGAGGCTGGCGGGGATGACCTGGCCGCTGCTGGTGATCAGGGCATCGGCTGTCACTTCACTGACCGCCGAGTTCGTCAGCACGGTCACCCCGAGCTTCTCCAGGGTCTTATGCACCGGCACGCCGATACGCTCCGGCAGCGCGGGCAGTACCCGCGGGCCGGCCTCGATCAGGGTGATGTGCATGTTTTCCGGCTTGATGCGGTCCAGGCCATAGGCGGCCAGTTCATGGGCGGCGTTATGCAGCTCGGCGGCCAGCTCGACCCCGGTAGCACCGGCGCCGACGATGGCGACGCTGATTTTTTCCACCACATCGGTCTGCCCGGCGTGGGCGCGCAGGTAGTGGTTGAGCAATTGCTGGTGGAAGCGCTCGGCCTGCTTGCGGGTATCGAGGAACAGGCAATGCTGCGCCGCGCCTTCGGTGCCGAAATCGTTAGTGGTGCTGCCGACCGCGATGACTAGGCTGTCGTAACCCAGCACACGTGCAGGCACCAGCTCACGGCCTTCTTCATCGAGGGTGGCGGCCAGCTGGATCTTTTTGTGCTCACGGTCAAGCCCGCTCATGCGTCCCAGTTGGAACTCGAAGTGGTTCCATTTGGCCTGGGCGACATAGTTGAGTTCGTCTTCCGACGAGTTCAGCGAGCCGGCCGCCACTTCGTGCAGCAGGGGCTTCCAGATGTGGGTCAGGTTGGTGTCCACCAGCGTGATGCTGGCGGTGCCACGCTTGCCCAGGGTCTTACCCAGGCGGGTCGCCAACTCCAGGCCGCCGGCGCCGCCGCCGACGATAATAATACGATGGGTCATGGGGATATCTCGCAAGGCTAAAAGAAATCGGAGCAGTTACCCCCGCGAGCGCCAGGCAGCTCATAGCGTCAGGTAACTCAAAAGGCGACTCAGCAGGCCGAGGCCGATCACCACTGCAAGCACTACACCAAGGAGCAGCCAGGGCCGGAAAGGCTTGCGCTCGACGCGGTGTTGAGAGAGTTGCAGATACTCTTCGACATGCTGTTGGTCATCGGGGTTCAGGCGGCTGGTCATAAAGGCCTCGTCAGGTAGACGTTGCAAAAGGGCACCGCGTTACAGTCGGCGGCATCAGAGGCTGATGCCCACGTCGAATACTACGCTGCGGCCCAGGTTATTGCGCAAGAAGTCCGGCGCGTCCGGGTGAGCGAACAGCACCCGTGCAAAGGTCGGCCCTACCAGGGACAACGATCGCCAGCCCTGGCGCAGGTATTCCGTCGGCGGAGGGAAGTGGCTGTTCAGGTCGAGCACCTCACGCTTGAGGCTGGCGAAGGCGACGATATCCAACTCGCCCAGGTCCATGCCGCGTTCTTTATAGTTATGCGCCTTCTTGCGCAACGTGGGCGCCAGGCGCAATAAAAATTCGTGGGCCGGGATGCGTCGCGGCTTGGCTTCGCGCCGCACCAGCTGGCTGAGGGAGAAGGCGCTGCGCCGACGCAGCAGTTCGTCGCGCCATTCATCGTTCAGCCGACGGCCTTCGTCCAGCACGAAAAACACCTCGAAACTGGCATCGCGAAACAGCACGTCCGGCGGTTCTTGCCCGGCGGCGTGAAACTCTTCGGCCCGGTAGGGCACGTTCAGGCCCTGCAGCAGCCGCTGGCAGACCCAACGCTCACGCTCCCATTTGCGGGCATTGGACAAGAACGCGTTGGCTTGTTCGGCCGCTACAGTGAGCAGGCGCAAATAATCTGAGTCATCCATGGTTAGCAGCTTAGCGCCCAAATCATGACCGCAGGAAGTCCCGCTATCAAACCTCGGTGTAGACTGGCCATTCGAGTGATATTTCCAACAGGGAGCGTGCTGCCGTGATCAGTGCCGCGATGCTGGCGCCGACAACCCTGGGTGTCGGCTGGCTGTTATTGACGCCCGTGGTGCTGTGGGCGATTCTGCGCTCACCCTGGGTCGAGTTGTTTGCCGACCGGCGGCGCCAGCATTTGCTGTTCGGCACGGTGTTCGCGCTGTTCATGCTGTGGCTGGTACGGCGGGATTTCGATACCGGTGTGTCTTACCACTTTATCGGCATGACCGCCGTGACCCTGCTGCTGGATTGGCCCCTGGCGATTGTCGGCGGCTTTGCCGCACAGTTGGGCTTGGTCTTGTTGGGGCGCCAGGACCTGGCCGCCCTTGGCGTCAACGGCCTGCTGCTGATCGTGCTGCCGGTGCTGGTCACTGAAACGTGCGCGTTGCTGGTCGAGCGCGCGCAACCGCGTAACCCCTTTGTGTATATCTTCTGCTCCGGTTTTTTCGCCGCCGCGCTGTCGGCCTTGCTCTGCCTGTTGATCGGGCTGGGGCTTTTGTGGTCCGACGGTCGCTTTGCCATGCCCGAATGGCTGGAGGACTTCGTCGGCTATCTGTGGCTGATCATCTTTCCCGAGGCTTTTATCAACGGCATGGTCATCAGCGCGTTGGTGGTGTTTTGTCCGGATTGGCTGGAGACCTTCAACCGTACCCGCTATCTATCCGCTCCCTGGAAAGATGACGACCCGTCGCGTTGATCCAGGTCAAATCCCGGGCAGCCGCGCAGGCTCATGCTCTCCGAAATTTTCAGGAGCACCAATCATGAGTGTGTACGAATGGGCACGGCAGGAGTTGCGCAGGAGCCAGGACGCAGCACAGGAAATCGGTTTCGACCCCGGCTTGACCTTGCGCGCCATGCTGAGCGCGGTGGTACAGCAGAGCAAGGGCGTGCGCAGTTTCGAGGACTTGGCCGACGAGCTGCAATACCTCGCAGAGAACCTCGACGACCAGCAGGAATACGCCTTTATGCGCCCTTAGTGGCGCGGCGGCAGGTCTTCGGAAAACAACTCGTCCTCGGCATCCGGAGCCACGGGAATCTTGTGTTCCTCAGCGGCCCAGGCGCCCAGGTCGATCAGTTTGCAACGGTCCGAGCAGAACGGCCGGTTGAGATTGGTCGCTTTCCATTCCACGGGTGCGCCGCAGGTTGGGCAGTCGACGGTCAAGGGTTGGCTCATGTTCGGCCTCCACGCAAAGTAAGGTAAAAGTGGTGCAGTCGCTCGACCTCGCTGTGCAGCCAGGCAAGGTCCCGGTCATTGACCAGTACGTCATCGGCATGGTTCAGGCGGTCTTCACGGCTGGACTGGGCCTTGAGGATTGCCTGTACCTGTTGTTCGTTGATGCCGTCGCGCTGCAGGGTACGCTGAATCTGCAGCGATTGCGGCACGTCGATCACCAGGATGCGCTGGGTCATGCTGTACTGGCCTGATTCGATCAGCAGCGGCGACACCAATATCGCGTAAGGCGACTGCGCGCGCGCCAGGTGGTCGCGAATCTCCTCGCCGATCAGCGGATGCAGCAGGGCTTCGAGCCAACGGCGCTCTTCGGGTACTTCAAAGATCAGCTTGCGCAATGCACCGCGGTCCAGCTGGCCGTCGGGCAGCAGCACGCCGGCACCAAAGTGTTCGGCGATGCGTGCCAATGCCGGCCGGCCAGGCTCGACCACCCAGCGGGCAGCATGGTCGGCGTCTACCAGATCGATACCCAGGTCGATGAAGTGCTGGGCGGCCGCGCTTTTGCCGCTGCCAATGCCACCGGTGAGCCCGAGAATCCAGGGTGTTGCAACAGAAGTGGTCATCTGAAACCGACAGACTGCAAATAGAAGTCGGTTATTTGACCACCCCAGAGCAATGCAATCCAGCCGGCAATTGCCAGATACGGACCAAATGGCATGGGTGTCGACGCCTGGGCCTTGCGCAGGCGCATCAGGATCAAGCCCACCACCACCCCGACCAGTGATGACATCAGCAGCGTCATCGGCAGGATCTGCCAGCCCCCCCAGGCGCCGAGCAGCGCCAGCAACTTGAAGTCGCCGTGGCCCATGCCGTCCCTGCCGGTGACCAGCTTGAACAGCCAGAACACGCTCCATAGGCTCATGTACCCGAGCGCTGCGCCCCATACGGCATCGGGCAATGTCGTCAGCAGGTCGAACCCGTTGACGATCAGTCCCAACCACAGCAGCGGCATCACCAGCACATCCGGCAACAGTTGATGGTCCGCATCGATCAGGCTCATCGCCAGCAACCCCCAGCTCAGCACCAGCACTGCGCCGGCTTGCCAGCCAAAGCCGAAATGCCAGGCCACCAGGGCCGAGATCAGCGCGCAGGCCAGTTCGGTCAGCGGGTAGCGGGCGCGGATCGCCCCCTGGCAATGGGCGCAACGGCCTCGGAGCGCCAGGTAACTGAGCAGCGGAATATTTTCCCAGGGGCGTATCGGATGGTTGCAGTGCGGGCAGCAGGAGTTGGGCTGCATGAGGTTGTAGGTCGGCCCGACGGGCTCGGCAGGCAGGCCGAGCACCTCATGAGCCTGGGCGCGCCAGTCGCGCTCGAGCATTTTCGGCAGGCGCCACACCACCACGTTGAGAAAGCTGCCGACGATCAGCCCCAATATCGCCGCCATGACGACAAACGCCCATGGGTATGCAACCAGCAGCAGGCTCAAAACGCGCTCCCCAGTTGGAAGACCGGCAAATACATGGCGATCACCAGGGCGCCGACAATGCTCCCCAGGACCACCATGATCAGCGGCTCCATCAGGCTCGTAAGGTTATCGACCAGATTGTCCACATCGGCCTCGTAATGGTTGGCAACTTTTTCCAGCATGCGGTCCAGCGTGCCCGACTCTTCGCCGATGGCGGTCATCTGGATCGCCATGGCGGGGAACAGGCCGCTGGCGAGCATGGATTGATTCAATGGCATGCCAGTGCAAACCTCGTGTCGCATCTGTTCGATGGCCTGTTTGAACGGCCCTGAGCCCACGGCACCGGCGACCGAGTCCAATGCCTGAACCAATGGAACGCCGGCGGCAAAGGTGGTGGAAAGCGTGCGGGCGTAGCGGGCCACGGCGGATTTGCTCAACAGTTTGCCTGCCAGGGGCACTTTCAACAAACCGGTGTCCACCCAAAGTCGCAAGGCAGGCAAGGTTCGATAGGCGTGGCGCAGTCCCATGCCTGCCGCCGGAACGCCGAGAGCCAGGATCCACCAGGCTCGCTGCATGAACTCGGACAGGGCAATCACCTGCAACGTGAAACCGGGCAGCTTGCCGTCGACCCCGGCGAACAGGTTCTGGAACTGCGGCACGACGTGAATCAACAAAACGCCGGTGACAAGGCTGGCCACCACCAGCACTGCCATCGGGTAAGTCATGGCTTTTTTGATCCTGGCCTTTAAGTGCTCGCTCTTTTCCCGATGGATCGCCACGCGTTCCAGCAGCGTTTCAAGCGCCCCGGCCTGTTCGCCGGCGGCCACCAGGTTGCAATACAGCGCATCGAAATAGCGCGGCTGTTTGCGCAGGGCTTCAGCCAGGCTGGAGCCGGCGGCGATTGGCTGCTTCAAGCCTTGCACCTGTTCACGCATCGCTCGGTTGTCGAAGCCTTCGCTGATGATGTCGAAGGCCTGCAGAAGCGCAATGCCGGCTTTGAGCAGTGTTGCCAGTTGGCGCGTGAACAGGGTGATGTCCGTCGGTTTGATCGACGGTGCCAGGCTCTGCAGCACTGGAGATTGCTTGCGCACCTGCTCCGGGCTGATACCTTGCCGGCGCAACTGAGCCTTGACCAGGGCAGGGTTGTGCCCTGTGGTTTGCCCGGACACCCTGCGTCCTTTGCGGTTGATGCCTTCCCAGGCGTACATCGTCGAAGCGTTGTCCATGTCTCGGTTCCGCACAGGTCGTCGAAGATTTATAGCGTAGTCAGGTGACGGATTCGGGCAGGCCGACAGCCCCGGATAAAATGTCAGAATATGCGTCTTGTGCGCGATCGAGCGCTTGCGGATGAGTACACTGGCGCCGCTGCACAACACGGGGCGCAGGAAGCGCCTTGTCATGAGTTCTATCCTGGAGAGTGAATGTGATACGTCAAAAAGGCTTTACCCTGATCGAGCTGTTGATCGTCGTGGCAATCATCGGCATCTTGGCCACCATCGGCCTGCCGATGTATACCACCCACCAGGCCAAGGCCAAGTTCACCGCCGGCCTGGCTGAAATCACCGCGCTGAAGCCTGGCTATGAAGACACCATCAACCAGGGCACCGTTCCCACCCTGGCCTTGATCGGCGGCACCAGCCCCACCGCCAATTGCCGGATCGACGTGGCAGGCGACCCGGCCACCGGGGCGGGCTCCATCAGTTGCGAAATACTCGATGCACCGGCACCGGTGCTGGGCAAGACCATCAGCCTGACGCGCAGCGCTGCCAGCGGTTGGAAATGCACCACCACCGCTGAAGCAAAATACGTCGCCAAGGGTTGCGGCGCCGCCGGCGCATAACTGCTGAGCCCTCCGCAGGGAAGTCGAGGTGTCAATGGGGTTATCCGTACAGCAACGTGGTGGTGTTTTTCTGGTAGCGGTGGTGTGTCTGCTGGTGTTGGGCATTTGTGCACCGTTCAGCGGGCATGATTTGCAGCGAGCGATGCAGATTGCCATCGGGGCTTGTGCGGTGCTCTATGGGCTGTCGGTCGCGCGCGTTGAGCCTCTGGTTGATCGGCCTACCGCACAGGGGCTGGCGCTGATTGTCGTGTTGGGCGTGGCGTCCGCAATGCTGGCCCATCAGCCGCTCTGGGCGCTTGCCGAAGTGGCGTTGTTTGTCAGCTGCGGCGCGATTGCCGTGGCGTTTGCCTTGCTGCGTCGCCACGGGGGAGAGCGTCTGGATCGTGCCTTGATCCTGATAGTGGTATTGCTGTGCCTGATCAAGTCGATTCAATACCTGTATGCGGGAACCCTTGCGTTCACCAGCGCCGAGCGGACGCTGGACCCTGACCTGTTGCTCTCGGGCTTTTCCAACAAGCGTTTCTACGGCCAGTTCCAAACGTTTACCCTGCCATTGCTGGCGCTTCCCTTGTTGATCCCTGCGCTTTCCCGTTTACTCAAAGCTTGGGTGTTTGTGTTGCTGTGCGGGTGGTGGCTGATCGCAATCGGCGGCGGCACGCGTGGCACCTGGCTTGGCATGGGCGCGGCGGGCCTGGTGCTGGCGGCGCTGGGGCCATGGGGGCGGCGCTGGCTGGGTTGGCAATTGGCCGCATTGCTTGGCGGGCTGTTGGTGTATTGGCTGCTGTTTACGGTGCTGGCCGATTACCTGGGGATCGCGGTCGCCAATGGCGCCGGTGACCGCCTCACCACCTCCCTGTCGGGGCGCGGCCCGATCTGGTGGCAGGCGTGGCATATGCTCACCGAGCGGCCCTGGTTGGGCTTCGGGCCGATGCATTTTGCCGATATCGCCAACAAAATTGCGGCGCACCCCCATCAGGCCTTGCTGCAATGGGCCAGCGAATGGGGCGTGCCATCGGCTTTGTGTGTCGCATTGTTGGCGTGGCGCGGGGGCTGGGCCACGTTCGGTGTGCTGCGTGAACGTGCGTTGAGTGCCGAGCGGGCAGACCTGCTGCGGCTGTGCTTGTTTGCCGCCTTGGTCGGCGCGCTGGTGCAGTCCATGGTCGATGGCGTGATTGTGATGCCCAACTCCCAGGTCTGGCTGGCGCTGGTGACGGGCTGGCTGATGGGGCTCCACGTGTGGCGGACGCCGCCAACCGTTGGAATGCCCCTGGCCTGGGCTGCATGGAAAACCCTGGGCGTGCTGGCCGTTGGACTGTTGATTTTTATTGCTGCGCGCGATGTGCCTCACATCAAGCAAGCGCAGCAGCAGTACCTGGACGCTCATGACACCTTGCTGCAACCCCGCTTCTGGGCCCAGGGTGTGATCGCCCGCTGACGGCAGCAAGTTGCCGGACGCCCGATGCGGTGCTAGCTTTAGCCCACCGCCCGTGTAGCTCAGCCGGTAGAGCAGCGCACTCGTAACGCGAAGGTCGCAGGTTCGACTCCTGTCTCGGGCACAAAGGCAACAAAAGGCAGCACCGTTTCAAAGGCAATGTTTTCAGATGATCCCAGAATGGTTCTGAAGGCCAGACGAGCCGGCATGTGAGCCCGCTCTTTTGTATCTGCGCAACCTTGATGACCCAGATGCATCCCCATTCCTCGATCTTAAGAGAACGCACATGACCACGACTGAAATGACCCAGCAAGCGCGGCACGAAGAAGCACTCAATAAATACCTTGAGGCCACGCCGCAGCTTAAAGAAGAGATCAAGGACCTGAGCGCCGACGATCAGCGCGACCAGATTCAGTGGGCATTCGAGGACGAGGCCGAAAGCCAGAATCTTCAGCCTTGGGAACTGACCCTCAAGTACACCTCGACACCGGAAGAATTCGAAACCGCCCGGCTGGCCTTGCACAAAGAGGCTGCCGAGGTGCTGGGCGTCGAATGGGACGAATATTGCGAAATGAATAACCTGGTGGTCTGAGGTTGTAGTGAGCGGGCTTGTCCCGCGCTGGGTGGCGAAGCCGCCCCAATAAGGACTTCGCTGAGTTCCCGGTAGAATCAGGTCGCCTGGTTTGGGGTGGCTTCGCCACCCAGCGCGGGGCAAGCCCGCTCACTACACGAGCTCGATGTTTAGATGCTGAGGCGCATCGACAGATCCACCGCTTTCACATCCTTGGTCATTGCACCAATGGAGATGTAGTCCACCCCGGTCTCTGCAATGGGCAGCAGTGTGCGCTCATTGATCCCGCCGCTGGCCTCCAGTTTCGCCTTGCCGCCGTTCAGGCGCACGGCTTCGCGCATATCGTCCAGGCTCAACTCATCGAGCATGATGATATCGGCACCCGCCGCCAGAGCTTCGTGCAGTTCATCCAGGCTCTCCACTTCGATTTCCACCGGCTTGCCGGGTGCGATCCCGTGGGCGGCCGTGATTGCCTGGGCAATGCCACCGCAGGCGGCGATATGGTTTTCCTTGATCAGGAACGCGTCATACAAACCGATACGGTGGTTATGACAGCCGCCGCAGGTGACGGCGTACTTCTGCGCCAGACGCAGGCCCGGCAGGGTCTTGCGGGTATCCAGCAGTTTGACCTGGGTGCTGGCGACAATATCGGCCAGGAACCGGGCGCGGGTGGCAACGCCGGACAGCAGTTGCAGGAAGTTAAGCGCGCTGCGTTCGCCGCTGAGCAGCGAACGTGCGGGGCCTTCAAGGTGGAACAGCACCTGGTCGGGGCTGACGCGGTCGCCATCGGCCACCTGCCAGTGCACGGCGACGCGCGGGTCCAACTGGCGGAAGACCGCATCCACCCAGGCGGTACCGGCGATCACCGCGGCGTCTCGGGTAATGATAGTGGCCGTGGCCAGCCGTTCGGCCGGGATCAACTGCGCAGTAATGTCGCCGCCGCCGATGTCTTCCAGCAGTGCGCGGCGCACGTTGGCATCGATTTCGGCGGTGAGGTCGGCAAGACGGAGATTCGGCATAACAGGCTCCACAGACAAAGTGCGCCGATTATAGGGGCAGTGTGCGTGCGAACCCAGGCTCACCTCTCATTTAGCCTGCAACGGCAGAGTTTGCTGGCGCAACCGGCCACATTTGCAAGATAATCCTGCGCCTTGCAATTGGCGTCATAGCTTTGACGTCCAGACCCATACCGCCGTTTCAGGAGGCCAGGATGCACAATGACGGAAAGGTGGTGCCGATCAACAAGGCACACGCTACGCCATCGCCGCTCGCCCGACTGCCGGTGGTGGTGTTGCAGGTCCGCGACAAGGCGGCGCAACAGTTGAAGCAAGGGCTGCAGGAGCTGTTCGATAACGCCGACGACACCTTGTTCGAAATGGCCGACAAGTCGCGCAACAATCTCGACCAGCATATTTTCTTTGAGGCCATGCGCGACCTGCGCCTCAAGCGCAAAAACTTCGAGCGCGTGTTCATGGAGCGCCTGTTTGGCGCTTTTGCCAGCCTGGGCCTGGCGGGGCGGGGCGAGGCGCAACTGGTGCCGGTGGTTTCCTATGAGGTGGCGTCAGGGGCATCCAAGGATGACCTGGAAAAAGCCGTAGCGCTTGAGGCCATGTTGGGCCGGGTGCGCCACCGTGACGGCCTGGCTCTTGGGCAACTGACCGCTCGGTTGAACGCTTTGCTGGGCAAGCGCCTGGATGACCGCGAGAACCCCCTGGGCCCCGCGTTGCTGTGTGAGTTTTTCCTGCACGCGGGGCGCAGCCTGGGCGTGGAAATTCGCGTCAAACTGATCATGCTCAAACTCTTTGAAAAATACGTGCTCAGTGACGCCGACCAACTCTACGGCGAAGCCAATCAATTGCTGGTCGCAACGGGCGTATTGCCTGAACTCAAGACCGTACCATCGCGTCGCCTTGAGGCGCGTGCGGCCCGTGATTACCCGCACGAAGAAACCTTGCCGGCCGCCGATCAGGCCGTCGGCGCAAATGACCAGGAAGCCTTCGCCGCGCTCCAGACATTGCTCACGGCGGTACGCGGTAGCGTTGCGCCGACGCTGGAAGCCAGCGCCGAAACCTTGCCCATTTCTACCCGTGACCTGTTGCGCCTGCTCTCCCACCTGCAGCAATACGTGCCGGAGCCTGAGGCCGAGGACGATTTCGACCTGCGTAACCAGCTTGAACAACTGCTCACCCGCGTCAGCGTCAAGAGCGGTAAATCGCGGGTGGTGGAAGAGGCGGATGAAGACGTGATCAACCTGATCGCGCTGCTCTTCGAGTTCATCCTCAACGACCGCGCGGTGCCCGATACCTTCAAAGCCTTGATCGGTCGCCTGCAGATCCCGATGCTGAAAGTGGCGCTGCTCGACAAGCGTTTTTTCAGTCGCGCCAGCCACCCGGCGCGGCGCCTGCTTAATGAAATCGCGGCCGCGGCCATTGGTTGCAGCGAGCGTGACCCCCTGTACCTGCGCATCGAGCAAGTGGTGCAGCGCCTGCTCAATGAGTTCGTCGAAGACCCGGCAATATTTTCCGAGCTGCTGTGCGAGTTCAGCGCGTTTACCGCCGATGAGCGGCGGCGCAGTGACCTGCTTGAACAGCACACCCGCGATGCCGAAGCGGGTCGCATGCGCACCGAAGCGGCCCGTCAGCGCGTGGCCGATGTGCTGAATAAACGGCTGCTGGGCAAGATCCTGCCGCGTCCGGTGGTGCAGTTCCTGCAACGGGCCTGGAGCCAGGTGCTGTTGCTGGCCAGCCTCAAGCACGGCGAGCAGTCGGTGCAATGGCAAGCGGGGTTGCGCACCATGGACGAGTTGATCTGGAGCGTCAGCCTGCAGCAAGACACCGAAGCCGGGCGCCATTTGGCGGAGCAACTGCCAGGCTTGCTCAAGGCCCTGCGCGACGGTTTGACCAGTGCCGCGTTCGACCCCTTCAGCACCCGCGAATTCTTTTTGCGCCTGCAGGCCCTGCATATCCAGGCGCCTGAAGGGGGCGATGAGTTGATCGAAGTCACTGAGCCGTTTGTGCTGAGCGCGACGTCAGCCGACCCGATCACCCTGCCGGACGATGATCCCGACCTCCACAAGGTTCATCAGCTCAAGGAGGGTAGCTGGGTGGTCTTCGAGGAAGACAATGCCGACGCACTGCGGTGCAAGCTGACGGCGATCATGGCGCCGGCCAACGCTTACATTTTTACCCGTCGCACGGGACTCAAGGTGCTGGAAAAGAACGCTGGCCAACTGGCGTTGGCATTCAAGCATGGCGCACTGCAGACCTTGGATGACGGCCCCTTGTTCGAGCGCGCACTGGCCGCCGTGGTGGGCAAGCTGCGTCAACTCAATCGCGGCAAGTGATCGCAACCAGAGGGTCGAACGCGGCATACTGGTCACCTGTTGTCTCGTTCAAGGAACCCGTATGCAGTTGGACCCCATCAGCGGTTGGTGCCAGGGCATCCGTCATTGCCCTTCACCCAACTTCAACGAGCGCCCCGCAGGCGAAATCTCACTGTTGGTGGTGCATAACATCAGCCTGCCACCGGCGCAGTTCGCCACTGGTAAGGTGCAGGAGTTTTTCCAGAATCGCTTGGATGTCACGGAACATCCCTACTTTGAAGGAATTGCCGACCTACGGGTGTCTGCGCATTTTCTGATTGAGCGCGATGGCGCGGTGACGCAGTTTGTGTCGTGTCTCGACCGCGCCTGGCATGCCGGGGTCTCGCAGTTCGAGGGGCGGGAAAGCTGCAACGACTTTTCCCTCGGGGTGGAACTGGAAGGCACTGATGATCAACCGTTCACCGACGCTCAATATGCGTCCTTGATCGACCTGACCCGCCAGCTGCTGGCCGCTTACCCAGGCATCACTGCCCAGCGCATTTGTGGTCATAGCGACATTGCCCCGGGACGCAAGACCGATCCCGGCCCGGCTTTTGATTGGACGCGCTTTCGCAGCGCCCTGCAGGATGGAGGACACGCACGATGAGTTTCCTGGTGTTGGTGCTGGCTGTATGGATCGAGAAATTCTCTGCCCTGCGCCAGCGGTTGCAGCGTGACAGTGGGTGGTTGCGCGAACTGGCCAAGCTGGAATCGAGCCCGCGCATGAGCAAGCGGCCCTGGCTGATTCTGGCGTTGCTGGTGCTGCTGCCGGTGGCGTTGCTGGCCTTGTTGTTGCTGGTGCTGGAGCCAGTGGCCTATGGACTGTTGGCGCTGCCGGTGCACCTGCTGGTGGTGATCTACAGCCTGGGCCGCGGTGATCTGCTCGCCGGGCTCGGTCCCTTCCGCGATGCCTGGCGTCGTGGCGACCTGCAAGCGGCCGAGCATGTGGCCGAGCGGGACCTGAGCTTGAACGCCGACAACGGCGAACAATTGCTTGAACGTGTCCAGGGCCATCTGGTGTGGCAGGCCTATCAGAGCTTTTTCGCGGTGATTTTCTGGTACTTCCTGCTGGGCCCGGTAGCGGCCCTGGCCTATCGCCTGCTTGCCCTGGCCAGTGAGCACAGCAAGAACCCGCTGGTCGCCGAGCGTGCCGGGCAACTGCGCCACGCATTTGACTGGGTGCCGGTACGCCTGCTGGCGGCCAGTTTTGCCTTGGTCGGCAACTTCGTCGCCGTCGGCCGCGTGATGCTGCACGAATTACTGAACTGGGACATCAGCGCCGCCCAACTGGTGGAAAAAGTCGGCTTGGCCGCCGCTGAAATTGCGCCACCTGCGCTGGGACCTGAGGGTGTCAACAGCCTGGACAGGCTGTGGGAACTGCTGCTGCGCGCGGCGGTGCTCTGGTATGCAGGGTTTGCGATCTGGACGGTTTTGCCCTAGTCGCGGACTGACCAATCTCTTTGTAGTGAGCGGGCTTGTCCCGCGCTGGGTGGCAAAGCCGCCCCAATAAGACCGCCTCGTTTTGTCAGGCAGAATGGGGTGGCAGGTTTTGGGGCGGCTTCGCCACCCAGCGCGGGCGGTGCGACGATTCGACAAGCCCGCTCACTACAGGCATTACCACTGGAAGAGCTCGCTTGCGTTACGTGTGCTCGCTTCAGCCAGAACCAGGGCACTGACGCCCATGCGTTCGGCCAGCGCGCTACAGATAGCCGGCAGATGCTCGGGGCTGTTGCGTTGGCCTGGGTACATGGCGGGCGCCATATCGGGGGAGTCGGTTTCCAGCACCACCGCGTCGAGCGGCAGTTGCGCCAGCACCTTGTGCATGCGCAGCGCCTGGGGCCAAGTGGCGGCGCCGCCCAGGCCCAGTTTGAAACCGAGCTTGATGTACTCGCGGGCTTCTTCGCGGCTGCCGGCAAACGCATGGATGATGCCGCCGCGGGGCAGGCGAATGCGCTTGAGGGTCGCGATGACCGCCGCGTGGCTGCGCCGCACATGCAGCAACGCCGGCAGCTGGAAATCCACCGCCAGCTTGAGCTGGGCTTCAAACAGGCTTTGCTGGCGTTCGCGGTCCGGTTGCTCGACAAAGTAATCCAGGCCAATTTCACCGACCGCACACAGTTGCCGATGGCCCTGCAGGCGAGTCAGCCAGTCGCCCAGTTCACTCAGGTCAGCAGGGCGATGCTCATCGAGGTACACCGGGTGCAGGCCAAAGGCGGCGAACAATCCCTCGTCCGCTTGCACCAGATCCCACAACCGCTGCCAGTTCCGCTGATACACCCCCAACACCACCATGCGCCGCACGCCCAACGCCCGGCTGTGGGCGAGGACTTCGCGGCGGTCGCTGTCGAAATCCGCGAAGTCCAGGTGGGTGTGAGTGTCGATCAGCTCCACGCTCAGGCCTCGTGAATACGCTGTTTG
This sequence comes from Pseudomonas azadiae, assembly GCF_019145355.1. Lineage (NCBI taxonomy): Bacteria > Pseudomonadati > Pseudomonadota > Gammaproteobacteria > Pseudomonadales > Pseudomonadaceae > Pseudomonas > Pseudomonas azadiae. Next base: position 327,674 of record NZ_JAHSTY010000001.1, on the reverse strand, counting down.
AAGGTGCGGCCGATGGCGTGTACGCCGGGTTGGTAGTGTTCTTCTTCGATAGCGGCCAGGGCCAGGCGCAGAGCAGTATCGGCAATCAACTGATGTTGCTGGGCCATGGCATTGACCGGCAGCGGCAGGAAATCCAGCAACTGGGTATCACCAAAGGTGCCCAGGCGCAGCGGGCGCGATTTGAGCGGGAAGTCATGCAGCGCATCGAATACGCCCTGCAACAGCACGTAGGAGGTGGTGACCAGCGCGTCAGGTAAATGCCCCAATTGATGCAGAAGCTGCTCCATCAATTGTCGGCCGCAGTCACGGCTGAAGGCTTCGCCGTGTTCGACGATCACCTCGCCGGTGAAGCCTTGGAGGGCTTCCCGGAAACCGGCGGCACGCGCCTGGCTGATGCTCAGCTCGGGCCGTGCGCCGATCAGCACGATCTGCTTGGGCAACGGCTGCAGCAGGCTGCTGGTCAATTGCTGGCACGCTTGGCGGTCGTCGCTGACCACCGAGCAAAAGTGATCCGACGCCATCTCCCGGTCGATCGCGATCACCGGCAAACCCTTGGCTTGCAGTTCGCGGTAACTGTCATCGCTGGCCGGAAGGCAACTGGCCACAAACAACGCATCGCAGCGCCGGGCGCGGAACAGTTGCAGCAATTGGCGCTCGCTGCCAGCGTCGTCATCGGAGCTTGCGATCAGCAACTGATAGCCGCGCGCCCTTGCGCCTTGCTCCAGGAGCTTGGCGATGCGTGCGTAACTGGGGTTTTCCAGGTCGGGCAGGATAAACCCCAAGGTGCGCGTGTGCCGGCTGCGCAGCCCTGCGGCCTGGGGGTTGGGGGTAAAGCCATGGGCTTGGACAACAGCGCGCACCCGTTCGACGGTGGCATTGCTGATGCGTTGCTGTTCGGCCTTGCCATTGATGACGTAGCTGGCGGTGGTCACGGACACACCGGCCAGGCGTGCGATATCACTGAGTTTCAAACCGGGATTTCCTTGTTTTCTGGCGCTCGCCCCGACATTTTGTCCAATCGTAACCGATTCCTGAACGCGACCCATGTCCTGGCTCAATCGCCGAGTGGTCCTTCAAGGATGCGCAATTAACGCGTAGTCTTCCATAAATTCTAGATTAAACGTTTCAGCCAGCGTATTTTTACGACGTTCGCGACTGAGTGGCTACTGCCCATTGACTGCTCAGTCAGTTATTTTGAACACCCCTTACACTGTTTGTTTAAAACAATACCTAGTGCACGACCGCACTAACTAGGAGAACGGCATGCTTGAGCTCACTGTAGAGCAGATTTCCATGGGCCAGGTGGCTGTGGATAAATCTGCTGCCTTGCACCTGCTCGCTGAAAAACTGGTGGCCGACGGCCTGGTCGCCGAGGGTTATCTGAGTGGTTTGCAAGCCCGTGAAGCCCAAGGCTCGACCTTTCTCGGCCAGGGTATCGCCATCCCCCACGGCACCCCCGAAACCCGCGACCAGGTGTTCTCCACCGGCGTGCGCCTGCTGCAGTTCCCCGAAGGGGTGGACTGGGGCGACGGCCAGATCGTATACCTGGCCATCGGCATTGCCGCCAAATCCGACGAACACCTGCGCCTGCTGCAACTGCTCACCCGTGCCCTCGGCGAAACCGACCTGGGCCAGGCGCTGCGCCGTGCCGGAACGGCCGAAGCCCTGCTGAAATTGCTGCAGGGCGCGCCGCAGGAACTGGCGCTGGATGCCCAGATGATCAGCCTGGGCGTGTCCGCCGATGACTTCGAAGAATTGGTATGGCGGGGCGCACGGCTGTTGCGCCAGGCCGATTGTGTAAGCAATGGTTTCGCCGCCGTGTTGCAGCAGGTCGACGCGCTGCCTCTGGGCGATGGCCTGTGGTGGTTGCACAGCGAGCAAACGGTCAAGCGTCCGGGTCTGGCGTTTGTCACCCCGGACAAGCCCATGCGTTACCTCGGCCAGCCGCTCAATGGCCTGTTCTGCCTGGCCAGCCTGGGTGAGGCCCACCAGACGCTGCTTGAGCGCCTGTGCGCCTTGCTGATTGAAGGTCGCGGCCAGGAACTCGGCCGCGCCACCAGCAGCCGCGCGGTGCTGGAAGTACTGGGCGGCGAATTGCCGCCGGATTGGCCCAGCGCACGCATCACCCTGGCCAACGCCCACGGCCTGCATGCGCGCCCGGCCAAGATCCTGGCGCAATTGGCGAAAAGCTTTGAAGGCGATATCCGCGTGCGCATCGTCGATGGCCCGGTGGGCGCGGTGTCGGTCAAAAGCCTGAGCAAGCTGTTGAGCCTCGGCGCGCGACGTGGCCAGGTGCTGGAGTTCGTCGCCGAGCCGACGATTGCCGATGACGCACTGCCCGCACTGCTGGCCGCGGTGCAAGAAGGCCTCGGCGAAGACGTCGAGCCGCTGCCGACCCTGAGCGAACAACCGCAAGTGCTCGATATCGAGCCGCTGCTCAGCGCGCCGCAGGCCGGCAGCCAGGTGCAGGCCATCGCCGCCGCACCGGGCATCGCCATCGGCCCAGCGCACATCCAGGTTCAGCACGTCTTCGAATACCCGCTGCGCGGCGAGTCCTCGGCGATCGAACGCCAGCGCCTGCAAAGCGCCCTGGCCGAGGTGCGCCGTGATATCCAGGGCCTGATCGAACGCAACCCCGCCAAGGCCATCCGCGAGATTTTCATCACCCACCAGGAAATGCTCGACGACCCGGAACTCACCGATGAAGTCGACACCCGCCTCAAGCAGGGCGAGAGCGCGCAAGCGGCGTGGATGAGCGTGATCGAAGCGGCCGCCAAGCAGCAGGAGTCGCTGCAGGATGCCTTGCTCGCCGAGCGCGCCGCCGACCTGCGGGACATCGGCCGCCGGGTGCTGGCGCAACTGTGCGGCGTCGAAACCGCCCCGGAACCCGGCGAGCCTTACATCCTGGTCATGGATGAAGTCGGCCCGTCCGATGTTGCGCGGCTTGATCCCGCGCGCGTCGCCGGCATCCTCACCGCCCGTGGTGGCGCTACCGCCCACAGTGCCATTGTCGCCCGTGCCCTTGGCATCCCGGCCCTGGTCGGCGCCGGCCCGGCGGTCTTGCTGCTGGCCTCGGGCACGCCACTGCTGCTCGACGGCCAGCGCGGCCGCCTGCATGTGGCCCCCGACGCCGCCACCCTGCAACGCGCCACGGTGGAGCGCGATACCCGCGAGCAACGCCTGCAAGCCGCCGCCCGGCAGCGCCATGAACCGGCGCTGACCCGTGACGGCCACGCCGTGGAAGTGTTCGCCAACATCGGTGAAAGCGCCGGTGTCGCCGGCGCAGTGGAGCAGGGTGCCGAAGGCATCGGCTTGCTGCGCACCGAACTGATTTTCATGGCTCACCCGCAAGCGCCGGACGAAGCCACCCAGGAAGCCGAGTACCGCCGCGTTCTCGACGGCTTGGCCGGTCGCCCGCTGGTGGTGCGCACCCTCGATGTAGGCGGTGACAAACCGCTGCCTTACTGGCCGATTGCCGAGGAGGAAAACCCCTTCCTTGGCGTGCGCGGCATTCGCCTCACCTTGCAGCGCCCGCAGATCATGGAAGCGCAATTGCGCGCACTGCTGCGTTCGGCGGACAACCGCCCGCTGCGCATCATGTTCCCCATGGTTGGCAGCGTCGATGAATGGCGTGCGGCCCGCGACATGACCGAGCGCCTGCGCCTGGAAATCCCGGTGGCGGACCTGCAGCTGGGCATCATGATCGAGGTGCCGTCGGCCGCCTTGCTTGCGCCGGTGCTGGCCAAGGAGGTGGACTTCTTCAGCGTCGGCACCAACGACCTGACGCAGTACACCCTGGCTATCGACCGTGGTCACCCGACCTTGTCCGCGCAAGCGGATGGCTTGCACCCGGCGGTCCTGCAACTGATCGACATCACCGTGCGCGCCGCCCATGCCCATGGCAAATGGGTCGGCGTGTGCGGGGAGTTGGCGGCGGACCCGCTGGCGGTGCCGGTGCTGATCGGCCTGGGTGTGGATGAGTTGAGCGTGTCGGCCCGCAGCATTCCCGAAGTGAAGGCGCGCGTGCGCGAATTCAGTCTGAGCCAGGCCCAGGGCCTGGCGCAAAAAGCACTCGCGGTGGGCTCGCCCGCCGAAGTGCGTGCCTTAGTGGAGGCCGTGTAAATGGCACATATTCTGACCCTGACGCTGAACCCGGCGTTGGACCTGACCGTGCGCCTGCCGCGCCTGGAGCCGGGTGCAGTCAACCGCAGCGAAACCCTGCTGACCCATGCCGCCGGCAAAGGCGTGAATGTGGCGCAGGTGTTGGCGGACCTCGGTCATCACCTGAGCGTCGGCGGTTTTCTCGGTGCAGCGAACCCCGAGGCGTTCGACGCGCTGATTGCCAGCCGCGGCTTTGGCGACGCGTTCATTCGCGTGCCCGGCGAAACCCGCAGCAATATCAAGATTGCCGAACAGGATGGCCAGGTCACCGACATCAATGCCCCGGGGCCGCTGGTGAGTGAGCAGGCACAAAAGGACTTGCTCAACATGATCGCGATCATCGGCCCCGGGTTCGACGCGGTGGTGGTCGCCGGTAGCTTGCCGCGCGGCGTCAGCCCGCAATGGTTTCAAGCAATGCTGCAACAGTTGAAAGACCTCGGCTTGAAAGTCGCCTTGGACACCAGCGGCGAAGCCTTGCGCGCGGGTCTGCAGGCCGGCCCGTGGCTGGTCAAACCCAACACCGAAGAGCTGGCCGAAGTCCTTGGTAATCCCACCGATGCAATCAATCAACTGCATCAACAGGGCGTGGAGCATGTGGTGGTTTCCGACGGTGCGGCGGGCGTGACCTGGTACAGCTCGGGTGCAACGCTGCACGCCACGCCGCCAACGGTGGAGGTGGCCAGTACCGTAGGCGCCGGCGACTCGCTGCTGGCCGGGATGCTGCACGGTTTGCTCAGTGGCGATACACCGGAGCACACCTTGCGCCGCGCCACGGCGATTGCCGCGATGGCGGTGACGCAGATCGGCTTTGGTATCAGTGATGACGCGCAATTGGCGCGTCTGGAAAGCGGCGTCCAAATACGCACGCTCACAGAACAATAAGAGGGTTTGTGATGAAGTTAGCCATTGTTACCGCCTGCCCGAACGGCATGGTCACCAGTGTGCTGTGCGCCCGCTTGTTGGACGCCGCCGCACAGCGCATGGGCCTGCACACCAGTGTTGAAGTGGTGGACGTGCAGCGCCCGGAACGCCAGTTGTCCCAGGCCACCCTCGACGACGCCGAATGGGTGCTGCTGGTCAGCAGCACGCCGGTGGATATGCAGCGGTTTGTCGGCAAGCGCGTGTTCCAGATTACCCCGGCCCAGGCGTTGGCGGATGTTGACGCGGTGTTGCGTCGCGGCGCCGAGGAGGCGCAGGTGTATGTCGCACCGCAGGAGGCGGCCAAACAGGCGCCACGTATCGTTGCGATTACCGCGTGCCCCACCGGCGTGGCCCACACCTTCATGGCCGCCGAAGCCTTGCAACAGACGGCCAAGCGCTTGGGCTACGACTTGCAGGTCGAGACCCAGGGTTCTGTGGGCGCGCGCACGCCGCTGAGCCCGCAGGCCATCGCCGACGCTGACGTGGTGTTGCTGGCGGCCGATATCGAAGTCGCCACCGAGCGCTTTGCCGGCAAGAAGATCTACCGCTGCGGCACCGGCATCGCCCTCAAGCAATCCGAAGCCACGCTCAACAAAGCCCTCGCCGAAGGTGCGGTGGAGAGCGCAGCCGGCGGTGCGGTGGCCAAAAAAGAAAAGACCGGCGTGTACAAGCATTTGCTTACGGGCGTGTCGTTCATGTTGCCGATGGTGGTGGCGGGCGGGTTGTTGATTGCCTTGTCGTTCGTGTTCGGCATTCATGCGTTTGAACAGGAAGGCACCCTGGCGGCGGCGCTGAAAACCGTGGGTGACCGTGCATTCATGTTGATGGTGCCATTGCTGGCGGGCTACATCGCCTACTCGATTGCCGACCGGCCCGGCATTGCGCCCGGCATGATCGGCGGCTTGCTGGCCGGCACCTTGGGCGCGGGGTTTATTGGCGGGATCTTCGCCGGTTTCCTCGCCGGCTACTGCGTCAAGCTGATCACGCGCGCGGTGAAGTTGCCCCAGAGCCTGGAGGCGCTCAAGCCGATCCTGATCATCCCGTTGCTGGCGAGCCTGTTCACGGGCCTGGCGATGATCTATCTGGTGGGCCCGCCTGTGGCGCGCATGCTTACCGGCCTCACCGACTTCCTTGCCACCATGGGCACCACCAACGCAGTGCTGCTGGGTGTTCTGTTGGGCGGCATGATGTGTGTCGACCTGGGCGGGCCGATCAACAAGGCGGCGTATGCGTTTTCCGTCGGGTTGCTGGCGGCGTCCAGTGGCGCGCCGATGGCGGCGACCATGGCGGCCGGCATGGTGCCGCCGATTGGCATGGGCATCGCCACGTTCCTGGCGCGACGCAAGTTCGCCCAGACTGAGCGTGAGGCGGGCAAGGCGGCGATGATCCTCGGCATGTGCTTTATCTCCGAGGGCGCGATTCCGTTTGCCGCCAAGGACCCATTGCGCGTGATCCCGGCCAGCATTGCCGGCGGCGCCTTGACCGGTGCCCTGTCGATGTACTTCGGCTGCAAACTGGCGGCGCCCCATGGCGGCTTGTTTGTACTGGTGATTCCGAATGCGATGAACCACGCGTTGCTGTATCTGCTGGCGATTGTCGCCGGCAGCCTGCTGACCGGGCTGGTGTATGCGCTGATCAAGCGGCCGGAAGCGGTGGAGCTGGCGGTTACACCCGCGTAAAACTGTGGGAGCTGGCTTGCCTGCGATAGCGGTGGGTCAGCTTGCACATTTGTGACTGATACACCGCTATCGCAGCATGGGTATCTACACATTTTTGTAGTGAGCGGGCTTGTCCCGCGCTGGGCTGTGAAGCGGCCCCAAACCAGGCGAATTGGGTTTGTCTGAAACCGCGCGGCGTCTTTATTGGGGCGGCTTCGCCACCCAGCGCGGGACAAGCCCGCTCACTACAGGGAAATTTGTCAGCCTTTGAAAGTTGTGTAGATACCTATGGCTATCGCAGGCAAGCCAGCTCCCACAGGGCGGTGTCATCTCTGCTTCATTCACCCGTGCTTAAGTTGCTCTTTTGATGACTCAAGAGGGCACCCGCATGAGCCACTTCGATCTTGGCCGCCGCCGCGTGATACAAGCCGTCGGTGCCGGTCTGTTGCTGCCGGGCCTGGCCCCGGCGGTGATCGCTTCGGTCAAGGACCGGCCGCAACTCACCGACGGCGTGCAGTCCGGTGACCTGCTCGGCGACCGCGCCATGATCTGGAGCCGCAGCGACCGCCCGGCGCGCATGGTGGTGGAGTGGGACACCCGCAGCGTGTTCAGCAACCCACGCCGGTTCATCTCACCCCTGGCCGACAATCGCAGCGACTTTACCGCCCGCGTCGAACTCACCGGACTGCCCACCGACCAGGCGATTTTCTACCGCGTGCACTTCGAAGATGCCCAGACCGGCATCCCCAGCGAACCCTGGTTCGGCCACTTGCGCAGCGTGCCGCAACAGCGTCGCGACATCCGTTTTGTGTGGAGCGGCGACACGGTCGGCCAAGGCTTCGGCATCAACCCGGACATCGGCGGCATGCGCATCTACGAAGCCATGCGCCTGCGCCTGCCGGACTTCTTTATCCACAGCGGCGACACCATCTACGCCGACGGCCCGGTGCCGGCGCAACTGGCCACCGAAGGCGGGCGCATCTGGCGCAATATCACCACCGAGGCCAAGAGCAAAGTCGCGCAAACCCTCGACGATTATCGCGGCAATTACCGCTACAACCTGATGGATGAAAACGTGCGCAGGTTCAACGCCGAGGTGCCGCAGATCTGGCAGTGGGACGACCACGAAGTGGTGAACAACTGGTCGCCGAGCAAGCCGCTCGATGAGCGCTACCAGGTCAAGGACATCAACACCTTGGTGGGCCGCGCGCGCCAGGCCTGGCTGGAATATTCACCGATGCGCCGACAGGCCGCCGACGGGGGCGGGCGGATTTATCGCAAGCTCGGGTATGGTCCATTGCTGGATGTGTTCGTGCTCGACATGCGCAGCTATCGCGGGCCCAACGACGACAACCTGGGCGCTGAAAAACCCTTTCTCGGTCGCGAACAACTCGACTGGCTCAAGCGCGAACTCAAAGCGTCCCAGGCGCAGTGGAAAGTCATTGCCGCTGATATGCCCATTGGCCTTGGCGTGCCCGACGGCGAAGTGAGCCCCGGCGTGCCGCGCTGGGAGGCCATCGCCAATAACGACCCGGGTGCGCCGCAAGGCCGCGAGGTGGAAATCGCCGAGTTACTGGGGTTTCTAAGGGCCCAACAGGTACGCAACCATGTGTGGCTGACGGCGGATGTGCACTACTGCGCGGCGCATCATTACCACCCGGACCGCGCGGCGTTCCAGGATTTCGAGCCGTTCTGGGAATTTGTCGCCGGGCCGCTGAACGCGGGGAGTTTCGGGCCCAACCCGTTGGACAAAACTTTTGGGCCGCAAGTGGTGTTTGAAAAAGCGCCGCCGGCGCAGAACACTTCACCATTTGCAGGATTCCAGTTTTTTGGCGAGGTGCAGATTGATGGGCAGACGGCGGAGTTGACCGTGATTTTGCGGGACTTGGATGGCGTCTCGGTGTTCGAGCAAAAGCTGCAACCCGCCTGAGTTAGAATGCGATCAAAAACTGTGGGAGCTGGCTTGCCTGCGATAGCGGTGGGTCAGCTTGCAGATGTGTTGCTGATACACCGCTATCGCAGGCAAGCCAGCTCCCACAGTTTGATCTTCAGTGTCTGTGAGGGATCAGTACACATCCCGACGATAGCGCCCCTGTTCGATCAACCGCTCCACGGCCTCGCTCCCCACTATATCCACCAGCGCCTGATCCACCCCGGCCGCCATCCCCTGCAAACTCCCGCACACGTAAATCGCCGCGCCTTCGTTGAGCCACTTGCGCAACACCTCGGCGGATTCGCGCAGGCGGTCCTGCACGTAGATTTTCTCCGCCTGATCGCGGGAAAACGCCAGGTCCAGCAACGCCAGGTCACCGCTGGCCAGCCAGCCTTGCAGCTCGTCCTGGCACAGGAAGTCATGGGCGATATTGCGTTCGCCAAACAGCAGCCAGTTGCGCTGCTGGCCGTCGGCAATGCGTGCCTTGAGCAAACTGCGCAGGCCGGCCAGGCCGGTGCCGTTGCCCACCAGGACCAGCGGCACCGGTGCGTCCGGCAGGTGGAAGCCACTGTTGCGGCGCAGGCGCAGGCTGATGCTCGAACCCAGGGCGGCGTGCTCGGTGAGCCAGCCGCTGGCCAGACCCAGGTTGCCGTCGGGGTGGCGTTCCTGGCGCACGATCAGTTCCAGCACACCTTCGCTTGCAATCGAGGCGATGGAGTATTCGCGCATGCCCAGAGGCACCAGTGCATTGACCAGAGCCTGGGCGTGCAGGCCCACCAGATGGGCGCGGTTGTCCGGCAGTTGGCGCGTGGCCAGGGCCTGGTTGAGCGTCTGTGGCATGTCGTCGATCAGTACGCCGTCGCTGCCGGCCAGGCCCAGGCCTTCGAGGAAGTGCTCGATGGCCCGGGAGCAATTGCGTGGCAGCACTTCCACCAGGTCGCCGGCTTGCCAACGGTGTGGCGATGGCGAGCTGAGGCCGAGCAGATAGACCTGCGAGCCGCTGCTACCGGGGTTGAGCAGGCGGCGTTGGCTCAGTGTCCAGTTTTCATACTGTGCAAGCGGCCAGGCCGTTGCGGGCGCGTGGCCGGTCAGTTGCCCGAGCTGCTGTTGCCAGTGCAGCAGCGCCGTGGTGTCGCCGCTGTCGACTTCGACAGGGGCGAACAACGGGTTGCCCCCTTGGTTGGTCAACCAGAAATGCAGGCGCCGGGCAAAGCCACAGAAGTGTTCGTATTGGCGATCGCCCAGGGCCAGCACCGAGTAGTTCAGGCCCTTGAGCGACAGGTCCTGCCCGAGCACGCTGCGCTCGAAACCACGGGCGTTGTCCGGGGCTTCGCCGTCGCCGAAGGTACTGACCACAAACAGCGCATTTTCCGACTGGCGCAGGTCGTCCTGGCTGACGCTGCCCAAAGGCTGCACCTTCACCGGCAAACCGGCCGCCTGCAATTGGCCGGCGGTCTGCCAGGCCAGTTGTTCGGCGAAACCGCTTTGGCTGGCAAAGCCGATCAGCCAGGCCGGGGCGTCGCTGGTATGGGGCGCTAGGCCTTTACGCGCATCACGCACCTGGCGTTTTTTGCGCCGACGGTCCAGGTACAGCAGCCAGCCGGTGATGAAGAACAAGGGCATCAGCACCGAGCTGAGCGTGAGGATGATCCGCCCCGCGAGGCCAAAGTAACTGCCAGTGTGCAGCGCGTACACGCTGGTCAGCAGCCGAGAACCGAGTGACTTGCCGGCATACCTGTCGTGGGCAGTGACCTCGCCGGTGGCCGGATCCAGGTTGATCTGGTTCACGGCGCGATCATGGGGCGAATCTTTCAGCAGGTAGTAAACCGTGGCCGGTTGCCCGGCGACGGCTGGCATGCGGATGTTATAGGCGCTCAAGCCTGGGCCGGCGTTGCTGTAGATGCTGCTCCAGATCGCGTCGTAGTTGGCCACTTGCGCCGCGCCCTCTGGCGTCGGGCCGCGCTTGCGCACCCGTTCGTTCTGTGGCGCGTCGGAGAGCAATCGGATCAGGCCCTGGCTGTACCAATCGTAGGACCAGGTCAGGCCGGTCAGTGCCGACAGCAGGTAGGCCAGCAGGCACCAGGTGCCGAACACCGAGTGCAGGTCCCAGTTGAAGCTGCGGCCCTTCTTACGCCAGTCCACGGCCAACCAGGCTCGCCAACTCGCCACTTGGCGTGGCCAGCGCAGGTACAAGCCGGACAGACAGAAAAACACCAGGATCAGCGTGCAGGCGCCGGTGATCTGCCGGCCGGTTTCGCCCATGACCAGAAAACGGTGAAACTGCAGAATAAACTCGAACAGGTCCTGGCCGACGACATCGCCCACGAAGTTGCCGGTGTAGGGGTCGAAGTAGCGCAACTGGGCGCGCGGCTCACCCGCCGGTGAGGTGAAGAGCACCCGCGCGGCGTTGCCGCTTTCGCTTTCCACCCAGAGCCGTGAGACGGTCTGGCCTGCGCTGGCCTCCAGCTTGCGCACCAGTTCGGCGGGCGGCAGTACCCCGGCTTCGCGTTTCTCCACGGTCAGCACGCTCGGGTTCAGCGCCCGCAGTATTTCATCCTGAAACGAGACCGCAGCCCCGGTGATCCCCATCAAGGCCAGCACCAGCCCGGCGGTAATGCCGAAGAACCAGTGCAACTGGAACAGGGTTTTCTTCAACACGTCTGACGGCCTCGTCTATCTGAATATGTAGGACAGGGCGCGCATTATGCCGTGCCTTGTCGAGAAACATTCCTTTTAAGCACAAAAAAGCCCACGACAGGTCGTGGGCTTTTGCTTGCCGCTGCGTTTATACGTAAAACGATTTCAATGGCGGAAAGCCATTGAACTCAACCGCGCTGTAGCTGGTGGTGTACGCGCCGGTCGACAGCCAGTACAAGCGGTCACCGATCGCCAGGTTCAGCGGCAGGCCGTACTTGTAGTTTTCATACATGATGTCGGCGCTGTCACAGGTGGGGCCGGCGATGACCACTTCTTCCATCTCGCCCTTCTTCTCGGTCCAGATCGGGAACTTGATGGCTTCGTCCATGGTTTCGATCAGGCCGGAGAACTTGCCCACGTCCGTGTATACCCAGCGCTCGACGGCGGTACGCGATTTGCGCGCCACCAACACCACTTCGCTGACCAGGATGCCGGCGTTGGCGATCAACGAACGGCCCGGCTCCAGGATGATTTCCGGCAGGTCATCGCCGAAGTCTTCCTTGAGGAAACGGATGATCTCTTGGGCGTAGGTTTCCAGGCTGTTGGTGCGGGTGATGTAGTTGGCCGGGAAGCCGCCGCCCATGTTGATCAGCTTGAGGTGGATGTTGTCCTCCTCCTTCAGGCGTTCGAAGATCACTTTGACCTTGGCGATCGCCGCGTCCCACACGCTGATGTCGCGCTGTTGCGAACCGACGTGGAACGAGATGCCGTACGGCACCAGGCCCAGGTCACGGGCCAGGATCAGCAGGTCCATGGCCATGTCGGTCTGGCAGCCGAACTTGCGCGACAGCGGCCAGTCAGCCGTGGTCGAGCCTTCGGTGAGGATGCGCACGTACACTTTCGAACCCGGCGCGGCCTTGGCGATGTTGCGCAGGTCGGCTTCGGAGTCGGTGGAGAACAGGCGCACGCCTTTCTCGTAGAAGTAGCGGATGTCCTTGGATTTCTTGATGGTGTTGCCGTAGCTGATACGGTCGGCGCTGACGCCGCGGTCCATGACCTTGTCCAGCTCGTAGATCGAGGCGATGTCGAAGCTCGAACCCTTGTCTTTCAACAGGTCGATGATCTCGACGGCAGGGTTGGCCTTGACCGCGTAATAGACTTTGGCGAATTCGAAACCGGCGCGCAGGTCATCGTAGGCCTGGCTGATCATCGCGGTGTCGATCACCACGAACGGGGTTTCTTGCTTGTCGGCGAACGCCTTCATTTTGTCAAAGGTGGCGCGCGCGAAATAATCTTCGACGTTGATCGACATGCTGGAGACTCCTAGGGGCAAACTGAAATTAGCAATGGGTGCAAATGAACGTCCTCCGTATCCCCACTTTGGTTCGCCTACTTCCCAAGGCATGTCGCCGAAAGCAAAAAGGCCATGGGAATGGATGCTTCCCTTGGCCTTGCTGTCTCGTCGTCAGTACTTGAGCCGGATGGATCGTTTCCAGCATGGACGTTCGGCGCGAACTTTAGGGCTTGATGGGCGTGGGATCAACAAAAAATGTCGCGTTTTTGCACGCGTTCGTCGCGCGACCGCGTGCAGCTACTTATGTAACCGACCGGTGTGACGGAATGATGTTCCCCGCAGGTGGGGAATTGAAGGTATTTCTGGATACACCGCAGGTCCAAATGTGGGAGCGGGCTTGCTCGCGAAAGCGGTGTACCAGTCAGCGAAATATTGACTGATGCACCGCTTTCGCGAGCAAGCCCGCTCCCACAGTTTCAACCGAGTTGTGTCAGATCAGGCCTGTGCGGTTTCGGCCGGCGAAACGATACTGGTCTTGCCGCCGCGCGACTTACCCGAACTCAGGTACTCGGCAATCGACTCCTGGGTCACTTCACCCAAAAACACCCGCTCCGCATCCATCACCGGCAACCACGAACGGTTGAACTCATACATGCGCGACAGCAGGATGCGCAAATGCTCGTCATACGCCGCCGTGGCGTTGAACTCGCGCAGGTACTGGCCGCAGGTACCGGTCTGACGGTGCAGGTCGCGCCGGCGTACATAACCCAGTGCCTTATTTTCGGCACAGGTGACCACCACGTAGCGACGGTCCAGTTCGTCCATCAGTTCCAGCGCTTCGGCCACCGGGGTTTCCGGGCTCACCGACGGCGCGTTGTCCGCCGCATCCTCGGCCTTCACCAGCAGCAGGCGCTTTAGGGTGCTGTCCTGGCCCACGAAGTTGCTGACGAACTCATCGGCCGGATGCGCCAACAGGGTGTCCGGATGATCGATCTGCAGCAGCTTGCCGGCGCGGAAGATCGCGATCTTGTCACCCAGCTTGATAGCTTCGTCGATGTCGTGGCTGACCATGATCACGGTCTTGTTCAGCGCGCGTTGCATCTCGAAGAACTCGTTCTGGATCATCTCGCGGTTGATCGGGTCGACCGCGCCGAACGGTTCGTCCATCAGCAATAACGGCGCATCCGCCGCCAGCGCACGGATCACGCCGATGCGCTGTTGCTGGCCGCCGGACAGTTCGCGCGGATAGCGGTGCAGGTACTGTTTGGGTTCCAGCTTGATCATGCTCATCAACTCGCGGGCGCGGTCGTGGCATTTCTGCTTGTCCCAGCCCAGCAGCTTGGGCACGACCACGATGTTTTCCTCGATGGTCATGTTGGGGAACAGGCCGATCTGCTGGATCACATAGCCGATGTTGCGACGCAGGGTCACTTCGTCGAGGTCGGTGGTGTCTTCGCCGTTGATCAGGATCTTGCCCGAGGTCGGCTTGATCAGGCGGTTGATCATCTTCAGCGTGGTGCTTTTGCCGCAGCCCGAAGGCCCCAGGAATACGCAAATTTCGCCTTCGTTGACGGTCAGGCTTACGTCGTTGACGGCGGACACAGTCTTGCCGTTGCTTTGAAACGTCTTGGTCAGGTTTTGAAGTTCGATCATTTGAGCAATCCTTTTGGAGTCAGCGAGCGTTGCAGCCATTGCAAGAGCAGGTCGGCGAAGATGGCCAGGAGACTGACCAGCACGGCGCCAACGATCAGCATCGACATGTCGCTGCGGCTGATGGAAGCCAGAATAAGTACACCCAGGCCACCGGCACCGATGGTGGCGGCGATGGTCATCACACCAATGTTCATCACCACGGCGGTGCGCACACCGGCCAGGATTACCGGCACGGCAATCGGCAGCTCGACCATGCGCAGGCGCTGGCCGAAGGTCATGCCGATGCCTTTGGCGGCTTCGCGAATACCCGGCTCCACGCCGGTGAGGGCCAGGTAGGTGTTACGCATGATCGGCAACAGGGAGTAGAGGAACACGGCGGTGATCGCCGGCATCGGCCCCAGGCCCTGGCCGAATTTGGAGTAGAACGGCAACAGCAGGCCGAACAGGGCGATGGACGGCACGGTCAGCAGCACCGTTGCGCTGGCTTGCAGCGGGCCGGCCAAGGTCGGGAAGCGGGTCATCAAGACGCCCAGGGGCACGCCTACGACGATTGCCAAGATGACTGCAATGCCGACCAGCGTAATGTGCTGCCAGGTCAGGTGCAGGACTTGGGCCCAATCAAGATGGGAAAAGGCGTTCAGAAATTCCATGTCTTCTCCTCTTATTGATTGATCGGATGCTGGCGCAGGAAATCGGCGGCAACAGCGGACGGGCTTTCATGGTTGACGTCGACCCGCGCATTCAGCTCGCGCATGGTGTTGTCGTCGAACAGGTCGGCCAGCGGCTTGAGTTCAGCCGCCAGTTGCGGATGCTGGTCGAGATACGCCTGGCGAATCACCGGCGCGGCGGTGTAGTCCGGGAAGTAGTGCTTGTCGTCTTCCAGCAGCTTGAGTTTGAAGGCATTCAGGCGACCGTCGGTGGTGTAGACCAGGCCGGCAAACACCTGGCCATTACGCAGCGCGGTGTAGACCAGCCCCGCGTCCATCTGCCGGGTGTTTTTGCGGGTCAGGTTCATGTCGTACAGCTTGACCATGCCGCCCATGCCGTCGGAACGGTTGGCGAACTCGGTGTCCAGGGCGACCAGGCGCGTGCCCTTGGTTTTTTCCGCCAGGGCCTGGGTCAGGTCGCTGATGCTGTTGATGTGCGGAAATTCCTTGGCCACGTTGTCGGGCAAGGCCAGGGCGTAGGTGTTGCTGAAACGCGACGGCGAGAGCCAGACCAGGCCTTTTTTCGCATCGAGTTCTTTCACCCGTGCGTAGGACTGTTCGCTGTCGAGTTTCTCGTCGATATGGTTGTAGGCCACCAGGGAAACCCCGGTGTATTCCCACAGCAGGTCCAATTGCCCGCTTTCCTGGGCGCTGCGCGCCAGGTTGCTGCCCAGGCCGCCGGTTATCTGGGCGTCATAGCCCTTGGTGCGCAGGTACTGGGACGTGATCTCGGCCAGCAGGGTCTGTTCGGTGAACACCCGCGCGCCGATGCGGATCACCGGTTTTTCAGCGGCCTGCGCGATGCCTGCAAACAGCAGGACGCAGCTCAGTATCAATGTCAGCTTTTTCATACGTATTCCTTTGCCAAGCCTCAAGACGCACGCAACCCGCGTTCCAGCCAGAGGCGGCTGGCCAGGGTCACCAGGCCGTCCAGCAGCAATGCCAGCAGTGCGGTGCACGCGGCGCCGAGCAGCAATTGCGGCTGATTGTTCAGGGCGATGCCGGGGAAGATCAGGCTGCCCAGGCTGTTGGCGCCAATCAGGAACGCCAGCGGTGCGGTACCGACGTTGATCGCCAGGGCCACGCGCACACCACCGATGATGATCGGCACGGCGTTGGGCAATTCCACGCGCAACAGCACCTGACGCGGCGTCATGCCGATGCCGGTGGCGGCTTCTTTCAGGGAACCCTGGACGTTTTTCAGGCCTTCGTAGGTGTTACGCACGATGGGCAGCAGGGAAGCGAGGAACAGCGCGAAGATCGCCGGGCCGCTGCCGATGCCGAGGACACCGAGGGCGATGGCCAGTACGGCCAGGGGAGGAATCGTGTTGCCGATGTTGAAGATCTGCATGAAGCGTTCTGCGCGCCCGACCATGTTCGGTCGGCTGAGCAGGATACCGGCGGGGATGCCCACAACGAGGGCCGCCAGCATGGAGACAAGAACCAGGATCAGATGAGCTTGCAGGTAGAACACTAAATCGTCGCGGTACAGTTCGATCGTGTTGATGCCGATCCAGTGGACCAGCAGGGCCAGGAGCGCGACGACAACCGCGCCTCCCATAAGCCCTTTGCCATAGCGAATAGCCACAGGCGGACTCCTTTTTTCTTCTGTCGACGAACACATTCCCGCGTGGCATGCCATGGCTGGCTGTCAGCGGAATGTGGTCGCGAAATGCAGCTCGCCAATGCCGTCAAAAGCGGCATGAGTTCGAGCCATAAGCGCTGCCCCGTCAGGCTAACTTGCTGATTTTTCAGCCCCTGGCACGAGTGCGTTGGCAGGGGAATGGACGTCTCCACCTTTTAAAAGGTTCCACACTTGGCCGCATTTAGCCACCCCCAACCGGGTGAACGGTGGTCCGGCGCGCCCGGTTTGCGCTATACTCGCCGCCCTTTTTTGACTCACCTGCCAGGCGATTTCCCATGACCCACCAGGCCGCCGAAGTCGCGAAACGCCGCACTTTCGCCATTATTTCCCACCCCGATGCCGGTAAAACCACCATCACCGAAAAGCTGTTGCTGATGGGCAAGGCGATCGCAGTGGCCGGCACGGTGAAATCGCGCAAATCCGACCGCCATGCCACCTCCGACTGGATGGAAATGGAAAAACAACGGGGTATTTCCATTACCACGTCGGTCATGCAGTTCCCGTATCGCGACCACATGGTCAACCTGCTCGACACCCCAGGCCACGAAGACTTCTCCGAAGACACCTACCGCACCCTCACCGCGGTGGACTCGGCGCTGATGGTTCTGGACGGCGGTAAAGGCGTCGAGCCACGCACCATCGCATTGATGGACGTGTGCCGGCTGCGTGACACGCCGATCGTCAGCTTCATCAACAAACTCGACCGCGACATCCGCGACCCGATCGAGCTGCTGGATGAAATCGAAGCCGTCCTGAAGATCAAGGCCGCGCCGATCACCTGGCCGATCGGTTGCTACCGCGACTTCAAAGGCGTGTACCACCTGGCCGACGACTACATCATTGTCTACACCGCCGGCCACGGGCATGAGCGCACCGATGTGAAAATCATCGAAAAGCTCGACTCCGACGAAGCCCGCGCCCACCTGGGTGACGAGTACGACCGCTTCGTCGACCAGTTGGAACTGGTGCAGGGTGCCTGCCATGAATTCAACCAGCAGGAGTTCCTCGACGGCCAGTTGACCCCGGTGTTCTTCGGCACTGCCTTGGGCAACTTCGGCGTCGACCACGTGCTCGACGCCGTGGTGGATTGGGCACCCAAACCCTTGGCGCGTGTGGCCAACGAGCGCACCGTCGAGCCGGTTGAAGAGAAGTTCACCGGCTTCGTGTTCAAGATCCAGGCGAACATGGACCCCAAGCACCGCGACCGTATCGCCTTCATGCGCATCTGCTCCGGCCGCTACGAAAAAGGCATGAAGATGCGCCACGTGCGCACCGGCAAGGACGTGCGCATCGGCGACGCCCTGACCTTCTTCTCCTCCGAGCGTGAACAGCTCGAAGAGGCCTACGCCGGCGACATCATCGGCCTGCACAACCACGGCACCATTCAGATCGGCGACACCTTCACCGAAGGCGAAGCGCTGGGCTTCACCGGTATCCCGCACTTCGCCCCGGAACTGTTCCGCCGCGTACGCCTGCGCGACCCGCTCAAGTCCAAGCAACTGCGCCAAGGCCTGCAGCAACTGGCGGAAGAGGGCGCCACCCAGGTGTTCTTCCCCGAGCGCAGCAACGACATCATCCTCGGCGCCGTCGGTGTGCTGCAGTTCGACGTGGTCGCCAGCCGTTTGAAAGAGGAATACAAGGTCGAATGCTCCTACGAGCCCATCACCGTGTATTCCGCACGCTGGATCGACTGCAGCGATAAGAAGAAGCTCGAAGAGTTCTCCAACAAGGCCGTGGAAAACCTGGCGATCGACGGCGGTGGGCACTTGACGTACCTGGCGCCGACGCGGGTCAACCTTGCATTGATGGAAGAGCGTTGGCCGGATGTGAAATTCCGCGCGACGCGTGAGCACCATTAAGCGCTGAGCGCTAGAAACAAGGGCGAAGCTGTGATGGCTTCGCCCTTTTTTTTGGCTGGCGCAAATCAAAAATGTGGGAGCGGGCTTGCTCGCGAAGGCGGTGCGTCATTCACCAGATGTACTGCCTGATCCACTGCTTTCGCGAGCAAGCCCGCTCCCGCATGTTGATCTTCATTCGTCATGGCACTGGCGAGAACTTGACATCCGGTCTAGCGTTTCTCATTCCGATGACAGAATAGGGGAACACCGTGCCTAGTGTTGAGCGCTTTATCTTTCTGGTATTGCTCGCCGCCCTGGGGTTCTCGAGCGCCCCAGCGCATGCAGGCGCGGGAACGCCCCAATGGAAAGACACCGGCCCGGTCACCAAGAAAAAGCAACAAGAGGTCAACTCCGGCAGCTGGCAACCCCAGGCCCAGCCCGCGCCCAAGGAAGACGCGGAAAACCCCTACAACGAAGGGGAAGACAGCGAAACCTATGATGACGGCGATACTTGATCCCTAGCGTAAACCCGGCGTTCCACACGTTGCCCCGGAATAGTTCCGGGGCGTATGCCTGCGCGTCCTGCGAACATCCAAGCAACGGTGTCACTACTTACGAATTCGAGGTCCACTTTTCGTCTGAGTTGATCAACGTGTACGCGCCCGGAGCGTTGAAACGATAAGTAAAAGTTGGAAGGGCCTATTCAACAAGGCCGTGAAAAACCAAGTCCTGATGGATGAGCTTTGACCGATTGGAGGCTAAATAATCCTCCAAGCCTGTTAGATGAAATTATTTATCCCTGTGATAACGCCTCTTAGACAATGTCTTCGAAGTAGGGCGAGTCTTCGATATGCCCTTTGGAACGTCCTTGGCTGGGGTGGACCGCGACAGATATCGTACAGGCAGCCCAGGACCGAATTAATCAAGTGACTTCGTTTGCGGCTGTTAAACGTATCGAAAAGTCTTTGGGTTCTGCGGCAGAATAATGGTTGTCCACTCGAAAAAAGCGGAGGCGCTGGAGGTGCTGTTAAAGACCGTGTACTGATGGCTTTTCATGTTGATATTGTTTGCGGTGAGCCGAAATGCCGAATCTAACAAAATACCCTATTAGATTCGGCATTTGCCGATCAGAGATGATGTGCTCATTGAGTACTGCTGAATTTACAGAAGGTCCGCGAAGTAATTACTTGTCAGGATATGTCCAGTTGACAGCCCGTTGTCTGGCACAAAACTAGGGCCATGGGCGGCAGTGAAATGGGTGTTTTGGGTATTAAGACATATTTCTCGTTCACCATTTATGTCGGTGCTCATTGTATAGGTTGTGCCTCGCATCACTGTATAGGCGCCGAACGAAGCTTTGATGGTTGACAACCGTTGATCCAGCTCCGCTTTTGTCATCATGAGCTTTTTGTCTAAAGACACGCCCCAGCGCGTTAAACACACCTCAGCGTAGTGACGCACGATATCGCCAGGTTCAAAGAATGTCTTGGGACCACTCACGCCGTTTGCTGCGGCATTACCGACTAATGTTGCATGCCGCCCAGCCATGGGGTAGATGTGCATTTTAGTGGTGGAGCTTGCGCCAGGAACCACGCAAGCAAAACCTAACGAGCGTTCATCTCTCGCATAAAAGCCGACATACTCTTTGACATTGTCGTGGATCACCGTTCTGTTGTTTTGTTGATTCAGCAAGCCAGGCACGGGGTCAATAGCGAAGATGTTAACCGGAATGTGCTGGAGTTGACTGTCCGCGAACATGGCGTTTGCAAGCATCGTGCAGCTGATACCGCCTCTGCTCCAACCTATCAAGTTAACCTGCGTCGGAATGACACCCCCTGTTCGGAATGTTTTGATGATCTGTTCTTGTAAGGCTTGTTGTGTGACGTGGCGAGAGCCATAGTTATATTTTCGCCAGAGCCAACTGCCTTCAGTTGTAACGTCCTCGATCGGCACTCCAGCATTCTTCAGTTGAGTGTAGTCTGCCTCTGTCAATGTCGTTCTCTGCCAGTCAAACGTTCCTTTCATGATGTTTGTTGCATGTTTAACATTCTCGTCCCATCCTAGACCAAATGCCTGTCCCGTAATTTTGCTATGGTTGCCTGAGTCCGTAAAAAGTTCGTCACTCTGCAGATTCCCACTGCCGGGTCCATTTATGATGATCCAGTCCGCGAACTCTCTGCCTTGGTTGTTTTGAGCCAGTGTAGATACAAGCTCACCGTTCCAATAGGCCGCTTTTGTGTCGTCGTACTTTGTCGAACTCGTGCCGCAAAAGTACACAGTAAAAATGGTCATTTTGAAATTCCTCGCCGTTAATCTAGGAAGTGCTCTGATAGTTGATCAGTAGCGAGGGCTGTGGAGTACTGTTATAAATGACAGTTTTTTAGATTTTTTTAGAATTATAAAAGTTGACGATAGCGTTTTTTAAAAAGTACACAGCGGCATCTTATATTCGCGTCAGTTAAGTCTGCCTATCGCACGATTCTTGGTCATCCCAAGTTCTGCTGTTTCTGAAAAATCAAAATGTGGGTAAATCACGATCGCCGACAAGTCAGTTCATCGATCATACGGGCCATGAGTCGACAGCGAAACCTACGACGACGGCGACACCTGATCCCTGGCGCAAACCCGGCGATCAGGACCAGGGCGGCAGCGAGGGTGACGACGACTCCACCACAGACGGCCCCGACAGCGATGACCCTGACGATGAAGGCGACAGCCAAACGTAGGCATCGCCAAAAAGAAAGCCCCTCCCGCCAGGCTGATGCGCAACCTGATGGGAAGGGCTGTAGAACACGTGTAATGCCCTGGGCTTAATCACTCAGGGCATTTTTGTTGCAGGGTCAGGCGACAAATTGCTCCGCGTAGTGGCACGCCACCTGGCGGTTATCCAACGGCCGCAACTGCGGTTCCTCGGTGCTGCACCGCGCCGTCGCATACGGGCAGCGCTTGTGAAACGCGCAACCCGATGGCGGGTTCAGTGGGTTGGGCAACTCGCCGACGATTTTGATCTTCGGCTTGTTCGGATCCGGATGAATGGTCGGGGTGGCCGACAGCAGCGCCTGGGTGTACGGGTGCAGCGGGCGGGCGTAGATGTCTTCCTTGGGGCCGACTTCCACCGGGCGGCCGAGGTACATCACCATCACGTCATCGGCCACATGCTGCACCACGGCCAGGTTGTGGGAGATGAACACGTAGGCGGTGTTGAACTCCTGCTGCAGGTCCATGAACAGGTTGAGTACCTGGGCCTGGATCGACACGTCGAGCGCCGAGGTCGGCTCATCCGCCACCAGCACCTTGGGTTGCAGCATCATCGCGCGGGCCAGGGCGATACGCTGGCGCTGACCACCGGAGAACATGTGCGGGTAGCGCTGGTAATGCTCGGGGCGCAGGCCCACTTGCTTCATCATCGCCTGCACTTTCTCGCGGCGTTCAGCGGCGGACAGGTTGGTGTTGATCAGCAGCGGCTCGCCGAGCTGGTCACCGACTTTCTGCCGTGGGTTCAACGAGGCATACGGGCTCTGGAACACCATCTGCACGTCTTTGCGCAATTGCTTGCGCTGGGCCTTGTCGGCGCCTGCGACTTCCTGCCCGGCGATTTTCAGCGAGCCCGAAGAGGGCTCTTCGATCAGCGTCAACGCACGGGCCAGGGTGGACTTGCCGCAACCCGACTCGCCGACCACGGCGAGGGTCTTGCCGGCTTCCAGTTCAAACGACACACCATTGAGCGCGCGGACCAGCGCATGGCCCTTGAACAGGCCACGGGACACTTCGTAGTGACGGGTCAGGTCGCGGGCGGTAAGAACGACGGCCATTACGCCACCTCCTGGTTCAAGGGGTAGAAGCAGCGCGCCAGGCTGTTGGTTTTCGGATCAAGGGCCGGGCGCTCGGTGCGGCAGTTGTCGCGTACATACGGGCAACGCGGCGACAGCAGGCAACCTTGCGGGCGGTCATAACGGCCGGGAACGATGCCCGGCAGCGTGGCCAGGCGCGTGGCGCCAAGGCTGTGCTCGGGAATCGCCTTGAGCAACGCTTCGCTGTACGGGTGCGCCGGGATGTCGAACAACTGTGGCACCTGGCCGACTTCCACCGCTTGGCCGGCGTACATCACACACACGCGCTGGGCGGTTTCTGCCACGACCGCGAGGTCGTGGGTGATCAGCACCAGGCCCATGTTCTGTTCTTTCTGCAGGGCCAGCAGCAGTTCCATGATCTGCGCCTGGATGGTCACGTCCAGGGCCGTGGTCGGCTCGTCGGCGATCAGCAGCTTCGGCTCGCCGGCAATGGCCATGGCGATTGCCACACGCTGGCTCATACCGCCGGACAGTTGGTGCGGGTAAGCGTCCATACGGCTGGCAGCGCCCGGGATCTCGACCTTTTCCAGCAGTTCGATGGCTCGCTTGCGCGCTTGCTTGCCGGACATCTTCAGGTGCAGGCGCAGCACTTCTTCGATCTGGAAACCCACGGTGTAGCTGGGGTTCAGCGCGGTCATCGGGTCCTGGAACACCATCGCCAGGTCTTTGCCGACGATCTGGCGGCGCTGGCGGTTGCTCAGCTTGAGCATGTCCTTGCCGTCGAAGTTCAGGGCGTCGGCAGTGACGATGCCGGGGTGCTCGATCAGGCCCATCAGCGCCATCATGGTCACGGATTTACCCGAGCCCGACTCGCCAACGATCGCCAGGACTTCGCCTTTGTCGACCGAAATGTCGAGGCCATCGACCACCGGCACGGCGGTCTTGTCGCCGAAGCGCACGTTGAGATTCTTGATTTCTAACAGTGACATGGGAATCTCCTCAGGCGGCGTTCTTGAGTTTCGGGTCCAGCGCATCGCGCAAGCCGTCGCCCATCAAGTTGATTGCCAGCACGCTGAGCAAAATGGTCAGACCCGGCAGGCTCACGACCCACCAGGCACGTTCGATGTAGTCACGGGCCGAAGCCAGCATGGTGCCCCACTCAGGGGTTGGCGGTTGTACACCGAGGCCCAGGAAGCCCAACGCGGCGGCATCGAGGATCGCCGAAGAAAAGCTCAGGGTGGCCTGGACGATCAGCGGTGCCATGCAGTTGGGCAGCACGGTGATGAACATCAGGCGCGGCAGGCCGGCACCGGCAAGGCGGGCGGCGGTCACGTAGTCACGGTTCAGTTCGCCCATCACGGCGGCGCGGGTCAGGCGCACGTAGGACGGCAGCGACACGATGGCGATCGCGATCACGGTGTTGATCAGGCCAGGGCCGAGGATCGCGACAATGGCCACGGCCAGCAGCAGCGAGGGCAGGGCCAGCATGATGTCCATCAGGCGCATGATGGTCGGGCCAAGCAAGCGCGGGAAGAACCCGGCGAACAGGCCCAGCAGGATGCCCGGGATCAGCGACATCACCACCGACGACAAACCGATCAGCAACGACAGGCGCGAACCCTGGATCAGGCGCGAGAGCAAGTCACGGCCCAGTTCGTCGGTACCCAGCAGGAACTGGATCTGCCCGCCTTCCAGCCAAGCCGGCGGGGTGAGCAGGAAGTCGCGGTACTGCTCGCTCGGGTTATGCGGTGCTACCCACGGCGCGAAGATCGCGCAGAACACGATCAACAACATGAACAACAGGCCGGCAACCGCGCCTTTGTTCTTGGAGAAGGATTGCCAGAATTCTTTGTACGGGGACGGGTACAGCAGGCTTTGATCGACTGCTGACACTTGAGTAGGTGTGGTCATGGTCATGATCTCAGCGCTGGTGACGGATGCGTGGGTTGGCGAAGCCGTAGAGGATATCCACCACGAAATTCACCAGGATCACCAGGCAGGCGATCAGCAGGATGCCGTTCTGAACCACTGGGTAGTCCCGCGCGCCGATGGCTTCGATCAGCCATTTGCCGATGCCGGGCCAGGAGAAGATGGTCTCGGTCAATACCGCACCGGCCAGCAGCGTGCCGACTTGCAGGCCGACCACGGTCAGTACCGGAATCAGCGCGTTACGCAGGCCGTGCACGAACACCACCCGCGCCGGCGACAGGCCCTTGGCCTTGGCGGTGCGGATGTAGTCTTCACGCAGCACTTCGAGCATCGAGGAGCGGGTCATCCGCGCGATCACCGCCAGCGGGATGGTGCCGAGCACGATGGCCGGCAGGATCAGGTGGTGCAGTGCGTCCCAGAAGGCGTCCGGCTCGTCAGCCAGCAGGGTGTCGATCAGCATGAAACCGGTGCGCGGCTCGATGTCGTAGAGCAGGTCGATACGCCCGGACACCGGGGTCCAGCCCAGGCTGACCGAGAAGAACATGATCAGGATCAGGCCCCACCAGAAGATCGGCATCGAATAGCCCGCCAGGGAGATGCCCATCACCCCGTGGTCGAACAGGGATCCTCGCTTCAAGGCCGCGATCACCCCGGCCAGCAGGCCCAGGATACCGGCGAACAACAGGGCGGCCATGGACAGTTCCAGGGTCGCCGGGAAGAGGGCGGTGAATTCGGTCCACACGCTGGTGCGGGTACGCAGCGATTCGCCAAGGTCACCCTGGGCGAGCTTGCCGACATAATCCAGGTATTGCGCATACAGCGGCTTGTTAAGGCCAAGGCGCTCCATTGCCTGTGCGTGCATCTCGGGGTCGACGCGGCGTTCGCCCATCATGACTTCTACGGGGTCGCCTGGAATCATGCGTATCAACGCAAACGTCAGCAACGTGATGCCGAAGAACGTGGGGATCAATAACCCCAGTCGGCGGGCAATAAAACTAAACATCTTGTGGTGTACCTCAATCAGCCGGTTAGGCAGGTCCGGCGCCGTCAATCGCGACGGCGCCGAGCGTTTTTCTTATTTACTTCACCTGGGTGGTGGCGAAGTTATTTGTACCCAGAGGGCTTTGGGTGAAGCCTTCTACGTTCTTGCGCATGGCGGTGAACAGTTTCGGGTAAGCCATGGGGAGCCATGGTTGGTCCTTGTCGAAAACGTCCTGTGCTTGTTCATAGAGTGCAGCGCGCTGGCCGGGTTCAGCGACGGCGCGGGCCTTGTCGATCAAGTCTTGGAACTCTTTGTTACACCAGCGTGCGTAGTTTTCGCCGTTTTTCGCAGCATCGCAACTCAGGTTTGGCGTAAGGAAGTTATCCGGGTCGCCGTTGTCACCTACCCAGCCAGCCGAAACCATGTCGTGCTCACCGTTCTTGGCACGCTTGAGCATCTCGCCCCATTCCATGACTTTGATATTCACCTTCAGGCCAATCTGCGCCAGATCCGCCTGCATGCGCTGGGCGCCGAGCATCGGGTTCGGGTTGGTCGGGCCGCCGCCGTTACGGGTGAACAGGGTGAACTCGGTGCCTTCCGGTACGCCGGCTTCCTTGAGCAGGGCGCGGGCCTTGTCCAGGTCGCGGGGCGGGTTTTTCAGTTTGTCGTTGAAACCCAGCAAGGTCGGCGGATAAGGGCCGGTGCCTACCACCGCATTGCCTTTGCCAAACAGGGCTTCGGTATAGCCGGCCTTGTCGAACGCGATGTTGATCGCGTGACGTACCCGCGCATCGCTCATGTATTTGTGGGTGGTGTTCAACGCGGTGTAACTGGTGGTCATCGCCGCCAGTTCATCGACTTTCAGGTTCGGATCTTTCTTGATGCTTGGAATGTCATCCGGCTTGGGGAACAACGCGATCTGGCATTCGTTGGCCTTGAGCTTTTGCAGGCGCACGTTGTTATCGGTGCTGATCGCCAGGATCAGCGGATCGACTGCCGGTTTGCCACGGAAGTAGTCAGGGTTGGCCTTGAACCGCGCCTGGGCGTCTTTTTGATAGCGGATGAAGATGAACGGACCAGTGCCGATGGGCTTGGCGTTGAGGTCATCGGTCTTGCCGGACTTGAGCAACTGGTCGGCGTATTCCTTCGAATGAATTGAAGAGAATGCCATGCCCAGGTCGGCCAGGAACGGTGCTTCAGGACGGGTCAGGGTGAAAACGACGGTGTGATCGTCCGTCTTCTCTACGCTCTTGAGCAGTTCCTTGAAGCCCATGCTTTCGAAGTACGGGTAGCCCACGAGGGACTTTTTATGCCACGGGTGATTCGGGTCCAGCTGGCGCTGGAAACTCCAAAGCACGTCGTCGGCGTTCAGGTTGCGCGTGGGTTTGAAATAGTCGGTGGTGTGGAACTTGATGTCGTCACGCAGGTGGAAGGTGTAGGTCAGGCCATCGGCGCTGATCTCGGGCAGGGCCTTGGCCAGCGCGGGAACGACTTCGGTGGTGCCGGGCTTGAAGTCCACCAGACGGTTGAACATGGTTTCAGCGGCGGCGTCAGCGGTCACCGCCGTGGTGTACAGGACCGGGTCAAAACCTTCCGGGCTGGCTTCGGTGCAGACCACCAGTGGTTTGGCCGAAACGCCGATCGCCACGCTCAACAGCGCGGCAGCCATGGCGGCTTGTAGCGGGAGCATTTTCATTCGGAACCCTCTGCAATCGATGGGACCAGTAAAAACGTAGACGGCGGGCTCGTCCTGAGCCCGCCGTTTACCTGGCGCTAATTAAAGAATGTTGAACGGGATGGTGGTGACCAGACGGAACTCTTTGATGCTGCCGTCGGACTGGAACTCGCTGCCGCGGTGCTCAACGTAGGTTGCGCGCACGGTAGTGGCTTTAAGCGGGCCGCTCTGGATGGCGTAGGAGCTGCCGACACCGTATTCCTGGTGTTTTTCGCCGTCCTGGACCTGGATACCGTCGTAGCCTTTGCCGACCACACCGCGGTTGCCGGTGTAGTGGGTGCCGTCGATGCCCCAGCCGCGAGCGGAGTAGACGTTGAACTTCAGGCCCGGCACGCCGTATTCGGCCATGTTGATGCCGTAGGCGATCTGGAACGATTTCTCGTTTGGACCGTTGAAGTCGGACGTCAGGGAGTTGGCCAGGTAGATGCCGTTGGTTTCGTGCAGGTAGTCGAAGTACTCGTTACCGTTAACCGCCTGGTAGGCGAACGTCAGGCTGTGAGCCTGGTGTGTCAGGCCCAGGGACAGGGAGTAGGTATCGTTGTCGATATCCCCCATCAGCTTTTTGCCTTCATCGACGGTTTTGTAGTAGTTCAGGCCGGTGGTCAGTGCCAGGGTCTGGCTGTCACCCAGTTCGTGGGTCGCGCCGAAGTAGTACTGGTTCCAGAAGTCCTTCACATTGGCGCCGAAGATGCTGGTCTTCAGGCTCTTGAACGGCTGGTAGTTGGCGCCCAGGGTGTAAACCTTGTCGGTTTCGACGTTGGAGTTGCTGGTGTACTCGGTACGGAATTTCGACAGGCTCTGTTCAGTACGCGGCGAAACGCGATCGAACACGCCGCCCTGGAACGACAGGTTGCTGAACTCTTCGCTGTTGAAGCTCACACCTTCGAAGCTCGAAGGCAGTGCACGGTTGCCGATGGTGTCGACGATGCCGCTGCTGAAGTTCTGGCGACCGGCGGTCAA
Source organism: Pseudomonas azadiae (assembly GCF_019145355.1). NCBI lineage: Bacteria > Pseudomonadati > Pseudomonadota > Gammaproteobacteria > Pseudomonadales > Pseudomonadaceae > Pseudomonas > Pseudomonas azadiae. The sequence continues at coordinate 299,830 of NZ_JAHSTY010000001.1, read as the reverse complement.
GGTGGTGTTGGACACACGGAACTGCACGTTGGCCAGGCCCAGTTTGCTCCACTGGTCTACAGCGTTGCCGTCGGAATCAGCCAGCGTGCGGTTGGAGCCGCCTTTGATATCACGTTTGCTGCGATCCAGTACCAGGGCGTTGTATACCGCTACTTCGGTCTTGACGCCCACGGTGCCTTGGGTGAAACCCGAGCTGGCGTTGAGGATGGTGCCCTGCACCCAGTTGGTACGGTTGCGGTCGGTGCGGGTTACGCCATGCTTCTCGTAGCTGAAGGTGCCCCCACGGTATTTGCTTTCATGGGAGTACCAGTTACGCGTGGTGCCGCCCAGGCTGAAGTCTTCGATGAAGCCCTTGGCCTCGCTTTGCGCGCTGGTGCCGGCCAGTGTGGTCGGAACGAAGTCCTGGCTGACGGGTTCAGCATAGGCGGTGGCCGTGATGCTGCTGATGGCCAGGGCCAGAAGCGCTTTGCTGCTCAGTTTCATGTGTGAAGCTCCTTTGGTTCTCTTTTTAATGCCGGTCTTTTTTGGTGATCCGGCTATTGGGTGTGTAACTCTTTTCAAGCTTTGCAAACGTTTGCCGTAGGAAAAATCCTAATAAATGGCTGCACGTTTGCTGGAGAGCCAACGGCGCTCTCCTGCAATCCGGTTATTTTCTTATGGGGTAATGCTGACGCCCGAAAACACGTTGCGGCCGAAGGGGCTCACTTTAAAGCCTTCGACTTTGGTGCTTAACGGCTGGTTGACCGTCGAGTGGGCGACTGGGGTGATCGGCACCTGCTGCTTGAGCAGTTGCTGCGCCTGTTTGTACAGAACAGTCCGTTGTTCGCGGTCGGTGACGACCTTGGCTTGCTTGATCAGCTTGTCGTACGCCGGGTCACACCACATGGAGTAGTTGTTCCCGCCGATGGCGTCGCAGCTGTAGAGGGTGCCCAGCCAGTTGTCCGGGTCACCGTTGTCGCCGGTCCAGCCGATCAGGCTGATATCGTGCTCACCGTTCTTGGTGCGCTTGATGTATTCGCCCCACTCGTAGCTGACGATCTTGACCTTGAGGCCGATCTTGGCCCAGTCGCTTTGCAGCATCTCGGCCATCAGCTTGGCGTTGGGGTTATACGGGCGTTGTACCGGCATCGCCCACAGGGTGATTTCGGTGCCTTCCTTCACGCCGGCGGCCTTGAGCAATTCCTTGGCTTTTTCCGGATTGTAGGCGGCGTCCTTGATGCTGTCGTCGTAGGACCACTGCGTCGGCGGCATGGCGTTGACGGCCAGTTGCCCCGCGCCCTGGTACACGGCATTCAGGATGCTCTGCTTGTTCACCGCCATGTCCAGCGCCTGGCGCACTTCAAGCTGGTCGAACGGTTTGTGGCGCACGTTGTAGGCGATATAGCCGAGGTTGAAACCCGGCTTGGTCAGCAGTTGCAGCTTCGGATCGGCCTTGAGCGCATCGACGTCAGCCGGGCGCGGATGCAGGGTCACCTGGCATTCGCCGGCCTTGAGTTTCTGCACGCGCACCGAGGCGTCGGTGTTGATCGCGAAGATCAACTGGTCGAGCTTGACCCGGCTCGGGTCCCAGTACTGTTTGTTGCCCACGTAACGGATCTGCGAATCTTTCTGATAGCGCTGGAACACGAACGGGCCAGTGCCGATCGGCTTCTGGTTGATTTCGCTCGGCTTGCCTTCCTTGAGCAACTGCTCGGCGTATTCGGCCGACAGGATCGCGGCAAAGCTCATGGCGATGTTCTGCACGAACGCGGCGTCGACCGTGTTGAGGGTCATGACCACGGTGAGCGGGTCGGTTTTCTCGACCTTGGCGATATTCTTGTTCAGGCTCATCCCGTTGAAGTAGGGGAACTCGGTGGGGTAGGCCTTGCGAAACGGGTGGTCAGGGTCAAGCATGCGGTTGAAGGTGAACAGCACGTCGTCGGCGTTGAAATCCCGCGTTGGCTTGAATTCCTTGTTGCTGTGGAATTTCACCCCTTCGCGCAGGTGAAAGGTGTAGGTCAGGCCGTCGTCGGAAATATCCCATTTGGTTGCCAGCCCAGGCACGACATTGGTTGCACCTTTTTCAAACTCGACCAGGCGGTTGTACAGCGGCTCGGCCGCATCGTTATCGGTGGCGGTGGTGTATTGCGCCGTATCAAAACCGGCCGGGCTGCCTTCGGAGCAGAACACCAGGCTCTGCTTGTCGGCGGCTTGGCCCATCGTGGCCACAGCCAGCAGGCTGGTGCCGAAAATTGCGGATAGAACGGTGGTATGGCGCATGACGATCCCGATCCTTGTTTGTAGTTGTCATCAGCGAGCAACCGCCCTGGCAATCGGCCAGGGCGACATCACTGATCCCACACGCAGCAAGTGCCTTTCCGTAGAAGGGGCCTCTGCTGTCCTACGACGTTAGGGGTCGAGGACCTGGCAGTAAATGCACCGAATCGGATTGACCTTGTAGGCAACGGAGACACGGATCGCAGTTCGTTGCTGTAGGACGCAACTATTACGAGCGTGGTCTGTTTCCTACTGGCCAGGCGGATGCAATAACGGCGACGTTGTGAAACGTCGCCGCCAAGGCTTCTTACTTGCCGCTTACGCTCACGCCGTAGAAGGAATTCAAGCCAAACGGGCTGATCTTGAAGTCCTGCACGGTGGAGCGCATGGGTTGATACACCGTCGAGTGCGCGATAGGTGTCATCGGGACAGCATCTTTGAGGATATGTTGCGCCTGCTTATACAGCTCGGTGCGTTTGGCGACATCCGATGTGGCCTTGGCTTCTTTCACCACGCCGTCGAATTTTTTGTCGCACCATTTGGAGAAGTTGTTACCGGACAGCGAGTCGCAGCCGAACAGCACGTTCAGCCAGTTGTCCGGGTCACCATTGTCGCCGCTCCAGCCAATGATCATGGCCTGGTTCTCGCCACCTTTGGAGCGCTTGATGTACTCGCCCCACTCGTAGCTGGTGATTTTTACGTTGAGACCGATCTTCTTCCAGTCGTTCTGCAGCATTTCAGCCATCAGCTTGGCGTTCGGGTTGTACGGACGCTGAACCGGCATGGCCCACAGAACGATTTCGGTACCTTCTTTGATGCCGGCTTCCTTGAGCAGCGACTTGGCTTTCTCAGGGTCGTACTTGGCATCCTTGATGGTGGTGTCATACGACCATTGGGTCGGCGGCATTGCGTTGACGGCCAGCTGGCCGGCGCCCTGGTACACGGAGTCGATGATCTGCTGCTTGTTCACCGACATGTCCAGCGCCTGGCGCACGCGCAGGTCGGCCAGCGGGTTTGGCTGGTCGCTGCCCTTGACCTTGTCCATGACGTTGTAGGCGATGTAGCCCAGGTTGAAACCGGCCTGGTGCGGCAGTTTCAGGTCCTTGTCTTCGCCCAGCGCCTTGAGGTCGGCCGGACGTGGGAACAGGGTGATCTGGCATTCGTTTTTCTTGAGCTTCTGGATGCGCACCGACGGGTCGGTGGTGATGGCGAAGATCAGGTTGTCGATCTTCACGTCCTCAGGTTTCCAGTAGTCCTTGTTGCCGGTGTAACGAATATTGGAATCTTTCTGGTAGCTCTTGAACACGAACGGGCCAGTGCCGATTGGCTTCTGGTTGATGTCGGCAGGTTTGCCTTCCTTCAACAGTTGCGCGGCATATTCAGCGGACTGGATCGACGCGAAGCTCATCGCCAGGTTCTGGATGAAAGCGGCGTCCACGGTGCCAAGGGTGAACTTGACCGTGTTGGCGTCGACTTTTTCGATGTTTTTGATGTTGGTGTCCATCCCCATGTCCGTGAAGTACGGGAACTCGGTGGGGTAGGCTTTGCGGAACGGATCGTCCTTGTTGATCATGCGGTTGAACGTGAACAGCACGTCATCGGCATTGAAGGTACGGGTCGGCTTGAAGTACGGCGTGGTGTGGAACTTGACGCCATCACGCAAGTGGAAGGTGTAGGTCAAGCCATCCGGGGACACGTCCCAGCTGGTGGCCAACCCAGGAATCACGGCGGTGCCGCCGCGCTCGAACTGGGTCAGGCGGTTGAACATGGTTTCGGCCGAGGCATCGAAGTCTGTTCCGGTGGTGTACTGGCCTGGATCAAAACCGGCCGGGCTCCCTTCGGAGCAGAACACCAGGTTAGTCGCCGCATGGGCGAAAGGGGCTGCGGCCATAAGGCCAGCGCTAACTAAAAGCGGAAGGACTGCGTGTTTAAGCATGTTGGCCTCATGATTTGTTGTCATTTTTGGTGGTGAGGGCGACCTCGTGAGTCGGCCTGCGGATACTAATGCAGGCGCCATACCCATTGCAAGATGTTGAACCGTTGCCAGGGGCAAACAGTGGTACGAACGTACAGGAATGTCGCAATTATGAAAGTTTTGACATATTTGCGCATATTTCGAGGGTTTTTTCGGTGCACGCTTCGCACCAAAAAGCCCCAGCCAAGGCGTCTAGCGCACTCGGTTGGGGCGCGGCTGTTACTTATCTAGACTCACGCCGTAGAACGGCGTCAGCCCAAACGGACTGATCTTGAAGTCCTTGACTTCCTTGCGCAGCGGCTGGAACACCGTCGAGTTCGCAATGGGCGTTATAGGTACTTGTTCTTTAAGGATTTGCTGCGCCTGTTGATACCACTTGATGCGCTGCTCGCGGTCGTTGCTGACTTTGGCTTGCTGTACGAGCTTGTCGTAGGCCGGGTTACACCATTTAGCGTAGTTGCTGCCCTTGACCGCGGCACAACTGTAGAGCACGCCAAGCCAGTTATCCGGGTCGCCGTTGTCGCCGGTCCAGCCGTAAATCATTGCGTCGTGCTCGCCATTTTTGGCGCGCTTGATGTATTCGCCCCACTCATAGCTGACGATGTTGGCCTTGATGCCCACTTTTTCCCAATCCTGCTGGATCATTTGCGCGGACATGCGCGCGTTCGGGTTGGACGCGCGTTGTACGGTCATCGCCCACAGGTTGATGGTGGTACCGGGTGCAACCCCTGCTTCTTTTAGTAGCGCCCGAGCCTTGGCCGGGTCGTGCGGCGCGTCCTTGATGGTCGGGTCATAAGACCACTGCGCAGGCGGCAGGGCGTTCTGCGCCAATTGCCCGGCGCCCTGGTACACAGCTTTGATGATCGCCGGCTTGTCGATCGCCATGTCCAACGCCTGGCGCACCTTGAGCTGGTCCAGCGGCGGGTGGGTCACGTTGTAGGCCAGAAAGCCCAGGTTGAAACCGGCTTGCTGCAGCACGCGCAGATTCGGGTCCTGCTTCATCACCTCGATATCGGCGGGGCGCGGGTAGCCGCTGACCTGGCATTCGCCGGCCTTGAGCTTCTGCAGGCGCGATGCGGCATCCGGGGTGATGGCGAACACCAGGTTGTCGAGCTTCACATCCTCGGGTTTCCAGTAGCTTTTGTTGGCCACGTAGCGGATCTGCGCATCCTTCTGGTAGCGCTTGAACACAAACGGCCCGGTGCCCACCGGCTTCTGGTTGATGTCGGCTGCGTTGCCCTGCTTGAGCAATTGCGCGGCGTATTCGGCCGATTGCACCGAGGCGAAGCTCATGGCCAGGTTTTGCACGAATGACGCATCGACGTTATTGAGGTTGAAGCGCACGGTGTGATCGTCGAGTTTGTCGACGCGCTTGATCGTGGTGTTCAAGTCCATGTCGGTGAAATACGGCGACTCGGAGGGGTAGGCCTTGCGAAACGGGCTTTGCGCATCGAGCAGGCGATTGAAGGTAAACAGCACGTCATCGGCATCGAAATCGCGGCTGGGGGTAAAGTACTCGGTGGTGTGGAACTTGACGCCCTCGCGTAGGTGGAACGTATACGCCAGGCCGTCCTCGGACACTTCCCAGCGCGTTGCCAGGCCAGGTTCGACTTCGGTGCCACCGCGCTTGAACTGGGTCAGGCGGTTGAATACGGTTTCGGCGGACGCATCAAAATCGGTGCCGCTGGTGTACTGGCTGGGGTCGAACCCGGCGGGGCTGGCTTCGGAGCAGTAGACCAGGGTGGTGGCTGCGTGTGCCATGGGCATGAAAGCCAGGAGGCCGGCAGCGAGGAGGAGTGGTTTTAAGGCGATTCTTTCCATGGAGACCCCTGAAGTGGCAGGCATATGCAGTTGCGCAAACGAAAACGACGGTAACCGAGGTTACCGTCGTTCAAGGGTCTCAGGTAAGAGGCGATTGATCACGGCGTCTTGATACAGGCGCGTCGCGCATCGCCTGGGTGCCTACAGCTCTTGTGTGAATAAGCTCCTCATGGTGGGCGCAAGGCCATTGCCTGCGTAGTCCTGACGCTTGAATTCACTGACAGTGTATTCCGGCACCGCCGGGTTGTTGCCAAGTGCTCGGTGCCTGAAAGGGCTTGTGCCCCTGTTGAGGACGCGCTCCATTCCACGCTCGAAGGCCTGCGGATTGTCGAATGTCGCCAGGCCGAAGTTGGGATCAAAGTAAAACCATTTTGGGCTTTCTCCTTCCATGTTTACACCGGCCAGTACGGCATGGTCCGCTGAAGAGATTCGCAGGGTTTTTGACTCGGCGGTGTTGGCCAAGCCTGCAATGATTTCGCTATACGCTACCTGCTTGATGGGGGCCGCGTGGAAGTCTTCCAGTTCCGTCATCGCCTCTTGAAGCGTACTCAGGTTTTTTATGAAGTTGGCGCAGGCGGCATCGTTGGGGCTGGCCGCCGCTTTGAATAAATTGGCCAGGAAGGTCGTTTCCTGCCCTGATTCGATCGCCATCCCCATGGTATTGCTCATTGCAGCGCATTCTCCCCGAGAGGCCAGGTTAGTCTGGCTCAGGTAAAATTCTTGAGGCATGGGCGTCACAGTACCGCCAGCGCTTTGTATATCGCGTTGAAACGCGGGATAAGTTTCTTGAATCAATTTTATTTTCAGGCGTTCGATGGCTCGCGACAGGGCGCCGACTTCTTCGGCCGACCGCCAAGGTTCAGAGGCCATTTTCATGAGATCGGGGAGCGTCATGGAGGGGCTGTACCCCGGCACGTCGTTTAAATTTCTTGAGTTATAGCCGTTATCAAAGCTTGCCCGGCTCTTCGGCGCGCGTGAGGCGTTGTACTTTGTTTGAAAATCCCTGAACTCATTCTCCGTGAGGCCGGGTTGCGCGTCCCCTTTGGTCAACCAGTCGTAAACCCGACCGGTGAAACCATTGATGGGTTTCTGGGTCCTGGAGCTGGTCGGTAACTTTTGCTCCGGCGATGCAAAAGGGTCTTCAGCTTCCCCGGCGAAACCACCGACTGAAAACAGTGTGTTGAGTACGCCATCGAAGGCCTTGGACGCTCCGTCCTTGCGTTCTGCCTCGGTGTCGCCGGACGAGGCTTTTTCCGCGCCCAAGGCTACTTCGGCCAGGCCGGTGACTACCGCGATGGCCGCTGCCGGCGCCGCGATGGGCGCCAGCTTCGCCAATAAACCTGCGGCTACAGTAATGTCGTTGAGCCAAGTGTCCCGAATCACCTCACTGTTGGACTTGATCACAACGTCGGCGTCGCTTTTCATGCGCTCTTTGGCAGACGTTGCTAGTGTGGAAAATACGTCCTCTTCGATTGCCGAGTGACTGTTATTGACCGCCGGGTCCTTCAATGTGCCGTTGGCCATCTTTTCAAAGTGGGTATCCAGGCCCTCTGTCTTATCTGCAACGTGTGTGAACCACAGAACGGGCACCAATACTTCTGCCGCGCGGGCAGCGAAGCCGGCTTCATGGTCCTGGCGATAAATCAACGGAAAATGCGCGGCCAACGCTTCGCGCTTTTTGGGGTCCTTGGTTTGCTCAACAATCCATTGGTTCAGTTTTTCCAGAGAATCGAACCTCAGAAAGGCCGGATCGGCGCCTGGTATGTAGAGTACCTGGCGGCCATCGTCGGGCGCGCTGAATCGCAGAATGTCGCTGGAAGTGAAGCCATGGATATTTAGGGCATGTACTTGAACCTGGTCTTTTGCCGGTGCCTTGGTCTTGAGTTGTTCGACGGTCAGTGACGCCTTTTCATCAACTGAAAGGTTGGAGGCTGCGCCCATCACCAGGCGGTAGTCCTCGCGGCTGAATTTATGCTCGGGGGCTTGCAACGTGCGCTCGGCGGGTGGCCTGGCTTCATTGTCCTTGAGTTGCTTGCGGGCCTGGTGGACGAACTCGCCTTTGATAACGGTCTCATAGTCGCTGGTCTGGGTATTCCAGAAATGGTCGATTTTCTGAGTCATTTGCGCCTGAAAGTCAGTTTTCCAGCTCGCGTGCATGAGCGCGGACGGCGCAAGGGGGAATTGATTGTGGGACCCGTATCCATTCATAGCGCCTTGGCCGGGACCGTTCATGTATAAGCCGGCTTCCTGATCCAGATTGCCGGGAACACCATCATGCTCGTTGAAGTTTTTCAACAAGGCGTCCGGCAAGCGCTGCGAGGAGGCCAAGTCGTCATCACTGTGTTCCCAGCCGGTCACGGTGGCAGTGTCAGATGAGAGTGGTGTGTTGGCGCCTTTGAAACGGTTCAAGTAGATCGTGTCCGCGTCGACCTGTTTACCGGTCAATTGGAAAATAATCTGTTCTGCCCATTTTTTCGCTTCTGCCCGTGTATTGGGCAGGTGGGTGCCGACGTTGACGGCCAGGCGCTTATATTCCAATGCCTGCGGGGCACTGCGGTAGTAGATGGCGGCTTGTTGTTTTTGTACGTCCGCCGCTTGCGGCGAGCGGCTGCCGGCAGGGCGCGTGCGGTCGTCGACGGCAATAGGGTCAAAGGCATCCTTGTCTTGCAACTGCCTGATTTGCGCGTTGGCCTGGGAGGGATTGGCGGGTAGCGGTATGCCCTGAAAATTCGCCACCACCTTTGCACTGACCTCAGTGAAACCATCGCGTAATCGTACGCGTAAAACGCCCTTGTCCTCTGGCGAGATGACTTTCGCTGCGGCTAAGATCGGGCCTGACACTTGCCCCCAGCCTGATGCATCAGAGAGTGAAAAGGTTTTCACTGTGCCTCCCGCATCGGCAGACAGGGTGCCTTTGAACGGATCGATAGAAAGCAGGCTCGTGGGATCGATTTTCTGCTCGCGCAACCAATTTTGAACAACAGGATGCTCCAATTGCGCGCGGTACAGTCCAAGCCACTGGCCCAGGGAACTCTGGGGCGGGACCTTTACCAGCCCCGCATTGCCGTGAAGCGCTTTGCTCTGCACGGCGTGGAGGTAGGCATCGAGCAGCGCTTTCTCGTGAGGGGATGCGGATGCCGCCGCCCCTGTTTCTGTTTGCGCTACCTGTACGGGGGCTGATTCGGTGTCCCTTTTCGACCGGGCCGATACATCGCTGATGTGCTGTGACGGGAAAGAGGTCGCGTAGTGGGGAGTGATAGACATGTTTGGGGCCTCGTAAAATAAACAAACGTATGTGCAGTACTCCCTGTCGCTGCGGCATGGTCTGTGTAACTGGGGCCGGGTTGTGGGTTCCGACGAATACGCTGCGATATATGACGTGGCCGACAATCGGAAAAAATAAATCCGTCCTCTTTTAAGGCGATTCTTTACGTGGAGGCCCCTGAAGTGGCAGCCGCACAAGACTGCTTAAACAAAAAAAGCGGTAACCGAGGTTACCGCCCTTCACAGGTGCTTGGTTGAGGCTGCGCTTATCAGTCCAGCTTTGGCGTGATTTCTATGCGCGTCGGTGCGTAGGGCTCGATGACATAACCGCCGCTGCCGAGTTCGTTGCTGGCGCTTATGGTGACTGTCTTGGAAGATTTGGCCTGTATGTCCGTAACGGTTTCAATCTCGCGGCCGTCTAACTTGCTAAGAATAATGTCGGATTTTCCGGTGACAGTAGTTACTTTATTTGTGGGGTCAAAGTAGACGAAATAGTGCGGGTCACGCCCGCTTGCGAAGATGCCCCCCTTCAGTCGGGGTGTTTGAAACTCGTCCGGACCCGAACCTAATAACCATTGATTCGACACTTGAGATATTCGGGCCCTTAGCTCAGGGTCGGGTATGAATTTCTCAATAGCTTCAATATTCCTTTTTTTAATCGCAATTATTTCGTCGTCTGATGCAAGACGGCCGTTTTGAAGTTCGAATGCTGTTATGTCAGCGCCAGTGTCGCTTTCCAGTATGCTTCCGTCAGGTTTTTGCAATGTCAATTTTGAGCGATTCATGTCAACAATAAATAGATCGCTGTATGGGTTCGCGCCAAAGTCCAAATTGTTGGCTTCTGGTGGTGCTGTTGCGTGGGCCGGGTTTTCTGCACTCGTCCAGGAAATCTGCGGTACGACCTCTGCGTTTTCGGTTACAGCAACGCCATATGTGTATGGATAGTTGGCATCGAGACGCAAATACTCGTCCAGTTTTTCGGCGCCTTTCATTTTCGCGCCGTTCAACTCAAGGAAGTGATCTGCAATTTGTGGCGGGAGCTTGGGGTCGATACTTGGCGTTGGTGAAGACGGACGTTTCCATGGCCATATACCGCCATCTCCTTTGATCGCAGCCCACTGCCCGTCACCCACGGCATGAACCGTCTGCACCGGCTTGCGCGTAGCCGGATCGATAATCTGGACATAGTCATTGCTCAGCTTGAAATCACTCTTGATCTCGTAAAGCCTGGAAACGCCCGTGGCGTCCTTGTACTGGATATACCAGTGATCAACCTCGGCAGCGTCTTTATACTGATAAATTCCTTTGGTGTTGACCATCGCTCGTTCAAGAATCCGGGCACTGTCAGGCACTGCATGCGCACTGATATTGGCGGCCTGGGACGGCTGGATACGGTTGGCGATGGCTTCGCCCACCTCGGCGCTGGCGGGTATTTCACTGTTGGCCAGCACCGACTCCTTCAGCGATTTGCCGACAGCCGTTTCGCCTGCCGTCACCCCCTTGATCGCCTTGGACGCGCCACTCGCTAAGGCCGGCAGCGCGTTCAGCACGCCAAATACAATATGGTCGGCTCCGCCCGGCTTGCCATGTTTGAGGTCATCGGCGCCGATCCCGGCCTCGGCTGCGCCTGCGGCGGCGTAAAACACCTCCAGGGCCACCGCCACTTCCGGCATCACCAGGGTGAGCGGCGTCAGCATCAGGGCAATCTTGGTGGTCGTTTCCAGGACCTCAAGAATGGTCGCCTTGGTGACATCACCGTCGGTGGTTATTTCGGTCTCTGCATCGGCGTACGAACGCTCTTTCTGGCGTTGGGCAATCACCTTGAACGGGTCTTCGGACAGCGGTTCGGTGGTGATTAAGGTTTGTGGGTCGTATTCATTCAAGCGCTCAGTGATGCTTGCATCAGGGGCGTCTTTTTTTGACCAGCCACTGATGCCGACCAATGCTTGATTGACACCTTCGGAAAAGAACCGGTTGGCCTGATCGCGCATTTTGAAGTGCATCGACAAGGCTTCACGCTTGACCGGGTCGGCGGCTTGCTCGGCCAGCCAGTTTTTCATCTGCGCCGGGCTGTCGAAGCTGTGAATTGGCGAAGAGTTGCCGGGGATATACAGCAGCGTGGGGTTGCCCGGCTTACCGTCAGCCCCGATTTTTGTGGTTTTGTCGGTGATGTACAGCAGGTCGGTGGCTTGGAAACCGTTGATCTTGAGCAGCCCGATTTCCAGATTGGGGTCCTTGGCATGCGGGGCTTTCAGATTGTCGAGGGTCAGGCTCGACCAAGTGGTGTTTTCCGGTACGCCGGCCGCACGCATGATCAGGTTGGTGGCGTGCTCGCTCAGGCTGTCATTGTTGAACTGGGCCAGGGCGGCACCAATAAACGAGGCCTTGGCCGTTTGCGCATATTTTTGCTCATGGGCAGGCCAGAATCTGTCCAGGAACTCGGTGTAGGGCTGCTTCAGTTCGGTGTTCCACACGATGTCACGGAACGCGGCAGGCGTATGAGGCAGCAGCGTTCGCTCGTTGTAAAATTGATGGCGATCGGGATCGGCGCCGATAAAAATGCCCTCGTAGGTTTTTTGCTCGTGCACCTTGGTGTCGATGGCGTCGATCACTGCCGGTAGCGGAGCCAGCGGGGCGAGTCGTTGCAGCCAGGTGTGCAGGGTCGAGCGCTGTTTTTCATCCGGTGTCTGGTGCTCATCGTTTTTATTGGCGCGTTGGGCGTTATGCAGGGCTGCCTGGGTCAGGGATATCTGGTTGAGTACCTTGCCACCCGTGGGCTTGGGCTTCTTGGGGTCGTAGTTCAGCGTGGTAATGAAGGTATTGTCGGGATCTATGTCCTTGCCCCAGCGTTTCTTCAGTTCGGCCCGGATGATGTCGGCGGTACTTTGGCTGGGCGTCTTGAAGTCGGCGGTGGCAGTGGTGACGAACTTGTCCACTTGCTTGTTGTAGGGGAGGCCAGGAATCAGGGACTCATGGTGATTGCGCCGGTTTGGGGTTTTTTGACGGGGAGTGGGGTGAGCTGGAGCGGTAACGTCTGGCGTACTCGCGGTCTTGGGTTGATCGAGCGGTGGAACACTAACGGAAACAGGTGCGGTTGTTATCATCACGCAGGGCTCTCTGGAAATTGGACGCAATGGGCGTCTTTCAGGGTTCGCTATGTGCGTGGGCTATGGACCGGTCAGCGTTCCGGCGTCCTGGGGGCGAATAAGTTGCATAAAAAAACGGCGCTTACCCAAGGCAGCGCCGCCGTTTCCTACTTACATGTTATTGCAGGACTTCGATCACCCCGTCGGCGCTCATGCTGACCTGGCTGGTGCCGGCTTCGACTTCAGGCGTCGGCGCTGAATCCATCTGGGCTTTCATCATCATCGCCCCGCCCCGGGCAAACGGCTGTGGGTAACCATTGGTGTTGAAGTTCAGGTTCACGATTTTGTAACCCTTTCCCCCCAGCGCATCGGTGGCCAGTTGCGCGCGGGCCTTGAACGCGGCGACTGCGTCCTTGAGCAGGGCATCTTCGCTGCTCTTGCGCGTTGCGTCGGCGATGGCGAAGTCCATGCTGTCCATTTTCAAGGTGTTGAGGAGTTCACCGGTCAGTTTCGAGAGTGCCGGGAAATCGGCGCTTTCCAGGCGCAGTTCGGCGCGCTCACGCCAACCGGTGATCTTCTGGTTCTTGTTGTCGTAGATCGGGTAGCTGTTGCGACTGCCCTGGCGCAAGGTCACGCCTTTGACTTCACGGGCCTGGCCGAGGGCCTTGTTCATCGTTTCAGTGATTTCGGCGGCGAGCTTGGCCGGGTCGCTGTTCTGGGATTCGGTGTACAGCGTGACGATCATCTTGTCGCGGGCCACCTCCTGGCTGACCTCGGCGCGCAGGGAAATCTGGTTGTAATGCAGCTCATCGGCGGCCATGACTGGAAGGCTGGCGAGGACGCTGGTGCTGAGGGCGATAACGGCTGCGCTGCGAATGAAACGAGGCATGAGAGCTCCTTGGTATATGAGTGCTGGTTAAGACTGTAGACGGTGGCGTCGGGTTCTTCGGGTTTACAGATTACCTACAGGTTGTGGCGTCGCCGACGAACGGTCGTTCGCCTGGCCTGCGGCAAAGAGCCACACGCGGCGTGCCAGCATGCCTGCTTCGTTTATACTCGTGCCGATCCGCCTGCAGCGCTCAACGGGAGAGCACATGCTCGCCGCCGTAAAACTGACTTCCGCCACCCGCCAGAACCTCTGGCGCCTGACGTTCATTCGAACCCTGGTCCTGGCCGCACAGGCCGGCTCCGTCGGGCTCGCCTATTGGTTCGACCTGCTGCCGCTGCCGTGGCTGCAACTGGGCGTGACCCTCGGGTTCTCCATCGTGCTTTGCGTGTTCACCGCCATCCGGTTGCGCACCACGTGGCCGGTGACCGAGCTGGAATACGCCCTGCAACTGGCCTGCGACTTGTTTATCCACAGTGTGTTGCTGTATTTCTCCGGCGGTTCCACCAATCCGTTTGTTTCCTATTATCTGGTGCCGCTGACCATCGCCGCCGTGACCTTGCCGTGGCGCTATTCGGTGGTGCTGTCGGGCATCGCCCTGACGCTGTATACCCTGCTGCTGGCGCAGTTCTATCCGCTGCAAACCTTCCCGATCGCCCGGGAAAACCTGCAGATCTACGGCATGTGGTTGAGTTTTGCGCTGTCTGCCGCCGTCATCACCTTTTTCGCCGCACGCATGGCTGAAGAACTGCGTCGCCAGGAAGAATTGCGCGCCATTCGCCGTGAAGAGGGCCTGCGCGACCAACAACTGCTCGCCGTCGCCACCCAGGCCGCCGGTGCCGCCCACGAATTGGGGACGCCGTTGGCCACCATGAGCGTGCTGCTCAAGGAAATGACCCAGGACCATCACGACCCGGCCCTGCAGGATGACCTGAGCGTGTTGCAGGAACAGGTCAAGCAGTGCAAGCAGACCTTGCAGCAACTGGTGCGCGCCGCTGAAGCCAATCGCCGCCTGGCCGTTGAGATGCAGGACGTGACCCAGTGGCTCGACGAAGCGCTGAACCGTTGGCACTTGATGCGCCCTGAAGCCAGTTACCGTTTCCATCTGCTGGGCCAGGGCACCGTGCCGCGCATGGCGCCGCCACCGGATTTGACCCAGGCCCTGCTCAATCTGCTGAACAATGCCGCCGACGCTTGCCCCGAGGGCCTTGGCGTAGAGTTGGATTGGGATACCGAGGACGTGACCATCAGTATTCGTGACCATGGCGCAGGCGTGCCGTTGGCCATCGCCGAGCAGATCGGCAAGCCCTTCTTTACCACCAAGGGCAAAGGCTTCGGCCTCGGCCTGTTTTTGAGCAAGGCCAGCGTGACCCGCGCGGGCGGCTCAGTGAAGCTCTATAGTCATGAGGAAGGTGGCACGCTCACCGAGCTGCGCCTGCCCCGTGTCGCACGAGGAGATATCGATGAGTGACGAGATCCAAGTCGAAGGCGAAGAACTGCCGCACCTGTTGCTGGTAGATGACGACGCTACCTTTACCCGCGTGATGGCCCGCGCCATGAGCCGTCGCGGTTTTCGCGTGAGCACCGCAGGGTCTGCCGAGGAAGGCCTGACCATCGCCCAGGCCGACCTGCCGGACTACGCCGCGCTCGACCTGAAGATGGACGGCGACTCCGGCCTGGTGCTGCTGCCCAAGCTGCTGGAACTCGACCCGGAAATGCGCGTGGTCATCCTCACGGGTTACTCGAGCATTGCCACCGCCGTCGAAGCCATCAAGCGGGGCGCCTGCAACTACCTGTGCAAGCCGGCGGATGCCGACGACGTACTGGCCGCGTTGCTCTCCGAGCACGCCGACCTCGACACCCTGGTGCCGGAAAACCCGATGTCGGTGGACCGCCTGCAATGGGAACACATCCAGCGTGTGTTGACCGAACATGAAGGCAATATCTCCGCCACCGCCCGCGCCCTGGGCATGCACCGCCGCACCTTGCAGCGCAAACTGCAAAAGCGTCCGGTACGACGCTGAACCTAAGCTGAACAGTCTGCTTCAGGCCGTACGGAGCCATGAACCGATCCCCTATGATCGGTTCGAACGCCTGTAAGTTTTCCTACCGAGCCTGAACGATGAATCAGAACGCTGAGTACTCCGCGGTCAATGATGCTGTGCGCGGGCGGTTTTTCCGCCGAACCTGGGCGATGATCACACCGTATTGGCGCAGTGAAGAGAAGAGCAAGGCCTGGTTGTTGCTCGGTGCAGTGATCGCCCTGTCGCTGTTCAGCGTGGCGATTTCGGTGTGGATCAACCACTGGTACAAGGATTTCTACAACGCCCTGGAGAAGAAGGACACGGCGGCCTTCTGGCAATTGATCGGCTATTTCTGCGGTATCGCGGCGGTGGCCATTCTCGGCGCGGTGTACCGTCTGTACCTGACGCAGATGCTGACCATTCGCTGGCGCGCCTGGCTCACCGAGAAGCATTTTGCGCGCTGGCTCGACCACAAGAACTTCTACCAGCTGGAGCAGGGCGGTTACACCGATAACCCGGACCAGCGCATTTCCGAAGACCTCAACAGCTTCACCTCAAACACCTTGGGCCTGGGTCTCGGGCTGTTGCGCAATGTCGTCAGCCTGGTGTCGTTCTCCGTGATCCTGTGGGGCGTGTCGGGCAGCATTGACGTATTCGGCATCACCATCCCCGGCTACATGTTCTGGTGCGCACTGCTGTACGCCGGTGTCGGCAGCTGGTTGACCCATTTGATCGGCCGTCGCTTGATCGGCCTGAGCAACCAGCAGCAACGTTTCGAAGCGGATCTGCGCTTCTCCATGGTACGGGTGCGGGAGAATGCCGAAAGCATCGCCCTGTACAACGGCGAACCGAACGAAAAGCAGCGTTTGAGCGCGCGGTTCGGCAAGGTCTGGCATAACTATTGGGACATCATGAAGGTGTCCAAGCGCCTGACGTTCTTCACCGCCGGCTACGAACAGATTGCGATTGTCTTCGCCTTTATCGTGGCGGCGCCGCGCTATTTCGCCGGCAAGATCGAATTGGGCGAGCTGATGCAAATCAACTCGGCGTTCGGCAATGTGCAGGGCAACTTCAGTTGGTTCATCAGCGCCTACACCGACCTGGCCGCCTGGCGCGCAACCAGTGACCGCCTGCTCAGCTTCCAGCAGGCCATGAGCGACAACGAGCAACGTGCGGCGACTATCGATGTGCACGCGCAGGGCGATCGCCTCGTGGTGCAGGGGCTGGGCTTGAACCTGGCCGATGGCCGCCATTTGCTGACGGACGCCAACATGTGTGTGGAGCCGGGCGAGCGCCTGATGCTCAGTGGGCGTTCCGGCAGCGGTAAAAGCACGTTATTGCGCGCGATGGGCCATTTATGGCCCGCGGGGCACGGCAGCATCCGCTTGCCAGCGGCGCGCTATCTGTTCCTGCCGCAAAAACCGTACTTGCCGATTGGCACGCTGAAGGCGGTATTGAGTTATCCACAGGACGACAGCGTCTATCCGGCAGAACGTTATGCACAGGTCCTGCAAACCTGCCGTTTGCCGCATCTGGCCGGACGGCTGGATGAAGCCAATCACTGGCAGCGCATGCTCTCCCCGGGCGAACAGCAACGCCTGGCCTTCGCCCGCGCCTTGCTTTTCGCGCCGCAGTGGCTGTACATGGACGAAGCGACCTCGGCGATGGATGAAGAGGATGAAGCGACGCTGTACCAGGCGCTGATCGATGAGTTGCCGGGGCTGAGCATTGTCAGCGTCGGGCATCGCAGCAGCCTCAAGCGTTTTCATGGGCGGCATGTGCGGATCGAAGGCGGGTGGTTACAGGAGCAACAAATGGCTTGAAGTGATGCGCGGTTCAATGTGGGAGCCGGGCTTGCCCGCGATGGCGGTGTGTCAGTAGCAGGTGCATCAAATGACACACCGCTATCGCAGGCAAGCCAGCTCCCACACTGGATCTAAGGTGTTCTTAAATACCTGCCCAATAAAAAGCCCGGCTGATCATCGATCAGCCGGGCTTTTTTGTGTCGCTTGAAGCGCCTTACTTCTTCAAACCGTAATGCTCATCCAGCATGCCAGGGGCGTCCGGCGTTTTTGGCGCGTAGTCCCGTGGAGGCTCCTGGTTTTCCCGGGGTGGGGTCAGGCGTTCCCGTGGCGCTTGCGGTGCATCGGAATGCAGCGCGGCCAGCAGACGCTGGCGGGTGATGTCGTCGAGGGCCAGGCGGTTGGCGCCATCGGCGAGGTGATCCTGTACTTCCTGGTAGCTCTGGGTGAGCTTCTTGACCAGGGTCGCGGTGCTGTTGAAGTGGGTAACAACCTCGTTCTGATAACTGTCAAAACGTTCCTGAATGTCATCCAGCTGACGCTGCGTGCGGTTAGGCGCGGCATTCGGCAGCAGGCGAGCAACCAGGAATCCAATGGCGACACCGGCAACCAGGGCAAGAGTCGGCAACAACCAAACTAAGAGCGAGTGTTCCACGAGTCCTTCCTCTATAAACGGCTTTGCTTTACGTTAACGGCTCGGACCTGCGCTGTATACCGCGATTAACCTCGCAATGATGCCATGCACAGACTTTTAGCTAGACGAGTCGACCCTTTGAGAGGTCACGGAGTTCATCTCTTGCTCATGCGTGAAGCCCCTGTTTTGATCGATGGCCCGGTGGGCCAACTGGAAGCCCTGTACCTGGATCACCCCGAGCCACGTGGCCTGGCGCTGATCTGTCACCCTAACCCGGTGCAGGGTGGGACCATGCTCAATAAAGTTGTCTCGACCCTGCAACGCACCGCCCGCGATGCCGGATTGATTACTTTGCGTTTCAATTACCGTGGCGTCGGCGCGAGTGCCGGTTCCCATGACATGGCCACCGGTGAAGTCGACGATGCCGAAGCCGCCGCCGCCTGGCTGCGGGCAAAACACCCCGACCTGCCGATCACCTTGCTCGGCTTTTCCTTTGGCGGTTACGTGGCCGCCAGCCTCGGTGGCCGCCTGGAAGCCAAGGGCGAAAAACTCTCGACTCTGTTCATGGTGGCCCCTGCGGTGATGCGCTTGCGCGATACCGACGCGCTTCCTCAGGGCTGTCCATTGATCGTGATCCAGCCGGAAACCGACGAAGTGGTCGACCCGCAGCGGGTCTACGAGTGGTCCGCGGCCTTGAATCGCCCCCATGAGCTGCTGAAAGTGGCAGAATGCGGGCACTTTTTCCATGGCAAGCTCACCGATCTCAAGGATCTGGTCCTGCCGCGCCTCTCGAATTGATAGCAGTCTGATAAGCGATTACCCATGACGACTCGTACCCGCATCCTCACCGGCATCACCACCACCGGCACGCCGCACCTGGGCAACTACGCCGGTGCGATCCGCCCGGCGATCCTCGCAAGCGAAGACGCCAATGCCGACTCTTTCTACTTCCTGGCCGACTACCACGCCCTGATCAAATGCGATGACCCGCAGCGCATCCAGCGCTCGCGCATGGAAATCGCCGCGACCTGGCTGGCCGGTGGCCTGGATGTGAACCGGGTGACGTTCTATCGCCAGTCGGACATCCCCGAGATCCCCGAGCTGACCTGGCTGCTGACCTGTGTGGCCGCCAAGGGCTTGCTTAACCGCGCCCACGCCTACAAGGCCTCGGTGGACAAGAACGTCGAGACCGGCGAAGACCCGGATGCGGGCATCACCATGGGCCTGTACAGCTACCCGGTGCTGATGGCGGCGGACATCCTGATGTTCAACGCGCACAAGGTGCCGGTCGGCCGCGACCAGATCCAGCACGTGGAGATGGCCCGTGACATCGGCCAGCGCTTCAACCACCTGTTCGGCAACGGTAAAGAATTCTTCACCATGCCCGAGGCGTTGATCGAAGAAAGCGTCGCCACTTTGCCGGGCCTGGATGGCCGCAAGATGTCCAAGAGCTACGACAACACCATCCCGTTGTTCACCAGCGCCAAGGACATGAAAGAGGCGATCTCGCGGATCGTCACCGACTCGCGCGCGCCTGGCGAAGCCAAGGACCCGGACAACTCGCACCTGTTCACCCTGTACCAAGCGTTTGCCAGCAAGGCGCAGGAAGAAGAATTCCGTGGCGAACTGCTGCAAGGCTTGGGCTGGGGCGAGGCGAAGAATCGTCTGTTCCAGCTGCTTGATGGCCAGTTGGGCGAAGCCCGCGAGCGTTATCACCAACTGATGTCGCGCCCATCGGACATGGAAGACCTGCTGCTGGTCGGCGCGAAAAAAGCCCGTGCGGTTGCGGCACCGTTCCTGGCCGAGCTGCGTGAAGCCGTGGGCCTGCGTTCGTTCGTCAACGAGACTGCGGCGCCGGTTGTCGCGAAAAAGAAGGTGGCGAAAGCTGCGCGCTTCGTGAGCTTTCGTGAAGACGACGGCAGCTTCCGCTTCCGCCTGTTGGCTGCTGACGGCGAGCAACTGCTGCTTTCGCGCAACTTCGCCGACGGCAAAGCGGCGGGCGCGGTGACCAAGCAATTGCAAAGCGGTCATTTGGACATACGCACCCAAGCCCGGAGCTTCAGTGTATGGCTGGACGACGCCGCGGTGGCCGACAGCGCCGAGTTCGCCGACAGCGCCTCGCGCGATGCCGCCATCGCCGCCTTGCGTATCGCGTTGGCCCCTTCCGAGGATTAACCCGACCAAGGGTTGATTGCCATTATCCGGGGCCGTCGTTACAGTGACGGCCCGTTTTTGTTGCCTTGCTAACGAAATTATGACGCCCCTAGAACGATATCAAGCTGATCTGAAACGCCCTGAATTCTTCCATGACGCTGCCCAGGAAAACGCGGTGCGTCATTTGCAGCGCCTGTACGACGACCTGGTCGCGGCCTCGCAAAGCAAGCCGGGGATGTTCAGCAAGCTGTTTGGCAAGAAAGACCTCACGCCGGTCAAGGGCCTGTACTTCTGGGGCGGCGTCGGCCGTGGCAAGACTTACCTGGTCGACACCTTCTTCGAAGCGCTGCCGTTCAAGGAAAAGGTGCGCACCCACTTCCACCGCTTCATGAAGCGCGTGCACGAAGAGATGAAGACCCTGCCGGGCGAGAAAAACCCGCTGACCATTATCGCCAAGCGTTTCTCCGAAGAAGCGCGGGTGATCTGCTTTGATGAGTTCTTCGTCTCCGACATCACCGATGCCATGATCCTTGGCACCCTGATGGAAGAGCTGTTCAAGAACGGCGTGACCCTGGTCGCCACCTCGAACATCGTGCCCGACGGCCTGTACAAGGACGGCCTGCAACGCGCGCGCTTCCTGCCGGCGATTGCGCTGATCAAGCAGAACACCGAGATCGTCAACGTCGACAGCGGCGTCGACTACCGCCTGCGTCACCTGGAGCAAGCGGAGCTGTTCCACTTCCCGCTGAACGAGGCGGCCCACGAAAGCCTGAAAAAAAGCTTCCGCGCGCTCACGCCGGAATGCACCCAGGCGGTGGAAAACGACAAGTTGATGATCGAGAACCGCGAAATCATCGCGCTGCGCACCTGCGATGACGTGGCCTGGTTCGAGTTCCGCCAACTGTGCGACGGCCCGCGTAGCCAGAACGACTACATCGAACTGGGCAAGATCTTCCACGCGGTGATCCTCAGCGGCGTGGAGCAGATGAGCGTCACCACCGACGACATCGCGCGGCGCTTTATCAACATGGTCGACGAGTTCTACGACCGCAACGTCAAGCTGATCATCTCGGCCGAAGTCGAGCTCAAGGACCTCTACACGGGCGGTCGCTTGAACTTCGAGTTCCAGCGCACGTTGAGCCGCTTGCTCGAGATGCAATCCCACGAGTTTCTGTCGCGCGGGCACAAGCCTTAAACAAACTCCAGCACCCTGGAGGTCCACTGTGGGAGCCGGGCTTGCCCGCGATGGCGGTGTATCAGTCAATTTATTTGCTTGCTGATACTCCGCCATCGCAGGCAAGCCAGCTCCCACAGTGCTTTGTGTTTGCCTGAAGTTTATGCGGCTTGCTGAAACTGCTGCCGATACTGGTTCGGCGACAACTCCGTGTGCTGCCTGAACAGCCGCGCAAAAAAGCTCGCATCGTCGTAACCCACCTCGTAACTGATGGTCTTGATGCTCTTGCGGCTGCCCGAGAGCAAGCCCTTGGCCGTCTCGATGCGCAGTCGTTGCAAGTAATGCAGCGGTTTGTCGCCGGTGGCGGTCTGAAAGCGGCGCATGAAGTTGCGGATGCTCATGCCGTGTTCCCGGGCGACATCTTCGAAGCGGAATTTGTCGGCGAAATGCTCTTCAAGCCAATGCTGGATCTGCAGGATGATCACGTCCTGGTGCAGCTTCTGCCCGCCAAAACCAATGCGTCCAGGCGAATAGCTGCGCTGCACTTCGTAGAGAATGTCACGGGCCACGGCCTGTGCAATGTTGGCGCCGCAGAAGCGCTCGATCAAGTAGATATAGAGGTCGCACGCCGAAGTGGTGCCGCCGGCGCAATACAGGTTGTCGGCGTCGGTGAGGTGTTTGTCCTGATTGAGCTGCACCTTGGGGAAGCGCTCGCTGAAGGCGTTGAAGAAGCGCCAATAGGTGGTCGCCTCCTTGCCGTCGAGCAGGCCGGCTTCGGCCAGCCAGAACACCCCGGTGGCTTCGCCGCAGAGCACGGCACCGCGTGCATGCTGTTCACGCAGCCACGGCAGCACTTGCGGGTAGTGTGTGCACAAGGCATCGAAGTCATCCCAGAACGCCGGCAACACGATGATGTCGGCGTCTTCCAGGCCGCCGTCCACCGGCATGATCACATCGCTGAAACTGCGCACCGACTTTCCGTCGGGGCTGACCAGGCGCGTTTCAAACGCAGGGGTCAGGCCAAGGCCTTGTTGCTTGCCGTAACGCAGGCTGGCGAGGTGGAAGAAATCCTTGGCTTGCATGAGGGTCGAAGCGAATACCCGATCAATGGCCAAAATGCTGACGCGCCGCAGGGGCGTGGAGATTTGGTTAGACATGATTTCATTTATTCTTATAGGGGAAAGTGGTCACCAGACGGCTGGATCGTCTTATTTTTTGTCGCATGTGTCCAGTGTCCTGTGATGCCTTGTGGGCATAGTCTCTGTGGGCTGGTTTTTGTCCGACAATCCCTGCAGGTGACCCATGATTGCCAGAACCTTGTTCAGCCCGGAACACGAACTCTTCCGCGAAAGCGTGCGCACCTTTCTCGAAAAAGACGCCGCGCCGTTCCATGCTCAATGGGAGAAACAAGGCCATATCGACCGCAGCTTGTGGAGCAAGGCGGGGGAGGCGGGGATGCTGTGTTCCCACCTGCCGGAAGAATACGGCGGGCTGGGCGCGGACTTCCTGTACAGCGCGGTGGTGATCGAAGAGATCAGCCGGCTGGGCCTGACCGGCATCGGGTTTTCCTTGCACTCGGACATTGTCGCGCCCTACATCCTGCATTACGGCAGCGAGGCGCTGAAGCATCGCTACCTGCCCAGGTTGATCTCCGGCGAGATGGTCACGGCCATTGCCATGACGGAGCCGGGGGCCGGTTCCGACCTGCAAGGGGTCAAGACGACTGCCGTGCCGGACGGCGACGAGTACGTGATCAACGGCTCCAAGACGTTTATCACCAATGGCTACCTGGCCGACCTGGTAATCGTGGTCGCCAAGACCGATCCCAAGGCGGGCGCGAAGGGCACCAGCCTGTTCCTGGTGGAAGCCGACACGCCCGGCTTCGCCAAGGGCAAGCGCCTGGAAAAGGTAGGCATGAAGGCCCAGGACACGTCGGAGCTGTTCTTCCAGGACGTGCGTGTGCCCAGGGAAAATCTGTTGGGCCAGGCGGGCATGGGCTTCGCGTATCTGATGCAGGAGTTGCCTCAGGAGCGTTTGACGGTGGCGATTGGCGCCTTGTCATCCGCCGAGGCGGCGCTGCAATGGACCTTGGAATACACCCGTGAGCGCAAGGCGTTCGGCAAGGCGATTGCCGACTTCCAGAACACGCGCTTCAAGTTGGCGGAGATGGCCACCGAGATCCAGATCGGCCGTGTATTTGTCGACACGTGCATGGCGTTGCATCTGGAAGGCAAGCTGGACGTGCCCACGGCGGCGATGGCCAAGTACTGGGCCACCGACCTGCAATGCAAGGTGCTCGATGAGTGCGTGCAGTTGCACGGCGGTTACGGCTTCATGTGGGAATACCCGATTGCCCGGGCCTGGGCGGATGCGCGGGTGCAGCGCATTTATGCGGGGACCAATGAGATCATGAAGGAGATCATTGCGCGGGCGCTTTGATCTTGTGGTGCTTTTGAGGGCGCCATCGCAGGCAAGCCAGCTCCCACATTGACGGTGTTCACAATTCGGAAGGTGGGAGCTGGCTTGCCTGCGATAGCGGTTTAAAGATCAATCAAGGCGCAGGATTCGGATGATCCTTCTGAATCGCCTCAATCCCTTCCAGCACCTCTTTGGACAGTTTCAAGTCGGCACTGGCAATGTTGCTGTCCAACTGCGCAAGCGACGTCGCGCCAATGATGTTGCTGGTCACAAACGGTTGCTGCGTCACAAACGCCAGCGCCATCTGCGCCGGGTCCAGGCCATGTTCCCGTGCCAGCGCCACATAACGGCTGCACGCCGCTTCCGACTGCGGGTTGAAGTAGCGGCTGAAGCGGCTGTACTCCGTCAGGCGTGCCTTGGCCGGGCGCGCGCCGTCTTCGTACTTGCCGCTGAGCATGCCGAATGCCAGTGGCGAATACGCCAGCAGGCCGCATTGTTCACGTATCGCGACTTCCGCCAGGCCTACTTCGAAACTGCGGTTGAGCAGGTTGTAAGGGTTCTGGATCGACACCGCGCGGGGCCAGCCACGGGCTTCCGCCAAGGCCAGGAATTTCATGGTGCCCCACGGCGTTTCGTTGGACAGGCCGATGTGGCGGATCTTGCCGGCCTTGACCTGTTCATCCAGCGCCTCGAGGGTTTCCTCCAGCGGGGTGAGGTCGTCTTCGTCCTTGTGCTTGTAGCTCAATTGGCCGAAGAAGTTGGTGCTGCGCTCCGGCCAGTGCAGCTGGTAGAGGTCGATCCAGTCGGTCTGCAGGCGCTGGAGGCTGGCATCGAGTGCCTCGGCGATGTGCTTGCGGTTGTGGCGCAGGTAGCCGTCGCGGATGTAGTCGATGGTGTTGCCGGGGCCTGCGATCTTGCTGGCGAGGATCCAGTCGGCGCGGTCACCACGGCTTTTGAAGTAATTGCCGATGTAGCGTTCGGTGGTGGCATAGGTGTCGGCCTTGGGCGGCACCGGGTACATTTCGGCGGTGTCGAGGAAGTTGATCCCCGCGCCTTTGGCCCGCTCGATCTGCGCGAAGGCCTCTGCCTCGCTGTTCTGCTCGCCCCAGGTCATGGTGCCCAGGGCTATCGCGCTCACGTTCAGATCCGTACGGCCCAGCTGTCGATAATCCATCGGGTACTCCTTCAGGGAAAACAATCATAAAAGCAGGTTGAATTTTTTTTCGCAATCTGCATAATTGCCCACCTCTTTCTGCAGTGGAAGTGATGCGCCGCCTGCCGAAGAATCTTGCCGTTGAACGGACGCGCTGACCCGAGCCCCCGATAGCGTCTGTATCCGGCTGCCTTTGACCTTGTCAAAGTACGCACTATTCAGTAAGATCCGCCGTCTAATTTACAGGGCGGCCCCTGAGGCTATTAAAGAATGACAACTTTTACTGCAAAACCGGAAACAGTTCAGCGCGACTGGTTTGTCGTCGACGCCGCTGGTCAGACCCTGGGTCGTCTGGCCACTGAAGTCGCCAGCCGTCTGCGTGGCAAGCACAAGCCTGAGTACACCCCTCACGTTGACACCGGTGACTACATCGTGATCATCAACGCTGAGCAGGTACGTGTTACCGGCAACAAAGCGCAAGACAAAATGTACTACCGTCACTCCGGTTTCCCAGGCGGTATCAAGTCTTCCAACTTTGAAGGCCTGATCTCCAAGAAGCCTGAAGCCCCGATCGAAATCGCGGTCAAAGGCATGCTGCCTAAGGGCCCACTGGGTCGCGATATGTTTCGCAAGCTGAAAGTCTATGCGGGCGCTGTACACCCTCATGCTGCTCAGCAGCCCCAAGAACTGAAGTTTTAACGGAATAGTTCATTATGTCGGCGACTCAAAATTACGGCACTGGCCGTCGCAAAACCGCAACCGCACGCGTTTTCCTGCGTCCGGGCACTGGTAACATCTCGATCAACAACCGCACTCTGGACAACTTCTTCGGCCGCGAAACTGCCCGCATGGTAGTTCGTCAGCCGCTGGAACTGACCGAGACTGTTGAAAAGTTCGACATCTACGTCACCGTTATCGGTGGCGGTGTAAGTGGTCAAGCTGGCGCAATCCGCCACGGTATCACTCGCGCGCTGATGCAGTACGACGAAACCCTGCGTGGCGCTCTGCGCAAAGCTGGCTTCGTGACTCGTGATGCCCGTGAAGTTGAACGTAAGAAAGTCGGTCTGCGTAAAGCGCGTAAGCGTCCGCAGTACTCGAAGCGTTAATTCGCTTTACGTTCCACAAAAACGCCCAGCCTCTTCACGGAGCTGGGCGTTTTTTATTGCCTGCGATTTATGCATAAAAATCGCCGTGACAACTTGCCACATCCGTAGACCCCCTATACTACAAGGCCTGGGAGCTGAGCGCCGGGCAATTCCCTTGTCATACGTGGGGCTTTTCATTACCATTCGGCAAAATTTTTATAAGCAAAGATTCAATACTTAGTAGACGCCTGATTTAACAGGCCAAAAAGCTGATGGGAGAGGACTGAATGAGCAATGACGGCGTGAATGCAGGCCGGCGTCGCTTCTTGGTGGCAGCCACATCCGTGGTGGGTGCTGCAGGAGCGGTGGGGGCTGCGGTCCCGTTCGTGGGGTCATGGTTTCCCAGTGCCAAGGCGAAAGCCGCAGGTGCACCGGTGAAGGTGAATGTCAGCAAGATCGAGCCAGGGCAGCAAATGATTGCTGAGTGGCGCGGCCAGCCGGTGTTTATCGTTCGTCGCACAGAGGAAATCCTGGGGAATCTCAAGAAGATCGAAGGCCAGTTGTCTGACCCCACATCCGAGAAATCCGACCAGCCCGCCTACGCCAAGAACGAAGCACGTTCGATCAAGCCGGAGATCCTGCTGCTGGTGGGTCTCTGCACCCACCTGGGTTGCTCGCCTACCTTTCGCCCGGAAGTGGCCCCGGTCGATTTGGGCAAGGATTGGGTCGGCGGTTATTTCTGCCCCTGCCACGGTTCCCACTACGACCTCGCCGGCCGCGTCTACAAGTCCCAGCCTGCGCCCTTGAACTTGCCGGTTCCTCCGCACAATTACGAATCTGACGACATCATTGTCATTGGCCTCGACAAGGAGAACGCGTGATGAGCAAGTTCATGGATTGGGTGGATGCGCGCTTCCCCGCCACTAAAATGTGGGAAGACCATCTCAGCAAATATTACGCGCCAAAAAACTTCAACTTCTTCTACTTCTTCGGTTCCCTGGCACTGCTGGTGTTGGTCAACCAGATTGTTACCGGTGTCTGGCTGACGATGAGCTACACCCCGTCGGCGGAAGAGGCGTTTGCTTCCGTCGAGTACATCATGCGTGACGTCGAGTACGGCTCGATCCTGCGCCTGCTGCACTCCACCGGCGCCTCGGCGTTCTTCATTGTCGTCTACCTGCATATGTTCCGTGGCTTGCTGTACGGCTCGTACCAGAAGCCCCGCGAACTGGTCTGGGTCTTCGGCATGCTGATCTACCTGGCGCTGATGGCCGAGGCCTTCATGGGTTACCTGCTGCCCTGGGGCCAGATGTCGTACTGGGGCGCCCAGGTGATCATCTCGCTGTTCGGTGCGATCCCGGTGATCGGCAATGACCTGACCCAGTGGATCCGTGGTGACTACCTGATCTCGGGTATCACGCTGAACCGCTTCTTCGCCTTGCACGTGGTGGCCTTGCCCATCGTGATCCTGGGCCTGGTGGTGTTGCACATCCTGGCGCTGCACGAGGTCGGTTCCAACAACCCGGATGGCGTGGACATCAAGAAGCACAAGGACGAAAACGGCATCCCGCTGGATGGCATTCCGTTCCATCCTTATTACACCGTCAAAGACATCGTCGGCGTAGTGGTGTTCCTGTTCGTGTTCTGCTCGATCGTCTTCTTCTTCCCGGAGATGGGCGGTTATTTCCTGGAGAAGCCCAACTTCGAACAGGCCAACGCCTTCAAAACACCCGAGCACATCGCCCCGGTCTGGTATTTCACGCCGTTCTACGCGATCTTGCGGGCGATCCCCGACAAGCTCATGGGCGTGATCGCCATGGGCGCGGCCATTGCGGTGCTGTTCGTGTTGCCTTGGCTTGACCGCAGCCCGGTCAAGTCCATGCGCTACAAAGGCTGGCTGAGCAAGATCTGGCTGTGGGTGTTCTGCATTTCGTTCGTGATCCTGGGCGTGCTGGGCGTATTGGCGCCGACCCCTGAGCGGACATTGCTGTCGCAGGTCTGCACCTTCCTGTACTTCGCCTACTTCATTCTGATGCCGTTCTACACCCGGCTCGAGAAGACCAAACCGGTTCCGGAAAGGGTGACTGGCTGATGAAAAAGTTATTTGTTGCATTGATGCTTGCGGCGTTGCCGCTGCTGTCTTTCGCTGCCGAGCACGGCGCGGAGCTGGAAAAAGTCGATATCGACGTGTCGGACAAGGCCGCCATGCAGGACGGTGCGCGCACCTTCGCCAACTATTGCATGGGCTGCCACAGCGCCAAGTTCCAGCGCTACGAGCGTGTCGCCGACGACCTGGGCATTCCCCATGAAATGATGCTGGAGAAACTGGTGTTCACCGGCGCCAAGATCGGCGACCACATGAACATCGGCATGAAGCCTGCCGACGCCAAGACCTGGTTCGGCGCGGCACCGCCTGACTTGACCCTGGTGGCACGTGTACGCGGCACCGACTGGCTCTATGGCTACCTGAAATCCTTCTACGAAGACCCGGCGCGCCCCTACGGCGTGAACAACCGCGTGTTCCCGAACGTCGGCATGCCTAACGTTCTGGTCGGCCTGCAAGGCAAGCAAGTGGTAGGATGCACGCAGATCCAGGTCGTTGAAGACGGCAAGAAGCAATACGATCCGCTGACCGGCACGCCTTTGACCCATGAAGCGTGCGATCAGCTGAAGATAGAAACCCCAGGTTCGTTGACAAACGAGCAGTTCGACGAGAAGGTCAAGAACCTCGTGACCTTCCTGGCCTACTCGGCCAACCCGGTCAAACTGCAGCATCAGCGCATCGGTACTTATGTGTTGCTGTACCTGGCGTTCTTCTTCGTATTCGCCTACTTGCTCAAACGCGAATACTGGAAGGATGTGCATTGATCCAACCGTAGGCAATTGCTGTTAATCTTGCGCGCCCAGCGGCACCTCTGAAGTAGCGATCTGGTTGTTCCGGACGTTACAGAGATGCTCCCTGGGCGCGCTCGTTTTTGAGCTTTCGATAATTTCAACAAGCGAGGAGGACCGCCATGGGCGTGACCAACCGGTTGGCCTGTTACTCCGACCCCGCCGACCACTATTCCCACCGAGTACGCATCGTGCTCGCAGAGAAGGGTGTCAGCGCCGAGATCATCAGTGTGGAAGCAGGTCGTCACCCACCCAAACTGATCGAAGTGAACCCTTACGGCAGCTTGCCCACCCTGGTCGATCGTGACCTGGCGTTGTGGGAGTCAACCGTGGTGATGGAATACCTGGATGAGCGTTACCCGCATCCGCCTTTGCTGCCGGTGTATCCGGTGGCGCGTGCCAACAGCCGCCTGCTGATCCATCGGATCCAGCGTGACTGGTGTGGGCTGGTGGATCTGATTCTGGATTCACGCAGTAAAGAAGCGGCACGTGTGCAGGCGCGTAAGGAATTGCGCGAAAGCCTGACCGGCGTTTCGCCGTTGTTCGCCGATAAACCTTTTTTCCTCAGTGAGGAACAAAGCTTGGTGGATTGCTGCCTATTACCGATACTCTGGCGCTTGCCGATTCTGGGTATTGAACTGCCGCGGCCGGCCAAGCCGCTGCTTGATTACATGGAGCGCCAGTTTGCGCGTGAGGCTTTCCAGGCGAGTCTGTCTGGCGTCGAACGCGATATGCGCTAAGGCTTAAGGAGCCGCTGATGAACTCCAGTCGACCCTACCTGGTCCGCGCGCTCTATGAGTGGATTGTGGACAACGATTGCACCCCGCACATGCTGGTCAATTCCGAATTTCCTGCGGTTCAGGTACCGCAGGGTTTTGCCAGCGACGGGCAAATTGTGCTGAACGTATCGCCCAGCGCCGTGCGCCACCTGCACATGGACAACGAAGCGGTGAGCTTCGAAGGGCGTTTCGGCGGTGTGCCGCACACGCTGTACGTGCCAATTGGCGCTATTCTCGGCATTTATGCCCGGGAAAACGGCCAAGGCATGGTGTTCGATCTGGAGTCGCCTTTCGAGGATGACGAAATGGTCGAAAGCACAGACGGCGACGATCTGCCGCCACCAGACGCCGAGCCACCGCGTCCCAGCGGCCGGCCGAGCCTGAAAGTGGTGAAATAACCGGCGTTCTCCTCGGAGCGGGCCAAAAAAATGCCTCGACCTGTGTCGGGGCATTTTTTTGCGCGCAGGATATGGATGAAAGTCGTGCCTGGACGGTGATCGTACAACAGCCATGGGCTATGATGCGTGCTCAAGTTCGCCGAGAAAAATGGATCATCATGGATAACACCGCCACCGCCCCTCGTCTTCCCCGCAAGCGCCGCAGCCTTGCCCAGGAATTGGTCACGGTGTTGTCCGAGCAGATCCGCGACGGCCAACTCAAGCGTGGCGACAAACTGCCCACCGAGTCGGCGATCATGGAGGCCCATGGCGTCAGCCGAACCGTGGTGCGTGAAGCGATCTCGCGCTTGCAGGCGGCGGGGCAGGTAGAAACCCGCCATGGTATCGGCACCTTTGTGCTGGACACCCCAAGTCCAAGCGGCTTTCGCATCGACCCGGCTACCGTGGTAACCCTGCGTGACGTGCTGGCGATCCTGGAACTGCGGATCAGTCTCGAAGTGGAGTCCGCCGGTCTGGCCGCCTTGCGCCGCAGCGACGAACAACTGGCCGCCATGCGCGCAGCCCTTGATGCATTGAATGAAAGCGCGGCGCACGCCGGCGATGCGGTGGCCTCCGATTTTGCGTTCCACCTGGAAATCGCGCTGTCCACCGGCAATCGCTACTTCACCGACATCATGACCCACCTGGGCACCAGTATCATTCCGCGCACCCGCCTGAATTCGGCGCGCCTGGCTCATGATGACCAGCAGCACTACATGGGGCGCTTGAGTCGCGAGCACGAAGAGATTTATGAGGCGATTGCACGCCAGGATTCGGATGCGGCGCGGGCGGCGATGCGCTTGCATTTGACCAATAGCCGGGAGCGGCTGCGCCACGCCCACGAAGAGGCGGAGGCCCAGCGCGGTTAAGGATCGCCTGTAGTGAGCGGGCTTGTCCCGCGCTGGGTGGCGAAGCCGCCCCAATAAAGGCACCAGGGTGTTTCCAGATAAAACCAGGTCGCCTGGTTTTGGGGCGGCTTCGCGGCCCAGCGCGGGGCAAGCCCGCTCACTACAGGGTTGTGTAGTTACCTCTAATCAACTCACATCTTCGCAACGCAGCGCCTTGTTCTCACCCCCATAGCTCAACACCTCAAAGCTCAACACTGATGAATTGCAGTTGACGAATCTTTTTATAGTTGTACGATGACGTACGACATCACCAAAACCAACAATAACCTTTCGACAGAAAGTCTTTCCCAGGGTGTTCGAATAATGAATCCACAAGAACTGAAGTCCATCCTTTCCCACGGTTTGTTGTCTTTCCCCGTGACCGATTTCAATGCCCAGGGTGATTTTCACCAGGCGGGCTACATCAAGCGTCTGGAATGGCTGGCCCCGTATGGCGCCACCGCCTTGTTCGCTGCCGGCGGCACCGGTGAGTTTTTCTCCCTCGCCGCCAGCGAATACTCCCAGGTGGTGAAAACCGCCGTTGATACTTGCGCCACCAGCGTGCCGATCCTGGCGGGCGTGGGCGGTGCAACCCGCCAGGCCATCGAGTATGCCCAGGAGGCCGAGCGCCTCGGCGCCAAAGGCCTGCTGTTGCTGCCTCACTACCTCACCGAAGCCAGCCAGGACGGCGTTGCCGCCCACGTTGAAGCCGTGTGCAAGTCGGTCAAGATCGGCGTGGTGGTCTACAACCGCAACGTCTGCCGCCTGACCGCGCCACTGCTGGAACGCCTGGCCGAGCGCTGCCCGAACCTGATCGGCTACAAGGATGGCCTGGGTGACATCGAGTTGATGGTGTCAATCCGCCGTCGCCTCGGCGACCGTTTCAGCTACCTCGGCGGCCTGCCGACTGCAGAGGTTTACGCCGCCGCCTACAAGGCCTTGGGCGTGCCGGTGTACTCCTCGGCGGTGTTCAACTTCATCCCGAAAACCGCGATGGACTTCTACCACGCGATTGCCCGCGAAGATCACGCCACCGTCGGCAAGATCATCGATGACTTCTTCCTGCCCTACCTGGACATCCGTAACCGCAAAGCCGGGTACGCCGTGAGCATCGTCAAGGCCGGTGCAAGAATCGCAGGTTATGACGCCGGCCCCGTCCGTACGCCGCTGACCGATCTGCTGCCGGAAGAATACGAAGCCCTGGCCGCGCTGATCGATAAGCAAGGCCCGCAATAACTATCTATAAGGCCGCTGAGCAATCAGCGGCCTTTTGCGTGAAGGAGAAGATTCGTGTCCCAAGCCCTACGTTTTGAAAACTACATCAATGGCCAATGGGTGGCCGGCGCCGACTACTGCGTCAACCTCAACCCGTCAGAGTTGTCCGACGTCATTGGCGAATACGCCAAGGCGGATGTTGCCCAGGTCAACGCTGCCATCGATGCTGCGCGTGCCGCGTTCCCGGCCTGGTCCACCTCCGGGATTCAGGCTCGCCATGATGCCCTGGACAAAGTCGGCAGCGAGATCCTCGCGCGCCGCGAAGAACTCGGCACCCTGCTGGCCCGTGAAGAGGGCAAGACCCTGCCCGAAGCCATCGGCGAAGTGACCCGCGCCGGTAACATCTTCAAGTTCTTCGCCGGTGAATGCCTGCGCCTGTCGGGCGACTATGTGCCGTCGGTGCGTCCGGGCGTCAACGTTGAAGTCACCCGTGAAGCCCTGGGCGTGGTCGGTTTGATCACCCCATGGAACTTCCCGATCGCCATCCCCGCGTGGAAGATCGCCCCGGCCCTGGCCTACGGCAACTGCGTGGTGATCAAGCCGGCTGAACTGGTACCGGGCTGCGCCTGGGCCCTGGCGGAAATCATTTCCCGCGCCGGCTTCCCGGCCGGTGTGTTCAACCTGGTGATGGGCAGCGGTCGAGTGGTTGGCGATGTGCTGGTCAACAGCCCGAAAGTCGATGGCATCAGCTTTACCGGCTCCGTCGGTGTCGGTCGCCAGATCGCCGTCAGCTGCGTATCGCGCCAGGCCAAAGTGCAGTTGGAGATGGGCGGCAAGAACCCGCAGATCATTCTCGACGACGCCGACCTCAAGCAGGCCGTCGAGCTGTCGGTACAGAGCGCGTTCTACTCCACCGGCCAGCGTTGCACCGCCTCCAGCCGCCTGATCGTGACTGCCGGTATCCACGACCAGTTCGTCGCGGCCATGGCCGAGCGCATGAAGTCGATCAAGGTCGGCCACGCGCTCAAAAGCGGTACCGACATCGGCCCGGTGGTTTCCCAGGCCCAGTTGGACCAGGACATGAAGTACATCGAGATCGGCCAAGGCGAAGGCGCGCGGTTGGTCAGCGGTGGCGGCCTGGTGACGTGCGACACAGAGGGCTACTACCTGGCGCCGACGCTGTTTGCTGACAGCGAAGCCCAGATGCGCATCAGCCGCGAAGAAATCTTCGGCCCGGTGGCCAACGTCGTGCGCGTGGCGGACTACGAGGCGGCGCTGGCCATGGCCAATGACACCGAGTTCGGCTTGTCGGCAGGTATCGCCACCACGTCGCTCAAGTATGCCAACCACTTCAAGCGCCACTCCCAGGCCGGGATGGTGATGGTCAACCTGCCCACCGCCGGCGTGGATTACCACGTGCCGTTCGGTGGCCGTAAGGGCTCTTCCTACGGTTCGCGTGAGCAAGGTCGCTATGCGCAAGAGTTCTACACCGTGGTGAAGACCAGCTACATCGGCTCGTAACACGCAACACCTTGTGGCAACCGGCTCTTGTGGGAGCCGGCTTGCCTGCGATGGCATCAACCCGGTGTAACTGACGCACCGAGGTGACTGCATCGCAGGCAAGCCAGCTCCCACATGAAGCGGTTCCCATTGGCACACATAAAAATTACCCGCAAAAAAAATAATTAGTGGGAGTACTTCTACATGCAAGCGACCAAGCCGACCCACGTCCGCTATTTGATCCTGCTCATGCTGTTCCTGGTGACCACGATCAACTATGCCGACCGGGCCACTATCGCCATCGCAGGCTCCAGCCTGCAAAAAGACCTCGGCATCGACGCGGTCACCCTCGGTTATATCTTCTCCGCATTCGGTTGGGCCTACGTGGCCGGGCAAATTCCCGGTGGCTGGCTGCTGGACCGCTTCGGCTCGAAAAAAATCTATGCCTTGAGCATCTTCACCTGGTCCCTGTTCACCGTGCTGCAAGGCTATGTGGGTGAGTTCGGTGTCTCCACCGCCGTGGTTGCACTGTTCATGCTGCGCTTCATGGTGGGCCTGGCCGAAGCGCCTTCCTTCCCGGGTAACGCACGCATCGTGGCGGCCTGGTTTCCTACCGCCGAGCGCGGTACAGCTTCGGCGATCTTCAACTCGGCGCAATACTTCGCCACCGTGTTGTTCGCACCGTTGATGGGCTGGATCGTCTACCGCTTCGGCTGGCAGCACGTGTTTATCGTGATGGGCGTGATCGGTATCGTGTTCTCGCTGATCTGGCTGAAAGTCATCCACAGCCCGCGCCAGCACCCGATGATCAACGAGGCCGAGTTCAATCACATCGCCGCCAATGGCGCGATGGTCGACATGGACCAGGACAAGGGCAAGGGTAAGAAAACCGACGGTCCAAAGTGGGATTACATCCGTCAGTTGCTGACCAACCGCATGATGCTCGGTGTTTACCTGGGCCAGTACTGCATCAACGGCATCACGTATTTCTTCCTGACCTGGTTCCCGGTTTACCTGGTGCAGGACCGTGGCATGACCATCCTCAAGGCCGGTTTCATCGCCTCGTTACCGGCGATCTGCGGCTTTATCGGTGGCGTGCTCGGCGGCGTGATTTCAGACTACCTGCTGCGCAAGGGGCATTCGCTGACCTTCGCCCGCAAGGCGCCGATCATCGCCGGGCTGCTGGTTTCCAGCAGCATCATTGCGTGCAACTACGTCGACGTTGAATGGATGGTGGTGGGCTTCATGGCGTTGGCCTTCTTTGGCAAAGGCGTTGGCGCACTGGGTTGGGCGGTGGTGTCCGACACTTCGCCGAAACAAATCGCCGGCCTCAGTGGCGGCTTGTTCAACACCTTCGGTAACCTGGCCTCGATCACCACGCCAATCGTGATCGGCTACATCATCAGCACCACCGGCTCGTTCAAGTGGGCCTTGGTGTTCGTCGGCGCCAACGCGCTGGTGGCAGTGTTCAGCTATCTGGTCATCGTCGGCCCGATCAAGCGTGTAGTACTCAAAGAGCCACCAAGCAAGGGGCCAGAGTTGACCACCCTAACCGAAGCGCATTCCTGAGAGGCACCGTGATGCAGTTGATTGAACATGCCGACTCGCCGCGCTCGATTCGTTTGCACGCGCGCGACAACGTGGTGATCGTGGTCAATGACCAGGGCGTACCGGCCGGGACCGAGTTCCCGGACGGCCTGGTGACCGTGGATTTTATCCCGCAGAGCCACAAGGTGACCCTGGAAGATATCCCCGAGGGTGGCGAGATCATTCGCTACGGCCAGACCATCGGTTATGCCCTGGCGCCGATTCCGCGCGGCAGTTGGGTGCAGGAAGACCAGTTGCGCATGCCCACCGCGCCGCCGCTGGACAGCTTGCCGCTGTCCACCGAAGTGCCGCAGGCCCAGGCGCCGCTGGAAGGGTTCACGTTCGAGGGTTACCGCAACGCCGACGGCACGGTCGGCACGCGCAATATCCTCGGCATTACCACCACCGTGCAATGCGTGACCGGGGTGCTGGACCATGCGGTCAAGCGCATCAAGGACGAGTTGCTGCCCAACTACCCGCACGTTGATGACGTGGTGGCGTTGACCCACAGCTACGGCTGCGGGGTCGCGATCACTGCGACGGATGCCTACATCCCGATCCGCACCGTGCGCAACCTGGCGCGCAACCCGAACCTGGGCGGCGAAGCGCTGGTGATCAGCCTGGGCTGCGAGAAGTTGCAGGCCGGCCAGGTGATGCATGACAACGACAGCTCGGTGGACCTGAGCGAGCCCTGGTTGTACCGCTTGCAGGACTCCAGTCACGGCTTTACCGAAATGATCGAGCAGATCATGGAACTGGCCGAGGTGCGCTTGAAGAAGCTCGATCAGCGCCGCCGCGAAACCGTGCCGGCATCCGAGCTGATCCTGGGCATGCAGTGCGGCGGCAGTGATGCGTTCTCCGGGATCACCGCCAACCCGGCGTTGGGCTATGCCTCGGACTTGCTGCTGCGGGCCGGGGCGACGGTGATGTTTTCCGAAGTCACCGAAGTGCGTGACGCCATCTACTTGCTGACTTCTCGCGCAGAGACGAAGGAAGTTGCCGAAGAGTTGGTGCGGGAAATGGACTGGTACGACCGTTACCTGGCCAAGGGCGAGGCCGATCGCAGCGCCAACACCACGCCGGGCAACAAGAAGGGCGGGTTGTCGAACATCGTCGAGAAGTCCTTGGGCTCCATTGTCAAATCCGGTAGCAGCGCGATCAACGGCGTACTGGGCCCAGGCGAGCGTTTCAAGGGCAAGGGCCTGATCTTTTGTGCCACACCGGCCAGTGACTTCGTGTGCGGGACTTTGCAACTGGCGGCGGGGATGAACCTGCATGTGTTCACCACCGGGCGCGGCACGCCGTACGGGCTGGCGATGGCGCCGGTGGTGAAGGTGTCGACGCGTACGGAGCTGGCGCAGCGTTGGCCGGACCTGATCGATATCGACGCCGGGCGCATCGCCACCGGACGTGCGAGCATCGAGGCGCTGGGCTGGGAGTTGTTCCACTTCTACCTGGACGTAGCCAGCGGCAGGAAGCAGACGTGGGCCGAGCATCACAAGCTGCATAACGACATCACCTTGTTCAACCCGGCGCCGATTACCTGAGGGCTGGCGCGAACCTTGTGGGAGCTGGCTTGCCTGCGATGGCGGTGTATCAGTAACAGCTGTATTGCCTGAAACTCCGCTATTGCAGCATAAGTATCTGCACATTTTTGTAGTGAGCGGGCTTGTCCCGCGCTGGGTGGCGAAGCCGCCCCAATAAAGACGCCGCGCAGTTTCAGACAAACCCAATTCGCCTGGTTTGGGGCGGCTTCGCCACCCAGCGCGGGACAAGCCCGCTCACTACAGGGAGATTTGTCTGCCTTTGAACGTTGTGTAGGTACCTATGGCCATCGCAGGCAAGCCAGCTCCCGCATTTGGTCAGTGTTGCCCAGACGAGACGGGCTGCATGGCTTATCATTAGCCACCTACCGACGCTCACCAAGGTTCTCCCCGGCATGCTGGCAATTTTCCTCACTACCCTCACCATCACCGCGCCGGTGTTTGCCATGCTGTTCCTGGGCGTGCTGCTCAAGCGCATCAACTGGATCAACGACAACTTCATCCACACGGCATCGTCCCTGGTGTTCAACGTCACCATGCCGACGTTGCTGTTTTTGGGCATCCTGCATGCCGACCTGCATTCGGCGCTCAAGCCGGGCCTGCTGATCTACTTTTCCATCGCCACGCTGGTGAGTTTTGCCCTGGCCTGGGGCTGGGCGATTTTTCGCTGCAAGCGCGAAGACCGGGGCATCTACACCCAGGGCGCGTTTCGCGGCAACAACGGCGTGATCGGCCTGGCGCTGGCTGCCAGCATGTATGGCGACTACGGTATCTCCCTCGGCGCGATCCTCGCGGCGCTGGTGATTCTGTTCTACAACACGCTATCGACCATCGTGCTGGCCGTGTACAGCCCGGTGATCAAGTCCGATCCGTGGAGCATCTTCAAGAGTGTGGTGGCCAATCCGCTGATCATCAGCGTGATTCTGGCGGCGCCGTTTGCCTATTTTCAGATTGGCCTGCCGGGCTGGCTGGAAAAATCCATGCAATACCTCGCGGACACCACCTTGCCGCTGGCATTGATCTGTATTGGCGGCACGTTGTCCCTGGCGGCTTTGCGCAAGAGCGGCAAGATGGCGCTGAGCGCGAGCTTGATGAAGATGGTCTGGTTGCCGGTGGTCGCCACGATGGGCGCTTGGCTGCTGGGCTTCCGCGGGCCGGAGCTGGGGATTCTGTTCCTGTATTTCGGTGCGCCGACGGCCGCAGCCAGCTTTGTGATGGCCAGGGCGGCCGAAGGAAATCATGAGCTGGCGGCGGCGATTATTGTGATCACCACGCTGATGGCGGCGGTGACCACCAATATCGGGATCTTCGTGTTGCAGGCCGGTGGCTGGATCTGAGATTTGCAGCGCCCTCAAGGGCCAATCGCCGGCAAGCCAGCTTGCACACTTGAATGTGTTCACACATCAAAATGTGGGAGCTGGCTTGCCTGCGATAGCTACCTGACAGTCACTGCTGATCCGCCTGATACGCCTCAATCACCTCCTGCGCCGCCCGAAACGCATCAATCGCCGCCGGCACGCCCGCATACACCGCGCAATGCAGCAGTGCTTCGCGGATCTCCTCCACCGTACACCCATTGTTCAACGCACCGCGCACGTGCCCCTTCAGTTCCTGTGGGCACTTGAGCGCGGTAAGGGCGGCGAGGGTGATCAGGCTGCGGGTCTTCAGCGGCAAGCCTTCGCGGTTCCACACGCTGCCCCAGGCGTGTTCGTTGACGAAATCCTGCAACGGTTGGGTGAATTCGGTGGCGTTGCCCAGGGCGCGGTCGACGAACGCATCGCCCATGACCTGGCGACGCATTTCAACCCCAGGCTTTTTCTGATCGGTCATTGCGATTCCCTCTTGTGTTGGCGGCGCCAGGCTCGCAGCGTGCTGAACAACAGGAACGCCACCAGCATTGGCAGTACGTAATACAGCATCAGTTGTTCAAGCTTGTTGGCCAGCGGCATGCCGGTGGTGAAAGCCATCACGTGCAGCCCGTACGCCAGGTACAGGCCCAGCAGCACCAGGCCTTCGGCGCGGGTCATGCGGTAGCCGGTGTAGAACACCGGCAGGCACAGCAGTACCACGCCAAGCATCACCGGCAGGTCGAAATCCAGCGCATTGGGCGAGACCGAGAGTGGCGAGGGCGCGAGCAGCGCGGTCAAA
The DNA here is from genome assembly GCF_019145355.1 of Pseudomonas azadiae. Classification (NCBI taxonomy): domain Bacteria; kingdom Pseudomonadati; phylum Pseudomonadota; class Gammaproteobacteria; order Pseudomonadales; family Pseudomonadaceae; genus Pseudomonas; species Pseudomonas azadiae. Next base: position 261,109 of record NZ_JAHSTY010000001.1, on the reverse strand, counting down.
CCCAGGACGCCAAGCAGGTTGAACAGGTTGCTGCCGATCACGTTGCCCACCGCAATTTCCCGCTGGCCGCGCAGGGCGGCGATCAACGACGTGGCGAGGCATGGCAACGAGGTGCCGACGCCGATCAGTGTCAGGCCGATGACGCGCTCCGACAGGCCCAGATCGCTCGCCACATCGACCGCCGCGCCCAGCAGCATATGCCCGGCCAGCACCAGGACCAACAACCCGCCGAGCATCAGCAGCACGCTGCTCAGCCAGGGTGCGCGGGCCACGGTGTGCAGCGTGCGCGGGCGCCGGGAATGGCGGGTCTGGTAATGCAGCACGCCGAGGTAGGCGAGCAACGCCATCAGCAACAGCAGGCCGTCGACCGGGGTGAGCTCTTCATTGGCGGCAAGGATGAACACCAGCAACCCGGCGAGGATCATCACCGGAATGTCCAGCCGCACCAGTTGCCGTGAGACCCGCAGTGGAATGATCAGCGCCGACAGGCCCAACGTGACCAGGACGTTGAAGATGCTGCTGCCGATCACGCTGCCCACGGCGATATCGGTGTTGCCGGCCAGGGTGGCTTGCAGGCTGACGGTCATCTGCGGTGCGCTGCTGCCAAAGGCGACGATCGTCAGGCCAATGATCAGCGGCCGCACCTTGAGGCTCGCGGCCAGGCGCACCGCGGCGCGCACCAGGATTTCGGCGCCGACGATCAGCAGTAAAAGGCCGCCCGCCAGTTCCAGCAGGCTCCAGGGGGAGAGGGCGGTTAGTCCGAAAATGGCTGAGGCTCCATTGTCAGTTGCTCATGGCTTGTACGCGCACGCGTGCCGTACCGCTGCCGATCATACCCAGTTGCTCGGCGGCCTTGCGTGAAAGATCGATCAAGCGCCCACGGGTATGCGGGCCGCGATCATTGATGCGCACCACTACGGATTTGTCGTTGTTCAGGTTGGTGACCTTGACCTGGGTGCCGAACGGCAGGCGCCGGTGGGCGGCGGTCAGGCCGTTCTGGTTGAAGGGCTCACCGCTGGCGGTTCTTTTGCCATGGTGGCGAGCGCCGTAATAGGAGGCGGTGCCGGTTTCGTCGTAGCCGTTGGGATCGATGACGCCGCTGGCGCAGCCGGTCAGCCAGGCGAACACGGTCATAAGGCCGAGTAGACGCTTCATTTCAAATTGCCCCATAACAAATGTGGGAGCTGGCTTGCCTGCGATGCGCACGCCCCGGTGTTCTCAGGAGCACCGAGGTGATGCAATCGCAGGCAAGCCAGCTCCCACAGGGTATCCGGGTGGGAAGTGAGGTTTCCTCCCGGACCAGTCATTGCGATCAGCCTTCGAGCTTGCTTTTGAGCAACTCATTGACCTGTTGCGGGTTGGCCTTGCCCTTGGAGGCTTTCATCGCCTGGCCGACAAAGAAGCCGAACATCTTGCCGCGCTTGGCTTCGTCCGCGGCGCGGTATTGCTCGACCTGCTCGGCGTTGGCCGCGAGCATTTCATCGAGTACGGCCGAGATCGCGCCGCTGTCGGTGACTTGCTTGAGGCCGCGCTTCTCGATGATCTCGTCTGCGCTGCCTTCGCCGCTGGCCATCGCTTCAAACACGGTCTTGGCGATTTTGCCGGAGATGGTGTTGTCCTTGATGCGCAGCAGCATGCCGCCCAGTTGCTCGGCGCTCACCGGGGCCTCGTCGATTTCCAGGCCCTGCTTGTTCAACAGGCTGCCCAGCTCGACCATTACCCAGTTGGCCGCCAGCTTGGCATCACCGGCAATGCTCACGACCTTTTCGAAGTAATCGGCTTGCTCGCGGCTGGAGGCCAGGACGCTGGCATCGTAGACCGACAGGCCGAACTGCGCCTGGAAGCGCTCGCGTTTCTGCTGCGGCAATTCCGGCAGGGTGGCGCGGATATCATTGAGGAACGCGTCCTCAAGCACCACCGGCAACAGGTCCGGGTCGGGGAAGTAACGGTAGTCGTTGGCTTCCTCCTTGCTGCGCATGGCGCGGGTTTCGTCTTTGTTCGGGTCGTACAGGCGCGTTTGCTGGATGACCTTGCCGCCGTCTTCGATCAAGTCGATCTGGCGACGCACTTCGCAGTTGATCGCCTTCTCGATGAAGCGGAACGAGTTGACGTTCTTGATCTCGCAGCGCGTGCCGTATTCGGCCTGGCCCTTGGGGCGAATCGACACGTTGCAGTCGCAGCGCAGCGAACCTTCGGCCATGTTGCCGTCGCAGATGCCCAGGTAGCGCACCAGGGCGTGGATCGTCTTGACGTAGGCGACGGCTTCCTTGGCGCTGCGCATGTCCGGCTCGGAAACGATTTCCAGCAGCGGCGTGCCGGCACGGTTCAAGTCGATGCCGGTCGCGCCCGGGAATTCTTCGTGCAGGCTCTTGCCGGCGTCTTCTTCCAGGTGCGCGCGGGTGACGCCAACGCGCTTGATGGTGCCGTCTTCCAGAGGGATGTCCAGGTGGCCCTTGCCGACGATCGGCAACTCCATCTGGCTGATCTGGTAGCCCTTGGGCAGGTCCGGGTAGAAGTAATTCTTGCGTGCGAACACGTTGTGCTGGCCGATCTCGGCGTCAATCGCCAGGCCGAACATCACCGCCATGCGCACCGCTTCCTGGTTCAGCACCGGCAGCACGCCGGGCATGCCCAGGTCTACCAGGCTGGCCTGGGTGTTGGGGCCCGCGCCGAACGTGGTGGAGCTACCGGAGAAAATCTTCGATTGGGTGGCGAGCTGGGTATGAATCTCCAGCCCGATCACAACTTCCCATTGCATAGTGTTCTCCTCAGAAGCCGGTAGGGGTGCGGGTGTGCCAGTCAGTGTTCAACTGGTACTGGTGCGCCACATTGAGCAGGCGGCCTTCCTGGAAGTACGGGGCGAGCAATTGCACGCCGACCGGCAGGCCGTCGACGAAACCGGCGGGCATGGACAAGCCCGGCAAGCCCGCGAGGTTGGCGGTGATGGTGTACAGGTCTTCCAGGTACTCGGCGATCGGGTCGCCGGTCTTGGCGCCGATCTTCCAGGCCGGGTTCGGCGTGGTAGGGCCAAGGATCACATCGACTTCTTCAAACGCAGCCATGAAGTCGTTCTTGATCAGGCGACGGATCTTCTGCGCCTTGAGGTAGTACGCGTCGTAGTAGCCGGCCGAGAGGGCGTAGGCACCGACCATGATGCGGCGTTGCACTTCGGCGCCGAAGCCTTCGCCACGGGAACGCTTGTACAGGTCGGTGAGGTCTTTGGGGTTTTCACAGCGATAGCCGAAACGCACGCCGTCGAAGCGCGACAGGTTGGAGGAGGCTTCCGCCGGCGCGATCACGTAGTACGCAGGAATCGCGTGCTGGTTGTTCGGCAGGCTGATTTCCTTGATCACCGCACCGAGGCCTTCCAGCGTCTTGACACTGTTGTGCACCAGTTCGGCGATGCGCGGGTCGAGACCGGCGCTGAAATATTCCTTCGGCACGCCGATGCGCAGGCCCTTGAGCGAGGTGTTCAGGCTGGCGCTGTAGTCCGGCACGGGCTCATCGATGCTGGTGGAGTCCTGCTTATCGAAACCCGCCATGCCTTGCAACAAAATCGCGCAGTCTTCGGCGGTGCGAGCCAGTGGGCCGCCCTGATCGAGGCTGGAGGCGTAGGCGATCATGCCCCAGCGGGAAACGCGACCGTAGGTTGGCTTCAAACCGGTGAGGTTGGTGAATGCGGCAGGCTGGCGGATCGAGCCGCCGGTGTCAGTGGCGGTGGCGGCCGGCAGGAAGCGCGCGGCCACCGCGGCGGCCGATCCACCGGATGAACCGCCGGGTACGTGCGCAAGGTTCCACGGGTTTTTCACCGCGCCGTAGTAGCTCGACTCGTTGGCCGACCCCATGGCGAACTCGTCCATGTTGGTCTTGCCCAGGGTCACGGCGCCGGCGGCGGCCAGCCTGGACACCACGGTGGCGTCGTAGGGCGCCTTGAAGTTGTCGAGCATCTTCGAGCCGCAACTGGTGCGAATGCCCAGGGTGCAGAACAGGTCTTTGTGGGCGATGGGGGCGCCCAGCAGTGCGCCATTCTCACCGTTGGCGCGACGCAGGTCGGCGGCCTTGGCCTGGCTCAAGGCCAGCTCTTGGGTAAGGCTGATGAAGCTGTTGACCTTTGGATCGAGCTCGGCGATGCGCGCCAGCAGGGTCTTGGTCAGCTCTTCGGAGGAAAACTTTTTGTCGGCGAGACCGCGAGCGATCTCGGCCAGAGTCATGTGATGCATGAAAGGCTCTTTCCCTTTAGTCGATGACTTTCGGAACCAGGTACAGGCCGTTTTCGACCGCTGGCGCGATGGACTGGTAGGCCTCGCGATTATTACTTTCGGTCACGACGTCTGCGCGCAGGCGCTGGCTGGCTTCCAGCGGGTGAGCCAGGGGCTCGATGCCGTCGGTATTCACGGCCTGCATCTGGTCGACCAGCCCGAGAATGCTGTTCAGGGCTGCGGTGGTCTGTGGAAGATCGGCATCATTGAGGCCAAGCGAGGCCAGATGCGCGATTTTTTCCACGTCGGAGCGTTCAAGCGTCATGGGAATCTCCAGTGGAAAACAGAACGGAGGCTATCCGTGTGTTAGATTGTCGGAACACTACCGCATTTCTACGGTCATACGGCCGCGATTGTGGGGTTGGGTGCACAGAAAGTCGGCCAATTTAGCACATTGGCGCCTTGCCCAAAATCCCTGTCGTTGTTAGAGTTTGCCGCACTTTTTTACCCACGCGTTGCCTAGGGTCCCTTTCCCATGTTCAAGAAACTGCGTGGCATGTTTTCCAGCGATCTTTCCATTGACCTGGGCACTGCCAACACCCTTATTTACGTGCGCGAGCGCGGTATCGTCCTGAATGAGCCATCGGTTGTGGCCATTCGGACCCATGGTAATCAGAAAAGTGTCGTTGCCGTCGGCACCGAGGCCAAGCGCATGCTCGGCCGTACACCAGGCAATATTGCTGCCATTCGTCCGATGAAAGACGGCGTGATCGCCGACTTCAGTGTCTGCGAGAAGATGCTGCAGTACTTCATCAACAAGGTTCACGAAAACAGTTTCCTGCAGCCCAGCCCTCGTGTGCTGATCTGCGTTCCCTGCAAGTCCACCCAGGTGGAGCGTCGCGCCATCCGCGAATCGGCCCTCGGCGCCGGTGCCCGTGAAGTGTTCCTGATCGAAGAGCCAATGGCCGCTGCGATCGGTGCCGGCCTGCCGGTTGAAGAAGCGCGCGGTTCGATGGTGGTGGATATCGGTGGTGGTACCACTGAAATCGCCCTGATTTCGCTGAACGGTGTGGTGTATGCCGAATCCGTGCGCGTGGGCGGCGACCGCTTCGACGAAGCGATCATCACGTATGTGCGTCGCAACTATGGCAGCCTGATCGGTGAGTCCACCGCCGAGCGCATCAAACAGGAAATCGGTACCGCCTACCCGGGCGGCGAAGTGCGCGAAGTCGATGTTCGCGGCCGTAACCTGGCCGAAGGCGTGCCACGTGCCTTTACCCTGAACTCCAATGAAGTGCTGGAAGCGCTGCAAGAGTCGCTGGCCACCATCGTTCAGGCCGTGAAGAGCGCCCTGGAGCAATCGCCGCCGGAACTGGCTTCCGACATCGCCGAGCGTGGCCTGGTGCTGACCGGTGGTGGCGCCTTGCTGCGCGACCTCGACAAGCTGCTGGCCCAGGAAACCGGCCTGCCGGTGATCGTCGCCGAAGACCCACTGACCTGCGTTGCCCGTGGCGGTGGCCGTGCACTGGAAATGATGGATAAACACACCATGGACCTGCTCTCCAGCGAATAAGTCGTTTGCGGGTTTGTCCATGTTTCGCCCGCAGGCAGCACTTTGCAGTGCTGCCTGTTGGCGTTTATCTTCTTCAATCTGCATCCAGGCCGGTTAGATGCCGTATGAATAAAGCGAACATTTGCCTGGGAGGAGCGGCTTATTAAACCGCTTTTCGCCAAAGGCCCCTCATTGGGCGTGCGCCTGTTGGTGCTGGTCGTGCTGTCGGTCGCGCTGATGGTGGTCGATGCCCGCTTTGCACTGCTCAAGCCCGTGCGTAGCCAGATGTCGCTGGTGTTGATGCAGACTTACTGGATCACCGACCTGCCGCAACGTCTGTACCAGGGCGTGGCCAGCCAATTCGGCAGCCGCACCGAGCTGGTCGCCGAGAACGAAAAACTCAAGACCGAAAACCTGCTGCTGCAGGGGCGCATGCAAAAGCTCGCGGCCCTCACCGAGCAGAACGTTCGCCTGCGCGAGTTGCTCAATTCGTCCGCGCTGGTCAACGAAAAGGTCGAAGTGGCCGAATTGATCGGCATGGACCCCAACCCCTTTACTCATCGCATCATCATCAACAAGGGTGAGCGCGACGGTGTGGTTCTCGGCCAGCCGGTGCTCGATGCCCGCGGCTTGATGGGCCAGGTGGTCGAGCTGATGCCCTACACCTCACGGGTATTGCTGCTCACGGACACCACCCACAGCATTCCGGTGCAGGTCAACCGCAACGGCCTGCGTGCGATTGCCAGCGGCACCGGCAACCCCGAGCGCCTGGAGTTGCGGCATGTGGCCGATACCGCCGACATCAAGGAAGGTGACCTGTTGGTCAGCTCCGGCCTGGGTCAGCGTTTCCCGGCGGGCTACCCGGTGGCGACGGTGAAGGAAGTGATCCATGATTCCGGCCAGCCGTTCGCCATTGTGCGCGCCGTGCCGACCGCCGCCTTGAACCGCAGCCGCTACCTGCTGCTGGTGTTCAGTGACAATCGCACCCCGGAAGAGCGTGCCAACGACGCCGCCCAGGCCCAGGAAGCGGAAGACAAGAAGAACGGCACGGCGCCGGTCATTCCTTCCACCGTGCCCAAGCCTGCCCAGGCAACAACGCCCCCCCCTGCGGCCTCCCCGGCAGTGGTTGCGCCTGCCGCAACGCCCGTCAAGCCGGCGGCGCATCCGGCTAAACCGGCCGCGACCAAACCCCCCGCGTTGACGCCAGCCACTACCACACCGGCGGCTAAACCGCCTGCTGCCGCCCCGGCCGCGCGCCCGGCCACGACCGCCCCGGCAACCACGCGGCAGAGGGAGGAATAATGGCCAATACTCATTCGCGCAATGGCTGGATCGTCTGGTTGACCTTTGCCGTCGGCCTGCTGCTCAGCGTCTCGCCACTGCCACAGTTCATGGAAATCCTGCGCCCGCTCTGGCTGGCCTTGCTGCTGGCCTTCTGGTCGCTGAACCTGCCGCATAAAGTCGGCATGGTCACCGCCATGTTCCTGGGCTTGGCGGAAGATGTGCTGTATGGCACCTTGCTGGGCCAGAACGCGTTGATCCTGACCCTGATTACCTTCCTGGTGCTGTCGTTGCAGCAGCGCCTGCGCATGTTCCCGATGTGGCAGCAGTGCCTGGTGATCCTGGTGATCTTCGGCCTGGCGCAGCTTGTTCAGCTCTGGCTGAGCGCGTTGACTGGTAACCGTCAGCCTACGCTGGCGCTGGTATTGCCGGCCCTGGTCAGTGCCTTGTTGTGGCCATGGATCAGCTTTGGCCTGCGTGGGCTGCGTCGCCGCTATAAGATCAATTGAATGGATTGCGAGGCTCTGCCTGGTTATCGAACCCTACAGGGAGAGTCTGCAATGAATTCGCTATACCTGGCCTCGGGCTCCCCGAGGCGGCGTGAACTGCTGACCCAGATCGGTGTGCCCTTCACCGTGGTCAGCGCCGCTATTGATGAAACCCCTCTTACAAACGAATCCGCCGTTACCTACGTCGAGCGCTTGGCGCGCGGCAAGGCTGCGGCAGGTTTTGCTGCGCTTGAACACACTGCCGGGGCCTGTGTGCTGGGGGCTGATACGGCGGTGATCGTCGATGGCCGGATCCTCGGCAAACCGGTGGACCAGGCCGATGCCCTGGCGATGTTGATGGCCTTGGCGGGGCGTGAGCATGAAGTGCTGACCGCCATTGCGGTCACGGATGGCCAGCGCTGTGAAACCCGATGTGTCAGCAGCCGTGTGCTTTTTCGGGGGATTACTGTCGAGGAGGCTACAACCTACTGGCACAGTGGCGAGCCCCAGGACAAGGCAGGCGGCTATGCTATCCAGGGGCTCGGTTCAGTGTTTGTCGCCGGCCTCAATGGCAGTTATTCCGCAGTGGTCGGCCTGCCGGTGTGCGAAACCGCGCAACTGCTCGGCCGTTTCGGCATACCCTGTTGGCAAAACCTTACCGTGCGCTGAATGCCTCTACTTGAGCGCCCAGCCTTAAGCGATCGGTCACTATTGTGAAAACGCCTGAACGAGACCCAGCCATGAGTGAAGAGATTCTGATCAATATCACGCCGATGGAATCGCGCGTGGCGGTGGTAGAGAACGGTGTTCTGCAAGAGGTCCACGTGGAGCGCACCCAGAAGCGCGGGATCGTTGGCAACATCTACAAGGGCAAGGTTGTGCGCGTGTTGCCGGGGATGCAGGCTGCCTTCGTCGACATCGGCCTGGACCGTGCCGCGTTTATCCATGCTTCGGAAATTTCCCTGCGCGAAGGCCCGGCGGTCGAAAGCATCAGCGCCCTGGTGCACGAAGGGCAGAGCCTGGTGGTGCAAGTCACCAAGGACCCTATCGGCTCCAAAGGCGCGCGCCTGACCACGCAGCTGTCGATTCCGTCGCGGTACCTGGTCTATATGCCGCGCACCGCCCATGTCGGCATTTCCCTGAAGATCGAAGACGAAGCCGAGCGCGAGCGCCTCAAGAAGGTGGTCAGCGACTGTGTGGCCGCCGAAGGTATCAAGGAGGCCGGTGGGTTTATCCTGCGTACCGCCGCAGAGGGCGCGGGTGCCGATGAAATCCTGATGGACATCCGCTACCTGCGCCGGCTGTGGGATCAGATCGACGTCCAGATCAAGACCATCAGCGCGCCAAGCGTCATTTACGAAGACCTGGGCCTGGCTTTGCGCACGCTGCGCGACCTGGTCAGTCCGAAGATTGAGAAAATTCGCATCGACTCGCGGGAGACCTTCCAGCGCACCACGCAGTTTGTCGCCGAGCTGATGCCGGAAATTGCCGACCGCCTGGAACATTACCCTGGCGAGCGGCCGATCTTTGACCTGTATGGCGTCGAAGATGAAATCCAGAAGGCCCTGGAGCGCAAGGTGCCGCTCAAGTCCGGCGGCTATCTGGTGGTGGACCCGGCGGAAGCCATGACTACCATTGACGTCAACACAGGCGCGTTCGTCGGTCATCGCAACCTCGAAGAGACGATCTTCAAGACCAACCTCGAAGCGGCTACCGCGATTGCCCGCCAGCTGCGCCTGCGCAACCTGGGCGGCATCATCATCATCGACTTCATCGACATGGAAGATGAAGAGCACCAACGCCAGGTGCTGCGCACCCTCGAAAAGCAGTTGGAACGCGATCATGCCAAGACCAATATCATCGGCATTACCGAATTGGGCCTGGTGCAGATGACCCGCAAGCGTACCCGCGAAAGCCTTGAGCAGGTGCTGTGCGAGCCGTGCAGCAGTTGCCAGGGCCGCGGTAAATTGAAGACGCCGGAAACGGTTTGCTACGAGATTTTCCGTGAAATCCTACGAGAGGCACGAGCCTACCAGGCAGAAGGTTATAGAGTGCTCGCCAACCAGAAAGTGGTCGACCGGCTGCTGGACGAAGAGTCCGGCAACGTTGCCGAACTGGAGGGGTTTATCGGCCGCACGATTCGTTTCCAGGTCGAAACCATGTATTCCCAGGAACAATACGACGTGGTGCTGCTCTGATCCCCAATCGTTTTTCTTTTACGAGACGGGCAGACCTTGATCTGCCGTCCGACTACCGCCTTGAGGGTCGCCTGACATGGAGCGTCTGATACGCTTTTTTGCCGCTTTGACCCGTTGGGGCCTGGGCCTCTGCGCCTTGCTGCTGGTATTGGCTGCCGTGTATGTGAGCCTGGGTCGTGAATTGACCCCACTGGTGGCCGAATACCGTGCAGAAGTCGAGGCCAAGGCCCAGGCTGCGGTGGACATGCCCCTGCACATCGGCAGCCTCGAAGGCCGCTGGAGCGGCTTCGCCCCGGTATTGCTGGCCCATGACGTGATGGTTGGCGAGGGCAGCAGTGCCCTGCGCCTGGACCAGGTCGAAGTGGTGCCGGATATCTGGGCCAGCCTCATGGCGCGCGAAGTACGCATTGCGCATTTGCAAGTCAGTGGCCTGCAATTGAGCGTCAAGGAAGACAAGGACGGCAAATGGGCCCTCCAGGGCCTGCCGTTGCGCGACGACCAGCCACTGGACCCGGAGCAGTTGCTCACGCGCATGCAGCGGGTCAAGCGTGTGTCGCTGCTCGACAGCCAGGTGACGTTGCAACCGTTTGACCAGGCACCCGTGACCTTGACGTATGTCGGGCTGAGCCTGCATACCGGTATGAACCGTCAGCGTCTGGATGCGCGCTTGACCCTGCCCGATGGCCAGCCGCTCGCCCTGAGCCTGCGCACGCGTATCCGCGCCAGCCAGTGGAAGGAAGGCGAGGCCCAGGCCTACCTGAGTCTGCCGCAGAGCGATTGGGCCAAGTGGATCCCGGCCAAGCTGACCCAGCAGTGGAAACTCAGCCAATTCAAGGCCGGCGGCGAGTTCTGGCTGACGTGGGCCAAAGGCACCGTGCAAAGCGCAGTGGTGCGGCTCAACTCGCCTCAAGTCAAAGCCAGTTACGCCGAGCGCAAGCCCGTTCACCTCGAAAATCTCGCGCTCACCGCCTACCTGCAGCGCAGCGACACCGGCCTCAAGGTGCTGTTCGACTCCCTGGCGATGAACCTGGGAGAAACTCGTTGGGAATCTCGCCTGCAACTTCAGCAAACGCTGGCGACCGACAAGGACCAGGAGGTCTGGAACCTCCAGGCCGACCGCCTGGACCTCACGCCGATCACGCCGCTGCTCAACGCCCTGGCGCCGCTGCCGGAGGGGTTCGCCAAAACCCTCGAGCACCTCAAGGCCACCGGCCTGCTGCGTAATGTGCTGGTGGACTTTCGCCCTCAAGACACCACCGATCAAAAAGTCAGCTTCGCCGCCAACCTCGAGCGCATCGGTTTTGATGCCTACTCTGGCGCGCCGGCCGCGCGCAACGTGTCGGGCAGCATCAGCGGCGACCTGGGCCATGGCGAGTTGCGCATGGACAGCAAGGACTTCTCCCTGCACCTCGACCCGATCTTCGCCAAGCCCTGGCAGTACCTCCAGGCCAATGCACGCCTGACCTGGAAGCTGGACAAGCAGGGCTTCACGCTGATCGCCCCGTATATCAAGGTGCTGGGCGAGGAGGGCAAGATCGCCGCCGACTTCCTGATTCGCCTGCATTTCGACCACAGCCAGGAAGACTACATGGACCTGCGCGTCGGCATGGTCGACGGCGACGGGCGCTTCACCCCCAAGTACCTGCCGGCGGTATTGAGCCCGGCGCTGGATGAATGGTTGCGCACCGCGATTCTCAAGGGCGCGGTGGACCAGGGCTTCTTCCAGTACCAGGGTTCGCTGAACCACGACGCGTTGCCGGCTTCGCGCAATATCAGCCTGTTCTTCAAGGTGCGTGACGCCGAACTGGCGTTCCAGCCGGGCTGGCCGCATGTGAACAAGGTCGCGGGTGAAGTGTTCGTCGAAGAGAGCGGTGTACGCATACTGGCCAGCAAGGGCCAATTGCTCGACACCAAGGTCAAGGACATCTACGTCAATATTCCCCACGCACCTGCCGGTAAGGACAGCCACCTGTTGCTGACGGGTGGTTTTGCCGGCGGTTTGGGCGATGGTTTGAAGATCCTTCAGGAAGCACCGATCGGCACGGCATCGACGTTTGCCGGCTGGAAAGGTGAGGGCGATCTGCAAGGCAATCTCGACCTTGACATTCCGTTGACCAAAGGCGCCGAGCCGAAAATCGTGGTGGACTTCAAAACCGATAAGGCGCGCCTGCAATTGGCCGAGCCCACCCTTGACCTGACCCAGCTCAAGGGCGATTTCCGCTTTGACAGTACCAAGGGCCTCAGTGGCCAGAACATCACGGCCCAGGCGTTCGACCGACCGATCACCGCGCAGATCTTTGCCGACGGCAAGCCGGGCACTGTCAGTACGCGCGTGGTTGCCAAGGGCCAGGTGACGGTCAAGCGGCTGACGGATTGGCTGAACGTCACTCAGCCGTTGCCGGTCTCCGGTGATATTCCCTACCAGTTGCAACTGGACTTGAGCGGCGCCGACAGCCAACTGATGGTCAGCTCGAACCTCAAGGGCGTGACGGTGGATTTGCCCGCGCCGTTCGGCATGCCAGCCAGCCAGGGCCGTGACAGCGTATTTCGCATGACCCTGCAGGGCGCCGAGCGCCGCTATTGGTTCGATTATGGCGAACTGGCGAATTTCACCTTCGCCGCGCCGCCGGATAAATTCAATGACGGCCGAGGTGAGTTGTTCCTCGGTGATGGCGATGCCGTGCTGCCAGGTGGCAGGGGCTTGCGTATTCGCGGCGTGCTGTCGGAACTGGATATCGACCCCTGGAGAAAGCTCGTTAACCAGTACGCCGGGAACGACCCAGGTGGCAGTGCCAAGCAATTGCTTAGCGGCGCTGATTTCAAGGTGGGCAAGCTGACCGGTTTTGGCACCCAGTTTGATCGGGTGAACTTGCAATTGGATCGCAAGCAGGCGGCGTGGGGCTTGCAGCTCGACAGCCAGCAAGCCAAGGGCACGGTCAACCTGCCGGACGCCAAGGGCGCACCGATTGCGATCAACCTGCAATACGTGAAACTGCCGGCGGTGGACCCGACGGTGCAGGCGGACGAAAACGCTCCGGACCCCTTGGCGAGTATCGATCCAAAGGATATTCCGGCGCTGAATATCGCCATTGACCAGTTGTTCCAGGGCCCGGACCTGGTGGGTGCCTGGTCGCTGAAAATCCGCCCGACCGCCAAGGGGCTGGCCTTCAATAACCTGGACCTGGGCCTCAAAGGCATGCAGCTCAAGGGAGCCGGTGGTTGGGAAGGCGCCGCGGGTGCCAGCAGCAGTTGGTACAAGGGCCGCTTGGACGGCAAGAATATCGGCGATGTACTCAAGGGATGGGGTTATGCACCGACCGTCACCAGCCAGGATTTCCACCTGGACGTGGATGGTCGCTGGCCCGGTTCGCCGGCCTATGTAGGGCCCAAGCGTTTCTCCGGCAGCCTGGATGCGGCCTTTCGCAACGGTCAGTTCGTAGAGGTGGAAGGCGGAGCCCGGGCCCTGCGGGTGTTCGGCCTGCTGAACTTCAACTCCATCGGGCGCCGGTTGCGCCTGGACTTTTCCGACTTGCTCGGCAAGGGCTTGAGCTATGACCGGGTCAAAGGCTTGCTGGCTGCCAGTGATGGTGTGTTCGTGACCCGTGAACCGATCACCATGACCGGGCCATCGACCAACCTGGAGCTCAACGGCACCCTGGACCTGGTCGCTGATCGGGTTGACGCCAAGCTGCTGGTCACCCTGCCGGTCACCAATAACCTGCCGATCGCCGCGCTGATCGTGGGCGCGCCGGCCATTGGCGGTGCATTGTTCCTGATCGACAAGCTGATCGGCGACCGTGTTGCGCGCTTCGCCAGCGTGCAATACAAGGTGGAAGGCCCATGGAAGGACCCGAAAATCACCTTCGACAAGCCATTTGAAAAGCCAAACTGAGAGCCTGTGGAGTAGCATGGCCGCATGTCTTTCAGGGAGTGTCGGCCCATGTCCTTTGCCGTGATTCAAATGGTCAGCCAGAGCGATGTGCTGGCCAACCTGGCCCAGGCCCGGCGTCTGCTGGAACAAGCAGCGGCGGGTGGGGCGAAGTTGGCGGTGCTGCCGGAAAACTTCGCCGCCATGGGCCGCCGCGACGTGGCCGATATCGGCCGCGCCGAAGCGCTGGGCGATGGCCCGATCGTGCCATGGTTGAAACAGGCCGCCCGCGACCTCACCTTATGGATAGTGGCGGGCACGTTGCCGTTGCCGCCCAGGGATCAACCGCATGCCAAGCCCAATGCCTGCTCGCTGCTGATCGATGATCGCGGCGAAATCGTTGCCCGTTACGACAAGCTGCATTTGTTTGATGTCGATGTCGCGGACGCTCGCGGTCGTTATCGCGAATCCGACGACTATGCTTTCGGGGGGAATGTGGTGGTAGCGGATACACCGGTCGGCCGTCTGGGGCTGACGGTATGCTACGACCTGCGCTTCCCCGAGTTATACAGCGAGCTGCGCGCTGCAGGGGCCGAGTTGATTACGGCGCCTTCGGCCTTCACCGCGGTCACCGGTGCTGCGCATTGGGATGTGCTGATTCGTGCACGGGCTATCGAAACCCAGTGCTACCTGCTGGCGGCGGCCCAGGGCGGCGTGCATCCAGGCCCACGGGAAACCCACGGGCACGCGGCAATCGTCGACCCGTGGGGGCGGGTGCTGGCACAGCAGGACAGAGGCGAAGCGGTGTTGTTGGCCGAGCGCGATAGCAGTGAACAGGCGTCGATTCGGGCGCGCATGCCGGTGGTCAACCATCGGCGCTTTTTCTCGCAGGGCGCACAGCGGCCTGCTTCGGAACGATGAATTTAAGGCCATACCTATGAGCGAGTTGTTGTCCTCAGTCAGTGAACATCTCCTGGCACCCGGTGGCGTGACCATCGAAAGTCTGCAAACCGTGCTCGGCGATCTGGCCGGGCCGGGCATTGACGCGGCCGATCTGTATTTCCAGGGCCAGATCTCCGAGTCCTGGTCCCTGGAAGACGGGATCGTCAAGGAAGGCAGTTTCAATCTCGATCAGGGGGTCGGCGTGCGCGCGCAATCCGGTGAGAAAACCGGATTCGCCTACAGCAACGCGATCACGCTGGAAGCCTTGGGCCTGGCGGCGCGTGCTGCGCGCTCGATCTCCCGCGCCGGGCAAAACGGCACGGTGCAGGCGTTCAGCACTCAGGACGTGGCCCAGTTGTACGCGCCGGATAACCCACTGGAAGTGATCAGCCGTGCGGAAAAGGTCGAGCTGCTCAAGCGTGTCGACGCGGCCACCCGTGCCCTGGACCCGCGTATCCAGCAGGTCACGGTGAGCATGGCCGGTGTGTGGGAACGTATCCTGGTGGCGTCCACCGATGGCGGCCTGGCGGCGGATGTACGGCCGCTGGTGCGTTTCAACGTCAGTGTGATCGTCGAGCAGAACGGCCGCCGCGAGCGCGGTGGCCATGGTGGTGGCGGGCGTACCGACTACCGTTATTTCCTCAGTGATGACCGTGCCATGGGGTATGCCCGTGAAGCGCTGCGCCAGGCGCTGGTCAACCTGGAAGCGATTCCGGCACCGGCGGGTACGCTGCCGGTGGTGCTGGGTTCGGGCTGGTCCGGCGTGCTGCTGCACGAAGCGGTCGGGCATGGCCTGGAAGGGGACTTCAACCGCAAGGGCAGCTCGGCCTACAGCGGACGCATGGGCGAAATGGTTGCGTCCAAGCTCTGCACCATCGTCGATGACGGCACCCTGGCCGGGCGCCGTGGCTCGCTGAGCGTGGATGATGAGGGTACGCCGACCGAGTGCACCACCCTGATCGAAAACGGCGTGCTCAAGGGCTATATGCAAGACAAGCTCAACGCTCGCCTGATGGGCGTGGCGCGCACCGGTAACGGCCGCCGCGAATCTTATGCGCACCTGCCGATGCCACGCATGACCAATACCTACATGCTCGGTGGCGAAAGCGATCCGGCGGAAATCATCGCTTCGGTAAAACGCGGCATCTACTGCGCCAACCTCGGTGGCGGCCAGGTGGATATCACCAGCGGCAAGTTCGTGTTTTCCACCAGCGAGGCGTACCTGATCGAAGACGGCAAGATTACCGCGCCGGTCAAAGGGGCAACGTTGATCGGTAACGGTCCGGAAGCGATGAGCAAGGTGTCGATGGTCGGCAACGATCTGTCGCTGGACAGCGGCGTGGGCACGTGCGGTAAGGATGGGCAGTCGGTGCCGGTGGGCGTCGGCCAGCCAACACTGAAGATTGATGCGATCACCGTGGGTGGCACGGGGTCGTAAGCCGTGGAGCTTCGGGTGGCGAAGACCGCCACCCGGGGAAGAGGATCAGCGCAGGCCGCGTTGAGTCTCGTCCAGCTCTCGGATGTACTTGAAGATTTTACGGCTGGTGGCCGGCGCTTTGTTATGCGCCTGCTCGTGCTGGGCCTGACGGATCAGGGAGCGCAGTTGCTGGCGGTCCGCATCCGGATAGTCCAGCACGAATTTCTCCAGCACCGCGTCATCGCCCGCGATCAGGCGGTCACGCCAACGCTCCAGGTTATGGAAGCGTTCGTTGTACTGGCGAGTGGAGGCATCGGTTTGATCAAGCAAGGCCAGAATGGCGTCAGTGTCCTGATCGCGCATCAGTTTGCCGATAAACATGATGTGCCGTTTGCGCGCGATATTCGCGGTGTGCTTGGGCGCATCTTCCAGGGCCCGGCGCATTTCGTCGGTCAATGGCAGTTTTGCAATCAAATCTTTCTTGAGCGTTATAAGGCGCTCGCCAAGGTCAACCAGAGCATGCAGCTCACGTTTGACCTGGGTCTTGCTTTTCTCCCCATCGAGGGAGTCGTCGTAAGAATCAACCATGGTGGCAGTCCGCAAAGAAACGCCGCCATGATAACCAGTCGGGGGCCGCTTGTCCGGCCCGGTCGCTCGATGGCCTTAACCGAAAGCAGAATTTGAGTGGAGAAAACCATGAGTGCAGCCCAAAGCGTCGGTCCGCAAGCGTTACCGGCACTGCAGGAACAAGTCGAGCAGATCCTTGCCGAGGCCAAGCGCCAAGGGGCCAGTGCCTGTGAAGTGGCGGTGTCGCTGGAGCAAGGACTGTCGACATCGGTGCGCCAGCGGGAAGTGGAGACCGTTGAGTTCAATCGTGACCAAGGGTTCGGGATCACCTTGTATGCAGGGCAGCGCAAAGGGTCGGCCAGTACCTCGGCCAGTGGCCCGGAGGCGATCCGCGAAACCGTGGCCGCTGCATTGGCGATCGCCAAGCACACTTCTGAAGATGAAAGCTCGGGCTTGGCCGACAAGGCGCTGATGGCCAAGGACCTGAAGGATTTCGATCTGTTCCATGCCTGGGACATCACGCCCGAGCAAGCCATCGAACAGGCGTTGACCTGCGAAGCGGCGGCGTTCGACGCCGATCCCCGCATCAAGAACGCTGATGGCACCACGTTGAGTACCCATCAGGGCTGCCGCGTGTACGGCAACAGCCATGGTTTCATCGGTGGCTATGCGTCCACCCGTCATAGCCTGAGCTGCGTGATGATCGCCGAGGCCAATGGCCAGATGCAGCGCGATTACTGGTACGACGTGAACCGCCAGGGTGACCTGCTCGCCGATCCGGTCAGCATTGGCCAGCGTGCCGCGCAACGTGCGGCGAGTCGCCTGGGCGCGCGCCCGGTGCCAACCTGTGAAGTGCCGGTGCTGTTTTCCGCAGAGCTGGCCGGTGGCTTGTTCGGCAGTTTCCTGGGGGCGATTTCCGGTGGCAATCTGTACCGCAAATCTTCGTTTCTCGAAGGTGCGATTGGCCAGAAGCTGTTTCCCGAGTGGCTGACCCTCGATGAACGCCCGCATTTGATGCGCGCCATGGGCAGCACCTCGTTCGACGGCGATGGCCTGGCGACTTACGCCAAGCCGTTTGTCGAGAACGGCGAGTTGGTCTCCTACGTATTGGGCACCTACTCCGGTCGCAAACTCGGCCTGCCAAGCACTGCCAACGCCGGGGGCGTGCACAACCTGTTCGTCACCCATGGCGACGAAGACCAGGCGGCGCTGTTGCGGCGCATGGGGCGTGGCCTGCTGGTGACCGAATTGATGGGCCATGGCTTGAACATGGTCACCGGTGACTATTCCCGAGGTGCTGCGGGTTTCTGGGTGGAAAACGGCGAGATTCAATTTGCCGTCCAGGAGGTGACCATCGCTGGCAACATGCGCGACATGTTCAAGCAGATCGTCGCAGTGGGCAATGACTTGGAACTGCGCAGCAACATTCGCACGGGTTCAGTGTTGATCGAGCGGATGACCGTTGCCGGTAGCTGATCTTTCCAACGCTTCACCCAAGGCGCGCCATCTTGTAGATGGCGCGCTTTTTTTTGCGTGTATGGAACGGGGATTAATACATCACTCTTGTTTTGATTCTTAATATCATTTAATAATAAATCTCATTACCGAATGAGTGTGGATCATGAAGCCTGTCCTGCATGAGGATCCTTATCTTGAGAGCTGGCGCTGGATGAGTCGCCAGATTCGCTGCGGTCTTGACCCCAACGAGCCGCGCCTGATCGAACATTACCTCAATGAGGGCCGCTACCTGGCGTGTTGCACCGCCACCCATCCGTGGACGATCGCTGAAACCGCATTCCGCCTGCTGCTCGACACCGCCAGCGATATCGCGCTGCCCTGGCATTGGCGTTCCATGTGCCTGGATCAGGCCTGGCGTCCACTGCGCGACCTGGAAAAGCTCTCCCACTGTGCCTGCCGCCTCAAGCGTTGGCAGACCTTTGCCTGGCAATTGGCTACGTGCCAATTGCTGCCCTCCCTTTCCGTTACTGACCTGGTCCAAGGATCCTCCGATGAGTAATACCCGTATCGAACGCGACAGCATGGGCGAACTGCAGGTGCCCGCCGAGGCTTTGTACGGCGCCCAGACCCAGCGCGCGGTGAACAACTTTCCGATCAGTAACCAACCCATGCCGGCGCAATTCATTCGCGCGCTGATCCTGGCCAAGGCCGCTGCCGCCAAGGTCAACGTCGACCTCAAGCAAATCAGCGCAGGGCAGGGCAAGGCTATCGTCGATGCCGCCCAAGGTTTGCTCCAAGGCGATTTCATGCGGCACTTCCCGGTGGATATCTTCCAGACCGGCTCCGGCACCAGCTCCAACATGAATGCCAACGAGGTCATTGCGACCCTCGCGACCCGTCTGCTGGGCGAGGCGGTCAACCCCAACGATCACGTGAACTGCGGCCAAAGCAGCAACGACATCATTCCGACCACGATCCACGTCAGCGCCGCGCTGGTGCTGCATGAGCACACGCTGCCGGCGTTGCTGCACTTGGTTCAGGTGATCGAGCAGAAGGCCGAACAGGTCCACCCGTTCATCAAGACCGGGCGCACGCACTTGATGGACGCCATGCCGGTGCGCATGAGCCAGGTGCTCAATGGCTGGGCGCAACAGCTCAAGGCCAACATCGGGCATTTGCAGGACCTGCTGCCGAGCCTGCAGGCGCTGGCCCAGGGTGGCACGGCGGTCGGCACGGGAATCAACGCACACCCCGAGTTCGCCGCGCGTTTCAGCCAGCAACTAAGCACCTTGACTGGCGTGACCTTCACCCCCGGCAAGAACCTGTTTGCGCTGATCGGCTCCCAGGACACCGCCGTTGCTGTCTCCGGTCAGTTGAAAGCCACCGCTGTGTCGCTGATGAAGATCGCCAACGACCTGCGCTGGATGAACTCCGGCCCGCTCGCCGGCCTCGGCGAGATCGAACTGGAAGCCCTGCAGCCGGGCTCCTCGATCATGCCCGGCAAGGTCAATCCGGTGATCCCGGAAGCCACCGCCATGGTCGCCGCGCAGGTCATCGGCAACGACACGGTGATCACCGTCGCCGGCCAATCGGGCAATTTCGAGCTGAACGTAATGCTGCCGATCATCGCCCAGAACCTGCTCAGCAGTCTCGAATTGCTGGCCAATGCCAGCCGTTTGCTGGCGGACAAGGCCATCGCCAGCTTCAAGGTCAATGAAGCCAAGCTCAAGGAGGCGTTATCGCGCAACCCGATCCTGGTCACCGCACTGAACCCGATCATCGGTTACCAAAAGGCTGCCGAGATTGCCAAGACGGCCTATCAGCAGGGCCGTCCGGTGATTGATGTCGCCCTCGAGCACACCGACTTGCCGCGCAGCCAACTGGAAATCCTGCTGGATCCGGAAAAGCTCACCGCCGGCGGCGTGTAATCACCGACCCTGCTTTGGAGGCTCACCATGGAGCACTGGAAACGCACGATCGAACGGGCCAATCGCTGCTTTATGGCGGGCGAACTGGTGGATGCTCGCGAGGCTTACTTGCAAGCCCTGGCCCTGGCGCAAGTGTTGTTCGAACGCTGGGCGGACGCCGACGAAGCGGTGGCGGCCTGCGTCATTTCCCACCATAACCTTGCGGACCTGCACCTGCGCCTGAACCAGCCGGAAGAAAGCGCCGAATACCTCTGCGCCATTCACCAGCGTCTGTTGCAGACCATGCAGGACTCGCGTTTGAGCGCGCCATTGCGCGAAGCGGCCTTGCGTCAGAGCAGCAAGACTTACGTCGAGCTCCTGAACTTCATCAGCGATCACGGCGAGTACCCGCGCACCCATCGCTTGCTGGGTGGCGCTGCGGTGCAACCGACCACTTCCCTCTACGGAGCACATTGATATGACTTACACCCTGCCTGCCTTGCCTTACGCCTACGACGCCCTGGAACCGCATATCGATGCGCAGACCATGGAAATCCACTACACCAAGCACCACCAGACCTACATCAACAACCTCAACGCGGCCGTACAAGGCACCGAGTTTGCGGGCTGGCCGGTGGAGAAGCTGGTATCCAGCGTGCAGCAGCTGCCGGAAAAACTGCGCCAGGCGGTGATCAACCAAGGTGGCGGGCACGCCAACCATTCGTTGTTCTGGGCGGTGATGTCGCCCAAGGGGGGCGGTAAACCCGAGGGCGCGCTGGGCAAGGCGATTGACGAGCAGTTGGGTGGCTTCGACAGCTTCAAGGAAGCGTTCACCAAGGCGGCCCTGAGCCGTTTCGGCAGCGGCTGGGCGTGGCTGAGCGTCACCCCGCAAAAGGCCCTGGTGGTGGAAAGCAGCGGTAACCAGGACAGTCCGCTGATGAACGGTAATACGCCGATCCTCGGCCTGGATGTCTGGGAGCATGCCTACTACCTGCTGTATCAGAACCGCCGCCCCGAATACATCAATGCCTTCTACAGTGTAATCAACTGGCCGGAAGTTGCCGCGCGCTATCAGGCCGCTGTCGCCTGACTTTAACCTCATAACACGATCTAAGGCCGAATATGGGCACTGAAACACTGGCGATCAGCAGCGGGCGAATGTTTCGTTATGCGTTTGGCTCGCTGCTGCTATTGGCAGGTTCTGCATTGCTGGTGGCTCACGGGCTGGCCTGGCTGGACCTGGAACCGCGCATACTGCGCGCCCTGCAGGGCGGGGCCATCTGCGCGCTCGGCACGGCGCTTGGTGCCGTTCCGGTGCTGCTCATCCGGCGCATGCCGGTAGCGCTGAGCGATATGTTGCTCGGTTTTGGTGCCGGGGTGATGCTGGCGGCGACGGCGTTCTCGCTGATCGTGCCGGGCATTGCCGCGGCCGAGAGCCTTGGGCTGTCGCCCTGGGGCGCGAGTGGCTTGATCAGTTTCGGCATTATGTGCGGGGCATTCGGGCTGTACCTGGTTGATCGCAAGGTCTCCGGTGCCAGCCCGGAAATGCTGGTGGGCACGCCGGACAAACCGGTGATCCCGCCGCGCATCTGGCTGTTCGTGTTTGCCATCATTGCTCACAACATTCCGGAAGGCATGGCGGTGGGCGTCTCCGCCGGTGGCGGCATGCCGGATGCCGACAGCCTGGCCATGGGCATTGCGTTGCAGGATGTGCCGGAAGGGCTGGTGATTGCGCTGGTATTGGCCGGGGCAGGGATGTCACGGGTCAAGGCGTTCTTGATCGGCGCTGCGTCAGGTCTGGTGGAGCCGGTGTTTGCCGTGCTCTGCGCGTGGTTGGTAAGCCTGGCCGAGGTGCTGTTGCCTTTGGGCCTGGCCCTGGCCGCCGGTGCGATGCTGCTGGTGGTCACTCACGAAGTCATTCCTGAATCGCGGCGCAATGGTCACGAAAAGCTCGCCAGCCTTGGGCTGTGTATTGGTTTTTGCTTGATGATGGTGATGGATACCGCGTTGGGCTGAAGTCGTTGCGACCTCATGCCCGTCTCGAAAGGGTGAGTTCACTCACCCTCATCAAAGTAGTTGTTGATCAACGCCACTAAGGCCTCCATTGCTTCCTGTTCGTGCTCACCCTCCGTCTTCAAGTGAATCCTGGTGCCTTTGCCGGCCGCCAGCATCATCATGGCCATGATGCTCTTTCCATCGACCATGGAATCCGGTGTACGCCCAGCGCGGATCTGGCAGGGAAACTGGCCGGCCACACCCACGAATTTGGCCGAGGCGCGGGCGTGAAGGCCCAGCTTGTTGATGATTTCAATTTCCAGAGCGGGCATCGCGGCGGTGTTCCTTTCAGCTAAGGTCGCGGTGGCGGACCTGGACATTCTTGAGGGTTTTTTGCAGCACCTGGCCCAGGCGTTCGGTCAGGTACACGGAGCGGTGGTGACCGCCGGTGCAGCCGATGGCAATGGTGACATAGGCCCGATTACTGGCGGCGAAGCGCGGCAGCCATTTGAGCAGGTAGCTGGAAATGTCCTGGAACATCTCCTCCACATCCGGTTGCGCGGCCAGGTAATCGGCCACCGGCTGGTCCAACCCGGACTGTTCACGCAGCTCCGGCTTCCAGTAGGGGTTCGGCAAGCAACGCACATCGAACACCAGGTCGGCATCCACCGGCATGCCCCGCTTGAAGCCAAACGACTCGACGAGAAACGCCGTGCCTGGCTCCGGCTGGTTCAGCAGGCGCAGCTTGATGGCATCGCGCAACTGGTACAGGTTGAGGCTGGTGGTGTTGATCTTGAGGTCGGCCAGGTCAATGATCGGCCCCAGCAGCTTGGTTTCGTCTTCGATGGCTTCGGCCAGCGAACGCTGGGTGCTGCTGAGGGGGTGGCGCCGGCGGGTCTCGGAGAAGCGTTTGAGCAAGGTTTCTTCGTCGGCGTCCAGATACAGCACATCGCAATGGATGTGCTTGGCGCGCACTTCCTCGAGCAGTTCAGGGAAGCGTGAGAGGTGGCTTGGCAGGTTGCGTGCATCAATCGAAACCGCGACCAGCGGCTGCGCCAGCTCCGTGTGGATCAGCGCGCGCTCGGCCAGTTCCGGCAGCAGGCCGGCGGGCAGGTTGTCGATACAGTAGAAACCGTTGTCCTCAAGAACATTGAGAGCGGTGCTTTTACCCGAGCCAGAACGGCCGCTGACGATGATCAAACGCATGATTACTGCCCGCTCTGTTCATCCAGGACAACCTGGTACAGCGCCTCGTTGCTGCTGGCACTGCGCAGTTTGTCGCGTACTTCCTTGCGGTCGAGCATGCTGGCGATCTGCCGAAGCAGTTCCAGGTGTGCATCGGTGGCAGCTTGCGGGACCAACAGTACGAACAGCAGGTCGACCGGCGCACCGTCGATGGCATCGAAATCAATGGGAGCGTCCAGGTGCAGCAGCGCGCTGACCGGTGTCTCGCAGCCTTTGAGGCGGCAGTGGGGAATGGCGATGCCGTTGCCAAAACCGGTAGAACCGAGTTTTTCACGAGCAATCAGGGCCTCGAAGACATCTTGCATTTCCAGCTCAGGCACTTGGCTGCTGATCAGGTTGGCAATTTGTTCGAGGGCGCGCTTTTTACTGCCGCCCGGCACGTTCACAAGGGAACGGCCGGGGGTCAGGATGGTTTCAAGTCGGATCATGGG
This sequence comes from Pseudomonas azadiae, assembly GCF_019145355.1. Classification (NCBI taxonomy): domain Bacteria; kingdom Pseudomonadati; phylum Pseudomonadota; class Gammaproteobacteria; order Pseudomonadales; family Pseudomonadaceae; genus Pseudomonas; species Pseudomonas azadiae. The sequence continues at coordinate 237,561 of NZ_JAHSTY010000001.1, read as the reverse complement.
GGGAGAGTTAACGACCTGTACCTTGCATCAGGTGCAGATTCTTTTCCTTATGCTTTTTGAGTTGGCGGTCAAGCTTGTCGGTGAGCAAGTCGATCGATGCATACATGTCTTCATGCTCGGCATTAGCAACCACTTCGCCACCGGGAATCTGGAGGGTCGCCTCGATTTTCTGCTGAAGCTTATCGACCTTCATGATGACCTGCACGTTGGTGATCTTGTCGAAATGTCCTTCAAGCTTCTTCAGCTTCTGCTCGACGTATTCGCGCATTGGAGGGGTGACTTCCACATGGTGTCCACTGATGTTGACTTGCATACAGCTTCTCCTTCGTTGCCAGTGCATAAAGCGGCAGGTAAGGAATACCTGCCACTGGAACGCTGTGGCCCGCCCGTCACATCAAACGCTTACGCTCGCTGGAAGGCGCGATCCCGAGGGATTCGCGGTACTTGGCGACGGTTCGACGGGCGACCTGAATGCCTTGTGCCTCCAGTAAACCAGCGATCTTACTGTCACTCAATGGCTTTTTCTGATTTTCCGCAGCAACCAGTTTTTTGATGATCGCGCGGATCGCCGTGGACGAGCATTCGCCGCCTTCGGAGGTGCTCACATGGCTTGAGAAAAAGTATTTCAGCTCATATATGCCCCGCGGGGTATGCATGAATTTTTGCGTCGTCACCCGGGAAATCGTCGATTCGTGCATGCCTACCGCCTCGGCGATGTCATGCAGCACCAGCGGTTTCATCGCTTCGTCGCCATATTCCAGAAAGCCGCGCTGATGCTCGACGATCTGGGTGGCGACTTTCATCAGGGTTTCGTTGCGGCTTTGCAGGCTCTTGATGAACCAGCGCGCTTCCTGCAACTGGTTACGCATGAAGGTATTGTCGGCGCTGGTATCGGCGCGGCGCACAAAACCGGCATATTGCGGGTTGACGCGCAGGCGCGGCACCGACTCCTGGTTCAACTCCACCAGCCAGCGCTCGTTGTCCTTGCGCACGATCACGTCCGGTACGACGTATTCAGCTTCGCTTGACTCGATCTGCGAACCGGGGCGCGGGTTGAGGCTCTGTACCAGCTCGATGACCTGGCGCAGGTCGTCTTCCTTGAGCTTCATGCGGCGCATCAACTGGCTGTAGTCGCGGCTGCCCAGCAGGTCGATATAATCGGTGACCAGGCGCTGGGCTTCGGCGAGCCAAGCGGTCTTGGCCGGCAACTGGCGCAGTTGCAGCAGCAGGCATTCGCTGAGATTGCGCGCGCCGATACCGGCGGGCTCGAATTGCTGGATGCGGTGCAGGACGGCTTCGATTTCGTCCAGCTCGATATCGAGCTCCGGGTCGAATGCCTCGAGGATTTCCTCAAGCGTCTCGTCCAGGTAGCCCTGATTGTTGATGCAGTCGATCAGGGTCACGGCGATCAAGCGATCGGTGTCCGACATCGGAGCAAGGTTCAGTTGCCACAGCAAGTGGCTCTGCAAGCTCTCGCCAACCGAAGTGCGGGTGGTGAAGTCCCACTCGTCATCGTCATTGCTGGGCAGGCTGCTGGCGCTGGTCTGGTAGACGTCTTCCCAGGCGGTGTCGACGGGAAGTTCGTTGGGAATGCGTTCGTTCCAGTCGCCTTCCTCAAGGTTGTCCACCGTTGGGGCGGTTTCCTGGTAGGAGGGTTCCTGCACGTCGGAATTGGGTTTTTGCTCGATGTTGTCGGCCAGTGGGTCTGCATTATCGAAGTCGTCGCCTTCTTCCTGGCGTTCGAGCATCGGATTGGATTCCAGGGCCTCCTGGATTTCCTGTTGCAGGTCCAGGGTCGACAATTGGAGCAGGCGGATGGCCTGTTGCAGCTGCGGTGTCATCGTCAGCTGCTGGCCCATTCTCAGGACTAGCGATGGTTTCATGGCAGGGGCTTAACACCTTATTCGCCGGCGCAATGCGCCATCCACGACAGGGCGCGTGAGCGCCAAACATAAGCAAATTATATGCCTGATATCGGGGGCTTTGCCTAGAGCGCGGTAACAATAAAAATCCGGAGGTTTTCATTGACTCCCGCACACGTTGGCAAACGGTCTTCCACCGCCTTTTTCAAACAGGCAGGCTTACAGGCGGAACTCATGACCCAGGTACACTTCCTTGACCAGCTCGTTGGCCAGGATGGTGGCGGAATCGCCTTCGGCGATCAGCTGGCCATCGTTGACGATGTACGCGGTTTCGCAGATATCGAGCGTCTCACGGACGTTGTGGTCGGTGATCAGCACGCCAATGCCCTTGGCCTTGAGGTGATGGATGATCTGCTTGATGTCGCCGACAGAAATTGGGTCGACGCCGGCAAACGGTTCGTCCAGCAGGATGAACTTGGGTGCGGTGGCCAGGGCGCGGGCGATTTCCACACGGCGACGCTCACCGCCGGAGAGGCTCATGCCGAGGTTGTCGCGAATGTGGTTGATGTGGAATTCCTGCAGCAGGCTTTCCAGCTCCTTGCGGCGGCCGTCACGGTCGAGTTCCTTGCGGGTTTCGAGGATGGCCATGATGTTGTCGGCGACCGACAGTTTGCGAAAGATCGACGCTTCCTGCGGCAGATAGCCAATACCGGCGCGGGCGCGGCCATGCATCGGCTGGTGGCTCACGTCCAGGTCATCGATCAATACACGGCCCTGGTCCGCCTGGACCAGGCCGACGATCATATAGAAGCAGGTGGTCTTGCCGGCGCCGTTGGGGCCGAGCAAGCCGACGATCTGGCCGCTGTCGATCGACAGACTGACGTCGCGCACGACCTGACGGCTTTTATAGGCTTTGGCCAGGTGCTGGGCTTTCAGGGTTGCCATTACTCGGCCTTCTTCTTCGGCTGGATAACCATGTCGATGCGTGGGCGCGGTGCGCTGACCTTGGTGCCGTTGGCGCGGCCCGCCTGCGCGACCTGGGTCTGGGTGTTGTAAACGATCTTCTCGCCTTCGGTCGAGTTGCCGTCGGCGCTGAGGACCTTGGCCTGGTCGATCAGGACGATGCGATTCTGCTGCGCGTGGTACTGGATGGTCTTGCCATAGCCTTTCATCGGGCCGGGATCTTCTGCCTTTTGCTTCTGTTCGAAGTAGGCAAGGTTGCCGACAGAGGTCACGACATCGATGTCGCCTGCCGCGGTACGCGTCAGCGTCACCGTGTTACCGGTGATCTTCATCGAGCCCTGAGTGATGATCACGCCGCCTGTATAGGTGGCGACGCCTTGCTTGTCATCGAGCTGCGCATCGTCAGCCGAAATGTGGATCGGCTGCTGGCTATCGTTCGGCAGAGCCCAGGCGCTCACGCTTCCCAGTACTGCGCCCAGGCCGAGCAAAATAGGGAGAGTTTTAACGAGCCTCATACTGTCCTCTTACGTTCGATAGCAGGTGTATCCTGCTTTCTTTCAAATACGCTTTCATTCCCTTGCCAGTCGATACACCGCCAGCGCCGTCGATTCTAACGTCTTGCTCGGTCTGCGCATATTGCTTCTGTGGGAATACGGTCATGCGACTGCTGGTAATCACGGTGTCGCGGTTTTTATCGTCAGTGCGCGCAACGCGCACCGAATCGATCAGTTCCACCTCGGTACCGTCCGGGTTGACCTCGCCACGCTTGCTGGTGACGTGCCACGGGAACTCGGTGCCGCGGTAAATGTTCATGTCGGGGTTGGTCAGCAGCGTGATTTCGCTGGCTTTGACATGCTCGACCTTGTCCGAGGTCATCTCGTACTGCACTTTGCCATCAGGCAGGAACTGCACGCTCCTGGCATTGGTGGCGTAATAGTCGATAGTACCTTCGTCAACCTGCGCAGCAGGCTGGTCGAGAAAGCGCTCCGGGCTGATATTCCAGTAGCCCACCGCCAGGAACAGCGCGGCGATGACCCCGAATAGCAGGAAGTTGCGAATCTTTTTGCTCAGCATAAAACGCTCTATAAGTAGGCGGCGTGGGCCGCTTCAAGGCTGCCCTGGGCACGCAGGATCAGCTCGCAGAACTCGCGGGCGGCGCCTTCACCGCCACGGGCGGTGGTGATGCCATGGGCGTGCTCGCGAACAAACGCCGCCGCATTGGCGACGGCCATGCCCAGGCCCACTCGGCGAATCACCGGCAGGTCGGGAAGGTCGTCGCCCAGGTAGGCGACCTGCTCATAGCTTAGGTTGAGTTGGCCAAGAAGCTCGTCCAGGACCACCAGTTTATCCTCGCGGCCCTGATACAGGTGAGCAATTCCCAGGTTTTGTGCGCGGCGTTCCACAACGGGTGTCTTTCGGCCGCTGATAATCGCCGTTTGCACGCCCGCCGCCATCAGCATCTTGATGCCTTGGCCGTCCAGGGTGTTGAAGGTTTTGAACTCGCTGCCGTCTTCGAGGAAATACAGGCGGCCATCGGTCAGTACGCCGTCAACGTCGAAAATCGCCAGCTTGATGTTCTTGCCGCGTTGCAACAGGTCGTTGCTCATCTACATCACTCCCGCACGCAGCAAGTCGTGCATGTTCAAGGCGCCAATGGGGTGGTTTTCGCCATCGACGACCACCAGCGCAAGTATTTTGCTGTCTTCCATGATCTTCAGCGCTTCGGCTGCAAGCATGTCGGGGCGTGCAGTCTTGCCCTGTGGGGTCATGACTTCATCAATGGTTGCCGTCTGGATGTCGAGGTTGCGATCCAGCGTGCGGCGTAGATCGCCGTCGGTGAAAACCCCGGCCAGGCGGCCATCAGACTCCAATATCACGGTCATGCCCAGACGTTTGAGGGTCATTTCCATCAGTGCGTTTTTGAGCAGGGTGCCGCGCTGGACGTGGGGCAATTCATCGCCCGAGTGCATGACGTTTTCAACTTTCAACAGCAAGCGACGGCCCAGGGCGCCGCCCGGGTGGGAAAACGCGAAGTCCTCAGCGGTAAACCCGCGGGCTTCCAGCAGCGCCACGGCCAGGGCGTCGCCCATGACCAGCGCGGCGGTGGTGGAAGAGGTCGGCGCCAGGTTCAGCGGGCAGGCCTCATGGGCCACGTGAACGTTAAGGTTCACTTCGGCGGCCTTGGCCAGCGTCGATTCAGGGTTGCCGGTGACGCTGATCATCTGGATGCCCAGGCGCTTGATCAGAGGCAGCAGGGTCACGATTTCGTTGGTGGTGCCGGAGTTCGACAGTGCCAGGATGATATCGTCCTTGGTGATCATGCCCATGTCGCCGTGGCTGGCCTCGGCCGGGTGTACGAAGAACGCGGTAGTCCCGGTGCTGGCCAGGGTAGCGGCTATCTTGTTGCCGACGTGACCCGACTTGCCCATGCCGACCACGACCACGCGCCCCTTGCTGGCCAAAATCATCTCGCAGGCGCGTACGAAATCTGCGTCGATATGGGCCAGCAAGCCCTCTACGGCTTCAAGCTCAAGGCGGATGGTGCGTTGCGCGGATTGAATAAGGTCGCTGGATTGGCTCATGTCTGAAATCGTATAGCCTGACGAAAAGTCGGCGATTATAGCTGTAATGATCAATTCCCTCACGCAAGTTCGTCAGGGTTTATGCGCGATGCGCGTGAGATTCATCCCAAGCCACGTTTTTTCCCTGTCTGCAATCTGAACTAGCGCTGTTCCGGCCTTGGGCGCCTTGTACGAGCAGTGATATAGTTCGCCGCCAGTTCGGTCCGCCCTGCCCATGCGGCAACTATTGCGCAGCAATTGCACAAGCGTTGCAAACGTTTGTCGCAAGTGTGGTGTCTGAGTGAAAGGCTGCATCCCAAGGAGTTTAGATGAGTGCCGATAACGCCTACGCGGTCGAGCTGAAGGGTCTGTCCTTCAAGCGCGGGACGCGCAGCATCTTCAATAACGTCGATATCCGCATTCCCCGCGGTAAAGTCACGGGCATCATGGGGCCTTCCGGTAGCGGCAAGACCACCCTGTTGCGCCTGATGGGCATGCAATTGCGTCCCAGCGCCGGCGAAGTATGGGTCAACGGCCAGAACCTGCCCACGCTCTCGCGCAGCGATCTGTTCGATGCGCGCAAGCACATGGGCGTACTGTTCCAGAGCGGTGCACTGTTCACCGACCTCGATGTGTTCGAGAACGTGGCTTTTCCGCTGCGGGTGCATACCCAGCTGTCTGACGAAATGATTCGTGACATTGTGTTGCTGAAACTGCAGGCCGTAGGGCTTCGCGGTGCCATCAACCTGATGCCCGACGAACTGTCCGGCGGCATGAAGCGTAGGGTCGCCCTGGCGCGTGCCATCGCCCTTGACCCGCAGATACTGATGTACGACGAGCCTTTTGTCGGTCAGGATCCCATCGCGATGGGCGTGCTGGTGCGTCTGATCCGCCTGCTCAACGACGCGCTGGGCATCACCAGCATCGTGGTTTCCCATGATCTTGCAGAAACCGCAAGCATTGCGGATTACCTTTATGTAGTAGGCGATGGCCAGGTGCTGGGGCAGGGCACGCCAGAGGAACTGATGAACGCCGACAACCCGCGAATCCGCCAATTCATGACCGGCGATCCCGATGGCCCTGTGCCTTTTCACTTTCCGGCAGCGGATTACCGCTCAGATCTTCTGGGGAAGCGCTGATGCGCAAGACATCTCTCATCGAGAAGGTTCGCCTTTTCGGTCGCTCGGGCATCGACATTGTCGAAGTGCTGGGCCGTTCGACGATTTTCCTGTTTCACGCCTTGCTCGGCCGCGGTGGCATCGGTGGCGGCTTTGGGCTGCTGATCAAGCAACTGCACTCAGTCGGCGTGATGTCCCTGGTGATTATTGTGGTTTCAGGGATTTTCATCGGCATGGTGCTGGCGTTGCAGGGCTTCAATATCCTGTCCGGCTACGGTTCGGAGCAGGCAGTCGGGCAGATGGTCGCGCTGACGCTGTTGCGTGAGCTGGGGCCGGTGGTCACGGCGTTGCTGTTTGCGGGCCGCGCCGGTTCTGCGCTGACCGCCGAAATCGGCAACATGAAGTCCACTGAGCAATTGTCCAGCCTGGAAATGATCGGCGTGGACCCGCTCAAGTATATTGTCGCGCCACGCCTGTGGGCCGGCTTCATTTCCCTGCCTCTGCTGGCAATGATCTTCAGCGTGGTGGGTATATGGGGCGGTTCGTGGGTGGCGGTTGACTGGTTGGGCGTCTACGAAGGCTCTTACTGGGGCAACATGCAAAACAGCGTGACCTTCAGCGGTGACGTGCTCAACGGCATCATAAAGAGCATTGTCTTCGCCTTTGTAGTGACCTGGATCGCCGTATTCCAAGGCTACGACTGTGAACCCACCTCAGAAGGGATCAGTCGTGCCACCACCAAGACCGTTGTATACGCCTCGCTGGCGGTACTGGGCCTTGACTTCATTTTGACCGCCTTGATGTTTGGAGATTTCTGATGCAAAACCGCACTGTGGAAATCGGTGTCGGCCTTTTCTTGCTGGCTGGCATCCTGGCTTTATTGTTGTTGGCCCTGCGAGTCAGCGGCCTGTCGGCCAGCCCCACCGCCGATACCTATAAACTTTACGCGTACTTCGACAATATCGCCGGTTTGACTGTCAGAGCTAAAGTGACCATGGCCGGTGTGACGATCGGCAAGGTCACGGCAATCGATCTGGACCGCGACAGCTTCACCGGTCGAGTGACCATGCAACTGGATAAGAAGGTAGATAACCTGCCGACCGACTCCACTGCATCTATCCTCACCGCGGGTCTGCTGGGCGAGAAATACATCGGTGTCAGCGTGGGCGGGGAAACAGCCCTGCTCAAGGATGGCTCGACAATCCACGACACACAGTCGTCGCTGGTGCTTGAAGACCTGATCGGTAAATTCCTGCTTAATACGGTCAACAAAGACGCCAAATGAGGAATCTGTACATGATCTCTACCTTGCGACGTGGCCTTCTGGTACTGCTTGCAGCGCTGCCTTTGATGGCCAACGCAGCAGGTTCTGCACACGAACTGGTGCAGGACACGACCAACAAGATGTTGGCTGACCTGTCAGCCAACAAGGAAAAGTACAAACAGGACCCCACCCAGTTCTACAACGCGCTCAACACGATTGTTGGCCCGGTGGTCGATGCCGAGGGCATCTCACGCAGCATCATGACGGTCAAGTACTCTCGCAAGGCAACGCCTGCGCAGATGCAGACCTTCCAGGAAAACTTCAAGAAAGGCCTGTTCCAGTTCTACGGTAACGCGCTGCTTGAGTACAACAACCAGGGCATTACCGTTGCACCGGCCGGCGATGAGTCAGGCGATCGCACCAGCGTGAACATGAGCGTCAAGGGCAACAACGGCGCTGTCTACCCGGTGCAATACACGCTGGAGAAGGTCAACGGCGAGTGGAAGTTGCGTAACGTGATTATCAACGGCATCAACATTGGCAAGCTGTTCCGTGACCAGTTCGCCGATGCCATGCAGCGCAACGGCAACGACCTGGACAAAACCATCAATGGCTGGGCCGGCGAAGTCGCCAAAGCCAAGGAAGAAACCGATAAAGCTGCCGGGAAGCCCGCGCAATGACCGAGTCGGCTGTTCGTCTCGGCGACGCAGGCGAGCTGTTCATCAGCGGCGTGCTGGACTACCGCACCGGTCCTGGCCTGCGCAAGCAGGGCCAGGCACTGATCAAGACCAGCACTGCACCTGCGTTGGTGCTGGATTGTTCGGCGGTGACCAAGTCCAGCAGTGTCGGTTTGTCATTGCTGCTGTGCTTCATGCGTGATGCCGAGGCGGCCAAAAAGCCCGTCAGCATCCGCGCGATGCCTGAAGACATGCGAGAAATTGCCGAGGTTTCCGGTTTGACCGAGCTGTTGACGCATCCTTAATACACATTATTAGAGAAGCCCCCCGTCAGAGTCCTGCCATGCGGGGTTCGCAGGCGCGGGGCTTTTTTGTATGATGTGCGACCCGCGCGCACTGGGCGCCGATAGAGGTTGAGCATGCAGGCCCTAGAAGTTAAGAGCTTTCTTGAAGGAAAGCTGCCCGAAACGACCGTAGAAGTTGAAGGCGAAGGCTGCAACTTCCAGCTGAACGTGATTAGCGATGAACTGGCGGCACTTAGCCCGGTCAAGCGTCAGCAGCAGATCTATGCCCATTTGAACCCGTGGATCACCGATGGCAGCATCCATGCGGTCACTATGAAATTTTTCAGCCGCGCGGCCTGGGCCGAGCGCACCTGAGCCCCCAAGGCGTCGAGAGTTCTTATGGATAAATTGATTATTACCGGCGGTGCCCGCCTTGATGGCGAGATTCGCATCTCCGGTGCAAAAAACTCCGCCTTGCCGATCCTGGCAGCGACCTTGCTGTGCGATGGCCCGGTGACCGTGGCCAACCTGCCGCACCTGCACGACATTACCACCATGATCGAGCTGTTCGGTCGCATGGGCATCGAGCCTGTGATCGACGAAAAGCTCTCGGTTGAAATCGACCCGCGCACCATCAAGACCCTGATCGCCCCGTACGAGCTGGTGAAAACCATGCGTGCGTCGATCCTGGTGCTCGGTCCGATGGTCGCGCGTTTCGGCGAAGCCGAAGTCGCACTGCCTGGCGGTTGCGCCATCGGCTCGCGTCCGGTTGATCTGCACATTCGCGGCCTGGAAGCCATGGGCGCAGTCATTGACGTCGAAGGCGGCTACATCAAGGCCAAGGCGCCGGAAGGCGGCCTGCGTGGCGCCAGCTTCTTCTTTGATACCGTCAGCGTGACCGGTACCGAGAACATCATGATGGCCGCTGCCCTGGCCAAAGGCCGCAGTGTGCTGCAAAACGCCGCGCGCGAGCCGGAAGTGGTTGACCTGGCCAACTTCCTGAACGCCATGGGCGCGAAGGTTTCCGGTGCCGGCACCGACACCATCACCATCGATGGTGTTGAGCGCCTGCACACTGCAACCTACAAGGTGATGCCGGACCGCATCGAGACCGGTACCTACCTGGTTGCCGCCGCCGTCACCGGTGGTCGCGTCAAGGTCAAGGACACCGATCCGACCATCCTGGAAGCGGTCCTGGAAAAACTGCGCGAAGCCGGTGCCGAAATCACCACCGGCGAGGACTGGATCGAGCTGAACATGCACGGCAAACGCCCTAAGGCCGTCAACGTGCGTACCGCTCCGTATCCGGCGTTCCCGACCGACATGCAGGCACAGTTCATCTCCCTGAACGCGATTGCCGAAGGCACCGGTGCCGTCATCGAGACCATCTTCGAAAACCGCTTCATGCACGTGTACGAACTGCATCGCATGGGCGCGAAGATCCAGGTTGAAGGCAACACCGCCATCGTGACCGGCACTGAAAAGCTCAAGGGCGCGCCCGTCATGGCGACTGACCTGCGGGCTTCAGCCAGCCTGGTAATCTCGGCGCTGATCGCCGAAGGCGACACGTTGATCGACCGTATCTACCACATAGACCGTGGCTACGAGTGCATTGAAGAAAAACTGCAGATGCTCGGCGCGAAAATCCGCCGCGTACCGGGCTAGCCGACCACTGTCATTGTAGTGAGCGGGCTTGCCCCGCGCTGGACTGCGCAGCAGTCCCGTTTTGGGGGGCGCTACGCAACCCAGCGCGGGGCAAGCCCGCTCACTACAAGGCACCGGGCGGTATGCTGAATCTGTTTCAAATCGAGGCTGTAATGGCCTCGATCTGTGTCTGGCGCCGTTTGCGACCGGACAGCAATAGCCTGATGAAGGATTAACGTTTCCCATGTTGACCATCGCACTGTCCAAGGGCCGCATCCTTGACGATACGCTGCCGCTTCTGGCTGAAGCGGGCATCGTGCCGACCGAGAATCCGGACAAGAGCCGCAAGCTGATCATCCCCACGACCCAGGACGATGTTCGCCTGTTGATTGTGCGGGCTACCGACGTGCCGACCTATGTTGAACATGGCGCGGCCGACCTGGGCGTCGCCGGTAAAGACGTGCTGATGGAATACGGCGGCCAGGGTCTGTACGAACCCTTGGACCTGCGTATCGCCCTGTGCAAGCTGATGACCGCCGGCCGTGTCGGCGACGTCGAGCCAAAAGGGCGCCTGCGCGTGGCAACCAAGTTCGTCAACGTTGCCAAGCGCTATTACGCCGAACAAGGCCGTCAGGTCGATATCATCAAGCTCTACGGTTCGATGGAGTTGGCGCCGCTGATCGGCCTGGCCGACAAGATCATCGACGTGGTCGACACCGGCAACACCCTGCGCGCCAACGGCCTGGAACCCCAGGATTTCATTGCCGACATCAGCTCCCGCCTGATCGTCAACAAAGCTTCGATGAAAATGCAACACGCCCGTATCCAGGCGTTGATCGACACCCTGCGCAAAGCAGTGGAGTCTCGACACCGCGGTTGACTCACCCGCGTAGCTCACAAGCTGCGCCCGTCTATCCGCCTCATAGCCAGAATTCTCAGGTGCCCAAGCGGAGCGAACGGTAGTTTAGGGCGCCTGAGTTTTTGCCAATCCTATGAGGCCCTCGCTATGACCACGTCCACTGCAATTGCCCGACTCAACGCTGCCGATCCGGATTTCGCCCATCATCTGGATCATCTGCTGAGCTGGGAAAGCGTGTCCGACGATTCGGTCAACCTGCGCGTGCTCGATATCATCAAGGCCGTGCGCGAACGCGGTGACGCGGCGCTGGTGGACTTCACCCGCCAGTTCGACGGCCTGGACGTGCAGTCCATGTCCGACCTGATCCTGCCACGTGAACGCCTGGAACTGGCCCTGACGCGCATCACCGCGCCGCAGCGCGAAGCCCTCGAAGTGGCGGCCGCGCGGGTGCGCAGCTACCACGAAAAACAGAAACAGGAGTCCTGGAGCTACACCGAGGCCGACGGCACCGTGCTGGGCCAGAAGGTCACGCCGCTGGACCGCGCGGGCCTGTACGTGCCGGGCGGTAAGGCCTCCTACCCCTCGTCGGTACTGATGAATGCTATTCCGGCCAAAGTGGCGGGCGTGACCGAAGTGGTCATGGTCGTGCCGACCCCGCGCGGTGAAATCAACGAACTGGTGCTGGCGGCTGCCTGTATTGCCGGTGTCGACCGGGTCTTCACCATCGGTGGCGCCCAGGCCGTCGCGGCCCTGGCCTATGGCACCGAAAGCGTGCCGAAGGTCGACAAAGTGGTCGGCCCCGGCAACATCTACGTCGCCACCGCCAAGCGTCACGTGTTTGGCCAAGTGGGGATCGATATGATCGCCGGCCCGTCGGAAATCCTGGTGGTGTGCGATGGCCAGACCGACCCGGACTGGATCGCCATGGACCTGTTTTCCCAGGCCGAGCACGACGAAGACGCCCAGGCGATCCTGGTCAGCCCCGACGCCGAGTTCCTCGACAAAGTCGCGGCCAGCATCGACAAACTGCTGCCCACCATGGACCGCGCCGAAATCATCGAGAAGTCGATCAATGGCCGTGGCGCGTTGATCCAGGTGCGCGACATGGAACAGGCCATCGAAGTGGCCAACCGTATCGCCCCGGAACACCTGGAATTGTCCGTGGCTGACCCGCAAGCCTGGTTGCCGTCGATTCGTCACGCCGGCGCGATCTTCATGGGCCGCCATACCAGCGAAGCCCTGGGCGACTACTGCGCGGGCCCCAACCACGTGCTGCCGACCTCAGGCACCGCGCGTTTCTCGTCGCCGCTGGGGGTGTATGACTTCCAGAAGCGCTCGTCGATAATTTTCTGCTCGCCACAAGGCGCTTCCGAACTGGGCAAGACTGCTTCGGTCCTGGCCCGTGGCGAATCGCTGAGCGCCCACGCCCGCAGTGCCGAATACCGCATTCTTGAAGAGGGGAACTGAGACATGAGCAAATTCTGGAGCCCCTTCGTCAAGAACCTCGTGCCTTACGTACCCGGCGAACAACCGAAACTGACCAAACTGGTCAAGCTCAACACCAATGAAAACCCCTATGGGCCTTCGCCGAAGGCGTTGGCCGCGATGCAGGCCGAGTTGAACGACAACCTGCGCCTGTACCCGGACCCCAACAGCGACCTGCTCAAGCAAGCGGTGGCCAGGTATTACGGGATCGACGCCGGCAAAGTGTTCCTCGGCAATGGTTCCGACGAGGTCCTCGCGCACATCTTCCATGGCCTGTTCCAGCACGATTTGCCACTGCTCTTCCCGGATATCAGCTACAGCTTCTACCCGGTTTACTGCGGCCTCTATGGCATAAAGTCCGACCCGGTGCCGCTGGACGAGCAGTTCCAGATCCGCGTGGCAGACTATGCCAAGCCCAACGGCGGGATCATCTTCCCCAACCCGAACGCGCCGACCGGCTGCGTGCTGGCGCTGGACGCAGTGGAACAGATCCTCAAGGCCAGCCCGGACTCGGTAGTGGTAGTGGATGAAGCCTATATCGACTTCGGTGGCGAGACGGCCATCAGTCTGGTGGACCGCTACCCCAACCTGCTGGTGACCCAGACCCTGTCCAAATCGCGCTCACTGGCCGGTTTGCGTGTGGGCCTGGCCGTGGGCCATCCGGACCTGATCGAGGCGCTGGAGCGGGTCAAGAACAGCTTCAACTCCTATCCGCTGGATCGCTTGGCGATTGTTGGCGCGGCGGCCGCGTTTGACGACCGCGAGTACTTCGAGAAAACCTGCCGATTGGTCATCGATAGCCGCGACACGGTAGTCGCTCAGCTTGAGGCCAAGGGCTTTGAGGTGTTGCCGTCGGCGGCCAACTTCATCTTTGCGCGCCACCCACGACACGACGCAGCCGGCCTGGCGGCCAAATTGCGTGAGCAAGGGGTGATTGTGCGGCACTTCAAACAGGCGCGGATTGCGCAGTTCCTGCGGATCAGCATCGGTACGCCGGAGCAGAACCAGGCGTTGATCGATGGGCTCGGCGAGCTTTAACAGACGCTGAAATCAAATGTGGGAGCTGGCTTGCCAGCGAAGTATATCAAACGACAGATATGTCGCCTGTTACACCGCCATCGCAGGCAAGCCAGCTCCCACACTGATTCGCGTTGCGTCGGTTAAAGTAGTGGTTCATCCGGCTTCTTGTTCTTCCAACCATCATTGCCCGGCAGCAACAGGTTCAACCCGATCGCCACCACCGCACACAGGGCGATGCCCTTGAGGCCGAAATCATCCGGGCCGTCGCCGGTACCGACCAGCACACCGCCAATCCCGAATACCAGGGTCACCGACACAATCACCAGGTTGCGCGCCTCGCCGAGGTCGATCCTGTGGCGGATCAGGGTGTTCATGCCCACCGCTGCAATCGAACCGAACAGCAGGCACAGAATCCCGCCCATCACCGGCACCGGAATGCTCTGCAGCAATGCCCCGAACTTACCGATAAACGCCAGGCTGATGGCAAACACCGCCGCCCAGGTCATGATCTTCGGGTTGTAGTTCTTGGTCAGCATCACCGCACCGGTCACTTCGGCGTAGGTGGTGTTCGGTGGGCCGCCAAACAGGCCGGCGGCCGTGGTGGCAATGCCGTCACCCAGCAGGGTGCGGTGCAGGCCGGGCTTCTTCAGGTAGTCGCGACCGGTCACGCTGCCGACGGCAATCACGCCGCCAATGTGTTCGATCGCCGGGGCGAGGGCCACCGGGACGATAAACAGGATCGCCTGCCAGTTGAATTCCGGCGCGGTGAAATGGGGCAGGGCGAACCAGGGCGCGGCGGCGATCTTCGCCGTGTCGACCACGCCAAAGTAGAACGCCATGGCAAAACCCACCAGCACGCCGGAAATGATCGGCACCAGGCGGAAAATGCCCTTGCCGAATACCGCGACGATCAAAGTGGTGAGCAGCGCCGGCATCGAAATCATCATGGCAGTCTGGTAATGGATCAGCTCGGCACCGTCGCCGGACTTGCCCATTGCCATGTTCGCGGCAATCGGCGCCATGGCCAGGCCGATGGAAATGATCACCGGCCCGATCACCACAGGCGGCAGCAGCCGGTCGATAAAACCGGTGCCTTTGATCTTCACCGCCAAGCCCAGGAACGTATAGACGAAACCGGCCGCCATCACCCCGCCCATGGTCGCCGCGAGGCCGAACTGGCCCTTGGCGAGAATGATCGGGGTAATGAAGGCAAAGCTCGATGCCAGGAAAACCGGCACCTGGCGCCCTGTGACGACCTGGAACAGCAACGTACCCAGGCCTGCGGTGAACAGTGCGACGTTTGGATCAAGACCTGTGATCAGCGGCATCAACACCAGCGCCCCAAATGCCACGAAGAGCATTTGTGCGCCAGACAGGATCTGGCGCCAAAGCGGGTCGTTGAATTCATCCTGCATGCTCAACCGTCCTTCTGCTTGGTGCCGAAGATCTTGTCACCGGCATCGCCAAGGCCTGGGATGATGTAGCCGTGTTCGTTCAAGCGTTCGTCGATGGACGCCGTGTAGATCTGCACGTCCGGGTGGGCTTTTTCGACGGCGGCGATACCTTCCGGCGCGGCCACCAGCACCATGGCGCGGATGTCCTTGCAGCCGGCTTTTTTCAGCAGGTCGATGGTGGCGACCATGGAGCTGCCGGTGGCGAGCATCGGGTCGATGATCATCGCCAGGCGTTCATCGATTTCCGGGACGAGTTTTTCCAGGTAGGTGTGGGCCTGCAAGGTTTGTTCGTTGCGGGCCACGCCCACGGCGCTGACCTTGGCGCCCGGGATCAGGCTGAGGACGCCTTCGAGCATGCCGATACCGGCGCGCAGGATAGGCACGACGGTGATTTTCTTACCGGCGATTTTCTCGACCTGGACGGTGCCGGCCCAGCCTTGAATATCGTAGGTTTCCAAGGGCAGATCCTTGGTGGCTTCGTAAGTGAGCAACGCTCCGACTTCCTGAGCAAGCTCACGGAAATTCTTCGTGCTAATGTCGGCGCGGCGCATAAGGCCGAGCTTGTGTCGGATCAGCGGGTGGCGGATCTCGCGAGTGGGCATGGGAAAGGCTCCGGCGGCGGGCAAAAAAACCGGCCTAGATTAATCTATCCGAGGGTGTTGTCCTATAGACATCACCTACGTTAGTCCATAAAGGCTTGCTCGGAGCGCATGAGAAGCGTACCTTCGCCCGCTTTTCTTGCCACAGCACCCCTTGGAGAGCGCCATGTCCGCTGATCTCGAGCATATCCGTCAAATCATGCGCGAGGCTGACTGCCTGTACACCGAAGCGCAAGTCGAAGAAGCGATCGCCAAGGTCGGCGCACACATCACCCGCGAAATGGCCGACACCAACCCAGTGGTTTTCTGTGTGATGAACGGTGGTTTGATTTTCGCCGGTAAATTGCTGACTCATCTGCAATTCCCGCTGGAAGCGTCCTACCTGCACGCCACCCGCTATCGCAACGAAACCACCGGCGGCGACCTGTTCTGGAAAGCCAAGCCGGAAGTGTCGTTCATCGACCGCGACGTGCTGATCATCGACGACATCCTCGACGAAGGTCACACCTTGGGCGCGATCATCGACTTCTGCAAACACGCCGGTGCGCGTAAAGTGCACACTGCCGTGCTGATCGACAAAGACCACGACCGCAAGGCGCGCCCGGATCTTAAGGCCGATTACGTAGGCTTGCCGTGCATTGACCGCTACATCTTCGGTTACGGCATGGACTACAAAGGCTACTGGCGCAACGCCAACGGGATTTTCGCCGTCAAAGGGATGTAAGCCATGACCCGCTTTCTTGATCAGACATTGTTTGCCGAACTGGCCGAGAAAGCGGCCGCCAGCCCCCGTGGGCGGCATCACCACAACTTCCACCAGATGGACGAGCCGTGCCATCGCTTGGCCGTGGGCTTGCAACCCAGCACGTATGTGCCGCCGCATCGGCACCTGAGCGCGGACAAAGCTGAGACCTTGCTGGTGGTCCAGGGTAGCCTGGGCCTGCTGGTGTTCAGCGAAACCGGCGAAGTGCTCGCCAGGCGCGTGATGCAGGCGGGCGGTGAATGTTCCGGCGTCGATCTGCCGCCCGGCGTGTTTCATGGCCTGGTGGTGCTGGCGCCTGACACCGTGATGTTCGAATGCAAGGCCGGGCCTTATCGTCCGGTGGGCGAGGGCGAACTGGCTGAGTGGGCGCCGCGCGAAGGCGATGCGGGCGTGGCCGAGTATCAACGCTGGATGCTCGCCCAGTTCGATTGAGCTACAGTGCTGGGCTACCTCGCACGGAGCGGCCCATGAACCTGTTTTTGATACGCACCTGCGCCGCCCTGGCGCTGACCCTGAGTTTGCCTCTGGCCGCCGCACCGGCGCTGATGCACAGCCAGTTCCTGCCGCCCGACGACCTCACCGTGCGTACTGAAACCCCTGACCAGCAGCAATTGCTGCAGGTCACTGAGTACGCGGTGGTGGTGGGCAACCAGCGCCAGTCCAACCAGCAACCGATCCCGGTGACCTCGCCGCTGGTGATCCGCCTCAAGGGCAAGTCCCTGAACAAAGGCGCGAGCATTAGCCAGGTGGTGCTCAATTTTGACGCCGAGAGCAAAAGCCTGAAAAAGCCGGTGTACGACGACAAGAGCAAAACCTTGACCTTGTCTTACCCCCTTGCCCAATACCAAGTCATCGTTGATTTGCTGCGCAATGACACGGTGTATGTACAGTTTCTCAGCTATGCCAATGGGCATATCTGGGCCGACCTGCATACCGGCGCTGTTCGCGCCAAGTAATCCAGTCGATGCAGGCCCAGCCCTGTGAATGCATTTCCCTGTGGGAGCTGGCTTGCCTGCGAGCGGTGAATCAGTAACAGATGAGTCGGCTGACACACTGCTATCGCAGGCAAGCCAGCTCCCACAGGAGTGTTTGGTTGTTTTCGAAGGTGGTGTCTGGCAGGTAGACTTCTCTCCCCGTGTAATGTCCGCAGGCTGGAGTCGGTAATGCGTAAAGATAAGAAACAGGTGATTGGCGACGAAATCGGCGACGATCAGATCAAGTTGTTCCTGGACTTCGAGCCGGTCGACGCAACTTCACCCTCCCTGCACAAACTGATCAAGGCCTACCGTGGCCTGCGCATCGACGATTTCGAGCGTTTCCTGGGCTTTTTCAAGGAGGCCGGCCTGGACCTCGATGGCAAGGATGAGCAGGGCCAGACGTTCGTCGACCTGATCAAGGACCAGCGCAACGCCGCTGAGTACATTGAGCTGATCAATAACGCCCGCGGCTGATTTTCCGCGCCCATGAAAAAACGCCCCGAGCAGACTGTGTGAAAACACGCTGAAGGCGGCCTAAGCAAACGCCCCGACTTGTTCGGGGCGTTTGCTTTTGTGCAGGTAACAGGCGAAAAAAGGCTTTTCAGCCCATCAACTCCATCATTCGACGTACACCCAGCACATTGATCGCTCTTTTGAGGTTGTAGGCGCTCACTGCCAAGGCCATTTCCGCTCTTGCCCCCTCGCACTGTCGCAGCAGGAAGCGGCCGTTTCCAAACAGCCATTGCTTAAGGTTGCCGAAGGGGTGCTCAACGATTGACCTTCGGCTCACCATCATTTCGGGATTTGCCTGCATGCGCTGCTCCATTTATTCAGCTGTTTGAGCGTCAGCAGTTTGCCAGCAGGGCATCGGTACTGATCCTGCTGCGCATCGTAAGTAAAATCTTCTCGCTCGAAGAGTTCCTTCTCCTTGCTACGGGGGTTAACTGCTCGGTTGGGCGATACATACGCCGTAATGCCCGCCTCTTCACACGCCTGGAACTGCTTGCCATTGGAGTAGCCCGCATCGGCGGTCACGCTCAGTTCGCTCTGCTGCAACTGTTCTTTGGCAGCCTTGGCCATGGGCTCAAGTTGCTGCGTATCGTTGCCGTCTTGTGTCACGTCGTGATGCAGGATCAAGCAGTGTTCAGCGTCCACGGCGGTTTGTACGTTATAAGCCACCCGCGGGCCTTTGGGCGTGCGCATCATTCGGGCATCGCTTTCGCCGGTGTTGAACTGCTCGATCCCCATCGACTTCATCAGCGCCTGGCAGGTCAGGTTGTTCAGTTGCCGGGCTTCAAGTTGCTCCAGCGCTGTCTTGATGGCGCTACGGTCAATGGTTTCACCCGCTTCGGCTTTATCGGCCTCATCCAGTTCGGCCAGATATTGGACGATGCGCTTATCCAGCTTTTCCTGCTGGCGCTTAAGCTGTTTCACGTTCAGATGGCGCCGCGAAGAGGCTACCGCCTGAAATTTACTGCCATCAATGGCAACCAGGTCGCCAGTAATCAAACCGACCGTACGGCAGAACTGAACGAAGACCCGACACGTTGCACTGAACGCTTGTTTGTTGTCCTTGCGAAAGTCGGCAATGGTCTTGAAATCGGGTTTGAGGCGGTTGAGTAACCACATGACTTCGATGTTGCGCTGGCACTCGGCTTCGAGACGACGAGAGGAGCGGATACGCTGGAAATAGCCGTACAGATAGAGCTTGAGCTGATCTGCCGGATCGTAAGAGGGGCGGCCTGTGCTTTTGGGTACCGCCTTGTCGAACCCCAAGCGTATGAGATCGAGCTTGGCAACGAAGGCATCAATCACGCGAACGAGGTGATCCTCAGGGATTAAATCTTCCAGCGAAACCGGAAAAAGGCTGGTCTGATCGCGCGCTTGACCCTGGATGTAAGCCATAACAAAAATGCCCCGTATCTTTCGATACGGGGCATTCTCTTAAACCGCGACGCAGATTGCCAGGTTTTCACACAGTCTGCGAGGGGCGTTTTTTTTGCCGTCAAGACTTCAAGCGTAGCTCTCGGTCTCGGCGGCAGGCTCAACCAGTTCCAGGCTGATGTTGTTCTGCGTGTTGATCTTGCGATACAGCTCGGCATCCGTCTCCAGGACTTTCTCGCGGGCCGGGAAGATCTCGTGCAGCTTGGCCGCCCACTCACCGGCAGCTTTTTCCGGGAAGCAGCGCTCGATCAGTTCGAGCATGATCGAAACGGTCACCGAAGCACCCGGGGATGCGCCCAGCAGTGCCGCCAGCGAGCCGTCCTTGGCCGCTACCAGTTCGGTGCCGAATTGCAGCACGCCGCCTTTTTTCGGGTCTTTCTTGATGATCTGCACCCGTTGCCCGGCCACTTCCAGGCGCCAGTCTTCGGCTTTCGCCTCAGGGTAGAAACGGCGCAGGGATTCCAGACGCTGTTCCATGGATTGGCGCACTTCGCTGACCAGGTACTTGGTCAGGTCCATGTTGTCCCGCGCCACGGCCAGCATCGGGCCGATGTTGCCGGCGCGAATCGACAGTGGCAGGTCCATGAACGAGCCGTGCTTGAGGAACTTGGTGGTGAATCCGGCGTATGGCCCGAACAGCAGGGACTTCTTGCCATCTACCACGCGGGTGTCCAGGTGCGGCACCGACATCGGCGGCGAGCCCACGGCGGCCTGGCTGTAGACCTTGGCCTGGTGATGCTTGACCACTTCCGGGTTGTCGCAACGCAGCCATTGGCCGCTGACCGGGAAGCCGCCAAAACCTTTGCTTTCTTCGATGCCCGAGGCTTGCAGCAGCGGCAGCGCCGCGCCACCGGCGCCCAGGAACACGAATTTGGCATCCACTTCACGGCTGTTGCCGCTGTTGACGTCCTTGATGCTGACCGTCCAGCCGGCGCCGTTGCGCTTGAGGCCGGTAACGCGCTTGCAGTACTTGACCTGGGCATCCGGCGAACTGGTCAGGTGGCTGAGCAGTTGAATCGTCAGTGCGCCAAAGTTCACGTCGGTGCCGTTCATGACACGCGTGGCCGCGATTTTTTCATCGAGCGGGCGCCCCGGCATCATCAGCGGCATCCACTCGGCCATCTCGCCACGGTCTTCGGTGTAGTGCATGTCCGAAAACGCGTGGTGCCGGCTGAGGGTTTCAAAGCGCTTCTTGAGGAAAGACACGCCTTTGTCGCCCTGCACGAAGCTCAGGTGCGGCACCGGACTGATAAAAGACTTGGACGAGCCAAAGGTGCCCTTTTGGGTCAGGTACGCCCAGAACTGCTTCGACACCTCGAACTGGGTGTTGATGTGGACGGCTTTCTTGATGTCGATGGAGCCATCGGCGGCCTGCGGTGTGTAGTTCAGCTCACACAGCCCGGCGTGGCCGGTACCGGCGTTGTTCCACGGGTTGGAACTTTCCGCGGCACCCGAATCCATCAGCTCAACGACTTCCAGCTTGAGGCCGGGGTCGAGCTCTTTGAGCAGCACGGCCAGGGTGGCACTCATGATGCCGGCCCCTACCAGTACTACGTCGACTGCTTCGTTATGCGCCATTTAACGCGTCTCCAAAATCTGCAGCACCAAATTGACGGCATGGCTGCCAGGAGTGACGGGGCGGTTCACGTGTTGCCCCAGGTTACCCATGGCCAGGATCGCCATGTCCGATTCGCAATCTTTGCATGTTCAGCGCACGCTTGCTGCCAGCTAATCTGCCTATGAACGCATTCATGGGCGCCTGTGGCAATTCGACTTATGGTCAAAGCGTGCGATTCGTGCAATCAATCCGTAGCGGACAGGCTCAAGCTCCGGTTGTCGAGGCGTACTCGGTCCTGTGGGGTTGGGCTGTTCCAGACGCTGATGGTGCTTGTACAAACGCCAAACTATTCATTTGCTCGCCACACTCTTGTGAAGTTGTGAATACCCGTTTTTTCACGCTCTTTTGAAGACGTGAACCTCAAAAAAGGGCTGCCCCCGTCTGGCACCTGGCCCGCAACACCTTTGCCGACACGGCAAAACGGGCAAACAACTCAAGTGGCCGAGCGCAATGGCAGCTCTGGCAGATTCGGTAAAGGCGGGTGGTTTGCAAGGAATACAGCAAGCGCGCCAGCTTCACACGATCTGTGTGGGCGGCTCTCTGTGGGCGATTCTTGGGGCTAATGCCGAGGCATTAACGATGCTGCGAGGCCCGATCAGGAGACGTCCTTATAATCGGGGGGAGATTGTAGCGAAGAACGCCAGGGAAATGGGGGTGTTTTATGACTTTTATTAGCTGTTCGGTCAGGCGGCCAACGGCTGGTGCCGTTGCGACCGCGCCGGGCTTGGGCTGACGCGTGCACGCGCCGGCAGCGGATGGTGCATCCAGCTCAGGCGGATTTCAGCGATTTCCACCCAGCGCTCGCCTGCGGGGGGCTGGCTGCACTCTTTGAAGGCCTGGCAACGGCCTTGCGCATCAAGCAGGGCGAACTGGCGAAGGGCGGGCTTGCGCGTGAACAATGACCAGAGAAAATGCATGGTGATCAGCCTCCTGAAATTAAGGCCAAGCATGCCTGCCCAGGATGACGGGCCCATGTAACGGATGTGACATATCGGTGACATCGAACCGCTCCCGAGGGAAGGGGTCACAGGTTGTAACTGATGCTGGTTCCCCGCAGTGGCGCCCCGCTATACTGCCGGCCTGTCGGTACCTGATTTCTGGAGAGAAGCGCATGTTGCAACGCCTGTTGTTCGGTTTGATCACTGTGACCAGTTTGACCCTGGTTGGCTGCGCCAACAGCCCGCAACAACTGACCCCGGAGCCGAAAATCACCACGCAACTGGCCCCCGTGGGGCACGGCCAGCCGGTGTCGGTGCGTGTGGTCGATGGTCGCCCATCGCCTACGCTCGGCTCGCGCGGCGGCCTGTACCCGGAGACTGCGCTGATTTCGGTGAACGCTCAGGACGTGCTGCCCAAGCTGCAGGCCCAGGCTGAAGCTGCCGTGCGCTTGCTGGGGTTCACGCCCAGCGCCAACGCGCCGGGCGCTCCGCAGTTGACCGTCACCCTGGCTGAATTGAAGTATCAGTCGCCCAAAGAGGGCCTTTACGTGACCGAAGCCTCCATCGGCGCGACCTTCAAGTCAGACGTCTCCGCCGGTACCCGCCGTTACAGTGGTCGCTACGCAGCGTCGCTGAACCAGCGTTTCGGCATGTCGCCCAACCAGGACACCAACACCAAGCTGGTCAGCGATGTCCTGAGTGACGCCTTGACCCGTCTGTTCAAGGACCCAAGCATCGGTTCGCTGCTCAGCGCGCAATAACCGATCCTGTAAAAAACCGGGCATCAGTGATGAGCCCGGTTTTTTTTCGCCTGCGGTTTTACGCGGCGGTGTCGATACAGAAATCCAGCAGGCTCACCCCCGTCAACAGATCCGTCTCCGGCAAGTCCGCATGCTGATGCCCGCCAAGGGCGCAATACACCAGCCAGTGGCGGTCCTGCACGTTGAACGCCAGGCCGCCGA
Source organism: Pseudomonas azadiae (assembly GCF_019145355.1). Lineage (NCBI taxonomy): Bacteria > Pseudomonadati > Pseudomonadota > Gammaproteobacteria > Pseudomonadales > Pseudomonadaceae > Pseudomonas > Pseudomonas azadiae. The sequence goes on along the minus strand of NZ_JAHSTY010000001.1, from coordinate 214,569 downwards.
TCAGCGCCTCTTGCTCGTCGCTCTGGGCGATCAGATACAACCGATCCTGGTTTTGCGCGTGCAGCATGACAAGCTCCTAAAGCGTCGAAGGGCAACAGAGTGGACTGTTAAGGTGACGTTCAGGTGACGCTGTAAATTACTGGATACAGTTGTCGTCCAAGGGGAGGAACGTTTCAGGCGGCGCAGGCCACTATCGTTCCGTTTTGTAGCTGAACCGATACCCCGGCACTGTTCTACCGAGGTTTACAATGGCCTTGCCCGCACTGTTGATCAACGTTGTTGCTTTAGCGGTGGCCTGCCCAGGGGCGGCGCTGCTGTTCATCACCCGCCTGCACGAACAGCGCGCGATGGCCGACCTGAGCGCGCAAAGCGAAGACCGCGCGATCGACCAGCCAATGTTGTTCCTGGATGTGCGCACCGAACGGGCGCATCGCCTGGCTTATCGCGTCGGGTTTGCGTGCCTGGGGCTGGCATTGGCCACTTCCTGGCTTAGCACCCGCTTGTAAAAACACCGCAAAACAAATGTGGGAGCTGGCTCCCACATTTTTTGATCGGTGTTACAGGGGAATCCCGGCCTTGACCCGATATTGATTGCGCACCGGCGTTGCATATTGCACCACCAGGTACGGTCGGTGCTCGGCGGGGCATTCATTCAGGCGGCGCTCCCATTCCGCCTTCGCCTTGGCCAGTTCGTCCGCCGGGAATATCTCGGCCGCCGTCGGTACCTGCAGTTGCGGGTCGGCGTCGCTCCATTGTGCATACGCCAGGTAATGCACCGGAAACAGGCGGTAACCGCCGAGAATCTGCCGGTCCATTTCCACGGCCAACAGCTTGGTATCTTCGAAACGCTCGGTGATCGGCGGTGCGAAGTTGATGTGGACCCGGCCCTTGTAGCCGGTGATGCCAAGGGCAATACTCACGTCATCCTCGCCGGGCGCCTTGCAGTAGGTGCCCGTGGTGGCGCGGATATACAACTCGCGCGCCTTGGCGGTATCGCAGGGGTCGTACTCGTAGCTGATGGACACCGGCGTCAGGTTCAACGACTGGATCACCTCGGCGAACGGCTCGTCCTTGCGGCTGACGTGGAACATCTTGAGGATCGCCGACTCGGTGCGATCATCCCCATCCTTGGCACGCCCTTCGGCCTGGGCGATCCAGATCGATTGGCCATCGTTGCGGATCGAGTGATTGATGTAGGCCGACAGCAGATTGAACGCGGCCATCTTTTCCTTACGCCCCGTGATCGAGCGGTGCACGATAAAGCTCTTGTTCAGGCGCATCAGGTCGCTGACGAACGGCTTTTGCAGCAGGTTGTCGCCGATGGCGATCCTGGGTGTCGGCAGGCCAGCGTGGTACACCGCATAGTTGACGAAGGCCGGGTCCATCACGATATCGCGGTGGTTGGCCAGGAACAGGTAAGCGGTACCGGACTTGAGCTGCTCGACGCCGGTGTAGGTCACGCCGTCGGTCGCCCGGTCAATGGTGTGATCGACGTAGTATTCGACTTTGTCCTGCAGCGTGGCCACGGTGGTGACGCCGGCGAATTCACGGCGCAGTTTTCGGGCAATCATCGGCTTGAGCACCCAGCCCAGGGCACCGGCAAAGCGCGGGAAGCGAAAGTGGGTCAGGATGTCCAGAAAGGCCTTGTCTCTGAACAGACGTGCCAGCACTGCCGGGACTTCGCTGTCGTTGTAAGGTCGGATGGTATCGAATTCGCCCATCATGCTCTCTTGTTAGAAACGGCTAGGGTAAGTAGAAGTAAATACCAGGGTGCGCCTGAGTAATGGGCTCAGCCGAACGATAACCCTGTAAATAGACCGGCGATTATACGCACAAGTCACCTTGGAGGCTGCGATGCTGGAAACTGCTACGTACGATTGCCCTTATTGTGGTGAACAGGTCGAGACCACGGTGGATTTGTCTGGTGGGGACCAAGTCTATATAGAAGACTGCCAGGTGTGCTGCCGCCCCATCACGTTCGACCTGCAGGTGCATGGCGACGAGTGGATGCTCGAAACCCGCAACGAAAACGAATAACAGGTACGCCGATGCAGCGAATCTACGAACCGGAAAACCTGATGGAAGGCGAGCTGCTGCAACAGATGCTCGCCAGCGAAGGGATCGAGGCGCATCTGGTGGGTCGCCATTTGCTCGGCGGCACTGGCGAGCTGCCCATCTTCGGCCTGCTGGGCCTGGAGGTGGATAACGACCAGGCCGCCTGCGCCCGTGAACTGATCACAGCGTACATCGGCGCGCAACCCGTACCGGGCGATGAACCCGACAGCTTCCCCGACGTGCTGGTCTGTTAGGCTGTCCGTCGGTTTACCCAAGAGTCGTGTTGCCCCATGTGTGGACGTTATGCCCTGTTTCGCTGGAATCCTGCCTTTGCGGCCTTGCCGGGCTTCCCGGCCGATCAGCAGGCCCAATGGAACATCTCCCCGAATGATTCGGTGCTGATCCAGCGCGCCACCGACGGCCAGCGCACCCTGGCCCGCGCTCGCTGGGGGCTGACGCCGCCGTGGCTGACTGATCTTTCGCGCACGCCGGCCCACGCCCGCGCCGAAACCCTGGCCGAACAACCGATGTTTCGCGAAGCGTTCCGCCAGCGCCGTTGCCTGCTGCCCGCCAACGGCTTCTACGAATGGCGCGGCACCCAGCGCAAACGCCCGTACTGGCTGACGCCGGGGGAGGGCTCCGCGTTGTTTTTTGCGGCGATCTGGGAAGCGTACCCGGTGCAGGAACAGGTGTGGCTGAGCACGGCGGTGGTGACGCAAGCAGCACAGAGCCAGCGCCGGCCATTGATTCTGGATGCAGCGGGGCAGGCAGCCTGGCTCAATCCCGAGACGCCGCTGCCGGTGTTGCAAGGCTTGCTGGCCAGCGAGCCTGCTGCGCTGCGCGAGCGGGTCCTGGCCAACCTTGTCAATGATCCCAAGCTCAACGGGCCGGAATGCCTGACCCCGGCTTGAATCATTGCGTTTTTCGCTGAGTCGACCGGCTTCATCGCAGGCAAGCCAGCTCCCACCTTTCGATCTGTGAACACGGGTCAAATGTGGGAGCTGGCTTGCCTGCGATAGGGCCCTCGGGTAGCCAAAAAAACCTGAACCTTGAACGGGTGGGTCAATCGCCGCTGCCGTTCCACCAGTTGATCAGTGAAATGTATCCGAAAAACAGCGTTTAAACCTCTGGTGTATCTGGCGCCGATACAATTCTGAGCCTACGATAGCCGCCATGTTTTCAGGGAGCGTGTTCATGAAGAAGTCATTGGCGGTAAGTGGGTTGGTTGCGGCGATGCTGCTGGCTGGTTGTCAGTCGGTCAATACCACCAGCGGCGGTGCCGTTGGGGTCGAGCGCAAGCAGTACATGTTCAGCATGCTGTCGAGTCAGGAAGTCGACCAGATGTATGCACAGTCCTACCAGCAGACCCTGGGCGAAGCCAGCAGCAAGGGTCAGTTGGACAAGACCAGCGCCAACGCCAAGCGCGTGCAGGCCATTGCCAAGCGGCTGATTGCCCAGGCGCCCACCTTCCGCCCCGATGCGGCGCAATGGAAGTGGGAAGTGAACCTGATCAAGAGCGACGAGATGAACGCCAACTGCGGGCCTGGCGGCAAGATCTTCGTGTACAGCGGCTTGATCGATAACCTCAAGCTTACCGATGACGAGCTGGCGGCGGTGATGGGCCATGAAATCGCCCACGCCTTGCGTGAACATGGCCGTGAAGCCATGTCAAAGGCATATGGGATCGAGATGGCCAAGCAGGGTGCCGGTGCGTTGTTCGGCCTCGGCCAGGACAGTCTGGCGCTGGCCGATACCGTGGCCAACTACGGCATGACCTTGCCCAACAGCCGCAGCAACGAAAACGAAGCCGACTTGATCGGCCTGGAGCTGTCGGCCCGCGCCGGTTACAACCCGAACGCGGCGATCACGCTGTGGAACAAGATGGCCAAGGCTTCGGAAGGTTCGCCACCGGAGTTCATGAGTACTCACCCGGCGTCCGACAGCCGGATTGCCTCGTTGCAGGCGGCGATTCCGAAGGTGATGCCGCTGTACCAGCAGGCCAAAAAATCCTGATCCACCGATAAGCACATGGCTGGATTTGTAGTGAGCGAGCTTGCCTCGCGCGGGGCAAGCCCGCTCACTACAGAACTGAGCGCCTTAGATCCACCCGCTGCTTTGCATAGCCTTGTACACCGCCACAACCGCCAGAATGAAAAACGCGGTCGCCGCGAGTCGACGTATCAAGGTCAACGGCAATTTCTCCGCCGCAAAATTCCCCGCCAACACCACCGGCACGTTCGCAATCAACATGCCCACGGTCGTCCCGATGATCACCAGCCACAACTCTGGGTACTGCGCCGCCAGCATCACCGTGGCAATTTGTGTCTTATCACCGATTTCGGCCAGAAAAAACGCGATCAGCGTGGTCAGGAACGGCCCGAATTTGCGGCTGGTACTGGCTTCATCCTCGTCGAGTTTGTCCGGCACCAGGGTCCAGAGCGCCGTGGCGCAGAAGCTCGCTGCGAGGATCCAATGCAACACCGCATCCGAGAAGAAACTTCCGAACCAGGCACCCACGGCACCGGCGGCCGCATGGTTGGCCAGGGTCGCGGCAACGATGCCGGCGATGATCGGCCAGGGTTTGCGAAAGCGTGCGGCAAGGATGAGCGCGAGCAGTTGCGTCTTGTCGCCGATTTCGGCCAAGGCAACGATTGCGGTGGGAACGAGCAGTGAATCCAGCATCAGGTAGGTTTCCAGGGGCGGGTCGACACGGCTATGACACGTACAGCCTTCCCGCCCCGGGTAAGGTGTGCGTGTCATAGGTCTTGTCAAACCCCGGTCCGTCTGTGCGGACTCCTGGGTCGCATACGCCATGGTCTGTTGACCAAGTATGTTGACGTATGCCGGACGAGCGTGGCGCTCGTGGGAGACTACTCCCCTAGGACGGAGCGGATTCTGCCTAGGCAAAACCCGTTCGGCAAGCGTTCTTTTTCAAACGGGCCTCAGCCGCGTTTGGCCCGGTAGATGCGAAAACCGTTGCCTTCGGCCTTGATCGCACAGATGCCCAAGTGCTCTTCGATCAAGGGCTGGTACTTGAGAAAACTGTTCGCGACCAAGCGCAGTTCGCCGCCTTTTGCCAGGTGTTTGCCGGCCTTTCGCAGAAGATTCTCCGTGGCGAAATAGTCGGTGTGTACGCCCACATGGAACGGCGGGTTGGTCAGAATCGCGTTCAAACCCTGCGGTGCCGCGTCGATGCCATCACCGGTCAGCACCTCGGCTTCCAGGCCGTTGGCGGCCAGGGTCAGGCGGCTGCTGGCGGCGGCAAACGCATCCACATCCAGCATCGTCACGGTGTTGTGCGGGTAGCGCCGCTTGACTGCCGCGCCCAGCACGCCGGCGCCGCAACCGAAGTCCAGCAGATGGCCGCTGGGCAGCTTGTCCAGATGCTGCAGCAACAACTCGGTGCCGCGATCCAGACGGCCGTGGCTGAACACACCCGGCAAACTCACTACTTTCAAAGGGCCTTCGGCCAAGGGCACTTCGAAGACCTGCGCCAGGCTCTCCAGCTCGACGGCCTGCGGAGCGTTGGCCACGGTGATTTGCCACAGCTGGCAATGCCGCGCGCTGTCGAGTTTGCGCGGCTTGCCGAAGGGGGCCAGTTGCTTGGCGGCGCTTTCGATGCCGCCTTTTTTCTCCCCCACCAGGAACAGCTCGGCGCCGGGCAGGCGCGCGGCCACCGCATTGAGCAGGTAGTCGGTGAGTTCCTTGGACTTGGGCAGGAAGATCACCGCCGCGTCAAACTCGCGCTCGGGCACGTTCACGCCGAACTGGCTGCGCTCCGGAAAGCGGGCGTCAAGCGCTGCCTGGTCGCCGGCATGCCAGCACCAGCCGTGAGCGTCGGGCAAGCGCCCCAGTAAATCATCGGCAGGCAAACCCACCAGCAGCAGCTTGCCCTGAAAAAGTTCGGCCTGGCGAAGCAGTACTTCACTGCGCGGATCCATGGTCTGCTCCTTGAAAAGGGGCGCAGTTTATCAACTCACGACGCGCAGCGGGGCGCCGCTGAAAAAGCCTCGGGCGTTTTCCGCCAACTGGCCGACGATGCGCTGGCGCGCTTCGCGGCTGCCCCAGGCGTTGTGCGGCGTAACGATCAGCCGAGGAATATCACCGGCCAGCAGCGGGTTGCCGTTGACCGGTGGTTCCACACTCAGCACATCAGTCGCCGCGCCGCCCAAGTGGCCACTGCGCAACGCATCCGCCAGCGCCTGTTCGTTGATCAAGCCGCCGCGTGCGGTGTTCACCACAAACGCGCCGGGCTTGAGCAGCGCCAGTTCACGGGCGCCGATAAAATCGCGGGTGTGTTCGTTGAGCGGACAGTGCAAGGTCAGCGCGTCGACCTGCGCCAACAGTTCGTCCAGCGGCACGCGATCAGTGCGAGCAGGGCGCCCGGGGATTGCGCCGAGCAGTACGCGCATGCCAAAGGCTTCGGCCAGGCGCGCGACGGCACTGCCCAGTTCACCATGGCCCAGCAGACCGAGGGTTTTGCCTTGCAACTCGACAATCGGGTGGTCCAGCAGGCAGAACTGCTTGGCCTCCTGCCACTTGCCGGCGCTCACGTCCCGTTGATAGTCCTTCAAGCGTGTCGTCAGGTTGAGCAACAGCATGATCGTGTGCTGCGCCACCGACGGCGTGCCGTAGCCCTGGCAGTTGCTGACGCAGATGCCATGGGCGCGGGCGGCGTCAAGGTCGATATTGTTGGTGCCGGTGGCCGACACCAGGATCAGCTTGAGTTCCGGGCAGGCAGCCAGTGTTTCACCGTTGAGTGGGATTTTGTTGCTGATTGCCACTTGGGCGCCTTGGAGGCGTTCGAGCACATTCTGCGCGGTCGTCTGCTCGAATAGCTCAAGCGCGCTGAAGCTGTCGCGCAGTTCGCTGAGGTCAAGGTCTCCCAGGTCCAGAGACGGGTGATCAAGGAAGACGGCGCGGCGATTGTTCGGCATCAACTGTACCTTTTGCGACAGGGTTCGAAGGCGTAATCTGCCGAGCCTACCAGATGAAATAATCCGTTACGTAATGGGAGTGAGCATGTACGCCGCCGAGTTTTTGACCGTAGCCCTGATTCACCTGTTGGCGGTGGCCAGCCCCGGCCCGGATTTCGCGGTGGTGGTACGTGAAAGCGTGACCCACGGCCGCCGCGCCGGGACCTGGACCGCACTGGGCGTGGGCTCGGCGATTTTTCTGCATGTGGGCTACTCGCTGCTCGGTATCGGCTTGATCGTGTCCCAGTCCATCGTGCTGTTCAATGCGTTGAAATGGGCCGCGGCGGCATACCTGCTGTATATCGGCTTCAAAGCCCTGCGCGCGCAGCCAGCCAAGCCTGCGGCCGAGGGAGAATTGCACCGCGAAGCGGGCGAACGCACCCCGCGCGGCGCGTTTACCGCAGGCTTCGTGACCAATGGCTTGAACCCCAAGGCTACGTTGTTCTTCCTCTCCCTGTTCACCGTGGTGATCAACCCGCACACGCCGCTGGCGATCCAGGCCGGTTACGGTGTGTACCTGGCGGTGGCGACGGCGCTGTGGTTCTGCCTGGTGGCCATGCTCTTCAGCCAGCAGCGCGTGCGCGCCGGGTTCGCGCGGATGGGGCATTGGTTTGATCGGACGATGGGAGCGGTGTTGATTGCCATCGGCGTGAAGTTGGCCTTTACCAGCATGAAATAGACACAGTTCTTGAGTGGCACGGCCAAAATGTGGGAGCTGGCTTGCCTGCGATGGCCATGTATCAGCCTGCATCTCCATTGACTGGTACACCGCCATCGCAGGCAAGCCAGCTTCCACATTGGATGTTCGCAGAATCATGACGATGGCTTAAAGCTAGCATTCACTGCCTCCTACAAATCATTCCTTTGGCTGATTTGGCTGAAACATAAGGTCTCTAAAGTGCAGGTCTTCAAGCCAAGACCGTGCAGTCATAAAAGGGATTCGTATGTTGCAGACCCGTGTCATTCCGCCCGCCGAAGGTGCGTATCAATACCCGCTCTTGATCAAGCGCCTGCTGATGTCCGGGACCCGCTACGAGAAGACCCGGGAAATCGTCTACCGCGACAAACTGCGCTACACCTACCCGACCCTGATCGAACGGGTCGCGCGCCTGGCCAATGTGCTGACCGCGGCCGGGGTCAAGGCCGGTGATACAGTGGCGGTGATGGACTGGGACAGCCATCGCTACCTGGAATGCATGTTTGCCATCCCGATGATCGGCGCGGTGATCCACACCATCAACGTGCGCCTGTCGCCGGAACAGATCCTGTACACCATGAACCACGCCGAAGACCGCTTCGTGCTGGTCAACAGTGAGTTCGTGGGGCTTTACCAAGCCATCGCCGGGCAGCTCACCACCGTCGACAAGACCCTGCTGCTCACCGACGGCGAATCCAGGACCGCCGAGCTGCCCGACCTGGTGGGCGAGTACGAAACCCTGCTCGCCGCCGCCAGCCCGACATACGACTTCCAGGACTTCGACGAACACTCCGTCGCCACCACCTTCTACACCACGGGTACCACCGGCAACCCCAAGGGCGTGTACTTCACCCATCGCCAACTGGTGCTGCACACCATCGGCGTGGCGACCATCATGGGCAGCGTCGACAGCGTGCGCCTGCTGGGCACCAACGACGTGTACATGCCGATCACGCCAATGTTCCACGTGCATGCCTGGGGCTTGCCTTACGTGGCCACCATGCTGGGTCTGAAACAGGTTTACCCCGGCCGCTACGACCCTGAATACCTGGTGGCGCTGTGGCGCAAAGAGAAGGTCACCTTTTCCCACTGCGTGCCGACCATCCTGCAAATGTTACTCAACGCCAAGGCTGCCCAGGACGTGGATTTCGGCGGCTGGAAAATCGTCATTGGCGGCAGCGCGCTCAACCGTACGCTGTATGAAGCGTCCAAAGCCCGGGGCATTCAGTTGACCGCGGCCTACGGCATGTCCGAAACCGGGCCGCTGGTGTCCTGCGCCCACCTTAACGAAGAGCTGATGGCCGGCACCGAGGATGAACGCACCACTTACCGCATCAAGGCCGGTGTGCCCGGGCCCTTGGTGGAAGCGGCGATCATGGACGGCGAGGGCAACTTTCTGCCCGCCGACGGCGAGTCTCAGGGCGAGCTGGTGCTGCGCGCGCCGTGGCTGACCGAAGGGTATTACCGGGAGCCGCAGAAGGGCGCCGAACTATGGGCCGGCGGCTGGATGCACACCGGCGACGTCGCCACGCTGGACGCCTTTGGCGTGATCGATATCCGCGACCGCATCAAGGATGTGATCAAGACCGGCGGCGAATGGATCTCGTCCCTGGCCCTCGAAGACCTGGTCAGCCGTCACCCGGCGGTACGCGAAGTAGCGGTGGTAGGCATCGCCGATCCGCAGTGGGGCGAGCGCCCGTTTGCCCTGCTGGTGGTGCGTGATGGCCATGTGATAGGGGCCCGCGAGCTCAAGGAGCACCTCAAACCGTTCGTGGAGCTCGGCCATTTGAGCAAGTGGGCGATTCCGAGCCAGATCGCCGTTGTTACTGAAATTCCCAAGACCAGTGTCGGCAAGCTCGACAAAAAACGTATCCGCATTGACATCATCGAATGGCAGGCCAACAACAGCACGTTCCTGTCCACCCTCTGATGCCCCTCGCCGTGCCCATTCGGGCACGGCAATGCTCTATCTCGCCGCTCTACTTGTGATTTGCGAATTTTCAGCCATCCTTCCCGCGTCGGCCTTCGCCGACATGGCGAAAGGGGCGTGGCAGACGGGTCGGTGATGCAAATCACACTTTAGAGGGATCAAGCACTACTCCCTGCTGGCTATAGTCCCTTCCAGAGTTTTTCAAGGATGTTTCGCTTCGGGCCAAGGGAGCCTGGTTGCCGAGCGGCATTGGAATCGTTGTATTCCGGCCGTTACAAGCATCACGAAAAGTACTCACTGCCATAACAATAATGCACATGGAGTAGCGTCGATGACCCAAGTAAACCAGTTCTGGCGCCGGGCAAGACTGCCCCTGGCCGTCAGTCTCGCTTCTACGCTCGCCGGGCCCGCATTCGGCGTCAGTTTCAATATCGGTGAAATCGAAGGGAGTTTCGACTCGTCGCTTTCGGTGGGGGCGAGCTGGTCCACGGCCAAGCCTAACCGCGACCTGATTGGTGCCAACAACGGCGGCCGGGGCCTGTCCCAGACTTCCGATGACGGTCACTTGAATTTCAAGCGAGGCGAAACGTTCTCGAAGATCTTCAAGGGTATTCATGACCTGGAGCTGAAATACGGCGACACCGGCATGTTTGTGCGTGGCAAGTACTGGTATGACTTCGAACTCAAGGATGAAAGCCGTGAGTTCAAGGACATCAGTGACAGCAATCGCAAAGAGGGCGCCAAGTCCTCGGGCGGCCAGATTCTCGACGCGTTCGTGTACCACAACTATTCCATTGCCGATCAGCCAGGCAACGTGCGCTTCGGCAAGCAGGTGGTGAGCTGGGGTGAAAGCACCTTCATCGGCGGCGGCATCAACTCCATCAATCCGATCGATGTGTCGGCTTTCCGGCGGCCGGGTGCCGAAATCAAGGAAGGCCTGATTCCGGTCAACATGTTCTATGTATCGCAGACCTTGACGGATAACCTGTCGGCGGAGGCATTTTACCAACTGGAGTGGGACCAGACTGTTACCGATAACTGCGGTACGTTCTTCTCGCAGCCGGACGTGATCTCGGATGGTTGCAGCGATAACCTGCGTGTATTGAACAAGCGTTCCACCATTCCTGGCGCGGCGTTGCCAACGTTGAACGCTCTGGGCGTGGACGTCAACAGCGAGGGCGTGCTGGTACGTCGTGGCCCGGATCGGGACGCGCGCGACAGCGGCCAGTTCGGCATGGCCATGCACTACAACTTCGAGCCGCTGGACACCGAGTTCGGCGCCTACTTCATGAACTACCACAGCCGTGCGCCGATCTTCAGCGCCCAAGGCGCGCCTTCCGCTGCGTACACCCGGCCACTGGGCCCGTTGGGCGCCTTGCGTCCGTTAATCGTGGCCGGCAGCTCGAATTACTTCGTCGAGTACCCGGAGGACATCCGTCTGTACGGCTTGAGCTTCTCCACCACCTTGCCTACCGGCACCGCCTGGAGTGGTGAACTGAGCTATCGGCCGAACGCGCCGGTACAACTGAGCACCACCGATATTCTCTTCGCCGGTGTGACACCGATTCCCGGCTTCGGCAATGCGTCGGTGCTCAAAGGCTCGCCAGGCCAGGATCTGCACGGATACAAGCGCAAGGAAGTCACCCAATTCCAGACCACCTTCACGCACTTCTTCGACCAAGTCATGGGCGCCAGCCGCCTGACAACCGTCGGTGAAATCGGCGTGACCCACGTGGGCGGCCTGGAAAGCAAATCCGAAGCCCGTTATGGCCGCGATCCGGTATTTGGCCCAGGCAGCCTGCCGGGTGGCTTCTGTAACGCCCTGAACAACTCGACCGCTACCGGCGCCGGCTTGCCCAACGCCGCCGGCTTGAACACTAACTGCAATAACGACGGCTACACCACCGCAACCTCCTGGGGCTACCGCGCGCGCGCCATCTGGGAATATCCAGACGTGTTCGCCGGCGTCAACCTCAAGCCAAACGTGGCCTGGTCCCATGACGTCAAAGGCTATTCGCCGGGCCCTGGCGGTAACTTTGAAGAAGGTCGCAAGGCGGTCAGCCTGGGCCTGGACGCCGAGTACCAGAACACCTACACCGCCAGCCTGGCTTACACCAACTTCTTTGGTGGCAAGTTCAGCACGGTGGATGACCGCGACTTCGTCGCCCTGAGCTTCGGCGCGAACTTCTAAGCACACGCTATTTCAAGTGCATGTATTTTCAGGAAGAGCAGAGTATGAAAATAACTAAAAGTCTGTTGCACGTGGGTGTGTTGGGACTGTCGATCCTGGCGAGCAACGTCATGGCGGCAGTGTCGGCGGATGAAGCCGCCAAGCTGGGCACCACCTTGACGCCGATGGGCGCCGAAATGGCGGGTAATGCGGCCGGCACTATCCCTAAATGGTCGCCGATGCCCGCCACTGCCGGCGCCGTGGACGCCAAAGGCTTCCTGGCGAACCCGTACGCCAGTGAACAACCGCAGTTCACCATCACCGCGCAGAACGTCGAGCAGTACAAGGACAAGCTGGCGCCGGGGCAGTACGCGATGTTCAAGCGTTACCCGGACTCGTTCAAGATGCCGGTGTATCCGACTCACCGTGGCGCCACCGTGCCTGCGCAAGTCTTTGCCTCGATCAAGAAAAACGCCACCAGCACCAATCTGGTGTCCGGCGGCAACGGCCTGGAAAATTTCGAGACGGCCGTGCCGTTCCCGATCCCGAAAACCGGCGTGGAGGTGATCTGGAACCACATCACGCGTTATCGCGGCGGCAGCGTGACTCGTCTGGTAACCCAGGCCACGCCGCAGACCAACGGCTCCTACAGCCTGGTGTACTTCCAGGATCAGTTTGTGTTCCGCGACAAGATGAAGGATTTCGATCCGAAGAATCCGGGCAACGTGCTGTTCTACTTCAAGCAGGAAGTCACCGCGCCGGCGCGTCTGGCCGGTGGCGTATTGCTGGTGCACGAAACCCTGGACCAGGTGAAGGAGCCGCGTTCGGCGTGGGTCTACAACGCCGGTCAGCGCCGTGTGCGTCGGGCGCCGCAAGTGTCCTATGACGGGCCGGGTACTGCCGCTGACGGGCTGCGTACCTCCGACAACCTGGATATGTACAACGGTGCGCCGGATCGCTACGACTGGAAGCTGGAAGGCAAGAAAGAGATATACATCGCCGCCAACAGCCACAAGATCGACGATCCAAAGCTCAAGTACGCCGACATCATCAAGGCCGGCCACATCAACCAGGACCTGACGCGCTACGAGCTGCGCCGCGTCTGGCACGTGGTTGCCACCTTGAAGGAAGGCCAGCGCCACATCTATGCCAAACGTGACTTCTACATTGACGAAGACACCTGGCAAGCGGCTGTGATCGATCACTACGACGGTCGTGGCCAGCTATGGCGCGTGGCAGAAGCGCATTCGGAGAACTACTACGACAAACAAGTGCCGTGGTATGCCCTCGAAACGCTCTACGACCTGCAGTCCGGTCGCTACCTGGCCCTGGGCATGAAGAACGAAGAGAAGCGCGCCTATGATTTTGGCTTCACAGCCACGACCGCCGACTTCTCCCCGGCGGCCCTGCGCCAGGCCGGTGTTCGCTAAGCTGCATTAACGCGCCAAAGTGGCAGCTGGCTCCTGTGGGAGCTGGCTTGCCTGCGATAGCATGGATATCTACACAACTCTCAACGACTGAAAAATCTTCCTGTAGTGAGCGGGCTTGTCCCGCGCTGGGTGGCGAAGCCGCCCCAAACCAGGCGACCGGATTCTACCTGAAGCTCGGCGATGCCTTTATTGGGGCGGCTTCGCCACCCAGCGCGGGGCAAGCCCGCTCACTACAAAGATGTGTAGATACCTATGCTGCGATAGCATCACCTCGGTATCACTGAAACACCGAGGCGACGCAATCTCAGGCAAGCCAGCTCCCACATTTTTTGTCGCAGTCTTTTCAGTGAGATTCAGTAAAAACCTACAAACCTGCCGCTTTTACCGCTAGTCTGCGGACATCTGCAATGCCGACAACAGCCTTCTACAAGAGCCCGGCGATGACTGATCTGTCCCGAATCCAAGGGCCTGCCGGTGTGGTAATCCCAACCCTGGAAGGCCGCTTCTACAGGCCCCCCTTGCCTGATGGCTACGTGCTGCGACCTCGCCTGTGCGAACGTCTGAGCGCCGGGCTGCAAGGGCGATTGCTGCTGGTCAGCGCACCGGCGGGTTTTGGCAAGAGTTCATTGGCGGTGGAGTTCTGCCAGGGCTTGCCGGCCCATTGGCAAAGCCTGTGGCTGGGCCTGAGCCCGCGAGACAACGACCCCGGCCGTTTCCTCGAGCGCCTGCTTGAGGGTTTGCAACAATTCTTCCCGCAACTCGGCGCCCAGTCCCTGGGCCTGCTGAAAATGCGCCAACGTCATCAGCCCTTTGCTTTCGAAGAATGGCTGGATGGCCTGCTCGATGAGCTGACCCTGCACCTGTCCACCCGCGCGCCGCTGTTGCTGGTGCTGGACGACTACCATCTGGCCCAAGGGCCGGTGCTCGACCGTTGCCTGCAGTTTTTCCTCAACCATTTGCCTGATGGTCTGGTCGTTCTGGTCACCAGCCGCCAGCGCCCGGACTGGCATCTGGCGCGGCTGCGTTTGTCGCGTCATCTGTTGGAGTTGCACGAACAAGACCTGCGCCTGACGCACAGCGAATCCCTGGCCGTGCTGGATCGCCACAGCAGTTCGTTGCGCGGCGAAGCCCTCGACAATCTTATCCGCCGCAGCGAAGGCTGGGTCGCCGGCCTGCGTTTCTGGTTGCTGGCCGCCTCCGAGGCCGGCGGCGACGGCGCCTTGCCCCAGAGCCTGAACGGCGGCGAAGGGCTGATCCGCGATTACTTGCTCGAAGAAGTGATCGATTGCCTGCCGGCCGAAGTACAGGCGTTCCTGTACGACACAGCGCCTCAGGACCGGTTTTGCAGCGGACTCTGCGACGCGGTGCGCGAAGCCCATGACAGCGCCGAAATTCTGCGTTACCTGCAAGCCCATCAAGTGTTTCTGGTGCCCCTGGACGAGCAGGGTCACTGGTACCGTTATCACCACTTGTTTTCCGACCTGCTACGCACGCGGCGCGCAAGCAGCAATGTGCTGCCGGCGGCCAGCCTGCACCTGCGCGCGTGCCGCTGGTTCAATGCCCAGGGCTTGATCGACGATGCGGTGGAGCAGGCGTTGCGCGCCGGGCACCTGGATGTGGCGGCCAACCTGGTGCAGAACCTGTCCGAAGAACAACTGCTGGCCGAGCAGAATGTGGGCATGCTGCTGCGTTGGAAAATGGACTTGCCCGACAGCCTGCTGATCAGCACTCCGCGCTTGATCGTGCTCTATAGCTGGGCACTGGGCCTGGCCTGCCAATTGGATGCGGCGGAAGAACTGTCCAGCTACCTCAGCCGCTTCCTGCCGGCACCGTCGGCCACCGCGCAAAAATCGATGCTGGCCCAGTGGCTGGCGCTGAGCGGGATCATTGCCCGGGGCCGGGGCGATCGCGAGCTGACCCTGCGCTATTGCAGCGAGGCACTGGAAAGCTTGCCGCAACGGCGTTACGGCCAGCGCTTGATGTGCCTTTCCACGCTCTCCAACCTGGCCATTGTCGATGCCGACCTGTGGCGTGCGCGCGGCTTGAATCGCGAATCCCTCGAGTTGGCGCAGCGCGTCGGCAACCCGTTGTTCGAGGCCCTGGCCCATTACGACCGGGCGCGGGTGTTGCAAGCGCGCGGCGAAATCCTGCGTTCCCTGGACGAAGTGCGTCAGGGCCTGCAGCGCCTGCACGGCCTGGCACCGCAGCGGTTGTATGCGGTGCGTGCGCGGTTATCGCTCTATGAAGGTTACTTGCTGCTGTTGCGCTTCCAGCCTGAAGCCGGTCTCGCCCGCTTGCGCGTCGGCCTCGCCGAAGCGCGCGCTTGCCGCGACATCAGTGTGTTGATCGGGCACTGCGTGATCGCCAGTTTCGAAGGCCGTCGCGGTGACTTCGCCAGAGCCTTCGCCGAACTCGCCGAGGCCGAGCGGCTGATGCACATCTGGGACGTTCCGCCGATCTACTACCTGGCGATGATCACCCTGATCAAATGCGAGTTATGGCTGGCCCAGGGCCGCACCGACCTGGCCGACGCCTGGCTGACCCGCCTGGCGCAAACCTACAACGGCGAGCAGGCCGCCGCTGCGCCCGAATTCCACCCGCATCTGCCCCAGCACATCGAGCTGCAGCAAGCGACGCTGGATGCCATCCGGCATCAACCTGACGCGGCATTGCAGCGGCTTGAAGCGTTGGCGCAACAGGCCCACAACAGCGGTCGCCAGATGATCGCCCTGATTGCGCTGACCCAGCAGACGCAACTGCTTCTGGAAAGTGGCCAGGAGGCCAAGGCGCGCCTGGTGTTGGCCCAGGCCCTCGGCGCCGGCGACGGCGGTGCCCTGCAACCCTTCCAGCGCTTGCTGGAAGGGCACCCAGGCTGGATGCGCGAACAACTGGGCAAAAATTCACACGGCCTGCTGAACCAGAGTCTGCTGGCACTGCTGCCGGCGGTGGTGGTAGCTGAGGCCGGGCAGGCTCACGAAACCTTGAGTACACGTGAGTTGGCGGTGCTGAAACTGATTGCCCAAGGTTGTTCCAATCAGGAAATCAGTAACCAGCTGTTCATCTCACTGCACACCGTGAAAACCCACGCCAGCCACATCAACAGCAAGTTAGGCGTAGAACGGCGTACCCAGGCGGTGGCGCGTGCCAAGGCAATGGGCCTGCTGGGGTAAACCCTGTGGTCTACGGAACGCTCGGGCACTGGCCCGATGAGCTGTCGACTACCTGGCGAACCTGCGCCGCGAAGCGTTTGAGGTTGTTCTGGTGGGCGAGTACCAGGTCGTCAATGCCCGGGCCCGCCGGGGACTGCAGGGTGGTACGGCAGGTCAGCGGCGCACGATCGCTGGCGGCGGCGGGCCGCAGGCGCCACTTGACGTCGAACAGTGCGTACTGACCAGGCACGGAGTCAAAGCGCTGAACTTCCAGGCGTAACAACATCGGTTGCCGGGCATGGCTGCTGGCAAATTGGTCCACCAGCGCGCTTCTCAATTCATCCACCAGGCTGGCCGCCCACCACTGGGTATCGAGGATCGTCACGCCACTGTTGCCTTGGCGAATCACGATCTGCGGTCGGTCGACTTGCGGCGGCACAACGACGCTTTCAATGCGGATCGCACCCGCGTCGTTTCCCGTGGTGTTGCTCCATTGTGCCGGGGTGAGGGTGTGAAAACTGATAGGTGTGCTGCTGCATGCCGCCAATGCGAGTAATGCGCTGAGCAGGGTGATCTTCAACGGTAACGTCATGGCGCTTGCTCCACGGTTCATTTGCGCGGTGGTCCTTGCAGGTCGAGGGGCGCGGCGTTGTCGGGGCGGCCGCGAATCAATGACTCCGGGTGTCGACCCAGGTAGTCCGACAGCTCGCGCAAGGAGCGCGACATGCGGCCCAATTCATCTAGGGTCTGGGTCAGCTGCTCACGTTGCGGTGAGTCTTCAGCCAGGGTCGAACTGGCCGACTGCAATGTCTTGCTCACGTCTGCCAGGGTGTTCTGGACGCTCGGCAAGGTCTTGGCGTTGAACTGGGTCAGGCCTTTGCGCAATTCCACAAGGTTGCTGTCGAGGTTGCCGGCGATGCGCTCGATCGGCAGTTGGTTGATCTTGTTGACGATGTTTTCGAGTTTTTCCTGCAGTTGCTCCAGGTTGCCGGGAATGGTCGGAATGCTGACCGGGCGCAGTGTGGGGTCAAACGCGACCTTCTCGGCTTTCGGGTAGAAATCCAGGGCGATGTACAGCTGGCCAGTGAGCAAATTGCCGCTGCGCGCCTGGGCCCTCAGGCCGTTTTCGATAAACGAGCCGATCAGCCGCACACCGGCGGCTTCGTCATTGGGGTCATGATTCATCGTCTTGAGCAATTTGGTATGGGCCTGACCAAGCAGTTGCGGGTAGATCACGATGCCGACATTGAGCGGAAAGCTGCGTTTCTTCGCGTCGAAATCCAGGTTGATCGACACCACCCGGCCGAACTCGACCCCAAGGAATTCCACCGGTGCACCGACCTTGAGCCCGCGTAACGCCTGATCGAAGCGCAGGCTCATATATTGCCCTTCGCCATTGGGCGGGGCGAGGGCGCTGAGCTGGTCGTCGAACAGCTCAAAGGTGCGCTCTTCACCGGCCGGCTTGTCGTTGGGGCTGTAGGGGGGGGCCAGGAATGCAATACCGCCGACCAGCAGGGAGGACAGCGATTCGGTTTTCAAGGCAAAGCCGTTGGCGCCTACGCTCAGATCGACCCCGCTGGCGTTCCAGAAACGCGTGTTTTCGGTGACGTAGACATCGTTGGGCGCATGCACGAACACCTCGATGTCGACGCCCTTGCCTTCGGCGTCCAGCTTGTAGGCCACGACTTGGCCGACTTCGATTTTGCGGTAATACACCGGCGAGCCGATATCCAATGAGCCCAAGGCTTGGGTGTGCAAGGTGAAGCGCTTGCCCGGTTCGCCATAGGTGATGGGCGGTGGGTTTTCCAGGCCGATAAACTGTTTGGCGCGGGTCTCGGACTGGCCGATGTCGGCGCCGATGTAGTCGCCGGAAAGCAGGGTGTCGATGCCCGACACGCCGCCGGCACCGATGCGCGGACGTACGACCCAGAACTGCGAGTCGGCGCGGGTGAAACTTTCGGCTTGCTTGGCCAGTTTCACGGTTGCGTTGACGCTTTTCTGGTCATCGCTCAAGGCCACCTCGGTCACCTGGCCAATCACCACGTTGCGGTATTTGACCTCGGTTTTATTCGCCGTCAAACCGCTGCCGGTCTTGAAATTGAGGGTGATGGTCGGGCCCTGCTGGAGCACGCTGTGGACCACCAGCGAAATCCCCACCAGCACCGCGACGATGGGTACGATCCAGACCAGCGAAACGCTGAAGCGCCGGGTTTTGATAGCAGGCGAGCCTGGGATCTGGGGCCTGTCAGGGGTGGGTGACGTCATCCGAGGTCTCCTTGGTGGGTGGGGTTTCCCAGATCAGCCTCGGGTCGAAGCTCATGGCGGCCAGCATGGTAAACACCACCACCAGGCCGAAAAACAGAATGCCCAGGCGCGGCTCGATGGTGCCCAGCGCCTGGAACTTCACCAGCGCGGCCACCAGGGCAACCACGATCACATCGAGCATCGACCAATAGCCGATCAGCTCGACAAACCGAAACATTTTTGAGCGCTCCTTGCGCGCCCAGGCGCTATTGCGCTGCACGGTGACCAGCAGCAGCGTCAACGACACGAACTTGATCCCCGGCACTGCGATGCTGGCGATGAAAATGATCAGCGCGATGTCCCACGCGCCATGCTGCCAGAACTCCAACACCCCACTCATGATGGTGCTGTCCGCACCCGAACCGAGCATGGTGGTGTTCATCACCGGCAACAGGTTGGCCGGCACATAGAAGACCAGTGCCGCCAGCATGTAGGCCCAGGTGCGGACCAGGGAATTGACTTTGCGCGAGTGCAGGGGGGCGCCACAGCGCTCGCAGTCCTGCGCGCCGTTGCTGATGTCGGCGGACAGACCGCAACTGTGACACAGGCACAGGTCAAGCTCGCGGGCTGTCGGCGGTGGGTTCATACGGTGTCCCATAGGTCGCGTACATCACGCCCGGCAATGCGGATCAGCAACAGGCTGAGCACCGCCAGGGCAAACAAGCCAATACCGGGGATCACATCCAGCATGCCGGCCAGCTTGAACACCGCCACCATCGCGCCGAGCAGGCACACCTCCAGCATGCTCCAGGGCCTCAGGGCCTCCAGCCAGCGCATGCACAGCTTGAAGGCGGGGGAGCGTCTGCCCCAGACGGCGAAACTCAGCACCCACGTCAGCAACAACAGTTGGAAAACCGGGGCGATGATGATGGAAATCGCGGCGACCAAGGCAATAAAGGTAATCGGCCCCAGGCTCAGCGCTACCACCGAATCCCACAGGGTGGCGCTATTTTTCAGGCCTTGCAGGCTGATACTCATCACCGGATAGAAGTTGGCGAAGGTCCACAACACAGCGGCGGTCAGGGTCAAGGCCAGGCGTTGTTGCACCGACAGGCCGTTGTAGCGCTGAAGCACACCGGCACAACGCACGCATTCGGCTTTTTGATGTTTGGCGAGCGTGACTTTCTCGTACACGCAGTCGCAGTGCTCGCAAATGATCAGTTGATTCGCCATGGGGCTCGCTCCAACGCGGCATGGTTGCGGTCATGGATTGTTCTGCAATGGCGCCGGGAAAGTTTAGCAGTTGGTTCTCAGGCGGTGCTCCCTTTCGGGCCGGGACTGTCGTTACCCATACGCTGTGCCGAATATGCCACAGCGCCCGCAGGAGCACAGATGAATATTGGCTGGTCACCCCAAGCGCCGCCCCGTTTACCCCATTTATGGGATATCACTTTGCGCTCTTCGCTATAACCTTATAAGCGACCGCCAATTAGACTTGAGCACGTGCAGTCCATGCCGTGATCGAGGATAACAACGTGCAAGAGATATTCAGCATCAACTGGCTGCTTTGGCTGTCAACCATGGCCCCGCTGACCCTTAGTGCTGGGCCCGGCAACTTGATGGTTGCGACATCCGGCGCACAAAGCGGCGTACGTCGTTCGGTGCGGTTCATCGTCGGCCTGGACATCACCTACTTCCTGTTGGCGGTGCTGGTCGGGCTGGGGCTTTACCACACGCTGATGAACAGCCCGCGGCTGGTGTGGGTCCTGCAAGTGCTCGGCAGTTTCTACATTCTGTGGCTGGGTGTACGCATGCTGCGTCGTCCGCTGAAGGCGCCCGGAGACAAAGCTATACACCTGCAGTTTCGCGACGGCATCGTCGTGCAATTGGGCAATGTGCAGGGCATCGTGATGCTGCTGGTGATGTTTTCCACCTTCATGCCCTCAGGAGAGACCAGCAGCAGCGCGGTGCTGATCTTGAGCACCGCGCTGATTTCGCTGAATTTTTTTGCCCATGTCGTCTGGGTATCGATGGGCTCGTCCGTGCAGAGGCTGATCCAGGCGCGGCCCAAGCTGCTGGTGTTCCAGAACGCGGTGTTTGGATTGATGCTGATCGCGGTGGCGGTTTGGATTTTCCTGCGTACCGGCCCGCTGTAGGGAAGTTGCATGACCCACGCCCAGGCCCTCCAACTACAGGACTACCTCATCCACAGCACGCTATTGCATCTCTGCCGTTTTGCTCTGGAACAACGCCGTCAGGTAGTCCACCACTTGATCGACGCGGCCCACGCCCTGCGTCGCCTGATTGCGCAGCAGCCATATATCGGAGCTGTGCAGCGGGCGGTCGGCCAGGACTTGGCGCAAGCCTGACTGGTGTGCGACATAGGTTGGCAGCGCGGCGATCCCCAGGTGAGCTTCCACCGCCTTGAGCTGGGCATTGAGATTGGACACGCGCATCCACGGTTTCTGCTCGCCGCTCACCTCATTGAGCCATTGCGCGAGCGGCATATAGGACATCTCCTCGGTCCAGCCAATCAGGTGATGGTCCTTCAGGTCATCCGGCGTCGCGGGCAGTTTATTGGCGGCCGCATATCCGTCGGAACAGAAAAGCCCCTGCATCAGCGTGCCGACCCGGCGCATGGTGAAGTTAC
This sequence comes from Pseudomonas azadiae, assembly GCF_019145355.1. NCBI lineage: Bacteria > Pseudomonadati > Pseudomonadota > Gammaproteobacteria > Pseudomonadales > Pseudomonadaceae > Pseudomonas > Pseudomonas azadiae. The sequence goes on along the minus strand of NZ_JAHSTY010000001.1, from coordinate 193,268 downwards.
CGTTTTCCGGCCTGCGCAGTCGGATAATGATGTCGCTATGGCTCTGCGTGAGTTTTGACGACACCGCCGTATTGATGAAGTCGAAGCTGATCTCGGGGTATCGAGCACGGAAGTCCGCCAGCCCGGGAATGATCAGGTGCGTGCCCATCAGCTCCGGGCAATCGATGCGCACCGGCCCGGCCAGCCGGTCATTTGGCTGCGACATCTGACGCTCCATGAGTTTGAAGCGCTCCTGGGTCTCCAGTGCCAGTGGCAGCAACGCTCTGCCGGCTTCCGTCAGGAAATAGCCGTTGGTCTTTTTCAGGAACAGCACGGTACTGAGCGAATCCTCAAGTGCGGCGATCTTGCGCGACACCGTCGATGCCGAAACTTTCAGCGAGTTTCCCGCCTCGGTCACGTTATTGGATTTGGCCACGAAGATAAAAACTTTCAGATCATCCCAGTTCACGTCGATGCCGTACTCAAAAATGGAAAATCGATCCCCACGTATTTCTGTTCGAAATAACGGGAGGCCACGGTACAGTTTTTTTCGATGGAGCGAACCCGCAGAGGAAACATGGATGATACGTAACTCGATGCGCACCCTTCCAGGGTTCATACAGCCATTTTTGAGCTGGCTGACCGCCAAGCCTCTACCTGAGGATCTTAACCAGGTTCGCACGCTCAAACCCATCCACCATATCCTCGTTTCAACGGGATTGATTGCATCGGGCGTGGTGTTGGCCGGCGTCGGTTACGTGCACGGCAGTGTAATGTTGTGGGTGCTGGGTTTTGTACTGGCCACCGGCGGTATCAAGCAGATGCAGGTGATGATTTGCCACAACTGCGCCCATGAGATGGTGTTTGAACAGCGTGAAACGAACGTGACCGTGGGCCGGATTATCTCCGGCGTATTGATGCTCAAACCTTTCGATACCTATAAGCGCGAGCACGCGCTGCACCACAGTTCCAAAACGCTGCTGACCGACGATGACGACACCCTGTCGTACTTGCAAGGGGTGGTGGGGTTAACACCGTCCGACAGCGTGACCACGATGTGGACCAAACTGGTCTGCACGGCGCTGTCACCGCTGGCGATCCTGCGCTCGTTCTGGAGCCGAGTGAAGGGCACCGCAACCGCGTCGAACCGCCGTGTCGCCGCCCTGACGCTAAGCTTCTGGGCCACGATCAGTCTGCTGGCGGCAGCCTTGGGCCATTTCGATCTTTTCATCATGGCGTGGGTGGTGCCGGTGTTCGCCGGCTATCACATCAGCACCACGTTCCGCCTGGCTGCCGAGCATACCTGGCCCAGCGTGGAGGTCCTGGAACGGCGCGGTATCGACTTCATCTGCGAAAGCACGACCGGCGTATTCATTGGTGAAGAGTTACGCATACCGCAGGCTGCGGGCGCTGTTCGCCGCACCGCCTGCATCAGCGTCTGGCTGATCAAAATGCTGGGTTTCCATTTGTTCATCCGCGTGTTCGTGATGGTTGGCGATACACCGTGCCACGACTTTCACCACCGGCGCCCCCGTTCCAAAGAGTGGCCCAATTACATCACCGCGCGCGAGCGCGACAGGATCGACGGCTCAAAACCGTTTCCGACCAACTACGCCGATTACTGGGGCTATATCAACGCCGTCACCGTCAACTTTCGCAACTTCCAGAACGCACTTCCGTATTACGCAAACAGAACAGAAACTTAAAAGGGATTTTAACGATGACGTTCAACAAAACCGCACTGCTCAGCACCGTGCCATCAGACTCCCATAGCTGGAATCTGGTGTTCATGGAATTCTTGCTCAATGACCTGGGCTACAAGGTAGAAAACCTGGGGCCCAACACGCCGATGGACGACGTGATTGCGCGGCTTGAGCGCAATGGCTGCGCAATCGTTGTGATCAGCACGGTCAATGGTCACGGCTACCTTGAGGGCGCCGAACTCGCCCGGCGCATTCGCAGCGAGACCCATCACGTCGACGGACTCTACATCGGTGGAAAAATCTGCACTGAAAACGACGCCCAGACCATCGCCCGGCACAGCGATACGCTTCGGGCCGCGGGGTTTGACGAGGTGTTCGACGACAGCGTGGCGAACAGTTTTGATGCCTTCCAGGCGCTCGTCAGCGCACAGTTGTTTCCTGCCCATTACCTGGAAAAGCGGGTCGCACGATGAGCGTGTACTCGGGGGCAGATAACACAGGGACCGGAAAAGGCCTGCCGACATGATCGACTTCAACACCCACGTGCTTGAGCAGTTTGACCTGCACGGCCCGGTGCTCCAGCCGCGCATGGGCTTCAGCGAACCCGGCCTGATGCAGTCCGGGCTTGACGCCACGGCGGCCAGTCGCGCGAACACCGTATGCACCATTACCCTCGATGCGTTCACCCGAGTGAATAACCTTGAGGCGGCGCAACGGGCGATCGACAGCGCGTCCATGCTTAACGGCTACCCGATCGTGAATCACCCAGCGGCGAAAACCCGCGCGATGCTCGACCAGATTCATGCCCGCTACCACCTGCCGGTGCAGATTCGCCATGGCTCGCCCGATCCGCTGCACATCTTCGAGCGCATGGTCGAAATCGGCTCGGCCACCACTGAGGGCGGGCCCATTTCCTATTGCCTGCCGTACAGCCGTACGCCGCTGCGTGAGGCTTTCGGCCACTGGGAAAAAGCCTGTCAGGTGCTTTGCGCAGGAGTGGAGCACAGCCACATCGAGAGCTTCGCCGGTTGCATGATGGGGCAGATGTGCGACCCGGTCATTCTAGTGGCGCTCAACATTCTCGAGGGCTTGTTTTTGCGCGCTCACGGAATCAAGACGTTGTCGTTCTCCTACGCCCAAGGCACCTCGCCCGTGCAGGACCGTGCCGCCGTGACGGCCTTGCAACAACTCGCCAGCGAATACTTCGCGCCAGGCAGCTACCACTTCGTCGGCTACGTGTTCATGGGGTTTTTTCCACGGACCCTGGGCGGGTTTTGCCGGATCACCGGCGATGCACTCGGCATGATTCGATCCACCGGCGTGCAGCGCGTGATCATAAAAACGCCGGTGGAGTCACGGCGTATTCCTCGGATCGAAGAAAACATCGCCGCATTGGAATACGCCAGCTATTGCCTGCACACGAAGGGTGTGTTGCCGGATGTCCCGTTCGACGCGCAAGAGCACGCGCGCATCCTGGACGCATCAAGGCGACTGATTGAAGGCACGCTGGCGCGTGACGCCGACTTGTCCGAAGCGATACTCAGCGCATTCGACAGTGGGTTTTTATCGATTCCCTATTGCCTCCACCCGGATAACAAACGCGGTGCGGGTACGGTGTTGACGGCGAACAATTACTACCAGGGGTTTGAGGGGGAGCGGGTGGAGAATGCCTTCTCTTTTCTGGCGGCGTTGCGGCAGAACATTCGGACGTATGATGGGGTGATGTGAATGGTGGATCTGCCGATTGCTACGTCTCGGGTAACCGGTGTAGTGACCAAAAGGCGGGTCGTCACAGGCTCATATCCTCTACGGCAGGCACGCTTTGTAGCAAAAACTCAGGTGGTGTTCAGCGTGCGTCTGCTACGGTTTGTGTGGCCACGGAATTTTTACCGTTTGTCGCGTTCCAAACTCGGCACAGGTCCATTGCCAATGTCCTTTGCACCTTAGAATGCAAAAGTAGGAGCTCCCTTCATGTTCACTTCGCGTCGTCTGCTTGTTGTCGCTACCGCCGTAGCCTTGTTGTCCGGCTGCGCATCCCCTAACCCCTATGACGGCAGCGGTCAGGGGCAGGCGAGCAATGAATCCGGCGGTATGAGCAAGACCGCCAAGTACGGTGGCCTGGGGGCCCTGGCCGGTGCCTTGGCCGGTGCGGCCATCGACCACAACCACCGTGGCAAGGGCGCGCTGATCGGTGCGGTGGTGGCGGGTGCCGGCGCTGCGGGCTACGGCTACTACGCAGACCAGCAGGAAAAGAAACTGCGTGAGAGCATGGCCAATACCGGTGTGGAAGTTCAGCGCCAGGGCGACCAGATCAAGCTGATCATGCCGGGCAACATCACTTTCGCGACCAACTCGGATGCGATCGCCAGCAGCTTCTACCAGCCGCTCAACAACCTGGCCAACTCCCTCAAGCAGTTCAACCAGAACACTATCCAGATCGTCGGTTACACCGACAGCACGGGTAGCCGCCAGTTGAACATGGACCTGTCCCAACGTCGTGCACAGAGCGTGGCCAATTACCTGACCTCCCAAGGCGTGAGCCCGACCAACCTGAGCGCCCGCGGTGCCGGCCCGGATAATCCGATCGCCAGCAACGCCGACGTCAACGGTCGCGCGCAGAACCGTCGTGTGGAAGTCAACCTCGGCCCGATCCCGGGTCAACAGTACGGCCAGCCAGGTGCCCAGCAACAGGCGCCACAGCAGAACAACCAGTTCCAGGGCAACCCGTACTCGCAATATCAGTAAACGATCGCCAATAAAAAGGGCGCCGTGCAGTCACTGCACGGCGCCCTTTTTTGTGGCTGTCGATCACGTCAATCGATGTATTCGAAAACCTTGACGATTTTCTGCACGCCGGACACACCCTGCACCAGGTTGGCGGCGCGAGTCGCTTCCGCCTGGGTAAGCAAGCCCATCAGATAAACAATGCCGTTGTCGGTGACCACCTTGATGCGCGAACCCGGGATCGCGTTGTCGGTGAGCATCTGCGCCTTGATCTTGGTGGTCAGCAGGGCGTCGTTGCTGATGGCCAGCAGGGTGATCGGGTCCATCACCTGCAATTCGTTGTGGACTTTTTTCACGCGCTGTACCGCGGCGGCGGCCTGCTCGGCCTGGGCCTTGAGGTCGGCGCGGGGGGTCTGGCCGGCCAGCAGCACGACGCCGTTGAAGCTGGTCACGACAATGCGCGAGGCACCGTTGCCCAGGTCTGGAGCGGCCTTGGCGACGTTGACTTCGACCTTGGTTTCGATCAACGAGTCATCAATCTTGCTGCCGAAGGTGCGGGTGCCCTTGTCATCCTGAATAGGGGTGTCACGTGTGGCGGTGATGGCCGTGCTGCAGCCGCTGATAGCGAGGCACAGGGTGATGGCCAAAAGGCTGAGGCGGTTAACGGTCATTCTTCACTCCCAAACAGTTGGCTGTCGATCAGATCGCACAGGCAGTGGATCGTCAGCAGGTGGACTTCCTGGATACGTGCGGTGACATTGGCCGGGACGCGAATCTCGACATCTTCCGGCAAGAGCAGCGAGGCCATGCCGCCACCATCGCGTCCGGTCAATGCTACGACAATCATTTCGCGATCATGTGCGGCCTGGATAGCTTGAATAATATTCGCCGAGTTGCCGCTGGTGGAAATCGCCAGCAGCACGTCACCTGGTTGGCCCAGGGCGCGGATCTGCTTGGAGAAGATCTCGTTGTAGCTGTAGTCGTTGGCAATCGAGGTGATTGTCGACGAATCGGTGGTCAAGGCGATGGCCGGCAGGCTCGGGCGCTCCCGCTCGAAGCGGTTGAGCAGCTCGGATGAGAAATGCTGGGCATCGCCGGCCGAACCGCCATTGCCGCACGAAAGCATTTTGCCCTCGTTGAGCAAGGCGTTGACCATCACCTGACTGGCTTGCTCGATGTGCGGTGCAAGTACGTCCATCGCCTGTTGCTTGGTGTCGATGCTGGCCTGGAAAAGCTGGCGAATTCGGGATTGCATGTCCATCTGTGTGACCTTAATTAGCGCGGCTGTATGGCACAGGAATGTGCAGCCCGCAAAGCAAAGAGCAAAAGTGTGGGTGAAGATGTCCGGCGAATCAGCTGTCGAAGGCATCTTTGAGCCAGTTCAGTTCAGCGATGCCAGACGGTGTGCTTTCAATGGCAACCACATCGAAACGGCAGGGGGAATCAGCCCAGCGATGCTCTTTTTGCAGGAAAAACTGCGCGGCAAGTATCAGCTTCTGACGCTTTCGCCCATCGATACTGGCGAGCGCGCCACCCCATTGTGCGTGTTTTCTGTAGCGCACTTCGACGAATACTACTGTATCGCCGTCAAGCATGACCAGATCAAGCTCGCCGCGTTTACACAACCAGTTCTGCGCCAGAAGGCGCAGACCCTGCTGCTGCAAGTGCTTCAAAGCTTGAAGTTCGGCGTCCTTGCCGCTTTGTGCGCTGGACCGCTCGGGCATCAGCGCGGGGTGTCTGGAAGGCGTTGGATGTCGCCGCCGACAAACTTGGCCCATGGCATCTGGCGATCAACGCGCTGGTTGGCGCTGATGCCCAGGTTGCCCGAGAGACCGTCAATACGGGTGTCCGGCAGTGCCTTGAGTTGCCCCAGACGCGGCGCCAGGCGGTAGGCGTCGACACCCATCGCATACAGGCGGCCGAGGCTGCCATTGGCTTGCGGCCATTGGGCAGCGACCTGGTTGCGCAGCGGGTCGGTGGTATTGAGCAGCCAAGGGGTTTCGCAGAACATCACGTTGGTCATGTCCAAGTACTGGTTCTTGTCGCCGCTGGCGCTGAACACGTGGGACGTGGCGTACACCGGCACATCACCGGCGTATTGGAAGTTCAGGGTCGGCTTGATCTGCTGGGCCAGTTGCGGTGTCACGGCCAGGAAGATGAACTCGATGTCCTGGCGACGCGATGGCTGCGCTGCGACGTCGGTGCCGACCGTGCTTTGCAGGCTCTTGGCGCGGCCTTCACTTTTACGCAACTGGAACAGGTCGGCGATCTGCTGGGCAAGGGCGACCGGCTGATCAACGTACTCAACGCCCATCACCGTGCCGCCATTGGCTTCCCAATCCTGACGGAAGGCCTTGTAGACGCGCTCGCCCCATTCGCCACGCGGCACCATCGCTGCGGCGCGATGCAGGCCATCGGCACGGGCGCGGCGTGAGACTTCGCGGGCTTCGTCTTCAGCGGCCAGTCCGAACTGGAACAGCTGCGCCGGGCCTTGATCGCCCTCGCTGTAGTTCAGCGCCAGGGTAGTGATTGGCAATTGAGGGCGTGCGCTGAGCTGTTTGACCAATGGCTTTTCCAGCGGACCGACCACCAGTTGCACACCGGCGGCCTGGGCCTTGGCATAGAACTCGTCGATGGAAGTCAGGCGCGAGCTGTCGTAGAACTCGATCACCGGCGGCTTCTGTCCGGCTTGTTCAGCCTGGTAGTGCGCAGCCATGAAGCCTTCACGCAACGCTTTGCCGACGGAGGCCAGAGGGCCGTCCTGTGGCAGCAGCAGGGCGATCTTGGTCAGGGGCTGGCTGGCCAGCTCCTTGAGCTTGGTCAGCGGCGTGGGCAGTTGCACGGCAGCCGGGTGGCCAGGGTTTTGCGCACGCCAGGTGTCGATGGCCGCCTGTTGCTGCTCCAGCGTGCCGGCGCCCTTGACCGATTGGGCCAGGGTGATCCAGCCGTCCAGCACCGGGTTGCCGCTGGCTTGCAGTTGTTCGGCCGGCAGGGCGGCAATCAGGGCCCAGATGGCTTCGTGGTTGCTGTTGGCCGCATCGCCGCTGAGCAACGGGGCCATGGCGACGCGCTCGCGGGCGGCGGCCAGGGTCTGGCCGTCGGCTTCATAGGCGCGGGCATGCACGCTGCCGGTACGGATCTGCTGTTTAGGCGGCAGGTCCTTCAGGCTTTGCAGGCTCGGGTGGTTCAAGGCGGTCAACGCCGCCTTGGGCTGGTTGCGCGCCATCGCCAGTTCGGCAGCCAGGGTGCTGGCAAACACCTGCGCGGCTGGCTTGAGGACATCCAGGGGCACCTGCGCAAGAATCTGCGATGAGCGTCCCGGGTTGTTCTGCTTGTAGGCCAGGTCTGCCGCACTCAGGCGCAGCATCGCGGCCTTTTCTGGCGTGTTGGCGGTCGTGGCCTGTTCGAGCAGTTGCTCGATACTGGCGTCCGGGGTCCGTGGAAGGTCGCCAAGGCTGGACGAGGGCGAGCTGGCGCAAGCAGCCAACAAGGCAGCAAGGCAGAGGGCGGAGAGCAGCCGCAGGCAAGCGATCATGTAAGTGTTCCTGATACCGATCAAATTAGCGTGGAAGTGTACCCAAGCACTGGCCCAGGCGCGATGTTACTGGTGTGAAACCGTTGATTTAGGTCGTGCAAATGTTGCAATCGGCGTTAAACAGCTGAAAAGGCATCGGCAGCGATGGCATATTTTCAAGGCGCCTACGCGCTACAATGTGGTTTTTGCCAACCATCGAGGTGTGCGTTTTGACTGCTCCAGGTCCTATGAATTCCACTGCAGGCTCGCTTTTTGTCGTGGCGACGCCCATTGGCAACCTGGACGACATCAGTGCGCGGGCGCTTAAGGTGTTGCGCGACGTCAAATTGATTGCGGCTGAAGACACGCGGCACTCCCAACGGTTGATGCAGCACTTTGGCATCAGCACGCCACTGGCGGCCTGCCATGAGCACAACGAACGCGAAGAAGGCAGCCGCTTTATCGTGCGCCTGCTGGCTGGCGACGATGTGGCGCTGATCTCCGACGCCGGCACGCCGCTCATTTCCGACCCGGGCTACCACCTGGTGCGCCAAGCGCGGGCGGCCGGTATCAATGTAGTGCCTGTTCCGGGTGCGTGCGCGCTGATTGCTGCGTTATCGGCTGCCGGCCTGCCGTCCGACCGTTTTATCTTCGAAGGATTCCTGCCGGCCAAGGCCGTCGGGCGCCGTGCGCGTCTGCAGGCGTTGAAGGAAGAGCCGCGCACTTTGATCTTCTATGAAGCCCCGCATCGCATCCTTGAATGTCTGCAGGACATGGAACTGGTGTTTGGTGGCGAGCGCCTCGCACTGTTGGCCCGTGAGCTGACCAAGACCTTTGAAACCCTCAAGGGCCTGCCGCTGGAAGAACTGCGCGCCTTTGTCGAAGGCGACAGCAACCAGCAGCGCGGCGAGTGCGTGGTGCTGGTGGCGGGCTGGACGGCACCGCAAACCGAAGATGCCGTGGGCACTGAGGCCATGCGCGTGCTGGACCTGCTGCTCAAGGAAATGCCGCTCAAGCGCGCGGCGGCCCTGGCCGCGGAAATTACCGGGGTGCGCAAGAATGTGCTCTACCAGGCGGCGCTCGATAAACAGAAAGCCGATTAGTTCCGGGGGGGTCAGCCGGTATTGCGTCTGAACGTGATGGCAAACCTGAACTTTTATTACTTGTCCTAAGTCCGCCGTGCCGTTAACCTGCGCGGCGGAGAGTCGATTGGACAGTCGCTGCCCTCTATGAAAATTAGGGGGGGGAGGAAAGTCCGGGCTCCATAGGGCGAAGTGCCAGGTAATGCCTGGGAGGCGTGAGCCTACGGAAAGTGCCACAGAAAATAACCGCCTAAGCACTTCGGTGCCGGTAAGGGTGAAAAGGTGCGGTAAGAGCGCACCGCGCGACTGGCAACAGTTCGTGGCATAGGTAAACCCCACTTGGAGCAAGACCAAATAGGGTCCCAAGGCGTGGCCCGCGCTGGGACCGGGTAGGTTGCTAAAGATGTCCAGTGATGGCCATCGTAGACGAATGACTGTTCACGACAGAACCCGGCTTACAGATCGACTCTCCACCTTTTTCCTTTTGCCCGAGTCTCGGGCAAAAAACGGTAGCAACGCAAGAATCCCTCCCTGCCAAATCATTGGCAGATGCGTCTTCGTAATACCAAAAAAATCTTACTCTTAATAAATTACTTTAACTTTGAGCTGTAGTGCTTTGAGCTTTCTGCGCTTGCTGGGTCAAAAACACCGTCGAACTCTGGTTTCTCCTCCGTTTACGCTCCTAAATCTCCGATCTGTAAGGCTTTTCCTTGAATCCGCGCCTTGACGGTGTGGTGGGCGCATTCCTATAGTGTGCGCAAGTGGCGGAAAGTGGCACAAAGTGGGTTTTTTGAACGTAAAACGCTAAAATTTGGAGAAACGCATCTGTGTTTCGCGGAGCTAACGCTATCAGTCTCGATGCAAAAGGCCGTCTCGCCATGCCGAGCCGGTATCGTGACGAGCTCATTTCGCGAAGTTCCGGACAGTTGATCATCACCATCGATGCCGTTGACCCTTGTTTATGTGTTTACCCGCTCGATGAGTGGGAGTTGATCGAAACCAAACTGCGCGCCCTGCCTTCATTGCGTGAAGAAAACCGCCGCCTGCAGCGTTTGCTGATCGGTAATGCCGTCGACCTCGAACTCGATGGCAGCGGTCGTTTCCTGGTGCCCCCGCGCTTGCGTGAGTACGCCAGGCTGGATAAGCGCGCAATGCTGGTCGGCCAACTGAACAAGTTCCAATTGTGGGACGAAGATGCCTGGGATGCTGTTTCCGCAGCTGACCTGGCGGCTATTCAACAACCGGGCGCCATGCCTGATGAACTGCGTGATTTGATCCTGTGACTATTGATAGCGGCTTTAACCACATCACCGTACTGCTTGACGAAGCCGTTGAGGCTCTCGCCGTACGCGCCGATGGCTGCTATCTGGATGGCACGTTCGGCAGAGGCGGGCATAGCCGCTTGATCCTCAGCCGGCTCGGGCCCGACGGTAAACTCCTCGGGTTCGACAAGGACCCCCAGGCGATTGCCACCGGGCAAGCGCTAGCGGCCGAAGACGGCCGCTTTGTCGTTGTGCAACGCAGCTTTGCCGAGCTCGGCGCCGAAGTCGCCGAGCGTGGCATGGCGGGCAAGGTGGCCGGGGTTTTGCTCGATCTGGGCGTCTCCTCGCCGCAGCTTGACGACCCGGAGCGCGGCTTCAGTTTCATGAATGACGGCCCGCTCGACATGCGCATGGACCCGACCCGTGGTGTCAGCGCCGCACAGTTCATCGCCACCGCGCCGGTGGAAGAAATCGCCCGTGTGTTCAAGGAGTACGGCGAAGAACGCTTCGCCGGCCGCATGGCGCGCGCCGTGGTCGAACGTCGCGAAATCCAGCCATTCGAACGCACCGCCGACCTGGCCGAAGTGCTCAAGGTCGCCAACCCTGCGTGGGAAAAGGGCAAGAACCCGGCCACCCGTGCGTTCCAGGGCCTGCGTATTCACGTCAACAACGAATTGGGCGACCTGGAGGCCGGCCTCGAGGCGGCCCTTGAGGCGTTGGAAGTGGGCGGTCGCCTGGTGGTGATCAGCTTCCACTCCCTGGAAGACCGGATCGTCAAACTGTTCATGCGCCGCCTGGTCAAGGGCGAGTCCGACAACCTGCCGCGCAACCTGCCGGTACGTTTCGAAGCCTTTGTGCCGAAAATCAAAATCCATGGCAAAGCGCAGTTCGCTTCCGAAGCCGAACTCAAGGCCAACCCACGTTCCCGTAGCGCCGTCATGCGCGTTGCCGAGAAATTGCGGTGAGCAAGCTTTTTGCCAAACCCCTCCCGGGCGGCAGCTTCTTCATGATGCTGCTGTACGTTGGCGTGCTGGTGTCCGCGATTGCGGTGTCCTACAGCGCGCACTACAACCGGCAATTGCTCAATACCCTGTATGGGGAATTGAGTGTGCGTGACAAGGCGCAAGCCGAGTGGGGCCGGCTGATCCTGGAACAAAGCACCTGGACGGCCCATAGCCGTATCGAAGTGCTGGCCACCGAACAGTTGAAAATGCACATTCCGGGCGCGGCCGACGTTCGCATGGTGGCGCCATGATGAAGCTCGAAGGCGCACTCTACCCCTGGCGCTTCCGTCTGATGCTGGGCTTGCTGGCACTGATGGTGGGCGCCATCGTCTGGCGGATCGTCGACCTGCAAGTGGTCGACCGCGACTTCCTGATCGGCCAAGGCGACGCCCGCAGCCTGCGGCATATCCCGATTCCCGCACACCGTGGCCTGATCACCGACCGTAACGGCGAACCCCTGGCCGTCAGTACCCCGGTGACCACCCTGTGGGCCAATGCCAAGGAACTCCAGGTCGCCAAGGACAAGTGGCCGCAACTGGCGGCTGCCCTCGGCCAGGACCCCAAAGCCTTGGCCGAGCGCCTGGAAGCCCAGGCCAACAAGGAATTCATCTACCTGGTTCGTGGGCTCACGCCTGAACAAGGCCAGCAAGTACTCGACCTTAAAGTCCCCGGTGTCTACGGCATCGAGGAATTTCGTCGTTTCTACCCGGCGGGTGAAACCACCGCGCACATGGTCGGCTTTACCGACATCGATGACCACGGCCGCGAAGGCGTGGAACTGGCCTACGACGAATGGCTCGCCGGGGTTCCCGGCAAACGACAAGTCATCAAGGATCGGCGCGGCAGACTGATCAAGGATGTCCAAGTCACCAAAAACGCCAAGGCCGGTAAGCCCTTGGCGTTGTCGATTGACCTGCGCCTGCAATATCTGGCGAACCGCGAGCTGCGTAACGCGATTATCGAGAACGGCGCCAAGGCCGGCAGCCTGGTGATCATGGACGTGAAGAGCGGCGAGATCCTGGCCATGGTCAACCAGCCGACCTACAACCCGAACAACCGCCGCAACCTGCAACCGGCGATGATGCGCAACCGCGCGATGATCGACGTGTTCGAGCCGGGTTCGACCATGAAAGCCATCTCCATGAGCGCCGCCCTGGAAACCGGACGCTGGAAACCCAGCGACAAGGTCGAGGTGTATCCAGGTACCTTGCAGTTGGGCAGGTATACCATTCGCGACGTATCGCGCACCGAAGGTCCAGTGCTGGATTTGACAGGTATCTTGATCAACTCCAGTAACGTGGGCATGAGCAAGGTCGCCTTTGATATTGGCGGCGAGGCCATCTACCGCCTGGCGCAGAAAATCGGCCTGGGCCAACCCACCGGCCTTAACTTTCCGGGTGAGCGCGTAGGCAACCTGCCGAACTACCGCGACTGGAAAAAAGCCGAAACCGCCACGCTTTCCTACGGCTACGGCCTGTCGGTGACCGCGATCCAGCTGGCGCACGCTTTCTCTGTGTTGGCGAATAATGGCCGGATGGTTCCATTGAGCCTGATCCACGTCGACGAAGCGCCGCAAGCCACCCAGGTGATCCCGGAGAACGTCGCCAAGACCATGCAAGGCATGTTGCAACAAGTGATCGAAGCACCGCGCGGCGTGTTCCGTGCCCAGGTGCCGGCGTATCACGTGGCCGGCAAGTCGGGCACCGCGCGCAAGACATCGGTGGGCACCAAGGGCTACGCCGAAAACTCCTACCGTTCGTTGTTCGCCGGCTTCGGGCCGATGAGCGACCCACGCTACGCCGTTGTGGTCGTGATCGATGAACCGAGTAAAGCGGGCTACTTCGGTGGCCTGGTATCGGCGCCGGTGTTCAGCAAAGTGATGTCCGGCACCCTGCGCCTGATGAACATCACGCCGGACAACCTGCCGCCGACCCAACAAGCGAACGCCGGTCCACCGGTCGCTGCAGTAAAAGCCAATGGAGGGCGCGGCTGATGTCTCTTAGCCTGAACAAGATTTTCGCCCACGCCGGTCGCGATCTGTTGATCCGCGAGCTGAGCCTGGACAGCCGTAATGTGCGCGCCGGTGACCTGTTCCTGGCCGTGCCTGGCGGTAAATTCGATGGCCGCGCGCATATCGCGGATGCGTTGCAACGTGGTGCGGCAGCCGTGGCCTATGAAGTGGACGGCGCCACTGTGCTGCCGATCACCGACGTGCCGCTGATTCCGGTCAAAGGCTTGGCCAGGCAGCTTTCTGACATCGCCGGGCGTTTCTACGGCGAGCCCAGCCGGCACCTCAACCTGGTCGGCGTCACCGGCACCAACGGCAAGACCAGTGTGACCCAACTGGTTGCCCAGGCCCTTGACCTGCTGGGCCAGCACTGCGGCATCGTCGGCACTCTGGGCACGGGCTTCTATGGCGCGCTGCAAAGCGGCCTGCACACCACGCCGAACCCTATTGCCGTGCAAGCGACCCTGGCCGACCTGAAGAAAGCCGGCGCCAAGGCGGTTGCCATGGAAGTGTCGTCCCACGGTCTGGACCAGGGCCGCGTGACCGCGCTGGCGTTCGACGTGGCGGTGATGACCAACTTGTCCCGCGATCATCTGGACTACCACGGCACTATGGAGGCGTACGCCGCCGCCAAGGCCAAGCTGTTCGCCTGGAATGATCTGAAATGCCGAGTGGTCAACCTCGACGACGCGTTCGGTCGCCAACTGGCTGCCGAGCAAAGCGAGTCGCGCCTGATCACCTACAGCCTGGAAGACTCCAGCGCCTACCTGTATTGCCGCGAAGCCCAGTTCAATGACGAGGGCGTGCGCGCCACCTTGGTCACGCCTCAGGGCGAACACCATTTGCGCAGCACCTTGCTCGGTCGCTTCAACCTGAGCAACGTGCTCGCCGCCGTCGGTGCGTTGCTCGGCCTGGATTACGCGCTGGATGAAATCCTCAAGGTCCTGCCCAAGCTCGAAGGCCCGGCCGGTCGCATGCAGCGCCTGGGTGGCGGCACACAGCCGCTGGTCGTGGTCGATTACGCACATACCCCGGATGCGCTGGAAAAAGTCCTGGTGGCGCTGCGTCCACACGCCAAGGGCAAGTTGCTGTGCCTGTTCGGTTGCGGCGGTGACCGCGATCGCGGCAAGCGCCCCTTGATGGCCGAGATCGTCGAGCGCCTGGCAGACGGCGTGCTCGTCACCGACGACAACCCGCGCAGCGAAGAGCCGTGCCAGATTTTCGACGACATCCGTGCAGGCTTCAACGACGTGTCCAAGGCCACTTTCGTCGCCGGTCGCGGTGCAGCCATCGCCCGGTTGATCGCCAGCGCCAGCGCTGACGACGTGGTGGTGCTGGCCGGTAAAGGCCACGAGGACTATCAGGAAATCAACGGCGAGCGCCATGCGTTCTCCGATCTGGTCGAGGCTGAACGTGCCTTGGCCGCCTGGGAGGTCGCCCATGCTTAAAGCGATGACATTCAGCGAGCTGACCCAGGCCCTTTCGGCCCGTGTATTGTCGAGCGATTGCAGCTTCGACGGCGTCAGCATCGACAGCCGCGCCATCCAGCCGGGTCAACTCTTCGTGGCGTTGGCCGGGCCGCGTTTCGATGGGCATGACTACCTCAATGACGTCGCCGCCAAAGGTGCCGCAGGTGCCCTGGTGCAGCGCGAAGTGGCGGACTCCACGCTGCCGCAATTGCTGGTGGCCGACACCCGTGTGGCCCTCGGTCAACTGGGTGCGCTGAACCGTGCCGCCTTTGACAAGCCGGTTGCAGCCATCACCGGCTCCAGCGGCAAGACCACGGTCAAGGAACTGCTGGCGGGGGTGCTGCGCACGCGCGGGCCGGTACTCGCCACCCGTGGCAACCTGAACAATGATTTCGGCGCGCCGCTGACCTTGCTCGAGCTGGCCCCGGAACACACGGCGGCCGTGATTGAGTTGGGCGCGTCGCGCATCGGCGAAATTGCCTATACCGTGGCGCTGACCAAGCCCCACGTTGCGATCATCAACAATGCCGGTACCGCCCACGTCGGCGAGTTCGGTGGCCCGGAGAAAATCGTCCAGGCCAAGGGCGAAATCCTCGAAGGCCTCGATGCTTCGGGCACGGCTGTATTGAACCTGGATGACAAGGCCTTCGAGACCTGGCTTGTCCGCGCCGCCGGTCGCAAGGTCCTGACGTTCGCCGTGCTCAACGCGGCGGCCGATTTCCACGCCTCCAATATCAGTGTCGATGCGCGTGGCTGCCCGTCCTTTACCTTGCACACCCCGCAAGGCAGTGAGCACGTGCAATTGAACCTGCTGGGCAACCATAACGTCGCCAATGCCTTGGCCGCCGCCGCTGCGGCCTACGCCCTGGGCGTGTCCCTGTTCGGCATCGCCACCGGCCTGGGCGCGGTGCAGCCGGTCAAGGGCCGTACCGTGGCGCAACTGGCAACCAACGGCATGCGCGTGATCGATGACACTTACAACGCCAACCCGTCCTCCGTTAACGCGGCGGTTGACCTGCTGCACGGCTTCGCCGGGCGCAAGGTGCTGGTGCTGGGTGACATCGGCGAGCTGGGCGACTGGGCTGAACAAGGCCACCGTGAAGTTGGCGCCCACGCCGTCGGTAAAGCTGACGCGCTCTACGCCGTCGGCCCGAACATGGCCCACGCCGTCAATGCCTTCGGCCCCGGTGCGCGGCATTTCGCGACCCAGGCTGAACTGATCCAGGCGCTGACGGCGGCTGAACACGACATACATACAACCATTTTGATCAAGGGATCGCGCAGCGCGGTGATGGAAAACGTCGTCGTGGCCTTGTGTGGCTCAAGTACGGAGAAACATTAATGCTGCTGCTGCTGGCTGAGTATCTGCAACAGTTCCACAAAGGCTTCGCGGTCTTTCAGTACCTGACCCTGCGCGGGATCCTGGGTGTGCTGACCGCGCTGTGTTTGTCGCTGTTCCTGGGGCCGTGGATGATTCGTACCCTGCAGAACCTGCAAATTGGTCAATCGGTTCGCAATGACGGCCCGCAGTCGCACCTGTCCAAATCCGGCACGCCGACCATGGGCGGCGCGCTGATCCTGTCGTCCATCGGTATCAGCACCTTGCTGTGGGCTGACTTGCACAACCGCTATGTCTGGACCGTGTTGCTGGTCACCCTGTTGTTCGGCGCCATCGGTTGGGTCGACGACTACCGCAAAGTGATCGAGAAGAACTCCAAGGGGCTGCCAAGCCGCTGGAAATATTTCTGGCAGTCGGTGTTCGGCCTCGGCGCGGCGATTTTCCTGTTCATGACGGCACCCAGCGCAGTCGAAACCACCTTGATCATCCCGATGCTCAAGGACGCCAGCATTCCACTGGGCATCGGCTTCGTGGTGCTGACCTATTTTGTGATCGTCGGCTCCAGTAACGCGGTGAACCTGACCGACGGCCTCGACGGCCTGGCGATCATGCCGACGGTGATGGTGGGCGGCGCGCTGGGCATCTTCTGCTACCTGTCGGGCAACGTGAAATTCGCTGAATACCTGCTGATTCCGTACGTACCGGGCGCGGGCGAGCTGATCGTGTTCTGCGGCGCGCTGATCGGTGCCGGCCTGGGGTTCCTGTGGTTCAACACCTATCCGGCCCAAGTCTTCATGGGCGACGTCGGCGCGCTGGCGCTGGGCGCGGCGCTGGGCACCATCGCGGTGATCGTTCGCCAGGAAATCGTGCTGTTCATCATGGGCGGCGTGTTCGTGATGGAAACCCTGTCGGTGGTGATCCAGGTGGCCTCCTTCAAATTGACCGGGCGCCGTGTGTTCCGTATGGCGCCGATTCACCACCACTTTGAACTCAAGGGCTGGCCCGAGCCGCGTGTGATTGTCCGTTTCTGGATCATCACCGTGATTCTGGTACTGGTCGGCCTTGCCACCCTGAAACTGAGGTAGAAACGAGTGTCCCTGATCGCTTCAGACCACTTCCGCATCGTTGTCGGCCTCGGCAAGAGCGGCATGTCCCTGGTTCGCTTCCTGGCGAACCGGGGCACGTCGTTTGCCGTGGCCGATACGCGGGAAAATCCACCGGAGCTGGTCACGCTGCGCCGTGACTACCCGCACGTGGAAGTGCGTTGTGGCGAGCTGGATGTCGAGTTTCTGTGCCGCGCCGATGAGCTCTACGTGAGCCCGGGCCTGGCCCTGGCGACACCGGCCCTGCAAGCCGCAGCGGCGCGTGGCGTGAAGCTGTCCGGCGATATCGACCTGTTTGCACGTAACGCCAAGGCGCCAATCGTGGCGATCAGCGGTTCCAACGCAAAAAGCACCGTGACCACCCTGGTCGGCGAAATGGCGATGGCTGCCGGCAAGCGTGTGGCGGTGGGCGGCAATCTCGGGATGCCCGCACTGGACCTGCTCAGCGACGACGTAGAGCTGTACGTGATGGAGTTGTCGAGCTTCCAGCTGGAAACCACTCACGACCTCGGTGCCGAAGTGGCAACCGTATTGAATGTCAGTGAAGACCACATGGACCGCTACAGCGGCCTGCCGGCCTATCACTTGGCCAAGCACCGGATCTTCCGCGGTGCCAGGCAATTTGTGGTCAACCGCCAGGATGCCCTGAGCCGTCCACTGATCGGCGAGGGCATGCCGTGCTGGACCTTCGGCCTGAGCAAGCCCGACTTCAAAGCGTTCGGCATTCGCGAAGAGAATGGCGAGAAATACCTGGCCTTCGAATTCCAGAACCTGATGCCGGTGCGCGAGCTGAAAATCCGTGGCGCGCATAACCAGTCGAACGCCCTGGCGGCGTTGGCGCTCGGCCATGCGGTTGGCTTGCCGTTCGACGCAATGCTGTCGGCGCTGCGAACCTTCGGCGGTCTGGAACATCGCTGCCAATGGGTCCGTGACCTGAACGGGGTCAGCTATTACAACGATTCCAAGGCCACCAACGTCGGTGCGGCCCTGGCTGCGATCGAAGGCCTGGGCGCCGATATCGACGGCAAGCTGGTGCTGATCGCAGGTGGCGATGGCAAGGGCGCCGACTTCAAGGACCTTAAAGGCCCGGTGGCTGCGCATTGCCGCGCCGTGGTGTTGATGGGCCGCGACGCCGACCTGATCGCCGCCGCCCTGGGTGACGCCGTGCCGCAAGTACGCGCCAATTCCCTGGATGACGCCATCGCCCAGTGCAAAGCCCTGGCCCAGCCGGGCGATGCGGTGCTGCTGTCGCCGGCGTGCGCCAGTTTCGACATGTTCAAGCACTACGAAGAGCGCGGCCAGCTGTTCGCCCGCGCTGTGGAGGCCTTGGCATGAGTATCGACTTCAGAAACATCATCAAGCCGTACCCGTCGCCGATCATTACCGGGCGCGGTATCGACTTGGATTTCCCGATGCTCGCCGGTTGCCTGGCGTTGCTGGGCCTGGGCCTGGTGATGATCACGTCCGCGTCCTCCGAAGTGGCCGCCGTGCAATCGGGCAACACCCTGTACATGATGATCCGCCACCTGGTGTACCTGGTGATCGGCCTGGGCGCGTGCATCGTCACCATGATGATCCCCATCGCCACCTGGCAGCGCCTGGGTTGGATGATGCTGATCGTCGCGTTCGGCTTGCTGGTCATGGTGATCCTGCCCGGCATCGGCCGCGAGGTGAACGGTTCGATGCGCTGGATCGGCTTTGGTGCGTTCAACGTGCAGCCGTCGGAAATCGCCAAGGTGTTCGTGGTGATCTACCTCGCCGGCTACCTGGTACGGCGTCAGAAAGAAGTGCGCGAAAGCTGGATGGGCTTCTTCAAGCCGTTCATCGTGCTGCTGCCCATGGCTGGCCTGTTGCTGATGGAGCCCGACTTTGGTGCCACGGTGGTGATGATGGGCGCGGCGGCGGCGATGCTGTTCCTCGGTGGCGTGGGCTTGTTCCGTTTCACCTTGATGGTGGTGCTGGCCGTGGTTGCCGTCTACCTTCTGGTCCTCGCGCAGCCCTATCGGATGGCGCGTCTGATCACCTTTACCGACCCCTGGTCCGATCAATTCGGTTCCGGTTACCAGTTGACCCAGGCGTTGATCGCTTTCGGTCGCGGCGAATGGCTCGGCGTCGGCTTGGGCAACAGCGTGCAGAAGCAGTTCTACTTGCCCGAAGCCCACACCGACTTCGTGTTCTCTGTACTCGCCGAAGAGCTCGGCGTGGTCGGTTCGCTGCTCACCGTCGCGCTGTTCGTGTTCGTGTGCGTACGCGGCATGTACATCGGCCTGTGGGCCGAGCGGGCCAAACAGTATTTCGCCGCATATGTGGCGTACGGCTTGTCGTTCCTGTGGATCGGCCAGTTCCTGATCAACATCGGCGTGAACGTCGGCCTGCTGCCGACCAAGGGCCTGACCTTGCCATTCCTCAGTTATGGCGGCAGTTCGTTGGTGATTTGCTGTGCTTGCCTGGGCTTGTTGCTGCGCATCGAGTGGGAGAGTCGAACCCACTTGGGCAGCGAAGACATGGAGTTCAGCGAAAGCGACTTCGCCGAGGAGCCGACCCATGGGCGCTAACGTGCTGATCATGGCCGGCGGCACCGGGGGCCACGTGTTCCCGGCCCTGGCGTGTGCGCGGGAGTTCCAGGCCCGTGGCTACAGCGTGCACTGGCTGGGCACGCCGCGCGGGATCGAAAACGAGCTGGTGCCCAATGCCGGCCTGCCGTTGCATTTGATCAACGTCGCCGGCCTGCGTGGCAAGGGCAAATTGTCCCTGCTCAAGGCGCCGTTCGTGTTGTTCAAGGCAGTGTGGCAGGCACGTCGAATCATTCGTGAATTGAAGCCGGTGTGTGTACTCGGCTTTGGTGGTTACGTGACAGGTCCCGGTGGTGTCGCCGCCAAGCTCGCCGGTGTACCGGTGATCGTGCACGAACAGAACGCCGTTGCCGGGACCGCCAACCGCCTGTTGGTGCCCCTGGCTGCACGGGTGTGCGAGGCCTTTCCGAAGACATTTGGCGCCTCGGACAAACTGCGCACCACCGGCAACCCGGTGCGCACTGAACTGTTTATGGATATCGCTCGCCAGGCATTGGTCGGGCGCAAGGCGCACCTGCTGGTCATGGGCGGGAGCCTGGGCGCGGAGCCGCTGAACACATTGCTGCCGCAGGCACTGGCGCAGCTCCCTGTGGAGTTGCGTCCGGAAGTCTTCCATCAGGCCGGCAAACATCACGGTGAAGTCACCGCCTCGCGCTATCGCGAGGCCGGTGTGGAGGCGAACGTACAGCCCTTCATCAAAGACATGGCCCACGCCTATGGCTGGGCCGACCTGGTGGTCTGTCGCGCTGGCGCGCTGACCATCAGTGAACTGGCTGCTGCCGGTCTGCCGTCCTTGCTGGTGCCCTTGCCCCATGCCATCGACGACCACCAGACCCGCAACGCCGAATATTTGGCCGGGGAGGGCGCTGCCTTCCTGCTGCCGCAAAGAACGACTGGCGCCGCCGATTTGGCCGCACGCCTGACCGAGGTTTTGATGCAACCGGAACGACTCAATAGCATGGCGAGCACCGCAAGCCGCCTGGCCAAACCTGATGCAACCCGCACCGTGGTCGATATCTGCCTGGAGGTGGCCCATGGTTGAGAATCAGAAAGCCATGCCGCAGCCGGAAATGCGCCGCATCCGTCGTATCCACTTCGTCGGTATCGGCGGCGTGGGCATGTGCGGCATTGCCGAAGTATTGCTGAACCTGGGCTACCAGGTGTCCGGCTCTGATTTGAAAGAATCGCCGGTCACCGATCGCCTGAAGTCCTTTGGCGCCCAGATCTTTATCGGCCACCGCGCCGAGAACGCCGCCGAGGCCGACGTGCTGGTGGTGTCCAGTGCCGTGAACACCTCCAACCCGGAAGTGGCCACCGCTCTGGAACGCCGCATTCCGGTGGTGCCCCGCGCCGAGATGCTCGCCGAGCTGATGCGCTATCGCCACGGCATCGCCGTCGCCGGTACGCACGGCAAAACCACCACCACCAGCCTGATCGCCTCGGTGTTCGCGGCCGGTGGACTGGACCCGACGTTCGTCATCGGGGGGCGCCTGAATGCAGCCGGCACCAATGCCCAGCTCGGCACCAGCCGCTACCTGATCGCCGAAGCCGATGAAAGTGACGCCAGCTTCCTGCACCTGCAACCGCTGGTCGCCGTGGTCACCAACATCGACGCCGACCACATGGCCACTTACGACGGCGACTTCAACAAACTGAAGAAAACCTTCGTCGAGTTCCTGCATAACCTGCCGTTCTATGGCCTGGCCGTGGTGTGCCTGGACGATCCGGTGGTGCGCGAAATCCTGCCGCTGGTCAAGCGTCCGACTGTCACCTACGGCTTCAGCGAAGACGCCGACGTGCGCGCAATCAATGTGCGCCAGGAAGGCATGCAAACCTATTTCACCGTACTGCGCCCGGACCGTGAGCCGCTGGATGTATCGGTAAACATGCCGGGCAACCACAACGTGCTGAACTCGCTGGCGACCATCTGCATCGCCACCGATGAAGGCGTCAGCGATGAAGCCATCGTCGAAGGCCTGTCGCGGTTTGCCGGGGTCGGCCGACGCTTCCAGGTCTACGGTCAACTGCCGGTCGAGGGCGGTGATGTGATGCTGGTGGACGACTATGGTCACCACCCCACCGAAGTCGCGGCCGTGATCAAGGCCGTACGCGGTGGCTGGCCGGATCGCCGTCTGGTGATGGTCTACCAGCCGCACCGTTACAGCCGTACGCGCGATCTGTACGACGATTTCGTCAATGTATTGGCCGATGCCAACGTGCTGCTGCTGATGGAAGTGTACCCGGCCGGTGAAGAGCCGATTCCGGGCGCCGACAGCCGCAAGCTGTGCAACAGCATCCGTCAGCGTGGCCAGTTGGACCCGATCTACATCGAGCGAGGCGTGGACCTGGCG
The DNA here is from genome assembly GCF_019145355.1 of Pseudomonas azadiae. Classification (NCBI taxonomy): domain Bacteria; kingdom Pseudomonadati; phylum Pseudomonadota; class Gammaproteobacteria; order Pseudomonadales; family Pseudomonadaceae; genus Pseudomonas; species Pseudomonas azadiae. The sequence goes on along the minus strand of NZ_JAHSTY010000001.1, from coordinate 171,157 downwards.
CCCATCGTCAAGCCGCTGCTGCGTGCCGGTGACATTCTGCTGTGCCAGGGCGCCGGTGATATCGGTGGCCTTGCGCCTAAATTGTTGGCGAGCCCACTCTTTGCTGCGACCAAGGGGAAGTCGAAATGATCACTGACTACGCCTCCCTGTTTTCGACCATGGCACCGGCTGATTTTGGCCGCGTAGCGGTGTTGTTCGGCGGTAAAAGTGCTGAGCGTGAAGTGTCGCTCAAGTCTGGCAACGCCGTGCTCCAAGCGCTGCAAAGCGCGGGCGTGGACGCATTCGGCATCGACGTGGGCGATGACTTCCTCGCCCGCCTGCAGGCCGAGAAGATCGATCGCGCCTTCATTATCCTGCATGGCCGTGGCGGTGAAGACGGCAGCATGCAGGGCCTGTTGGAGTGTGCCGGCATCCCTTACACCGGCAGTGGAATTCTTGCGTCGGCGCTGGCGATGGATAAGCTGCGCACCAAGCAAATCTGGCACAGCCTGGGCATTCCGACCCCCCGTCACAGCGTGCTGTGCAGCGAGGACGATTGTATTTCTGCAGCCAAGGAACTGGGCCTGCCTTTGATCGTCAAACCAGCCCATGAAGGCTCCAGTATCGGCATGGCCAAAGTGAACTCGGCCGCCGAATTGATCGACGCATGGAAAGCGGCAAGTACCTACGATTCGCAAGTGTTGGTGGAACAGTGGATCCAGGGTCCCGAGTACACCATCGCCACCCTGCGTGGCCAGGTATTGCCGCCTATCGCATTGGGCACGCCCCACACCTTTTACGACTACGACGCCAAGTACGTGGCTTCCGATACCCAGTACCGGATCCCCTGCGGCCTCGATGCAAGCAAAGAACAGGAATTGATGGACCTCACGGCGAAAGCTTGTGAGGCGTTGGGTATCGCCGGTTGGGGGCGGGCAGACGTGATGCAGGACGACCAAGGGAATTTCTGGTTCCTGGAAGTCAACACTGCGCCCGGCATGACCGACCACAGCCTGGTGCCCATGGCCGCTCGCGCAGCCGGTCTGGATTTCCAGCAGTTGGTGCTGGCGATCCTGGCGGCAAGCGTTACCGGTGAAGGTGCCGGTGAAGTAAGGAACCGAGGCTAAGACATGAAAGGCGCATCGCTTCGTCATCAGCCCCCACAAGCACCGAGCCGCAAGCCGGTGCCACGGGGTGCCAGCCGAATGGTGGCTAAAGAGCCGATGTCGGCGCGCCTGCCCAAAGCCAACTTTGGTTTTATCAAGGCGCTGTTCTGGCCGGTGCTGCTGGTGGTGTTGGGCTTTGGCACTTACGAGGGCGCGCAGCGTCTACTGCCGTACGCCGATCGCCCGATCACCAAGATCAGCGTGCAGGGCGACTTGAGCTACATCAGCCAGCAAGCGGTGCAGCAGCGTATCGGGCCGTTCCTGGCGGCGAGCTTCTTTACCATCGATTTGGCCGGCATGCGCGCCGAGCTGGAACAAATGCCGTGGATCGCCCACGCCGAAGTGCGTCGCGTGTGGCCGGACCAGGTGACGATCCGCCTGGAAGAGCAACTGCCCGTGGCCCGTTGGGGCGACGAAGCGCTGTTGAACAACCAGGGCCAGGCGTTCACCCCGCGTGAGCTGGCTAATTATGAGCACCTGCCGCAGCTGTTCGGGCCGCAGCGGGCGCAGCAGCAAGTGATGCAGCAGTACCAGGCCTTGAGCCAGATGCTGCGGCCGCTGGGCTTCTCCATTGCACGCCTGGAACTGCGTGAACGGGGCAGCTGGTTTTTGACGACCGGGGCAGGCAGTTCCGGCCCGGGCATCCAGTTGTTGCTGGGACGCGACCGCCTGGTGGAAAAGATGCGCCGTTTCATCGCCATCTATGACAAGACCTTGAAAGAACAGATTACGAACATTGCGAGCGTCGACCTGCGTTACGCCAACGGCCTTGCCGTCGGCTGGCGTGAACCGGCTGCGCCCACGGCAGCGCAACCCGCTGTCGCGAAGAATTAAGAAGAGGCAGGACCCATGGCAAACGTGCAAAGCGGCAAAATGATCGTCGGTCTCGATATCGGCACCTCCAAGGTGGTGGCGCTGGTGGGCGAGGTCGGGGAAGACGGCACGATCGAAATCGTCGGTATTGGCACGCATCCGTCCCGGGGCCTGAAGAAGGGCGTGGTGGTCAACATCGAGTCCACCGTGCAATCGATCCAGCGCGCCATCGAAGAAGCGCAGCTGATGGCCGGTTGCCGGATCCACTCGGCGTTTGTCGGCGTGGCCGGCAACCATATCCGCAGCCTGAACTCCCACGGCATCGTGGCGATTCGCGACCGCGAAGTCAGCTCGGCCGACCTTGAGCGCGTCCTCGACGCCGCCCAGGCCGTGGCGATCCCGGCTGACCAGCGCGTGCTGCACACGCTGCCCCAGGACTACGTGATCGACAACCAGGAAGGCGTTCGCGAGCCGCTGGGCATGTCGGGCGTTCGTCTTGAAGCCAAGGTTCACGTGGTGACCTGCGCCGTCAACGCCGCCCAGAACATCGAAAAATGCGTGCGCCGCTGCGGCCTGGAAATCGACGACATCATTCTCGAGCAGTTGGCTTCGGCCTACTCGGTACTGACCGACGACGAAAAAGAACTGGGCGTGTGCCTGGTGGACATCGGCGGCGGCACCACCGACATCGCGATCTTCACCGAGGGTGCGATCCGTCACACCGCGGTGATCCCGATTGCCGGCGACCAAGTGACCAACGACATCGCCATGGCGCTGCGTACACCGACCCAGTACGCCGAAGAAATCAAGATCCGCTACGCCTGCGCCCTGGCCAAGCTGGCCGGTGCCGGCGAGACCATCAAAGTGCCGAGCGTGGGCGACCGTCCACCGCGTGAACTGTCGCGCCAGGCCCTGGCCGAAGTGGTCGAGCCGCGCTACGACGAACTGTTCACCCTGATCCAGGCTGAACTGCGCCGCAGCGGCTACGAAGATTTGATCCCGGCCGGCATTGTGCTGACCGGTGGTACCTCGAAGATGGAAGGCGCGGTCGAGTTGGCCGAGGAAATCTTCCACATGCCGGTGCGCCTGGGCGTGCCCCATGGCGTCAAGGGCCTGGGCGACGTGGTACGCAACCCGATTTATTCCACCGGCGTGGGCTTGCTGTTGTACGGACTGCAAAAGCAGACCGACGGCATTTCTCTGTCGGGCCCGAGCAACCGTGACAGCTACCGCAGCGACGACGAGCCCAAAGCGCCGTTGTTCGAGCGCTTGCAGGCGTGGGTCAAGGGCAACTTCTAACGATTTACCGCGGCACCGCAACACGCAACAAAGCAGTAGGCGAAAAAACTAGAGATAACGAAAGGAGAGGGAACATGTTTGAACTCGTAGACAACATCCCCGCTAGCCCGGTCATCAAAGTGATCGGTGTCGGCGGTGGCGGCGGCAACGCTGTCAACCATATGGTCAAGAGCAACATTGAAGGCGTTGAATTCATCTGCGCCAACACTGATGCCCAGGCGCTCAAAAGCATCGGCGCGCGGACCATCCTGCAACTGGGCACAGCCGTGACCAAGGGCCTCGGCGCTGGCGCCAATCCGGAAGTCGGCCGTCAAGCCGCCCTGGAAGACCGCGAGCGGATTGCCGAAGTGCTGCAAGGCACCAACATGGTGTTCATCACCACGGGCATGGGCGGCGGTACCGGTACCGGTGCAGCGCCGATCATTGCCGAAGTGGCCAAGGAAATGGGGATCCTGACGGTTGCCGTCGTGACCCGTCCGTTCCCGTTCGAAGGCCGCAAACGTATGCAGATCGCCGACGAAGGTATCCGTCTGCTGTCTGAAAGTGTCGACTCGTTGATCACCATTCCCAACGAGAAGCTGCTGACCATCCTGGGCAAGGACGCAAGCTTGCTGTCCGCGTTCGCCAAGGCTGACGATGTACTGGCCGGTGCCGTTCGCGGTATCTCCGACATCATCAAGCGTCCAGGCATGATCAACGTCGACTTTGCCGACGTCCGTACCGTCATGAGCGAAATGGGCATGGCGATGATGGGCACTGGCTGCGCCAGCGGTCCGAACCGTGCGCGTGAAGCCACCGAAGCGGCCATCCGCAACCCATTGCTCGAAGACGTGAACCTGCAAGGCGCGCGCGGCATCCTGGTGAACATCACCGCAGGTCCCGACCTGTCCCTGGGTGAGTACTCCGACGTGGGTAGCATCATCGAAGCCTTCGCTTCCGAACACGCGATGGTCAAGGTCGGTACCGTGATCGATCCGGACATGCGTGACGAACTGCACGTGACCGTGGTTGCGACCGGCCTGGGTGCGAAAATCGAGAAGCCTGTAAAGGTCATCGACAACACCCTGCATAACAGCCAGGCCAGCCACGCCAGCCAAGCGGCTGCCGCTCCAGCGCCTTCGCGCCAGGAACTGCCGTCGGTGAACTACCGTGACCTGGACCGTCCGACCGTGATGCGCAATCAGGCGCAAGCCGGTGCTGCGGCATCTCGTAGCCCGAATCCGCAAGATGATCTGGACTACCTGGATATCCCGGCATTCCTGCGTCGTCAGGCCGATTGATGGAATGTATCAGGGCTATGAAGGTGATTGGTGTTCAGCAAAGGTCTGGTCTGCTATTATCGCCAGCCTTTGTTGATACCAGTTCGCAATTTGCGCTCAAGCGGTCCAAGCCATGATTAAACAACGCACCCTGAAGAATATTATCCGTGCCACAGGTGTAGGTCTGCACTCCGGGGAGAAGGTATACCTGACCCTCAAGCCCGCACCTGTCGACACCGGCATCGTGTTTGTTCGTGCCGACCTGGACCCTGTGGTGCAGATTCCTGCTCGCGCGGAAAACGTTGGCGAAACCACTATGTCGACCACATTGGTCAACGGTGACGTCAAAGTGGACACGGTGGAGCACTTGCTCTCGGCCATGGCCGGTTTGGGCATCGATAACGCCTACGTCGAGCTCTCCGCGTCCGAAGTCCCAATCATGGATGGCAGCGCTGGACCTTTCGTATTCCTGATTCAATCTGCCGGCCTGGAAGAACAGGACGCAGCCAAGAAGTTCATTCGCATTCTGCGGGAAGTGACAGTAGAAGACGGCGACAAGCGCGCCACCTTCGTCCCGTTCGAAGGCTTTAAAGTGAGCTTTGAGATCGATTTCGATCACCCGGTATTCCGCGACCGCACCCAAAGTGCAAGCGTGGATTTTTCCAGCACTTCGTTTGTAAAAGAAGTCAGCCGCGCCCGTACCTTTGGTTTCATGAGTGACATCGAGTACCTGCGCAAGCACAACCTCGCACTCGGCGGCAGCGTTGAAAACGCCATTGTGGTCGACGCGGATGGTGTACTGAACGAAGACGGCCTTCGCTACGAAGACGAATTCGTCAAGCACAAGATCCTCGATGCAATCGGTGACCTCTACCTGCTGGGCAATAGCCTGATAGGCGAGTTCAAAGGCTTCAAGTCGGGCCACGCCCTTAACAACCAGCTGCTGCGCAAGTTGATTGAGCAGACAGACGCTTGGGAAGTCGTGACCTTCGAAGATGCCAGCACCGCACCGATCTCTTACATGCGTCCCGTTGCGGCGGTGTAAGTAACAACTCTCTTTCTTTAGTTTTAAAAGGCTGCCTTCGGGTGGCCTTTTTTTATTTGGGAATTTGCTGTGTCAGGTGGATGGCTTGACTCACAGAGCCTGGAGGGTGGCAGCGTCCACGATACGATTGCGCCCACGGTGCTTGGCCTCGTACAACGCCTGGTCGGCAGTCAGCAGCAGTGCTTCCAGCGACTGGCGGTTGCGCTTGTGCCAGGTGCTCAGTCCAATACTCACGGTAATCGGTCGCTCATCGCCCGCCACCCGTGGCAGGTGTTCGACGCTGCTGCGGATGTGCTCGGCGATGACCCAGGCACCCTGAGTGTCGGTATGCGGCAGTACCACCGCAAACTCTTCCCCGCCATACCGCGCCGCCAGGTCGGCAGGTCGGCGGATGTTGCTGCCGATCACTTGGGCAACCGTGCGCAATGCTTCGTCGCCGCCTTGATGGCCGTGTCGATCGTTGAAGGCCTTGAAGTGGTCCACATCGATCATCAGCAACGTCAGCGGTTCGTTCGAGCGTTGTGCGCGGTCCCATTCCAGGCGCAGGCGTTCGTCCAGGATGCGGCGGTTGGCCAGGCCAGTCAGTGCGTCGGTGGCCGCCAGTTCTGACAGCACCCGTTCGGCACGAAAGCGGCGTCGCAGTTCGCGGCGTAACATCCAGGTGAGCCACAGCAGGCCGACGCAAAGGATCCCGGTGGCGCTGCTGGTCAACAGCGCGGCGCGTTTCCATGCAGCGAATACATCGTCACTGGACAGGGCCACCACCACGATCAGCGGCAGCTCGCCGACGTTGGTGAAGGTATACAGGCGTTCCTTGCCACTGATGGCGGAGATGGCCTGGAAGCTGCCACTGCCTTCACGCAATATGCGTTTGAAATTCGGCCGCTCGCTGAGGTCCTTGTCGATCATGTCGCGTTCGAGCAAGGGCTGCTGGGCCAATAGGACGCCGCGGTTGTTGAGCAGGTTGACGCTGCTGCTGTTACCGATCGTCAGGGTGCTGAACAACTGATCGAAATACGCCAGGCGCATGGTTGCGACTGCTACGCCGAGGAACTCGCCATTGGGCCCCGACACGCGCCGGCTGAAAGCAATGCGCCATACCTGTTCGCAGTCGCAATGGACCCTGAATGGCCGGCTGATAAACAAGCCTGTTTGCAGGTCCCTCACGTGAACCTTGAAATAGTCGCGGTTGGCGAAGTTGCGTGGTGTGGGATGCAGGGTCGAGGAGTCTGCGATCACAGTGCCGTCGGCGTCCAGCAGCAATACTTCGCCTTTGAACGGCGCAGCTGTGGATAAATCAAACTGCATCAAGTGCTGGATACTGGGCGCGACCTGGGCCAAGTCTTCACGCTGTTTGGCTGCGATCAGCCCTTTGAGCGCCAGGTCGTACAGCTCGACGTTGCGTAGCACATCGGCATTGATCAGTTGGGCGATGTTGGTGGTCGAGCGCTTGGCCGCCTGCAAGGTACTGGCGTGCTCGCGGATCAACAACGCCGCGACGATGATCACGATCAGGGCGACAGTGACGCCGCTGCCGAGCATCAGCAACAGCTCCGGATGTGCAGGCGAGAGACGGGCGGGGCGTTGGCTCATCGGGCAGACTTCAGCGGTGAGGATGCTGGCAGTTTAGTTCTACCCGATGGAGATTAGCTGCAGGTTGAAAAGAAATCTTTATTCGTCAGAACACGTTGATCGGATAGTCGACGATCACCCGGTACTCATCCACGTCCCTGTCCACCGCCGAATAGCCGTTGCTGCCACGGTTGGCCGCCCATTGCAGGCGCACCGCCAGGTCCTTGGCCTTGCCACCCTGAACCACGTATTTCACGTCGATGTCCCGCTCCCAGTGCTTGGCATCCTTGCCGTCGGCGCTGTACCAGGCGCTATAGCCACGGCTTTGCGGGTCGACTTTGCTCAGGTCGGTCTTGCCGCTGATATAGGACACGGCCGAGGTCAGGCCGGGCAAGCCCAGGCCGCCGAAGTTATAGGCGTACTTGAGTTTCCATGAGCGCTCGTTGGGGCCGTTGAAGTCCGAATATTGCTGGGAATTGTCCAGGTACACACTGTCGCCTTGGGCGATGTAGTCGAACGGCGTATTGCCGTTGACCCGCTGATAAGCGGCGGTAACGCTGTGATGGCCGGCGTTCACGGTGAAATGCAGGCTGTAGGTGTTGTTGTCGATATCCCCGAGCAGCGACTGGCCGGTGTCCTGGGTGTGGTAGTAGTGCAGGCCGGGGTTGAGACTGATCATCTCATTTACCGCGTAGGTGTAGTCCAGGTCGTAGTAGTACTGCTGCCACACGTCCTTGAGCTCGGAAGCATAAAGGTTGCTGGACAACCCGTCGATACCGCTGAACGACACGCCCGCCCAGTTCATGTGCTGGCTGCCCGCAGCGTTCGGCAGCGCGCCATAGCTGGTGCCGATACGGCGGTGGCCGCTCTGGTTGTAAAGCTTGGTGAAGCTGGCTTGGCCCCCTTCGAACATCCAGCCGTCGAGGCTGTGGTTGGTCAGGCTCACGCCGCGGAAGGTTTGCGGCAGCATGCGGGTCATGCCACCGGCGATCACCGGATTGTTGAGGAACAGGTCGCCGGCCTTCAGCTCGGTATCAAACGCGCGCATTTTCAGAGTGCCGCCGGCCGTGGAGAATGAACCGGGCGCCTTGCCGTTGCCGCCGCCGTACGGAAGGATGCTGGAGCCGTCAGTGCCGCCACCGCCGTCCAGTTTGAGGCCGAGCATGGCGTGAGCGTCCAGGCCGAAACCGACAGCGCCTTGGGTGTAGCCGGACTCGAAGGTACCGATGAAACCTTGGCCCCACTCCTTGCTGTCGTCGGTGTGGAGGTCGCGACGGTCGCGGTTCATGTAGTAGTTGCGGGCGTTGAGGTTGAGGTGGGAACCCTCGACGAAACCGTCGGTGGGGTTGGAACCTGCCGCGTGGGCAAGTGGGGCGATCGTTGCTGCAATCGCGAGGAATAACGGGGTGAACGTCAGCGAGTTCTTCACCGGTAAAGCTCCTTTGGTCAAACGCAAACGGCCAGTGTCGTGAGGTGTGCCTGGCCTTTTTAACGGCAAAAAAAAGCCGCTGAAGTCAGCGGCTTTAAGACAGATTCCCAGTGCAGAGCCCTGGAAATAAGTCGAGGGAAATTCGGGTAAGCGGAGACTGCCTTTGCCGTCGCGCTCATCGATGCGTCAATTTAACGCAGGCGAGCGGTACGACACAGAGTGTAACAAGATAATGACTGTTGCCCAAATCGCAACAGTGCTGGGGATGATTTACCAATGTGGGAGCTGGCTTGCCTGCGATGGCGTCATGTCAGCCGCCTTGTCAGTTGCTGAACCACCGCTATCGCAGGCAAGCCAGCTCCACAGGTTAAACCGAGTTGGCTACACGGGCAGGGTAATGCCGAAGGTGTTGCCGCCGTGCTCGCTGCGTACGAACACATCGCCGCCGTGCATCAGCGCAATCGCTTTGACGATGGCCAGGCCCAGCCCGTGATTGGCCCCGCTGTTGCTGCGTGACGCATCCACCCGATAAAAGCGTTCGAACAGCCGCGGCAGATGTTCGCTGGCAATTTCATCGCCGGGGTTGGTCACGCTGATCGCCACCTGATGTTCGTGGACCTCGATGTTCACAGCGATGATCTGCCCCGGCGCGGTGTGCTGCACCGCGTTGCTCAGCAGGTTGATCAGCGCGCGGCGCAGGTGGGCTTTTTCGATGTGCACCGTGGCATCGCCACGTACCTGGACCTCGACCTGGGCGTCTTCGAGAATAAAGTCCAGGTAGTCGAGGGTGGTTGCCACTTCGTCGGCCAGGGAGCTTTCGATCAGCTTGGTGGCCTTGCTGCCCTGGTCGGCACTGGCGAGAAACAGCATGTCGTTGATGATCGAACGCAGGCGCTCCAGCTCTTCAAGGTTGGATTGCAGCACCTCGAAATAATGCTCGGCCGAACGCCCACGGGTCAGCGCCACCTGGGTCTGGCCGATCAGGTTGGTCAGCGGTGAGCGCAGTTCGTGGGCCACATCGGCGTTGAACGACTCCAGGCGCGAGTAGGCCTGCTCGACGCGGTCCAGGGTGGCGTTGAACGAATTGACGAACCGGCTCAATTCCGGCGGCAGCGGTGTCAGTTGCAGGCGGCCGGAGAGCTTGGGCGGTGCGAGTTTCTGCGCCTCGTCCGAGAGTTTGCCCAAGGGTTTCAGGCCGATGCGCGCCACCCAGAAACCCAGCAGCGATGCCATCACGACTCCCACCAGCGCCAGGCTGATCAAAGCCACCAGCAGGTGGTGCTGGGTAGCACGGAAATTCTCGGTGTCGATGGCGATCATGAACCGCAGTGGCGGGCGCTGGTCCTTGGCCGGGAACTGGCTCACCAGCACCTTGAGCGGGTACGTACGCCCCAGCACGCGCAGGTCGCGCTTGCCGGTCGGCCCTTCGGCGAACGCGCGGATCTGCGCATCGGGGTTGCCGTATTCATAGTTCGGGTCGCTGCTCACCACCCAGAAGCGGATGCGCTTGTCTTCCTCGCCCAGCAGCCTGAGCTTGGCCTGTATCTTGACCCAATGCTCCGGCGTGCCGAAGCGGTTTACCGAGGATTCCAACACGCTGTAGCGCGCATCCAGTTCGGCGCCCGGCAACAAACCCAGGCTGCGGTCCACCTGCTGATACAGCGCGCCGCCGATCAACAGGAAGATGAGCGCCGCCACCAGCGTAAACATTCCGCTCAGGCGCAGGGCGATGGAGTTAGCCACCCGTCGCATGCTCCTGCAGGCGACTCTCCAGCACGTAGCCCATGCCGCGAATGGTGTGCAGCAGCTTGGTATCGAATGGCCCGTCGAGTTTGGCGCGCAACCGCTTGATCGCCACTTCAACCACGTTGGCGTCGCTGTCGAAATTGATGTCCCAGACCATTTCCGCAATCGCTGTCTTGGACAGGATCTCGCCCTGGCGCCGCGCCAATACGCTGAGCAGCGAGAACTCCTTGGCGGTCAGGTCCAGGCGCTGGCCATTGCGGCTGGCCTTGCGGCTGATCAGGTCGATCCACAGATCGGCGACGGTCACCTGCACCGGTTCATGCCCGCCGCTGCGGCGGGTAAGGGCTTGCAGGCGGGCCACCAGTTCCAGGAACGAGAAGGGTTTGCCCAGGTAATCATCGGCGCCTTCGCGCAGGCCGCGAATGCGGTCTTCCACTCGTTCGCGGGCGGTGAGCATGATCACCGGCGTCTGTTTGCGCGCACGCAGCGCACGCAATACGCCAAAGCCGTCGAGGCCGGGCAGCATCACGTCGAGCACGATCACCGCGTAATCGTTCTCCAGCGCCAGGTGCAAACCCTCGACGCCTTCGCGCGCGACGTCGACGGTGTAGCCTTGTTCCGTCAGGCCACGGTGCAGGTAGTCTGCGGTTTTTTCTTCGTCTTCAATAATCAGGACGCGCATGAGCCTTTGCTCCAGGTCGGGGCCTCAGCCTCAGTGTGTGGTCGCCAACGCTGGCATGGGTTTGGGCTTGTGGAAAAACTTCTCCAGGTACAAGTATATGACCGGTGTGGTGAACAGCGTCAGCGCCTGGCTCACCAGCAGCCCGCCGACCACTGAAATACCCAGCGGCTGGCGCAGTTCCGCACCGGCGCCGTAACCGAGCATCAATGGCAGCGCGCCGAGCAGCGCGGCCAGGGAGGTCATGATGATTGGCCGGAAGCGCGTGATGCAGGCTTCGAAGATTGCGTCGTGCGGTGACAGCCCGCGCGTGCGCTGGGCGTCCAGGGCGAAGTCGATGAGCAGGATACCGTTTTTCTTGACGATACCGATCAGCAGCACCAGGCCGATCAACGCCATGATCGAAAAATCCTGGCCCAGCAGCCACAGCATGACCAGCGCACCCAGGCCTGCCGAAGGCAGCGTCGAGATGATTGTCAGCGGGTGCACGAAGCTTTCATACAGCACGCCCAGGATGATGTAGACCGCCACCAGCGCCGCGAGGATCAGCCACGGCTGGCTGGCGAGCGAACTTTGAAACGCCTGCGCTGCGCCCTGGAAATTGCCGATGATCGAGGCCGGCATGCCAATCTCGTTTTTTGCCTGGTTGAGCAAAATCACCGCATCACCCAACGCAACACCGGGCGCCAGGTTGAACGACAGGTTGGCGGCCGGGAACATACCGTCGTGGCTGATGGACAGCGGCCCGACCGTGGGCGCGTCGACGCGGGCCAGCGCCGACAGCGGCACCATTTCGTTGGTCAGCGGCGAGCGCAGGTAGAAGTAATTCAGGCTCTCGGCCTTGCCGCGCTGCCGGGTGTCCAGTTCCAGCACCACCTGGTACTGGTTGATTTCGGTCTGGAACTCGTTGACCTGGCGTTGGCCGAAGGCGTCGTACAGCGCCTGGTCGACGTCGGTGGCGGTCAAGCCGAAACGCGCCGCCGCACGGCGATCGATAGAAATATGGGTAATGCTGCCGCCCAGTTGCAGGTCGTTGGAGATATCACGGAACGCCGGGATGGCGCGCAGCTTTTCGGTCAGGCGCTGGGTCCAGGTATTGAGCGTCGCGCCGTCGTTGCTTTTGAGCACGTACTGGTACTGGCTACGGCTGGGGCCGGAGCTGAGGTTGATGTCCTGGCCCGCGCGCAGGTACAGCACGATGCCCGGCACCTTGGCCAGCTTGGGCCGGATGCGGTCGATGAATTGGCTGGCGGAAACATCCCGGTCGCCCCGGGGTACGAGGGAAATCCAGAAGCGACCGTTGGCGATCGTCTGGTTGCTGCCGGTCACGCCGACGGAATGGGAGAATGCCCGCACGGCCGGGTCATCCTTCATGATTTGCGCCAGCGCCTTGTGCTTGGCGACCATGTCCGGGTAAGACACATCCGCCGCCGCCTCGCTGGTGCCGAGGATGAAACCGGTGTCCTGTACGGGAAAGAAACCCTTGGGGATGAACACATAGCCCGCCACGGCAAGCGCCAGGGTCAGCATGAAGATGCCGGCCATGGTGCGTTGGTGGGCCAGGGCGCGGCGCAAGGTCTTTTCGTAGGCTGCCAGCAGTCTTTCGCCAAAGCCGGGTTTATCATGGGGCCGGTGGCTTGGCGCGTTCATGAACAAGGCCGCCAGGGTCGGCGCCAGGGTCAGGGACACCACCACGGAAATCAGGATGGTCGAGGTGGCGGTCAAGGCAAACTCCTTGAACAGCCTGCCCACCACGCCCCCCATGAACAGCAGCGGAATGAACGCCGCCACCAGCGATACGCTGATGGACACCACGGTAAAGCCAATTTCGCTGGAGCCCTTGAGCGCCGCCTCGCGTTTGTCCAGGCCGGCCTCCAGATGGCGATGGATGTTCTCCACCACCACAATCGCATCGTCCACCACAAAGCCCACGGCCACTACGATTGCAACCAGGGTCAGGTTATTCAGGCTGAAGCCCATCACGTACATCAGGGCGAAACTCGCGATCAACGATACGCCCAGCACGCTCGACACAATGATGGTCGCCGACCATTGGCGCAGGAAAATCGCCATTACCCCGACCACCAGCAAGACGGCGATCAGCAGGGTCATTTCCACTTCGTGCAGCGAGGCGCGGATGGTGGTGGTGCGGTCCATCAGCACGCTGACCTGAACCGATGCCGGCAGCATGGCCTCCAGGCGGGGCAGTTCGGCCTGGATACGCTCCACGGTCTCGACAATGTTGGCGCCGGGTTGGCGGGTGATCACCAGGTTGACGCCGGGCGTGTCCACCGCCCAGGCCTGGACGTAGGCGTTTTCCGAGCCGTGGACGACCTTGGCCACGTCGCGCAGTTGCACCGGCGCACCGTCCTTGTAGGAGACGATCAGGTCGCCGTATTCATCCGGATGAAACAACTGGTCGTTGGTCGCCAGGGTCGACACGCTGTTCTTGCCATAGAGCGCGCCTTTGGCCAGGTTCAGGCTTGATTGCTGGATCGCCAGGCGGATGTCGGCCAGGGTCAGGCCGATGGCGGCAAGTTTGTCGGGCGACGCCTGCACGCGAATCGCCGGGCGTTGCTGGCCGGTGATGTTGATCTGGCCTACACCGTCGATCTGGCTGATCTGCCGGGCCAGCAGGGTTTCCACCAGATCGCTCAGTTCAGTGCCGGGCATGTCATGGGAACTGACGCTGACGATCAGCACCGGGCTGTCCGCCGGGTTCACCTTGCGCCAGGTCGGCAGGCTCGGCATATCGCCCGGCAGTTTGCCTGCGGCGGTGTTGATGGCCGCCTGCACCTCCTGCGCGGCGGTATCGATGCTTTTGTCGAGGGTGAATTGCAGGGTCAGCAGGGTGGAGCCCAGCGCACTGCTCGAGGTCATCTGCGTCATGCCGGGGATCGCGCTGAACTGCACCTCCAGCGGGGTCGCAATCGACGAAGCCATGGTGTCGGGGCTGGCGCCGGGCAACTGTGCGGTCACCTGGATGGTGGGAAACTCCGCCTCCGGCAGGGGGGCGATGGGTAATTTGGGGAAGGCGATCAACCCGAGCAGCACCAGGGCGAAAGTCAGCAACAGCGTGGCGACCGGGCGGTCGATGCACCAGGCGGAAATCGATCCCCGCGCTGTCGTCATGGCTGCACCCTGGCGTCAGCGGTCTGGATCGTTTGCGGCGGATCCTTGAGGATCTCTACCTGGGCGCCAGCCTTGAGCCGCGACTGGCCATCGCTGACCAGTACATCGCCCGCCTGGATGCCCTTGAGGATGTTGCGGTCGCTGTCCTGATACACCACCTGCACCGGAAGGATCTCTACCTTGTCACCGTTGACGCGGTACACGAAGTGCGAGTCGAGGCCGCGTTGCACGACGCCTGGCGGGACGGCCAGGGCGTTGCGGTCGAGAGCGGTCTGGATCTTGATCGTCACCAGTTGGCCTGGCCAGAGTGTCTGCGTGCTGTTGGGGAATTCGGCCTTGGCGCGGATGGTGCCGGTGGTACCGCTGATCTGGTTGTCGATCAGGCTCAGGCGTCCCTCGCCCAGCAGGTCGGAGTGCTCGCCTTCGGTATCGGCGCCCATGTAGGCGTCCACCCGGGCAGGCTCGGAGGCGGCGATCAAACCCTGCAACGTCGGGAGCATTTGCTGGGGCAGGGAGAACTCGATGGCAATCGGGTCGATCTGCGTGACCGAAAACAACCCCTGGGCATCGCTCATGCGCAGGAAGTTGCCTTCATCCACGCTGCGAATACCGACGCGGCCAGTGACGGGAGAGCGGATCTGCGTGTAGGACAGCTGCACCTGGGCCGCATCAATGGCGGCTTGATTCCCTTGCAGCGTAGCTTTGAGCTGGTTGACCAGCGCCTGTTGCTGGTCGTAGGTCTGCTTGGAAATGCCGTCATCGACGCTCAGTGCCTTGTAGCGCTTGAGGTTGACCTGGGCCACTTGCAGTTGCGCCTGGCTCTCGCCCAGTTGTGCCCTGGCCTGGTCGAGACTGGCGCGGATCGAGCGGTCGTCGATAGTCGCCAACAGGTCGCCGGCCTTGACCCGTTGCCCCTCCTTGACCAGCAATCGAGTGAGGATGCCGTCGATTTGCGGGCGGATCACTACGCTGTGCAGCGACAGCACCGAGCCGATCCCCGTCACGTAACGCGGCAAATCCTGCTCCACCACCGTCATCACCCGTACCGGAACGGCGGCGGAAGCGACCAGCCTGGTCTTGGCGGGGCGGGTCAGCGCCCAGGCGGCAGTCGCCAGAAGGGCAAGGACACCCACGGTCAATACCGTTTTTCTTTTAATGTGCATGCTGTAAGGCGCCCAGGCAGGGATTGGGGGAGAAGGGTGAGTATTTATAGCCTGCCGACCCGGTCAGTAAAGTGACTGCCATCTGACAGCCGTGTCAGTTAGCTCCTGACCATTCGTACGACGTTGGTCAAAGATCGCGGCTGCGCAGGTATACTTCCTACATATAGGGCCCATCACTGGGGTCCGCATCCTCGTCTGCATGCCCTGGAGCGTTCATGAAATCCCCGACACATTCCCCTGTCGAAGCGACCGATCTGGTCGATTCGGTCAACGCCGACGGCGTTGAGAAATCCGAGATCCCGGCGTTCAAGTTTCCTTTCAAACCGGGTGAACTGGCCGGGGCCAGGAATGACGCCCAGCCCTGGTACAAGAACGGCGCCAAGAACGGCCACACCAAGACCCCTGGCATGGCCCCGCCGGGCACGCGTCGCTCGATGGGCAAACGCTAGGAATAATCCGCAACAAACATTGCAGGATGCTACCTACAGCGCCCGCTGAAATTTCCGCTTGTAGGCCCGTGATCGTTTCTTGAAAGCTTGCACCGCTTGTGTCCTGCCCCGACGTTTCAACGGGGCTGGGCAGAAGGCGCTCTTTCCGGAAAAGGATGTTTCCTGTGGCCCTGATACACCTTTGTGTTGCGCTTGCCCTGTTGCTTGCGGTGGATGCCGTTGCCGGCGTTGATCAACCGCGAAGTGAGCTCCGGTTCGCCGTCGCCGCGCAGTTTCCTCCCTTCCAGAGCCGTAACCCGCAAGGGCAGTTGGTCGGTCTGAATATCGAGCTGGGCAATGCCTTGTGCCAGCAGCTGAATGTGCGCTGTACCTGGGTCGACCAGGTTGTGGTCGAAAACTTCGATGACCTTGACGCCCGCCAATTCGACGCCATCATGGGCATCGCCCCTACCTCCAGGCGCCGCCGCCGGGTGAGTTTCACCGATATCCTCTACCCCTTCACCACGCGCCTGGTCGCACGCCGCACCTCAGGCCTGATGCCGTTTCCAGCGTCCCTCAAGGGCAAGCGAGTCGGTGTCTTGCTGGGGAGCAATCGCGAGGCTTTTGCCCGGTCGCAATGGGCGCGCAAGGGTGTGATCATCAAGAGCTTCTGGCTCAACGACGAACTGGTCCGCAGCCTGGTGGCAGGTGATATCGATGCGACGCTGCAGGGCACTGTGGAAATTCGCGACGCCCTGCTCGATACCGCCGCAGGCGAGGATTTCGCCTTCCTGGGGCCCGCCGTGTCGGCCGAGCTGCTGGGCGACGGTGTGGCGATCGCGTTGCGCAATACCGACACAGCGTTGCGTACCGAACTCAATCGAGCCCTCGAGCAACTTAAGCACAATGGTGAATACCAGCGAATCATCGCGCCTTACCGCCTCAACACGCCCTAATCTGCATACATAACCCTGTAGTGAGCGGGCTTGCCCCGCGCTGGGCGGCGAAGCCGCCCCAAACCAGGCGACTCGGTTTTATCTGTAAATCGGCGGTGACTGCATTAGGGCGGCTTCGCCACCCAGCGCGGGGCAAGCCCGCTCACTACAGAGATTCGTCAGCTGTAGAAGGCTTACGCCGCCCGCAGGGAGATAAACGCATAATTGGCCGGCACCTCGGTTGCAATCTGCGCCCCGGCTTCCAGCACCTGCTCGGCGATGTCCATCCCCGATACATGAAACACCCACTCATTGGCCACGGACGGGCGCTCCGCCGCCCGTTCAAGCGCTTGGGCAAATGCGCCCATGTCCGGCAGGTAGGCGGTAAATCCATCACCTTTGAGCGCCGTGGTCCTGATGCCCAGCAGAGCGCATACCGCTTCCTTGGCCTGTACATCGTCGCGGTCGGCCTGGCGTGAGCGGCGGATCAGCTCGGCCAGTTCCGGGTCGATCAACTCGCCACCGACGATCAGCGCCGGCCCCTGTTCCCAGGACTCCGGCGGGCAATCCTTGGCGGCGGGGTTCAGCGGGATATGCGGGTTGATCTCCATCGGGTAGATGCGGCACACCAACGGGCGACGCGCATAGATGCGGCACAGGTTGTCTTCGTCAAGATTCCGGCAGCGTCCGGCGTTGTAGGCGGCAAAGGTGATCGCCACGAACGCCTCGGTGTTGCCACTGGGTACCACCACCGAACGGCGTTCGGCATGTTCACGTTGTTGTTGGGGCAAGCCCAGGCCATTGCCCAGAAACCCTTCGACCAGAACAATGACAGTGCCGCCGTCGGCCGCCCACAGGCGAGCCTCGGCAAGGGTCAAGGGCACATGATGGTCAGAGCAGCATTTGCCGCAACCGACGCAGGAGAAGTGAGTGTTCATGGCAGATCTGTCACCAGGCTAGGTCAGAGAGGCACGCAGGATCGGTGACGGGTTTTTACCTCTGTTCACCGTTTTGTCTGTCTGGAAGCAAGTTATACGCCAGTGCCGCTCAATCCTCGGGCACCGCATCGCGTAGGACAAATCTCATACCCGCGCTTTCATACAACCGCCGTGCACGCAGGTTGCTCTCCATGACCTTGAGGTCGACGTAGGGCTCGCCGCGCTGTTTGAAGATCTGGAAGCTGTGCAGCAACAGCGCGCGGCCCAATCCCTGGCCTTGGGCGCAAGGGTGAACGCTGAGGTTCTTGATGAACGCGCTGGTCCAGCACTGTGCCACGCCAAGAATGCCCTCGGCATTACTGGCCACCAGGCACAGCGTGGGATCGAACTCGGCATCGGTGATGAACTGACGCTGCCAGGTTGGCAGGTTGGGGACGCGGCCGCCACCCTGGTCCTGGGCCAGGCGCAACACCGCGTGAATCGCCGGGGCCAGGTCGTCGCGGTAATGGTCCAACTGGGTACCCACCGGCCATTGGGGGGCGGGCAGGCTGCCGGTGAGATCGCGGCGCAGCAGTTGGAAGTACGCTGTCACTTATTACTGTCCCTGCTGTGCCACGCTCTGCGCTGCCACTACCAGACACTTGGTCAGCTCGGGCGAGGAGAACTTGGTCAGCACCGCGTTGGCGCCGGCCAGGCGGGCTTTTTCGCTGTTCATTGCGCTGTCCAGGGAGGTGTGCAGCAACACATAGAGGTGCTGGAAGTCCGGGGTTTCGCGCAGGGTGCGGGTGAGGGCATAGCCGTCCATTTCCGACATCTCAATGTCCGACACCATCACGTTGATCTGTTCGGCCGTGCCTTGCAGCTCCAGCAGCACATCGATGGCTTCCTTGGCACTGCGCGCGGTGTGGCAGGTGAGGCCGAGGTTGCGCAGGGTGTGCACCGATTGCTGCAGGGCGACCTGGCTGTCGTCGACCACCAGGATGCGCGCATGGCCCAGCACTTCGGCCTCTTCCATGGTCAGATCGGTCGGCGCCACTTCAATCGGTGCCGGAGCGATGCCGTGGATGACTTTTTCGATGTCGAGCACCTGCACCAGACCGCCTTCGACCTGGGTGACCCCAGTGATGAACGCGCGGTTACCGCCGGAGCCATAGGGCGGTGGGCGAATGTCGGTGGTCAGGCAATGCACGATCTTGCTCACCGCCTGCACGTGCAGGCCCTGCTTGGAACGGCTCACATCGGTGACGATCAGGCAGCCGCCGTCCGGGTCCGCCAGAGGCATTTCGCCCAACGCGCGGCTCAGGTCGATCACCGCCAGCGAGTTACCGCGCAAGGTGGCGATGCCTTTGACGTGGGGGTGGGACTCCGGCAGCTTGGTCAGCGGCGGGCAGGGGATGATTTCGCTGACTTTCAGCAGGTTGATGGCCATCAGCTTGCCGCTGCGCAAGGTAAAGAGCAGAAGTGAAAGTGAGTCTGCGCGGGCTTTGGTGGTGGACATAAAAACCTTCTGTGGATCAAGGATGGTGATCTATAGAGGGTTATCGACTTGGGTGAGCCAGGCTTTAACCGGATTTTGTGTCGGGCAGAGCTTGTGTGGGCGCTGGCTTGCCTGCGATAGCATCACCCCGGTGCAACTGAAAGACCGAGGCGCCTGCATCGCAGGCAAGCCAGCTTCCACACAAGCCCGTCCCACAGGGATTTGGTTCAGCCCTTCCAGACCTGCGGGTTCACCAGGTCCTGCGGACGCTGACCCAGCAGGGCGCTGCGCAGGTTTTCCAGGGCGCGGTTGGCCATGGCTTCACGGGTTTCACCGGTGGCCGAGCCGATATGCGGCAAGGTCACGGCATTGCTCAGCTGGAACAACGGCGATTCGGCCAGCGGCTCCTGTTCATACACATCCAGCCCGGCACCACGGATGCGCTGGGTTTGCAGGGCTTCGATCAGCGCCGGCTCGTCGACCACCGGGCCACGGGAGATGTTGATCAGGATCGCGCTGGACTTCATCAGTCCCAGCTCGCGGGTGCTGATCAAATGACGGGTCTTTTCGCTCAATGGCACCACCAGGCACACGAAATCCGATTCGGCGAGCAACTGATCCAGGCTGCGGAACTGCGCGCCCAGTGCTTGTTCAAGCTCGGTCTTGCGGCTGTTGCCGCTGTACAGGATCGGCATGTTGAAACCCAGTCGCCCGCGCCGGGCGATCGCCGCGCCGATATTGCCCAGGCCGACGATGCCCAGCGTCTTGCCGTGCACATCGCAGCCAAACAACGGCGCGCCGACGCTGGCTTTCCACTGCCCGGCCTTGGTCCAGGCGTCCAGCTCGGCCACACGGCGCGCGCTGCTCATCAGCAAGGCGAAGGCCAGGTCGGCAGTGCTTTCGGTGAGAACGTCGGGCGTGTTGGTGAGCATGATCCCGCGCTCATTGAAGTAGGGCACGTCATAGTTGTCGTAGCCCACCGACACGCTGGACACCACCTCCAGCTTGTCAGCGCCTTGCAACTGCTCGCGGCCCAGCTTGCGCCCCACGCCGATCAAACCGTGGGCGTGGGGCAGGGCTTCATTGAATTGAGCGTTGATATCCCCCAGCTTGGGGTTGGGCGCGATCACCTCGAAATCCTGTTGCAGGCGTTCGATCATTGCCGGGCTGACGCGGCTGAAGGCGAGGACAGTCTTTTTCATGGCAGGCGGGCTCATCGACTACGGAAGAATGCCAAGCACGCTAACATTCCTGTGCACGGTTGTCAGGACACAGCAGCGCTGAAGTGGGCAGAGGATAAGTGTGGGAGCTGGCTTGCCTGCGATAACGGTCGGTCAGCACTACATAGGGCACTGACTCACCGCTATCGCAGGCAAGCCAGCTCCCACATTGAAATGATGTTGTGTGGGGAGGAATCAGTTCGCCAGGCGAGCGCCGCTCAGGCTGCCACTCAATTCATACGCCACCAACTCCGCCTGGTGCGCTGCCAGAATCTCCGGCAACGAACCGCGCAGGTATTCCACCCAGGTCTTGATCTTGGCATCCAGGTACTGGCGTGACGGGTAGATGGCGTACAGGTTCAACTCCTGGGAGCGGTAGTTGGGCATGACCCGCACCAGGGTACCGTTGCGCAGCCCCTCGATGGCCGCGTACACCGGCAGCAGGCCGATGCCCATGCCGCTGGTGATCGCGGTTTTCATCGCATCGGCCGAGTTCACCAGGAAGGGGGACGTGTTGATGGCCACGCTTTCCTGGCCTTCGGGGCCGTTGAAGGTCCACTTGTCCAACTGGATCACCGGGCTGACCAGGCGC
Source organism: Pseudomonas azadiae (assembly GCF_019145355.1). Lineage (NCBI taxonomy): Bacteria > Pseudomonadati > Pseudomonadota > Gammaproteobacteria > Pseudomonadales > Pseudomonadaceae > Pseudomonas > Pseudomonas azadiae. The sequence goes on along the minus strand of NZ_JAHSTY010000001.1, from coordinate 150,285 downwards.
AGGCAAGCGTGGTTGAGCAGGTCATGGGGGCGATGGGCACAGCCCTTGGCCTTGACGTAATCCGGCGAGGCACAGGCGATGCTGTAGGTAATGCCCAGGCGCTGGGACACGAAACCCGAGTCCGGCAGCTCGCTGGCCAGCACGATGGACACGTCATAGCCCTCATCGAGCAAGTCCGGCACACGGTTGGCCAGGGTCAGGTCGAAGGTCACGTCCGGGTGGGTGCGGCGGTAACGGGCGATGGCGTCGATGACGAAATGCTGGCCGATGCCGGTCATGGTGTGCACTTTCAGCTGCCCGGCGGGGCGCGCATGGGCGTCGCTGGCTTCGGCCTCGGCTTCCTCGACATAGGCCAGGATCTGCTCGCAGCGCAGCAAATAGCGCTTGCCGGCCTCGGTCAGGGCAATGCGCCGGGTGGTGCGGTTAAGCAAGCGGGTTTGCAGATGGGCCTCAAGGTTGGAGACCGCGCGCGACACATTGGCTGTGGTGGTATCCAGTTGCACCGCGGCCGCGGTGAAGCTGCCGGCTTCGGCCACGCAACTGAAGGCGCGCATGTTTTGCAAAGTGTCCATGGAGTGTTCTCAGGGGAGATAGCAAATTGTGACAGAAAGTTGCGCCGTCCAGTGATCCCTACCAACGGATTATCGCCTGAACGGTAACAAAGATTCACAGGAATGCCTGCTTATCGTTCCCCATGCCGCCCCCTAGAATTGCGCCACCTCTCCCCGCACCACCACCTCAGGAATTCGCAGCAGTGCCGCGTCGCATCAACAGAGAGTTGAAGGCTCTCAGTGTTTGGGCTTTATCGTTAGCAATCAGCGGCTGCATCGGAACCGGAGGAATCGCCCCCCATGGCCAGTCCCTCAACGCCAACAACCTGGCCACCGACGAAGCGATCCAGAGTGCCGCCAAGGATGCTCATTGGCCCGCCGCGCAATGGTGGCAGGCCTACGGCGACCCTCAACTCGACCGCTGGGTCGACCTCGCCACTCAAGGCAGCCCGAGCATGGCCATGGCTGCCGCACGCGTACGTGAAGCACGGGCGATGGCCGGGATTGCCGAGTCGGCCGAGTCGTTGCAGCTCAACAGCGACACCACCCTCAAGCGCCACAACTGGCCGAAGGATCAGTTCTACGGTCCCGGTGAATTGAGTGGCGCCAACACCTGGGACAACAATGCGTCCCTCGGCCTGAGCTATGCCCTCGACCTGTGGGGCCGCGAAAGCAATGCCTCCGAGCGTGCCGTCGACCTGGCGCATATGAGCGCCGCGCAAGCGCGCCAGGCCCAGCTCGAACTGCAAAATAACGTAGTGCGCGCCTATATCCAGCTGTCCTTGCATTACGCCAACCGCGATATCGTCGCGGCCACCCTGGCGCAACAGCAGCAGATGCTCGACCTGGCCAACAAACGCCTGAACGCCGGGATCGGCACGCACTTCGACGTCAGCCAGGCTGAAACCCCGCTGCCGGAAACCCATCGCCAACTGGACGCCCTGGACGAAGAAATCGCCTTGAGCCGTAACCAGCTGGCGGCGTTGGCGGGCAAAGGTCCGGGGGAGGGCGCGCAATTGCAACGCCCGACACTGTCATTGGCCGCACCGCTGACATTACCGTCAATCCTGCCCGCGCAATTGCTCGGCCAACGCCCGGATGTGGTCGCCAGCCGCTGGCAGGTTGCGGCCCAGGCGCGTGGCATCGATGTGGCCCACGCAGGCTTTTATCCAAACGTGGACCTGGTCGGCAGCCTCGGCTACGTGGCCACCGGCGGCGGCATGCTTGAGTTTTTGGCGGGCAAGAAATTCAACTACAACGTTGGCCCGGCGATCACCTTGCCGATCTTCGACGGCGGTCGCTTGCGTGCGCAACTGGGTGAAGCCAGCGCCGGTTATGACATCGCGGTGGCGCGCTATAACCAAACCCTGGTGAATGCGCTCAAAGGCATCAGCGATCAATTGATCCGTCGCGAATCGATGGATAAGCAATCCTCTTTCGCCGCGCAATCGGTCGCCTCGGCGCGCAAGACCTACGACATCGCAATGATCGCCTACCAGCGCGGCCTCACCGACTACCTCAATGTGCTAAACGCCCAGACCTTGTTGTTCCGCCAGCAGCAGATCGAGCAGCAAGTACAGGCCGCACGCCTGACCACCCACGCTGAACTGGTGACCGCTCTTGGCGGCGGCATCAAAGCCGGTGACGACGTACCGCCAGATACCAAGACCCTCCCGAGCAAGACCCCGACGGCGCTGGCCGTGTTTGATCACTGAGTAGGATCTGATGACTCCCTTGCCTGCACCGCTGCGCTGGTTGTATGCCCTTGAATGGCGCCGTGGTTTTTTCGATTGGGCGCGCAGTGACGGCGTGACCTGGGTGTATATCTTCAAGGTGCTGATCGCGGCGTTCCTCACGCTGTGGTTGGCGATGCGCCTGGAATTGCCGCAACCGCGCACGGCGATGATCACGGTATTTATCGTGATGCAGCCGCAGAGCGGCCAGGTATTCGCCAAGAGTTTCTATCGCTTCCTCGGCACCCTGGCAGGGTCGGCGGTAATGGTGGTGCTGATCGCCTTGTTTGCCCAGAACACGGAATTGTTCCTCGGTGCGCTGGCAATCTGGGTGGGCGTCTGCACGGCGGGTGCGACACGCAATCGCAACTTTCGCGCCTACGGTTTCGTGCTGGCCGGCTACACGGCGGCAATGGTCGGCCTGCCCGCGCTTGCCCATCCGGATGGCGCCTTTATGGCGGCGGTATGGCGGGTGCTGGAAATTTCCCTGGGGATTTTGTGCGCCACGCTGGTCAGCGCGGCGATCCTGCCGCAAACCACCAGCGCGGCCATGCGCAATGCCTTGTACCAGCGTTTCGGCGTGTTCGCGCTGTTTGTCACCGATGGCCTGCGCGGGCGCAGCCAACCTGAAGCGTTCGAGGCCAGCAACGTGCGCTTTATCGCCGAAGCCGTGGGCCTGGAAGGGCTGCGCAGCATCACCGTGTTTGAAGACCCGCACATGCGCCGGCGCAACGGCAGGCTCAGCCGCCTCAACAGCGAGTTCATGAGCATCACCACGCGCTTCAATGCCTTGCACCAGTTGCTTGAACGACTGCGCAAGGATGAAGCGGACCATGTGGTCGCGGCAATCAAACCCGGCCTGCAGGACCTTGCCGAAGTGCTCGATGGTTTCTCGGGCCGCGCGCTCACCAGCCCTGATGCGGCGCGCCTGGTCGACCTATTGAGTGCCTATAAGGACGGCCTGCCCGCCAAGGTCCGCAGCCTGCGCGCCACTTTCCAGGAAGCGAGTCCCAGCGAAGCCGAGCAGTTGGATTTCCACACCGCCTACGAGCTGCTCTATCGCTTCGTCGACGATCTGCACAACTATGCGCAAACCCACGCTTCGCTCGCTGAACACCGCCATGCGCGCGAGCAATGGGACGAAACCTTTATCCCGAAAACCAACTGGCTGGCTTGCGCCGCGTCCGGCATCCGCGCGTCATTTATCCTGATCGTACTGGGCAGTTATTGGGTGGCCACCGCCTGGCCGAGCGGCGCAACCATGACCCTGATCGCCGCGGCCACCGTCGGCCTCTCCGCCGCCACACCGAACCCCAAGCGCATGGCGTTCCAGATGGCGTGCGGCACCTTGATCGGTGCGTTGGTGGGCTTTGTCGAGATGTTTTTCGTGTTCCCCTGGATCGATGGCTTCCCACTGCTGTGCGTGATGCTCGCGCCGGTGATCGTCTTTGGCGCCTTCCTCGCGTCACGCCCGCAGTACGCCGGTGTCGGCGTCGGCTTGCTGATCTTCTTCAGCACCGGATCAGTGCCGGACAACCTGACGGTCTACAACCCCTACACCTTCATCAACGACTACATCGCCATGGTGATCGGCATGCTGGTGTGCGCCGCGGCGGGGGCGATCATCCTGCCGCCCAACAGCCGCTGGCTCTGGCGGCGGCTGGAGCAGGACCTGCGCGAGCAAGTGGTGTACGCCATCAGCGGCAAGCTCAAGGGGTTGGCGTCGAGTTTCGAAAGCCGTACCCGCGATCTGTTGCACCAGGCGTACGGCCTTGCGGTTGGCCAGCCGCGGGTACAGCGCGACCTGCTGCGCTGGATGTTCGTGGTGCTGGAGGTCGGCCACGCGATCATTGAACTGCGCAAGGAACAGGCGATTCTACCGGTGCACCCGGCGTATGCCGAATCCCAGCCATGGCGCCAGGCGATCCGCGTCATGGGGCGCTCGCTGGTGCGGCTGTTCCTGCAGCCCAGCGCGAGCAATCTGGAGCGCGGCCTGATCGCTGTCGACCATGCGATCAGCCGCGTGCAGGCCACCGACGAACCCTTCGCCCCGCACTTCGACACCTCGGCCCTGCGGCGGGTGAAAAGCTACCTGCACTTTATCCGCACCTCGTTGCTGGACCCGCAATCACCGCTGGCGGCCCTCAAAGGAATCCCGAATGCCTCGTGAAATCGCATTCCACGGCCTGTACATGCCGACCATGACCCTGATGTTCCTGATCGCCGCCGTGCTGGCCTGGGCGCTCGACCGCTTCGTGGCCGGGTTCGACCTGTACCGGTTTTTCTGGCATCCGGCGCTGCTGCGCCTGAGCCTGTTCGTTTGCCTGTTCGGCGCCCTGGCGCTGACCGTCTACCGTTGAGACTGCCCCGATGAAAAAGTTTTTCAGCCTGCTCGCCACCTTGCTGGTATTGGCTTTGGCGATCTGGATTGGCCGCACGTTGTGGGTGCACTACATGCAAACGCCGTGGACCCGCGACGGCCGTGTACGGGCCGATATCATCAACGTCGCCGCCGACGTTACCGGTGAAGTGGTCGAGGTGCCGGTGCGCGACAACCAGCTTGTCAAAAAAGGCGACCTGCTGATGCAGATCGACCCCGAGCACTACCGCATCGCCGTCAAACAGGCGCAATCGCTGGTCGCCTCGCGCAAAGCCACCTGGGAAATGCGCAAGGTCAACGCGCACCGCCGCGCCGACCTCGACGCCCTGGTCATTTCCAAGGAAAACCGCGACGACGCCAGCAACATCGCCGACTCGGCGCTCGCCGATTACCAACACGCCTTGGCACAACTGGAAGCTGCCGAGCTCAACCTGAAACGCACCCAGGTCTTGGCGGCGGTGGACGGCTACGTCACCAACCTCAACGTGCACCGCGGCGACTACGCACGCATCGGCGAAGCCAAGATGGCCGTGGTCGACATGAACTCGTTCTGGGTCTACGGCTTCTTCGAAGAAACCAAACTGCCCCATGTGAAAGTCGGTGACAAAGCCGATATGCAACTCATGAGTGGCGAGACCTTGAGGGGCCACGTGGAAAGCATCTCGCGCGGCATCTACGACCGTGACAACCCTGAAAGCCGCGAGCTGATCGCCGATGTGAACCCGACGTTCAATTGGGTACGCCTGGCCCAGCGGGTGCCGGTGCGGATTCACATTGATGAAGTGCCGGAGGGCGTACTGTTGGCGGCGGGGATTACCTGCACCGTTATCGTGAACCAAACACAAAACTAAACGGTGGGCTAGCAAGCTCCCACATTCGTTCTTTGTTGATAAGCAGATTGGGCTCTGTCTCAGACAGTTACTTGGGTCTGATTTTTCGTCGACGCCTGACCCGCAACATACTGACGTAGCGGCGGTGGTTTCTTGTGTGGAGGAGGAACAACCAGAACAGCGCTTGAAATAAAGGAAACACTGCAAACATCGTCACTCGTTGGTTACCCAAGTAGTCGGCCGCAAGCATAGCGTTCAACGCTGCGACGCCTACCAGTAGGGCAGGGCCAAAACGAAACCCCGCCGCGACCAGCGCCATCCCAATGTAAATGATCAGTAGCAATACCAGAGCCGCCAAAACCGCATATTCGCTTGGCAGGTAATTTATTCGAGCGTAATACGACAGGCTATGCGACAAGTTGCCGGATGTGCTGACGAGGCTCATTGATACTCCCATGCCCACCGTGAATGCAAAACGTCGGGTGTAATAACGTAAGGTTCGGGGGCCCTGCGCCCTAACAATGTCACTGTTCATGGCTGACGAACTCCTCGTAAATCCCAATAACGACAGAATTGATGTTTCCGGACAGGCCGCTGCCAGTGACCGCCAGAGCGGCGCCCACTTGATCGGCTAACTGAATGAGGAGGTCCTGACGTAATTGGACATTGCTGAAGCGCTTGGGGAGTGTTCCTGCCAACTGCTTTAATCGGATCATTTCGCGAGGATGACGAGAGTTCTGCAAACGCAGAACTTCGTTTGTCAGTTTTGCGCGTTCTTGGCGGCTCATGCGTCTCAAGATGTCGGTCAGGGTGCGGCCTGTCGTATTTTTGGTCGTCATGACGGTCTTTACCGTCATGAACGTCGAGCTGCCTGCCCCCACCAGCGAAATGCCATCCAAGGCTGCGCTCATCGCCTGATACCAACCAAGGCTGTCGTAATAATCGTTTTCAGCCGGGTCGGTCAGTTCTTTGTAGGTTCGCCATAAGCCGTTACCACATTGCAAAGCACTGGCGGCTGCCGCTGTATAAGCAATGTAAGTAACTGCAAGGCTGGAGCCTGCACTAAGCGGCGCTGAAGCGATGCCTGCCTTGGCAACGATAATGCCTATCACGGCTCCACTGCATGCCAGGGCCATCCCCGCCGCCTCGCGCCATAGATGCGACTCGCGCGGCGAGTTTGCCACCCATTGCGCATAATCATCGGCAGCCATCATCGGTCCTGTGACCTCCCGCAGAATCACCCGCTTGGGTTTGATACTGCACAGCGGCACAAACTCCCGTAGCACCGTCATCTGATAATCACTGCCGATATGCACCACACCCGCTCCGACAAGGGCCGGGTCGGCGTCAATGGTTCGATAGAGCTTGGGCAGATTCAGCAGGCTGGTCAGTCGCTGGCGGGTCGTGGTGTGGGCATCCGGCACACCGTTTCGTAGGAAGTCGCTGGGCATCCTTTCACCTGTGAGGAGACAGAGGTGAAAGAGCCTGAGGATTGATTCCTTTTAATGATGTCAGGCCGTTCGCTTTTTGCTGTAGGACCTGGCTACTGCATGTTGACTGCGTCAGGCCTTGATAAAGGTCTCATGCAAATGGCGCCACAGCAGCGCGCCACTGGCTTGTTTTTCGAAGACCACCGTGGCGCGGCGATCGGTCTGCGTGCCGCTGTCATCAATCTGCTGCTCGCGGTAGGTCACGGTGGCGCCGCGTGCATGGCGATCAATCCCCGCCATCTCGCTCAAGGTGATTTTCAACCCCGGCCGCATCCCGCCCAGGCGCGTGAACAGCGCATTGACCCCGGCCGCATTTACCCGCGTGCCGGTGGCGGGGGCAACCATGCTGAATTCAGGCGAGAAGCGAGCCAGCAAATTTTGCAGGGTGCCCTCAGGCGCAACGCCCGCAAACCATTGCTCGATCTCGACGTGGGTCTGGATCACTTCTTCGAAAAAGTCGTTGTAGTCGATCATGAGGGTACTCGTTATCAGGCGCTTAACTGGCGAATCACATTCACCAGCACGGGGGCGAAGGGTTTCAGGCGGTTGTTGGCGTCGGGCTGTTCCAGTTCTTCCTTCAATGCCGTTAATAAGTCGATGTCAGCTACTTCAAGGTCATCGCCTTCCATTCCGCTGTTGTAGAGCAGCGCGTCCAGAATCGACTTTCTAGCGCCGAACAGAGCGCGATTGTTTTCGCGAGAGTCTCCAAGGTTCAGGACCTGGATGGAGGTCACGGCTCTAGCGCTCAGCCCCTCCACACGGCCGGAGAGATAAAATTTCAGTTCTGTTTCGCATTCATCCATTAAGGATGTCAGCGGCAAAACCTGATGGGCGTGCGCTCTGCCGCATTGTTTGCTGCGGTTGCAGCTCGCGACGATGTTGGCAAAATCCAACGAACGATGTGGGGCGGTTTCTCTGGCCTCAACGTGTTCATTGTGGGCGCTGTCGGGTGTTATTTCGTGGCAGCAATACGCGCACAAGCCATGTTGCTCTTCGATACAGGCGCGGCGAATGCATGTCCTTTCTTCCGGGGTCAAATCTGAGTAGCGGCCATTCGGGTACGTGCGCTTCCATTTTGTCAGGGCTGCCGGTTCATTTCCTTTGGTGATCTTACGCACTGCGCAACTCCAGCTTGCGAATCAGAAGGGCGGCTTTGGTCAGTTCGATATGGCCGGGCGGCAGGTCTGCGGACAGCTCTTCGAAGAGGGCTTTAGCTGCTTTCAATTTTTTGTCTTGCAGCAGCTCCAATAATTTATCCAGGCGTGCTTGAACTTCACTGTTGCGCACGTCCGTGTCCATGACGCTGAGCAGTACCTGGTTTGCGTCGAGACCGTATAAGCCGTTGCGTTCTTCCAGTTCGCCGTCGTCCAGCACGTAGCACAGGACGTCTTTGGTATCGCTGATTACCAGGGGGGAGTGGGTGGTCAGGATAAATTGGCAGTGGGGGAAGGTAGCGGTCAGTTGGTGGATTAGGCGACGTTGCCACTGCGGGTGCAAGTGCAGATCGACCTCGTCAATCATGACTACACCTTTGCCAAGTAACGGATTGCTCAATGAAGGATTCATTAGCGCAAGACGGCGGGCTATGTCTCCAATCAGAGCCATCAACGTTTTTTCGCCCTGAGACAGCTGGTTAACATTCAGCGTCCTTCCTGCTTTATCTACTGCCATATGCAGGTGTGGTTGGCGCTGGACTCGGAGATTATTAAAATCGGGCATAAATGCGTTAATGGCATTTCTTACTGCATTGAGCTGAGGGTCGCGAGAAGCAAGATATACAGCAGTCAATTCGGACAAAATATGGTTTTGTGCAGGCGTAACCGTTTTCGCGAGATTTTCCATTACCGAAAGCGGAATGCCTTTTTCGTTCTCGCTATCTTCCCGCTCTCTAAACCATTCAAAAAAGTGACTGAAGTCCACACGCCCACTTAACGAATAATCGTAGCCATCCAATTGGTCAGATGGTTTTCCAGACTTCTTGATGTTTAAGGGGATATCCAGCACTGATCGCTCTACTGGATAAAAAGCAATGATCGGAACGGATGCCTTTTCATCAACGATGGCGATATGCAAGCGAAAATAATCGGCTAACTTTGTGACGTCAGCAAGGTTGCTAGTTGCCTTGGATGGGTGCCCTTTTCGAGTGCGAGAAAGCGTCCAGCGAAAACCTTCTGATTTGTCTTCGGTAGGGTGGCCGGTCGAGCGTACAAATATGTCGATAGAAGAAGAGGATGTGCTGTTATTTACAATGTCCTCGGCTATCGGGCTTCCACTTCCGTTATCCGTTTTAATTCTTCCGACAAGCCAACTGAGTGAAGTCGCCAACGACTTCAAAATCGTCGTCTTCCCCGCCCCATTATTTCCCACAAACACCGTCACCTTCGATGCATGCTTTTCGGTAGGCGCAAAGGCGACTTCCAAGTCGGTAAAACGACCGACGTTGTTCAGTCGAATTTTTCTAATTTCCATCGCATTACCCTTGTGGGGCCAGTCAGTTTCAAGAGGCAGGCGGCGATTATGGCACTCATCCCAGGTTTTGGCAGGTGGGCTTCACGCTTGCTTACAACACACCGCTCAACCCAAAGCGTTTGTTCAACACCTTCTCCAATAACCCTTTGGGCACTAACGCCGCCATCAACGGCAACGCTCGGCTGCCATTGCCCGAACGCAGCAGGCGCGGCGGTTTTGGTTGTTGCACGGCCTTGAGCACATCCGCCGCAAATTCGTTGGCCGGGGTCGGCTTGTCCTGGGAAGCCTGGCTGCGTGCACGGATGCCGTCGCGCAACGGCCACCAGGGGGATTTTTCGTTGATCAACTGCTCGGCTTGGGCGCCGGCGGTTTTTGCAAAGCTTGTATCAATGGCGCCGGGCTGAACTTCCATCACCCGCACGCCGAACGGTGCCAGTTCCATGCGCAGTGCATCGCTCAAGGCATGCACGGCCGCTTTCGAGGCGCAGTAGGCGCCGGCAAACGGTGTGACCAATACGCCGGAAACACTGCCGATATTCACCACCAGGCCTTTGCTGCGACGCAGGGCCGGGAACAGCGCCTGGGTCATGCCGACGATAGAGAACACATTGGTCTCGAACTGGCGCTGCATCGCCTCGGTGCCGCCATCGAGCAGCGGGCCCATGGCGCCGTAGCCGGCGTTGTTGACCAGCACATCCAACTCTCCCAATTGCTCGGCCAGGCGCTGCAAGGCGGCACTGTCGTTGACGTCCAGTTCGAGCGCATTGAAGCCGGCGCCGGCCAGGGCGGCGACGTCTTCCGGGCGGCGGGCGCTGGCCCACACGTTGAATCCGGCGGATTTGAAGGCGTCCGCCAGGGCGCGGCCAATGCCGCTGGAGCAACCGGTGATGAGTACATTGGGCATGGGTCAGTCCTTTGTCAGTCCGAGAAACTGCCTTGCAGGTGCTCGGCACGAAATTCCAGGGTTTGCGGCCGGTAGCCGGGGCGCAGCGGCGGGGTGGGCAGGCAATCGTCCCAAGTGGCGCCGGCCTGCAACTCGCCGGGGCCGCGATAGCGTGGAGCAGCATAGACGTTGTCGGCGAGGTTGACGGTGTCACCCGGTGCATAGGCGGCGACGCGCCAGCGCAGTTCGGTCAGCGGTACGTCGTTGCCGTTGTTGAGGGTCAGCTTGAGCGGGCGGTCGGCGGGGCATTCCTGTGGCGCGTAGGTGATGCGCAGCTCAAGGCGCGCCAATTGGGACGCTTCACGGTTATCCAGCCATACCATCCAGATCGCTACGAAGCCCAGGCCGACAGCGGCGGCGAGAGATACCGGCAAGGCCTTGGCGGGATAGCGCAGCAGCAGGATCAGCCAGGTGATGATCAGTAGAACGCCGAAGAACATGGAGGTTGCCTCGAATAGGGAACGAGCATCCTAACTTAAGCGTAGGTGGGATTGGTTAGCTTGAGCATTGTGTGGGCCGCACGGGCGCCATCGCAGGCAAGCCAGCTCCCACAGGTTGAGCGTATTCCGGGGATGAACCCGGTCAACTGTGGGAGTGGACTTGCCCGCGATGACTTACTTACTGAGTAGAAGCATCGGCCTGCAAGCCATCAATGCAAGCCTCCACCAAAGCCAAGCCAGTTTCTGCCAACTGCAGGCTCGCCCAATTCAGGTAACTCTGGTGCTCAGTGCATAAATCTTGAGCGGCCAGGGTGAGCACGCGCGCAGTGCCTAAGACACAACTGGCATGTTCCAGTGCTTGTTCGATAGGGATGTCGGGCTGTACGGAAAACAGAGGTGCCTCATTCCGGTCGCAGACGCCGAAAGGGGTGGGGCGGGTGGTTTGTTTGGACATGGTGGATCTCCTATGAAAATGGGAGTTGCCACGCTTCGCCGTCAAACGAATGGGTGGCAACTGTGCGCAGGTTGACGGACCGGTCATAGGAACCCGGCGCGCTCGAAAGCGCCCCACGCACAGTCGCCATGACAATGTGCTTGGTCCTATGAGTGGTAGAGGCCGTCAAACCTCATCACGAATGAGTCGTGACAGGCGCGAGGATAGGCAGGATGGGGGCAAGGGTCAATGCTGGCGGTTGTGCTTCCAGGCGTCATCGCAGGCAAGCCAGCTCTCACAGTTGACCGGGTACATCCTTTGCAATGCGGTTAACTGTGGGAGCTGGCTTGCCTGCGAAGAGGCCCTTACAGCCACTGCAAGGCCCAAACAAAAAGCCCCCACCCAACCCACTGCGGATAGGGGACGCAATGGGCTGGGCGAGGGCTTCTCTTACGACTGTATTATTGCGCGATAGTTTTCACCGACACGCCACGTTCAACCGGCGTCGAGCGACCGTAGATATCTTCGAACCGCTCGATATCGTCTTCGCCCAGGTAACTGCCCGATTGCACTTCGATGATCTCCAACGGAATCTTGCCCGGGTTGCGCAGGCGGTGCACCGAGGCGATCGGGATGTAGGTGGACTGGTTTTCGGTGAGCAGGAACACGTTCTCGTCACAGGTCACTTCGGCCGTGCCGCTGACCACGATCCAGTGTTCGGCGCGGTGGTGGTGCATCTGCAGCGACAGGCACGCGCCCGGCTTGACCGAGATGTGCTTGACCTGGAAGCGACCGCCCATGTCCACCGAATCGTACGAGCCCCACGGACGATAGACTTCGCAGTGGTTCTGGGTTTCGCTGCGGCCCTGGTCGTTGAGGGTCGAGACCATCTGCTTGACGCCCTGGACCTTGTCCTTGTGGGCAATCATCATTGCGTCCTTGGTTTCCACCACCACGATGTTGTCCAGGCCGATCACCGACACCAGTTTGCCGTTGCCGTGGATCATGCAGTTGCGGCTGTCCTGGATCACCACGTCGCCTTTGCTGACGTTACCGTGTATATCTTTATCGTTGACCGCCCACAGCGACGCCCAGCAGCCCACGTCGCTCCAACCGGCGCTCAACGGCACCACGCAGGCGCGCTGGGTTTTTTCCATCACGGCGTAGTCGATGGAGTTGTCCGGGCAGCAGGCGAAGGTGGCTTCGTCGAAGGAAACCGTATCGGCATCCTGCTGGCTGCGTTCCAGCGTCAGCAGGCAGGTGTCGTAGATGTCCGGGTCGTGCTTTTTCAGCTCTTCGAGGAAGCGGCTGGCACGGAACAGGAACATGCCGCTGTTCCAGAAGTAACCGCCGCTCTTGACGAACTCGACGGCGCGCTTTTCATCGGGCTTCTCCACGAACTGTTCGACGCGGCTCACGCCCTCGGGCAGCAGCGCATCGTTGGTGGACTTGATGTAGCCATAACCGGTTTCCGGACGGGTCGCCGGTACGCCGAACAGCACCATCTCGCCGCGTTCGGCCGCTACGGTGGCCAGGGCCAGCGCACGTTGCAGGGCTTTCTGATCGTCGATCACGTGGTCGGCCGGCAGCACCAGCATCAGTTCGTCACGGCCTTCATTGACCAGCATCATCGCGGTGAGGGCCACGGCCGGCGCGGTGTTGCGGCCGAACGGTTCCATCAGGATGCGCTGGCATTCCAGCTTGCGCGCGGCCAGTTGCTCGTTGACGATAAAACGGTGGTCCTTGTTGCAGACCACGATCGGGGAGTCCATGCCTTCGAACACCAGGCGTTCCAGGGTTTGCTGGAACAGCGTGTGCTCACCGGTCAGGGCGAGGAATTGCTTTGGGAACTGTTTACGGGAAAGCGGCCAAAGACGTGAGCCGCTACCACCGGAAAGGATGACTGGAATCATGGGGGTTTCTCCTTGAATCGATTTGGGTCAGAGCTACGAAGGTTTGTCGTTTCACTCTTGTTTTTGTCTCGGTCCCTGTGGGAGCTGGCTTGCCTGCGATGCAGGCGACTCGGTCTGTCAGTGACACCGAGGTGATGCCATCGCGGGCAAGCCCGGCTCCCACAGAGGAATAGTTAGCGGGTCGACACGGGGCGTTTTACCCACACTGGCGACAGGCTCGAACCGGAACCGGTGACGTACAGCACCGCCGCTTCACCGCGCTCCAGGGCAACCGGCTTCACATCGCCGACCTTCTTGTCACCGTCATAAAGCGCCAGGCTCACCTTCACCGGGTTGATTTCGCGTTCGCCACGGCTTTTGGCGGCGACTGCCTTGACCACGTCAGTCTTGCCATCGGCGGTTTTCAGGGTCAGCGCTTTGTCGCTGAGGTTCTGCACACGCACCAGGGACTTCTGCTTGTTCTTGAACGGCGGTTCTTCGATCAGTTGTGGCTGGCCGCTGCTGTTGTTGACCAGGGTGTAGTAGTGATCGGGGGCGAGTTTGACCGGCACCGTCTGGCTGCCGACCTTGGCGCTGTAGTCACCGCCAGGCATGAAGCTGAAATCGCTGCTGGCCAGTGGCGCGACTTCGCTCAGGTTGGTGCTGCCAACGGTCGCGCTGACTTCCTGGTTCGAAGCGTTGTAGATACGCACGAAGCTCGAGCCTTTTGGTGCGGTCGGGCCATAGAGGGCGGCGTCACCGCCGGCGAAGGCGGACATCGATACGAAGCTCAAGCCGGCAGCGATGGCCAGGGTCTTGGCGAGACGACGCGGAGTTGTAGTGAAAGTCATGTGAGTTACCTCTCTTTCAGTTTTGCGCCCGGTCGGGCGTCTCGGATTTAGTGTTGATTGCCATGTTTTGTTGGCGCGAACCGGCTTGTTTTAGCTGCGCAACCCATGAAGGGTCGGCATCGCCGATTTCGTTGTTGATAGGCAGATAACGTTCAGGGAACTCCCAGACCAGCACCTGTGGCGGGCTGTTCTTGAAGTCGTCGCTTTTGAGGTAGCTGAGCATCGGCAGGATCGGGCCGTGGCCGTCTTCGGCGTAGCTGACCACGTCGCGGCCCAGGGCTTGCTTGAGCGCGCCGACGAAGTTCCAGTTGGGGTTGGCGCTGTAGCTGGTGCCCACCAGGGCCACCGGGGTTTCGCTGTCACTGAACAGTGCGTCGTCGCCTTTGGTTTCGGCCAGGTGCGTCACGCGTTTTTCCAGCGGCTCTTTAGGCGGCATCAGGTTTTCGAACAGCGGGTCCAGGGGCAGGAACAGACGCAGGTCGCCTTTGTGCGGCGCAGTTGTTTCGGCCTCGGTGACAAACTGCTGCGGCTCGCCGCTCAGCGGGGTCTTGTCGGCAATCGCCTTGGCCAACTGCTTGGCCGCGATTTCCGCACCGTCCGGCGTCCAGTGGGTGTCGGTGCGCAGGAACACTTGCTTGCCGCCCAGCTTGGCTTGTTGCAGGGGGCCGAGCAGGTCTGGGGCGATGATCTTGTCGGCCGCGACGCGGGCATGGAAGTCCTGGTACAGGTTGGCGTGGATGCTCGCCGGTTTCACCTCATCCAGGTGTTCCGGGTACAGGCGCACCTTGGCCGGTACGATCGCCATTACCAACTGAATGCCTTGGGCCTTGAGCTTTTGGCGTACGCCTTCGACCAGCGCGTAGTTGTCTTGAAGGTTCTGGTCTTCGTTGACGGCGGGGTTGAACTCCTCGTCGCTGTACAACCAGTGATCGCGGCCCAGCACCACGCCAGGGCGGCCTTCATTGAACAGCTTGTAGTCCAGCGCCGCCCAAAGGTTAGTGCCCAAGCGCTTGATCGGGAACTCCTCGTCGTAGTGCGTCTCGACGGCTTTGGCCCAGCGGCCGTTGAGCACGGTCGCGTCGGCATTGGTGCTGAAGCCGAAGAAACTGCGCAGCGACCAGGCGCCCAGGGCCAGCAACAGCACCAGGAACAGGCCGATGTAGAGGATGCGTAATGAACGGGTCATGGTCGGCTCCCTCAGAATTGGAAGTAAAGGAACGGCGAGAAACTCTGCGCCGACAGTTTGAGAATCGACGCCACGAACAGCAGCAGCACAGCCGCGCGCATTGCGTAGCGTGGCCAGTCAGCGGTCCAGTAGGCCGGTTGCACGGCGGCGTCACGGCCCACGGTAAAACCGGGCTCGTGGATGCTGCCTGGGTTGTCGCCCGGTACGGCCTTGATCAGGCTCGGGTCGGCCGGCTTGGTCTTCTCGGCAGGGCGATTGGTGTAGAAGTCGCGCAGGCCAAAGAACGCCAGGGTCGCGTAGGCCACCACCAGGGTCGCCACTTGCAGCCCGGTGAGGTTGGCGCGGTTGAGTTCCGACAGCGACCACTCGCCAAAGCTGAACATCGCACCGTACATACGCCCGGCAACGTGCAGGTTCTCGGCGCGGAAGATCACCCAGCCCATCACCACCAGCAGGAAGGTGAAGGCCCAGCGCAGCACATTGAAGCTGCGCGGCGCGGTATTGAGGCCGATGGCTTTTTCAATCGCCAGCCACATGCCGTGCCAGGCACCCCACACGATGTAGGTGATGTTCGCACCGTGCCACAGGCCACCGAGCAGCATGGTCAGGAACAGGTTGCGGTAGGTGGTCAGCGTGCCTTTACGGTTGCCGCCCAGGGTGATGTACAGGTAGTCACGCAGCCAAGTGGAGAGGCTGATGTGCCAGCGCCGCCAGAACTCGGTGATCGACTGGCTGATGTACGGCTGCTTGAAGTTTTCCATGAAGCGGAAACCCATCATCAAGCCCAGGCCGATCGCCATGTCGCTGTAGCCGGAGAAGTCGAAGTACAGCTGCGCGGTGTAGGCCAGCGCGCCGAGCCAGGCATCGCCGGTCGTCGGGTTCTGCAAGGCGAAGCAATGATCGGCCACCACCGCCAGGGTATCGGCGATGAACACCTTCTTGATGAACCCCTGCATGAACCGCGTGCAGCCCTCGGAGAATTTATCCAGGGTATGGGTGCGGTTGTTGAACTGGTCGGCCAGGTCGCGAAAGCGCAGCACGGGACCGGCGATCAGGTGCGGGAAGATCGCCACGAACGCTGCAAAGTCGATGAGGTTGCGTGTGGCCGGGGTATCACCGCGATACACGTCGATGATGTAGCTGATGGACTCGAAGATGTAGAACGAGATCCCGATCGGCAACAGCACGTGGGTGAGGATGAACGGCTCCAGGCCCATCGACTTCATCATCACGTTGATGCTGTCGACGCCGAAGTTGGCGTACTTGAAGTAGCCGAGGATGCACAGGTCGACCGCCACGCCGAGCAGCAGCCAGCGCTGGGCCGGCTTGGTGCGCACGCCGGCCGCACCGACCTTGAGGCCGATCCAGTAGTTCCACAGCGTCACGGCGGCGAACAGGGCCAGGAAGTCCACTCGCCACCAGGCGTAGAACACGTAGCTGGCCAGCAGCAGCAGCAGGTTGCGATAGCGTTGCCCGCTCAAATAGTACAAGCCGAGAAAGATCGGCAAGAACAGAAACAGGAACACATTGGACGAGAAAACCATCCCGATCTCTCCATGTTTAACCAACAGTCAAGGGCCGCAGCCCCCCCAAACCCCCCCACGATGTCGGGGGAGGCTGTGATCGTTCCCACGCTCTGCGTGGGAATGCCTCTTGTGACGCTCTGCGTCACGCTTTGGGACGCAGAGCGTCCCGTGCTGCATTCCCACGCAGAGCGTGGGAACGATCAGCGACTAACTGCCTTTGTTGCCTTTCTCATGCGTCGGGTCGTAGACCTTGGTCAGGTCACCCCCCAGACGGAACGTCTTGAACGGCTGCATCCCATGCTTGCGCTCGATCACATCCGGCGCGCAGGTGTAGAGGGTGCAGAAGGGTTCAAGCCAGGCATATTTCATGTCCTCCTTGAGGTCCTTCATGTCCTGCTCTTTGCCGTTCTTCTGCTCGAAGATCTCCGGGTCTTTCACCCCGGCCAGCACTTTTTCGCCGAGGCGCTTGAGCGCGCTGTTGTTTTCCTGACGCAGATCCACCCCGTTGACCAAGGCAAAACTGGCGATCATCGACAGCGGCGGCAGGGCGTAGTTGTGGTACGACAACGCGCGCTGCTGACGCTTCAATTCATTCGGCAGGAAGCCCTGGTCATCGACCTGGTTCACGCCGACCTTGTATTCCTTGACGGCCCAATCGAACAGATCGCGACGGTTGGTGGCGATGGACGTCGCCATCACCGACCAGGCGGCCCAGTAGGAGTGGTTGTTGGTTTTTTCCAGCGGCAGGTTGTCCCAGTCGCTCACCACCTGATCAGCCAGTTTGTTGAACCAGGCTTCGATCAGTTGCGCTTCCTGCGGGTGGTTGGCCAGCGGGTGCGACTCGGAGAACTTCAGGCGCACGTAGGCCGAGGCCATGCTGCCCAGCGCCCATTTGCGCATCGATTTACCGGTGTGGTTGAAGTCCTTGGACATCAACGCATCGGCCTTGGCCCACGAAACCAGCCAGTTCAGCGTGCATTCGAGCTGTTCCGGGCGACCGTCGCGCATGAACTGCATCACGCGTTTGCTGGTGTCTTTTTCCAGCTTGGTGATGTCGGCGGTGCTGTCGCGAAAGGCTTTCTCCGATTGCACGTTCAAGGTCGAACGCGCCTTGTCGGAGCCTTCGTACTTGCTGCGAAACTGCAGAGGCCCGGTGTAGGGCGTCGGCATGGTGTCGCAGTTTTCCTTGGCTTCGCCGGTCTTGAACGCTTCGATCGGTGCGAAATAGCCCTGGGGCGGACGCAGCGGGGCGGCAGCGTTGGCTGCGCCGGCGAAAATCGCCAGGCCCAGCAACGATGGAATCAGTAATTTCTGCATAGGTAACCTCATTGCCCCGTTGAGGCAGTCTGTTGACCACCGGCGGGGAATACGTTGCGTGTGCAAATTTTCGCTTCGACTTTCTGCGCCGCAGCGCCCGCTTCAGGGCCCTGCACTTCCACGGCCAGCAAGTTCTGCGAGGCCCAGTCTTCATCGGTGCGCAGTTCAAAGGCGAAACGCCCGTCTGTATCGGATGTTTCGGGTTTCTCGATCTTGATGTCCTCGTGGCGCCCGTTCATGTACCAGAGGGTGGCTTGCAGGGTTTTCACCGACGGGTCGGCAAAGCGGATATCGACCTGATGGTTGGCGTTGCGCAGGTCTTTGTTCGAACTGTTAACCATCAATTCGTTCTTGCCGGGTTTCAATGTCGTGCTGGCGGTCATCTGCGCGGTCTTGCCTTCGCAACCGTTGTCCAGCAGCGCCATCATCTGGCGGTAGATGGTTTCCTGGTCGAGGCGGTACAGCGGCGAGAATTCCCAGATCAGGATCTTCGGCGGGTTTTTCTGGAATTCTTCGCTGCCCAGGTACTGGATCATCGAGCCTTCCAGGCCACCGCCGGGGAAGGCGACGTTGAGGATGTCGGCACCGATCTCCTCCTGCAGGAAACCGGCGAAGTTGTAGTTCTTGCCACTGTGGCTGGTGCCCACCAGCGTGATCTGCGGGTCGCCCGAATCGCCGAACAGATCGCCGTCGCCCGCTTCGCCCTTGGGCTCGGTGGTGAACTGGTCCATGTACTGGATCGCGTAGCTGGTGCCGCACAGTTGCCCGGCCATGTTGTGCAGGGTGCCGGTCTTGCCCATGCGCCCGGAGCGCTTGGTTTCGAATTCACGCTTGGGAATTGCGGCGTACTCAGGCATCTGCTTGATCTTGGCTGCGACGATTTTCGCCGTGCGCTGGGCACCGTAAGGAGTCCAGTGCTGGTCGCCACGGAAATAGAAGTCGTGGGCCGGCAATTCATCCGGCAGTTGCTCATTGGTCAACGGCGACAGGTCCGGTACCACGTAGCCCATCTTGGCGAAACGGCCGAGCATGGTCTTGTAGTTGCCCAGTGCCTTGTCGAAATCGAACTTGGCTTTCTCTTCGGGGTTGAGCTTGTTGCGGTTCACCAGGCCGCGGGTCGGCTGGTAGACCACCACCAGTTCCACGCCCTTGCTCTTGAACGCATCGTGCAGCTGTTGCATGCGCTTGTAGCCGGACGGGGTGGTGTCGAATTCGGTACGCAGGTCTTCCTGGGTACGGAACAGCCAGTCGCCCTGGGCTTGTACCAGAGTGGTGAAGTTCTGCTGATAACGCGTGGTGTAGTTCTTTGCGTCATGGGCGGCCGGGCACAGGCTGCAGCAAGGTTCGGCGGTGAAAGTCGGCGCCTTGATCTCGTCGGCGCGCACGCCCTGGCTGGCCGCGAGCAGGCCGAGGGTCAGACCCGAGAGGCTCAGCAGTTTGATCATGTGTGGGTGCATAAGGGTCATCCTCAGTCCTGCAATTCGGTCTGGCGTTCGACAGGGTCGATCAGCACGGCTTTCTGCTGGCGCACCAGCAGATCGAGAATCTCTTCCTGGCGATCGCCCAGCACGCCGTTGAAGCTGATGCCGCTGGTTTTGGTCGGCGCCAGCATCGACACGCGATACAGTTCCACGCTCAACGGCGAGTCGATGGACAGCGGCCCGCTGCCGTTACCCGCCAGTTCACCGCCGACCACGATCAGCGACACCTTGGCGTCGAACGGGTCGAGTGCGATGTCGCGGTCGGTGTCGGTCAGGTCCTTGATGTGGCCGTAGAGCCCGGTCAGGCCGTTGGCCATCGAGGTGTTTTCGTACAGCTTGATGTTCACGCTGTTACGCACGCGGATACCGTGGCGACGGTTGGCGATGACCTTGTTGCCCCACAGCAGGTTGTCACCGCTCTCATAGAGGGTGATGCCGTCGGTGTGGTTGCGGTAGAACTCGTTGTCGGCCACCAGGTTATTGACGCTGTTACGGTCGAGCACCAGGCCCGAGAGCTTGTTGTCGTAGCTGCGGTTGTTGAAGATGAAGCTGTCGTTCACTTCCCGGGAAATGATGATGCCGTGCTTCTTCTTCGTGCCGTAGACGGTGTTGTCCGCGATGATCAGGCCGTGGGAACGGTCGTGCGGGTCAATGCCGTAGACGATGTTGTCTTTGTAGGTATTGCTCTTGATCACAAAGCCTGTGGTCTCGTAGCAGTAGAAGCCGTACCACATGTCCGAGAACTCGGAATCGATGATCCAGCCCGTCGGCTCCGCACGCTTGAGCACCTTGGCCATATTCGGCGTGTACTGGGAGATACTCACCCCGTACGACTTACTGTTGGCGTAGCCGAAACTGGCCATCTTGGTGTTGGAGATATAAGTCTCGGTGCCGCCCCAGGCCAGCAGGAACGGACGAAATTCCTTCGGCGACTTGAACAGCGCCGGGCCGTTGGCCTTTTCGCTCCAGCCGGTGACTTTGGTGTCACGCACAAACAGCTGGCCATCGTTGATCAGGAACGAACCGGCTTCCTGCGAAAGGCGCAGCTCCTGGGTGTTTTTGTCGATGTCCAGGATGCCCTTGCGCCCGACCACGATCGGCAGCTTGGCCAGGAACACGCCCGGCGAAGTTTCGCTCAGGTACTGCTTGGGCACTTTGCCCAGCAGGTCCTTGAGGTTCATGTAGCCATCGTCGATGAAAATCGCCTGGGGGATGCCGTGCTGGCGCACCACCCACTCGGCCATCTTGTTGTCACCGCCAATGAAGTCCTTGAGCGCGTCTTCCTGCATCATGCGGCGGATGCTGATCTTGCCTGGTTTGGTGCGCACGATCTTCTTCTCGATCGCCGCCGCGGTGTAGCCCGACAGGTCCGGCAGGGCCGGCTTGGCCATTTCCAGCGGCGCGGTCGGCGGGCTGGAAATGGTGTAGGTCTTGGCCTGCTGCAGCTCTTTGGCGATAGTCGGCGCTTTAGCCTGCGGCGCGACATCGGCCATGGCGGCGCCGCTTGCCAGCAGCATCGCTGCCGCCAGCAGGGCCGAGCCTTTGAGGGCTTGAGGGTTCATTGCGCAGGCTCCCATCAGAATTTCCAGATCACGTCGACGAACGCGCGATGCATGTAGGAGTCGACGTTGCTGCCATAGGCATCACCTGGCTTGAACACACCGGCACGGAAACGCACCAGGGCCGAAGGCTCGTCGAACGACTGGCTGATTGCTGCCGGCAACAGGCCGGACTTGAAGTACTTGGTCACCACCAAGTCCATTTCCTGGCCCAGGTCCTTTTTACCGTCTGCCAGCGGTAGCGAGGTGCTGGCGACAATGTCACCCGCGGCGTCGGTGGTGTTGTCCAGCGCCGCAATGCCGTTGCTGCTGACCGGCTTGTTGCCGTCCACGCGCCAGAACTTGTGGTACACCAGGCTGGCGTCATAGTCCTCACGCAGCTGCCAGGAACCGAACAGGCTCATGGACTGCATGTTGTTCATCTCGCCACGGAACGCTTCGCCGAAACGGTGCACGCGGGACTGGGTGCCGGTCCAGTTCGAACGGTTGCTTTGCAGGCCGTTCTGCTCATAGTTTTCGCTGGCGCGGGCATAGGCCGCACCCACTTGCCACTGCGGATCCAGGCGCAGGCGAACACCGATGTCGGTCGCCCAGCCGTTCACGTCCTCGCTGCGCTTGGCCTGGTCCGGGCGCGAGCCGTCGGACTTCAACGCGTTGACGCTGTCACGGTCGCCGCGCATGCCGGTGATGCTGGCCCAGTAGTTCACGGTGTTGGTGTTGCGCCAGTTGTAGGCGTCGCTGTTGGCTTCGATGCCGAGCCAGGTCAGGTCGCCGTTCGAACGCTTGTCCAGCGAGTCGGTGGGCTGGCCCGGTTCCGGATAATCGAGCTTGCCGTTGTCATGGGTGTGATGGCCACGCAGGCCGATCCACTGGCCCGGCATCCACTGGTAGGACGCGTCGGCGTAGAGGTGCTGACGGTCCTTGTCCACCGGCGACAGTTCCTTGAGGTCGGTGCGGTATTCGCTGAAACGCTCGGCGACGCCGACATTGGCCTTGAGCAGGGTGGTGTCGAAGGTCCAGTTCAGCGCCTCGATGTTGGTGTCGCGCCATTGGCCGTCGTCATTACGCAGGCGTTGGCGACCCAGCTTGAGGATCTCGCCGGGGTACGGCGTGAAGCCGCTGTAGCCGACCCAGAATTCGCGCATGGCCAAGTAATTTTTCTTGGTCTTGCGGTCATTGTTGGTGGTCTGCTGGTTTTCGTCATTCGCCGACTGTTGCAGGGTGTCGGTCTCGATGATGTCGCTCGACACCACCGCCTGGCCCATGGCGTAGGCGCTCCAGGCGCCACTTTCGCCGTAGACCCACGGGCGCAGGTCGAGGCCGATGCCGTTGACGTCGCCGCCTTTCTGCGTGCCCAGATCGCGGTCATCTTCGGACTGCGCGGTGGCCTTCACTTCCAGCCCGAAGTTCTTCGCTTCGGTCAGGGCGGCCAGGGTCGGGCACGACCACAGCAGGGCAAAAGTCAGGCCAATACCGGCCTTGACGAATGGGTTGAGCTTCATAGGGATTCCTCGCCGTCTTCTTCTTCTTCATCCAGGGCGTGCAGTTGCAGCGTGCTCTGGGCCAGGGTGCCGCGGGCGGCCAGTTCCTGCTGCACCAGGCGTTGGCCTTGCGCGCGTTGTTCCGGCGTGAGCGGGGCTTCGAGCTGCGTGGCCAAGTCATTGGCCTCCGGCGTGTCCTGGGCTTTAGCCAATTGGCTGAAGACATAGGCGTTCAATGGGTCGGGCTTGGTGCCCTTGCCTTGGGAAAACAATTGGGCGATGGCGAAATCGGCGCTGTTCTGGCCATTGCGCGCAGCGGTCAGCAAGTGGTCCAGGGCTTTTTGCGGATAGACCTTGCCCAGGTAGCCACGGCGGTAGATCTGGCCGAGGTAGTAATCGGCGGCCACTTCCTTGCCGACGGCTTTTTCGAAATGGGCTTCGGCGGCCTTGGCGTCGGCCGGTACCCACTTGCCTTCGTAGTAGAGCTTGCCCAGCAACAGCTCGGCGCGCGGCTGGTCGGCGGCGCGGCCGTTGTCCAGGTACTTCATCATCTGGTCGACATCGCCCAGTTCGGGGAAGTCGTAGAGCAGTTGCGCCAGGCTGACCCACGACGCCGGGTAGCCAGGGGCGATTTTTTCCAGCAGGGCCTGGGCGGTTTTCTCGTCGGTCTTGCCCAGAGTCGAATCGCCCAACACACGGGCGACGCTGTCGACACGTTGTGCGGTGACGGTGCCACGGCTGTAGCCGGCTTCCATCTGCTTGAGCAGCTCGGCCTGTTTTTCCGGCTCGGCTTTTTTCTGGTAGACCGTGGCCAGTTCGACGTAGCAGATATCGGTGGTGTTCAGCGCCGCTTTGCAGATGCGCTCTACGTCATCCAGATGCTGGTCGTAGGTGTCCTGGGTGCGATACAGCAGCACCTGGGCCAGGCCGGCTTCCGGGTAGCCGGCGGCTTGCCACTGGCTGATCTGCTGCTGGGCGTTGACGTTCGGGAAACTGTGCGGGTATTGCAGGTACAGCATCGCCAGCGGGATCAGCGTGTTGCCTTCGCCATTGGCAAAGGCCTTTTTCAGCAGGCCTTCGGCTTCATGGTGTTCGGCTTCGGTGCTGCCTGGCTTGGCCACCAGCAAGCGGCCAAGCCGCGCCTGGGCGCGCGGCGATGTCTGCGCCGCTGCGCGATAGGTGGCTTCGGCCTGTTTGATCTGCGCCGGATCGCGGGTGCCCACCTGGATGTCGGCCAGGCCCACCTGGGCCTCGCTGTAGCCCAGGTTTGCCAGTTGCTGGTAATTCTGCTGGGCGGTGACGGTGTCACCGCGCTTGAGGGCTTCATTGGCCAGGCGTTGGTCGGGCAGGCCGGCGCAACCGGCGAGGCTCACGGCCAGTGCCAGCGCGCAATACGCAGCGGCCGAATGAGCTTTGCTCTGTGTGGGAGCTGGCTTGCCTGCGATAGCATCGACGCGGTGCAACTGATGCACCGAGTCGTCTGCATCGCGGGCAAGCCCGGCTCCCACAGAAGCTGATGGTGTAATTGAAATACGATTCACAGGCATGTCCTCGCTTACAGACCGTGAGCCATGGCTTTATCGATCAGCCAGTTCAGCGATGGGCCACGGTCGCTGGTCACTTCCACCGGGCGGCCGGCGTAGGTGCTGTCCAGCGGTGCATCGGGCTTGATCTGCACACGGATGTCGGAGGACAGGTCGGCGCTGTTCAGGCTGGTGCTGCTGACGATGGTGCCGGTGCGGGTCTGTTCTTCGTCGGCGACCTGGAAGGTAACCGGGGTGCCTGGGCGCACGTCGCCGAACTGGCGATAGGAGAAGCGTGCTTCAACATTGGCCTGGGCGCCGCGTGGAACCAGTTGGAAGATCACGTCGCCTTTGCTGGCGTACTGACCGTCGGCGACCAGTTGCTGCGCCACGATGCAATCGCAAGGGGAGGTCAGGGTGCCGGTCATTTGCTTGCCGAACAGTTCTTCAACCTTGGCCGGTTGCAGCTGCTCTTCGTCCAGGTGGCCCTTGAGCACATCCAGCATGCTGGTGCTGAACGTCGCCAGCGGCGCGCCTTTGGCGGCGATCGCGTCACCTTTGAGCAGGCTTTGTACGGTGCCGTCACGCGGCATGGTCACGTTCATGCCCGGCACGCTGACGAGGCCGGCCTGTGCGTGGCTGACGAAATACATGCCGTAGAGCGACTTGAAAACAAAACCGAACGCGGCGAGGCCCACCAGGAAGATCGCCAGGCTGAAGGTCACGGCGCGCAAACGGCCAAAGGCGCTCATGTTGCTGCCGCTGTCCTTGTTCTTGCGCGCCTTGGTGAAGTTGTCGCGTTGCAGGGTGGCCAGCACGTCGCCCATGGTCACGATGTCACCGGACAAGTGCGAGGTGATCAGGTGGCGCAGGGTGGAAATATCCTGGGCGTCGAGGTTCTGGAACTGGCAACCGGTGCGGCCGGTCTGGCGGTCGTAAGAGCGGATCTGCAGCTCCACGTCCATGGCCAGGCCGAGGTTATCGATCACAAACTGCAGGCGGCCCTTGTGCACTTCACCGACGGTCAGCGGCTGGGTGGCGGTGAACGCCAGGCCGCCGGCGGACAGGTCGAGCACGCGTGCTTCGGTCGGCGTGCGGTCAGTGTTGAAGAAGCGCAGCTTGGCCGGGATTTTGACCCGGGCGTGCTGGCGCTGGGCTTCGGATTCGTGGACAACGTTGGCGTTTACTTGGCTATTCATGGTGTGTGTAGTTCCTAGTTAATTCAGGCTTGGCAGGGTCAGACCATCATCAGCAACACGGCGACGAAAATGCTGCCGGCGGAGAAGGTCATGGTCCGAGACGACCAGGTGTTGAACCAACGTTGAAAGCTGGCCAAATCGCGGGTCAGTTTGGTGTCCTGGCGGGTCCAGGACTGTTGATCAAGGCGGAAGAACACGTAGATCTTCACCAGCGCGCCCATGATCTGGTTGTAATAGAGAATCGCCGGGTACGCCGGGCCGATCGTGTGGCCGGAGCACGACAGCAGCAGGGTCAGAATCAGGCGGGTGATGCCGATCCACAGCAGGTAGACGAGGATGAACGCGCCGCCGTACTTGAAGGTGGCGATTAGCGCCACGGTCAGGCCGAGCAGCGAGGTCCACATCGACACACGCTGGTCGAACAGCACCACGCTGGTGAACAGACCCAGGCGGCGTACACCCAGGCCCAGGGCGCGGGAGTTCTGGCGCAGGTTGTTGCCGTACCAGCGGAACATCAGCTTGCGGCTGGCCTTGATAAAGCTCTTTTCCGGCGGGTGTTCCACGGTGTGGATCGCGGCGTCCGGCACGTAGAAAGTGTCGTAGCCCAGGCGCATCAGGCTGAACCAGCTGGACTTGTCGTCACCGGTAAGGAACTTGAAGCGGCCCAGGCGCCAGTGTTGCAGCGAGTCGCTTTCGACGTCGGCGATAAAGCCCGGGTCGGTCACGACACTGGCACGGAACACCGACATGCGGCCGGTCATGGTCAGTACCCGCTTGGACAGGGCCATGGAGCACATGTTGATGTGGCGCTGGGCGAAGCGCAGTTTGTGCCACTCGCTCATGATGTAGCCGCCGCGCACTTCGCAGAACTCGTTGGTGGTCAGGCCGCCGACATTGCCGAACAATTGGAACCACGGCACGGTCTTGCGCACCACGCCTTCGGCGAGCACGGTGTCGCCATCGATCACTGCAACCACGGCGCGGTCATCGGGCAGGTGGCGGGAGATGGCGCGGAAACCGAAGGCCAGGCCGTCGCGCTTGCCGGTACCGGCGATACGCACGAAGTCGAGCTTCACATGCTCCGGCGGGTTCATGCGTTCCCACAGGCTTTTCACCAGCAGCTCGTCGGACATTTCCACCAGCGAGCAGACCACGGTGGTGGGGAAGCCGCATTCGATGGCTTCGCGGATCACCGAGCTATAGACCTGCGCGGTGGTCAGCGCATCGATACGGAAACTGGTGACCATCAGGAACACGTGGGACGGGTCGGCGGATTTGCCCAGCTTGCGCACTTTGCGGCGCAGGTGCGGATACACCACATACAGGAACAGCATGCCGCGAAAGAAATGCGTAGCACCCATCGAGTAGCGCCAGATACCGACGGCGCCAATCAGGAAAATAAAATTCTTCGACTCGGAGTCGAACGTACTCGCCGGCAGCAGCAGGGCGAGTCCCATCAGCAGGCTCAGGAAGAACAGCCAGCCGGCGGATTGAAGGAATACGTGTTTTAACTTGGACATAAGCGTCATCCGAAGGTGAAGAAGGCTCCAGGCTGCAAGCGCTGGGGATTGGTACGCTTGCAGCCGGGAACTTGCCGTTGCTGTTACCAGCAAATGCCTTCGGTGCGACCGCTCGCACTGGTGGCCTTGGACATGAAGCCCACCAGGTCGATCACTTGCTTGCCGTGCGGTGCGTTCTGCGCCAGGGCACGGAACTTCTCATCACGGTTGCCCAGGATGATCACGTCGGAGTTGTTGATCACGTCGTCGAAGTCCGAGTTGAGCAGGGACGACACGTGCGGGATCTTGCCTTCGATGTAGTCTTTGTTCGCGCCGTGGACACGGGCGTACTCGACGTTGGCGTCATAGATGCTCAGGTCGTAGCCCTTGCCGATCAGCATTTCGGCCAACTCGACCAGCGGGCTTTCGCGCAGGTCATCGGTACCGGCCTTGAAGCTCAGGCCCAGCAGCGCGACTTTGCGTTTATCGTGGCTGGACACGATGTCGAAGGCGTTCTGTACCTGGGACTCGTTGCTGCGCATCAGCGAGTTGAGCAGCGGCGCTTCCACGTCCAGGGTGCTGGCGCGGTAGGTGAGGGCGCGCACGTCTTTGGGCAGGCACGAACCGCCAAAGGCGAAGCCTGGGCGCATGTAGTACTGGGACAGGTTGAGCGTCTTGTCCTGGCAGACCACTTCCATCACTTCGCGACCGTCGACGCCGACAGCCTTGGCGATGTTGCCGATCTCGTTGGCGAAGGTCACTTTGGTGGCGTGCCACACGTTGCAGGTGTACTTGATCATCTCGGCAACGGCGATGTCCTTGCGGATGATCGGTGCGTCGAGTTCTTCGTACAGCGACTGCAGGACATCGCCGGAGGCTTTGTCGAATTCGCCGATGACGGTCATCGGTGGCAGGTCGTAGTCGGCGATGGCGGTGGATTCACGCAGGAATTCCGGGTTGACCGCAACACCGAAGTCGACACCGGCTTTTTTGCCGGAGCAGTCTTCGAGGATCGGGATCACCACATTGGCCACGGTACCCGGCAGCACAGTGCTGCGCACGACCACGGTGTGGCGGGTGGCTTTGTCACGCAGGACCAGGCCGATCTCGCGGCATACCGCTTCGATGTAGTCCAGTTCCAGGTCGCCGTTTTTCTTGCTCGGGGTACCGACGCAAATCATCGACAGGTCAGTGTCGCGGATGGCTTCGGCGAAGTTGGTGGTGCCGCGCAGCCGGCCGGTTTCAATACCCTGGCTCAACAGCTCGCCCAGGCCGGGTTCAACGATTGGCGATTTGCCTGCATTGATAAGGTCAATCTTGTCCTTGGAGATGTCTACGCCAACCACTTCGTGGCCGCGGGCAGACAGGCAACCGGCACATACCGCGCCAACGTAACCCAAACCAAATATGCTGATGCGCATCGCATTTACCTCATTGTCATTGAAGACGGTATTAATCATGCCAAATAGATGGCGAGTTCATTTTTGCAAGCGTCACTGAATGCCACGGAAGTTGAGCGAATAGACGCCGACTTACCGCGTACAGGCATGTTAAATAGTGAGTGACTAACTATTGCACTCAAGTTGTGCGCAACTTGGCCTTGTTATTGGGGCTTGCCCTTAAATGCAGCCGGCCTTCTTGGGGGAAGGTGCCGACGCCAGTGCCGCAGGGTGCAGATAGAGGCTGCTAGCCTTTAAATATCAACACCTTGGGTGTCATCACTGACACATTTGGGTAAGCGCTACCTTGGCCTCTTGGGGATAGCAATTGATCCTTATCGCCGCCCTCAACTCATATCAGTCGATGATGTGACCCGTGAGTCAAAGTTGATGGGGCAACTTGGCTGCTTCCGTGGGTCGCTATGTAAGTCATCTCTTACAGGAACAGAGAATTTCGTTACCGGTGGTATGAGCCGTGCGTTCAGACGAAGTTCCTGGCCGCTCATCCTGTTTCCAGAAATTTTTTGAAATATTGGCAGAGATGGCACTAATACTATATTGATAGCACTTGCAATTTGGGCCAGTAGTTACAGGTAGTTGGCGCGAAGGGATAGTTTTGTGCCACTAGTGTTTAAAAAAATTGGTGCCACTACGAAAAAAAACGACGGATGTCGAGTGAAAGAATTGTTAGATGTGCTTCATGATGTTTTTTGACGCCAAAAGTATGACGTTTTAAGGCGGGAATGCGCTAAAAATGTGGGAGCTGGCTTGCCTGCGATAGCGGCGGGTCAGTTGGCAATTGTGCTACTGAAAGACTGTTATCGCAGGCAACCCAGCTCCCACATTTGAGCGTCTGTGCGAGGGCGCCTTATTCCGGTGCGTGATCGCGCAGAAACACCAATTTTTCCGGCGTGGACTGCTGCGCATCGAAGCGATAGCCCTGCGCATCAAAGGCCTTGAGCTTGGCTGGGTCGTTGATGCGCTCCTGGATGACAAAGCGGCTCATCATGCCCCGCGCCTTTTTGGCGTAGAAGCTGATGATTTTGTACTGGCCGTTCTTGAGGTCCTTGAACTCGGTATTGATGACCCGCGCGTTCAAAGCCGTGCGCTTGACCGCCGAAAAGTACTCGTTGGACGCCAGGTTCAGCAGCACGTTGTCACCTTGTTCAACCAGCGCTTCGTTCAACCATTCGCTGATGCGCGTGCCCCAGAACGCATACAAATCCTTGCCCCGCGGATTGGCGAGCTTGGTGCCCATCTCAAGGCGGTACGGCATCATCAGGTCCAGGGGGCGCAGCAGGCCGTACAAACCCGAGAGCATGCGCAGGTGATCCTGGGCGTAAGTGAAATCGGCATCGCTGAAGGTCTCGGCATTCAAGCCGGTGTACACATCGCCTTTGAACGCCAACAGCGCCTGCTTGGCATTGGCCGGCGTGAACGCCGGGGTCCAACTGCCGAAGCGCGCGGCGTTGAGGCCGCCGATCTTGTCGGAGACGTGCATCAACTCGCTGATCTGCGCCGGGCTGAGTCCGCGCAGTTGCTCGATCAATTGCTGGGAGTGGTCCAGGTACTGCGGCTGGGTGAAGCGCGCAGTGGCCGGCTTTGACTCAAAGTCGAGGGTTTTGGCTGGGGAAATCACCATCAGCATGAAGTTGGCTCCTGGAATCGTGGCGTGTAGCGTGGGCGCGATTCTAGGGGTTGGGGCGTTTTGACTCCACCTATGATGGTGATAGGCATGATCCGCTATAGTGGCCGACGACTCTGGAGAAGGAGACCCCAAGTGCGAATCGCGCTTTTACTGACAGCCTGCGTGCTCTGCCTGAACGCCCAGGCGGCGCCGGTGGATGTGGCCAGCCTCGACCGTGGCACCTGGCCCGAGCAGCTCAGCAGCCCGGCGCTGTTCGATGTGGCTTCGCGCGCGGAAATCCTGATGTTCGCCCACAGCCTGCTCGCAAGCGAGTCCCAGGATGACGCCGCGCTCAAACAGCGCCTGGGCTTGAAGATCATCAACCGGGCCGCCACCGACGACCTGCGCCGCCGGCTCTGGCAGCGCTTGCTGGAGAACTATAGGTTCGCCCAGGAAAGCTGTGAGGTCGACGCGTCGTTCTGCTATCTGGTCGAAAGCATGGACGACCTGCGCGAGCAGGCCGGCAAGTTCGAAGTGAGCCAAGACTCTTTCTATATAGCCTGGGCTGCCCCGAGCCGCACGTTTCATGAGCGCTATCTGGACGAGCTGCTGCGCAAGGCCGCGCTGTTCCCGCAGATCAGCAGCGAAGTCGCGCGTTTCGGCGAGCACGAGCGCAATGGCGACGAATTCAACGACCGTCTGTTCCTGCTGACGTTTGACGGCGGCCCTGCGCCGGCCAGCGGCAACACCGACTGGCTCGCCGATTACCTGCGCAAGCAGAAGATGAACGCCACGTTCTTTGCCCTCGGCAGCAGCCTGCAAACCCGTGTGGAACGTAGCTCCGTCGCCGAGGTGCAGGCGTTGTACCAAGGCCAGTGCGTGGGCACCCAGGGCTGGCAATATCGCTCCCACAGCCATTGGGTGGATTGGCAGGGCTCCGTCACCCGCAGCGCCTCCCTGGTGCAAAACCTGATGCCGGAAAACTATGTGCCGCTGTTCCGTCCACCCTATGGCCAGCGCCGCGCCGACAGCCAGGGTTTTTTCCAGGCCCAGGGCTTGCAGGTGGCGTTGTGGGACATCGATTCCCAGGACGAGCCGGGCAAGCTTGAGGCCGATGAGTCGGCGCAACGGGTGCTCACATTGATGCTGCTGTGGCGCAAGGGCGTGATCGTGTTTCACGACACCCAGGGCAAGGCGCGTGAGGCGTTGCCGATGTTGTTGCAGGCGACGGCGCAGAGTGGTTTGGGTTGGCAGGACTGCCGGGAGGCATTTCGCTGAAATGCCCGGCCCTGTTGGGTACGGGGCATTTCGGGGTGATTTTGCGCGACATTTCGATGCAGGCGGACTTCCGACTTTAGCGGGCTGCCTGGCACTCGGCTAGTGCTATTCGTCATTCTGAAAAATAAACTTCAAAAAAGCGTCAAAGTGCTTTTTCCTGTCATGGGTTTTGCGGTATTACGAAGTCAGATCGCCGAAACCTGCAACACAGGTGGCGTCTTCCAAGACTCCTGCTGTGGGCAATGCACTTGACGTCACTCAGGTGTGTTCGGTGGTCGATTCGAGGCGCAGCACCGCCCAGGTATTGCGTCGAATGGCTCCCACAAAGGTGACCGAGTATGGATGATCATGGACGTAACCCTTCTTCCGACCAGCCAATCCTTTATGTGCTTGATACCAACGTACTGATCCACGATCCAAACGCACTGCTTAACTTCGAAGAACACCACGTCGCCATCCCCATGATCGTGCTTGAGGAACTCGACAAACTCAAAAGCGGGCATCACAGCGTGGCCGCCGAATGCCGACAGGCCATCCGCCTGATCGACAAGACACTGGGCGAGGCATCGCCGGAGGACGTTGAAGTCGGCGTACCCATCCAGCGTGGCAAGAGCGGGCCCAAGGGCTTGCTGTCGATTCTGATGAGCAAGCGCAGCGAGCCCAACAGCCTGCTGCCGGAAAACCTGAACGACAACAAAATCATCAACCAGTTGATCGACCTGCACGCGCGCGACAAGGACCTGCGCCTGGTGCTGGTGACCAAAGACATCAATATGCGCCTCAAGGCCCGCGCGTGTGGGATCGCCGCCGAGGACTACAGCACCGACCAACTCGTCGACGACGTATCGATGCTGTCCCGTGGTTATCACACCGTGACAGGCTCGTTCTGGGACCTGGTCAGCAAGGTCGAAACCCGCCAGGACCATGGCCGCACCTGGCACCAGGTACAGTTGATCGACAACCTGCCGGCCGTGCACATCAATGAATTCATCATCGACGAACAGGGCTTCGTCGGCTGGATCAAGGAAATCCAGGTCGACAAGCTGCTGATCCTCGACCTGCATCAGGAACCCCTGTTGCACCAGGAAGCCTGGGGCCTGAAACCACGTGATATCTACCAGAGCCTGGCGTTGTATGCGCTGCTCGACCCGGACATCCACCTGGTCAACCTGACCGGCGCCGCAGGCTCGGGCAAAACCATCCTCGCCCTGGCCGCCGCCATCGAACAGACCATGGTGACCAAGCGCTATCGCCGCATCATCGCCACCCGCAGCGTGCAGGGCCTGGACCAGGAGATCGGCTTTTTGCCCGGCACTGAAGCGGAAAAAATGGAGCCGTGGCTGGGGGCGATCACCGACAACCTCGAAGCCTTGCACATGGATGACGAAAACACCCATGGCAGCGTCGACTACATCCTCAGCAAAGTGCCGTTGCAGTTCAAATCCCTCAATTACATCCGAGGTCGCAGCTTCCAGCAGAGCCTGATCCTGATCGATGAATGCCAGAACCTGACCCCGCACCAGATGAAAACCATCATCACCCGTGCCGGCGCCGGCTCCAAAGTGGTGTGCCTGGGCAACCTGGCGCAGATCGACACCCCTTACCTGTCCGCGACCAGCTCCGGGCTGACCTACCTGACGGAGCGCTTCAAAGACTTCCCGAACGGCGTGCATATTGCGCTGCAAGGGGTGCCTCGTTCGATTCTGGCCGAATACGCCGAATCTCACTTATAGCCTGCAAGAGCCGGTTTGTGTGGGAGCTGGCTTGCCTGCGATAGCATCACCTCGGTGCAACTGATACACCGCGGTGGCTGCATCGCAGGCAAGCCAGCTCCCACACAGGTCTGCTGCC
Source organism: Pseudomonas azadiae (assembly GCF_019145355.1). Taxonomy (NCBI): domain Bacteria; kingdom Pseudomonadati; phylum Pseudomonadota; class Gammaproteobacteria; order Pseudomonadales; family Pseudomonadaceae; genus Pseudomonas; species Pseudomonas azadiae. The sequence goes on along the minus strand of NZ_JAHSTY010000001.1, from coordinate 117,307 downwards.
ACATTTAATCCTGGTTGGGTTTACAATCCCTGCTCCTGATCAGGAGTATCCCTGTGCTGACTCATCTCGATTCCCAAGGTCGCGCCCATATGGTCGACGTCACCGACAAGTCCGTGACCTTCCGTGAGGCGGTGGCCGAAGCGCGCGTGCGCATGTTGCCCGAAACCCTGCAAATGATTGTCGACGGCGCGCACCCCAAGGGCGACGTGTTTGCCGTGGCCCGCATTGCCGGGATCCAGGCGGCGAAAAAAACCAGTGACCTGATCCCCCTGTGCCACCCGCTGATGTTGACCGGGGTCAAGGTCGAACTCAGCGCCGACGGTGCAGACTCGGTGCACATCCTGGCGCGCTGCAAACTCTCCGGCCAGACCGGCGTGGAGATGGAAGCGTTGACCGCCGCCAGCGTCGCCGCATTGACCATCTACGACATGTGCAAGGCCGTGGACCGTGGCATGACCATCGAAAGTATTCGCCTGCTGGAAAAGCTTGGCGGTAAGAGCGGGCACTTCAAGGCGGACCAGGCATGAGCATCAACGTATTGTTTTTTGCGCGCTACAGCGAAGCGATCGGCTTGGATTCCCTGGAGATGGAAGGTGACTTTGCGACCGTCGACGCCGTGCGCCAGGCGCTGGCGGGTGAGCCTGACTTCGCAGTGCTCAACGAAACCAGCCTGATGTGCGCGCGCAACCAGGAACTGTGCAGCCTGGACGAGCCGCTGCAAGCCGGCGATGAAGTCGCGTTTTTCCCACCCGTGACCGGAGGCTGAGCATGGCCATCCGTGTGCAGGTCGAAGCGTTTGATCCCGGTGCCGAAGTCAACGCGATGCACGCGGCCAACGTCGGCGTGGGCGCGGTGGTGGGTTTTGTCGGGTATGTGCGCGATTTCAACGATGGGCTGGATGTGGCGGGGATGTTCCTGGAGCATTATCCCGGCATGACAGAGAAAGCCTTGGCCAAGATCGCCGTGGAAGCCGAGCAGCGTTGGCCGCTGCTCAAGCTGGAAGTGCTGCACCGCATTGGCGCACTGGAGCCGGGTGAGCCGATTGTTTTCGTTGCAGCTGCCAGTGCCCATCGGCAGGCGGCGTTTGATGCCTGTGCGTTTGTGATGGACTATCTGAAGACGCGGGCGCCGTTTTGGAAAAAGGAAATTACCAGTGAGGGGCCGCGTTGGGTGGATGGGCGGGACAGCGACCACGCCGCTGCTGACCGCTGGAAGTAGTACGCCAGGCGCAGAACCAAGTGTGGGAGCTGGCTTGCCTGCGATACAGGCACCGCGGTGCATCGGTTACACCGAGGTGATGCTATCGCAGGCAAGCCAGCTCCCACACAAGCCAGCTTCCACATGTTTACTGCATTTCAGACTTGAGGGCGTTTGCGCTCCACGGCCCGCAACAAATGCGTCGGTGGCGTCTCACAACTGATCTTGCGCCCCAGCAACGTCTCGATCGACGGCAACTGATACGAGTCATCCTCCCCGGCAAAACTGATCGACACACCCGCCGCGCCTGCGCGACCCGTACGGCCAATGCGGTGCACGTAGTCGTCGGGCACTTCCGGCAGGGTGAAGTTGATCACGTGGCTGATGCCGTCGATGTGGATCCCACGCCCGGCCACGTCGGTGGCCACCAGCACGCGGATCTTGCCTTCGCGGAAACCTTCCAGGGTCTTGATGCGCTTGTGCTGCGGCACGTCGCCGGACAGTTGCGCGGCGTTCACGCCGTCGCGCACCAGGCGCTCTTCGATGCGGCGCACTTCGTCCTTGCGGTTGGCGAACACCATCACGCGTTCCCAACCGTTGTCGTTGATCAGGTTGTAGAGCAGCTTGTACTTGTCGGCACCGGCCACGGCGTAGATGTGCTGCTCGACGTTTTCGCTGGCGACGTGGAGCGCTTCGATCTCGACGATGGACGGGTCGGTGGTCCATTGCTTGGCCAGGTTCATCACGTCTTCGGTGAAGGTGGCGGAGAACAGCAGGGTCTGGCGCTCGGCTTTCGGCGGGGTCTGGCGAATGATCTGGCGCACTTGCGGGATGAAACCCATGTCGAGCATGCGGTCGGCTTCGTCCAGCACCATCACTTCGACCATGTCCAGGTGCACGTCGCCGCGCTGGTTGAAGTCCAGCAGGCGGCCCGGGGTGGCGACCAGGATGTCGCAGTGGCGGGCTTCGAGGTGCTTGAGCTGCTTGTCGAAGTCCATGCCGCCAACGAAGGTCATCACGTTGAGGCCGGTGTACTTGGTCAGATCGGCGGCGTCCTTGGCGATCTGCACCACCAGCTCCCGGGTCGGGGCGATGATCAGCGCGCGCGGTTCACCCATGTAGCGTTCTTTGGGCGGCGGCGTCTGCAGCAACTGAGTGATGATCGAGATCAGGAACGCGGCAGTCTTGCCAGTGCCGGTCTGGGCGCGGCCGATGGCGTCCTTGCCCGCCAGGGTGAAGCCCAGCACCTGCGCCTGGATCGGCGTGCAGTACGGAAAACCCAGGTCCTGGATGGCGTGCATCAGTTCCGGGGCCAGGTTGAAGTCGTGGAAGCGGGTCTTGCCTTCCTGGGGCTCGACGACGAAGTCTTCGAGTTTCCACGGGATCACGGCCGGCTTTGGGGCGTGTTCGCGGCGCGGCTTTGGCGCGACTGGCGCGGCGGCGACCTCAACCGGTTTTGCCTGCTCAGGCGCTGTCACCCTCGGCTGGGCAACAGGTGCCGGCCGGACGGGCTGTTTGCCGTTATTGCGGCTGCCGGTTGGCGGGACGGGAGCACTGGGCACTGGCGCGAGCGGCTCAGCCTCGCTTTTGCCGAACATCTTCTTGAGTGCTTTGAGCACGGTCATCTCATTTAATTGGCTAAGGAATATACGCCGGCCAGTGTAATGCAAGAATCGGGCGCGGCGTAGTGCGTCTGTCATACGGCTACAAAAACGCCCGGTTCAGCCCAGGCGCGCGGTCAACCAGGCGCCGATATCGTGTATCTCCTGGGGTAACACTTCGTGCCCCATTGGGTATTCCTGCCATGTCACGGTGACACCACGGCTCTTCAAGTGCTCGAAGGCGCTGCGGCCCATGGCGTTCTGTACCACCTCGTCGTACTGGCCGTGCAGGCACAGCGTAGGAATGCGCTGTTGGCTGGCGGATAGCTCCAGCTCATCACCGAAGGTCGGCGCATAAGTGGAGAGGGCGATCACGCCACCCAACGGGCCTTCCCAATTCAGGAAGGCGGTGTGGAAAACCACGGCGCCGCCTTGGGAAAACCCCGCGAGGAAAATCCGCGAAGCGTCTATTCCGGTTCTCTTCTGCGCTTCGATCAGGTCTGTCACCATCTTTGCCGACACTTCCAGCTCTTGCAGGCTGATCGAACGGGCCGGGCTCATGGCCTTGATGTCGTACCAGCTGGGCATCTCGTAGCCGCCGTTGATGGTCACCGGACGGGTCGGTGCCTGGGGCAGAACGAAGCGGGTGGTCAGCAAACTTTCCTGCAGCGCTTCGGCCACCGGCAGGAAGTCGTAGCGATCGGCACCCAGGCCATGCAACCAGATGACGCAGGCGTCTGCGGGCTTGGCGGGCTGAAGAATCAAGGGTTCGGTCATGTCTGCTCCATTAATGTGCGCGCGCTCCGATTGGGTGCGTCGGAACGGTGCGCGACGGGTTGATCTGTTAATAAGATGTCGCACGGTTGAATCTTTTTCTATTGACCGTGGGCTGAATCGACCCGGCCGGCACTCTGGTACGGGCCTTGCTATGTGTTGAACGATGTCAGCGCTATCTCAGGACGGTAACACTATCAGTGACAGCCGTTCGTGGGCTAGCAACTGGAATGACCGCGACAACTTCATGCCGCTTGACCCCAAAAAAAGCCAACACGGGTCGATATCGCCTCATAAGGGTGCGCTGAAGTTCGAGCTCCGACACAACAAGAGCAACTGGAGGTTTTTGAATGAAGGTATTGAAATCCACCCTGGCCATCGTTTCCGCGGCGGCTGTACTGGGTGTCAGTGGTTTCGCCCAAGCGGGCGCCACGCTGGACGCCGTGCAGAAGAAAGGCTTTGTGCAATGTGGCGTGAGTGACGGTTTGCCGGGTTTCTCGGTACCGGATGCCAGCGGCAAGATCCTGGGGATCGACGCTGACGTGTGCCGCGCTGTGGCCGCTGCCGTTTTCGGCGACGCGACCAAGGTCAAATTCAGCCAGTTGAATGCCAAGGAGCGTTTCACCGCGCTTCAATCCGGCGAAGTCGACATTCTGTCGCGCAACACCACCATGACCAGCTCCCGCGATGCCGGCATGGGCCTTAAATTCCCAGGCTTCATCACTTACTACGACGGCATCGGCTTCCTGGTAAACAACAAGCTGGGCGTTAAAAGTGCCAAGGAACTGGACGGTGCAACCATCTGCATCCAGGCCGGTACCACCACTGAGCTGAACGTTTCCGACTACTTCCGCGGCAACAACCTCAAATACACCCCGATCACCTTCGATACCTCCGACGAAAGCGCCAAGTCGCTGGAATCCGGGCGTTGCGACGTACTGACTTCCGACAAGTCCCAGCTGTTCGCCCAGCGCAGCAAGCTGGCCGCGCCGAAAGACTACGTCGTCTTGCCGGAAACCATTTCCAAGGAACCACTGGGCCCGGTCGTGCGTAACGGCGACGACGAGTGGCTGGCCATCGTGCGCTGGGTCGGCTACGCCATGCTCAACGCTGAAGAGGCCGGTATCACTTCGAAAAACGTTGAAGCTGAAGCCAAGTCCACCAAGAACCCGGACGTTGCCCGTCTGCTCGGTGCTGACGGCGAATACGGCAAAGACCTGAAAGTGAAGAAAGACTGGGTCGTACAGATCGTTAAGCAAGTGGGTAACTACGGCGAAGTGTTCGAGCGCAACCTGGGCAAGAGCACCCCGCTGGAAATCGACCGTGGCCTGAACGCGCTGTGGAACAACGGCGGCATTCAATACGCACCCCCTGTGCGCTGATCGCTGATGGTTCTGTCACCCGGTGGGCCAACCGCCGGGTGATGTTCTGTTCCATTATTTTCGGGGCACTTCATGCAAAATCAAATCGGCGCACCCAAGCAGAAGCTCAGCTTCAGCGATCCCAAAGTGCGTGCGTGGCTCTTCCAGATCATCACGATTGTGGCGGTGGTCTCGCTGGGCTGGTACCTCTTCAACAATACCCAGACCAACCTGCAACACCGGGGCATCACCTCGGGGTTCGACTTCCTTGAGCGCAGTGCCGGCTTCGGCATCGCACAGCACCTGATCGACTACACCGAATCGGACAGCTATGCCCGGGTGTTTGTGATCGGTTTGCTCAACACTCTCTTAGTGACGTTCATTGGCGTGATCCTGGCCACACTGCTCGGGTTTGTCATTGGCGTGGCGCGGTTGTCGCCGAACTGGATGATCAACAAGCTGGCGACTGTGTATGTGGAAGTATTCCGCAACATTCCGCCGCTGCTGCAGATCCTGTTCTGGTACTTCGCGGTGTTCCTGACCATGCCGGGGCCGCGCAACAGCCATAACTTCGGCGATACCTTTTTTGTCAGCAGCCGTGGCCTGAACATGCCTGCGGCGCTGGCCGCTGACGGTTTCTGGCCGTTTGTAGCCAGTGTGGTGGTGGCGATTGTGGCTATCGTGCTGATGGCGCGCTGGGCCAACAAGCGTTTTGAAGCGACGGGCGTACCGTTCCACAAATTCTGGGCGGGCCTGGCGCTGTTTATCGTGATCCCGTCGTTGTGCGCGCTGATCTTCGGCGCGCCGCTGCACTGGGAGATGCCGCAGCTTAAAGGCTTCAACTTTGTCGGCGGCTGGGTATTGATCCCCGAACTGCTGGCACTGACCCTGGCACTGACTGTTTATACGGCAGCGTTTATCGCCGAGATCGTGCGTTCGGGCATCAAATCCGTCAGCCACGGCCAGACCGAAGCCGCGCGCTCCCTGGGCCTGCGCCCTGGGCCGACGTTGCGCAAGGTCATCATCCCGCAAGCCTTGCGGGTGATCATTCCGCCGCTGACCAGCCAATACCTGAACCTGGCGAAAAACTCGTCGCTGGCCGCCGGTATCGGTTACCCGGAAATGGTTTCGCTGTTTGCCGGCACGGTGCTCAACCAGACCGGCCAGGCGATCGAAGTCATTGCTATCACCATGAGCGTGTACCTGGCGATCAGCATCAGCATTTCCCTGCTGATGAACTGGTACAACAAGCGCATTGCGCTGATCGAGCGGTGAGGAAACGCCCATGAGTTCACATACATTCAAACCGGATATGCCACCGCCGAACAAGGTCTTCGGGCCAATGGCATGGATGCGCGCCAACCTGTTCTCGAGCTGGCTCAACACGTTGCTGACGTTGCTGGCGTTCTACCTGATCTACCTGGTGGTGCCGCCGATCCTCAGTTGGGCGATCATCGACGCCAACTGGGTCGGCACCACCCGCGCCGATTGCACCAAGGAAGGCGCCTGCTGGGTGTTCATCCAACAGCGCTTCGGGCAGTTCATGTACGGCTACTACCCCGGCGACCTGCGCTGGCGCGTGGACCTCACTGTGTGGCTGGCGATCGTGGGCGTGGCGCCGTTGTTCATCTCGCGTTTCCAGCGCAAGGCGGTCTACGGCCTCAGCTTCCTGGTGCTTTACCCGATCATCGCGTTTTTCCTGCTACACGGCGGCGCGTTCGGGCTGGCCAACGTGGCCACCAGCCAATGGGGCGGCTTGATGCTGACCCTGGTCATCGCCACCGTGGGCATTGCCGGCGCGTTGCCGCTGGGCATCATGCTGGCGTTGGGGCGGCGTTCGAACATGCCGGCGATTCGAGTGGTCTGCGTTACCTTCATCGAGTTCTGGCGTGGCGTGCCGTTGATCACCGTGCTGTTCATGTCTTCGGTGATGCTGCCGCTGTTCCTGCCTGAAGGCATGGGCATCGACAAGCTGCTGCGCGCCTTGATCGGTGTAATCCTGTTCCAGTCGGCCTACGTGGCCGAAGTGGTGCGCGGTGGCTTGCAGGCGATTCCCAAGGGCCAGTACGAAGCGGCCGCGGCGATGGGCCTGGGTTACTGGCGCAGCATGGGCCTGGTGATTCTGCCGCAAGCCCTGAAGATGGTGATCCCCGGCATCGTCAACACCTTTATCGCACTGTTCAAGGACACGAGCCTGGTGATCATCATTGGCCTGTTCGACCTGCTCAACAGCGTCAAGCAAGCCGCCGCCGACCCCAAATGGTTGGGCATGGCCACCGAAGGCTACGTGTTCGCCGCCCTGGTGTTCTGGATTTTCTGTTTTGGTATGTCGCGCTATTCCATTCATTTGGAACACAAGCTCGACACAGGCCACAAGCGTTAGGAGTTGATGTGATGAGCGAAGCGATCAAACAGCCTGTGAGCCCTGAAGGCATTATCCAGATGCAGGGCGTCAACAAGTGGTACGGCCAGTTCCACGTGTTGAAAGACATCAACCTCAACGTCAAGCAAGGCGAGCGTATCGTGCTGTGCGGGCCGTCGGGGTCGGGCAAGTCCACCACCATCCGCTGCCTCAACCGTCTGGAAGAACACCAGCAGGGCCGCATCGTGGTCGATGGCGTGGAACTGACCAACGACCTCAAGCAGATCGAAGCGATCCGCCGTGAAGTCGGCATGGTGTTCCAGCACTTCAACCTGTTCCCGCACCTGACCATCCTGCAGAACTGCACGCTGGCGCCGATGTGGGTGCGCAAGATGCCCAAGCGCAAGGCCGAGGAAATCGCCATGCACTATCTTGAGCGCGTGCGCATTCCGGAGCAGGCCCACAAGTTTCCGGGGCAACTGTCCGGCGGCCAGCAACAGCGCGTGGCGATTGCCCGTGCGTTGTGCATGAAGCCGAAAATCATGCTGTTCGATGAGCCGACCTCGGCGCTCGACCCGGAAATGGTGAAAGAGGTGCTCGACACCATGATCGGCCTGGCCGAGGACGGCATGACCATGTTGTGCGTAACCCACGAAATGGGGTTTGCGCGCACCGTGGCCAACCGTGTCATCTTCATGGACAAGGGCGAGATCGTTGAGCAGGCGGCGCCGAATGACTTCTTCGACAACCCGCAGAATGATCGGACCAAGTTGTTCTTGAGCCAGATTTTGCATTGATCGATGGTTGAATGAATAAACCCGGCCCTGTGCCGGGTTTATTTTTACCTGCTGGTTTTTGTCAGGAGGCTTGTGCTGCGAGCGGTTGCGCATCTTTTGCGATGAGCAGTCGGTTCAGGTCGTCCCCTACATTGAGAGCCTCTATCTCTGCGAGCAAGTGGGGGTGTTTATCCAGTAGGCGCATCAATGTGAGTAACGGTTGCGGCGGAAAAATCTCAGCCCGTTCGTAGCGAGAGAATGCATTGTGCCCGCGGACGGTGAAGAGCCTCACAGCGTCTTTTTGCGTGAGGTGCAGTTTGTGGCGGATTCGCTTCATTTCTGCGGCGATGATTTTACGCGCGTCGATCAACAGCAGATCGGACGCCTTGCAATAACGCTCCGCACTGTCGTCGTCGTGATCGAATTCAACTTCATGACAGACCTCGCATTCCCAGCCTGCAATGTCCGGAATGTCCCGAACCATTCCCCGTGTGTTGATCGTGAAGGTGCGACCTTCGAAATGCTGCATTGCGTCATGGGTTCCGCAGCTCATGCATTGCTGGGTTCTCATAGGGATTTCTCCTTGAAGGAGATTACGGGAGGACCACCGCCTGGGCGGTAAGTAACCTTGATGTAAATCTCCGTGCCGTAAATCTTGATCAGGTAGACGTCCTGCCATACCCGTGGGTCTGCATAGGTCGTCATTGATTTGTACAACATTCGTTTCTCAAGGGCGCAGACCACCTGTTGCATCTGGTCAGGGCTCAGCTCCATTTTTCGAGCATCTTGCCGCGCGGTGGCAGTGAACGCTCTGTAACCTAAACGGACGACCTCTTTTTTCACCAAGGCCAAATCGTAATGAGGTGTGTACTTTTCCATAAGACACCTAAGTCCAATAATTACCCTCTGAGGGTAATTTTACCAATCGAAAATATTGCTCCTTTTGCCGCTTAGAAACCCTAGTGCGTTGCTCTTGTAGGCATGTCCGAATAGGCTGTGGGACTTTTCGTCCATCGATTAGGGCAAACGCCCGTCCCTCTGCCGGCAGTGAGCAATGACCCCCGAAAGCAAACTTGAAGAACTGTTAATTGACGCCGAGGCCGATGATGAAGTGGTGCAACACAGCCATCCGCGGGTGCTTCGCCCGTGGTTGTTGCTGTTGGGCCTGGTGCTGGTGGCGCTGAATTTGCGCCCGGCGCTGTCGAGCTTGTCGCCGCTGCTGAGCGAGGTGTCCGGCAGCCTCGGGCTGTCGGCCGCCAGGGCCGGTCTGCTGACCACCTTGCCGGTGCTGTGCCTGGGTCTGTTTGCGCCGCTGGCGCCGCTCCTGGCGCGCCGGTTTGGCGCCGAGCGCGTGGTACTGGGGATTTTGCTGACCCTCGCCGCGGGCATCATCCTGCGCAGTAGTTTCGGTGAAGCCGGTCTGTTCGCCGGCAGCCTGGTCGCCGGCGCGAGCATCGGCATCATCGGCGTTCTGCTGCCCGGCATCGTCAAGCGCGACTTCGCCAGCCAGGCCGGCACCATGACCGGTGTCTACACCATGGCGCTGTGCCTGGGCGCGGCGTTGGCGGCGGGGGCAACGGTGCCGTTGAGTCATTACTTTGGTGACAGCTGGCACATCGGCCTGGGCTTCTGGATGGTCCCCGCGTTGGTGGCGGCGCTGTGCTGGCTGCCGCAGGTCGGCCAGAAACACGCGGCGCATCAAGTGGCCTATCGGGTAAAGGGATTGCTGCGCGATCCGCTGGCCTGGCAAGTGACGTTGTACATGGGCCTGCAGTCGTCCCTGGCCTACATCGTATTTGGCTGGGTGCCCTCGATTCTGATCAGCCGTGGCCTGAGCGCCACCGAAGCCGGCCTGGCGCTGTCCGGCTCTATCATTGTGCAGCTGCTCAGCGCGCTGACCGCACCGTGGCTGGCCACCCGGGGCAAGGATCAGCGGCTGGCGATTGTGCTGGTGATGCTGCTCACTCTCGGCGGTCTGTTCGGCTGCCTGTATGCACCGCTCGACGGCCTGTGGGGCTGGGCGATTCTGCTGGGCCTGGGGCAGGGCGGCACGTTCAGCCTGGCGCTGACCCTGATCGTACTGCGCTCGCGCGACGCCCACGTCGCCGCCAACCTCTCGGGCATGGCCCAAGGCATCGGCTACACCCTGGCGTCCCTGGGCCCGCTGGCCGTGGGCGTGCTGCATGACTGGACCGGTGGCTGGGGCGCCACCGGCTGGGTGTTCGGCGTGATCGGCGTGGGTGCAATCATCGCCGGCTGGGGGGCGGGTCGAGCCCTTTACGTTGGGGTCACCAGCGAAAAGGCCTGATACACCGGCGCTCAATGTGGGAGCTGTCGAGCCCCGGCGAGGCTGCGAAGGCGGCGGCATTGCTGGCACTTGCTTCGCCTGACACTGCGCTATCGCTGCCTCGCTAAAGCTCGAGAGCTCCCACAGGGAGCTGCTGTGTTAGTTAGATTTGCGGTGTGGCGACTGGCCTCATCCTCAACAGCGCCGACGTTCAACTGTGGGAGCTGTCGAGCCCGGGCGAGGCTGCGAAGGCGGCGGCATTGCTGGCACTTGCTTCGCCTGACACTGCGCTATCGCTGCCTCGCTAAAGCTCGAGAGCTCCCACAGGGAGCTGCTGTGTTAGTTAGATTTGCGGTGTGGCGACTGGCCTCATCCTCAACAGCGCCGACGTTCAACTGTGGGAGCTGTCGAGCCCGGGCGAGGCTGCGAAGGCGGCGGCATTGCTGGCACTTGCTTCGCCTGACACTGCGCTATCGCTGCCTCGCTAAAGCTCGAGAGCTCCCACAGGGAGCTGCTGTGTTAGCTAGATTTGCGGTCTGGCGACTGGCGCCATTTTCAGCGGCACCGCAGCTCAACTGTGGGAGCTGTCGAGCCCGGGCGAGGCTGCGAAGGCGGCGGCATTGCTGGCATTTACTTCGCCTGACACTGCGCTTTCGCAGCCTCGCCGGGGCTCGACAGCTCCCACAGGGAAGCTGCTGTGTGGGTTGGATTTGCGATATAGCGGCTGGCCCCTTGTCGAGGGTCTGGCTTACAAATACCAGACCGTCATGGTGATCGAACCGTCAATTGGCACTTCGTTGGTCAGGGTCAGCGTGTTGGTTGGGGCTATGAGGGGGAGGATCCTCAGGTCGGCCGTTAGCAGTTGAACCGGTGTCGGTGCGGCAATTTCGGTATTGGTTACCGACTTGAGACCGCCGTGCATGAGCCACGAGTTGAAAATCCAGTGGGCACCTGAGTCGGAGGAGTCGATGATCTTGACCGGTCCACCGTCGGCGACCGCCGAGAGTAACTCAAGCTCCATGGAACCGAGTTTCTCGGTGCCGTTGATCAGCCCGAGGCCGAAGTTGCCTCGGTTGTCGTATTCCGAACCCAGGCGATTGTCCCTGCTTTCAAGTGCCATCAGCGTGCTCCCATCGCAGGTCACGGTCAGTTGCAGGGTGAGCTCTTCAAGCCGGGTGAGCTGGTCAACGTTAAGGTCCTTGGCCGACAGCTTGCCGATATCGGCCAGCCCGCCATTGGACAGGCCAGGGGTGCAAGCGCTGGGGGTAATCACGCCCTTGACGCTGAGGTCGACGCTGGAAGCGGCAAACGCGGCGCTGCTGCCGGCGGCAAGCAGTGCGGCGGTCAGGGTGATGAGGGTAGTGCGCATGGTGTTGGTCCTTTGACTAGGGAAAGTCGGGTTGTCAATTACAGGTAAACCACTTCCAGCGTGGCCGAGCCGTCCATCTGCACTTCTTGGCTGAGGTCCAGGTTCTGCTTGGCGTTGATCACCGCTTCAAGAACGAAGGTGCTGGTCAGGTTCTGGATCGCCGAGGGGCCGGCGGTGCTGCCGAGGGCTTCGGTAAAGCCGAGCAGGCTGCGCGCGCCCATGTCGATGGGGTTGCTGTTGGATGTGCGCCAGGCCACGCCGCCGGTGGTGGACTCGGTGCCGTAGATCACCGCGGCGTTGTCGGCCACGGTCTGCTTGGGGTCGAATTTGAGCGAATACACGCCGATTTTGTTGCCGCTGCCATCCAGGCCGAAGCCGTAGAAGATTTCGCTGTTGACGTGGGCCGTGCCGTCGCGGTTATCGCGCATGCGCAGGGCGTAGCGCCCGGCGCTGTTGCAACTGACGGTCAGGGTCATGGTCTTGAGCGGCAGCATCGTCGACTTGGTTTCATTGAGGTCCTGCTGGGAAATCTTGCCGAAGTCCACCACGCCGCCCGCCGAGAACACCGGTGTGCAGGCCATGGGGGTGATGAGGCCGGTAACGGTCAATTCGGCGGTGGACGCCGCATGGGTGCTGCTGGCGCTTCCCAGGAGGGCAAGGCCGGCCAGCGATAGACGAAGGATGTTCATGAACGTGCTCCTAGAGGTAGTTGATTTCGAGGGTGGCGGCGCCGTCGAGGCGCACTTCGTTGCCCAGGTCCAATGAACCGAGCGGCGCGATAAACGCCTCGAGGTTCGCCGTGGCACTGAGGGTCTGGATCGGGTCGGGGCCGCCGGTGCTGCCGGGCATGGCGCTGAAGCTCATGACGCGTGTGCCGCTGATGGCAATCGGGCTGGCGCTGGCGCTGCTCCAGGGGCCGCTGACGGCGGCGGCATCGGTGCGATACAGCGCAGCGAAACGGTCGGCCGTGGCGCGCGTCGGGTCGAATATCAGCCGGTAACGCCCGATTTTCTGCTGGCGCGCGTCCAGCCCCAGGCCGTAGGCCGTGTCATCGGCGCCGCCGGTGGCCGAGCCCTGGCGGTTGTCCTGCATGCGCAGGGTAAAGGCGGTCGGTGCATCGCAGGCCACGTTGACCGCCAGCGAGCGGGCGGGCAGGGCGGTGTCCAGGTTCGGGTTCAGGTCCAGCACTGAGAGCTTGCCGAAATCCACATGCCCGCCGTTGGACAGCTGCGGCGTGCATGCGGCCGGCGCGAAGCGCGCTTGCAAACGTAGCTCCCGCGAGCGGCCCGCGTGGATGGCATCAAACAGCCCGGCGCTGTCCCAGGTCACCGCATCGTTGACCCGCGCCGCCGCTTCATCTGCCCAGGCACTGGCGTCGATTTGCAGCGACAGGCTGCGCCCGGTGACTGGTACGCCGCCACGCAACGGCACGATCCCGTGCTCCGGGCGCCATACCAGTTGTGCGGCACTGGCCACCGGTGGCTGGCCGCTGCCGGCCAGCAAGCCCAGCTCGACGGCCTGGCCATCGAGTACCGCGTCGCTGACGCGCAGGCGATAAGTACCGCGCTCGGTGAATCGATACCGTTGCGCATCCGCGCCCATGGCCCGGTAAAACACGCTCAGGTCCTGCGCTTGCGGGCAGTTCAAGGTGAGGCTGATACGCCGCTCGCCCAACAGGCGCTCGGGCGCCGGCTGCACGGCGACGGCGCGGTTCATCAGGCCGAAGTCCAGGCGTGATTCGCTCAGGTTCAGCTGGCATTCTTCGTTGCCCCAGGCGCTGGCGCTGAGCAGCAGGGCCAGCGGCAGCAGTGCAGTGTTAAAACCCATGGCAGTGATCCTCATGGCTGGCGGCACCGGGCCGCCGCGGTTTCGAAATACACCTCGGGGTCGCCCTTTTCCGGCAACTCGAAGTCCAGGCGACAGCGCGCCTGCCCGGCGGCCTTGACCCACAGCGCGCGCGTGTCGAGTACGTTGGGCAGGAACACCTGGCTGCCTTCCTGCACCAGGGTGACGAACTCGCCGTCGCCGGTGCTCACCGCCGCGCCGCGCGGCAACGGCGTGCCGTCCTCGCGGGTCACGCTGAGCAACGCGCGCCGGGTGAGGGCCACGCCGAACTCGACCTTGTCCACCGCGCCGCGCCCGGCCGACAGCACCGCCAGGCCGTTGCTGATGTCGGCATTGCGCGGCAGCGAGCGGGTTTGCACTTCTACCGGGCTGCGGCCGTAGGCGCTGAGTTGCGGCACCACGGCCTGGCCTTGCCAGTCGGTCCACACCGGGCCGCTGGGGGTGCTGACCTTGATGCCGGCCATCTCGCCCACCGACATCACCGCAAAGGTGTCGCGCACCGGGTACGGCGAGAACGTCAGGCCGTCGCCATGCAGCACCACGCCGCCGCGCGCGCCGCCCTGGTAGCTGGCGCGCTGGTCGTCGGAGCGGGTGTAGTTGAAATCCAACTGGCTGTAATACGGCAGCGCCGACACGCCCACCGACGACTCCACTTCACGGTCCCGGCTGTCACGCTCCACGCCGACGCGATAGCTCAGTTGATCGTTGAGCTGCTCGCTCAAGCCCAGCCCGGTCCGCTGCTCGCCGCCGGCATTGCGCGTCCAGGCGCGGGCGCGGCGGGTTTCGCCCAGGGGCAGGCTGAGGTTCAGGTAGACGCTGTCGTCACTCTGCTTGCGCCCGCCCACCTGCCATTCGGCGCTGGCCGAGACGGACACGCGACCAAAACTCGTGCCCCACGACGCCAGCGCGCGGGTGCTGCTGTCGCCGGTATGCGACGCTGAACGCGAGACACCGGCGCTGAACGCCCCCAGGGCCGGGTGTGACCACGACGCGGTAGCGCTTTGCTGATCGCGATAACGTGAGCGCTGCTGCTCACGGGTGTCGGTGGTGTGCGTCGAGTCTTCCAGTTCGCGGTAGCCCAACGAACGCCAGGACGCGGCGGTGGTGACCGCCCAACTGTCCGACAACCGCTGCGACCAAGAGGCGTCGGTCTGCAGGCCCTGTTCATTGCCGCGACGTGTGGCCTGGGCGCCTTGCACGCCGAATTGAAGCTGGCTGTCGCGCGTCGGCAACCAGCCGATGCTGGCGCCCGTGGCGCGGTAATCCTCGGCCGCCAACACGCCGCCGCTCAGGCTCACCTGCGGGTGCAAGGCACCGCTCCAGCCGGCACTGACCACCCAGGGCTCGGCGCCTTCGCTGTCGCCTATCTTGCGCACTTGGCCGGCGGCCACCGAGTAACCCGGCGCCGGCAAGCCCAGGCCGAGCATGGCGGCGGGCACGGTGAAGCGGCGCTCTTCGCCGCTGGTTTCCTTGACCGTGACTTCGACGTCGGAGCGGCTGTTCAAGCGTCGCACGTCGGTGAGCGAGAACGGCCCGGCGGGCACGACGGTGGAATGAATCAAGGTGCCGTTCTGGCGAATTTCCACCTGCGCCGGGCTGTTGGCGATGCCGTCGATGGTCGCGCCCTGGTTCTGGTCTTGCAGCGCGGTTTCGGTCAGCACCTGGGCGCCGGTGATCTGCGCGCCGGCCAGCACCGGGTTGTAGAGGTTGATCTGCCCGGCCTGGAATACCGCCTGCTGGGCGGCAAAGGTGCGTTGCGCATACGCGTCCAGGTGAGTGGTGCGCGACTGGCCGTCTTGCCAGGTGCGCACTTGGCGGCTGCGCACGATCCAATCACCGGCGTTGAAACCCACCTCAGTGTTCGCCGAGCCGAAGCGGTTACTGTCGTCGCCGTATTCGTTGTACAGGCCGGTGAGATCGTAATTGAGCAGGCCGGCAAACCCTCCGGTCTGGTAGCCGGAAACGTCCTGCACCGCTGGGCGTATGGCGTCGGTCGGTACCACCAGGGACAAACTCAGGTCTGCCGGGTCCTGCTCGATGACCGTTTGCGGGTAGCGCTCGACGAAGCCCAGACACGGCGTGTCGGCCACCGCGTCGGGCAGTTTCAGGTTGCCTGCATCGAGCAGGGCGCGGTCGAAGCACAGCGTGCCCTGTTGATCAAAGGTCACGTCCACGCGGCCGCGCCGCTGACCGTTGACGTTGAGGTTGAGGGCGTGGCGCCCGGCGGTGAAACGCGGTGCTTGCAACAACAGCTTGGCCAGCTCCGGATCAATGCCGCGTTGGGACAGGGTCTGCGGGTCGAACGAGCCGCCGCCTTCATCGGCCAGCAACAGGCCGGCCGGCAGCAGTGCAAGGGCCAGGCCGGCAACGAAGGTAGGCGCCCGCCTTAATGAAACGCCGGGCGCGGCTGCGCCGTCGCGATCAGTCATCACTGTGCTCACAGGTCATACTCAAATGAGAGAAGCGCGCGGCCGATCCTTCGGTGCGGCGGGCTTCGGGTGGCCTTCAAGGGGCCACTGCTTGATCAGAGCGCTGGTGCGGGTCCTTCCAGCGCGGGCATCAGAGCGAGAGGGGCGCCTCATAGGGCGCGACGGCAAAGCCGTAGACGGTGGCCGGCTGCAGTTGCACGGTGGTGGCCGAGGCCTGGCTGGCGGCCACGCTCAGGGTTTCACCGGGCAGCACGTAGGTGCGCGGCAGCAAGGCGGAGCCGTTGCCGGGCAGCAATTTGAGCTCCTGGGCCAGGCGCACCACATACGGTGATGGGTTATGCACGCTCAATTGGCTGTTCTTCAGGCTCCAGGTCAGGCCGGTCCAGGGCGTGCGGTTCGGTGCCAGTCCTTTGGGATGCAGGATCACCGGCAGGTTCTGGCGCACGGTCACGCCGACCCGCGCATGCCCGGCCTGGGCGTCGGATCGGCCTTGGGGCATGCCTTCGAAAATCACCCGTTTCAGGCGTTGCGTCACCAAGGGTTCCGGCGATTGCATGATGAAGCGGATCAGTTGGCTCTTGGACGGCTCGACCCGGGTCAACGGCGGCGTGACGAACAGCAGCGAAGCCTTGTCTTCGGGAATGTCTTCGAGGGTGACGTGCAGCAGCGCCAGTTTGGAGTCGGTGTTGGTCACCGACACCGAGGCTTCGCCGTCGGCTTCGTTGACGATCACCACCGAGGTGTCCGGCACCATGCCGTCGGCCAGCGCCAGGCTTGAGCCGCCCAGCACCAGCAGCACGGCGCCGAGGTACAGGCATAAATAGCGAAAGCCGATGAACAAGCGGCTGAAGAAGGCAGCATAAGGGGTAGGGAACATGGTTACAGATACCTCAGGTCGAGCACGATCGAACCGTCCAGCGGCACCTCTTGATCGAGGGTCAGGTAGGCCGCGGCGTTGATGGACGTTTCGATGTGCAGGGTCGCGGTGATCTCGCGATGGGGTTCGGGCACCAGGGTGCCGGGTCGGGCGAAGCCCATGTAGTTGTCCGGGTAGGCGTTCGATTCCGGGAACCAGGTCTGGCCCTCGTTGCTGGAGGCCAGCACCAACACGCTATCGCCGTCACCGACCACGTCGCGCAACGCCAGCGACACCGTGCCCAGCCGTTCGGTGGGCACGTGCACATTGGTGCCCAGTCCGTAATAAAAACCGGGTCCCAGGGACGAGCCGGCGCGGTTGTCCACGCCCACCAGCACATACAGCACCGATGCGTTGCAGCTCACAGTCAGGTCGAGGGTGCGGCTGGGCAACGTGCTGAACTCGTATTGATTGAGGCTGCGAGCTGGCACCCGACCGTGGTCGACGATGCCATTGGCAGACAGCGTCGGCGTGCAGGCATTGGGCGTGATGGTGCCGGTGACCGTCACCTCGGCGGTGGAGCCGCCGGATGCCGGTGCGGCAACCAGGCAGAAAAAACAGAGGGTCACCAGTCGGCTTGAGAGCGTGTTCATGGTCGGGTTTTGGAACCGTGATTAAGGGGACATCCATGAGAACGGGCGCAACGGCACACGTTGCGCCCGCGGGCGTTACAGGTATTTGACGGTCAAGGTGACCGAGCCGTCGATGGCGACTTCGTTGGTCAGGGTCAGGGTGCGGGCGGGGGCGATTTTTGGATAGAGTGCGAGCTCGGAAGTAAGCGTTTGCACTGGAATCGGCGCATCCGTGGTGTTGTCGGCTACCGACAGGATGTTGCCTCGCATAAAGTTTGTATCCCTTTCCCAGACCGTCCCACCGTCGGTTGAGCCAATGGCGCGCGCAGGCGCACCGTCGACTATCGGCGATAACAGCCGCAGCTCAACGCTGCCGAGCTTTTCGTTGCCGTTGACCAAGCCTAGCCCGAACGCCATGGTGTCGTTGTTGAAGTCCGACCCTTCGCGGTTATCCTTGGCCTCCAATGCCATCAAGGTCGCTGCATCGCAGGTGACGGTCAGTTGCAAGGTAGTTACGGGGAATGAGGTAGGCATGTCGACATTGAGATCTTTGGCAGAAATCTTGCCCATGTCATACACGCCGCCGCTGGACAAGCTCGGCTCGCATGAGCTCGGCGTGATCAGCCCTGTCACGGTCAAATCCACGCTGGAGGCAGCCATGGCACTGCCCGCTCCAGACAGCAGCACGGCGGCGAAAAGGTTTTTCAAAGAGGCGTTCATAGTGTGGCTCCCAGGGAGGAAGATTAAAAAAATGGATTACCAATACTTCAGTTGCAGCGTGGCCTGACCGTCGATGGGCACTTCATCCAGCACCGTCAGGTCCCTGGCCGGCACGATGATGGTGAAGGCGCGCAACCGCGCGTTCAGTACCTCAATGGCGATCGGCGTATTGGGGCCGTCGGCGGCGGCGAACGAGGTCAATGCTTCATGCCCCAGATAGGCGTTTTCGGCCCAGCGGGCGCCGCCACTGCGCGAGACGATGGTCTTGACCGGCACCGCGTCGGCTACCGGTTCGAAGAGCGTAAACGCGACGCTGCCCAGTTTCTGGTCGTCATTGATCATGCCCAAGCCGTGGTGCGCCGGGTTGATGGCCGAGGTGCCGGCGCGGTTATCGAAGGTCGTCAGGGTAAAAACGGTTGCGCCTTCGCAAATGACTTCGAGCTGTATTTCAGCCAGGTCGAGCAGCGTGGGCGTGACCCGTCCGAGGTCCTTGGCGGTCAGTTTGCCGTGATCGATTACCCCGTCGTTGGACAGCGTCGGTATGCATGAGCTGGGCGTGATGCTTCCGGTCACGCTCAGGTCGGCGCTGCTGGCTGCGAATACGCCAGGTGCGCAGGCCGCCAGCAGAAAGGCGAAAGCGGCGCGGGTGGTTTTCTCCATGGGCACGAATCCTTATGGGGCAGGGGGGGTTACAAATACCGCAGTTCCAGGGTGGCCGAGCCGTCCAAAGGGATGGCCGCATCCATCACCGGAAACATGTCTTGGCCATGTATGTAGGGCTCGACGACCAGATCCATGGACGCGGTCTTTATCGGGGTCGGTGCCAGCTGGCCAGCAAGCGTTCTACCGAACGCTGTCATGATGTTGTTTGCCCAGTACTCGCCCACGGAGTAGGGATACCAGTCCGCTCCGTTATCTCGGGATTGGATCGCAATGGCGCTCGGGTCGTCTGTCAGGATGTTTTCCAGACTCAGGAGATACGCGCCGATCCACTTTCTCGGTTCAATCAGCCCCAGCACGTAGAACACCGAGTTGTCTGAAGACACCAGGCGATTGTCCATGGACGCCAACCCGAACAAGCTCGCGCCCTCGCAATCGACAGCCAGTTTCAACACGGTTTTAGGCAGGAACGTCAGCTTCGTCGGGTGCAGGTCCTGGAATGAAATCTTGCCGTAGTCCACCAGGCCGTTGCTGCTGATGCTCGGCGTGCAGGCGCTTGGGGTGATGGAGCCGGTGACCGCCAGGTCAACGCTGCTGGCAGCCTGTGCCAACGGGCAAGCGGCGATCAGCAAGGCTGCGGCAAGTGCGGTGAGTGAAGCTTTCATGGGTAAAAGTCTTCCTGTGCAAGGTGTAAGGGACAGAAGAGGGGGCGCGGGTGAGTTGCCCTTGTTTTAGGGGTTTTGGGGGCACGCGCTGCTTCAGGGAAAGCGGGAGGGAATTTATCGCCGGGACGGTTCAGGGGGAATGCAACAAATACGACTTTGCGCGGCGAACGGATGCCCGGCGTTAGCGCTACAGGTACAGCAGGGTGAGAGTCACGGAGCCGTCGATGGGCACTTGCTCGGTGAGTGTCAATGTGGCGGCGGGAGCGACCGTCGGCGAGATCAGCAGGTAGGCAGTCATTTGCTTGTACGGCGATGGCGTCTGCGTCGTTTTATCGGTGGTGACTGCAGTGATGAAGTGATGGGACATGAGGCTTGTCGGCGACCAGTTGGAATAGGCCGATCCCAGCGGATGCGCAGCGACTCCGTCGGCCAGGACCGACTCGATATTCAAGAAGAAGTTGCCGAGCTTTTCGTGGGTGTTGATCAGGCCCAGACCGAATTTAAAGGATGCGGCGCTATCCGAGCTGGAACCGAGACGGTTGTCCCCAGGTGCCAGTGCCACCAGCGTCGACGCTTCACAGCTCACGGTCAATTGCAGGCGGTGGAAGGGGAGCGCGGTGGGCTGGTCTTTGTTCAAGTCCCTGGCGGCAATTTTGCCCAGGTCGTAGATGCCGCCGTCGGAAAGGCTGGGTTCACAGGCGCTTGGGGTGATCGAGCCTTTGACGCTGAGGTCGACGCTGGACGCTGTAAATGCGCTGCTGGCGGCACCAAGCAATAGCGTGCCGAGCATCAAATGAAATGATGGATTCAAGGTTGGGCTCCGAAGGGCGGTGTAATAACTGCCGAACGATAAGGTCCGAACCGAACAGCGTGAATGCAAGTATTCCGAAAGTTCATCAGCGGGCGCTGGAACATCGGCTGCCTTAATTAAATGCTGGATGTTTATTGGAAAATATCTACGTTGTCGTAGTTGTTGTATCGCAGCACCTTAAATATTCAGCTACTTTTCGCGCTCTTTTAATAGCGCGGGCACTTTATTTGTTTGAGTGATCCGCTTTTATTGTGCGCGACTCTCCAACGCTACCGTGCCCTCAACGCGTATCTGGAACCTGTTGCGCGTATGAGGGGCGACATGCCGGGCAACGCTACGGGTGATGACTCATCCCATTCCACTGCAGACACGCCGGATAGCTGGCAGCAGGCGCGGGTGTTGGTGATCGACGACCACGCCCTGTACCGATCATTCATGGGCGTCCTGCTCGATGCATTGGGCGTGCGCCATGCGGCGTTCAACGACGCACCCAGCGCGCTGCAGGCGCTGGCGCGCGAGCGCTTCGACCTGGTGATCAGCGACTGTCGCATGCCAGTGATGGATGGTTACGCCATGACCCGTGAGCTGAGGCGCATGGAGCGCGACGCCGGTCTTGCACGTGTGCCGGTCATTGCTTTGACCGGTCGCGTGGGGCCTAAGGAAATTCGCCGCTGTGTGGAATGCGGCATGGACGGCTGGCTGCTCAAACCCATCGGCCTTGAGCAATTGCGCGACGTGCTCTGCGATTGGCTGCCCATGCCGACGCCCGCGCCGGGCCGCGGGCTGAATACGTCGGCGCCACGCCCGCAGGGTTTTGCCACCCGCGACAGCTTGATTGCCACGTTCGGCGCCTGGGAAGTGGTGGAGCCATTGTTGTACAAATTGATACAGGGGGCCCATGAGGACCTGGACGGGCTCCTGCACGCCCGAACCGGTGAAGACGAAAAATCCACCACCCAGCATCTGCACCGGCTGGTGGGCAGTGTTGCGTTTCTCGGCGCAACGACGCTGGAGCAGCGCGCCGTGCGGTTGATAGATCGGGTGCATCAGACCGGAGTGGCTGCCAACCGCACTGCACTTGAGCGTATTTGCCAGGACATCGAGCGCTACCTGGAATATTTGCGTACGCTCTAGGTGTTAGTTGTAATGAAGGAAAATGCCAAGTTGTGTGTAGTCCATTTCTGTATGTAGTTTCTTTTTATTCTGTAGGCATCTGTGTAGTGCCCTTGAAACATGGGCTGTGCAGCCATTTAAGTCATTTATTGCCAGTTGTTACAAAGCCAGTGTCGAGGTATTTTTGTTGCTACCTAATTGCCATCATGGAAAAACCGATGATCCGCATCATTATTGCCGACGACCACCCTATTGTTCGGGTCGGGCAAAAAGTAGTTATTGAAGCGAGCGGCAAGTGCATTGTGGTAGGCGAGGCCAATGGCCCCGACCAACTGCTGGCCTTACTCCAGACCACGCCCTGCGATGTGGTTGTGACTGACTTTGCCATGCCGGGTGACCAGCAAGCCGACGGCTACGGTTTATTGGGCCTGCTGCAACGGCAGTACCCGAAACTGCCGGTGATCATGGTGACCATGTTCGCCAACGTCGCCACCCTGCGTGCCGCGCTGTCCCACGGGGCCAAGGCGGTGCTGGCCAAAAGCGCCTCGGCGCTGGAATTGCCCCAGGCCATCCGCACGGTGGTGCAGGGCCGTACGTTTATCAGTGAGTGTTTGCGCGTGCAACTGGATCAGGCCCACCCGGCGCAATCGATCCAGGAACCGAAGCTTTCGGGCAAGGAGCAGGAGGTGGTGAGGATGTTGGCCAGCGGCATGACCGTCACCCAGATCGCTGCGCAAGTCAATCGCAGTATTTCGACGATCAGCAAGCAGAAAAGTACGGCGATGCAACGCTTGTGTATTTCCACGGATGTTGATTTGTTTGCTTATGCGCGGGATGTGGGAATGGTGCCGTGAATTTCGCTAATCAATAGGCAAGTTTCAGGTTTGTACCGGTATTTGTAAGTTCCCTTTTAGTGACTGGATTCGTATTAGTTGTATTGGGTCGAGCGAATGGCTTGGTTATGGTTTCTAGATCGCCGTTAATTCAATGGCGGTGACAATTTCCCTTGTCCAATTATTCGAGCCGAACTTTTCGGCACGCAATCGCGTGCCTGGAAAGTGCAGGTTCTTAGCGAGCGAATATCATGAAACTTTCAATTATCAGTGCGGCGTTGTTATTGGCGGGTGCGTCTAATGTATGGGCGGCGTCCAGCGTGGATTTAAGCGTTAAGGGCTTGATCATTCCGGCTGCGTGTACGCCGACGTTGTCGGCGGGCGGAGTGGTGGACCACGGCAAGATATCCTTCAAGGATCTGAGCTGGAACCTGTACAACGTGCTACCTGTCGCAACTTTGCAACTGAACGTCAACTGCGACGCGCCGACATTGGTGGCGATCAAGGGGCGCGACAATCGAGCCGGCAGTTCAGCTGCGGACCCGATCGGTCAGCCGAACTATGGATTGGGTCTGGTCAACGGTGACAAAAAACTCGGCTGGTACCTGCTCAAGACGGCTAACGGTCAAGCTGATGGCGTGGATCGACCGGTGATTGAGTCCAACGATGGCGCCAGTTGGACGGATGCGTCCTACCCAGGCGTGGTCTGGCAGGTCGGTGGCATGCGTGCCCTGAGCGCCAGTACCGGTAGCGACGCCGCGCCGCTGCCCGTGGAGGCGATGACGCTGGATATTTTGATCGAAACGACGATGGTCCCGGCTTACTTGATACCGGCCGGCCAGGAAGTGCCCCTGGATGGCAGCGCGACGCTGGAAGTGATCTACCTCTGAGCGCACCGCCCCGTATCGAGGTGGCAAATGGGCATAGCCTTCCTCTCGCGTGCAGACTATCGTGCAAGCCGGATAACAACAAAGCCCGGAGCCTGCCCATGAGTGACACCCATAACGCCCTGATCACCCGCTTCTACGAGGCCTTCCAGCGCCTCGACGCCGAAGCCATGGCCGCCTGCTACACCGACGACGTGGTGTTCAGCGACCCGGCCTTCGGCGAGTTGCGCGGCCGCGATGCCGGCGATATGTGGCGCATGCTCACCACCCGCGCCAAGGACTTTTCCCTGACCTTCGACCATGTGCGCAGTGATGACACCACCGGCAGCGCGCATTGGGTGGCGACCTACCTGTTCAGCGCCACCGGCAACACGGTGGTCAACGATATCGGCGCACGTTTCGTGTTTCGCGATGGCAAGATTTGCGAGCACCACGATCACTTCGACCTGTGGCGCTGGTCGCGCCAGGCGTTGGGCGTCAAGGGGCTGCTGTTGGGCTGGTCGCCGGCGCTGAAGAATGCCGTACGTGCCCAGGCGCGCAACGGCTTGAAGGCATTCCAGGCCGGTCGTTGATAAGATTGGCGCTCTTCTGGCTGGCCGACATCGACCCGTGACTGACCTTTCCGACCCCAAACCCTGGTTCGTCTACCTGGTGCGCGCCGCCAATGGCGCGCTGTATTGCGGCATCAGCAACGACCCGGTGCGCCGCTTCGCTTCACACCAGAGCGGCAAGGGCGCGCGGTTCTTCCTGTCCAGCCCGGCAGTCGCGCTGGTGTACACCGAGCAATGCGCGAGCAAGGGCGAAGCATTGCGCCAGGAGCGCTTGATCAAGAAGCTGAAGAAAAGCGCCAAGGAGTGCCTCGCGGCGAGTGGCTCATTGGTTTGACTGATAAGTCTATCAATTGCTACCGAAAGCTACCAAATGTCGGTATCCGTTAGTATCTTTTGGTAGAAATCACTTTTTATGGACCGTTCAGATGGATCGACCACGGATACCTGGATTTCACCGTCCCGCTGTTTGCCGATTACATGCGGCGCCAGGGTGGGGCGTTGCCATGACGCCCTTCCATTGATCCGCCTGATAGGGTCACATCACGCCAACTGAGGCAGTTGCACGCTAAGCTGCGGGTTCATTTTGCCGAGTGGACCCCCGCATGTCTGAGCTGATCCTGCACCACTACCCCACATCCCCCTTCGCGGAAAAAGCTCGGCTGTTGCTGGGCTTCAAAGGCTTGTCCTGGCGTTCGGTGCATATCTCGCCGGTGATGCCCAAACCGGACCTGACCGCCCTGACCGGTGGCTACCGTAAAACCCCGGTGCTGCAGGTCGGCGCCGACATCTATTGCGACACTGCCCTGATCGCGCGTCGCCTGGAACAGGAAAAAGCCGCGCCGGCGCTGTTCCCGCTGGGCCAGGAAATGATCACCCAGGCCTTCGCCACCTGGGCCGACAGCGTGGTATTCACCCATGCGGTGAGCCTGGTGTTCCAGCCCGAGTCGGTGGCGGTGCGCTTCGGCAAATTGCCGCCTGAAGCGATCAAGGCGTTTATTGCCGACCGCGCCGCGCTGTTCAGTGGCGGCACCGCGAGCAAACTCCCGGCAGAATTGGCCAAGCACCAGTGGCCGGCGATCATGGCGCGCTTGGAGCAGCAACTGCAGCGTGAGCCGGGGGCTTACCTGTTCGGCGCGCCGTCGATTGCCGACTTCGCCATGGCCCACCCGTTGTGGTTCCTCAAGGCGACGCCGGTCACCGCGCCGTTGGTGGATGCCTATCCGGCGGTGGTGGCGTGGCTGGAGCGGGTCCTCGGCTTCGGACATGGCACGGCGAGCCCGATGAGCGCCGAGCAGGCCCTGGACATTGCGCGCGACGCGACGCCGGCAGCGCTGCCGGATGAACGCTTTGAAGACCTGAATGGCTTCCGGGCCGGCCAGCAGGTGACCATCAGCGCAATCGATTACGGCGTCGATCCGGTCGCCGGCCAATTGCTGTTTGCCGGGCGCGAGGCGCTGATCCTGCGCCGCACCGACCCTCGCGCTGGCACCGTGCATGTGCATTTCCCGCGCTTCGGTTTCCGCCTCCAGGCGCAATAAGCAAAAATATTTGCAAATAAACGTGAGGTAAACCTGCAGCCCACTCGTGTAGTGCTTGAAACTGCGATCAATTCGCATTAACAGCTTTTCTACACGGGTTCTCACAGCATGAAGTCGACGGCGGGCGGTTGGGTTAAACAGTGGCTGGGAGCCTCGGTGTTGGCAGTATCGGGGCTGGCGTTATTGCCCCTGAGCGTGGCGCAGGCGCAGACTCAACAGAACGCTCAGTTCACCTTTGCCCAGGCGGCCAAACCGCTGCCCCAGGCGCTGAGTGATTTCAGCCGGGTGACGGGGATCAGCGTGATCTACACCGATGAGGCACCCTACGGGCTGAACGCGCCTGCGGTCAGCGGCCAGATGAGTGCGCCCCAGGCCCTGCAACGCCTGCTCGGCAACAGCGGCTTTACCTTCCGCCAGATCGATGCGCGCACCCTGGCGCTTGAGCCCGTGCCTACCGAAGGCGCGGTCAATCTGGGCGCCACCACCATCAGCGGCGTTGGCCAGCAGGCCCAGGACAGCACCAGTTATCAGCCGCCACCCACCAGTTCGGTGATGCGTTCGCGCGCGCCGCTGCTGGAAACCCCGCAAACCGTCAACGTGGTGCCCGCCCAAGTGCTGCGCGACCAGACCCCGCGCAACCTGGATGACGCCCTGGGCAATATCAGCGGCATCACTCAGGCCAACACCTTGGCCAGTACCCAGGACGCGGTGATGCTGCGCGGCTTTGGCGACAACCGTAACGGCTCGATCATGCGCGACGGCATGCCGGTGGTGCAGGGCCGTGCGCTGAACGCCACGGCCGAACGCGTCGAAGTGCTCAAAGGCCCGTCGTCGTTGTTGTATGGCATCCAGGACCCGGGCGGCGTGGTGAATATCGTCAGCAAAAAGCCAGAGTTGGTTCAGTCCACCGCCCTGACCGTACGCGGCTCCACCTTCGGCGACGGCAAGAACGGCAGCGGCGGCAGCCTCGATACCACCGGCCCGATTGGCGACAGCGGCCTGGCGTATCGGCTGATCGTCGATCATGAAGACGAAGACTATTGGCGCAACTTCGGTACACACCGCGAGACCCTGGTGGCGCCGTCCCTGGCCTGGTTTGGCGACAGCACCCAGTTGTTGTTCGCCTACGAGCACCGCGAATTTCTCTCGCCGTTCGATCGGGGTACCGCCATCGACAAGTCCAACCACCCGTTGGACATCCCATCCACCCGCCGCCTGGATGAACCCTTCAACAACATGGAGGGCCGGTCCGACCTGTACCGCTTCGAAGCCGACCATGACCTGAATGACGACTGGAAGGCCCACTTCGGCTACAGCTGGAACCGCGAAACCTACGACGCCAGCCAAGTGCGCGTCAGTGCCGTGAATACCAACGGCACCCTGACGCGCAGGATGGATGGCACCCAGGGCGCGATCACCACCGACCGCTTCACCACCGCCAGCCTCGAAGGCAAGGTCAATGTGTTCGGCCTGCAGAACGACCTGGTGTTCGGCCTGGACGACGAGTACCGCAAGATCTACCGCGCCGACCTGATCCGGCAGAACTCGCGCGGCCCCTTCAACTACAATAATCCGGTGTACGGCAACGAAGTCGCGGGCACCACCGTCAGCGCCGCCGACAGCGCCCAGACCGACCTGCTGCGCAGCGACTCGCTGTTCTTCCAGGACGCGATTCACCTCACCGACCAATGGATTTTCGTCGCCGGTGCGCGCTATCAGATGTACGACCAGTACGCCGGCAAGGGCGTGCCGTTCAAGGCCAACACCGACGGCAACGGCCAGGCCTGGGTGCCGCGCGCCGGCCTGGTGTATCGCTACACCGACGAGCTGTCGTTCTATGGCAGCTACACCGAGTCGTTCAAGCCCAACTCCACCATCGCCGCACTGGCCGATGGCAGCACCTTGAGCGGTGACCTGACGCCGGAGGAGTCCAAATCCTGGGAACTGGGGGCCAAGCTCGACATTCCAGGGCGCATCACCGCCAGCGCGGCGTTGTTCACGATCAACAAGCGCAATGTGCTGGTGTCGGTGGGTTCTGGCGCGAACACGGTCTACAGCATCGCCGGCCAGGTGCGCTCCCGTGGTCTGGAACTCGACGCCAGCGGCCAGTTGACCGACCAGTGGAGCCTGATCGGCAGCTACGCCTACACCGATGCTGAAGACATCAAGGACAACGATCCGACGCTTGAAGGCAACCGCCTGCAAAACGTCGCCAGGCACACCGGTTCGCTGGCGGTGGCCTATGACTTCGGCAACGTCCTGGGTGGCGATCAATTGCGCGTGGGCACTGGCGCGCGCTACGTGGGCGAACGCGCAGGCGACGCGGCCAACGACTTCAACCTGCCGGGCTACACCGTGGCGGACGCGTTCGCCACCTACGACACCCGGATCGATGGGCAGAAGGTCAAGTTCCAGCTCAACGTGAAGAACCTGTTCGACCGCACCTATTACACTTCGGCGGCGAGCCGGTTTTTTGTGTCGTTGGGTGATGCGCGGCAGGTCTCGCTTTCAAGCACTCTGGAATTCTAACGCTCGACAGAGATCCTGTGGCAAGCCCGCTCGCCACAACAAGTCCGCTCGCCACAAGAGGGAGGAGCTGCTAGCGTTGCCGGCACTGATGGTTTGGCGGAACAACACTGATGCACTTTGGACGATGGCTACACCTGCTGTGCTTTGTTTTTTTGCTCGGCGGCTGCGCCAGCGTTTCGCGAACCTCCACCCCGGCGATCCTCGATCAGTTGCTGGCCGATCCGGCGCTGCAAGGCGCCACCGTCTCCCTGACGGTGCGCGACGTCCGCACCGGCAACACGCTTTACCAGCACAACCCGCGCACGCGCCTGGTTCCCGCGTCCAACCTCAAATTGCTGACCACGGCGGCAGCGATGGATGTGCTGGGCCCGCAGTACCGGTTCTCCACGCAACTGTTGAGCAACGGCACACAGCAAGGCGAGCGCCTGAGCGGCAATCTGTACCTGCGCGGCCTGGGCGACCCGACCCTGCAGTTCGCCGATTACCAGGCGCTGGCGGCACAACTGGCGAGTCAGGGCGTGCGCCAAGTGCAAGGCGACCTGGTGTTCGACGACACCTGGTTCGACGCTGAGCGCCTGGGGGTCGATTGGGCGCAGGACGACGAAAGCACCTACTACGGCGCGCAGATTTCCGCGCTGACCGTGTCGCCCAATGCGGATTTCGATGCCGGTACCCTGATCGTCACCGCCAAGGCGCCGGTTGGGCTTGGTCAGCCTGTGAGTGTCCAGGTCTTTCCTTCCACCGATTACGTGCAGATCAGCAATCGTGCGGTCAGCGGCTCGGGCGACACCTACAGCATCACCCGCCAGCACGGCACCAACCTGCTGCAACTCACGGGCGCGCTGGCGCCGGGCCAGCAACGCCGGGAGTGGGTCAGTGTGTGGGAACCCACGCAACTGGTGGCCAATCTGTTTGAACAGGCGTTGGCGCAGCAGGGCATCAAGGTGCTGGGCCGGCGCGTGATCGGCGGGACAAGCCCGGCCAACGCGACGGTCCTGGCAGAGCACCGGTCAGCGCCGTTGCAGGCACTGATCACGCCACTGCTCAAACTCTCCAACAACACCATGTCTGAAGCGCTGCTCAAGGCCATGGGGCGCCAGACTGCCAATGCGGGCACCGCCCAGGCAGGCGTGGCGGCGGTGGCGGCGTTCATGAAACGCCAGGGGCTGGACCCGGCGACACTGAGCCAAGTGGACGGTTCGGGCTTGTCCCGGCGCAACCTGGTGTCTTCACAAAACCTGAGCGACCTGCTGTTGGCGACCGCCCGGCAACCCTGGTTCGACGCCTGGTACAACGCCTTGCCGATTGCCGGCAACGCGGACCGCATGACCGGCGGCAGCCTGCGCTATCGCTTGCGCGGGACAACCGCCGAAAACAACCTGCACGGCAAGACCGGCTCCATGGCCGGGGTGTCGTCGTTGAGCGGCTACCTCACCGATGCCGAGGGGCGGCGCTTGGTGTTCTCGATGATCAGCAACAATTACCTGAACGACGCTGCGCCGATCCGTGCCCTGGAAGATCGCGTAGCCGTGGCCCTCGCGAGCTGGCACCGGTGACTCAAGGCTGATAACCCATCCGCCAGCTCACGGCCCGGGTCGCTGCCAGCAAACGCTGCGCCGCCGGACCGTCTTCATCGGCATGGAACAATGAGGTGGGGCCGACCACCGTCATCACCGCCGCCACCTGCCCGCTGGCGTTGAACACCGGTGCCGACAGCGCATCCACACCGGGCATCAACAGACCATGCACAAAATGCAGGCCACGGGCGCGAATCTGTTCGCACGTGGTGGCGTAGGCCTGATCGTCGGCCAGCGCGTGAGCGAGACCGGCCTGGATTTCCCGCTCACGCAATTCGACGGTTTCCCGGGTCGGCAGGAAGGCGCTGAACACCAGCCCGGTGGACGAGCTGAGCAGCGGCAGCACCGAACCCAGCTGCGTCACCACCGTCACCGCGCGCACCGCCGGCTCGATCTGCACCACGGTCGCGCCCTGGTTGCCCCACACCGCCAAAAAGCACGTTTCATTCAACTCATCCCGCAGCTCCGCCAGGGGCAGGGCGCCGACTTTCAGTACGTCCATGCTGCCCAGCGCCGCCAGGCCCACGCGCAAGGCTTCGCGGCCCAGGCCGTAATGGTTGGTGGCGGGGTTCTGCTCGGCAAAGCCTGAGGCAATCAGTGCCTGCAAATACCGGTGCACCTTGCTCGCCGGCATCTGCACATGCTCGGCCAGGCGCGACAGTGACGTGGCGGGCGACAGTTCGGCCAGGGCCTTGAGGATGTCGGTGCCCACTTCGGCCGAGCGGACTTTCTGTTTACCGGTGTCGCGGGGCTTTTCCATGGAGGGGCGAGAATCCGAGAGATGAATGGGCGTCTTTATAGCTTGACGGTGGATAGCGATCAAATTACGTTGTGCGTAACTGGATTACGATAAAAACAAATTCCTTGCAGAGGACGGTCCATGAACCTCGAATACCTGTCGGGCTTCGGCAATGAATTTGCCAGCGAAGCCTTGCCCGGCGCATTGCCGGTCGGCCAGAACTCCCCGCAAAAAGCGCCTTACGGGCTGTACACCGAACTGTTCTCCGGCACCGCCTTTACCATGCCGCGCAGCGAAGCCCGTCGTACCTGGCTGTACCGCATCCAGCCGTCGGCCAATCACCCGGCGTTCGTCAAGCTTGAGCGCCAGTTGGCCGGTGGGGCGTTAGGTGCGGTGACCCCCAACCGCTTGCGCTGGAACCCGTTGGATATGCCGAGTGAACCGACGGACTTTATCGACGGCCTTGTAGGAATGGTCGCCAACTCAGGGGCGGAAACACCCTCAGGCATCAGCATCTACCACTACCGCGCCAACCGTTCGATGCAGCGTGTGTTCTTCAACGCCGACGGCGAGTTACTGATCGTCCCCGAGCATGGCCGCCTGCGCGTTGCAACTGAACTGGGTGTGCTCGACGTGGAGCCGTTGGAGATCGTTGTATTGCCGCGCGGCCTCAAATTTCGGGTGGAACTGCTGGACCCGCAGGCCCGTGGTTACGTTGCCGAGAACCACGGCGCGCCGCTGCGCCTGCCGGACCTGGGCCCCATCGGCAGCAACGGCCTGGCCAACCCGCGCGACTTTCTCACGCCAGTGGCCCACTACGAAGACCTGAAACAACCTACGACGCTGGTGCAGAAATTCCTCGGCCAACTCTGGGCCTGCGAACTCGACCATTCGCCGCTCAACGTTGTCGCCTGGCATGGCAACAACGTGCCGTACAAATACGACCTGCGCCGTTTCAACACAATTGGCACCGTCAGTTTCGATCACCCGGACCCGTCGATCTTCACCGTGTTGACCTCGCCCACCAGCGTGCACGGCTTGGCCAACCTCGACTTCGTGATCTTCCCGCCGCGCTGGATGGTGGCTGAGAACACCTTTCGCCCGCCGTGGTTCCACCGCAACCTGATGAACGAATACATGGGCCTGATCCAGGGCGCCTACGACGCCAAGGCCGAAGGCTTCGTGCCCGGCGGCGCGTCGCTGCACAGCTGCATGAGCGCCCACGGCCCGGACGGCGAGACGTGCACCAAAGCCATTAACGCCGAGCTGGCGCCGCACAAGATCGATAACACCATGGCCTTCATGTTCGAGACCAGCCAAGTGCTGCGTCCCACGCAGTTCGCCCTGGAATGCGCGCAGCTGCAAACCACTTATGACGCGTGCTGGGCCTCGCTGCCTGCCACCTTCAACCCGAACCGGAGATAACCCATGATGCAGCCAACCCTTACCCGCAGCTGGGTAGCCTCCGCCAATGGCCATACCGATTTTCCGTTGCAGAATTTGCCGCTGGGGGTATTCAGCATCAACGGTTCGGCACCGCGCAGTGGTGTGGCGATTGGCGATTCGATCCTCGATCTTCAAGCGGCGATCGACGCGTTCGACGGCGAAGCCCTGCGTGCTGTTGAAGCGACTGCCGGCGGCCAACTGAACCGCTTTTTCGAACTGGGCCGTGGTCCACGTGTGGCCTTGCGCGAGCGCCTGCTGGAACTGCTGGCCGAAGGCAGCACGTTGCAGACGCGTGAGGCGCAGGTGCTGCACCGTGCCGCCGATTGCCAGATGCACCTGCCGGCGAAGATCAATGACTACACCGACTTCTACGTGGGTATCGAACACGCGCAGAACGTCGGCAAACTGTTCCGCCCCGACAACCCTTTGCTGCCCAACTACAAGTACGTGCCGATTGGCTACCACGGCCGCGCTTCGACCATTCGTACCTCCGGCGCCAATGTGCGTCGTCCCAAAGGCCAGACCCTGCCCGCCGGCCAGACCGAACCGACGTTTGGCCCGTGCGCACGCCTGGACTACGAACTGGAGCTGGGTATCTGGATCGGCCCGGGAAATGACATGGGCGATTCGATTGCCATCGGTGATGCGGCCGATCATATCGCCGGTTTCTGCCTGCTCAATGACTGGTCGGCGCGGGATATCCAGGCGTGGGAATACCAGCCGCTGGGGCCGTTCCTGTCGAAAAGCTTCATCACCACGATTTCGCCCTGGGTCGTCACGGCTGAAGCCTTGGCGCCGTTCCGCAAGGCGCAACCGCCACGGCCTGAAGGTGATCCGCAACCGCTGCCGTACCTGCTGGATCAACGTGACCAGGCCGCCGGTGCCCTGGATATCGAGCTGGAAGTACTGCTGACCACCGCCGCGATGCGCGAACAGAACCTGCCGGCCCATCGCCTGGCCCTGAGCAACAGCCTGCACATGTACTGGACCGTCGCACAGCTGGTGGCGCACCACAGCGTCAACGGCTGCCAGTTGCAGGCCGGCGATCTGTTTGGCTCGGGCACCTTGTCCGGCCCGCAGGCCGGGCAGTTCGGCAGCCTGCTGGAAATGACCGAAGGCGGTAAAAAAGTGCTGGAGTTGCCATCCGGTGAAGTGCGCAAGTTCCTCGAGGACGGCGACGAAATCATCCTGCGCGCCCGTTGCAGTCGCGAGGGTTTTGCCTCCATCGGCTTCGGCGAATGCCGCGGCACCGTGGTCGCGGCGCGTTAAGAGGGCAGGGCATGGAACTCTATACTTACTATCGCTCCACCGCGTCGTACCGGGTGCGCATTGCCCTGGCGCTCAAGGGGCTGGATTTCACCGCCGTGCCGGTCAACCTGCTGGTGCCGGCGGGCGGTGCGAATCGCCAACCCGAGTACCTGGCGATCAACCCGCAGGGCCGGGTGCCGGCGTTGCGCACGGATGAAGGGGCGTTGTTGATTCAGTCGCTGGCGATCATCGAATACCTGGAGGAGCGTTATCCACAGGTGCCGCTGCTCTCCAAAGAGCTGGCGGCCCGCGCTCATGAGCGGGCGGTTGCGTCGCTCATCGGCTGTGATATCCATCCGCTGCACAACTCCAGTACCCAGAACCTGCTGCGCCAGTGGGGACACGATGAGGCGCAGGTGCTGGAATGGATCGGCCATTGGATCAGCCAGGGGTTGGGCGCGGTGGAGCAGTTGATTGGCGATGAGGGCTTTTGCCTGGGCGACCAGCCGGGGTTGGCCGATGCGTTTCTGATTCCGCAGCTGTACGCGGCGGAGCGTTTCAAGGTGCCGTTGGCGGCGTACCCACGGATTGGGCGAGTGGCGGCGTTGGCGGCGCAGCATCCGGCGTTCATTCAGGCGCACCCGGCAAACCAACCTGACACACCCTAAATCAATGTGGCTGGCTTGCCTGCGATAGCGGGGGGTGAATGCACCACCGCTGTTGCAGGCAAGCCCACAGTTGCGTCAGCCCTGATAAAAACAAGACAGGTACCTTGCGATGCACAATCAGCTTGCCAGTTTTCGCGCGGCACTCGACACCCGCCCGGTGTCGCGCTACCAGTGGTTGATTCTCCTGTTGCTGGCATTGCTGCTGGTGACCGATGGCTACGACGCCCAGGTGCTCGGCTATGTGGTTCCGGCGCTGGCCAAGGATTGGGGGTTGGAAAAGGCCGCCTTCGGTCCGGTGTTCAGCGCCAACCTCCTCGGGTTGACGCTCGGGTCGTTGCTGGTCACGCCGCTGGCAGATCGCTTTGGCGTGCGCCGCATCCTGCTCGGCTGCGTGCTGCTCTATGCCAGCCTTACCTTGCTGATGGTATTCGCCAGCTCGCTGACCACGCTGATGGCCGCCAGGTTTGTCTGCGGCATCGGCATGGGCGGCGCCATGCCCAGTGCCATGGCGTTGATGTCGGACTATTCCCCACCGCGCCTGCGCACCTTGATGGTGACGCTGGCGGCCTGTGGCTTCTCGTTTGGCGGTGCGGCGGGCGGCTTTGTGGCGGCGGGGTTTATCGACGGCTTCGGGTGGCAGGCCGTGTTCCTGGCGGGTGGCGTCACGCCGTTGCTGCTGTTCCCGTTTCTGCTGTGGCTGTTGCCTGAATCGTTGCCGCGGTTACTGCGGGATGCACCGCCCTATGCGCGGCTGCGCAAAGTGTCGGCGCGCATGCTGCCCGGCTGGCAGCCGCCGCTTGCGACCGAGGCGCAAAACCAACAGGCGCAAGGCAGCAAACTGACGGTCGTCGAGTTGTTCCGCAACGGTTACGCGCGCCCGACCCTGCTGCTCTGGGCGACCTTTTTTGTCAGCCTGATCCTGTTGTATTTCATGATCAGCTGGTTGCCGTCGCTGCTGCTGGAAAGTGGCCTGGCACTGAAGGAAGCCAATCTGGTGACGTCGATGTTCCTGTTTGCCGGCACCTTGGGCGCCATCGGCATGGCCTGGTTCGCCGACCGCCTGAAAAGCAAAGTGCGGCTCCTGGCCGGCGTACTGACGGCCGCTGCACTGTGCACCGTTCTGCTCGGCCTGAACCACGACAACCCACGCTATCTGGTGGCCTGCGTGTTTGCGGCCGGGTTTTGCATCATCGGTGGCCAACTGACCCTCAACGCATTTGCCAGCAACTTTTACCCGGCGCATGTGCGCGCTACCGGTACAGGCTGGGCGTTGGGCGTCGGGCGGTTTGGCTCGATCCTGGGGCCGCTGTTCGGCAGCATGCTGCTGGCGATGCATATACCGGTGCAGCAGATTTTCTTCTTCTGCGCGATTCCGGCGGTGATGGCGGCACTGTTGATTATCCAGGTGCGCTCGCCTGGCGCTGAAACGCCCAACGCCTCGCTGCCGGGTGACGTTCTCAAGGTATCGACCCCTCGGTGACTGAGGCCAGGTTTGAGGTGCTATCGCAGCATGGGTATCTACACAACTTTCGACGGTGTGTGGCGAGTGAGCTTGCTTGCGTGGCGGCCTTGGAGCCGACCGGTATTCATGCCGAACTCGGTTCAAAATGTGGGAGCTGTCGAGCCCCAGCGAGGCTGCGAAGGCGGCGGCACTGCTGGCATTTCCTTCGCCTGACCTACCGCTTTCGCAGCCTCGCTAAAGCTCGACAGCTCCCACAGAGGGTGAAGTCAGCCTCTGAAAGTTGTGTAGATAGCTATGGCCATCGCAGGCAAGCCAGAGGGGCGTCAATGCACCACTGAATTAGGTGGCAGGTGCCCCAGGCGCTCGGTCAGGCGCAGGCGCTGGATCGGGTCTTCGCTGAGCATCAGCGCGTGTTCCAGGTCGAAGCGTTCAGCGTTGGGGCAGTCCAGGCGCTGATACAGGCTGGCCCGCGCCAGGTAATCGGCAGCGCTGGCATTGCCCAGCTCCAGCACGCGCTCGGCATCGACCAGGGCCTGCAGCGGGGCGTCGTTGGCGAGGTGCAGTTGCCGCAGGTTGCGTGACAGCCGTTGCAGGATCGACCGCGGGTTGGCGGTGAGCAGGTGGTCGGCCTGTAGCTTGAGGTTGGGGCCGTACTGGCGCTGCAACAGGTCGCGACAATCATTGGGGTACAGGCGCCGGCCGCCGCACGGGTCCAGCAGGTGATCGGCGCCGGGTACCCGCAGCAGGAAGTGGCCGGGGAAGTTCACGCCAACCATCGGGATATCGAGGCGTCGCGCCAGCTCCAGGGCAATCAGCCCCATGGCCAGGGGCTGTCCGCGTTTGCGCTGCAAGACTTTGTCCAGCAGGGCGGCGGCGGGGCGCAGAGGGGTGAATTCATCCTGGGCAAACCCCAGGTCATTCAGGCGCCGCAACAGCGGTTGGCCCAGTTCGTCCGCCGGCAGCAGAGGCATGCCCAGGCTGACCTGCTGTTGCAGCGGGATCAGTTCCTGCAGGACCCGCAAAGGCTGCACTGCCGGATCATGCTCGGCAGCGATCCACAACGCGGCTTCAAACAACGCAGGCGGGGAGCGTTCCAGGCAGGCGAAAAAGGCTTGGCGAGCATTCATTGCATTCTCCGGCGGATGCCCCCGTTTTAGCCTTGCTGGGAATTTTCGTCCAGTGGCTTGGAAAATATCCTGCGTGCTTATGTCGTAAATCCTGCGAAAACCGCCTGCTTATTCCAGCGCGGTCCGGCAGTTTTTTACCGCAAGCCTATACTTGGCCCACTACCAGAAGTGATTCGGGAGCTTGACGATGTTTGCTCTCATGAACAGCACCCGCCTTGAATCGCTGCACCTGAGTGTCGACCCGGTCACCGGGCTGAAAGCGGTCATCGCCATCCATAACAGCCGCCTGGGGCCTGCCCTTGGTGGCTGTCGTTATCTTGCCTACCCCGACGACGAAAGTGCGGTGGCCGATGCCGCGCGCCTGGCCCAGGGCATGAGCTACAAGGCTGCCCTGGCCGGCTTGCCCGTCGGCGGCGGCACAGCGGTCATCCTGCGCCCCGCGCACGTGGAAAACCGCGCCGCGCTGTTTGAGGCTTTTGGTCGCTGCATCGAGCAACTCGACGGTCGCTACATCACCGCCACCGACAGCGGCACCTCGGTCGCCGACATGGACTGCATCGCCCAATACACCCGTTTCGTCACCAGTACCAGCGCCGCCGGCGACCCCTCGTCCCACACCGCCATGGGCGTATTCACCGGCATCCGCACCACCGCCATGGCCCGCCTGGGCAGCGACAACCTCGAAGGCCTGCGCGTCGCCATCCAGGGCCTGGGCAATGTCGGCTACGCCCTGGCCGAACAGCTGCACGCCGCTGGCGCCGAACTGCTGGTGAGCGACATCGACCACGGCAAGGTGCAACTGGCCATGGAGCAACTGGGCGCGCACCCGATCGCCAACGATGCCTTGCTCAGCACACCGTGCGACATCCTCGCACCCTGCGGCCTCGGTGCCGTGCTCAACCGCCAGAGCGTCGGCCAACTGCGCTGCGCCGCCGTGGCCGGGTCCGCCAGTGCGCAACTGACCAACCTCCAGGTGGCCGACCAACTGGAAGGGCGCGGCATCCTCTATGCCCCCGACTACGTGATCAACTCCGGTGGGCTGATCTACGTCGCCCTCAAGCACAGCGGGGCTGAACTGCCGACCATTACCGCGCACCTGTCCAACATCGGCACGCGCCTCACCGAAATCTTCGCCCACGCCCAGGCCGAAAAACGCTCACCCGCACGGGTGGCCGATGAACTGGCTGAGCGCCTGCTTTACCGATAGCCAGGTATTAAAAAGGCCCTGAATCCATGATTCAGGGCCTGTTCAATTCGGGCTTTATTCCGCCGGTGCGTTGAGCAACTCGGACAGCGCGTCCGGCTGGCTCTTGAACGCCTTGGCAAATACATCGCGATTCTTCGCCATGTAGATCCCGGCTTCTTCCACCTGCTGCTCGCTCAGCGACGGCACGGCCTTTTGCAACACCTCTGCCAGCAACTCAGCGAGTTCAAGCATTTTGTCATGACGGTCAGCTTCGGCTTTATCCATGAACAAACGCTCCAGATCTCGGCTGCTGCGGTATACCACTTCGACGGCCATTCACCACCTCACATGCCTTCACGATAGTTGTCTATTGCGACTACTGTATTTATATACAGCTAAAAGGGTAAGCCAAACCAGAGCGTTTGGGTAGCAGTTTTTTAATGTAGTCGGGAAATGGGGGTTTGCTACAAGGGAAATTTCTGACAACACGTTGAGGTTGCCGAGTAATCCTACAGTGGCTTACCTTTTCCGGGCTTTGCAAACGCAAGGCCGAGCTTGGCGGCTCGAATACGGAAGGAAAACTTTTAATGACCACCGGAGCCGCACCATGGAAAGCAATACTCCCCGTTCCGCCGCCGCATTAGCTTCAGAGCCGTCTGCCGCGTTATTCAGCGTCACCCCTGAAGCGGACACAGAAACCCTGTTGGCCAACGCCAGCGAAACCCTGAGCAGCGCCCGTGAAATAGCCAGTACGCTGGCATTCGACTTGGAAGGCCCGCAGCGAAGTCTGGTGTTAGCCATTCACCAACTGGTGGAGATGAGCGGTTTGCTGGTCGACCGCGCGCTGGAACAAATCGCACCTGCGTAAAATCACACCGATGTTTTTTGCCGAGCGAGCTTGTTGTGGCGAGCGAGCTTGCTCGCGTTGGGCGGCGAAGCAGCCCCAATTCAGGCGAAGGTGTTCTTCCAGATAAACCCGGATGACAGATTTTGGGGGCGCTTCGCACCCCAACGGGAGCAAGCTCCCTCGCCACAGAATAGGTGTACATACCTTATGGAAACTGAATCTTCTGAAATCCCGCAGCACCAGGATCCCGATGCGTCCTACGACTTTTGGTTTCGAACCAAGGTGCAAGAAGCCTTGGATGACCCGAGCGCAGGTATCCCCCATGAGCAAGTCATGATCGAAATGCAAGCGTTGATCGAAGCCAAGTTTTCAACCTATCAACCCGATTAAGTGCCTCATGTCACGCGGCCACCATCTCACTTCCGTGGCTGGCCTTTTTTCTGCATGCAGAATAACCGTCACGTCCAACCCGCATTATCCGGTCGAACCGACCTAAGGAAGCATCATCGTGAAAATCAACTGGGCCGAAAGGCTGCGCCAGCAGGTACACGGCCTGGCCGAGTCCCTGGGCAATCTGTTTGTCGAGTCGTTCCATTACCTGGCGCTGTTCGCCATCGGTGCGGTGACGGCCTGGGCGGCGGTGATGGAGTTTTTGGGGATGCTCGAAAACGGGCACATCAAGATCGATGACATCTTGCTGCTGTTCATCTACCTGGAATTGGGCGCCATGGTCGGGATTTATTTCAAGACCAACCACATGCCCGTACGCTTCCTGATCTACGTGGCAATCACCGCGCTGACGCGCCTGCTGATCTCCAACGTGTCCCACCACAACCCGCCAGACGTGGGAATCATCTACCTGTGCGGTGGGATTCTGCTGCTGGCATTTGCAATCCTGGTGGTGCGCTACGCATCCTCGGCCTTCCCGTCAGTGAAAGTCGAAGGCCCGCGCCGCAAAGGGCAGGCGAGCCTGGAAACCGAGAAGGGAGAGCTTTAAAGCCCGACGCTGAAAGGCAGGGCGCGGGTGGAGGGTTGCGGTGGCACTGTGTGATCGCCATCCGTCATCACCGTCAGGATGTCCATGGCGCTGTGGCCCTGTTCGATGGCGATGCCGAACTGGATACTCTGCACCAGGCGTTTGAGCCGTTTGGGATCGTTGCGCTGTTCGGCGCTGATCATGCGTTTGGCCACCACGCCTTGATCGTTGGAGAGGGTCAGCATGATGCTGCCGTCCAGCCGCTGGATGCTCAGGTTGACACGGTATTGCGGGGTGAATGTGTCGGTGATGATCTGAAAAGGATTGTCCATGGTGCGTTACCGCCTGATAAGAACATGCAGTCATTGACGACCGGTGTCGGGATTAGTTCGCATTGCCTGACCACCGGCCACTTCGTCGCTGAGGGTTCACAAAGTCCGTTTGCCCCATGGCTGTACAGCAAATGGCGTGCCGTACAACGAGCTATCTGCCAGCGGAATGCCAACGTGGGAGCGGGCTTGCCCCGATTGCGGCCTGTAGTGAGCGGGCTTGCCCCGCGCTGGGCTGCGAAGCCGCCCCAAACCAGGCGACTCGGTTCTACCTGAAGGTCGGCGGTGTCTTTATTGGGGCCGCTTCGCCGCCCAGCGCGGGGCAAGCCCGCTCACTACATTGGACGTGCGTTATGTTCCATTTCAGGGCGGTACGCAGAAAACGATCGCAGACAGCGCAAACCGGATGGCAGCCATCAACAAGGGGGGAATTGCGAGGATTTCGGGGCGTTAGAAGATGTAACTAACTCCCCACCCTAACAGCGTTTACGCTTGTCGTCAGGCTTAATTTGTAATGTAGGATTTATCTTCGAAAAGGGGTTGAATTGTTTCAGCAGGTGCTCAATTGTGTAGTTAAGAGGTCATGGTTTCACCACCCCGGTGTAGCAGTTGTGACCTCTCGCGAGCTAGCTGAAATAAGGGAAGAACTATGCAAATCCAAGTCAATAGCGATAACCATATTGAAAGCAGCATCCGACTGGAGGAGTGGGTACGAACTACCATTGAGAGCACGCTCGAACGTTACGAAGAAGACCTGACCCGAGTGGAGGTCTACCTGCGGGATGAGAACGGCGACAAGCCAGGTCCCCACGATTTAAGTTGCCGCCTGGAGGCGCGCCCAAAAGGCCATCAAGCGCTGTCGGTCCTGCACAAGGCCGATACCCTGGAACAGGCGATCGACGGTGCAGCCACCAAGCTGGAGCATGCGTTGGAACATTTGTTTGGCAAACTGCAAGGCAAGCCCCGCGCTGCCGGAAAAAACCAGCCGACCACCAAAGTTAACGAAGATGAGCTTGAGCAGGAGTTTCTGGAAAAAGAACGTGCCGTGTTCAACGGCTGACCGTTTTCTCACGCTTGACTAAAAAACGGGCCTGCATTTGCAGGCCCGTTTTCGTTTCAGGTGGCTTTAGAACGCGATGGAAGTCTGCACATAGACGGTGCGCGGCTCGCCTACGTATTTGCCCTTGTTGTTATCGTCGAACGAACGGGTGAAGTACTGGGTGTTGAAGATATTTTTCACCCCGACCGCCACGTTCAGGTCCGACAATTGCGGGCCGAAGTCATACGCTGCGCGGCTGCTGAACAGCATGTAGCCAGGGATGCGTCCGTTGGCACCGTCGGCGGTTTCCCTCTGGGTGTTGGCGTTGTCGGCGAACTGGCTGCTCTGGTAACTGCTGTCCAGGTTGAGCTTCCAGCGGCCTTCGGTATAACCCACGCCCAAGGTGCCTTTGTGCTTGGACGAGAAGGGCACGCGGTTGCCTTTGTTCGGGCCGTCTTCGCGGATGGTGGCGTCGACATAGGCGTAAGTGGCGTACACATCAAAGCCGGCCAGCGCGGGGCTTAAGCCATCGAGTGCATAGTTGACGCTGGTCTCGATACCCTGATGGCGCGTTTCGCCGCGGGCAATCACCGAATCGTTGGTCTGGTTGCTTTCGTACTGGTTGTCGAAGTTGATCAGGAACGCGCCGATTTCCGCGCGCAAGGTGCCGTCGTCGTAGCGGGTACCCAACTCCCAGGTGCGGGCTTTTTCCGGTTTCACTTCGCCGCTGGTCACGCGGTTCGGCATCTGGCTGTACTGCACGCTGCCGAACGAGCCTTCGGTGTTGGCGTAGAGGTTCCAGCTGTCGTTGAGGTGGTAGAGCACGTTCAACGCCGGCAACGCGGTGTTGTAGTCGCCCTTGTACTTGACGTTGGTCAGGTTGTTGGTCTGTTGCGACTCGATCATCTCGTAGCGAATGCCCGGCGTGATGGTCCACTTGCCGATATCTATCCGGTCGTCGATGAAGAATGCATTGGCTTCGGTGCCGCCACGGGTGTCGCGGTCGTTGCGGCTGTCGGTGCTGGGGATCTGCTGGTTGGCGGCAATCGGCGTGCGGTAGCGCAGCTCGTGGCCCGCCTCGTTGATGTAGCGGTAGCCGACGCCCACTTCGTGGCTGGTCGGGCCCAGGTCGAAGCCTTGGGCGAAGCGGGTCTCGATGCCGCGCACCCAATATTCACGCGGGGACAGCGACAGGAACGAGCCCTGGTCCAGATAACCGCTGCGCAACGTCTTGGTGAAGAAGCTGTTGACGGTGAATTCGCGACGGTCCTGCTCATAGCGATAGCCGACGTTGAACATCGTACGGCGGCCCCAGAACTTGTCGTAGGCGCGGGTTGACTGATACGGATCGGCCTTGTAGTCCGCGACGTTCAGGCCGCCGGGCATATCCGCCTGGCCTTCGTAGTACTGCGCCATGGCGTTGAAGCTGTTGGCGTCGTCGAGTTGGTATTTGCCCTTGAGGATCAGGTCGTCGATACGCGTGCCGCTGTTTTCGCGCCAGTCGCCGCCACGGGTGCCGGAGTACAACAGCGCACCGCCCAGGCCATTGTCGGCGGTGCCGCCCGCGAGCACATTGCCGGTGGTCTTGAAGCCATCATGGCTGGAGGAAGGGCTGGTCTCGGTCTGCAGGCCACCTTTGACGGTGGGCGCGTCCGGGATCGCGCGGGTCACGAAGTTGACCACGCCGCCGACGTTCTGCGGGCCGTAGCGCACGGCGCCGCCGCCACGTACGACGTCGACGGCGTCCATGTTGCCCATGCTGATGGGGGCGAATGAAAGCTGCGGCTGGCCATACGGTGCGAAAGGCACCGGGATGCCGTCCATCAGCACCGTGGAGCGCGACGCCAGGCGCGGGTTGAGGCCGCGAATGCCGAAGTTCAGCGCCATGTCATGGCTGCCGGTGCCGTTGTTATCCGGGGCGTTGACGCCGGGGATGCGGTTGAGCACATCCTTGGCCTGGGTGGCGCCCTGGCGCTCGAACTCTTCGCGGCGGATCACATCGCGCGCACCGGGGTGTTCAAACACATTGGTTTGCGCCGCGTCGCCGAGCCAATCGCCGACCACGCTGGAGGTACCCAACTCAATACTGGCCGGTGCCGTGGCCGGCTGCAGGCTGTAGGCATTGTCACCCTCGGCGCGGGCCTGCAGGCCGGTGCCTTCCAGCAGTTTCTGCAGGCCATCCGCCGCGCTGTAATTGCCGGACAACCCACGGCTCTGCATCCCCGCCGTGACCTCGGAGCCGAAGGAAATCAATACGCCGGCTTCACGCCCGAATTGGTTCAGCGCGGCTTCAAGCGAGCTCGGGGCGATGTGATACGGCTTGGCGTCAGCCGCCATCACTGGAGGCAGCACGGTAAGACTGAGGCTGGCGCCGAGCAGGAGTTGGCGCACGGTGCGGGCGAGAAGCGTCGGTTGCTGGGGCATGAAGAGCGGTCCTGAGAAGGAAAGATCAAGGTGGCTTGCCTTCTCTGTCACGCGAGGTGTGGAAAACGGCTCACAAATTTTGAAAATAATTCAGGCGCGTGCCTGGACCGTCACCCAGTAGCGGGTAAAGCGTCGTACCTTGACCGGCAAGCTCACTTCCAGCAGCTCGAGAATGCGCTCGCTGTCGTCCAGCGGGTAGCTGCCGGAGATCAGCAGGTCGGCCACCTGTGGGTCGCAGTTGAGCTGACCACGGCGATAACGCCCGAGTTCGCCGAGGAAATCTTCCAGGCGCATGTGGGCCGCAACCAGCATGCCGTCGGCCCAGGCGCCGCTGTTGGTGTCGGTGGGGCGCGGGGTGTCCCAGCCTCTGCGGGTGACGTTGACCTGGTGCGAGGCCTGAACGGTCAGCGGCAGGCCGCTGTAGGTGTTGGGCATCACGT
Source organism: Pseudomonas azadiae (assembly GCF_019145355.1). Classification (NCBI taxonomy): domain Bacteria; kingdom Pseudomonadati; phylum Pseudomonadota; class Gammaproteobacteria; order Pseudomonadales; family Pseudomonadaceae; genus Pseudomonas; species Pseudomonas azadiae. Next base: position 74,003 of record NZ_JAHSTY010000001.1, on the reverse strand, counting down.
CGACGCGCCCACCTAACACCGCCAGTTGCGTGTGATCGCTGAACTGCCGCACGTTCAAGCGCGCCGCCTGGCTGGTGAGCAGGCCCTGGCCGGTCAGCACCTGCAGCGGTGCGTTGCCGGCGGCGCCGGTCAACAGGATCTCACCTTCAAGCAGGCGGACCAGGCGCTGCTGGCCGTCGAAATGCACGTCCACCGCACTGCCGGTGTTGAGCTGCAACTGGCTGCCGTCGGCCAGTTGCACCTTGCGTCGCTGGCCGACCGGGCTGCGGTAATCGGCGCTCAGTGGTGGCAATAGCTGTTGCTGGCGCAGGCTCCAGGCGGCGGCCGAGCCGGCACCCAGGATCAACAGCAGTTTCAGGGCCTGGCGCCGGCTGGTGGACGTCGGCGCGTTCAGTGCCGCGTGGGCGAGCGGGGAGGGCATGCCGCGCAGGCGCTGGTTGACGCGCTGCATGTGGTCCCAGGCGCGCTGGTGGTCGCTGTGGGCGTTCAACCAATGCTGCCAGGCCGCCTGCTGGCGCGGGTTGAGGGCGCCTTGCTGCATTTCCATCAGCCAGTGCACGGCTTGTTCGGCGACTTGAGTAGAAAAATTCATAGCGCGAAATAGCAGCGCATGGCCGCTTTGTTCAGGTGGCGTTTGACGGTGGCGATGGAAATGCCCAATTCAGCGCCAATCTGCGCGTAGGTCAGGCCATCGAGTTGAGCCAACAGGAAGGCACGCTTGACCTGGACCGGCAGGCCGTCGAGCAGTTGATCCAGTTCGAACAGGGTTTGCAGGATGATTGCGCGTTCTTCTTCCGATGGCGCCACGTGTTCGGGCATTTGCGCCAAGGCATCTAGGTAGGCGCGCTCCAGGTCCTGGCGACGATAAAAATTGAACAGCACGCGCTTGGCAACGGTGGTGAGAAACGCGCGGGGCTCGATCAGCGTTGGCGTTTCCCGTGCGGTGAGCACGCGCAGGAAGGTGTCCTGCGCCAGGTCGGCTGCACTCTGCGGGCAGCCAAGCTTGCGTCGCAACCAGCCGGTGAGCCAGTGGTGATGGTCGTTGTACAGAACTTCGACAGTGTTGGACGGGCTCAACTGGAACGCTCCGCTGGCATCGGCATGCTTTAGAGAACAAGAATTGTTCTCATTGTAGGGGGCGTGAAGAGCTTCGGCAATCCTGTCATGGGTATATCTGCGCACGCTCTGAGGTTTACGAATCTCCTTGTGGCGAGCGGGCTTGTCCCGCGTTGGGCTGCGAAGCAGCCCCAAAACCAGCCTCTGCGGAGTGTCTGAAACACCGCATTCTGCTTTTACTGGGGCCGCTTCAGCCCAACGCGGGACAAGCCCGTTCGCCACAGGAGAATTCGCCAGCCTTTGAAAGTGTGTAGAGACCTATGGCAATTGCGCATCGCATAACCTGGCGCAGGTGATTCATCCGTTCTGTTTTGCTTATGAGAATATTTATCATTAATATTGTGGGCTGATGAACCTGGCGCCTCCCGCATGAAAAGCAAAACCTTGCCTGTCTCCTATCGCCTCGCCGTCACCTCGCGCGTGCTGGCTGCCGTCATCGGCGGTTACCTGATGGCTTCCCTGGCCAGTATCTGCCTGGCGCTGTGGCTGCCCACTTCACGCGCCGACGCCGTGATCACCGGGATGATGAGTTCATTCGTGTTCTATCTATTGGCCGTGCTCTGGTGTTTCGCCTGCCGCAGCGCCGCACGCGCCTGGTTCGGTGTGATGCTGCCGAGCGCGGCATTTGCCACGCTGGCGGGGCTGGGTTTTTGGATGGCACGCACATGAAAGAGGGCTTTCGTCAGGCCATGGCCTGGCTGCACACCTGGGCTGGGTTGATCTTCGGCTGGCTGCTGTTCGCGATTTTCCTGACGGGCACCCTGGCCTATTTCAAGGATGAAATCAGCCACTGGATGCAGCCGGAAGTGCAGGCCCATCCCCTGGACGATGCGCGCAGCCTGACCGTCGCCCAAACCTATTTGCAGCAGGTGGCACCCACGGCCGCGCGTTGGTTTATCACCCTGCCGGACAGCCGCGACCCCGGCCTGTCGGTGATGTGGCAAGACAAGGTCGACCCCGGCAAGCGCGGCAACTTCGTCCGCAAAACCCTCGACCCGGTTACCGGCCAGGCCGTGGAGGCCCGTGAAAGCATGGGCGGCGAATTTTTCTACCGTTTCCACTTCCAACTGCAAATGCCGCATCCCTGGGGTCGCTGGCTGTCGACCATCGCCGCGATGATGATGTTTGTCGCGTTGATCAGCGGGATCATCACCCATAAGAAAATCTTCAAGGACTTCTTCACCTTCCGCCCGCGCAAAGGCCAGCGTTCATGGCTCGACGGGCATAACGCGGTGGGCGTGCTGGTGCTGCCGTTTCACCTGATGATCACCTACAGCAGCCTGGTGATTTTCATGAGCATGGTGATGCCGGCGCCGATCCTGGCCTCCTATGGCAACGACACCCGCGCCTTCTTCAGCGAGGTGTTCCCGGCCACCGACAATGCGCCGGCGCTCGGGCAGCCTGGGCAGTTGAAGCCGCTGGTGCCGATGTATGAGCAGGCGCGGGCGCACTGGGCGGGCGGACACGTCGGGCGGCTGGCGGTGAACAACCCAAGTGATGTGAACGCCTCGGTCAATGTGTTCCGCGCCGGTTCCGACAGCGTGGTGCACGACTTCGGCACTACGGTGTCCTTCAACGGCCATACGGGCGAATTGCTGCGAGTCAGTGGCGAGCCGTCGTTGCCGGCGGTGATCGGCGGCAGTTTCTACGGGTTGCATATGGGCCATTTCGCCGGCCCGGTGTTGCGCTGGTTGTACTTTATCTGCGGCCTGGCGGGCACGGCGATGATCGGCACCGGGCTGGTGATCTGGCTCGGCAAACGCCAGCTCAAGCACGTTAAAACCACGGCGATGCCATTTGAGTTGCGGTTGGTGCAAGTGCTGAATATCGCCAGCATGTCCGGGCTGATGATCGCCATTGCGGCGTTTTTCTGGGCCAACCGTTTGTTGCCGGTGAGCTTCGCCGAACGGTCTGGTTGGGAAGTGCAAAGTTTCTTTATCGCCTGGGGCCTGAGCCTGCTGCACGCGATGCTGCGGCGCGGCCGCCAGGCTTGGGTCGAGCAATTGAGCATCGGCGCGCTGCTGTTTATCGCCATCCCGCTGCTCAATGCGCTGACCACCTCGCATCACTTGGGTGTTTCGCTGGCGAGCGGCGACTGGGCCATGGCCGGCTTCGACCTGACCTGCCTGGCCAGCGGCGTGTTCCTCGCCTGGGCTGCCTGGAAGATGCAGCATCGCACCGCGCCGCAAGCCAAGGCTGAACGCGCACGCCCGTTGACGCTCGAGCAGGGGGTGAACTGAATGCTCCTCGCATTGCTGATGTGTTACGCCGGCTTCGTGGCACTGTGCCTGTCTACCGACCGTCACCATGGCGAACTGCTGCACAGCAAACCGTCGCCGCGTCGGCGCCTGGGCTTGCGTGTGCTGGGAGGGTTGCTGCTGACCGTGGCGATCTGGCCGGCAGTCGCCGTTGCCGGTTGGGGCCAGGGCTTGGTGCAGTGGTGCGCCGTATTGATGCTCAGCGTATTGCTGCTGGTGCTGCTGCTGCCGTATCGGCCAAGGCTGGCGTTGATCCTGGCGGGCGTCGGCCTGCTGGTCAGTCCGGTTGCGGCCTTCGCCACTCTCTGAACCGACCGATGATGATCAGCCCCCCACCCGACTCCCAGGACGGCCAGCACGCTGAGGCGGCAGGTGGGCGTGCGCATTTTTTGCAGGTGTTCCTGTCCCAGCGTTCGCAGATGGAAGCTCTGGTGAACCGCCGCGTGGGTTGCCGCGCCACGGCGGCCGACTTGGTGCAGGATTTGTTCCTGCGCTTCTGGCGCCGGCCGTTGGTGCAGGTCGAAGAGCTCAGCACCTACCTGTTGCGTTGCGCCGGTAATATCGCCATCGACCACCTGCGCAGCGAAGGCGCACGTGCACGCGGTAGCGAGGGCTGGCTGCCTGAACAACAGGACAATCAGGGCTGCGAACCCCAGGCGGCACTCGAAGCCGGCAATGATCTGCGCCACGTCGAGGCCGCACTGCGCAGCTTGCCGGAACGCACGCGGCAGATCTTCCTGCTCAACCGTATCCATGGCCGCAAGTACGCAGAGATCGCCAAGGCCATGGGCCTGTCCCAAAGCGCGGTGGAAAAACATATGATGCGCGCCCTCGAAGCCTGCAAAGCCAGCCTTCGCGAGCCATCGACCCCACGCACGCCAGGGAACGCACCGTGAACGTCACCCCCACGCCCGACCAGGAACACGCCGCACTGGCCTGGCTGAGCCGGCTGCATGACCAACCCAGCAGCGCCGACCAAGCCACTTTCAGCCGCTGGCTGCGGGCGGACCCTGCGCATGTCGAGGCTTATTCGCGGGCCCAGGTGCTGTGGGAGCTGAGCGAAGTGCCAGCGCGAACACTGGCGGACGAGGAGGCGGTTGCGCTGCAGGGCTACCTCAAGGCGATGAACACATCGAAGCGCTCACGGACGCTGCGTTGGTCCGGCGCGCTGGCGATGGCGGCCTGCCTGATGCTGATGATCGCCACGGGCGCCGGCTGGCAGCCGTCGCGTTGGTTCGATGACCTTGGCGCCGATTACGTGACGGCGCCGGGGGAGGTCAAGACTGTCACGCTGGCCGACCAATCCCAGGTCACCCTCGATGCCGACAGCGCCATTGCCGTCAACTTCAGCCAGGGTGAGCGGCATATCCAACTGCGTCGTGGCGCCGGCTTTTTCAGCGTGGCCCACACCGGTGAGCCCTTCGTCGTAGAGGCTGGCAGCGGCGAAGCGCGGGTGTTGGGGACGCAATTCGAGGTGCGACTGCAACCGGCGGGCGCGCAGGTAACGGTGCTCTCCGGGCGGGTTGGCGTGAAGCCATCCAGCCAGGGGCAGCAGCGAATTCTTGCAGCAGGACAGCAAGTGGCTTACGCAGACGGCGTCGCCGACCCGCTGCACGCGGTCGACAGCGAAGCCCGCCTGGCCTGGCGCGATGGCTGGCTCAACTACTACAAGGCGCCCCTGGCCGACGTGCTCAAGGACCTTGAACGTTACTACCCGGGTCGCATCCTGTTGCTCAACGGCGAGTTGGGCGCCCGGCGCGTCAGCGGCAGCTTCCCGAGCAAGGACCCGCGGGCGGTGCTCAATGCCTTGCAGGCTGTGCTGGGGTTCGAGCAGCACAGCGTACTGGGCCGGATGATTGTGCTGCGCTGATTACTCCAGCGCTGCCATGATCTTCTCGGGGCTGTAGTCGCGGATCAAAGTGCCGTTGACCGCCACGAATGGAATCCCGCCACCGCCCAACGCCTCATACGCCTTGCGCGCCTGGGCATCCTTCTCGATATCGAACACTTCGTAGGGGATGCCCTTCTGGTCGAGGAAGCGGCGGATCTGCTTGCAGTAGCCGCACCACTCGGTGGCATACAGCGTCACCCGCGCTGAAGCGCGGATCTGCTGCGAAACCACCTGCGACGGGTTGAACACCCGCTCGATCTTGCCCCAGTTCTGGATCACCACCACGACCAGCAACACCAGCAGGACTTTCTTGAAAACCCCGCCAAGCATCAGTTACGGCGCTTGAGCTGGTCGGTCAGTTGGGTTGGCAGGCCCTTGATGATCAAGGTGCCGGCAGCTTCGTCGTACTCGATCTTGTCGCCCAGCAGGTGCGCTTCAAAGCTGATGGACAAACCCTCGGCGCGGCCGGTGAAGCGGCGGAACTGGTTGAGCGTGCGTTTATCCGCCGGAATCTCCGGCGACAGGCCGTAATCCTTGTTGCGGATATGGTCGTAGAACGCTTTGGGCCGATCTTCATCGATCAAGCCCGACAGTTCTTCCAGACCCATGGGCTCGCCGAGCTTGGCCTGGCTGCTGGCGTAGTCCACCAGGGTCTTGGTTTTTTCGCGGGCGGATTCATCGGGCAGGTCTTCGCTCTCGACGAAGTCACTGAAGGCCTTGAGCAGGGTGCGGGTCTCGCCCGGGCCGTCGACGCCTTCCTGGCAGCCGATGAAGTCACGGAAGTACTCCGAGACTTTCTTGCCGTTCTTGCCTTTGATAAATGAGATGTACTGCTTGGACTGCTTGTTGTTCTGCCACTCGGAGACGTTGATGCGCGCCGCCAGGTGCAACTGGCCCAGGTCCAGGTGGCGCGACGGGGTCACGTCCAGCTCGTCGGTCACCGCCACGCCTTCGCTGTGGTGCAGCAGGGCAATGGCCAAATAATCGGTCATGCCTTGCTGATAGTGGGCAAACAGCACGTGGCCGCCGACGGAGAGGTTGGATTCTTCCATCAGCTTCTGCAGGTGTTCCACGGCCGTGCGGCTGAAGGTGGTGAAATCCTGCCCGCCGTCGAAATACTCCTTCAACCAGCCGCTGAACGGGTGCGCGCCGGACTCGGCATGGAAGAAACCCCAGGCCTTGCCTTGTTTGGCGTTATAGCTCTCGTTGAGGTCGGCAAGCATGTTCTCGATGGCGGCCGACTCGGCAAGCTCGGAGTCGCGGGCATGGAGAACTGCGGGTGTGCCGTCGGGTTTTTTGTCGATCAGGTGGACGATGCAATGACGGATCGGCATAGGCTTCTCGGCTGGTTGAAGGGGAGCGGTGAGCCTCCCCAAAAAGTCGCCCAGTGTACCGCACCCATTGGCCAAGACACGCTTGGAAGGCGGTTTAGGCAGCAGTCCGACGGGCGATATGTCTTTTTTTCACGGTTTTGAGCGATAAAGCTGACCAAATGGGTAGGTAGAGGCGGATATTTCCCCGTCTCTGTGCTAGTTTTGCGCGGTCTTACGCCAAGTCTCGGCGATAAGCGTGCATTCAGCATCTGTCAGGTCGAACCAATCCCCGTTTCAAGCATCTATAACCCCGATCTCCGTGGTTATAGCCGGGGGTGCCAGGCCTTGACGGTCGGGCTCGATGGCTGACACTGCACTCTGCAATCCATATGAATTTGATAGGGAAGGAACACCACAATGGCTATTACTAAAGACCAACTGATCGCTGACCTGGCTGAAGCAGTAGACGCACCGAAAACCACCGTGCGCGCTCTGCTGGACCAACTGAGCCAAGTTGTTGCTGATCAGCTGGAAAACGGCGGCGAAATCACTTTGCCAGGCGTTGGCAAACTGAAAGTGACCGAGCGTCCTGCCCGTACTGGCCGTAACCCTTCGACTGGCGCTGCCATCGAAATCGCTGCCAAGAAAGTTATCAAGCTGGTTGTGGCCAAAGGCCTGACCGACGCTGTTAACAAGTAAGACGCAGCAAAAAAAACCGTGCTCCGGAGCAATCCGGGCACGGTTTTTTGTTGCCTGCGATTTTACGTCTTACCGTAGGAGCGAGCTTGCTCGCGAAGAACGTTAACGATAACGCGGTCATCCTGGATGTACGTGGTGCCTATGAGATCTTCGCGAGCAAGCTCGCTCCTAGAAGGTGAGCGGAGGATGATATTACTTGCTTTAAAAAGCAGCACTCTAATCAGAATAATAATAGAGATTTTTATTTCTTAATGGTCGACTGAACTGTTATTTCTAACAGTAGAGAGTTTAATTTTCTGTGTGGTAGTTTCTAATTTGAGTGAAGAGCAATCATCAGCCTAAATGAAGGAACTAGTGAGATGAATAAGTACCGTTTGGCAAGCTTGGTTGGGGCTTTTTTACTGGCGGCAAATGCATGGGCGGCTGGGGAAAGTCCTGTAGAGAACACGCAGAGCGGTCAGTCCGCAGGAACCATTATTGTAGAGTCGGCAGGTACCAGTGCGTTTTATGTAAGTGATACCGATGCCTCTGTGGGTTATGCGAGCCCAGTCAATATTGGCGTTGCAGGGGGCTCTCTTAGAGAGGGTAAAAAACTCGGTATTTATAATCGGGGTTCAAAGGATATAGTGATTGGCACCAATAATACCAATCTGACTTCTCCGCTGACTCTTGCACCCAAACACAGCGTTGTGTTTGTTGTCACGTCGAAGGTATGGGTCTCTACAGGTGTAAAAGCTGATGAAGCGCCTGGCACGCCGGGGACCGGTCAGGTGAATGTTCCACCTGTGTCTAATTAGTTGCTGCAAAAAGCAGATGGCGTCGACGAAGAAATCACTTTGCCAAGCGTTGGTATACTGAAAATGACTGACCGACGCTGTCAATAAGTAAGACGCAGTAAAAAACCGTGCTTCGGAGCAATCCGAGCACGGTTTTTTGTTGCATGCGATTTATCAGTCGCGTACCCAGCGTTGGCGCCAGATCTGCTGTTCATTCTTGGTTTGAAAGGTCCAGGCTACAAAGCGGCTTTGTTTCTGCCCCTGGGACATTTCCACCACTTGGCTTTCCAGCACGCCGGCTTTTTTCAAGGCGGTCTCGATTGCTGGCAAGTTCGACGCTTTTGACACCAAGGTGCTGAACCACAATACCTTATGAGCAAAATTCGCGCTCTCGGCGATCAACTGCGTCACAAAGCGCGCTTCACCACCTGGGCACCACAACTCGGCCGATTGGCCACCAAAGTTCAGCACCGGCAACTTGCGCTTGGGATCAGCCTTGCCCAACGCACGCCACTTGCGCTCGCTGCCCTTGGTGGCTTCTTCCATGGACGCATGGAACGGCGGATTGCACATGGTCAGGTCAAAGCGCTCACCCGGTTCAAGCAGGCCCAGCAGGATGTGCTTGGGATTGCTTTGCAGGCGCAGTTGGATGACCTTGCTCAGGTCGTTGGACTGCACGATGGCCTTGGCGGCGGCCACGGCGGTGGGGTCGACCTCCGAGCCGAGGAAGTTCCAGCGGTACTCCATGTAGCCAATCAGCGGGTAGACGCAGTTGGCGCCCATGCCGATGTCCAGCACCTTGACGATCGACCCGCGCGGGATCTTGCCTTCGTTGGTGCTGGCCAGCAGGTCGGCGAGGAAGTGCACATAGTCGGCACGGCCTGGCACCGGCGGGCACAGGTAATCGGCCGGGATGTCCCAATGCTGGATGCCATAGAACGACTTGAGCAACGCCCGGTTGAACACCCGCACCGCATCGGGGCTGGCGAAGTCGATGCTTTCCTTGCCGTAGGGGTTGATGATCACGAATTGCGCCAGTTCCGGCGTGGTCTTGATCAGCGCCGGGAAGTCGTAACGGCCTGTGTGGCGGTTGCGCGGGTGCAGGGTGGCCTCTTTGCGCGGTGCGACGGGTTTGGCCGTGGCTGCGGTCTTAGGCTTCTTGCGCGGAGGTTTTGGCGTAGTGGGGGCGGTCATGTTGATTCTGGTGTTGGCTCAAAGTGGTGGGCATTGTCACACATTCTGAGCCCAACTCACTTAACTGTGGGAGCTGGCTTGCTCGCGAAAGCGTTGGGTCAGTCACTGACTGTGTATCTGATACACCGCTTTCGCGAGCAAGCCCGCTCCCACACTGACCGTGTTGCCAGCAGGAAATCGGGACTATCCAGCGAAAAAAAGAGACCCGAAGGTCTCTTTTTCTACACGGCTTACACCTTACAGGCTGGAAATCCGCGCATGTTGCTCCGCCAGCTTGCCCAGGGCCTGTTCAGCCTCGGCCAATTTGGCGCGTTCTTTGTCGATCACCTCAGCCGGTGCCTTGTCGACGAATGCCGCGTTGGACAACTTGCCGCCCACCCGCTGCACTTCGCCTTGCAGGCGCGCAATTTCTTTATCGAGACGGGCCAGTTCCGCGCCCTTGTCGATCAGGCCGGCCATCGGCACCAGCACTTCCATGTCGCCGACCAGAGCGGTGGCCGACAGCGGTGCCTCGGCGCCAGCAGCCAATACGGTGATCGACTCCAGCTTCGCCAGCTTCTTGAGCAGCGCGTCGTTCTCAGTAAGACGGCGCTGATCTTCGGTACTGGCATTCTTCACAAACACCGCCAACGGTTTGCCCGGCCCGATGTTCATCTCGGCGCGGATGTTGCGTGTGCCGAGCATCAGGGTCTTGAGCCATTCGATATCGCTTTCGGCGGCCTCGTCGATGCGTGCTTCATTGGCCACCGGCCAAGGTTGAAGCATGATGGTCTTGCCTTCGATACCGGCCAGCGGCGCCAGGCGCTGCCAGATTTCTTCGGTGATGAACGGCATGAACGGGTGCGCCAGGCGCAGCGCCACTTCAAGCACGCGCACCAGGGTGCGGCGGGTGCCGCGCTGGCGTTCGACCGGTGCGTTTTCGTCCCACAGCACCGGCTTGGACAGTTCCAGGTACCAGTCGCAATACTGGTTCCAGATGAACTCGTACAAGGCCTGTGCGGCCAGGTCGAAACGGAACTGGTCGAGCTGGCGGGTCACTTCGGCTTCGGTGCGCTGCAGTTGCGAGATGATCCAGCGGTCGGCCAGGCTCAGTTCGAAGGCCTCGCCGTTCTGGCCGCAGTCCTCGCCCTTGTCCAGCACGTAGCGCGCGGCGTTCCAGATCTTGTTGCAGAAGTTGCGATAGCCTTCGACGCGGCCCATGTCGAACTTGATGTCGCGGCCGGTGGACGCCAGCGAGCAGAAGGTAAAGCGCAGGGCGTCGGTGCCGTAGCTGGCGATACCGTCGGCGAACTCGTCGCGGGTCTGCTTCTCGATCTTTTTCGCCATTTTCGGCTGCATCATGCCCGAGGTGCGCTTTTGTACCAGCGCTTCGAGTTCGATGCCGTCGATGATGTCCAGTGGGTCCAGGACGTTGCCTTTGGACTTGGACATCTTCTGGCCTTGCCCGTCACGCACCAAGCCGTGAACGTAGACGGTCTTGAACGGCACCTGCGGCGTACCGTCGTCGTTTTTCACCAAGTGCATGGTCAGCATGATCATCCGGGCAACCCAGAAGAAAATGATGTCGAAGCCGGTGACCAATACGTCGGTCGGGTGGAATTTTTCGAGGAACGCGGTTTTTTCCGGCCAGCCCAGGGTAGAGAAGGTCCACAGCCCGGCGCTGAACCAGGTGTCGAGTACATCGTTGTCCTGGTTCAAGACCAAGTCGGCCGGCAGGTTGTGCTTGGCACGTACCTCAGCTTCATCGCGGCCTACATACACCTTGCCCGATTCGTCGTACCAGGCCGGAATGCGGTGGCCCCACCACAGCTGACGGCTGATGCACCAATCCTGGATGTCACGCATCCAGGAGAAGTACATGTTTTCGTACTGTTTAGGCACGAACGCGATGCGGCCGTCTTCAACGGCGGCAATGGCTGGTTCAGCCAAAGGCTTGGTGGACACGTACCACTGGTCGGTCAGCCACGGTTCGATCACGGTGCCGGAACGGTCGCCCTTCGGCACTTTCAAACCGTGGTCGTCGACGCTGACCAGCAAGCCGGCGGCGTCGAAGGCGGCAACGATCTGCTTGCGCGCTTCAAAACGGTCAAGGCCTGCGTATTCGGCCGGGATCTTGCCGTCGATGCTGTCGTTCAGCGTGCCGTCCAGGTTGAACACCTGACAGGCCGGCAATACGGCGGCGTTCTTGTCGAAGATGTTCAGCAGCGGCAGATTGTGGCGCTTGCCGACTTCGTAGTCGTTGAAATCGTGGGCCGGGGTGATTTTCACGCAGCCGGTGCCGAACGCAGGGTCGCAGTAGTCGTCTGCGATGATCGGGATGTGGCGGCCAACCAGCGGCAGCTCGACGAACTTGCCGATCAGCGCCTGGTAGCGCTCGTCGTTCGGGTTAACCGCCACGGCGGCGTCGCCGAGCATGGTTTCCGGGCGGGTGGTGGCGACAATCAGGTAGTCGTGGCCTTCAGCGGTCTTGACGCCGTCGGCCAGCGGGTACTTGAGGTTCCACAGGAAGCCTTTCTCGTCGTGGTTTTCCACTTCAAGGTCGGAAATCGCCGTGTGCAACTTGGTGTCCCAGTTGACCAGGCGCTTGCCGCGGTAGATCAGGCCGTCTTCATGCAGGCGCACGAAGGCTTCTTTCACGGCTTCCGACAGGCCGTCGTCCATGGTGAAGCGCTCGCGGCTCCAATCGACCGACGAGCCCAGGCGACGGATCTGACGGCTGATATTGCCGCCGGACTGGTCTTTCCATTCCCAGATTTTTTCCAGGAATTTCTCGCGACCCAGGTCATGGCGGTTCTGGCCGGTCGCTTCGAGTTGGCGCTCCACCAGCATCTGTGTGGCGATACCGGCGTGGTCGGTGCCCGGCTGCCACAGGGTGTCGCGACCCTGCATGCGGCGGAAACGGATCAACGCATCCATGATCGCATTGTTGAAGCCATGGCCCATGTGCAGGCTGCCGGTGACGTTCGGCGGCGGGATCATGATGGTGTAGGGATCGCCCGCGCCTTGCGGGGCGAAATAATTCTCGGATTCCCAGGTGTTGTACCAGGAAGTTTCGATAGCGTGCGGCTGGTAGGTCTTATCCATGCGCGGCGGGACCCTATTGGCATTTATTCAGGAAAGCCGGCAAGTATAACGGGGGATGGGGGAGAGGGCGAGTTGAAGACGGGTTCGAGCTGTATGCAAACCATTGTGGGAGCTGGCTTGCCTGCGATAGCGGTATGTCAGTCAACCTCTTCAGTGACTGTTATGCCGCCATCGCAGGCAAGCCAGCTCCCACAGGAATCCATGCAGGCTTCAGGACTGATACTGGCTGAGCAACCGCTCCATCCGCGCATCCATTCGCCGTTTGATCTCGGTCTCGATATGCGGGGCAAAGTCGTCGATCACGTCCTGCATGATCAATTTCGCGGCGGCGCGCAGTTCGGCGTCCAGATGCAGCAGCAGGGCGTCCTGGGTTTTTCCGGCGGCAGGCGGTTCGGCCGGCGTGGGAGCAGGCTTGCCGTCGGACATTTCCAGCAACATGGGAATCTGTACCACTTCATTAACCAACTCGGTCAGAAGTGGCGGCTGCAAGCCATCATCCCCCAGCAACTGCCGGATCGACTCGAGGTCGTCCAGCAGGTGGTCGTCTTTTTTCAGCGGGTTGGGAGTGTCCATCATGTGCTCAAAGTCGTTGTAGCCGGTGATCTTGCAGAGGATAGCCCTGTTCGCGGTAGAAACGGAAACTCTCCCGCGCGGCCTGACGAATAGCCGGATCTTCCACCACCACTTCCGCCACGCGGGCGAAGCCCTTGGCAAATGGCGGTACTTTCAGGTCCAGGTTGACCAGCAGGTCATGGTGATCGCCGCAACTGTCGCCCAAACCCAGTACCACCAGGCCTTCCGGTTCCGACTCGGCAGGGCCGTGGGGCACGAAGCTTTCGCCCTTGAAGCGCCACAGGCGGGCATCAAGTTCGTCGCGCTGGGCGGCATCGCTGCAATGCAGGTAGATGCGGTGGCCCATGCGCCAGGCTTTTTCGGTGAGCTTGCAGGCGAAGTCCAGGCGCGCGAGCGGGTCGGCGCTGGGCAATATATAGAAGTCGACTTGGGTCATTGCGGTTCCTGAGACCGGGACGGTGCGGTGACCGTCCCGGAATGTGTAGGAGCGAGCTTGCTCGCGAAAAACGCAAGGTCGCCGCGATCAACCTGGTTTCCCGAGTCATCGTTAACGACCATCGCGAGCAAGCTCGCTCCTACAGGGTTAGGCCTTGGCGCGGTCCAGCAGGTATTGGGTCAGCAGTGGCACCGGGCGGCCGGTTGCGCCCTTGTCCTTGCCGCCGCTGGTCCAGGCCGTGCCGGCGATGTCCAGATGCGCCCAGTTGAAGTTCTTGGCAAAGCGCGACAGGAAACAGGCAGCCGTGATAGTGCCGGCTTTCGGGCCGCCGATGTTGGCGATGTCGGCGAACGGGCTGTCCAGTTGCTCCTGGTACTCATCGAACAGCGGCAGTTGCCAGGCGCGGTCGTCGGCCGCCTTGCCGGCGCTGAGCAGTTGCTCGATCAGCTCGTCGTTGTTGCCCAGCAGGCCCGAAGTGTGGGCGCCCAGGGCCACCACGCAGGCGCCCGTCAGGGTCGCGATGTCGATCACCGCCTGCGGCTTGAAGCGCTCGGCGTAGGTCAGGGCGTCGCACAGCACCAGGCGGCCTTCGGCGTCGGTGTTGAGGATTTCGACGGTCTGGCCGCTCAGGGTGGTGACGATGTCGCCCGGACGAGTCGCGCCGCCGCTCGGCATGTTCTCGGCGCAGGCCAGGATGCACACCAGGTTGATCGGCAGCTTGAGCTCCAGCACGGCGCGCAGGGTGCCGAACACGCTGGCGGCGCCGCCCATGTCGTACTTCATCTCGTCCATGCCCAGGCCTGGCTTGAGGCTGATGCCGCCGGTATCGAAGGTGATGCCTTTGCCGACCAGGGCATAGGGCTTCTCGGACTTCTTGCCGCCGTTGTATTGCATCACGATCAGGCGTGGCGGCTGGTCGCTGCCCTGGCCCACGGCATAGAACGAGCCCATGCCCAGTTCCTTGATTTTCTTCTCGTCCAGCACTTCAACCTTCAGGCCCTTGAACTCTTTGCCCAGCGCCTTGGCCTGTTCGCCCAGGAAGGTCGGGTGGCAGATGTTCGGCGGCAGGTTGCCCAGGTCGCGGGTGAAGGACATGCCGTTGGCGATCGCTGTCGCGTGGGTCACGGCGCGCTCGACCTCAGCCTGGGCTGCCTTGATGGTCAGTAGGGTGATTTTCTTCAGCGCGCGGGGTTCGGCTTTCTGGCTCTTGAATTGGTCGAAGGTGTAACCGCCGTCTACCAGGCTTTCAGCCAGCAGGCGGGTCTTGCCGTAGCTGTCACGGCCTTTGACCACGATTTCATCGAGCGCCAGCGCTGCGTCGCTGCCGCCCAGGCCCTTGAGCGTGGTAAGGATGGCGCTGATGATTTTGCGGAACGGGCGGTCGCCGAGTTCGGCATCCTGGCCCACGCCCACCAGCAATACGCGGTCGGCCTTGAGGTTGGGCAGGCTTTGCAGCAGCAGGCTCTGGCCGACTTTGCCGGCCAGGTCGCCGCGCTTGAGCACCGCGCTGATGGCGCCGCCGCTGAGTTCGTCGAGTTGCTTGGCGGCGACGCCGAGCTTGCGGCCTTCGCCAATGGCGACCACGAGGGTGGCGGTTTTCAACGTTTCGGGGCTAACGCTTTTTACAACCAATTCCATTTTCGGGTCCCTTAATAAAGGTCGGTTAGCCAGGAGTCTGTACTCCGGCTTTAATACCAGGCAGTTGTATAAACCGCCGGCGACAAAGGCAGCAGTTTGAACCTCGGCGGCGGAGCCTGACAACCCTTGCCAGCGGCTTTATGCATGTGCGTGAGCAAGCTCCGTGACAGGCGCGGTCAATCACAGGATAATGCGCCATCTTTTTAGCCGGCCCTGTGTAAAGGGGCTGACTCGGTATGCTTGCTTGTTTGGCCGCCTTAGCCTGACAACCCTGGAGTGTCTGGTTTGATCGTCTTCCGTTATCTGTCCCGCGAAGTCCTGTTGACCCTGAGTGCCGTGAGTGCGGTCCTGCTGGTCATCATCATGAGTGGTCGTTTCGTCAAATACCTGGCCCAGGCTGCCTCCGGCGCGCTGGACCCGGGCTCGCTGTTCCTGATCATGGGCTTTCGCCTGCCAGGCTTTTTGCAGCTGATCCTGCCGTTGGGCCTGTTCCTCGGGATCCTGCTGGCTTACGGCCGCCTGTACCTCGAAAGCGAAATGACCGTGCTCTCGGCCACCGGCATGAGCCAGCAGCGCCTGCTGGGCATGACCATGATCCCGGCCGCCGGCGTTGCGCTGATCGTGGCCTGGCTGAGCTTGAGCCTGGCGCCTCAGGGGGCGATGCAGTTCCAGTTGGTGCTGAACAAACAGGACGCGATGACCGAGTTCGACACCCTCGAACCCGGCCGTTTCCAGGCGCTCAACGATGGCTCCCGGGTGACCTACACCGAAACCCTGACCGACGACCGCGCCAACCTGGGCGGGGTGTTCATCTCCGAGAAACGCCTGGGCCAGGACAAGAAGGACCGTGGTATTTCCATACTGGTGGCTGATTCGGGTCGCCAGGAAGTGCGTCCGGATGGCAGCCGCTACCTGATCCTGGAAAACGGCTACCGCTACGATGGCAGCCCAGGCATGGCCGATTACCGCGCCATTCAGTACGACACCTACGGCGTGATGTTGGCGCGTCCGGATATCAGTGATGAAGTCACCGACCGCGACGCCATCCCGACTACCGAACTGTTCGGCAGCCAGGAGCTGCGCTCCATCGCTGAGCTGCAGTGGCGAATTTCGCTGCCGCTGCTGGTGTTTATCGTGACCTTGATGGCCGTGCCGCTGTCGCGTGTCAACCCGCGCCAGGGCCGGTTCCTCAAGCTGCTGCCGGCAATCCTGTTGTACATGGCGTACCTGACCATCCTGATTTCCGCCCGTGGCTCCCTGGAAAAAGGCAAGCTGTCGCCGACCCTGGGCTTGTGGTGGGTGCACGGGATCTTCCTGGTCATCGGCCTGGGGCTGCTCTACTGGGAACCGATCCGTTTGAAAATGAAGAGCCGTCGTGGCCAGAAGGAGTTGGCTCGTGGCTAAGCTCGATCGCTACATTGGTAGCAGCGTACTGATCGCCATCCTGGCGGTATTGGGCATCATCCTGGGCCTGGCGTCGTTGTTCGCCTTCATCGATGAAGTGGGCAACGTCAGCGATACCTATACCGTGTGGGACGTGCTGAGCTATGTGGCCCTCACCGCACCGCGTCGTCTCTACGACATGATGCCGATGGCCGCGCTGATCGGCTGCCTGATCGGCCTGGGCAGCCTGGCCAGCAACAGCGAATTGACCATCATGCGCGCCGCCGGCGTGTCCATCGGCCGTATCGTCTGGGCGGTGATGAAACCCATGCTGCTGCTGATGGCGTGCAGCGTGCTGATCGGCGAATACGTCGCGCCACCCGCTGAAACCACGGCCCAGGCCAATCGCGCACTGGCCCAGGGTTCGGGCGATGCGCAAAGCGCCAAGCACGGCCTGTGGCATCGCCAGGGTGACGAATTCATCCACATCAACGCCGTACAACCCGGCGGCCTGTTGATTGGCGTGACGCGCTACACCTTTGACAAGGAGCGCCACCTGCTGTCGTCGAGCTTCGCCAAGCGGGCGCAATACGGCGACGAAAAATGGCAGCTTAACGACGTCACCACCACCTACTTCCGCAATATCGGCCAAGGCACGAAGGCCACCACCGAAGTGATCAATGTGCCGAGCCAGGAGTGGGATATCGCCCTTAAGCCGGAGCTGCTCAATACCGTCGTGATGATCCCGGAAAGCCTGCCGATTTCCGGGTTGTGGGGCTACATCCACTACCTGAAGGACCAGGGCCTGAACAACGGTCGTTACTGGCTGGCATTCTGGGTCAAGGTGTTGCAGCCGGTCGTGACCGCCGCGCTGGTCCTGATGGCGATCTCGTTCATCTTCGGCCCGTTGCGCTCGGTAACCCTCGGCCAGCGTGTGTTTACCGGTGTGCTGGTGGGTTTCACCTTCCGCATTGCCCAGGACCTGCTCGGCCCGTCCAGCCTGGTGTTCGGCTTCTCGCCGCTGTTTGCGGTGCTGGTGCCCACGGCCATCTGCGCCCTGGCCGGGTTCTGGCTGTTGCGCCGGGCCGGTTGATACCGCGCTTATGAACAAAAAATGCCCCGGTCGAGAGATCGGGGCATTTTTGTTCTGGTCAGCAAAGATGACGTCTGGCCCGAGCATCAGGTACAATTCCCGGCTATTTTTCAGCGGGCAATCTGCCTGCAGCCTTTTTGAGTGTTGATCCGTGAGTGATTTGAGTCATATCCGCAATTTCTCCATCATCGCCCACATTGACCATGGTAAGTCGACGCTGGCCGATCGATTCATCCAGATGTGCGGCGGCCTTGCCGAGCGTGAAATGGAAGCCCAGGTACTGGACTCCATGGACCTCGAACGCGAGCGCGGGATCACCATCAAGGCCCACAGCGTTACCCTGTACTACACCGCCAAAGACGGTATCAAGTACCAACTCAACTTCATCGACACCCCGGGCCACGTTGACTTCACCTATGAAGTCAGCCGTTCCCTGGCCGCCTGTGAAGGCGCGTTGCTGGTGGTGGATGCGGGGCAGGGCGTTGAAGCCCAATCCGTGGCCAACTGCTACACCGCCATTGAGCAAGGCCTGGAAGTGATGCCGGTGCTGAACAAGATCGACTTGCCGCAAGCCGATCCGGACCGCGTAAAAGAAGAAATCGAAAAAATCATCGGCATTGACGCCACCGACGCCGTCGAGTGCAGCGCCAAGACCGGCCTGGGCGTCGACGAAGTGCTCGAGCGCCTGGTCAAGACCATCCCCGCTCCCACCGGCAACTACGAAGATCCGCTGCAAGCGTTGATCATCGACTCCTGGTTCGACAACTACCTGGGCGTTGTCTCCCTGGTACGCGTGCGCCATGGCCGTGTGAAGAAAGGCGACAAGATCCTGGTCAAGTCCACCGGCAAGATCCATCTGGTGGACAGCGTCGGTGTATTCAACCCCAAGCACACCGCCACTGTTGACCTGAAAGCCGGTGAAGTCGGCTTCATCATCGCCGGTATCAAGGACATCCACGGTGCGCCGGTCGGTGACACCCTGACCTTGAGTTCCACCCCCGACGTCGACGTGCTGCCAGGCTTCAAGCGCATCCAGCCGCAGGTTTACGCCGGCTTGTTCCCGGTCAGCTCCGACGACTTCGAAGACTTCCGCGAAGCCCTGCAAAAGCTCACCCTCAACGACTCGTCGTTGCAGTACACCCCGGAAAGCTCCGACGCCCTGGGCTTCGGCTTTCGCTGCGGGTTCCTGGGCATGCTGCACATGGAGATCATCCAGGAGCGTCTCGAGCGCGAATACGACCTGGACCTGATCACCACCGCGCCGACCGTTATTTTCGAGCTGGCGCTGAAAACCGGTGAAACGATTTACGTCGACAACCCGTCCAAGCTTCCAGACCTGTCCTCCATTGAAGACATGCGCGAACCGATCGTGCGGGCCAATATTCTTGTGCCGCAGGAACACCTGGGCAACGTCATTACTCTGTGTATCGAAAAGCGTGGCGTACAGCACGACATGCTGTTCCTCGGTACCCAGGTGCAAGTGACCTACGATTTGCCGATGAACGAAGTGGTGCTGGACTTCTTCGACCGTCTCAAATCCACCAGCCGCGGCTATGCTTCGCTGGATTACCATTTCGATCGATACCAATCGGCCAATCTGGTGAAGCTGGATGTGTTGATCAACGGCGACAAGGTTGATGCCTTGGCACTGATCGTGCACAAGGACAATGCGCATTACAAAGGTCGCCAGTTGACCGAGAAGATGAAAGAACTGATTCCGCGCCAGATGTTCGACGTCGCGATCCAGGCCGCCATTGGCGGGCAGATCATCGCGCGGACCTCCGTCAAGGCACTCAGAAAGAACGTATTGGCCAAATGCTACGGTGGTGACGTAAGCCGTAAGCGCAAGCTGCTTGAGAAGCAAAAGGCCGGTAAAAAACGCATGAAGCAAGTGGGCAACGTGGAAATTCCACAAGAAGCCTTCCTTGCGGTGCTCAGGTTGGATAGTTAGGTCCTATGTCGCTAAATTTCCCGCTGTTGCTGGTCATCGCCGTTGCCGTTTGCGGTTTCCTGGCGTTGCTCGATCTGGTGTTCTTCGCCCCGCGTCGGCGGGCGGCTATCGCGTCCTATCAGGGCAGCGTCAGCCAGCCCGACGGCGTGGTGATCGAGAAGCTGAACAAAGAGCCTTTGCTGGTTGAATACGGCAAGTCGTTCTTTCCGGTGCTGTTCATCGTATTGGTGCTGCGTTCGTTCCTGGTGGAGCCGTTCCAGATCCCGTCGGGGTCGATGAAACCTACCCTGGACGTGGGTGACTTCATCCTGGTGAACAAGTTTTCCTACGGGATTCGCCTGCCGGTGATCGACAAAAAGGTCATTGAGATCGGCGACCCGCAGCGTGGTGACGTGATGGTGTTCCGCTACCCGGCTGACCCCAGCGTGAACTACATCAAGCGGGTCATCGGTTTGCCGGGTGATACGGTGCGCTATACCAACGACAAGCACTTGTACGTCAACGGTCAGTTGATTACCGACCAGATGATCGGCACCACCTACGATCCGCAATTGGGTGATGTCGCGGTCTATAAGGAGCAGGTTGGCGCTTCCGAGCACCTTGTCCACAAAGCCATGGGGCGTTCCATGCCGGGTGGGCAATGGACTGTCCCGGCGGGTCATTACTTCATGATGGGTGACAACCGCGACAACTCCAACGACAGCCGCTATTGGGATGACGCCAGCATTCCCAAAGAGATGCTGGGCATGGTCCCTGACGGAAATATCGTCGGCAAGGCCTTTGCGGTCTGGATGAGCTGGCCGGAACCCAAACTCAGCCACCTGCCGAATTTCTCGCGGGTCGGGCTGATCAAGTAATACAGGCGGCGCTGTGAACACAGCGCCGAATGCTTTTCTGGGGTTGGGACAAATCGGTCCTGCCCCATGCAGCACCAACCAGGATTTGAATTTGAACACTGCGTCAATCGTCGATGGCCGCCGGTGCCACCAAACAGATATGGGTAAACCGTGAGCGTTTCTTTAAGCCGTCTCGAGCGCCAGCTCGGCTACACCTTCAAGGACCAGGAATTGATGGTCCTTGCCCTCACACACCGCAGCTTTGCAGGGCGCAACAACGAACGCCTGGAATTCCTCGGTGATGCCATCCTCAATTTTGCCGCCGGTGAGGCGCTGTTCGAACGTTTTCCTCAAGCGCGCGAAGGCCAGCTTTCGCGCCTGCGCGCACGCCTTGTGAAAGGCGAGACCCTGGCCGTGCTGGCCCGAGGTTTCGGCCTGGGCGAGTACCTGCGGCTGGGTTCCGGCGAATTGAAAAGCGGCGGTTTTCGTCGCGAGTCGATCCTGGCTGATGCCCTGGAAGCCTTGATCGGTGCGATCTACCTCGATGCAGGGATGGAGACGGCCAAGGAGCGTGTGGTCGCCTGGCTGGCTTCGGAAATCGAAAGCCTGACACTGGTCGACACCAACAAAGATCCCAAGACCCGCCTGCAGGAATACCTGCAGTCCCGTGGTTGCGAACTGCCACGCTACGAAGTGGTGGATATCCAGGGTGAGCCGCATTGCCGCGTGTTCTTCGTGGAATGTGAAATCACCTTACTGAACGAAAAAAGCCGAGGTCAGGGTGTGAGCCGTCGTATTGCCGAACAGGTAGCGGCCGCTGCAGCACTGATTGCCCTGGGCGTGGAGAATGGCCATGACTGATTCAACCGCAACACGCTGTGGCTACGTTGCCATCGTCGGCCGCCCCAACGTGGGCAAGTCCACGCTGCTCAACCACATCCTCGGCCAGAAGCTTGCTATCACGTCGCGCAAGCCGCAGACCACCCGTCACAACATGCTGGGCATCAAGACCGAAGGCAGCGTGCAGGCGGTCTATGTCGACACCCCGGGCATGCACAAAGGCGGCGAGAAAGCCCTCAACCGCTATATGAACAAAACCGCGTCGGCGGCGCTGAAAGACGTCGACGTGGTGATCTTCGTGGTCGACCGCACCAAGTGGACGGATGAAGACCAGATGGTCCTCGAGCGTGTGCAGTACGTCACCGGTCCGTTGATCGTCGCGCTGAACAAGACCGACCGCATCGAAGACAAAGCCGAGCTGATGCCGCATCTGACCTGGCTGCAGGAGCAACTGCCGAACGCCCAGATCATGCCAATTTCGGCCCAGCACGGGCATAACCTCGAAGCCCTGGAACGCGTGATTGCCGGTTACCTGCCGGAGAACGAGCACTTCTTCCCGGAAGACCAGATCACCGACCGCAGCAGCCGTTTCCTCGCCGCCGAACTGGTGCGTGAGAAAATCATGCGCCAGATGGGTGCCGAACTGCCGTACCAGATCACCGTCGAAATCGAAGAGTTCAAGCAGCAGGGCAAGACCTTGCACATCCATGCGCTGATCCTCGTCGAACGCGATGGCCAGAAGAAGATCATCATTGGCGACAAGGGCGAGCGCATCAAGCGTATCGGTACCGAGGCGCGCAAGGACATGGAATTGCTGTTCGACTCCAAGATCATGCTCAACCTGTGGGTGAAGGTGAAGGGTGGCTGGTCCGATGATGAGCGTGCGTTGCGTTCGCTCGGTTACGGCGACCTGTAACCGGTTCAGAGCACACCGCAATACACTGTGGGAGCGGGCTTGCCCGCGATGAGGATGTAACATTCAGCAGAGATGTTGACTGTGATACCGCCATCGCGGGCAAGCCCGCTCCCACATTGGATCGGCGCTGTTTCACGTTCTGCGAAGAGAGCCCCATGTCCGCTTCCCCCCCCAGCCAACTCGCCTACGTCCTGCACAGCCGCGCCTACCGCGAGACCAGCGCCCTGGTGGACTTCCTCACGCCTCAAGGCCGGCTGCGCGCGGTGTTGCGCAGCGCGCGGGGCAAGGCGGGTACGTTGGCGCGGCCTTTCGTGGCCTTGGACGTGGAGTTTCGCGGCAAGGGCGAGTTGAAGAACGTCGGTCGCCTGGAAAGCGTCGGTACCTCCGCCTGGCTCAATGGCGAGGCCCTGTTCAGCGGCCTGTACCTCAACGAACTGCTGATCCGCCTGCTCCCGTCTGAAGACCCCCACCCCGGCGTCTTTGATCACTACGCCGCGACCCTGCTGGCGTTGGCCGAAGGCCGCCCGTTGGAACCGCTGCTGCGCGCCTTCGAATGGCGCTTGCTCGACGACCTGGGCTACGGCTTCGAACTGGCCAACGACCTGCACGGCGACCCTGTCGCCGCCGATGGCCTGTACCGCCTGCAAGTGGACGCCGGCCTTGAGCGCGTGTACCTGCTGCAACCCGGCCTGTTCCACGGTGCCGAGCTGCTGGCCATGAGCGAAGCGGATTGGACCGCGCCGGGTGCGCTGTCCGCCGCCAAGCGTTTGATGCGCCAGGCCCTGGCCGTGCACCTGGGCGGGCGGCCGCTGGTCAGCCGCGAGTTGTTTCGAAAGCCCTGACATCCCCGTGTATGCTGTGCACCGATTCTTTCCCTTTTCAGGAGCGCTTCCGTGACCACCAGCAATCGCATTCTTCTTGGCGTCAACATCGACCACGTCGCCACCCTGCGCCAGGCCCGGGGCACCCGTTACCCTGACCCGGTCAAGGCCGCGCTGGACGCCGAAGAAGCGGGCGCCGACGGCATCACCGTGCACCTGCGCGAAGACCGCCGCCACATCCAGGAGCGCGACGTGCTGCTGCTCAAGGACGTGCTGCAAACCCGCATGAACTTCGAGATGGGTGTCACCGAAGAAATGATGCAGTTCGCCGAGCGCATCCGCCCGGCGAATATCTGCCTGGTGCCGGAAACCCGCCAGGAGCTGACCACCGAAGGCGGCCTCGACGTGGCCGGCCAGGAAGCGCGGATCAAGGCGGCGGTGGAGCGCCTGTCGAAGATCGGCAGTGAAGTCTCGCTGTTCATCGATGCCGACGAGCGCCAGATCGAAGCCTCGCGCCGTGTCGGTGCACCGGCGATCGAACTGCACACCGGGCGTTACGCCGATGCCACCACGCCGACCGAAGTGGCCGACGAACTGCAACGCGTCATCGACGGAGTGAACTGCGGTCTCAATGAAGGGCTGATCGTCAACGCCGGCCATGGCCTGCACTACCACAACGTCGAGGCTGTGGCCGCGATCAAGGGCATCAACGAACTGAACATCGGCCATGCTCTGGTGGCCCACGCGCTGTTCGTCGGGTTCAAAGGTGCCGTGGCCGAGATGAAGGCGCTGATCCTGGCTGCCGCCAAGTCCTGACATAACAACGGAGATCAAATGTGGGAGCGGGCTTGCTCGCGAATGCGGTGTAACAGTCGATACATGTATTGACTGACCCACTGCATTCGCGAGCAAGCCCGCTCCCACACTGGATCTTCGTGTTTTCGGAACCGTTTCTGTCATGCGGCAATGCGAAGCCTTACTGTTTAGGCGACGCAGGTGTATCGTATCAGCCCTTCGCGGGCCCCTGGCCTGCCGCCGATACGCGAGGTTGTTGTGTCCCGATCCTTTTCCCGTCGACAAATCCTGGGTGGTCTTGCAGGCCTGGCCGTAGTCGGTGTGGGTGCCGGTGGCGCCTACCGCTATTGGCTGGGGAAAGTCGCCGAGGCCGAGGCCGGGCACGATTACGAGCTGATCGCCGCACCGTTGGACGTGGAACTGGTGCCGGGGCACAAGACCCCAGCCTGGGCGTTCGGGCCTTCGGCGCCCGGCACCGAGTTGCGGGTGCGCCAGGGCGAGTGGCTGCGGGTGCGCTTTATCAACCACCTGCCGGTCGCCACCACCATCCATTGGCATGGCATCCGCCTGCCGCTGGAAATGGACGGCGTGCCCTACGTCTCGCAATTGCCGGTGCTGCCCGGCGAATACTTCGACTACAAATTCCGTGTGCCGGACGCCGGCAGCTACTGGTATCACCCCCATGTGAACAGCAGCGAGGAACTCGGCCGTGGCCTGGTGGGGCCGTTGATCATCGAAGAACGCGAGCCCACCGGGTTCAAGCACGAACGTACCCTGAGCCTGAAAAGCTGGCATGTGGACGAGGAGGGCGCGTTCGTCGCCTTCAGCATTCCCCGTGAAGCCGCGCGTGGCGGCACCGCCGGGCGGCTTTCGACGATCAATGGCGTGTCCCAGGCGGTGATCGATCTGCCGGCCGGGCAGATCACCCGCGTGCGCCTGCTCAACCTCGATAACACCCTGACCTATCGTCTCAATATTCCGGGCGTCGAAGCGCAGATCTACGCGCTGGACGGCAACCCCATCGAGCCGCGCCCGCTGGGCAAGGAATACTGGCTCGGCCCCGGCATGCGCATTTGCCTGGCGATCAAGGCACCGCCGGCCGGCGAAGAACTGTCGATCCGCAACGGCCCGGTGCGTCTGGGCACGTTCCGTTCGGTGGCCAGCACGGATGCACCCGCGCAATGGCCGCCGGCACTGCCCGCCAACCCGATCAGCGAGCCGGACCTGGCCACTGCCGAGAAACTCAACTTCAATTTCGAATGGGTGGGCTCCGTCTCCGTGGATGATGGCAAGCCGCCGAGCCTGTGGCAGATCAATGGCAAAGCCTGGGACATCACCGACAAGACCTGCGCCGACCGCCCCATCGCCAAGCTGGAAAAGGGCAAGAGCTACATCTTCGAATTGAAGAACATGACCCAATACCAGCACCCGATCCACCTGCACGGCATGAGCTTCAAGGTGATCGCCTCTAACCGCCACAAGGTGATCCCTTACTTCACCGATACGTATTTGCTGGGCAAGAACGAGCGCGCGCGCGTGGCGTTGGTGGCGGATAACCCAGGGGTATGGATGTTCCACTGCCATGTGATCGACCATATGGAAACCGGCCTGATGGCCGCCATCGAGGTGGCGTGATGCGCCAGTTTCGCCCCACCGCGATCATCGACCGCAGCCGCGACCAGGACTTCATGCGTGAAGCCTTGGCCCTGGCCGCCCAAGGCGCCGCATTGGGTGAGGTGCCGGTAGGCGCGGTGCTGGTGCAGGATGGCGAAATCATCGGCCGTGGCTTCAACTGCCCGATCAGCGGCAACGACCCCAGCGCCCATGCCGAAATGGTCGCCATTCGCGCGGCGGCGCAGGCCATCAGCAACTACCGGCTGGTGGGCAGCACCCTGTATGTGACCTTGGAGCCGTGCAGCATGTGCGCGGGGTTGATTGTGCATTCGCGGGTGGCTCGGGTGGTATATGGCGCGCTGGAACCCAAGGCGGGGATTGTGCAAAGCCAGGGGCAGTTTTTTACCCAGGGTTTTTTGAATCATCGGGTGGTGTTTGAAGGGGGGGTGTTGGCTGAGGAATGCGGGACTGTGCTGAGTGAATTCTTCAAGGCCCGTCGGGCCAAGCCAACCTCAATCTGACTTGGCAATCCATTCAATGTGGGAGCTGGCTTGCCTGCGATAGCTATTTTTCAGTCAACTCATCAGTGACGGGTACACCGCTATCGCAGGCAAGCCAGCTCCCACATTCGATCTCCATTTATTCAGATGGAAGGGTTATTTCCTGGCGATGATCACCGCCCGCATCGGCGCCGGCAGCCCTTCAAGGGTCTTGCTGTGATCCTGCGGATCGAGAAAATCACTCAACGACTGGAACTTCATCCACGCCGTCCCGCGCTGTTCTTCAACCGTCGTCACGCTTACATCCACGCAACGCACGTCACTGAACCCGGCACGACGCAGCCACAGCATCAGCGCCGGCACCGACGGCAGAAACCACACGTTACGCATCTGCGCGTAGCGATCTTCCGGCACCAGCACCTGTTGCTGATCGCCTTCGACCACCAGGGTTTCCAGCACCAGCTCGCCGCCCTTGACCAAGGTGTCTTTGAGCGCCAGCAAGTGCTCGATCGGCGAACGGCGGTGATAGAACACGCCCATGGAAAACACCGTGTCAAAACCTTCCAGATTCGCCGGCAAGTCTTCAAACGGGAACGGCAAGTGCCACGCCCTGGGCTCGGACAGGTAGCGCTGCACCGCCTGGAACTGGCAGAAGAACAGCCAGTTCGGGTCAACGCCAATCACACTGTCGGCGCCGGCGCCGAGCATGCGCCACATGTAGTAGCCGTTGCCGCAGCCGACATCTAGGATGCGCTTGCCCTTCAGGTCCAGGTGCGGGGCGACGCGGGACCACTTCCAGTCCGAGCGCCATTCGGTGTCCACGTGCACGCCGAACAGGTGGAACGGCCCCTTGCGCCACGGGCTCAACCCCATCAGCGCGGCGTGCATCTGTGTGCGGGTGGCGTCGTCGCAGTCGGTGTCCAGCACCAGACCGTTCAGCAAGTCGACTTCGGTCGGCATGATCTTCGGCAACGCATCCAACGCACTCTGCCAGCGCTCCAGGTCGCCATGGCCTTTTTCCATCTTGCTATCGAGTTGCGCTTGCAGGCCCTGGGCCCAGATGGCCAAGGGAGTGCCGACCAAGTGGCGGGCGAGGGGGGACAGATCAATCATGGCAAGGCAATCAACGAGGCAAAGTTAAGACACTGGAACCACGGCACGACTGTCGAGAACCCCGCCGCCAGCAGGCGTTCGCGGTGTTCGTCGAGGCTGTCGGGCTTCATGACGTTTTCGATGGCGCTGCGCTTCTGGGCGATTTCCAGTTCGCTGTAGCCATTGGCGCGTTTGAACGCGATGTGCAAGTCGGTGAGCAGCGCGTGTTCTTGGGGATCGTTGAAACGCAGTTTCTCCGAGAGAATCAACGCACCGCCCGGCAACAGTGACTGGCGGATACGCGCGAGCAACGCCAGGCGTTCATCGGGCGCAATGAATTGCAGGGTGAAGTTCAACGCCACCACTGAAGCCGGCTGGAACTGCAGCGCGAGGATATCGCCCTCGAT
The DNA here is from genome assembly GCF_019145355.1 of Pseudomonas azadiae. Classification (NCBI taxonomy): domain Bacteria; kingdom Pseudomonadati; phylum Pseudomonadota; class Gammaproteobacteria; order Pseudomonadales; family Pseudomonadaceae; genus Pseudomonas; species Pseudomonas azadiae. Next base: position 46,777 of record NZ_JAHSTY010000001.1, on the reverse strand, counting down.
CACGTCAACCGGCAACAATTCCTGGAACATCGAGTCCTGGCCATTGAGGTATTCGCGGCAGCGCTCGACCATCGCCGCCGAGTTATCCACAGCGATCACCCGGCAGCCATCGGTGCGCACGTGACGGCGCAGGGCTTGAGTGACCGCGCCCAGTGACGAGCCGAGGTCGTAGAGCACGCTGCCCGGTTGGGCAAACTGCGCCGCGAGCACGCCGAGGTTCTCGACGATGGTCGGATAACCGGGCACCGAACGCTTGATCATGTCCGGGAACACCCGCACCACGTCCTCGTTAAAGGCGAAGTCCGGCACCTCCGGCAGGGGCTGGGCGAATAGGCGATCGGGTTCTTTGCTCACGGCTGTTCCGGCGACGAAAGTGGAAAGGCCGGCATTTTAGCCAAGTTGGGCGCCACGTGCGCGCATCAGTTGACGGTAATCGCGCACTCAAAGGTCTCGACAGGTTCAGCTTCCGGCGCCCAGGGCTGCTGGGATGTCAGGCGCAAGCGGCCCTGGCCGCCGGCGAAGGCCTGGAAGCGCCAGGTCGATTGACCGCCGCCACCGATCACGCCGGATTCGGCGCTGCTATAGACCTCGGGGCCCAACGCGCGCAGCACGCCGCCGGCGGAATCCTGGATGGCCCAGCGGTAACCGGTGGTGGGGTTACTCGGCAGGGTGAGGATCAGGTTTTGTCCGTTTTTAAGCGCAAGCGGGCAGGCGTCCTGATTGTCCACGGTGACGTTTTGCTTCGGGGCACTGGCGCAGGCGGCCAGCAGGGCAAGGCTCAAGGGGAGAAGCAGGCGGGCAGCGGTCATGGAGGCTCCGTTGATGGGCGACGAAGGGCGAGCATAACCGAAGATGGGGTGAGGTGTGACTGGAGGAAATTTTGGGGTGACTGGGCCGGCCTCATCGCGGGCAAGCCCGCTCCCACAGTTGACCGCATTGTCATCAACAACATGGATCCCTGTGGGAGTCGGGCTTGCCCGCGATGAGGTCAGTCAGATCACTAGAGAACTGTCAGAACAGCACCTTCGCCACATCCGTAAACCGCTTGGCAAAGTGCACCGTCATGCCTTCCTTCAGATACTCCGGCAATTCCTCGAAACTGCCCCGATTCGGCTCCGGCAGGATCAGCTCATGAATCTTCTGGCGCCGCGCCGCGATCACCTTCTCGCGCACCCCGCCAATCGGCAGTACGTGCCCGGTCAACGTCAGTTCGCCGGTCATGGCCACGCCTTTTTTCGGCGGCTGGTTGCGCGCCAGCGACAGCAACGCACTGGCCATCGTGACGCCTGCGCTCGGGCCGTCTTTGGGCGTGGCACCTTCGGGTACGTGGAGGTGCACGAAGGCTTCGTCGAAGAACTTCGGATCGCCGCCAAACGACTTCAGGTTCGAACTGATGTAGCTGTAGGCGATCTCGGCGGACTCCTTCATCACTTCGCCCAGTTGCCCGGTGAGCTTGAAGCCGCGGTTGAGCGTGTGGATACGCGTCGCTTCGATCGGCAAGGTCGCGCCGCCCATGCTGGTCCACGCCAGGCCGGTGATCACGCCGGTGCCGGACAGCACCTGCTCATTACGGAACACCGGCATGCCCAGGGAACTTTCGAGGTCCTTGTTGCCGATCTTGATCACCTGGTCCGGCGCATCCAGCAACTTGACCACCGCCTTGCGCACCAGTTTGCCCAGTTGTTTCTCCAACTGGCGCACCCCGGCCTCGCGGGCATAACCGTCGATCAATGCGCGCAGGGCGCCGTCGCTGATGCTCAGGGTGTTTTTTGCAACCCCGGCTTTTTCCAACTGCTTGGGCCATAGGTGGCGCTTGGCAATGGCGACTTTTTCTTCGGTGATATAGCCCGACAGGCGAATCACTTCCATACGGTCCAGCAGTGGGCCGGGGATGGAATCCAGGGTGTTGGCGGTGCACACGAACAGCACTTTGGACAGGTCCAGGCGCAGGTCCAGGTAGTGGTCGAGGAATTCGACGTTCTGCTCCGGGTCCAGGGTTTCCAGGAGCGCCGATGCCGGGTCGCCCTGGAAGCTCTGGCCCATCTTGTCGATCTCGTCGAGCATGATCACCGGGTTCATCACTTCCACATCCTTGAGCGCCTGTACCAACTTGCCGGGCATGGCGCCAATGTAGGTGCGGCGATGACCCTTGATCTCGGCCTCGTCGCGCATGCCGCCGACGCTGAAGCGATAGAACGGCCGGCCCAGGGACTCGGCGATGGATTTGCCCACGCTGGTCTTGCCCACGCCAGGCGGCCCCACCAGCAGCACGATGGAACCGGCGACTTCGCCTTTATAGGCGCCCACCGCCAGGAATTCGAGGATGCGACTCTTGATGTCATCCAGGCCCGCATGGTGTTTGTCCAGAACCTTGCGCGCGTGCTTCAGGTCGAGTTTGTCCGCGCCGTACACGCCCCACGGCACTGAGGTGGCCCAGTCCAGGTAATTGCGCGTCACTGCGTATTCCGGCGAACCGGTTTCGAGGATCGACAGTTTGTTCAGTTCTTCATCAATGCGCTTTTTCGCCTGGGCCGGCAGCGTTTTGCCTTCCAGGCGTTGCTCGAACTGCTCGACATCCGCGCTGCGGTCGTCCTTGGTCAAGCCCAGCTCCTGCTGGATGACCTTGAGCTGTTCCTTGAGGAAGAATTCACGCTGGTGCTCGCCGATCTTGCGGTTCACCTCGGCGGACAGTTCTTTTTGCAGGCGCGCCACTTCCACCTCTTTGCGCAGCATCGGCAACACTTTTTCCATGCGCTTGAGCATGGGCACGCAGTCCAGCACTTCCTGCAACTCGTTACCGGTGGCCGAGGTCAGCGCGGCGGCGAAGTCGGTGAGCGGCGACGGGTCGTTGGGGCTGAAGCGGTTGAGGTAGTTCTTCAGCTCTTCGCTGTACAGCGGGTTGAGCGGCAGCAGTTCCTTGATCGCATTGATCAGCGCCATGCCGTAAGCCTTGACCTCATCGGTCGGCTCGCTCGGCTGGTGCGGGTATTCGACTTCCACCAGGTACGGTGGGCGGTGGTGCTTGAGCCAGGTCTTGATCCGCACGCGGGTCAGGCCCTGGGCGACAAATTGCAGCTTGCCGTTTTCGCGGCTGGCGTGGTGCACCTTCACCAGGGTGCCGTACAGCGGCAGGCTTGAGGTGTCGAAGTGGCGCGGGTCTTCCGGCGGCGTGTCCATGAAGAACAGCGCCAGGGAGTGGTGGTCGGACTTGCTCACCAGCTCCAGCGTCTCGGCCCACGGCTCTTCATTGACGATCACCGGCAGCACTTGCGCCGGGAAGAAAGGCCGGTTGTGGATCGGGATGATATAGACCTTGTCCGGCAGGTTTTGCCCAGGCAGGGCCAGGCCGGTGTTGGACGAAGCAGCGTGTTCGGCGTTTTCGGGGTCTGCGTAGTCGTTGATGTCGTAATCAGGGGATTCTTGCTGGTCGCTCATGGGGCACCTGCATCAGTAAGTATGGTGCTTAGATGGGGCAGGGCGGTGGTGGTTTCAATGGTGGGGGTGAGATAGCAACATATTGCATGGTATTTGTTGTCCCACAGACCCCGTGGCGGCCTTAGAGCCGGCCGGTATTGACGTCGAACTCGGTTCAAAATGTGGGAGCTGTCGAGCCCCAGCGAGGCTGCGAAGGCGGCGGCACTGCTGGGATTTTCTTCGCCTGACCCACCGCTTTCGCAGCCTCGCTAAAGCTCGACAGCTCCCACAGGGGATGAAGTCAGCCTCTGAAAGTTGTGTAGATACCTATGCTGCGATGGCCGCAACCCGGTGTGCCTGATGTACCGAAGTGACTGCATCGCAGGCAAGCCAGCTCCCACAGAAGAGCAAAGCTGCAGAGTGCCCCCAACCTGCTCTTGATCTGCTCTTGATCTGGCTTTTGATTTTGATCTTAGGCGCCCCGTCAACCACGCTGGCCGAACGCAGGCTTGAATCCGTGGGTAACCCGGCAGGACGCCGGGTTAGCCGTCCTGGGCCAAGGATGGCCCATGACGGCGGCCCACGGATTCAAGCCGGAGTGAGGGCACACCGAGCCTAGGCGAGGTGCCGAGTGGTGGGGCAAGAGCCCTTTGGTTACTTTGGGCTGGGCCGGCATTCCGGCTTTTCCAAAGTGACCCGCCGTAAGGGCGGAACCATAAGCCGCCGTTACCGAAGAAACGGATATGTACACGGTCAACAACACCAGCCTGGTCGGCCCTAAGGCCGCCACGGAAGCGCGAGGTCAACTGATTTTGTGCAGATAGGCTGGCAAAGGCTGTTCCGGCAACACCGACAACACCTTCAACCGCTGCAACATCCGCTGCCGAGCCCGCTGCAAATGCTCACGCAAATTCAGTGCCGCCGCATCAAACGCCCCATGCAGCAACAGCTCCAAAATCAACCGATGTTCAGCCAACATCGCCGGATCAGCACCGATCCCCAGCAACCGGTAGAAAATCCGACTGATGATCATCGGGCTTTGCCCCTGGCGAATCAGCGCCGCGATCTTGCGATTCTGCAGGCCGGCCAGGCAGCGTTGGTGCAAGTCTTCCTCGATCTGCTCGATGGCTGCCAGGCTGCACTGCGGGCTCTCCTGGGCGTCCAGCACGCGTTGCAGCATGGTTTCGAGCAGCTCGCGGTCCAGGCCTGGCGCGCTCTGGCGCAGGGCTTCTGGCTCAAGGCAAGCGCGCAGCTCGTAGTCTTCGGTGACTTCCCGCGCGGTCAAAGGCCCCGCCAGCCATTGGGAGTAGGGCTCTTTTTCCACCAGGCCACGGTCGCGCAGGCGCATCAGCGCTTCACGCACCACCGCGCGGCTGACGCCGTAGTGGTCGGCGGCGGCTTGCTCATCCAGGCGGTAGTGGCCGAAGGCAATGCAGGTGGACAACGCCGCGCCGATTTCCTCGACGATGCGTTCGCCCAGCGGCCGCGTGTCCACCAGCTCATCCTCGCCGTTAAGCCCCAGGTGTGCATGGCTCAAGGGCAGGCGCAGCGGCTCCATCGCCAGGCCATGCGGGTTGATCAGGTAGCCCCGACCGTTGAAGCGGCAGATCAAGCCTTCGTCGTGCAGCAGGTCCAGGGCCTTGCGCACCGGCACGCGGCTGGTGCCGAACAGTTCGGCCAGCGGCGCTTCCAGCAACACCAGCCCATGGCGGGCGGTGCCGTTGACGATCGCGTCGCGCATCACTTTGTGGATCATCGCGTAACGGGAGGCCGAGGCGGACACTGCTTTCATTGCGATCTCAGAGGTATAGGGACGGTTGGCCAGGGATTCTCTCATAGATGCGCCTGTCACTCTGCGCCACGTCGGCGGCACGTTTTTGGGGCCTCGACAGCAAAAATGTTACTTTTCTGCACCAAAATGTACTTATTAATAAAAGATACATTATTTCATTAAAGGCCTTGTACGGAGCCCTGCCCAGATTTTTTCCTCAAATAAAACCATCTACCTCGTTGCTCTGGACGCCAATCCCTGCTTTCGCAAAACCGGTTGTCCACAGACTGGCACGAAAGCTGCCTTTGTAAAATGTACATTTTATTAATATGTACGTTTTATGAGGTTCAGCCCGATGTCAGACGCCACGTCAATGGCCGAGGACTTCGCCAGCGGTCGCAGTGACCCGGTGCAAGCCCTTGAGCAAGCACTCGAGAAGGCAAGCCGAGTCCCGTCGGTGTTTATCAGCCTGACGCCCGAGCGCGCTCGTCGTGAAGCCGAAGCCGCCGCCGCGCGTTGGCGCGCCGGCCAGCCGTTGAGCGTGTTCGACGGTGTGCCGTTGGCCTGGAAGGACCTGTTCGACGTGGCCGGCAGCATCACCACGGCAGGCGCCGCCTACCGCCGCCACGCGCCCGTCGCGTTACTCGATGCGCCCACCGTCGGCCTGTTGTGCCGCGCCGGGATGGTCAGCGTCGGCAAGACCAACCTCAGCGAACTGGCCTATTCCGGCCTGGGCCTGAATCCCCATTTCGGCACGCCGCAAAATCCCCATGGCACGGATCAACCGCGCATCCCCGGCGGATCCTCTTCGGGCTCGGCCGTGGCCGTGGCCGCTGGCATCGTGCCCATCGCCATGGGCACTGACACGGCCGGTTCCATTCGCATCCCCTCGGCGTTCAACGGCCTGGTGGGTTACCGCAGCAGCAGTCGGCGCTACAGCCGCGACGGCGTGTTTCCATTGGCCCACAGCCTCGACAGCCTCGGCCCGATAAGCCGCAGCGTGCGTGATGCCCTGGCCGTCGACGACGTGCTGCAGGGTCGCAACCACACCCAGGCCCACGTCGCCCGCAACCCCAGGGGCCAGCGTTTCGTGCTGGCGCAGCAGCAGGATGTCGAACCCGCCGTGCGCAACAACCTGCTGCGCGCGGTGGAGCAGCTCAAGGTTCACGGCGCGCTGGTGCAAGAGCGCGAATGTGCGGCCTTCCAGGCGACACTCGAGCTGATCAAACACCACGGCTGGCTCGGCGCCTTCGAAGCCTTCGCCCTGCACGAAGCGTTGCTCGACAGCCGCGACGCCGAACAACTGGACCCCCGCGTGCGCCGTCGCCTTGAAGCCGCGCGCTCGCTGCCGGCCAGCCAACTGATCCACCTGACCGACGCACGCCGCCGTCTGCAACAGCAACTGATCGACGACCTCGACGGCGCCATCCTGATCACCCCGACCGTCGCCCACGTCGCCCCGGCGTTGGCGGCGCTTGAAGCCAACGACGACCTGTTCGTCACAACCAACCTCGCCACCCTGCGCCTGACCATGCCCGGCAGTTTGCTCGACATGCCAGGCGTGACCCTGCCCAGCGGCCGCGATGCCCAGGGCCTGCCCACCGGGTTGCTGCTCAGCGCACCGACGGGAGAAGACGCACGCCTGCTGCGCGCGGCGTTGTCCGTCGAATCCGTAATGACAATTTAAGGAGACACACCATGGCTAAAGACATTCTCTGTGCATTTGGCGTCGACGTTGATGCCGTCGCCGGCTGGCTCGGTTCCTACGGCGGCGAAGACTCGCCGGACGACATCTCCCGCGGCCTGTTCGCCGGTGAAATCGGCGCGCCACGCCTGCTCAAACTGTTCGAACGCTACGGCCTGCGCACCACCTGGTTTATCCCCGGCCACTCGATGGAAACCTTCCCCGAGCAAATGAAAGCCGTGGCCGACGCCGGCCACGAGATTGGCGTGCACGGTTACAGCCACGAAAACCCGATCGCGATGACCGCCGAGCAGGAAGAAATCGTCCTCGATAAATCCATCGAACTGATCACTCAGGTCACCGGCAAGCGCCCCACCGGCTACGTGGCGCCGTGGTGGGAATTCAGCAAGGTCACCAATGAGCTGCTGCTGAAAAAAGGCATCAAGTACGACCACAGCCTGATGCACAACGACTTCCACCCCTACTACGTGCGCAAGGGCGACAGCTGGACCAAGATCGATTACAGCCAGCACCCCGACACCTGGATGAAGCCCCTGGTGCGCGGCGAAGAAACCGACCTGGTGGAGATTCCGGCCAACTGGTACCTCGACGACCTGCCGCCGATGATGTTCATCAAGAAAGCCCCCAACAGCCACGGTTTCGTCAACCCGCGTCACCTGGAAGAAATGTGGCGCGACCAGTTCGACTGGGTCTACCGCGAACATGAACACGCCGTGTTCACCATGACCATCCACCCCGACGTGTCCGGCCGCCCGCAAGTGCTGCTGATGCTCGAGCGCCTGATCGAACACATCCAGAGCCATGCCGGCGTGCGCTTCGTCACCTTCGACGAAATCGCCGATGACTTCATCCGCCGCCAACCGCGTACCTGAACCTGCGTCACCCTGTAGGAGCGAGCTTGCTCGCGAAGAACCAGAGAGCGCCGCGCGCATCCAGGATGCCCGCGTCATCGTTGACGATTTTCGCGAGCAAGCTCGCTCCTACAGGGCCCACTAACCCCCCTGAGGCGCGATCTATGTCCATCTACAACAAGCTTGACCTGACTGGCTGGAAACCCCGGCAACTGACCTCCCAGGAGGTGCGGTTCGCCACCTGGATCGCGTTTTTCGCCTGGGTGTTTGCGGTGTATGACTTCATCCTGTTCGGCACCTTGCTGCCGGAGATCGGCCGGCACTTTGGCTGGGGTGAAGTGGAGCAAGCGGAGATCGCGACTTGGGTGGCGGTGGGAACCGCCGTGGTCGCCCTGGCCATCGGACCGATCGTGGACAAGCTGGGGCGCCGCAAAGGGATTATTTTCACCGTGGCCGGTTCTGCGCTGTGCTCGGCGCTGACGGCGATTGGCGGCGCGTGGGGCAAGTCGCCGTTGATCTTGATCCGTTCGCTGGGCGGCCTGGGCTATGCCGAGGAAACCGTCAACGCCACCTATTTGACCGAGCTGTACGGCGCCTCCGAAGACCCGCGGCTGACCAAGCGTCGCGGCTTCATCTACAGCCTGGTGCAGGGCGGTTGGCCGGTCGGCGCGTTGATCGCCGCCGGGCTGACCGCGCTGTTGCTGCCGATTATCGGCTGGCAGGGCTGCTTCATCTTTGCGGCGATCCCGGCGGTGGTCATCGCGATCATGGCGCGCAAGCTCAAGGAGAGCCCGCAGTTCCAGATCCATGAACGCATCAGCCGCCTGCGCAAAAGCGGCGCGGTGAGCGAAGCGCAAAACGTCGCGCAGACCTACGGCGTGGACTACGACGAGCACAGCAAGGCCGGTCTCAAGGCCGCGTTCCGTGGGCCGGCCCGGCGTGCCACGCTGGTGATCGGCGCCGCGCTGTTGCTCAACTGGGCGGCGATCCAGGTGTTTAGCGTGCTGGGCACGTCGGTGATCGTCAGCGTGCACCACATCTCGTTCGAGAACTCGCTGATCATCCTGGTGCTGTCGAACCTGGTGGGCTATTGCGGCTACCTCAGCCACGGCTGGATGGGCGACAAGATCGGCCGTCGCAACGTGATCGGCCTGGGCTGGATGCTCGGCGGGTTGTCGTTCGCCGGGATGCTGTTCGGCCCGAGCAATATGGCGATGGTGGTCGGGTTGTACAGCCTGGGTCTGTTCTTCCTGATCGGCCCATATTCGGCGGCGCTGTTTTTTATCAGCGAGAGCTTCCCCACCAGCATCCGTGCCACCGGTGGCGCGATCATCCATGCCATGGGCCCGATCGGTGCGGTGGTCGCAGGCTTTGGCGCGACCCAGGTGTTGTCCGCCGGCAGTGACTGGCAGACCGCCGCGCTGTGGTTCGGCGCCGTGCCGTGCTTTTTGTCCGGCATGTTGATGTTCGCCGCGCGCCATGTGCGTCCGGAAACCGTTCAGTAAGGAGTCCATGATGAGCCGTAAAGTTGCCTTGATTACCGGTGCCGCCAGCGGCATCGGTCAAGCCCTCGCCGTGGCCTATGCACGCCACGGTGTGGCGGTGGTCGGCGGGTACTACCCGGCTGACCCGCATGACCCGCAAACCACCGTCAGCCTGGTGCAGGCAGCCGGCGGCGAGTGCCTGATATTGCCGCTGGACGTGGGCGACACCGCTTCGGTGGATGCCCTGGCCGCGCAGGCCGTGCAGCATTTTGGCCGGCTGGATTACGCCGTGGCCAACGCCGGGTTGCTGCGCCGCGCGCCGTTGCTGGAGATGACCGATGCGCTGTGGGACGAGATGCTCAATGTTGACCTCACGGGGGTGATGCGCACCTTCCGCGCGGCGACCCGGCATATGCATGAAGGCGGCGCGCTGGTGGCGATTTCATCGATTGCCGGCGGCGTGTATGGCTGGCAGGAGCATTCGCACTACGCGGCTGCCAAGGCCGGCGTGCCGGGGTTGTGCCGGTCGCTGGCGGTGGAGTTGGCGGCCAAGGGTATCCGCTGCAATGCAGTGATCCCGGGGTTGATCGAAACACCGCAGTCGCTGGATGCGAAGAACTCGCTGGGGCCGGAGGGCTTGGCGAAAGCGGCGAAAGCGATCCCGCTGGGACGGGTGGGGCGCGCGGATGAAGTGGCGTCGCTGGTGCAGTTCTTGACCAGTGAAGCGTCGAGTTATTTGACTGGCCAGAGCATCGTCATCGACGGGGGATTAACCGTACGCTGGCCCGACTGACTGTACGGGATCAAAAATGTGGGAGCTGGCTTGCCTGCGATAGCGGTGGGTCAGCTACCTATGTATTGACTGATACACCGCTATCGCAGGCAAGCCAGCTCCCACAGGGGAACGGTGTTTGTCTCGGGAGAATTTCCATGCCTCAACTCACCCACCGCCGCGCCGTCATCACCGGCGCAGGCAGCGGCATCGGTGCCGCCATCGCCCACGCCTACGCCGCAGAAGGCGCGCGCCTGGTGCTGGCCGACCGCAACGCCGCCAGCCTCGCCGAAACCGCGATCACCTGCCGCAACCTCGGTGCCGAGGTGTTCGAGTGCCTGGCCGATGTCGGCACCGTCGAAGGCGCCCAAGCCAGCGTCGACCGTTGCGTCGAGCAGTTCGGCGGTATCGATATCCTGGTCAACAACGCGGGCATGCTCACCCAGGCGCGCTGCGTCGACCTGTCCATCGAGATGTGGAACGACATGCTGCGCGTCGACCTCACCAGCGTCTTCGTCGCCAGCCAGCGCGCCTTGCCGCACATGCTCGCGCAGCGTTGGGGGCGGATCATCAATGTCGCCTCGCAACTGGGCATCAAGGGCGGCGCCGAACTGGCGCACTACGCCGCCGCCAAGGCCGGGGTGATCGGCTTTACCAAGTCCCTGGCGCTGGAAGTGGCCAAGGACAATGTGCTGGTCAACGCCATCGCCCCCGGCCCCATCGAGACGCCATTGGTCAGCGGCATCAGCGATGACTGGAAGCGCGCCAAGGCCAGGGAACTGCCCCTGGGCCGCTTCGGCCTGGCCGACGAAGTGGCGCCGACGGCGGTGCTGCTGGCCAGCGAGCCCGGCGGCAACCTGTTCGTCGGCCAGACCCTGGGTCCGAACTCCGGCGATGTCATGCCATGAGCGGGGTGTAGTCATGTGCGGACTCTGCGGATTGCTGGGCGAAGACCTGCACTGGAGCGACCCCCTGGGCGACGAGCTGCCCAGGCGTCGTGAACGCCTGCGCCGGATCGCGGCGATCAACCAGGTGCTGGCGGTGTTCCGGCTCAAGGTCGAAGACTTCCAGGGTGCGTCTTATTTGTTGTTGGGCGCCACTGGCAAACAGGCCCTGGCCAGCGGCCTGGATCAACTGTGGCAGGCGGCGCAGGACATGCTCGGGCGTCCGTTGGATCCGCTCGACCCACGCCTGTTGGATCACTTGGAGTCCACCCCATGAGCATCGCTCTCAACGTCATCACCGGCTTCCTCGGCAGCGGCAAGACCACCTTGCTCAAGCGCCTGCTGCAGGGTGAAAGCCTGGGCGACACCGCGTTGCTGATCAACGAGTTCGGCGACGTCGGCATCGACCATCTGCTGGTGGAAGAGGTTGCGCCGGACACGGTGCTGCTGCCCAGCGGCTGCGTGTGCTGCTCGATCCGTGGCGAACTGAAGGAGGCGCTGCTGACCCTGCTGCAACGTCGCGAGCGCGGTGAAATTCCGGCATTCAAGCGGGTGATCCTGGAAACCACCGGCCTGGCCGACCCGGCGCCGATCCTCGCGACCCTGAATAACGACGTGCAACTGCGCGGGCGTTTTCATATCGGCCTGGTGATTACCCTGGTGGACGCCAGCCACGCTGCCCTGCAGGAGCGCCTGCACCCGGAATGGCTGGCCCAGGTGGCGGCGGCAGACCGTTTGCTGTTGAGCAAGACCGACCTGGCGGACGACTGCGCGGCACTGCGCGCGCACTTGCAGGCGCTGAATGCCGGCACCCCTATTATCGAGACCCATGCCATTCACAGCGGCGATCAGTTGCTGCTGGGCGAAGGTCTGCGCAGCGCTGAACCCGCCGTTGAAGTCAGTCGCTGGCAGCTGCATCAAACCACCACCGCCACCCACGGCGCTGCGCAAGTGTGCAGCCTGACCTTCGACCAGCCTTTGGATTGGGTCGGCTTCGGGGTGTGGTTGTCGATGCTGTTAAGATGCCACGGCGAACGAATCCTTCGCGTCAAAGGACTGCTCAACGTGAACGCCAGTAACGCCCCCATCGTCATCCATGGCGTGCAGCACTGCCTGCATGCGCCGGTGCATCTGCCTGCGTGGCCGGGCAGCGACCGTCAATCGCGGCTGGTGTTTATCCTGCGCGGCCTGGACCCTGCGCTGTTGCGCCGCTCCTTTGATGTGTTTTCGCGGCGGTTCGCGGCATGATCACCTTAAGGGTCCTCGGCACTTCGGTCACCTTGCTTGAATGCCTGCGCGTGCGGGCCGAGCAGGAACTGGGCATTCGCCTCGTGTACCAGGTGCATGACGTCGAACAGGCCCAGCGCATCGCGGTGATGCAGCCCGACAGCTATGACCTGTACGACCAGTGGTTCCATAACGTCGACTTCGTGTGGCCGGCCCGGGCGATCCAACCCATCGACACCCGGCGCATCGCGTTGTGGCATGAGATCAACGACCTGCCCAAGCGCGGTCGCTTGTCAGCCAACGACCGCCTTGGCAGCGGCAGCGTGCCCAGCGAGCGCTTGTTCGTGCAGCACGACGGCAGCCTCGGCAGTACCGTCACCGAACGCATCAGCATGTTGCCCCTGACCCACAACGCCGACAGCTTTGCCTACCGCCCCGAGCGCTTGCCCGAAGGCTTCTGCCATGGCAATGAAAGCTGGGGTTGGCTGCTCGACCCCGCGTGGCGTGCGCGCACGGCCTTGCAAAGTGATGCCGCCATCGGTGCCCTGGATGCCGCGCTGGCGGTGCAGGGGGCGGGGCTGGCCAGCTTCAGGGACATCGGCAACATGAGCATCGAAGAGATCGATGTGCTGGCCGACATCCTGGTGCGCAAGCAGAAGGAAGGGCATTTTGCGGCGTTCTGGTCCGATGACGAAGAAGCCGCGCAATTGATGCTCAGCCCGAGCATTGATATCCAAAGCCTGTGGTCGCCGACCTTGATGCGCCTGCACCGCGCCGGAGTGAAATACCGCCTGGCGGTGCCACGTGAAGGCTATCGAGCCTGGTTTGGGGGCTTGTCACTGTCGCGCCATGCCAAGGGCCCGGTGCTGGATGCGGCCTATGCTTACTTGAATTGGTGGCTGTCGGGCTGGCCCGGGGCGGTGATGGCGCGGCAGGGGTATTACATCGGTAACCCGGCGCGCAGTCGCGATCACTTGAGCGGTGCGGAGTGGGATTACTGGTACGCGGGCAAGCCTGCGCGAGAGGAACTGCTCGGCAGCGATGGCCTGCCATTGATCGACATCGGCGAAGTGCGCGACGGCGGCTCCTATGAACAGCGCATGGGGCACATTGCGGTGTGGAACTCGGTCATGGATGAACACAACTACCTGGTGCGGCGCTGGGGCGATTTCATGCGGGCCCGGTGTGTTTGATAAATGGCACTTGAACCCAACTGCTCCCTCCCGCCAACCTTCTATCGCCAATAAACCGCCACTAAAATCCCCGTAGTTATTGGGTGCGCTTATTCAAAGTCCCGGCTAATCTCTTCAAATCCAATATCCATGGAAAATGGATATATTTTTGACGCCAGGTCAGCCCTTGCAGGGAATGCGCATGACACCGGGACGCAGTGGCACAGAGAGGCGCAGGCGGCCAGGGGGCGCGGCAATGCGGTGGCGCCATACGTTCCAGACCCGCATTGCCGGGGTGCTGGCGCTGTTGCTGCTGGTCGTGGTCGCCGCCACCTACTTCGCCGTCAAGACCGCCACCACCCGCGCCGTGGAAAACCAGGCGCAAGTCCAACTGCGAACCGGCCGGCAGGTGTTCGAGCGCCTGCTCGACCTGCGCGGGCATCGCCTGCAATACGGCCTCGACTGGCTGAGCGCCGATCTCCCCTTCAAACACGCCGTGGCTGCCGGCCAGACCGGGCCGATGCTTGCTGCCCTGCGTCGCCACGGCACGGGTATCCGTTCCAGCGAAGTCTTCGTGTTGGACCTGGCCGGCAACGTCATGGTCAGCACCCTGCCTGTGGTCATCCGTGGCCAGCTTTTCCCCTATGACGAGGTCCTGCGCCAGGCACGGCGAACGGGCCTGCAGATGCTGATCGTAGCCATGGATGGACGGCCCTTTTTGCTGGTGCAGGATGAAGTGCTCGACCCGCTGCCCATTGCGCACATTGTCATGGGCTTTCCCATGGACGCACAGTTTGCCAATGAATTGCGCTCCATGAGCAACCTGGAGGTGTCCTTCCTCAGCGTGCACAACGGCAATCCCGGCCCGTTGCTCAGCACCCAGCCGCAGGCTTATCGCGCCGCCGCCCTCGACCTGTTGCGCGACGGGCCTGTCGACCCCGAGCCGCAGATCCAGCTGTTCCACGGCCAGCGCGTGCTGAGCCAGGTGTTGCCGCTGGCCAACACCGGTAATGGCGATGAAGTGCGGGTGTTGTTGCAAAGCCCGCTGGATCACGCGCTGGAATCCTTTGCGCCACTGGACCGGCAGTTCATCGGGATCGCCCTGGCGGTGCTGCTGGTGTCGCTGGCGGGTGCGTTGTTCCTGGCGCGACGTGTGTCACGCCCGCTCAATGCCCTGGTGCAGGCGGCCCAGCGGATTGGTGACGGTCATTACCAGACACCGGTGCGGGTGCGCAGCCACGATGAATTCGGCCTGTTGGCCCGCGCTTTCAATGCCATGCAAAGCGGCATCGCGGTGCGCGAGCGGCAACTGGCGCATAACGCCTTGCACGACCCGCTGACCGGCTTGCCCAATCGCGCCCTGGCCATGGAGCGCCTGGGCAGTGCGATCAGTGCGCGGCGGCCGGTGGTGTTGCTGTACTTGGGGATCGAGAACTACCGGGTCATCAACGAAGGGTTCGGCCCCGAAGGCGTTGAAGAAATGCTGCGCGAGGCCAGCCGCTGCCTGTCCATGAGCCTGCTGCCCAGTGACACGGCGGCACGCATCGCTGGCAGCGAGTTTCTGCTGCTGCTGGAAAACACCGAGGTCGACCGCGCCGTGGCACGTGCCGACCGCCTGTACGCGCTGCTCACCGAACCTCAGCGCATCGGCAATGATGAACTGCGCCACGAAGTGAGCATCGGCATCGCCGCTTACCCCGCCGACGGCCAGCAGGTCGAAGAATTGATCAGCCGCGCCGCCATCGCGCGGCATGACGCCGCGAGCCTGCCGGGGCATTTGCAGGTCTACCAGCAGGACCGCGACCTGGCCCATCAGCGCCAGATCACCCTGATCCGTGACCTGCGCCGTGCTGCCCCCGAAGGCGAATTGTTCCTGTGCTACCAGCCCAAACTCGATCTCAAGCATGGCCATGTAGGCCAGGCCGAAGCCCTGTTGCGCTGGCAGCACCCGACCCTGGGGCAAGTGTCGCCCGCTGAATTCATTCCCCTGGCCGAACGCACCGGCAGCATGAACAGCCTGACCCTGTGGGTGATCGAAGAAGCCATCCGCCAGATCGCCGAGTGGGCGCAGCGCGGCATGCTGATCCAGCTGTCGGTGAATATCTCGGTGGACGACCTGGCCGATGATGACCTGGCGATTCGCGTCACCGCGTTGTTGACGCAGTACCGGGTCGAGGCCGCGCAACTGATTTTTGAAATCACCGAAAGCGCGATCATGCATAACCCGCAACAGGCCCTCAGTGTGCTGGAGCAACTGCGCGGCTGCGGCATCAGCCTCTCGGTGGATGACTTCGGCACCGGCTACTCATCGCTGGCGCAGTTGCAGCGCCTGCCGGTGCAGGAGTTGAAGATCGACCAGTCGTTCGTGCGCAACCTCAACAGCAGCAGCGGCGATGGGGTGATCGTGCGGTCCACCATCGAAATGAGCCATAACCTGGGGCTCAAGGTGGTGGCCGAAGGCGTCGAGTTTGCCCCCAGCCTCACGTTGCTCAAACAGTGGAACTGCGACACCGCCCAGGGCTACCTGATCAGCCGGCCGTTGAATGCGATGGCCTTCGAAATGTGGATGCGCCGCGCGCGGGCACCGATCTAGAAAAGCCTGCGCAGCCACTACAGATTTTTTGCGCGGGGTCGATAACTTCTATAACGACTGACGGGTTGCGCAGGTTTTACCGACCGGCGGCCATGTGTTGCTGCATACTCGATAGTGGCAATTGGCCTTATTTGCGCCATCATGCATGCAGATCTACGCTTCCGTGCCAAGGCTGGCCGCTTTCTAGCCCATTTTCTGCGGATCGACCATGGCTCGGATTTTCCACTTTTTATCCCTCGCGGCGCTGTTGTTGGCCCCTATCGGCTCGGCGTCGGCGGCCACGCTTGAGGTGTTGGCTTACCAGGCCGACGGCCGACCGGTCGCCGATGCCGTGGTGACGCTGCAGGGCCCGGTCGGTGCGCCGCAAGGTGCGCTCAAGGCCGAAATGGACCAGCGTGACCAACGCTTCGCCCCCCATGTGCTGGCGGTGCATACCGGTACGCAGGTGCGCTTCCCCAACAGCGACAACATTCGTCATCAGGTGTATTCGTTCTCCACGGCCAAGCGCTTCGAATTGCGTCTGTACGAAGGCACGCCGGCCGCCCCTTTGCTGTTCGACAAGCCAGGGGTGGTGGTGCTGGGTTGCAATATCCATGACTGGATGCTCGGTTACATTTACGTGACCGACGACCCGCGTTTCGGCGTCAGCGACGACCAGGGCCGGGTGCGCCTGGCAGACCTGCCGGCCGGTGACTACCGCCTTACGCTGTGGCACCCGCAACTGGCGGATATGCAGCCGTTGGACGGCGGCACCGTGCACGTCCCGCCTGCCGGTCTCAGCCACCGTGTGGCGTTGACGCTTGCCCCTGCGCCCGCGGATGTACCACCAGCACCCAGCGCCTTTGGCGATGCTTTCCATCGAGCTGCCCGTGAAACTGCGCAGTAGTTTCCAGGCGCGGGTCGCCTGCGTGCTGATCCTGCTCTCGCTGGTGGTGATCGGTGCGCTGTATTTCAGCGTCAAGGCCGCGACCAGCTCGGCGGTACACCGCCAGGCCTTGGCCCAGTTGGAGGTGGGCACACGGGTGTTCGAGCGCTTGCTCGACGTTCGCGGTCGGCGCCTGGCCGATGGCGTACAGTTGCTGGCCGCCGATTTCGGTTTTCGCGACGCCGTGGCCAGTGGCGATTCGGCGACGATGCGCTCGGTGCTGCTCAACCACGGCAAGCGCATCAACGCCAGCGACATGATCCTGCTGGGCATGGACGGCAAAGTCCTGGCCAGCACCCTCAAGGACATCGCCGAGGGCTCGACCTTTCGCTATGACCTGGCCTTGCGCGAGGCACGGCAGAATTACCAGGCGACGCTGATGGTACCGTTGCAGGGCAAGCCGCACCTGCTGGTGGAGGCTTCGGTGCTGGCGCCGTTGCCGATCGCGCGGGTGGTGATGGGGTTCAGCATGGACAGTGCGTTCGCCGATGAATTGCGGTCGCTGAGCAACCTGGAAGTCTCGTTCCTGGCGATTGAGCAGGACCTGCCTGGCGAATTGGTCAGCACCCAGCCGCAAGTGTTACGCGCCAGTATCCGCGCGCTGATGCAAGGCGACTCGGCGCGCCGTGGCGTGTCCACCACCGATCACCTTGAGCAACGCTTCCTCAGCCAGTCGCTGGTGTTGGCCAGTGATGAAAACGGCAAAGTCCTGGCCCTGCTGCAAAGCCCGCTGGACGCGGCGATGCAGGCGTTTGCGCCGCTGGATGAAAAAATCCTGGGTATCGCCCTGGTCGCCCTGATCGCGTCGTTGATCGGTGCCTTGCTGCTGGCCCGCACAGTCTCGCGCCCGGTGCAGGCGCTGGCGCTGGCGGCCGAACGTATCGGCAGCGGCGACTACCAGACCCCGGTCGTGCTGACGCGCAGCGATGAACTGGGGCGCCTGGCCCTGGCGGTCAATGCCATGCAGAGCGGCATTGCCGAGCGCGAGCAACAGCTGGCGCACAACGCCCTGCATGATCGCCTTACCGGCCTGCCCAACCGCACGTTGGCGATGGAGCGCCTGGGCAGTGCGATTGCCCTGCGACGGCCAATGGCGTTGATCTACCTGGGCATCGACAATCTGCGCACGGCCAGCGAAACCGTCGGGCCCGAAGCGGTGGACCAACTGCTCTTGACCGTGAGCCAGCGCCTGCAAGCGGCGTTGCGCCCCGGCGATACCCTGGCGCACCTGATCGCCGATGAATTCCTGCTGTTGCTTGAAGGCGCGGGCAGCGACGAGGCCGTGGGTCTGGCCGACAAACTGCAGCAATTGTTACTGCGCCCCCAACGTATCAACGGTCATGATCTGGCGTTGGACTGCCGCCTGGGCATCGTGGCGTACCCGGCGGATGGCGAGAGCCCCCAGACCCTGCTGGAGCGCGCGGCCATCGCCATGAAGGACGCGGCGCAAATGCCCGATCGCTTGCAGGTCTACGAGCACGGCCGCGACCTCGCGCACCGCCGCCAGATCACCTTGATCCGCGACCTGCGCCACGCCCCCGGCCATGGCCAATTGCTGCTGCACTACCAGCCCAAGCTGGATATTCGCCAGGGCATCGTGCGTCAGGCCGAAGCCCTGTTGCGCTGGCAGCACCCGCAGTTCGGCCTGGTCTCGCCGGCGGAATTCATCCCCCTGGCCGAGCGCTCGGGCAGCATCCGCTTGCTGACCCAATGGGTGATCGAAGAGGGCATTCGCCAGCTATGCGAATGGAATCGGCGCGGCCTGGCCTTGCAGCTGTCGCTGAACATTTCGGCGGACGACCTGCTCGATGGCGAGCTGGCTCATCGCGTGTCGGCCTTGCTGCATCGCTATGGCTTGCCGGCGGAGCAACTGCTGTTCGAAATCACCGAAAGCGCTGTGATGCGCGAGCCGGAAAAAGCCCTCAAGGTGCTCCACCTGCTGCGTGATTGCGGCATCGGCCTGTCGGTGGATGACTTCGGCACCGGTTACTCGTCATTGGCGCACCTCAAGCGCCTGCCGGTGCAAGAGCTGAAGATCGACCAATCCTTCGTGCGCAACCTCGATGAGACCAGTGAAGACGCGGTGATTGTGCGTTCCACCATCGAGATGAGCCATAACCTGGGCCTCAAAGTGGTCGCCGAGGGCGTTGAATACGCCCATAGCCTGCGCCTGCTGGAGCGTTGGCAGTGCGACACGGCCCAGGGATACTTGATCAGCCGACCGTTGAGTGCCGACGCCTTCGAAGCCTGGGTGGCCTTGCCCCTCAGCGCGCAAACTTCCCTGGTTCATTGAGTAGTGGCATGACAGTGCGTATTTCGTTCCTGATCGGTTGCCTCGGCGCACTGGCCCTGCCAACGGCGCTGGCCGAGAATGGCCGCCTGATCGCGACCGGAGGCGCCGGCAGTCTCGAAGGCGCGGCGGGGGGCGGGATTACACCGTGGGCGATGCTGGCCGGTTATGGCGAGCAGCATGAGTGGGGCGCCACGGCGTTCGCCACCACGGTCAACCTGCCGGATTACCGGCTGGACGCGGCCGGTGTGGCATTGGCCTATGACAACCGCGTCGAACTGTCTTTCGCCCGCCAGCGCTTCGACCTCGGGAGCCTGGTGCATAAGCTCGACCTGCCCGAAGACAGCCTTGGGCAGGACGTGCTGGGCCTTAAGGTGCGGCTGTTCGGAGATGTGATCTACGACACGCTGCCCCAGGTCTCGCTGGGCCTGGAATACAAGCATCAGACTGACTTCGAGATTCCCCGCCTGGTGGGCGCCAAGCGTAACAGCGACGTCGAAGGTTACCTCGCCGCCAGCCGTTTGTTCATGGGCGCTGCATTCGGCTACAACGTGCTGCTCAACGGCAGTCTGCGCTACAGCCGCGCCAACGAGACCGGCCTGCTCGGGTTTGGCGGTGACCGCCGCGATAGCCGCAGCCTGCTCAAGGAAGGCTCGCTGGCGCTGCTGCTCAACCCGCGTTGGGCGGTGGGCGTGGAGTACCGCGAGAAACCCGACAACCTGTCGTTTGCGGGAGAGAGTGATTGGGCTGATGTGTTCGTAGGCTATTTCCCCAACAAGCATGTGTCGTTCGTCTTGGCCTACGCACGCCTGGGGGAAATCGCCACGCTGGATCACCAGAATGGCACCTATTTGTCGGTGCAAGGGAGCTTCTGATGCGCTGGTTACCGGTTTGCCTGCTGCTGTTGCTCAGTGCCTGCGCCCAACAGCCGCCCAAGGACGACAGCCTCTATCGCGACCTCGGCGCCCTGCCGGGGATCACCCGTATCGTCGAGGGCATGTTGCTCAACATTGCCCGGGACGCGCGCATCGTCGAACGCTTCCGGCGCGTCGATATCCAGCGCCTGCGCAGCAAGCTGATTGAGCAGTTCTGTGTCGAGGCGGGTGGACCGTGCACTTACACCGGCGACAGCATGGCCGAGAGCCATAAGGGCCAGAAGGTGAGCCGCAGTGACTTCAATGCGCTGGTGGAAGACTTGATCAAGGCGATGGATGCCGAGGGCATAGCGGTGCCGGTGCAGAACCGCCTGATCGCCCGGTTGGCGGCGATGCGCGGTGAAGTGATCGAACACTGATGTGGGAGCTGGCTTGCCTGCGATAGCGGTGGGTCAGGCCATACTGTTTTGGCTGATACTCCGCTATCGCAGGCAAGCCAGCTCCCACAGGTAGATTTTTCTTGCTCATGAAAAAGGCGGCTACCTTTGCAGGGTAGCCGCCTTTGTCTTACCGCCGATGAAGTTAATCCGGCAGTTTGAACGCCATCACATAGTCACCCTGCTTGGTACCCAGGGAACCGTGACCGCCCGCCATGACCAGCACGTATTGCTTGCCGTCCTTGCCGGTGTAGGTCATCGGTGTGGTTTGCGCGCCTGCCGGCAGACGGCCTTCCCACAGTTGCTTGCCGTTCTTCACGTCATAGGCACGCAGGTACTGGTCGAGGGTGCCGCTGAGGAAGGACACGCCACCGGCCGTGGTGAACGTGCCGCCCAGGCTAGGCACGCCCATGCTCAACGGGATCGGAACCGGCGAACTGTCGCGCACGGTGCCGTTCTTGTGCATCCAGATGGTCTTGTGGGTGGTCAGGTCGACTGCTGCCACGTAGCCCCAGGCCGGTGCCTGGCACGGCAGGCCCATGGGCGACAGCATGGCTTCGAGGATCACGCCATACGGCGCGCCTTTGTTTGGCTGCACGCCTTCGGTTTCGCTGACGCGCGGGCCTTGCTTGGCGATGTCGGCCGCCGGGATGAGCTTGGACTTGAACGCCATGTAGCTTGGGTTCACAAAGGCAATCTGACGTACCGGGTCTACGGAGATGCCGCCCCAGTCGAACACGCCGAAGTTACCGGGATAAACGATCGAGCCTTGCAGCGATGGCGGGGTGAACGGGCCGTCGTAGCGCAGGGATTTGAAGTCGATACGGCACAGCATCTGGTCGAACGGCGTCACGCCCCACATGTCACGCTCTTTGAGCGGTGGCGGCATGAAGTTCAGGTCCGACTTGGGCTGGGTAGGGGAGGTGCGGTCGCCCGCCACTGCGCCCTGCGGTACCGCCACTTCGTGGATCGGCACCACCGGCTGGCCGGTTGCGCGGTCCAGCACGTAGATGCTGCCTTGCTTGGTCGACGCCATGACGGCTTGCTTCACGCCGGCTTGCGTCTTGATATCGATCAGCGACGGCTGGCCGCCCACGTCCATGTCCCACAGGTCGTGGTGGGTGAACTGGAAGGTCCATTTCACGTGGCCGCTGTTGATGTCCAGCGCGGTCAGGCCGGCGGCGTATTTCTCGGAATCGTCGGTGCGGTCGCCGCCGTACTGGTCAGGCATCTGGTTGCCCATCGGCAGGTAGAGCATGCCGAGTTTTTCATCCACGGCGAACATGGACCACATGTTCGGCGAGTTACGGGTGTAGGTCTTGCCCTCGGCCAACGGTGTGGTGTCGTCCGGGTTGCCGCTGTCCCAGTTCCACACCAGCTTACCGGTGTGCACGTCGAACGCGCGGATTACGCCGCTGGGCTCGTCGATGGAAACGTTGTCGGTCACGTGACCGCCGATCACCACCAGGTCCTTGGTCACGGCCGGTGGCGAGGTGGAGTAGTAACCGCCTGGGGCGAAGCTGCCAATATTGGCACGCAGGTCGACCTGGCCTTTATCACCGAAGTCTTCGCACATCTTGCCGGTGTCGGCGTTGAGGGCGATCAGACGGGTGTCGGCGGTCGGTACGAAAATGCGTTTCGGGCAGGCCGTCGGCGCGGCCGCCGGGCTGGCACTGCCGGTCGGGCTCAGCGACGAGGCATAGACGGCGTCATCGTGATACGACACGCCACGGCAGGTCATGTGCGCCCAACCCTTGAAGTTCTCGGCACCCTGGCTGCTGATCT
The DNA here is from genome assembly GCF_019145355.1 of Pseudomonas azadiae. Classification (NCBI taxonomy): domain Bacteria; kingdom Pseudomonadati; phylum Pseudomonadota; class Gammaproteobacteria; order Pseudomonadales; family Pseudomonadaceae; genus Pseudomonas; species Pseudomonas azadiae. The sequence goes on along the minus strand of NZ_JAHSTY010000001.1, from coordinate 24,532 downwards.
TCGGATCGAAGCGCCAGATTTCCTTGCCGGTGTCCGGGTCCAGGGCAATCACCTGGCTGTGCGGCGTGCACACGTAGAGCATGCCGTTGACTTTCAACGGGGTGTTTTCCGCGGTGGTCTCGCCCGGATCGTTCGGGCCAGGGATGTCACCGGTACGGTAGGTCCACGCCGGCACCAGTTTGTGCGCGTTTTCCGGGGTGATCTGCGCCAGTGGCGAGTAGCGATCGCCGTAAGCCGAACGGCCATAGGAATTCCAGTCGCCATCAGCCTGTGCCGGGGCGGCGCTGGCCATGCCCGGCACCGCGTCGCGGTCCAGTTGGCCTTTGATCTCACCCGGGTTGGTGAATTGGCTGGCAATGGCAGCGGCACCCGCCAGCACCACGGCCACGCTCAGCGCGCCAGTGCCCAGCGGGGCAGGCTGGCCACGCAGCAACGGACGGCGAAACCATGGAAGCAGCATGACGATGCCGAGGGCAAACAGCAGTGCCAGGCGCGGCACCAACTGCCACCAGTCCAGGCCCACTTCCCACAGAGCCCACACGGTACTGGCGAACAGCACCACTGCGTACAGGCCCAGCGCGGCGCGGCGGGTGGCCAGCAGCAGAATGCCGGTCAAGGTGATGCCGATACCGGCCAGCAGGTAATACAGCGACCCGCCGAGCATCGTCAGCTTGATACCCCCGGCCAGCAAGGCCAGGCCCATGATCAGCAGCAAGACACCTAGCAGCCTGGGCAGCAGGCGGCTTGGGCTCGAAGCACCGTCAGCGCTCATAGTTGTGTTTCTCCGTTACGTTGGAATTTGTGTCCCCGTGTTTCTTCACTGTAGATGACGATTCGACAGGGGCTTGGTTCAGTGCAAATTCGGGTTTTCTGAGGACAAGCGGGGTTATCCACAGACGGGCGATTTATCCCCAGGCGCGGGTCGGGAAAAGACAGCGCTGTCTTGAGAGAGGGGGAAATTCGGCAAGATGGGGTCGACCGCGGAAGTGAAACGTTTCAGTTTGTTGCGGGCAAGGATAAAGGGAGTGGGCGTCGAGAGAAAGCGCAAATCGCAAGATGCATCATTTCAGAATTGGTAACAGTGACAGAACGTCGCTGCACGAAAGTGTGGGAGCTGGCTTGCCTGCGATGCGGGCGCCTCGGTGTTTCTGTGGTACCGAGGAGATGCAATCGCAGGCAAGCCAGCTCCCAAAGGGTATTTGCGGGTGTCAGTTAGAACGTGGTGCGCACGCCAAACTGCACGCTTCTGCCTGGCGCCGGCGCGATGTCCCGCAGGATCGAGCTGGCGTACCGCACAGTCTGGTTGGTCAGGTTTTCACCATTGACGAACGCCAGCCATTGACTGCCGCCCATGTTGAAGCGATACCCCGCGCTCGCCCCCAAAGTGGTGTAGCCATCCGTGCCGCTCTCGTTATCCGGTACGCGGCCCTGGCCGGCGGCGTGTTCCACGTCGATGCGTGCCTGCCAGCGGTCCAGTTCCCACAGCAAGCCGCTGTTCAAACGCAGCGGAGCAATCCGCGGCAGGGCTTCGCCGGTGTCCAGGTTGGTGGCGCGGGTGTAGTCGCCCGACAGTTCAAGTGCAAATTTGCCGTAGGCGCTTTCGCCGAGTTTCCAGTGATCCTGGGCTTCAAAACCGGCGAAACGTGCACGCACGCCAGAGTATTTGTATTCGGGAATACCGCCTGCGTCTTCCTCGCCTTCATCGTTGAGCGTACGACCGCTGCCCAGCAAGCCGATGTAATTGGAGAAGCGGCTGTAGAACACGCCGAAACTGCCTTTGTGCGTGCCATTGTCAAAGCGCAGGGCCAGGTCGCTGGACACGGCTTTTTCTTTCTTCAGATTCGCGTCGCCCAGTTCATAGGTGCCGGTGGCGACGTGGGCGCCGTTGGCATACAGCTCATAAAAGGTGGGCGCGCGTTCGGTGTAGCCCAGGGTCGCAGCCAGGGACCAGATAGGTGTGAGCGTGTAGACGGCGCCCGACGACAGGCTGCCGGCGGTGAACGCATTGCTGTTCTCGGCCCCGGCAAAGCGCGCGTTGCCCTTGGCGTCCGGGTCGACGCTGGTGTGTTCCAGGCGCCCGCCGAGGCTGAGTTTCAGGCGCTCGGTGGCTTGCATCTGTTCGAGGATAAACAGCGCGCCGGCGTTGGTGTCGGTCTGCGGCACGAAGGCTTCTTCGCCCAGGGCCGAGAACTCGTTACGGGTCACCTGGGCGCCGACGACGCCGTCTAGCGGGCCGATCGGCTGGTGACGCGCCTCCACACGCGCTTCATAGCCCTTGTTCTTGAACACCGTGCCGGTTTCGCCGCCTTCGATTTCGCGGTGTTCGTAATCGGTGTAGCCAGCGTCGATCTTCACCGACGTAAACGGGCCTTGCAGGTTGCGGATTTCTGACGCGAAGGCGTAGTGATCCTGTTTCATGCGGATGCGTACATCCTGCTCGGCCGGAGAGCCGTAGTTCGCATCATAGTTGCTGTAGGACACGCCGGCGTAACCGTCATCCCAGGTGTAGGAACCGCCCAGCGCACCGCCGTCCTGGCGCCCGTCGCTGTTGCCCAGGCGGCCGTTTTTGCCGGGGGCGTCGTCGGTGGCCGGGGCGTGGCGGCTGCGCGCCTGGCCCGGAATTTTCAGGTCATTGAATTCCCGCGCATTCGCGTCCAGGTGCAAGGCAAAGGTGCCGTTGCCGGCCTCCAGCCTGCCGGCGCTGCTGCGCGTGGTGTCGGCGCCGCCGTAGCGCAATTCACCAGCACCGTGGATGCCTTCGATGGCTTCGGTGGGGATGCGGTTGTCGAAGGTGTTGACTACACCGCCGATGGCGCTGCCGCCGTACAACAAGGCCGCCGGGCCACGCACGATTTCAATGCGGTCGACATTGACCGGGTCCAGCGGCACCGCATGGTCGTAGGACAGCGACGACGCATCCAGCGCGCCCACGCCGTTGCGCAGAATGCGAATGCGGTCGCCATCCTGGCCACGAATGATCGGCCGGCTCGCGCCTGGGCCGAAGTACGAAGACGACACACCCGGCTGCTTGTTCAGGGTTTCGCCAAGGCTGCCCTTCTGTTGCAGGGTCAGGTCATCGCCTTCGAGCACGGTGGTTGGCGAGGCGAGCTGTTCATTGCCCAGCGGGTTGCCGGTGATGACTTGGGGCTGCAGCTCAAGGGCGTGGGCTTCGGCGCAGATCAGCAGGGCGGCGGCAAGCGGGGTCAAGCGCCACAGAGAAGAGAGGGACATCAGACATTCCTTGGCAAAGCGACGAAAAGATTGAGATTTATGGTTACAATATAACATCTCTTTTTCGCTGGGGGCGGGAACTTTTTTTGATCGTGCTAAAGTGCGCAGCTGTGTTTTCTCTCTTCGTAAAGGCCCGGCATGACCGCGACAAACAACGACCCACTCCACGGCGTAACCCTGCAGCACGTCCTCACCACCCTGGTTGAGCATTACGAATGGGCGGGCCTTGCCGAGCGCATTGATGTGCGCTGTTTCAAGAGCGACCCGAGCATCAAGTCGAGCCTGACCTTCCTGCGCAAAACCCCTTGGGCGCGGGAAAAAGTCGAAGGCTTGTATGTCAAGCTGATGCGCACCAAACGCCCGCTGGACTGAGCCCATGAAGCGGTTTGCAGCGGCAACCGCCCTGGCCGGTTGGGCGGGGTTGGCGATTCAGCAGTACCTGATTTTTTATTCGCGCTGGGAGTCCGGCGCCAGCCTGCTCGGCGGACTGATCAATTTTTTCAGCTTCTTTACCGTGCTCACCAACACCCTGGCGATGGTGGTGTTGAGCTATGCGTGGGTGGAACGCGACAGCGCGGCGAAACGGTTTTTCGGCGGGCCGGTCATCAGCAGCGGCATCGCCGTGAGCATCCTGGTGGTCGGCCTGGCCTACAATCTGCTGCTGCGCCATTTGTGGCAACCCGAAGGCTTTCAATTCATCGCCGATGAGTTGCTGCACGACGTCATGCCGGTGCTGTTTTTTATCTACTGGTGGCGGTGCGTACCCAAGGGCAGCTTGCGGCTCAAGCACATTGCCGGCTGGGTGGTTTACCCGCTGGTGTACTTCGGTTATGCGCTGCTGCGTGGGGATTTGCTCGGGCAGTATCAGTACCCGTTCATCGATGTCCTGACGCTGGGTTATCCACAAGTGTTCGTGAATGCCGGAGGGATTTTGGCGGGGTTTGTGGTGATTGCATTGGCCGTTGTAAGCCTCGACACATTCCTGAAACGAGCACGTTAACAACTGTGGGAGCGGGCTTGCTCGCGAATGCAGAGTGTCAGTCGCCAGATGTGTTGGCTGACCCACCGCATTCGCGAGCAAGCCCGCTCCCACAGGGTTAACCGTGTCAGGTTCCTATTCTTCTTCGCTGCCCTCGGCCCGCCAGTAGCCCACCGCCTTGAGGTATTCCTCGTTGACCTTGTGAGTGTCCAGCAGCACGCGGCGCACCTGGCGCGAGCGTCTGGTTTCGGTCGCCACGAAGCAGTACAACACACCGCCGGGCGGTGTCAGCTTGCGCACCGTTTCGAGCAGGTCATCCTGGCCGCGTATCACCCAGATCACTTCCACATCGGCGGCACTGTGCAGGGGCTGTTGCTCGGCCGCATTGGCAATTTCAATCACGGCCAGGACCCGGCGCCCCGCCGGCAATTCTTCCAGGCGCCGGGCAATGGCGGGCAGGGCGGTTTCATCGCCGATCAGCCAATAGCTGTCGAAGATATCCGGCACGATCATCGAGCCGCGCGGGCCGCCGATGTGCAGGTGCTGGCCGACCTGCACCTGCTCGGCCCAGGTGGAAGCGGGGCCATCGCCGTGCAGCACGAAGTCGATGTCCAGCTCACCGCTGCTCGGGTCATAACGGCGCGGCGTGTAGTCACGCATGGGCGGCTGCGGGCCATCGCCCTTGATGCTGAAGGTCGGGCTCTCCAGCGCGGCCTGTTCGGCGGCGTTCTGCGGGAACAGCAGCTTGATGTGATCGTCACTGCCCAGGCTGATAAACCCCGCCAGTTCCGGCCCGCCCAGCGTGACGCGGCGCATGCGTGGCGTGATGTCCACCACCCGTAGCACTTCGAGGCGGCGACGTTTGATTTCGTGGGTAACGCGGTGGATGGTGTCTGTGGTCATTGGTCTTTCCCGTCGGCAATGGCTTGAGCGGTGCGATTGAGCAGCGTGGCGACACGCACGATTTCTTCCTGGCTCCAGCGCCCGTGATGCGCGTGCAGGGCATGGCGCAGGTTGTGCACCGCCTCGTGGATCTCCGGCGGGCGGTCCTGGCCGCGCAGCGAGCGTTTGCTCACGTCGATGCGCATGCGCACGCCCTCCACGGCAATCGCCTGCTCACTCAAGAACAGACGACCTGCGTCGGTGATTGTGTAGCGTTTTTTTCCGCCGTCGGTGTCGCCGGTGATCAGTTCGCTCTCTTCGAGGAACGTCAGCGTCGGGTAGATCACACCGGGGCTGGGGCTGTAGGCGCCGTCGAACAGGCTTTCGATGCGGCGGATCAGGTCGTAGCCATGGCACGGCTGTTCGGCGATCAGCGCCGGCAGCAGCAGTTTCAGATCGCCCGGCGCGAACACACGGGGGCCACGGCCACCGCGTTCGCGGCCCGGGCGTTTTTCGAAGCCGTCGCGGCCATCGTGGTGGGGGTGATGCTCTCTCATTTCTCTGCGCTCCGTCTTGGTTAGATACAACGTAAGATATATCTTGGTGGGCAGGCAACGTTGTCCGACCAACGGTCGTGGCTCGTCCGGGGCAGCATGGGAATTATTCAACGCAAAGGCGAAAGTTGCGATAAGTGAACTAGAGTGATTAATGAAGTTGCCCGGCGCAGTAATTACTGGGCTATTTCCGAATGTGTAATCCGCTTCTTACAGATGCAATTCATGCTAAGTTATTCTCATTAAAGTTCATGTAGTCCAGTTCTTACAGGGTTTTTGAAAGTTTTAGTAAAAAGCCATAATTTTCCGATAAGTTGTAGTTAGCTTTAACTACGAAGTTAAGCGAATCGGACGGCATACGCACGTGGGATTGATCTTGATACTTGCCTGGCGTTGGAGGTTCTTAAACTTTCAATGCAACTAGTTGGAAAAATGACTTTTCCGGCTTTCTAAGAACCCCTGATTTTTAGATGACAGGTAATCACCATGTTCAAGAAGCTTGCTTTCGCCGTGCCGTTCGTCGCTGCCGCCCTGAGTTCCTCGGTGGCGTACGCCGTTGACGATGCGCGTTCATCCATCAACATCAAGGCCGACATCCCTACCAAGCAATTCCACGCTCAACCACGGGACCCTAACTTCGGTAAAGATGAAACCATGAGCTACAACACCGTCAGCGGTGAGCTGAGCTCCCTGCGCGCCACCTTCGATGTGAAAAACACCGACGGTTCGGTGCATGCCTACATCGAGGGCGGTCCAACCGCTGCTTCGTTGTACAACGGCACCGACAGCATCGCGCTGACCAACATCTTCAACGGTGTCGTGCTCACCGCCTCCCCGCAGGAAGTGGTCGATGATCCTCAGTCCACCCCAGGCACCCAGGCTGACCTGGTGGTTCGCGCCGCCAAGCCGACCGATACCCAGAACGGCCTCTACACCGCCAGCTACACCGTGATCTTCGACGCCGTTCCACGTTGATGATCGCTGCCCCGGCGCCGCGATGATGCCGGGCACCCGCTGAATAAGGGTCGCAGGACTGTCCTGTCCTGCGGCCTGCTCAACAGCCCTGATTGCCTGTACTGACGAGTATTCCGTTCATGTTTTCGAAGACGCCGATTGCGGGCGCGCTCGCGCTATTGCTGTGCGCCAGTGCCTGGGCCGCGCCGACGGCGCCCGGCACGACGCCGGGCAGCCTGCTGTCTCAATCCGAAGGGTTGCCCAAGGATTTTGAACAACACTTTTTTGATGTGCCCCTCGCGGTGCGTGTTGAACTCGATCAGCAGTTTCTTGGCGAAGCCATGATTGTGCTGGGCCGTGACGATAAGATCACCTTGTTGGAGTTCACCGATATCGGCGACAGCAACTTCACAGCCGCCGACCGCGACACCTGGCAGCAACTGCTGCAACAAGGCATGCCCTTGGGCGGTTGCGAAACAAGTTGCCCTGCCCAACTGCTGGCGGTGCACTACAGCCTGGAAAATTCCCTGGTGTCGATCCTCACCGAGAACATCGAACGCAACACCGATATCAAGCGTTACTACGATTTGCCCGAAGCCGGTAGCCATGGGTTGATCATTAATAACCAATTGAACCTCACCGGCGGCGAGCGGGAAGAACTGGGCGGCCGGTATGGCCTGGAAGCCAGCGCCAGCCTGGGTAACTGGACCCAGGCGTTGAACCTGCAACTGTCGCGCTTTGGCGGCACTGACACCACGCTTTATCACGCGGTGCACGAGCTTTATACCCAGCGCGAGCTGGAAGGCAACTTCCTGCGCCTGGGCTATTTCACCCCCGGTTCCGACGGTTTGACGCGCCAGATCCGTTCATTCGGCGCCAGCCCCGACACGGCGGTGGGTGTGATGTACGGCAGCTCCGACAGCCTGCTGATCAACAACCCCAAGCCAAGCGTCTACCCGATTTACGTCACCGCCAGCCGCCAGGCGGTGGTGGAAATCTACCGCAACGGCCTGCTGATCAATGCCCAGCCGGTCGCCGCCGGTTTGCAGACCCTCGACACCCGGCCACTGCCCGGCGGTATCTACGAAGTGGAAGTGCGCCTGGTCGAAGACGGCTTTACCACCTCCACCACCCAGGAGCTGGTGTACAAGCCCAACAACTGGCGCAACGCCGACGAACGCTGGCGCTACAGCACCTTTGTCGGGCGCGAGACCAAGCTGCTCAGCAACTGGGAAGAACAGAGCAGCGGGTTCATCACCTACGGCGCGGGCGTCAACTACCTGGCCCACCCGCGCGTGATCCTTGGCCTGTCGACCCGCAAAGTGCGGGAAATGATGCAATACGGCACGTCCATCGACTGGACCCTGGCCAGTTCCGCCAGCGTGTATGCCAACGTCTACCAGACCCAGGACCACGGCACCGGTCTGGACCTGCAAGGCATGTACAGCTATGGCCACGGCAGCATCGTGCTCAGCCACAACCGCAGCTGGCTCGACACCACGCGCACCTTTGAAATCCTGCCCGACGGCACCCGCCTGCGTTCGCGCACGGTCTTCGTAGGGCGCACGAGCAACTCCTCGTTGTCGGTCAACCATCGTTTGAGCAACAAGAGTTCGGTCAGTGCGCGGCTGTCCCACAGCCAGGGCAACATCGAAGGCGTAGGCCTGGACCTGGGCTGGAACCAGCGCGGCACCCTGTTCGGCAGTGATGCGAACTGGCGCCTGTCGGTGTTCGACCGTCCGGCCACGGCCAGCACCGGCGACACTCGCAACCGCGGCATCGACCTCAGCGTCAGCCTGGCCCTCGGCGCGCCGGGCGAGCAATGGTCGGCCAGCCTCGGCACGCGCACCGCGCGCGACGGCAGCCGCGACAACAACGGCTCGCTGACCTACCAGAAAACCCTCGAAGGTCACCTGCTGCAAAGCGTCTCCGCCACAGCCACCGCCGACACCTACGGCGTGGGCCTGGCCGGGCGCGCGAGCTTCCAGAGCGATGCGGTATACGGCGACACCTTCGTGCAGCGTTCCTCCTACACCGAACGCCTCAGCGGCGGCCTGAACCTGAGCAGCACGGTGGCCGTGGGCGCGCAGAAAGCCGTGCTCAGCAGCCAGCACCACACCGGCGGCGCGGGGATGATCGTCGACGTGGAAACCGACCTCGACAACATCACCCTGCGCGCCGACGACCTGGCCGGCGGCAGCGCCAAACTGCGCCCCGGGCGTAACTACGTGCCGATCACCGCCTACAAGAACAGCACCCTGAGTTTCGACTTCGAAGGCAACCATCCGCCGGCCGCCAACATCCAGCCGACCCGGACCAACTACCACCTGAACAAGGGGGGCGTGGACTACCGCAAGATCAGCGTGATGAAAACCGTGACCGTGCTCGGGCGCCTGCTCGACGCCCAGGGCAAGCCGCTCAAGGGCCACCACGTGATCAACCACGCCAGCCGCGCGGTCAGCGAGGTCGATGGGTTCTTCTCGATGGAAATGAACGCCGGCGCGCCGACCCTCGAAGTGCGCTACGCCAACACCCTGCTGTGCCAATTCCGCCTCGACCCGAGCAAGGCGCGCCAGGAAAGCGATGTGCTGTTGATCTGCGACCTGCGCTGTACGCCGGATACGTTGGCGGATGTGGCGACCACTGACCGGGCGGCGGGCTGATCTATTTTGCTTATTGAGGTTGTAAGAATGAAACGTTTGTTAATGCTGTGCAGCGCCTGTCTGTTTTCTCTGGGGGCCGTCGCCGGCCCGCAGATCAACGTGGGGGTGGTCTACGACTACCTCAGCGGCGACAAAAGTACCTACATGAAACGGGTGTTCAACGGCGGTACGTCCACCGCCTTCGTCAAGGTCAATATCCTCGAGATGATCTACAACGACGACGGCACTTACCGCGAAGTACCGCTCAAGGACCAGCACGACGCCACCGCCCGTGACGGCCTGATGGCCAGCCCCGCGCGGTTGATCGTGCCGGCCAATGGCACCCAGGGCACGCGCCTGTTGTTCATGGGCAACCGCGACAAGGAGCGTTACTTCCGCGTGCGCTTCGTGCCGGTGGTGCCCCAGAGCGACGATGAATTCGCCGCCACCGATGAAGAGCGCGCCGAGTACAAGGACAGCCTCGCCGCCGGGGTCAAGGTGCTGGCCGGCTACGGCACGGTGTTTTTCGTGCGGCCCAAGAACACCCGTTTTGACACCGCGATCCAGGACAACGCCAAACGCTACACCCTGCACAACAAGGGCAACAGCGTGGTGGTGATCGACGAGTTCAAGGACTGCGCCGCCGGCTCGACCACCGACTGCCGCCCGACACTGCGCCACCACATCCGCGCCGGGCGTTCCTATGGCTTCGACAAAGAGCCGGGCCGTGAATACCGCTTCAGCCTGATCGAAGGCAACGAGAGCAAACCCATCGAGGTCAAGGGCTGAGCCCTGGCCGCCTGTCACAGGTGAAACGCATGTTCAACAAAGCATGGTGCCTCGCGCTCTGCCTCGGCCTGGGCTTGCCCCAGGCGCGGGCCGCCGTCGAGCGCGAGACCTTCGAGGTGTCGGTGACCATTCCCACCGCCGACTTTTACGTACTGCCGGTGGACCCGCTGCTGGTGCAGCAGGAGCAAGTGATGCCGTACAACCCGGTGAGCTCGCAGCTGACGCCGCTGCGCGCGCAATTCGACGTGAAGAACGTCGGCGGTGGGATTGCCGCGCGGCTCGATGGCGAACCGTTTCTTTATAACGGCACCCGGCGCATCGACCTGCGCGTGACGTTCAACGCCGTGGAACTGGGCCTCGCCCCGACTGAAGTGGTGACCAGCAGCGATGCTCGCCCCGGCAAGCGCGTGGCCCTGGAAATTGCCGCGATCAAACCCGACGACGACTATCAGCCGGGGCGTTACTACGGAACCGTGCACATGGTGTTCGACGCCGTCGCCCCGTGATTTTTTGGAGTTAATGATGAAAATTGCTGCCTGGCTGCAAGGCCTGTTAAAAGCTGGACTGGTGTGCGTAAGCGGATTGTTGGCGTCGGTACCGGCTTACGGATTCGTGCAGGAAATCACCGCTGAGTTTCGCCCGAACCCGGCCAATCCCATGGTGAATATCTTCAAGAACACCACGCCGGAAAGCGGCATGTGCCCCTGGCATATTCCAGAGCGCTGCAAGCAATTGGGAATATTCAGTATCCGTACCCCGGCTATCCAGTTCACGTCCAGCGCACCTATCCAGGCCAATCACTCCGATCCGCGCAAGGGCGCCATGTTCAAGGCGCCCACCTCATGGCGCGAGGTGGCGGTGACTAATCTCGATACGGGCCAAAGCGAGACAGTTAAGGTGCGTATCGCCGGTATCGGTAACAAATGGATCATGCAGCCGCCGGCCTACTATATAGCCTGGGATAAAGGTTTCTATTTTTGGATGTACCCATCTCCGCCCTGTGTCAGTACGGGGATGGGCACCGGTCATCAGCGGTTGTTCCTGTTTGCATGGATTCTCCCTGTGGATGCAGGTATCTGCAAAGTTCAAGCGATCGACGATATCCCGGGTCTGGTGTATGACACCTTCGAGTTTTCCTACGAGATGAAAACGCCCAATCCACTGACCATGGGGGCGGGTCGTTACGTTGGGACCATCAACTACACGATCGGACCGGGCGCGGATTTCGATTTCGGCGACATCATGCTGCCCAATGACAATAGCTTGACCCTTAATTTTACCCTCGACGTCGACCACCACCTGCTCGTGGAAGTCCCCCCCGGCGGCAACCGTATCCAGCTCGAACCCCAGGGCGGCTGGCAGGCCTGGCTCAACACGGGACGCAAACCAAGCCGATTGTTGCGCGACCAGACCGTCAACCTGTGGGCCAGCTCGCAGTTCAAGATGAACCTGGAATGCGGCGAACCGCTGGGCAACACCTGCGGCCTGCGCAACGCCGCCGGCCACCAGGTGCCGGTGGAGGTGGCGGTGACCTTGCCGCCGGGCCTGACCGACGCCGTCGGGCGACCGGTCAACCGCCTGCCCCTGCGCCTGGACGGCAGCGGCACCGAACGGTTCCAGCCCTCGCGCTACATCGACCGCAAGCCCAGCACTTTGCATTTCGAGGTCAAGGCCGATGCCGTGGCGCAAATGCTCGATCAGGGCGGCAGTACCTACAACGGTACCGTGACCGTGGTGTGGGATTCCGAGGTGTAGCTCACCGCCGCGTATGGGCAGGCGCCTCCAGGCGCTGCAACGCCTCGCGCGTCAGGCGCCGCGCCAGTTCACGCTCACTTTCTTGGGTGCCGGTAAAACCGTCGGCCAGGATTCGTTCATAGGTTTGCGGCGTCATCGGCTCGCCGCTCAACACGCTCGCATGGGGCACGTTCAGCGCATCGGCCAGGCGCAACAGGCGTTGCTTGAGCGTATCGCTGCGTGCGCTGCTTGAGGCCCACTCGTTCTGCGCAAACATCAAGTCGTCCAGCGGCTCGATCAGCGCATTCGCGCGTTCGATGCCGGCGGCAAATTCATCGGCGTGGGCGCTGCGCAGATAGCTGTCCCAGAAGGGTTGTTCAAGCATGCCATCGACCAGACCGTCGCCGGCCTCCAGCGCCAAGACGCTGTCATGGGCGGCATTGATCTTGGCAGCGTCCACATCGGCGGTGGCGCGGTAGCTCATGTGGTCCGACACCCAGGGCAAACCCAGGCGTTGTTTGAGTGCGCTTTGATAGGCCAGGTAAATCTCCACTTCATCCACGGTGCCCGGCTGCCCGTCGACCATCTGCGTGGAAAAGCGCAAGCCCTGGCCGCCTTCGGCCACTGGCTTGAGGCGCTCGCGGATATCCGCCTGCGCCACTTGATTGAGGCGTTCCAGGCGCGACTTGCCCTTGGCCAGGCGCGCCAGTTGCAACGCCTGCTCGGTGCCGCTCCAGGTGTGCAACACGTCGTGGAGTTCGAACTCCACCCCCATCGCATTGAACACCTGCAACCCTGCATCGGCGCAGGTCACCGGGTTGCTCGCCAGCATGAACAAACGCGCGCGCAGGGCCTCGTCGCCCTGCATCACAATCAGCATGTGCCAGACCTTGCTGGTCAGATCCCGGCGGCTGCGCTGGTAACGCAACTGGTCGCGCGGGTCTTCGAACACCTCCGGTTGTTCCAGGCTTTTGAGCACTTCGAAAAAGCCCTGGGCGCCGTGTTCCTGTTCGAGTTCGTTCCACAGCTTCTGCAAGAAGGGCTGGTGGTCGGGTTTTTCGCCGTCCAGCCAAAAGGCCGCGTTGCCTTGAGGCTCGTACGTGCGCAGGGGGTCGAGCCCCGCCGCGAGGCGGTAGCCGACAAAGGTGTTCTCGGCGTCCAGCGTTAGCCGGTGGCGGTCCAGCCGGGTGCGCGCCACCAGCTCGGCTTCGGGTTGCCAGGGTAGAAATTGCGGGACGTGATCAATGGCGGTGTTTTGCAGGTCAAGGGTGAAACCCGCCAGGCGTGAGCGTGCGAACAAGCCCTCGGGCCATTCGCGGATGCCCGTGTTGCGCAGCGCGAGCGAACGCAGGAACGGCATGCCGCCGATGTCCGGCGCCACGCTCAGCAGGCGGTTGCCGCTCAATGACAAGTGCCGCAGCCACGGCAGGTGCCGCAATTGCGCCAGGCTTGCGGCATCCCATTGCAGCGGGTTGTTGTCCAGCGTCAATTCCCGCAGGCCGATCATGCGGGTCACCGGCTGCGGCAGGCGCGTCAAGCGGCTGCCTTGCAGGTTGAGCGTCACTAGCCGGGGGAAATTTTCCAGGAAGGGTGTGTCGCTATCCAGCAGTTGGGCGTCGATCAGCTCCAGGTGCAGCACGTGGTCGAAGCGGGCCTTGAGGCGCAGATTACCGAGCAAGCCTTGCAGGGAGGCGCCGTTCAAGCCGAGGCCAAATCCCTCCGGGTCAGGCTTGAAGTTGTGTTCCCACAACCGGATCAAGGCGTTGGCCAGGTTATGCCGGCGTCCAGCGCTGCCTTCGGGCTCGCCGGGCGTGCTCAGCTCGGCCCAGCTTCTCAGCTCGGTCTTGAGTTCGACTTTTTCCACTTCGCGGGCTTCGAAGCGCTGCAACTGTTGCGGGTCTTCCAGGCTGGGCAGGTAGGTGTCGATTTCCTCTCGGGTGGCGAAGGGGTAAAGCGTCTTGACCCGCTCTTCGAGGGTCGGTGTAAACAATTGCGAGCGCCATTTCGCCAGGCGGCGCATGGGTTTTTGCGTCAATACCAAGGCGTCGCGCGTCGCTTCAGGGCTGATATCAGGGCTTTCGAACAGCTAGCGCCGTTGCTCGGGGGCGGCGATTTTCTCAAGCATCCAGGCCTTGAACGCCTCGCTCTGGCCCGGCGCGAAACCCAGGGCCGCCTGGCGATCCAGGGGCAAGGCATGCAGCACGGCTTCAAAGAACTCGGCGTTGCGCAACAACAGCCGATGTTGACCGTCGTAGAGCTGGTGCTGCTTGCCGTTGGGCCGCACCAATACGCGCACGCGCCGTGCATCCGCCGCGCCGACGTGGATCTGCAACGGGCCGGTGGGGCTCTGGCTGCGGATTTCCAGGCGCGTATCGAGCAACGCATCGCTGTGCAGGCGCAGGGTATTGAGCACCATGCGCTCGGTGTCGGCGTTGACCAGCGCCGGTTCGAAAAACCCTTCCAGCCCCTGCACGCCGCGGGCTTGCACTTGCAGCTCGCGGGCCAGGTTGCGCAGGCGCAGCGGTACGTGCCGGGCAGTGTCGTCCAGCTCATTTGGGCGGGCGTGGGCGATCACCTGCCGGGCGAGGGTTTTAGGCAGGTCGCCGACCGCCTGGCGCACCTGCAAGGCCGCCGTGTCCAAGTCTAGTTCGCTGTTCTGGTAGAGGTAGTTGAAGACCGCGCGGTGTTGCTCGGCGAAGCGCTCGGCCAGGCGATTGCGCAAGGCCTGCACCGGGTCGCTGCCGGCGCTGTCGCCGAGCAGTGCCTGCAATTGCGCCTTATCGAGAAACGCTACCAGACGCTCTGGCAGTTTGCCCAGGTTCAGGTCCTGACGACTGATCTTGAGCACCTGCGTGGCATCGTCTTCGCCATTGCGCAAGGCGTCGCCGGTCAGCTCAGGGTTCTCGTACACATCGATCGCCCGATCCGCCGGCCAACCCGGCAACTCGCGGGCCAGTTGCGGGCTCCAGTAGGTGTCGTCGTCGATCCCAATGCCATCGCGCAGATGTTGCGGCAGTTGCTTGGCGCGCTGGTTGAGTTCAAAGCGTTTGAGCGTATGGTCCAGCAGCGGCGTTGGGCTTTGCTCGGTTTTCGCCGCGCGCAGGGTGGCATAGTTGAAGCCGCTGAGGGTGAGGAGCTGTTCCGCGTGCGCCACGTTGTCCGGGCCCAGGCTGCGCAACAGTTGCTGATCGCTCCAGGCGCTCGGGCTGTCGTCGCGCACCAGCGGCGGCGCGTAGGCGTCCGGGCGGGTGGCGTGGCGGATGCGATAGTTGCCCTCGGCGCCGTCGGGCTGCACTGCGTACCACTTGCCGTCGAGCGCCAGCAGCTGTTTCCCGGCGTGCATGTGCAGGCCATGTTCATCGGCGACCGCCGCCGCCGGCAGGATCAAGCCCTGTTGCTGATAGGGGCCTGGATCGGGGTTCCACAAGCGCACGCGGCCGTTCACGTCCACCGCCTTGAGGCCGTCGACGAAGGGCGATCGGGCCAGTTGCCCGCCCACGCCGAACGCCGCGAATTGCACCACGTCGTCGACCACTTCGAGCAAATGCCGGGCTGCTTCAAGCGCCTGCCCCTGGGCCAGGTCCACCACGCCCTCGACCACTTCATCGAGCAGTTGGTAAGCGGTATAGGCCAGGGTCAACTCGCCCAGCAAGGGCACGAACGGCGTGACCACCAGCAGCGCGGCGCTGAAGATATCCGCCAGCACACGGTTGACGTTATCCCACCAGGCCTGGCGCGCGCGGCTGTCGGCCAGCGCGGTGGACACCGCCAGTTCGCGGGCGTCGTTGAGGATTTTGTTCAGGCTTTGTTGATACAGGTCCGGCCACAGGTCGGCGTCGATACGCAGGACGCCGAACGTCGTGCGTGGCGTTGTCGGGTTGAAGAAATGCCCGCGCTGGGCCTGGTCGACGAACTGGCTGAAAAAGCGCCGGTAGCCGTCATCGCGCAGTTTTTCGTCCAGGGCCTTCATGAAAGCGTGGCTGTCGGCGTAGTGCTGGAGCGCGCCGTGGCGGTCGTTGGGGATGTACACCAGCAGCGGCGCGGGCTGGGTGGCTTTTTGCAGGTCGGGGGCGATGATCAGGATGCCCGTCAGGTAGGTGTCGCGCATCTGCAGCCGGTAAAACTGCATCACCCCGCGTTCGCCGTGCAGCGCACGTTGCACCACGGCGAAGGCCGCCAGGTCGATGTCCTGGCGCAACAGGGCCAGGTGCGCGGCGTTCTCTAGGGCGGCCTTCTGGCTGGCGATCACCTCCTGTTGCAGGGCTTTGGCAGCGGCGGTGTCGTTGGGCAGCAAGTGCTTGCGCAGGTGCTTCTGATAGCGTGCGCCCAGGTCGAGTTCACGGCACAGGCGGGTGAATTGCTCGATGCTCATATCCTGTTTGAGCGGCTCGATCATGAAGTGCCCACGGACGTCGGGCCGGGTGATGTAGCTTGAGCTGTCGGTGAACGTTTCGTCATGGGCGAAGTTGTGCAAGGCGGCGTTCAGCAGCGATACGGTGCGGCTGGTGGTGCCCTGGATGATCTTGCCTTTGGCGGTGTGCAGGAACAGGTGCGTGGCGGTGACGTCGAGCGTCAGGGCATAGCGCTCTTTGATCTCTTCGGTCAGTAACGGTTGGGCGAAGGCGTACACGTCCTGCAGGTGCTTGAGGCGCCGGTCGACGGCGTTTTGCGTGGTCCAGGTCTGGGCATTGGCGCGCTTGAGCTCGGCCTGGGGCCCGGCGTGGATAAACGCCGGCAACTGCAACAGCGGCGCACGGCGCAAGGCCTGGGCGCGGTGCCCGGCGGTGTCGCGCAGCCACGCGGGCAAGGTGCGCTGGATCAATGGGTAATGCGGGCCTTTGGACATGGCGATGACCTTGCGGGTAGAGAATCGCCTCAGCCTAGGGCGCGTGGCGGGCGCCGGTGAGGTAACTGTCTAGTGCAAGTGGCCCGCGTGCGGGGCGTAGCGTTTTTGGCTCACCCGAACGAGAGCCTGTTTATGTCTGCTTCACTGCGCCACCTTCAAATCGAACAGATTCACACCCTCTTCAGCGACCCGCCAACTCTGGAAACGGTGGCACTGGACAGCGCCCAGGCCTGGCTGGATCAATACCTGGCGGCGCAGCGTTTCAACGCCGCGCGTACGCTGCTGGCCACCGACGGACGCTATCAACCGTTGGCCCAGCTGGTGGTCGAACGTCTGGCTGCGGCCAAGCCGACGCTGCTGTTCGAAGGCGAACACCAGGTTGTGCAGCGCACTCGCGAAACCTATACGCCGGACGGCCCGAGCCTGGCCGACGTCGAGCGCTTGATCAACCGTTGCGGCACGCGCTTGCTGCAACTGTTCAGTGATCGCTTGCAGGCCTGGTGGCGCGAAGCACTGCCGGTGAACATGACGCGTTGGGGCTACCTGGCCGATGAATTGCTCGAACTGCTCTACGATTCGCCCGCGCCGCCGGGCATGAGCGCACAGCGTTTTGGCGAAGTGTTCCCCCGCTCGAGCCTGCACGCGCGGCGACCCGACCGCCTGTGGCGGCTCGGGTTGCCGGTGTTTACCGTGCACCTGCGGCAGGAGGCCGACACTCAAACCCTGCCGCTGCTGCTGATCACTCATGCGCCGTACACCTTGCTGTTCAGCCCGGCCAGCGGCGTGCACCTGCTGGATAACCTCGACGCCGTGCAGCCGTTATTGTCGAATTACGCCAGCCCCTTGCTGGGGAAAACCTACAGCCAGTGGTTTACCCAGCAGGTGCAGGGCGATCCGTTCGATGCCTTGGCGGCGGCGCATCTCGAGCGGCAGTTGCAGGAGATCGCCAGCCTCAACCCCCGCCTACCGCGCTCGGTGCAGGATTACCATCAGTTGCTCGGTTATATCGTCAACACCCAGCGCTGGTTCGTGCCGGCCCTGAGCGCCGCGCAACAGGCGCTGCGACCCGCGTTGCCGTTGTGGCTGGCGGCCGCCGACAGCGACGACAGCCTGGCGGCCGCGACATTGCTCCACGGCTTGGCATTGGCGGCTCAACAAGATGGCAGCGAAGACTTTCTCGACGGTATCGAGCCGCTGCCGGCCTATGTCGCCAGTTGCCTGCAGGGGTGCCTGCACAAAGACGAACCGCGCGCGGCCGATCTGGCGCCCGCCGACATCAGCCTGACCTTCGACCGAGTGATCGCCGCTGCGGTGCCGGTGCCCGGCGGTTTCATCGCAGGTCAGGTGCAACGCTTCACCCTGACCCTGACCGAACTGGCGCTGGAAAACCTCGGCGGTTTGCCCCATACGCCCAAGGCCATCCGACTCAAGGGAGAGGCCGCGCCTGAGTGGCTGACCTACGACCTGCTCAAGGCTTGCGTCACCGCCGTCGATATCGGCCAGGCTTACCCGGCACTCTTGAAAAAACACTTGATCGAGGATGCCGCCGACGCTTCCCGCCGCCAAGCCCGGTTCAGTCGCCAATGGCGTGCGCAACTGCCGTTGCAGGCGTTGCAATGGAAGATCCAGGGCTTGCACGGGCTGACGCACATGGGCTTTCGTCGGCTCAATGCAGCCGTGCAGGCCAGCAAGGCCCGGCGCGTGGTGGACGGACACGCCGTGGCCCTGTGGCCGCTGGCGTTCAAGGCGCGGCCGAGCGACTCGGCGGACACGGTGGTTGGGCATTTCGTCATCGGCCCGCGCCAGGGCGAAGAAGGCCCGCATCTGCTGTATCGGCCGCTGTTCAGCCCGGCCTTGCTCGAATATCCGTCGCAGCAAGCCCTGCTTGCCGCGATCCAGGTCAAGGGCGAGCTGCAGGACACGGTGCTGGCCTGGATAGCGCCACAGCGCCAGTCAGTGTATGCCAACGATGGTTTCCGCCAGCCGCACATCCGCTACTTTCTACAGGGCGACGAATTCACCCCCTACACCACGCCCGAGCCGGTGCAATTGAGCCGCCGGATCAGCGACGCCGACCCGGCGCAGCAGGTGTTCACCGCCACGGCCCAGGCTCTGGTGACCTTGGCCGATCGACAGACCGTGTCGAATGCCGAACAGCGCTGGGCCAGCCTCAAGCAGGCCGGGTGGTTGCTGTTCAGTAGCCTGATGCCGTTGATCAGCGGGCCGTTGATGCTGGGCGGCTGGCTGCTGCAGGTGGTGGACAGCGCGCGCAACGATCTGCCGGCGCTTGCCAGTGACGATGAGCAGGCCCGCAACGCCGCCGTGCTCGACCTGCTGGTCAACCTGATGGCGATCCTGGCGCACCAGGCTGCGCCGCATGACGCCCACGCGCCGCTGGCACTGGAAGACCCGGTATTCGCGCCGCTGGCGCTGCCCAAACCGGTGCCTGCCGAGTTGGTGCACGTCACGGCGCCAGTGGATTTCGAGGCCCCGGCCAGTTGGGCAAATGCACGCGATACCCTCACCGCCGCCCTGCAAAGGCGGCTGGATGCGCTGAGCCTGAAAACCCAGGCCAAACCCTGGCCCAAGACACTGGCGGGTGCCGAGTCCAGCGGCCCGTTGCAAGGACTGCTTCGCGACACCGCGCACACGCCGCCGCAGTGGCAGGCGCTGGTGCGCGGTCAGCTATTTCGCGTGCGCATCGAACAAGGCCGCGTGCGCGTGATCAGCGCCGACGGTAGCCGTGTCGGGCCGTGGCTCAAAGCGCTGGGCCAGGGTGCGTGGGACTTCGATCTGCAATTGCACCTGCGCGGTGGCGCTGGCGGAAACGAGCCGCCACCGCAAGATCGCCAGGCGCTGGAGCTTGAGTACACACAAGCCGGGCTGGATCGCACCAAGGCCCAGCTCGCCATGGAAATTGCCCGCAAGCTGGTGGAAAAACCACCCGGCGTACTCGACGACGAGCAGCGCAGCCGCGCCTGGTACCGCTATCTCAAAGCGATCAAAGATAAAGTGCAGGCTGCCCGCCAGGAGGTGCGCTTGCTCAAGCGCCTGCGCGAATTTGCGCCGCGCCCGCGTTATGAAGAAGACCTGTGCCAGGGCCTGGAAACGATCATCCTGTCGGCACAGTTGATGGACGCGCATAACCGCGCGCAACTGCGCGATATCAATGAACGCTTGCGGCCGCTGCTGCAACCTGAGAGTGATGAACTGGACGCACAGGCCCACGCCGAACTGGGCAAGGGCATGCGCGAACTGGCGGATAACCACGACAGCAGCATTTATTGGCGCACGCTGGAGCAACGCTACCTGGAGGAACTTCAAGACGTGCCCCGGCTGGGCCGCGACAAGGCTCGTGCGTTGACCGAGGCGATCCCGACTCGCCCTTCGATCCTTGATTTGCAGGCATTGCAGGTCACCACGTTGTGGAGCGTGGCCATCAATGTGCCAGGGGAGGCGCTGGACGATGACTTTTTCGCCGGCATGAGCGCCACCATTGACCGGGCGCGCTGGGCCAGTTGCTCCCAGGCCGACATGCAGCGATTGCAAAGCAGCGAGGCCGAGCGCATTGAGTTACTCGATAGCATTGACCACGTGTATGCGCAAACCGATGACCGCATCGAGTATTGGCGGGTTATGGAGCCCGCCAAGTTCGATCTGCCTTACTTGCAGCGGTTACAGGCATTGCTGGCGACGTTACATCGCCGGGCTGAGCAAGACTTGGGCGAGTTGCTGCACACGCCGACGAAGACCATGCCCGAACCTAAGCCGAAGCCGGTGCCAGCTTCGGAGGTGCGCCGTAAGAAAATCATTCGTACCCGCAATCGTGACATCTACGTGGCACACATGGGCGACACGGACGCCGAGCTGCGCGATTCTCACGATAAGGTGATTGGCGCGTTCACCGAGGCCGACGATGGGGTGTGGGATCTTCGGACCACGCCTGAGCCCGCGCGCCCCGATCCCGAACTGGGCGCGCTGTTGAAAAAGGCCGACGCTTTGCTGCGTGATGTCGACAAGGCGATCGCCAGCGTCGAGACGATGGTCGGCAGCGCCAATGAGCCCGCGTCACTTCAGGAACTCTTGGAGGCCGAGGCGCGTAGCCGCAAATGGGCCGCCGACGCCATCGGGCGCAAACTGCGCGGCCTGGACAATGCGCGGTTGGCGGCGGCGCAGCAGGCCAAGGCACGGCTCAAGGAGAGCGAGTTGCGTACGGCAGCGGCGCGCCTTGAAAGCGCAGGCCTGGATGCACGCATTCGCGGCTCGCGCGGCAAGCTGCTGACCCAGGACGACATCGCTTTTTTGCACCGCCATGGCGAGGTGCGCATCAGCCGTCAGGAGCGGCGGGTGAAGTTGCGCAAGGACGACTACCTGCAAGTGTATGAGGTGATTGACGTGCACACTGGGAAAGCCCTGTGTTACGCACACTTTCATTATGCGCGGGGCCAAGGCCCGGATGATCATTTCACCGCCGCGCACCTCAAGACGCCCGAGCAGGAACGCCTGGGGCGCCAGGCCCAGGCGGAAGTCGAGGCGCAGGCCTTTGCGCGCATGCGCCTGGGCCAGACCGGGCGCGTGCAACAGACGCTCGACATCCGCCGCTCCGCGATCCAGCTACCCCTGGCGCGGCAGTTGTTTTTCAGTGTCGACTGAAGCGGGCTGGCACAGCGTCCGCGTACCGGGCTGCAAATACGGCATCAGGATCGGCGCCATGCCCTTGAGCACTTGCACCGGCAGGGCCGAGGTGAAGGTGAAGTTTTCTGCCGAACGCCCTTGGACGTAGGCTGTGAGGGTGCCGAAATGCTGGTCGCCCAGGTAAAACACGAAGGTCGCCGTGCGGTTCAGTGCTTTGGAGCTCAACAGGCGCCCGCCGGCACCGATGGCTTGGATGCGGTTGTCACCGGTGCCGGTCTTGCCGCCCATGGCCAGGGGCATGCCGTCGGCCAGGGTAAAACTGCCGGCCACGCGTTTTGCCGTACCGGCGTCTACCACTTGCGACAAGGCGACGCGCAACGCCCGGGCAACTTCCGTCGGCATGACCCGCTTGCCGGCGGCGGGGTCATTGACCAGATGGGTTTCGTATGGGGTGCCGGCGGCAAAATGCAGGCTGTCGATGCGCAGCACTTTGCCGCGCACACCGTCGTTGAGGATGATGCCCATCAACTCGGCCAGCGCCGCCGGGCGGTCGCCGGAGCTGCCAACCGCGGTGGCCAGCGACGGCACCAAGTGATCGAACGGATAACCCAGCGCCTGCCAGCGCTGGTGAATATCCAGAAACGCTTCGATTTCCAGCATGGTGCGAATACGGCTGTCGCGCGCGCGCTGGTGACGGCTCTTGAACAGCCAGCTGTAAACCTCCTGACGTTCGAATTCACTGGCCTTGACGATCTCGTTCCACGTCGCCTCGGGGTGGCTGAGCAAGTAGCCCAGCAGCCACAGGTCCAGCGGGTGGACCTTGGCGATATAGCCCTGGTCGGGCAAGTCATAGGCCCCCGGCCCGTAGCTGGCATAGAGTTTTTGCAGGCGCGCCTCGGTGATTTTTTCCGTCGCCAGGTGCGAGCGCACGAAGCGGTTGAAGCTGTCCTGGCTGGCGTCGGGCAGCAGGTAGCGGTGCACCGCCGCCAGGCGAATCGGCGTGGGCCGGATGCTGTCCAGAAAGGTGTCGAGCCGGGCCTGGGTGTCTTTTTTGCGGTACTTCTTCCAGAACTTCTGCAGGTACGCCGTGCCTTCACGGTCGGCGAACCGGGCCAGGTATTCCTGGCGCCGTGGGTCGCTGTCGTCCTTGAGCAACTGGGCCGTGTGATTGGCGCCGCCATAGGTGCTGTAGCGCACCAGGTCACGCATCAGGCGAATGAACGGCAGGTTGATCGACTCGCGCAGGGCATCGCGCAGGGTCGGGTTGCGGCCATTGTCCTGGCTGCGAAAGTTAGTGAACCGGTGCACGCCACCTCCGGTGAAAAACGCCTCGCCGGGGCTGGCCGAGTAGGTGCGTTCGAGCGCGGCATCGAGCATCCGCTCCAGAGATTTGTCCGGTGTCTGGCGCAGGTAGTCCACCGCCCAGCGGCTCAGGCGATCCTGCTCATCCACCGCGACTTGCTTGAGCGCCTCGGCACCGAGGCCGCCCAGGCGCTCATGCAGCTCGGCGATGATTTGCAGGTAGGTGGTGAGCACCCGCAACTTGGCGGTGGAGCCCAGTTCCAGCTTGCTGCCTTCGTTGATGTCGAACGGTTGGTCGGTGTTGTCGGTTTGCACACGTACCCGTGCGCCATCGGGGGTCAGTTCGAACAGGGTGAAGCTGTAGCGGACCTGGGGCGTGGTGGTGGCGGTGAGCAGACGCTCGCCGAGCAGGCCGGTCCGGCGGGCGAAGTCGGCGTCGGCCAAGTGCTTGAGGTAGTCGCTGACCTGGCCCTGCAGGCTGGCTTGCAAAGTCGTGATAGCGGACAGGTCGAGACGGTCCAGGTCGTACAGCGGCCGGTCGAGCAGGCCGGCCAGTCGGCTGCGCGCGACGCTGATACCTTTGTTGGTTTCGATCGGCTGCACGGTGGGTTGCTGCAGCCAGTCGCGGTAGATCAGCGGCGCGTCGAGGGCCGCTTGCAGCAGCGCGGGGTCGATTACCTTGTTGTGGGCCAACAGCCGCAAATGGCTGTCGGCGAGGTGGGCCAGGTCCGCACGGCCCTTGACCAGGTAGTAGGACGGGCGACGCTGGGCGATGATCAGCGCCAGCACCTGGCGCAGGGCCAGGCCGCGCAGCGCCGGGCTGGCGTGGGGATCGGCCAGGGCGTGGTTGACCTGGTTGAAATCGGCGCCAAACCACACGCGCAAACCTTCGGCCAGGCCGTGGACTTCGCCGTGGCCAGGCACCGCCGACAGCGGCACGCTATTGAGGTAATCGCGCACGATGGCCTGGCGCGCAGCCAGCGTAGCGGTGCCGTCGCGGTAGGCGCGCACGCTGGCGGAAATCATCTGGCGAATTTTCTCCGCGCCCGACAGGGTGAGGCCGTCGGGAGAATGCCGGTACTTCTCCAACTGCGTCGCCAGGGTACTGCCGCCTGCGCTCTGGCCGGGCAGGTGCAGCCATTTGGCGAGCTGCGACCAGGCCGCCAGGCCAAAGCGCGGCCAGTCCACGGCCGGATTGGCCAACGGTTGCGCGGGGTCGAGCAAGTCGCGATTTTCGATGAACAACAGGCTGTCGACCACCACGGGCGGGATCGCGGCGAAATCCACATACAGCTGCTGCGGATAGCGGTACTCATACAGCGGCACGGCGCGGCAGTCGGTGATCGATAGACCCGCCTGGATTTTCTCGGCATAAGGCGCAAAAAAACCGTTGTGCACGTAATCCATCAACGGCGTGGAAAAGCGCGCCTGGGCCTCGATCACGTAACCGCGCTTGACCAGGCGCTCGGTAAACCCGCCGAGGTCGCTGTAGCCCAGGCGCCGGTCAAACGGCCCCTGCCCGGGAAAAGCAATGGCCGGGCTGGCGCCGGGTTCGACACGGTAGGTCAACTCACGCGCCAGGTCGCTCAGTTGGCGCGATTGCCAATAGGCGGTGCGCGCCTCCCTGGCGAGTAGCACACCCAAGGCGATCAACGCGACCAATAGCGCCAGCCAGAACAGGCGCCGGGCACGGCGATGTATCGGTTTTTTCGCGGGCAACGGCGCCGGAGTCTCACTGCGCCCTGTTTGCGCAGCCTTGGTCGAATCGGTTTGCCGCAGTACGCCCATAGTCGATTGATCCATTCACGCAGATTGATCGGACTTGCCTGAAGCTTAGACGCTGAATCAGAAGCGGGCCTCGGTGTTTTGCGCGAACAGCGCTTCCCTCAACAGAGAGTCGGATAAAGACTTCGGCCGAGCCCCGGCGAGGCTGCGAAGGCGGTGGCATTGCTGGCATTTCTTTGACTGACACTGCGCTATCGCT